>JACKAB010000009.1 GCA_020635285.1 Ignavibacteriales bacterium | reverse complement strand
TTGAATCAGAAGCGATTGTTGGAGAATTACGACTGCCAATATCCGAATCGTTTATAATTATATTTGAATCTATTTTTGTTCCTGATGAATTGACAAATTGTCCAAGAATATCATAAGTCCCGGCATTGTATCTATACCAAACTGCAACAAAACCAGAATCAGTTGGAGCTACTTTAGGGTAATAATTACTCGCCCCTACTGAAGTTGAATCATTTAATTGAAAACTTGAGGAAATAATTTTACCTGAGGTATCTACTAAACTTGCAAAGGTTGTGTATGAACCTTCAATAATAGAATTCCACGTAACTAATAAATTATTATTTTTATCAATTGCAATATCAGGGTAAGTTTTTGAAACGGTTTGTGAATCTGAATGAACAATAAAATTTTCTCCAATTTTGCCTACATCTTTGTTTAATCTTTGGGAATAAATATCATAAGTATAACCATTTCTTGCATCTGCCCATGCTATTGCAAATTCTTTTCCGTTACAACCAATGCTTGTAAAAAGTTTATAAGAATTATTATTCTCATCATCAATTATAAAATTGCTTCCAATAAAATTTCCATCCGAATCAATTAATTGACCCATAACAGAATAACCTGAACTTCCGTCAATCCATACGATTAGAAAATTATTGTCTTCATTTACAGCAACATTTGGATAAGTGTAATTATTGTCATCCTCATTTTCATTAATTTTTATATTATCACCAATCATTTCTCCAGTTAAGCTAATTAATTGACCATAAATATTTAATGTGCCCTCTCTGTAATCGCTCCAGACAATCATTGAAATTCCATTGTCCCCTATTGCCGATTTTACATCTTGCTTTTCAGAATTTCCAACTTGCTCATTTACTCTAAAATCCCGTATGAGTGGTTCATCAGAAATCGCAAAAATCTTGATTCTCTCTTCATAAATATCATTTTCATATTTTTGAAATGATTCTGGATTTTCTGGTAAGTAATGTGACAAATCTTGACTGAAAGCATTATTCGTCAATATTAATAAAAAAATTAATGAAAGTATTTGTGAAATGTTTTTCATTTTTGCTCCCCATCATTTTCTTTATAAAATTGTTCTCCTATAGATTAACGCAAGAAAAAGGACTAAAGGTGATAATTTATTTTTAACATTTTATAATTCTATCAAAATGTCAGATTAAGTTTCAAAGCAAAAAAGGATGATTTAAAAAATATTTTTCAATTTTAATGGTTTTTCATTGATTTTGAATCAAGAATTATCTTTTTTACGTTTACAAATAAATATCTTTTGTCATTTTGTCATACAGAACTACTATGGAAAATTTTGGAATAATTGGTAAATCCAAACAAATTAAAGATTTAATTGATATTACAATTCAAGTTGCACAATCTGATATTTCAGTTTTGATTTACGGAGAAAGCGGAGTTGGTAAAGAAGTATTTGCTCGTGCAGTTCATGAGAGTAGCAAACGCGCAAACAAAAAATTAGTAAGTGTAAATTGTGGTGCTATTCCGGAAGGCATTTTAGAAAGTGAACTTTTTGGTCATAAGAAAGGTTCTTTTACTGGAGCAATTGACGATAGAAGAGGTTACTTTGAAATGGCAGATAAAGGTACTTTATTCCTTGATGAAATTGCTGAAATGCCCTTAACAACTCAAGTAAAATTATTGCGCGTTTTAGAAACCGGAGAACTGCTGCCTTTGGGAAGCGAAATTTCGAAAACTGTTGATGTTAGAATTATTGCCGCAACAAACAAAGATTTACAAACCGAAGTTGATGCGAAAAAATTTAGAAAGGATTTATATTTCCGATTAAAAGCTGTAACACTTTTTATTCCACCCTTGCGCGAAAGGAAGGAAGATATTTCGCTTTTAGTAAATCATTTTTTAAACAGTTATTCAAACCAAAATCGAGTTGAGGTTCCTAAAATTAACAATGAAGCCTTGAACTTATTAAATGATTATGACTGGCCTGGTAATATTAGAGAATTAAAAAATGTACTTGAAACTGCAATTGCATTAAGTAAAACCGGAATTCTTAATAGAGAATCTTTTATTAATTTACTTTCATATCCAACCCCAAAAGCAGAAAATAGAAATCTACCAATTCACCTTCAAAGATCAAATGAAGCTTTGGATCGCGAAATGATTTTGGGTGCACTAATTGAAATAAAAAAGGATCTTAATGAGCTTAAAAATCTTGCCTATTTAACAAATGTTTCAGAAAAAACAGAAGAAAATAATTATGGTTTAGATGAAATTATTCCAATTGATAAACTTGAAAGAGACGCGATAAAAAGAGCTTTAATTTTTACAAAAGATAGCAAACGTAAAGCAGCAAACTTATTGGGAATTAGCGAACGAACTCTTTATAGAAAGATTAAAGAGTTTGGGCTTTGAAGTTCACTGAAAACTTATTTATTGCACAGTATCGGGTTTCTAACATGCATAAACCAGTTTCCATAATTTGCAACTAAATCACAAAATAATTTGTTTAAAGTTATTATATTTCTAAAAACATTTTATTTAGATATGATAAGAATTAAAACCAGATATTTTCAATATTTTTTAACTTTTCCTCTAATTTTTTTATTTGGCTGCGCCTATTCTTTTACCGGTTCTTCAGTTCCAAATCATCTAAAGAGTATTGCTATTCCATTTTGCGTTGATAAAAGTGGTTCCGGTGAACCAAATATGGCTGATAATTTTACAAGCTCATTGATTGAGCAATTTATCAGTGATAATTCTCTTGCAGTAACTGATAAATCAAAAGCAGATGCTTTGCTAGATTGCACCATAAATTCACTTCCAGATTCACCCGTTACAATTCAAGGCGGCGAAAATGTTTCTTCACGAAGAATAACAATTAATGCCAGAGTTGTTTACAAAGATTTTGTTATGAAAAAAACCGTTTTTGATAAAAGTTTCTCAAATTATGGTGATTATTCAACTGAAGGTGATATCCCAACTAATAGAAGTAATGCAATTCAAACTGCTATTGATAAAATAACCGAAGACATTCTGCTTGCTGTTGTATCCGACTGGTAATTATTGTACAATCTTATAAATATGTGTATATTTACCGTTACTCTTTTTTCAGTTAATATTTAAATAGTTTATTTAATAACAATTTTAGAAAGGGAAATAACCTTACAAGGAAATCCAAAATGATTTTAGATGAAATAATTCTTATTACTTATATTTTAACTATGACTGTGCTATTAGTTTTTGCGAGTCATGGAATTATTATGCTTTTCTATCACAGAAAATATATCAAAAATATTCCAAGCTTTGACGAAGTATTGGAGTATAATAAAAAAGTTACAATCCAACTTCCGCTTTACAATGAACAATATGTGGCTGAGCGTTTAATAGACTCAGTATGCAAAATTGATTATCCAAAAGATTTAATGGAAATTCAAGTTCTTGATGATTCAACTGATATAACTACAGATATTGTAAAAAATATTGTTAATAAAAAGAAACTTGAAGGATTTGATATTACCCAAATAAGAAGGGAAAATAGAAAGGGTTATAAAGCCGGTGCTCTTAAGGAAGGTTTACAAAAAGCAACAGGAGAACTTATTGCAATTTTTGATGCGGATTTTGTTCCCTCTACAGATTTTCTTAAAAAGACTTTAGGTTATTTCATAAATCCAAAAATTGGAATGGTGCAATCTCGCTGGGAACATTTGAACGAAGATTATAGCATTCTAACTAAGATTCAGGCTTTGGCTTTAAACGGACATTTTGTAATGGAACAGCCAATCAGAAATAGAGCTGGATTTTTTATAAACTTTAATGGAACTGGTGGAGTTTGGAGAAAAGAATGTATTGAAAATGCGGGCAACTGGCAAGACGATACAATTACCGAAGATTTGGATTTAAGTTACAGAGCCCAACTAAAAGGATGGAAATTTGTCTACTTAAGAGATTTTACAACTCCCGCTGAACTTCCTGCAGAAATGAATGCCCTTAAAGCTCAACAATTTAGGTGGACAAAAGGCGCAATTGAAACCGCAAAAAAAATATTACCATCAGTTTGGCGTTCTAAAATTCCTTTAAGAATTAAACTGCAATCAACTTTCCATTTGACAAACAATATTGTATTTCCTTTTATACTTTTTGCCGGAATTCTAAATGTGCCGCTAGTCTTTATTAAAAATAGCGGACCTTACACAATGTTTTTCAATATAATGTCTGTTTTTGTTTTAGCATTTATTAGTTCATTTTTATTTTACCTTTATGCACAAAAAGATGTTTATAATGATTGGAGAAAAAGGATGACCCTTTTCCCAATTTTTATGGCCGGAAGTATGGGATTTGCAGTTAACAATTCCAGAGCGGTTTTTGAAGGTTTAATGAATAGAAAAAGTGAATTTGTTAGAACTCCAAAATTTAAAATTGTTCAAAAATCAGATGAAGTAATTAAAAATTCTACTTACAATGCTCTGTATAAAATTAATTCAACTGTTATGGTAGAAATTATTTTAGCAGTGTACTGTCTAATCGGTGTTTTCGCTTCTATCTATTTTTTAGAAATTGCAGCTCTTCCGTTCCACTTAATGTTTTTCTTGGGATTTTCATCGGTTGCTGCTATGTCAATCAAACATACTTTAGAGAAAAAAGGCTAACTTTTACAATGGATAAATTTGCTCTTGTTTATGAGTTTAACAAAGATTCCCCACTTATAACATATGAAGCATCTAAAGAGCTTGATAATAAAAATTATGAGGGAGCTTTAAAATTATTAGAAGCTGCAGCAAATAAATATCCATATCATCCAACGGTTTATTTCCTTAACGGTATAGCCCTTGCCCATAAAAATCAATTTGAACTTGCTAAAGAAAATATTATTAAAGGCGATAATCTCTTAAACGAAAAAAGCACATTTGATTTTTATCTTAAAGAAATAGAAAGAATAAAATTGAAAAAAGAAGGCATTGACCTAACCATGGATAATACTGGTGAAAATATTTTAGATAATCCAATCATTGATAAAACTATTTCCGAAAAAAAAAATGATTTCGATTTCTTAGATAAAGAAACAGACGAACCCAAAATAAACGAGCTTAAAAAAGTAAAACCCATAGTTACAGAAACACTTGCAGAAATTTATGCATCACAAGGGAATTATAAAGAAGCGTTAGATATTTATGAAAAACTGAAAATAGTAAAACCAGAACTTAGCGAAAAGTTTGATAACAGAATTAGAGAAATTTCGCTAGCAATTGAAAATAAAAAAACTAAATAAATTTTGAATTAGAAACCAAGTCCTATTTATTAGCCCTCATAAAAATTAAAAACTTACGTAAAAAACTTCTGGAGAAAGAATGTCTCAACAAAGAAAAAAAGTAGTTACAGATTTAATCAACAAATACTCATCAGATTTTAATTATAAAAATTCGGAAACAGCTATTATATTAGCTGCCGGTCACGGAAAAAGGATAAAATCACAAACATCTAAAATGCTACATAAAATTTGGGGAAAACCAACTGTTCAAAGAGTTTTCGAAGCTTGCCAAAAAGGGCTTCCGAAATTTAACAGTATAATCGTTACTGGAATAAAAGCCGAAGATGTTATTCAAGTAATTGGGAATAAAAATAATAACCTATTTGCATTCCAAGAAGAGCAGCATGGAACTGGCCACGCAGTTCAAATTGCATTGAAGAAAATAAATCCAAAAAAATATAAAGGTATTGTTTACATTCTTCCTGGCGATATGGGATTGATTGATGATTTAACAATGAAAATGTTTAAGCGTGAATTTGTAAAATCCAAAACTGATATGATGGTTTTAACTGGAATGTATGAAGGCAACCCTTACGAGAATAGTTATGGAAGAATCATAAGAGTAAAACCAGTTGATGATAGTGGAAAACCATCTGGGCCAGATGCCGGTAAAGTAATTGAAATTATTGAGTATAAAGACATACTAAGTTTGGATGAAAAGATACCTTATGTAAGAAAATTTAATGGTAAAAATTATAGTTATACCCGTGAAGAATTAATCAGAAATAATGAATTTAACTCAGGAGTTTTTGCTTTTAAATTTAATTATTTGGTAAAATTAATTAATAAAATTAAAAGCGATAACGTACAAGGTGAAATATATATTACTGATTTAATTGCTTTGTTCAATCAAAACAAATTATCTGTTAGTGCAGTTAGCGCAAAACAGCAGCATGTTATTATGGGATTTAATAATAAATCAGTGCTGAAAGAAATGGAAGCTATTGCAAGAAAAAATGTTTATGAACAAATAAAAGATATAATTGAGATTGATGATCCTGAAGACTTTTTTATTGCAGATGATGTAATGAAAGAAATTATTCAAGCTGATAAAAAAGGCAATCCCTTAGACATTAAAATTGGGAAAGGTGTTTACGTTGGCGAAGGTGTGAAACTAAATTATAATATTAAATTTAGAAAAAATGTTTACATTGATGGAAATGTTTTACTTGGGCAAAATGTTACAATTGGAGAAAATGTTCACCTCTCATGCTTTCCAGGTCAAAAATTAGAATTAAAAAATGGTGTGGAAATTCTTTGGAATGATATTGTAAAAGGGAACATTACAATTGGCGAAAACTCTAGAATTGAATCAAGTGTAAATATTACTGGAAGTGATGATTTCCCAACTTTAATTGGCAAAAATGTAACAGTTAAAGGAACAAGTTATATTTTTGGTTCAATAATAGATGATGACTTATTTATAGAACACAGTGTGATCATTAAAAAGAAAGTAGATAAGTTAATTAGAAAAGATGGTAAAGTTCAAGATATAAAATTCTTTCTTCCGATGCCTGAAGGTATTGATGCAATTGACGATTTATAAAATAAAAAAAGCGATTTTGCTTTTGCAAAATCGCTTAACTTTATCTTAATCTAGAATCTAAAAATTATTTAGCTAAGGCATTAACAAACTTTGTTAATCTTGCTTTTTTTCTTGCAACATTATTTTTATGAATTGTGCCTTTAGTTGCAATTCTATCTAAATACGAAACCGCTTCTTTCAATTTAACGTCTGCAGATTCTTTATCTTTTGAATCTAGCACATTCTTAACCACTGTTTTAACTTTTGATAAAGAAGCCTTATTTCTTACTCTTCTTTTTTCACTTGTTTTCGCTCTTTTTTTAGCTGATTTATGATTAGCCATTTCCAACCTTTTTAAAATTTTTCAGAAAGGTAAATTAGAAAATTTATTTTTCTTCTGCAACTTTAAAATGTTCTATAACTCCTATTTTCTTCTTATTTTTGCATTTAAAATCTTTAGAAAGAGTAAAATTGATTAAAATAAACGAATTTTTCTATTCCATTCAAGGCGAAGGAACAAAAGCTGGTCTGCCTTGTATTTTTATCAGATTGACATATTGCAATTTGAGATGCAGCTATTGTGATACTGAATATGCTTTTTATGATGGTAAAGATTTTTCAGTTGAAGAAATTTTAGCCGAAATAAAAAAATATAATTGCAGTTTAGTTGAAGTAACTGGCGGCGAACCTTTGATGCAACACGAATGTTTTGATTTATTAACAAAACTTTGTGAGAATGGTTACGAAGTAATGTTAGAAACTGGTGGAAGTTTATCAATTGAAAAAGTTGATAAAAGAGTTAAAACTATTTTAGATTTTAAATGCCCTTCCAGTAAAATGGAAAAGAAAAATTATTATGAAAATATTAAATTTCTAAAACCAATTGATGAAGTAAAATTTGTAATAGGAAATAGAGAAGATTATGAGTGGTCTAAAAAGTTAATTGAGGAAAATAATTTAAGTAAAAAATGTGAAGTGATTTTTTCGACAGTTTTTGGCAAATTAGAGTATAGAACTTTATCAGAATGGATTTTGGAAGATAATTTAAAAGTAAGATTTCAAATTCAATTACATAAACATATTTGGGAACCGGATAAAAAAGGCGTATGAAAATAGCAAAAGAATTTAGATGGGAAATGGGCCACAGATTACAATGCCACAAAGGCAAATGTTATAATCTTCATGGACATTCATACAAATTAATTGTTGAGTTTAGCGGCGGCATAACTGAAGAAGGAATGGTTTTAGATTACTTTGATGTAAAGGAAATTATTGCTCCGCTTGTTGATGAGTTAGATCACTCAGTAATTATTAGCAGCAAAGATTTGGAACTAAAAGAGGCAATTCAAAAATTGAACTCTGCCCATGTTATTGTAGATTTTGAATCAACCGCAGAAAATCTTTGCCATTATTTTTTAAACAAAATCAAAGCTGAAAAATTACCGCCAAATATTACTAAAATAAAGGTTAGAGTGTGCGAAACGGAAAACACATATGCTGAGGAAGAAGTTTCTTTAATTGATTATAGTCAGCACGATTAAAATATGTTTGGTTGCTTTTTTGTTTTAAGATTGGCAGCCAACTCAAAAATCTCCGGTAATATTTCACCAGACTTTCCCAGAATTGAATAATCAACTTGATAGGATATTTCTGTTGGTTCAATGTTTATCTCCACTAAGTAAGCGCCATATTGCTTTGCAGTGATTGGTATATAAGCAGCTGGATAAACAATCGCAGAGGTTCCAACAATAAAACAAATATCACATTCTTTAGCCTTTTGCTCTCCGTTTGGAAAAGCATTGCCTCTTAAATTTTCTCCAAACCAAACAACATCCGGTCTAATCATTCCATTACATTTTTCACAACGCGGAACTTTTTTATCAAACTTAAATTCTTGGTGATTATAAAAAGTTTTACAATCAACGCAAAAATTTCTAACAATACTTCCGTGAAGTTCATCAATATTTGTGCTGCCTGCTCTTGCATGTAGATCATCTACATTTTGAGTTACAACGTTTACATCATAAAATTTTTCAAACTCAGCAATTGCCAAATGTCCCTTATTAGGCTTGGCTTTCTCGACAATCTCTCTTCTGTATTGGTACCATTCCCAAACCATATCGGGATTTTTCATAAAGGCGCTGAAACTTGCAAGTTCTTCTGGTTTTAGCTTACTCCACAATCCGTCTTTTCCTCTAAAAGTCGCTATTCCGCTTTCAGCAGAAATTCCTGCGCCAGTAAAAAACAAAAGTGATTTGGCTTTATTTAGTCTATCAATAAAATCGGGCTTGAATTCCATATTCAACTCGTAAATGATTTAGAAAAGAGTCTCTTTGAAATCATCTTTCTTTTCTGCATTACCAGTTATAAATAAAGATGTTTCTGCAAGAGGCAAATATCTTGTCCAAATATTACCTGTATCTTTTTCGGCAGCAATGGCGATCTTGTAAGCATTTGTTTTTGCACTTAATTCATCAGCGTGATAAAGAATAATTGCTTCCACAGTTTTTGGAGTTACAGGAGAAGCATATTCTAACCTTCCTTGGTGACTTAACACAAGATGAATTAATTGATTTTTAATTTCTTCCGTTAAACCCTTGATTTTATTAGCTTCTCTCTCAATTATGTTTGCAATAATTACAATGTGGCCTAATAATTTTCCTTTATCTGTATAATCAAATCCGCCTGAGAAATCAAGTTCTTCAATTTTGCCAAAATCATGGAGTATTGCTCCGGTCAACAATAAATCCCTATTTACATCCGGATGAATTCTGCACATTAAATCACAAATTTTAATAATTTCTAATGTATGCTCAAGTAATCCGCCAATGTATGCATGATGCCAAGCTTTTCCAGCCGGCACTTTTATATATTTATTAAAGTTCGATTCTGTAAAAATATTTTGAATTAGCTGCTTTAAATTTTTCGATTGAATTGAATTAATATAAAGCTCCAATTCATCCTTCATTTCGGCTAAAGGTCTTTCAGATTTGGGCAAAAAGTCTTCAGGTGTAATTTCATCTTTTTCATTTGTGCTTCTAATTTTCTCAATTTTAATTTGCGGAACATTATTAAACTCGTCCATCATGCCCAATACTTTTACTACCGAGCCGGACTTTGCATCATTTATAAACGATTGAAAATTATCCCACATTTTTGCATTAAGAGAAACACTTTCATCTCGCAATTCTAAGTCTAAAAATTCCTTTCCGGCTTTTGTGGTTTTAACTGCAAAGTTTGTTAAAAGTAAAAAGTGTTCAATTTTATCTTTAGTTTTTAAGTTTGCCAATTTTGACTGATTATTCATTTCAAATCCATTTTATTTTTGCTCAATTATACTATCTGCCGGAATTCTAACAATCACACTTCTTCTTAAAAGATCAATAGTAATTGCAAGCATTTTTTCTTGATTTTTATTCTCATAAACAATTCCTTCAACATCTTTAAATGGACCGGATATAATTTTAACCTTACTACCTACTGCGATTTTATCAGAAACAGATATATCCTCACCTTTTTCTAACATTTTTTGCAGATTTTCAATTTGCCAATCTGGCACAATTGCCGGCTGACCTTTGAAAAATATTGTTCGGACAATTGCATACTGTTCAAGTGCTGTTAATCTATCTTTTTCATTACCTCTAATAAAAATATAACCACTGAATAAAGGTTCTACTACTTTTTTCTTTCTATCGCTCCATTGTTTTATTCTCGTAATTTTGGGCAAGTAATATTCAATTCCTGCGTTTTGCAACTGAATTTCGGCTTTGAATTCATGACGGGGTTTTGAATAAAGTGCATACCAATGTCGGTTATCTGAAATTTCAGAATTTTCCAATTATATTTCCTTCCGATTGATTAAAAAATTTACACTTTTAAAAATATATAAAATATTACACTTGTGAGTGGGATTAGGATATTAAACTAGCTAGTACTTCGGCAATTTCTATTGGCGAAGAATTAAAATTAACAAAATTTGTGACCTTATATTTTTTGTATTCTAACTTTTCTTCGTCTGTAATTTTATCTACTAAAACAATTACGTCTACTTTATTATGCTGATTTTTTCTTAAGGATGAAACAAGTTGAACACCGCTCATTAAGGACATATTGTGGTAAGTGATAATAACCGAAGGAGTTTTTTTTCAAGCAAATAATTCAAGGCTTCAAATCCAGTTTTTGCAAAATCAATTGCAAATGATGGAAATTGTTCTTTTAGTACTTTTGTATACTCTTTTTGAAGATCTTTATGCTCTTCAATAATTAAAAGAGTATTTTCTGATTTGGGAATTGTAAAATGAAATTCGCTTCCCTTTTTCAACTCAGAGTAAAACCAAATTTTTCCAGAATGTTTCTCAATAATTTCTTTAACTAGGGTTAAAACCTAAGCCAGTTCCCTTTTCTCCTGCTGTTCCGGTTTGCGAAAATTTTGTCTCAACTTTAAATAGTTTTGACTGGTTACTTTCAGAAATTCCAAGCCCTTCATCTTTAACAGTAACTTCAACCATATCATTTTTATAATTGCTAATTATTACTTTTATATTCTTTCCACTTGGAGTAAACTTAACTGCATTACTTAATAAATTTGTTACAGCCTGACTAATTAATTTTTCATCTACATTTACAAAAATCCCTTTCCCGCCATCAACTTTTATCTCAATATTCTTTCTCATTGCAGCGCCTGTAAGAACTGAAATACAATTTTGAATAACATCTCTTATCTCTATTCGCTGTGGTTCAAATCTCATTGTACCCGTTTGAAATCTAGTCCAATCCAATAAATGATTTACCATTTGGAGCTGTAGTTCGAAGCATCATGAATATATTTTAAATATTCAACCCGTTCTTCATTCGGCAGTTCCGGCTCATTTAATAATATTTCGGAAAATCCCAACAAACTTGTAAATGGAGCTCGTAGGTCATGCGAAATAATAGAAATTAGTTTGTCTTTTGAATTATTCTGCTCAGTTTTTCTCTGAATTATTTCATTCAAGTTAATTTCTTTTTGCTTAACATCGGTAATATCAACTATAATACTTGAAAATATTTCGCTTCCGTTATTTCTATTGATAAAAATAATTTCCTTAAGCCAAATTGGTTTTTCACTTTTTGAAATTAATTGTATATTTTTGAAATATCACTAGAATTATTATTTGATTGAAACTCGACTATACTATTATAAATTTCTTCTTCTGAATCACTTTCTATAAGGGAATGATGTTTGTATGGAAGTTTGGAAATTTCATCCTTTGTATAGCCTATTTTCAATTCAAATGCATCAGTGCATTTAAATTTTCCTTCATAACTCCAAGATGCAAAAAAGATATTTTCGTTTGGAATTAGATGATCGTTTAATATGGTATTAAAGGTTGATTTCATTTAATGATTTCTAGTAAAATAAATTTAAAATTATTTAGACATAAAGATAATACTTTATTAAATCTTTTTTTTATTCTTTCATTGGTCTAGTCGGAATATCCAGCAATTCCATTTTTCTATATAGTGACGATAATCCAATCTCTAAAGCTGTTGCCGCTTCTTCTTTATTGTTGTCATATTTTTTTATTATTCTTTTTATATGTTCTTTCTCAAAAATTAAAGATGCTTCTTTTATAGATTCGGGCATATTACCAATACTGATTGATTGATTTACATTATCAGCAAGATCATTTACTTCAATTTTATCTCCTGCTGAAAATATTATCGCTCTTTCTATAATATTTTCAAGTTCTCTAACTCCGCCTCGCCAATCATAATTAATTAATTTTTTTAATTGAATCATTAGTTACACCTAAAACTGGCTTACCCATTTCTTTTGCAATACTTTTCCACAAAATGATTTACTAAAAGCGGAATATCTTCTCTTCTCTCATTTAAAGAAGGTAATTTAATTTCTACAACATTTAGTCTATAATATAGATCTTCTCTAAAATCACCGGATTTTGTTTTTTCATAAATATCTTGATTTGTTGCGGCTATAATTCTAACATCTGTTTTAACCGATTTAACGCCACCAACCGGTAAAAATTCTTTGTCTTCAATGGCTCGTAAAAGTTTAACTTGTAAATTTAAAGGCAGATCAGCTATTTCATCCAAAAATAAAGTGCCGCCATCAGCAACTTTAAATAAGCCGTCTTTATCTCCAACAGCCCCGGTAAAGGAACCTTTTCTATGTCCAAATAATTCGCTCTCAATTAGATTTTCAGAAATTGCACCGCAGTTAATTGCAAAAATATTTTATCTTTTCTCTTGCTATGATAGTGAATTGCTTTTGCTACTAATTCTTTTCCTGTACCGCTCTTACCAGAAATAAATATATTTGTATTTGTAGGTGCAACCTGAGAAATAATGTTAAATACTTTTTTCATCGGTTCGCTATTACCGATAATATTTTCAAAATCGGCAGTTGCAGATATTTTTTGTCGTAAAAATTTATTTTCATCAGATAATTTTTTGTAATCCAGTAATCTTTTTATTTTATGTAAAGATCATCAAACTCAACTGGTTTTAATAAATAGTCATATGCGCCATTACGCAATGCGCTAACCGCAGTTTCAACTGATGCATAAGCTGTCATTACAATAAAATATGTTTCGGGAGAAATTTTTTGCGCACTTTTCCAAGAGTTCAATTCCATCTAACCCAGGCATTTTTATATCAGAAATAACCAATTGATATTCATTCTTTTTAATTTCTTCTAAGGCAAGCAGTCCATCGGAGACTACTGTTGTTGCAAAACCTTCTTCATTTAAAATCATCTGCAGTGAATCGCGAATTCCTTTTTCATCATCTGCAATTAATATTTTTATTTCCATAACTTCCCTTCTTTTAGAAAACTAAATTGGAATTTGAACTTGGAATTCACTTCCTTTTTTCAGGCGAGCTTGTAATTTTTATATCGCCATTAAATTTTTTAATAATACCATAACTTACTGAAAGCCCAAGTCCGGTTCCTTTACCTACTTCTTTGGTTGTAAAAATGGATCGAAAACTTTTGCAATTACTTTTTCATCCATACCGCTTCCGTTATCAATAATACTAACAAAAATTAATTTATCATTATAAGAAGATTTAACTTTTATAATTCCAGATCCTTCGATAGCGTCAAGCGAATTTATTAAAATGTTGATAAACACTTGAATTAATTGATCTGGAACTACTTTTATCATTGGTAAATTTTCATCTAAATAAGTCTTAAACTCAACTTTTCTTACTCTTTTATCATATTTCACAATTCCAACTGCAGTTTTTATAACTTCATTAATTTGAGTTATAACTTCATCATGACTTGGCGGTCTTGAAAGATCTACGAGTTCTCTTACAATTTTAGAAATTCTATTAATGTTATCTTTTACATTTGCTAACTGATCGCTAGTAAATTGATCAGTAGATTTTCTTTGTAAAATTTGGACAATTGAAGAAATAGCCGCAAGAGGATTACCAATCTCGTGAGCAACTCCCGCAGCTAATTGACCAATAACAGCTAATTTTTCTGATTGATCAACCTGTTGCTGAAGTTTACGAACTTCTGAAACATCAGTTATAACAACGGTTCTTCCTGCATATGAATTATTTTCTCCTGGTAACATTGCAACATTTAGCTGCACCGGAATTATGCGATTGTCTTTTGTCCTTCTTTCTGTCTCAATTACCTTTGCAAATCCATTTAATTTTACTTCGTCGATAATATTAGTAAGCTCTTCAAGATATTTTTTCCCATCCGGCAAAAGTGCTGAAGAATTGCGACCAATAATTTCTTCTTGAGTATAACCAAATATTTTTTCAGCACCATTATTCCAAACTAAGAATTCTTCGTTTTCATCAACAACCATAATTGCGGAATCAAGGTATTGAAATACATTGTGAAGATATTGTTTATTTAATTCCAATTTAGGAATTGTTTTTAATGTCATTTAGTTAAAATTCCGAAAAGTATAATTACAGATCTACTAAAAATATTGAAATTCGAAATGCCCTTATTTATGAGCAACTTAGTAGTTAGATTTGTAAAAGTTTATTTTTTGAAAAAAGCTTTTGCAACATCCAGCATTAAAGATGGATTATTGAAAAGTGCAACTTTAAAAACATTTCCAATTGATCTTTGATCAACTTCTACTTTAGCAACCGATTTGGCAATGTTATTAAATTTTTCATCAGTAAAATGAAAAATTCCATTCTTAATATTATCAAAAGTTTTATGCCTTTTGCCCAGGCGATTATGCCAATCACTTTCATATTGATAAATATGATCAAGTTTATTCATTTTTACTGCTTCGCCTGCAACTCTGCCTGCAATACTTCCGCCAATCATTCCGCTTGCAATTCCTCCGCCGGATAGAGGATTTATTTGTCTGGCTGCATCTCCGACTAACATTAGTCCATCTGAAACTATTTTTTCAAGTGTAATTGTGCAAGGAATTCCACCGGCAACTCTAGTTAAAACCGGCGCATTTGGAAATTTGGAATCCATAAAATCGTTTAAATAGGATAACGCTGATTTTTTCTTACCAATAATTCCGCTAACTCCAAGTCCGATGTTTGCCAAATTATTCCCTTTTGGGAAAACCCATAAATAACCTTGTGGCGCAACATCTTTGCCAAAATAAAAGTAGCAAGTATTTTGATCAACATTAATATTGGAGGCAGTAACTTGTGTTCCACTTTCCATATCCCTAAAATCTGTGTAGGTTTTAAGACCGGCCCATCTTCCCACACGGGATTCTACACCATCCGCACCAATAACTATTTTAGATTTAATCTCTTTTTTCTCACCTGCTATTTCTACTTTAACTCCACTTACTTTTCCATTCTCAATTATTAAATCATAAACATAAGCTCTGGTTTGGATTTCTGCACCTTCTTTTGCGGCAGACTCAGCAAGTGCATAATCAAATATTTTTCTTTCTAATATATAGCCTTGTTCTTCAAGTGGGATTACGACTTCAATACCGCCAGGAGATATAAAACTAAATTTATTAATCGGTGTGGAAATCCACCTTTGGTCGATTGTAATAAATTCTTCAATTCCACCTTTGCTTATTGCTTCTCCACATCTAACCGGATAGCCAACATCTCGATCTTTTTCCAACATCAAAACGGAAATGCCTTGCACTGCACTATACCTTGCAGCCATAGATCCCGCTGGACCGGCTCCAACAATAATTACATCATATTCTTTTTTCATCAGCTTGCAGCCTTAACGCCATTGCGATTAAATTTTATAACCTCTATTGGGCATGCCCAAATACATTTTGAGCAATTTGTACAAAGCGGTTCAATAATTTTTATCTCGGCTTCTTTTAATTCTATTGCATCTTCCGGACAAACGCCAACACAGCAGCCACAAAAATCACATTTGTTTGGCAAAATCTCTATCATTAACAAAACTGCTTCCTTTCTCAAAAATGATAATTTAAAATAAATAAAGGACTGTTTAATTTAAAGAAATAATACTTGATAGATCTCAAAAATGAAAAATAATTGCCGATAATAATCAAAGAATAAAGAACTAATCTTAAAATGAATAAAAAGAAAGAACAATATATAAGCGAAATAGATTTGGAAGAGAGCAATAAGGGAAAATATTTAGAACTTTTCAAGTCCTTATTTAATGATGCCGAAAGTGCAATTTGTATTGTAAATTTTGATGGCAAAATTCTTGAGGCTAATAATCTATTCTCCAAAATGTTTGGTTATACTCAAGATGAAATAACCGGGCAAGAATATTCATTCCTGCTTTCTGAAGATTCTCAACTAATTTCTTTTCAAAATCATACTAAAATTTTTAATGGCACAAACATTCTTAAAGCTGAAGAAAAAGTAAAACATAAAAATGGAACTTACTTTTACATTCAGACTACCAATTTACGTGTAAATGATGAAGATGGGAATAAGCTTAGAATAACTACTGCAATTAACGTAACAGGAAGATTAAAAAATGAATTGCTTCAATCTGTTTTGCTGCAGATTGCAAATCTGGTAAGTAAAGCAGCATTGAATAAAGGATTTTATAATTCAATATATAAAGCCGCAACTCAATTAATGCCTATAAATAATTTTGCAGTATGCCTGTGCAATCCAAAAGCAAATAAACTAGAATTTCCATTTATACTTAATGAAGTTAATGTGGATGAGAAACCTAATCTTGAAGCAGAATATGGATATATAAAGAAAAATGATAATGCTGTATTACTTGATGAACAAAGTATTGAATATCTTATTGAAAACTCAGAGTTGTTAAATTATAACATTACTCCGAAAACTATAATTGGTATTCCTTTAATAATTCAGAATAAAATTATTGGTGCAATTATTATTAAAGATTATCTCGGAAAACAATATACAAAAGAACATAAAGAAGTTCTGGAGTTAGTTGCTCATCAAATTTCCAGAGTGATTGAAAGAAAAAAATATGAAGATGATTTACTTCTTGCAAAACAAGAAGCTGAAGAAGCAGTAAGATTAAAATCAGATTTTCTTGCGCAAATTTCTCATGAAATTAGAACACCGCTAAATTCTATTTTAAGTTTTTCATCATTAATCAAAAATGAATTAGCGGGAAAACTAGATGAAGAAATAGCCGAATCTTTTGAATACATTGAAAGAGGCGGAAGCAGATTAACAAGAACTATTGACTTAATTCTTAATGTGTCAAAAATACAGAACCAAAAATATAAAATTGAATTAAGTGAAGTAAATTTGGAAGACGATGTTTTATGGAAAATCATTAAAGAACTAAACTCAAGAGCATACGAGAAGGGAATAAAACTTGAGTTAAAAAATGGGTCATCTCCAATAAGATTAGTCTGCGACCAATATTCAATAAACCAAATGTTTACAAACTTAATTGATAATGCAATTAAATATACCAAAACAGGAACCATCTCCGTCGAGTCGTTTGTAAATAATTATGGAAATATTCAAGTGGATATAGTTGACACTGGAATAGGTATATCTACAGAATATATGCATAAAATTTTTGAACCATTTACTCAAGAAGAGCAAGGTTATACAAGAAGTTATGAAGGAATTGGTTTGGGATTATCCTTAGTAAAAAGTTACGCGGAATTGAACAATGCAGTATTAAAAGTAAAAAGTGAAAAAAATGTTGGCTCTGTTTTTTCAGTCATATTCAATAGTTAGTCCCCCTTTTTTTATTTTATCCTATCTTTTTATCTCTTATATTGTTTTCCATTTTAATAATTATATATAACATGAAAAATATTATTCTTGCTATTTTATTTTGCAACCTAATTCTATTAGCTCAAGTTGACAATACCAAATATCAATGGCCTACTCCTCCACTAAATTCAAGCCAGGGATTAAATGCAACTTTTGGTGAATTTAGAAATACAGGAAGCTCGGATCATTTTCACAACGCAGTAGATATTGGTGAACCAGATGGGAACCCAGTTTATCCATCTATGGATGGAACGGTTTACTCTTTTGTAAATAATGGTTATGACTCTTATATAAATGTTAAATCTTTAATCAATGGTAAGAAAAAACATTTCACATATTATCATGTTGTCCCAAGCCCAAGTTTAACAGTTGGACAGAATGTTGTAACCGGACAAACAATTCTTGGGACTATTTATGTTGGCGCAGCACACGTGCATTTAATTGAAAGAGAATTACTTGATGAAAATACGAGTGGTATTGGGAATGAAATAAATCCAGTTAGACCAGAAGGCGGATTAAATCCCTATACAGATTTTTTCCCTCCGGTAATTGAGGCTAATACTTTGAGATTTTTTCAAGATCGAAGTTCAATTGACATCCCATCCAATCAACTAAAGGGAAAAGTTGATATAAGAATTAAAGTGCGTGAAGTAAACGGCGCAACCGGTTCAAATGCTAATAATGGAACTTACATTTTAGGTTACAGAATTCTCTCAGAAGATGGCAATCAAATAATTTATGAGCCGGCAGATAATGGTGTAAAATATAGGTTTTACTATTTGCCAAGCGATAGTTACGTACACAGTGCTTACGTGCAAGGTGTTGCCACGCTCTCGGATCCTATTTATTGGTTGACAAATGGCAATGGAGAGAATCAAATAAATTCAACTTTAACAATTCCAAATAATTATCTGGATACCGATTTACTTGACGAGGGTAATTACTTGTTAGAAATTTTTTCAGAAGACACTCGCGGAAATTCAGCATCAACACGATTTCCGATATCAGTAATTAAATTGCCCCCTGTTCTTAGCACAGTTTTAACTAGTAATGATTCTATTTTTATAAGTTGGGAAAATTATGTTTCCATTAACTTAAAAGGTTACAGAATGTATTATTCCCCATTACTTGAAGACGATTGGAAACTTGCTGCTGACGAAACAACACTGACAAGTGAAACAACTGAAATTATGTTTAAAAGTCCAAATAATTTTTTAACTCCAACTACTAAGAAAGAATTAAAATATTACTTAACCGCAATTGATTCTAATGAAAATGAATCCGAGCGAAGTGATATTTACTCAACAGTTTCAAAATTAGAAAAACCTTTAGCTTTAGAAAAATCTCACATCTTAATTGTAGATGGATTTGACAGATACGGTGGAAACGCAAGCTGGGCAGAACCAACACATGAATTTAATCTTGTTTATGCAAAATCGATTTATAATACTTTATTTTATTTTGATTTATCATCTTGCTCGAACGAAGCGGTAATAGATGAACTCATCAATTTAAATGACTACAGTATTGTAATTTGGTTTTTGGGCGATGAGTCAATTGTGGATAATACTTTAGTAAATATAGAACAATTCAAAATCGCTCAGTATCTTGAAAATGGCGGTAAGCTCTTTATCAGTGGGAGTAATATTGGTCAGGATTTAGACACAAAACATAGTTACAGTGAATTCTCCGATACACTTTTTTATCATCAATACTTAAAAGCAAAATTAATGCATGATGGAATTGATTTATTAAACGAAATTCATGGAGAGGAAGGCTCTATATTTGAAGGATTTGAAACTACTTTTTATGATAAAGCTCCGGACGATATTGAACCGATAAATGGAGCAGTTCCAATTTTAAATTATAACTTTGAACATGATAGAGACGGAGAACATAGAAAAGGCGGAATAGCTTACAAAGGCACTTTTGGAGATAGTTCTTACTTTGGTCAATTATTTTATTTCTCTTTTCCGTTTGAATCGATTA
This sequence comes from Ignavibacteriales bacterium, assembly GCA_020635285.1. GTDB lineage: Bacteria > Bacteroidota > Ignavibacteria > Ignavibacteriales > Melioribacteraceae. Next base: position 257,415 of record JACKAB010000009.1, on the reverse strand, counting down.
CCGATGAAAATGGACGTAACCAATTAATGCTTGATATTTTTCTTTATTATAATATTATTATTATTGGAGTTGACGAAGAAAATAATATAAGCCCAAATAAATTTGTGTTGGAACAAAACTATCCAAATCCATTTAATCCAATTACAACTATTAAATACAACATCCCGTCAGTAGCGAAAGAGATTTTTTTCTTCACTGAAGCTGACAGTTTATGACATCCTCGGAAGAGAAGTTAAAACTCTTGTGAATGAAAACAAAAAACCGGGACCTATGAAATAACTTTTGATGCATCGAATTTAGCAAGTGGAATTTATTATTATCAAATTAAAACAGATTCATTTATTCAAACAAAAAAATGATCCTTCTCAAATAGGAATTACAAATTAAAATGATCAAAATAACTTTAAAAATATTTACCATACTTATTATTTCGTTAAATGTTGCTACAATCGCGCAAAGTGATTTTTCTTATAAAAAAAATAGCAAGTGATAATAATTACTCTGAATCACGCGAACTTTCAATCTCAGTATTTAATAATGCGATTTCACAATACAATTTTAAAAAAACATTATTACCTTATCAGTCAATACCGGAAGTAACAATACTTAATAAAGATAATTTGTTGTTAGTCTATTCGCAAGAAGGTTTAGTTGAGTTTTATCGCAATTCTGAATTATTGACAAAGCACTTATTTTATAAGTCCCATCAACAAAACGAACAAAGCATTTTAGCTAAAGCCAGTATTAATGATGTTGCAATTTTAATTTCAGAGAAAGCTGAAAATAAAATTTTTATATTTGATTTTAGTGGAAATCTGAAAGATTCAGTAACTGTCAGCACTGGAATAATTTCAGGCTTAGCTTATTCAGAAGATGGGAAATATTTAGCAGCTTCGGTTTATAATTGGGAAAAGCAAATCGAAATAAATTATCAATCATTTTTAACAGAGAAAATAATACTTCAATTAATATTGATGAAAATTTTAACAACGGTTCTTTTAGTGATAGTAATTCATTTTTAGGGTTTACAAATAAAACAGCATTTTATTTTGATCTAAAAAATAATAAGGTCTTATGGAAAGAATCGCTCACCGATAGTGAAATTTATCTAGATGGAATATCTGAAAATACTAATGCAGTATTGGTTAAAGCGAATGTTCCAAATTTAACTAATGGCCAATGGATTTATTCAAATGCAAAGATAATTTCTAAAGATTACTTTAATGTTGAAAAAGAAATCAAAGAAATAAATTCGGAAGTATCAAAAGTAAGTATATCCAAAAACAATAATAAAATTTTTCTCAATGTTGATGAAAATAAAATTGAGCTTGAGGTAGAAAAATAGATAATCTTTTAGATTTCTGTTTTACGCAAGTAACATGTAAACTAGAATCTTTCAAAAATCAATTACTCACTTTCAAACCTTTTTCATTATAATTGATTTCAGAAATTAGAGAATCCATCTCAAAAACTTGTTCTCGCTTTAGCAACCCATTTTTATGGTAATCATAAAACTTCCCATCTTTTTTACCTTCCTTATAAATTCCAAAACTGCTTACTTCCCCATTATTAAAATAGGAAGTACTAACTCCATCTTTCAAATCATTTTTATAATAAATTTCTGCGGCAATTTTACCATCTGAAAAATATTCTGCTTGCTTCCCTTCTCTTTTTCCATAAACATAATGTGCAGAACTTTTAACAGCCCCATTTTGAAAAAATGTTAAGGCTTCTCCATTTATTTCATCTTGTAAATAATTTAATTTTCCGGTTAGGAAACCTAACGAATCATAAACTAATTATTCTCCAATTTTAACTCAATTCATATAATTAATATGCTTATTTATAATTCCATCTTCAGAAAAATAAGTGCAAATTGAATCTAATTTTTCATTATCATAATTTAAAATTGCCTTTATAAATCCGCCTGGATAATAATATTTGTTTATTCCATCAATGCTGCCTTCTTTAAAATTAAGCTCAGATTTCAAAGTTCCATCGCCGTAATAATCTGCAAAACTTTCTTCGGTTTTTTCATAGTTGCCAACAATATCATATCGCACGCGTTTAACAATTTGTCCATGCTCGTAGGTATCACGTACTTTTATAGACTTGTCAGGATAATAAATATATGAAGTACCATTTAGTTGATCATTACTGTAGTTTGCCTCAAGAGCAACTCCGCCATAGTTATTATAAACCTTACTTACTCCTTCAAGTTTCCCATTGATATAATTTCTTTCAGTTTCAAGTCTGCCGTCTTCAAAAAATTGTTTAGAAATTCCATTGAGTTTTCCATTTTCGTAATTCCATATTCCTTGAATGGCTCCGCTTTTATAATAAGTTTTTGTAAAACCTTGCTGCACATTATTTTCGTAATGCGGAATTGACCAAATTTCACCGGTCTCATAATACCAAGTTGCATCACCTTCAAGTTTCCCATTCTGGTAATTCCAAATCATACTCAAAGTTCCATCAAAAAAATACCAATTTGAAATACCTTCTTCTTTTCCGTTATTAAAATTCCACTCTTTCCATAAAACTCCATTATCATAATATTCCTTATAAATCCCATGTTTATTACCGTTTATAAATTCACCCTCTGATTCTAACTTGCCATTAGGATAATAAGTTTTTTTAATTTCTACTTGCTGTGCATTAAGAGCACTTAAAATTATAAACGATATGATTACAAATATTTTTTTGAACATAAATTTTCTTAGAATTATTATAATGGATTTTTGTGATTAGATTAAAGTATTTTTCTTTAGGTTAACTCATGAAGTTTTTCTCGAATAAAACTTTCATTTTTTACACCAACAAAAACACCTTCAATTGTTTTGGTTCCCAAAAATAAAATTGAAGGCGTGCCCATAATATTGAATGCTCGGGCAGTTTCTAAATCTTTACTAATATCTACTGATATTATTGACTGAAACTCACTTTTCAGTTTTTCAATTATTGGAGTTTGTTTTTTACAATTATGACATGATGGAGAATAAAAATAGATCAAACTTTTTTATCTTTAATTTTATTTGCAATTTCATTATTAATCGTATCAAACGGAATAGGATTGCCTACTGATTTTTTAGATTTAACAAAAACATATATTTGAAATGCAATAAATAGTGTAACCAAAACTAAAGCAATTATTAAAAGCGGACTCACAAAATTTCCTTTTGATGATAAAAAATAAATATTAATTTAACGTGCTAATATACTTAATTATTTTTTTGTTAAATAGAGACAAAAGAGGCACAATTGTTTACTACTACATATCGAGTCGCATTTTCTGATACTGATCCTGGTGGAATAGTCTTTTTTCATGAACTTTTTTAAGATTGCACACATCGCCTATGAACAATTTTTTTGAGAATTTTAACCTTGAAAAAAATTACTTTTTGAATGATGAGTTTGTAATTCCAATAGTTAATTCAAATGCTGATTTTTTTTCACCGGTTAAATTTGGGGATATTTTAACTTGTGAAGTTTTTGTAGAAAGTATTGGGAATACCTCGTTTGCCCTAAAATATTTTCTTAAAATAGATGACCAAATTAAAGCTGAAGTTAAGACAAAACATGTAATTGCAAATAAAAATTCGTTTACCAAATCAGCAATACCAAATGAATTGAGAGCAAAGCTTACAGATCATTTAATTTAAGTTTACGCATCAATTCATTTTTTTTAATCTTTCCAAGCTCAGTCTTTGGAATTTCATTAACAAAAAGTATTCTTTGGGGTAACTTATATTTACCCATATTTGATTTTAGAACTTTCTCAACTTCATTTTTTATTATATCTGATTTTTTTGCTTCGATAATTAATAAATAACTTTGTCCCCATTTTTTATCTTTTATCGCCAGAGTTGTAAAATTGTTAAAGGAACATTTACGGGAAATTAAGTTTTCTATTTCAATTAGGGAAATATTTTCGCCACCGGAAATTATGACATCATCTTCACGTCCAACTATATGTAAATTTCCCTTTTTGTCAATTTTACCTAAATCATTCGAATAATATTTTCCATCCCAAATATTTTTTGGTTCTGAACTATTGAAATATGAATCGGCAACTGATTTTGATTCTATTACAATTTTGCCAATTTCGTCTATCGGCAATTCTATATCTTCATTATTAACAATTTTTATTTTAACATTTTTAAAAGGTTTCCCAGCAGAAATTCTATTTTTAACAATGTTTTCTGTTGAACAAAGTGTAACCATAGAAGAAGTTTCAGTTGAGCCATAAACAATAACAATTGGATAATTGTTATCAATTGCTTGTTGAATTAATTTTTCATTTGCTGGACCACCGCCAATAAATATTATCCTTAACTGCTTCCATGGTTTTACTTTATTGTCTAACAGTCTTTTAAGTTGTGTTGGCACCAATGATATTACGCTTGGATGAAACTTATTAAAACTCTTAATCAACTCAACTTCTTTAAGTGATTTGGGAATAGATAGAATGGTTCCTGAAATAAATGAGCGAGTTATTATAGAAAATCCGCCAATGTGATAAAATGGTAATGTTGCCAACCATTTATCTTTTTCATTATGATTAACAAAACTATTTGCTGAAATGAAACTATTATATAAATTATTAAAACTTAGTTGAACAAGTTTTGGGTCTCCAGTCGATCCAGAAGAATAAATCATTACTGCGATATTTTTTAGATTAAACTTCTCAATTCTATCAATTGTATTTATGGATTTAATGTTTTTTTGTGAAAATTCTATTTTCTGCTTATGTTGAATAGAATCAATAGTTAATGACATATTTATCACAATTAGAAAGCTGGTTTGGGAATGAATTAGTAATTTTTCAATTTCATTTTCTTTTAGTCGTATATTCAACGGAATTGGAATTGCTCCTAAAAACCAGAGAGCATTTATTGCAATAACAAATTCAAAATTATTTTCTGAATAAATTGAAACGTGATGGTTTTTCTTAATTCCTTTTTGTGAAAAATATTCGGCGGTTTTCTTGCTCAATTTAAAAATTTCTAAGTAAGTATATTTTTTTGAATTAGTTTGAAGACTAATATTATTTGGGTTAACATACGTTTGATATTCCAACCAATGATTTTTATTTAAGCTAACTTTCATAAAATATCATCATTGATTTGATAACTAAATAAATTTTGGTCTAAATTAATTTTTGGAAGATTATAATTAGTCGAAGAATCAAATATATCAACACCTAAAGTTTCTGTATTTAATCCATGGGCATAATTATGATTAGTTAAACTTGCTAAATATAACAACATTGCTTTACCAATTACTGTTTCATAAGCCGATGTAATAATTACATTGATACTATTTTCGCTTGCAAGCTCAATGATTTTAATTGTATCATAAATTCCCATTCTGATTGATGGTTTTAATACAATAAAATTAAAATTGCCAAAGTTTATAAATTCTTCTGCATCTTTAATATTTTCAATACTTTCATCTGGTGCTATATCTATTTTTATTGTTTTTGCTAATTCAATTAATTCATTTTTATCTTTGACAGGTTGTTCAATATATTGAATATTATATTCTTCTAGTTTATGTATGTTTTCAATTGCTTCTGCATAATTCCAATTTCCATTTACATCTAATCTTAATTTTATTGAATTACCGTATCTTTGATTTATTAATTTTATTAAGTTTAATTCTTGATCAAAATCACTTCCAACCTTTAATTTGATTGTGTCAAATCTGCTTTTAATAAATTGCTGAATTTTTTCTAAATTATTTACATCATCATCAATACCAATTATAGCATTATTTTCAATTACTCTCTATTTTTTCAAATCGAATTTTTTTTGTTTGTTTTCCATCTGAAATAAAATAGATTCTAACCCAAATAAAAGTGAGGGTAATTTTATTTTTAGGAGTAGATCATTTTTAATTTCGTTTACATTTTTTAATAAAATTTTATCTTGGATAAAATTATCCAATACATCTTTGCAATCTAAAATTGTTTCCTTGCTAAAGCCGAAAAGTGGTGAAACCTCTCCGAAGTAAATTTCCCCGTTAGAATTAATAGCTTTAAGAATTATTGCATCTTTTGATTGAATAGTTTGCTTTGAGTTGTGAAATTGATTTTTTAGTGGGAAGGTAAATTGTTTGTATTTCAGTTCAACTATTTTCATAATAAAATTCCAACCGCAAAAAGAAAACCATAAAATGCTGAAAGTTTTGCAGTCAGTTCAAGAGTTTTATTTAGCTCATTTCCACTGTAATGAAAAATCATTCTGATTAATTTTATCGCCAATGGTAAAGTCAACAAAGGAAGGAACACAAATAGGCGTTGATTATAAGTAAAGTAAACAACAAACAAAATCAAATATGATAAAATCATAAAAATTAAATATTGGTATCGAGTAAACTTTCTTCCCATTTTTACCGCTAGCGTGTTCTTTCCGACTTCTCTATCCTCATCAATATCACGGTAATTATTTACAACAAGAATATTTGTGATCAATGCTCCAACTGGGATTGATGACCATAAAACAAGCGCAGAAACATCTACAACTTGCACATAATAAGTTCCAACAGTTCCAATAATTCCAAAAAAAAGGAAAACAAAAACATCGCCAAGTCCATTGTATGCCAATGGATAAGGGCCGGCTGTGTATGCAATACCGGCAAAAATAGATAATAAGCCAATCAACAAAGTTATCCATGTAGAAATATAAACTAGGTAAAGTCCCAATATAAAAGTTACAGCAAAAACTAAAAATATTGCAAACTTCATTTCCTTAACTGTAAGCATTCCAGAAGCTAACGCTCTGGTAGGTCCTTTACGTGTATCACTATCTGCCCCTGATAAATAATCATAAAGATCATTTACAAAATTTGTCCCGACTTGAATTAAAACTGAGCAAAGTAAAGCAACTGCAGAAGCTATAAAATTAACCTTTGTTTCATAAGAAACAATTGACGTGCCCGTAACGACCGGAACTACTGCCGCGAGTAATGTTTTAGGACGACTGGCTAATATCCAAGTATCAAATTTTGTTATATTTTTTACAGATTCAATCATGAATTATTTTATGGTACTCTTGGAAATTTAGAGAAATCTGGTTTCCTTTTTTCATTGTATGCTTTTCTTCCTTCTTGGGCTTCCTCGCTCATATAGTAGAGCAATGTAGCATTTCCTGCTAATTCTTGAATTCCAGCTTGACCATCAAGCTCTGCATTGAAAGCTGATTTTAGCATTCTTAATGCAAGCGGACTGTGCTGTAGAATCTCTTTTGCCCAAGCAATTCCTTCCTCCTCTAACTTTTCAACTGGAACTACTTTGTTTACCATACCCATTTTTTCTGCTTCTTCAGCATTATATTGTCGGCATAAATACCAAATTTCTCTTGCCTTTTTTTGACCAACATGCCTTGCTAAATAACTTGACCCAAAGCCGCCATCAAAACTTCCAACTTTTGGTCCTGTTTGCCCAAAAATTGCATTATCGGCAGCAATTGTTAAATCGCAAACAACATGAAGTACGTGCCCTCCTCCAATTGCATATCCAGCAACTAAAGCTATTACCGGTTTGGGAATGCTGCGTATTAGTTTCTGTAGATCTAAAACATTTAATCGTGGAACTCCATCTCCACCAACGTAACCTTGATCACCTCTTATTTTTTGATCACCGCCGGAGCAGAATGCATATTTTCCATCTTTGGCTGGACCATATCCAGTTAATAAAATCACACCCACTTCAGGATCTTCTCTTGAATCAATAAAAGCATCATACATTTCATTAACAGTTTCCGGACGAAATGCATTTCTTTTTTCAGGACGATTGATTGTAATTTTTGCAATCCCTTCATTCTTTTCGTAAATGATGTCTTTAAATTCTTTAACTTTTTTCCAATTAAAACTCATTTATTATCCCTAATATTTAATAAAAACGCATTAAGCAATTTAAGAAATTCTTGTGGTTTTTCTAAATGAACATTATGACCTGCATTTTTAACTTTAACGAAATTTGCATTGGGTAAAATATTGATTGCCTTCTCCGCAATATTAGTAAATTTATTATCAAGTTCACCGGTTATTAATAATGCTTTTTGATTTATTTTATTTGCCAATTTAAAATAATTTTTCATTTTACCGGTACTAAATCCAAGCAAGGAATTTTTCAAACCTATTGAATTATTAGATTGATTTTTTTTCTTTAACAATTTTTTCATATTTTTTTTTTGATAAACTTTTTAAGGAATTAAACAAAGGAATATTCATCCAATAAGTTATAAAATCTTCTATAGATGACTTTGATATTAATTCTGCAATTTTTTTATCATTTATAATTCTTTCTTCTTTTTCAATTTTTGTTGTTAGTCCAAAAGAAGAGCTTTCTAAAACAATTGCTTGAACCTTTTCAGGAAATGCAAAAGTAAAATCAAGAGTTAACCTTCCACCCATTGAGTAACCAACCAATATGATATTTGTCAGATTCAATTTTTTTTCAAAATTTTATTAAGAAAAATAATTTGTGATTTAGAAGAATAATATTTTAGACTATCTGGAGATGAACTTTTACCGTGTCCAATTAAGTCAATTGTAACAGGCGTAAACTCGGGTGGAAGTTTATTAATTAAAAATTTCCAATCATTTAAATTGCCGGTAAATCCGTGAAGAAAAACAATTGGAGTTTTTGAAGAAATGTTTTCGGCTTCGTAATAAATATTATAAGCAATATCATCAATTTTTAGAATCATAATTTTGATGATAATTCTTGTTTAATTAGATGTGTGTATTTAGCTCTAAACTCAACTGATTTTATAGTATCCGTTCTAAGTTCAATAACATTATTATACCCTTTATTGATTTGTGCTTCTTTTTAAATTTTGCTGAAATGTTTTTCCAATTTTTAGGGGCATAATAATTTCCGTTAAAACTTTTTACAATTTTTTCAAAATCTAAATTTAAAGGAGTATTAAAATATCTTTCAAAGTGATTTTTAGTTTTTGCAACCGGAAGCATTTTGAAAATTCCACCACCGTTATTATTTACTAAAATTATTGTAAGGTGAATTTTAAATTCATATAAAGTTGATAGAGCCGTTAAATTATGATAAAATGCCAAATCTCCAATTACTAAAAATGTTTTTTCTTTGGATTGGGCAGCAATTCCACTTGCAGTTGAAACTATTCCATCAATTCCGCTTGCGCCTCTATTTGTAAAGATTTGAATATTTTTATTCTCTTTAGAAGCAAATAAATCAAAATCGCGAATTGGCAAACTATTACTAATAAATAGATTCGATTTTTAGGAATTGGGTTTAATAATTCACTAACCCATTTTGGCTCAATATTTTATAGGTAGTTTATGAACTAATAGATTTTTTATATTTTCAATTTTTGAATCTATTACAATAATATTTTCAATAAAAGATTTTCTTCTTGTACTGTTAAGATCATTCGATTTTGCAATATTTAAAAATCTATAATCTCAATTTTTACAACTTTGGCTTTCTTTTTTTGAGGAATCTTTTAGATCACCAAATTTATTGAGTACATATTTATCGGCTGTTGTTTTATTCCAGAATTCAAGTGCGGTTTTAGAAGTTGGGGCATTTCCAAATTGTAAAATTAGATCCGGCGTAAGCCTTAAAGATTGTAAAATTGCCAAGTGATTTACAATAATATTTTTATTGTCAGATGATGTAAATCTTAAATCGCTTGTTCCATCTGTAAAAATTGAAAGTTTGAATTTTGAGAAAATTTAATCAACGCTTCATAAAAAGTTTTATCAAAATTTCCCCATCCTAAAAATATTATTCCTCTTGCTGAACTCTTTATTTTCTCAATTATTTTTTTAACTTCATTATTATTGGGAATTACTTTTCTAACTTTTTTAGTTTGTTTAATAAAATCGGCAACTCTATAGTTTATTTCATCACTAAAAATTTCAGGTTCAAGAGGTTTTTTAAATGGGAAATTAAAATGAATTGGACCATTGTTTAACTCTGAACCAATTACAATTCCTTTAACAATTTTATTACTAAATGATTTTAATTTACTTGTACTTAAACTTGGCAAACCAAAATCACAAAAATATCTTATATGATTTTTATAAATATTATCTTGATTGATTGTCTGGTTTGCTCCGGTGTTTCTTAGGTAAGCAGGTCTATCCGCAGTGCAAATAATCAATGGAATCCTTTGATTATAAGCCTCAATAATTGTAAGGATATAGTTCAGCAACAGCCGTGCCTGAAGTGGTTACAAGTACAACAGGTTTGTTTGTTTTTTTTGCAATCCCCAGCGCAAAAAATCCTGAAGATCTTTCATCAACATGAATGTATTTTTTAAATTTTTTATTATTAGCAAATGCTAAGGTCAGTGGTGTATTTCGTGAACCTGGTGAGATACAAACATGCTTAATATCAAACTGCAAAAGCTGTTCAACAAAAATGCTGGACCAAAAATAATTACGATTGATAAATTTTTTCATCAACAAATAATGAAAGGATTGGTTTTAGTTTTATTTCGGATTCTTCAAATTCTGATTGCGGTTCTGAACCTTCAACAATTCCACAGCCAGAGTATGCATAAAGTTGAGTATCTTTAATTAGCGCAGAACGGATTCCAACTGCAAACTCACCGCTTCCATTATAATTAAACCAGCCAATATTACCGGAGTATAAACCGCGATCATGTTCTTCAACATCTAAAATATATTTTTGTGCAACATTCCATGGGGTTCCACAGATTGCTGGAGTTGGATGAAGTTTTAATAGAACATCAAAAATTTTGTAATTTTTATTCATCTTAGCTTTTATTAATGTCCACAAATGCTGGATGTTTGGAAGTTTTCTAATAATTGGTTTCTCATCAAAATAAATTTCATCTGAAATATTTTTTATTAAATTAGTTATAAAATTTACAACTGATTGCTGCTCATTTATATTTTTTTTACTGTTAGTAAAAATTGTTCGTATTTAATATCTTCTTCCAAAGTTAAACCGCGTGGTGCTGATCCAGCTAATGCATCTACTTCAATCCAGCCGTTAGAAAACTTTGCTAATTTTTCTGGTGAAGTTCCAATAAAAATAGATTCATTTTTTTGAAAAGCAAAAGTGTAGCACTTTGGATATTTAATGCTAAGTTCATTTAATAATTTTGAAAATTGTGGTCTGCTTGTTAACTCCAAATTTACTTCACGTGAAAGTACTACTTTTGTAAAATCACCTTGGGATATTTTTTTAAAGCTGTATCAACTTTTTCCTTCCATTCATCAACAGAGTTTGAGTGAAAAGGATTAACAAGTTGTGATGAATTGTCATTCAAATTCTCTTCTGTAAATAATTTTTCTAAAAATTCTAAATGAAGATCAAATTCATTTTCATGTTCGCTTTCTTCTTTACCATTGTGCAAATAATTGTAAACAATAAAACTACGTTTCGACTTTTTAAGAAAAAGAAACCGAGGGATGAACCAGTCGGAGTCATTATAATCTTTCCATCTTTCACTTATTTGACTGGGAGCAAATTTAATTCCGCCCATAAATAAAGGAATATTAATTGAGCAATCATTTTCCCAATTGGAAAAAATTTTATTCTCCAAATTATTTACTTTTTCACTGGTTTGGGTTAATCTGCTAAATCCATTTTCAGAAATATTTAAAATTGAATCGAAACCTAAAAACTCTTCAAATTCATCAGAAATATTCCATAAAAAAAAACTTTTGCCAATTAATAATTTAGAATCTATCAATTTTGAAATTTCAATATCATTAAACTCAAATAAACAGCTCATCAAACTATTTTCTTGTGAGTTTTTTAAATGTTTTCTTGAAGAAATTAAAAATTTTCAAATTCTTTCTTTAATAATTTTATATTTTGCCGCACAGTAATTTTATAAATTATTTATTTGATTAAACTAAGTAATATAATTTTAATTTAGGGAGCTTTCAACAAAATATTGAAGAATTATGCGAGAAGAAGAAATTGAAATTAACGGCAATTCATTTAAGTATGAAATGCAAAAATACAGTACATCTAGAAATATTAAATTAAGAATAAATAAAGATGGGAAAATCAAGGTTTCATTACCTAAATATGTACCTTATTTAGTTGCTAAAAAATTTGTAAAAAATAATAGCAGTTGGATTGAGAAAAAATTAGACCTTTTAAAATTTCAGAAAAACAAATATTATTATTTAGGTAATAATATTGATTTAATTAAAAAAGAGAGTATCAATAATAAGAGATTGAAATATATCTTCAAAAATGATAGATTAATAGTACAAAAAAATTCTATAAATGAATTTTCTGATGATGAATTGTTCTTTGGATGGCTGAAAATACAAGCTGAGAACTATATCCCTCAGAGAGTTAAAGAACTTGCTGATAAATATAAATTCCAGTTTAAAGGTCTGCAACTTAAAAATCTTACCTCACGATGGGGAAGCTGCTCGAGTAAAAAAATATTGTCTTTTAACGTAAAACTAATGTATTTTAACTATGATGTTATTGATTATGTTATTATTCATGAATTATGCCACTTAAAAGAAATGAATCACTCGGCTAAATTTTGGAAGCTTGTAAACAGCATTGTTCCTGAGTATAACGTCTACAGAAAAGAGTTGAATAAAATAATCCTTTAATAACCGACGGGGGTCAAATGGCAAAATCTGGTAAAGAGCTACAAATAGTTGAGCTCTATAATCTAGTGGGCAAAGCTCACGATAAACTAAAAAAAGTACAATCTAAACATCTTAGTACTGAAAAATTAACCAGTCCGCAATTTGGTGTGTTAGATGTGCTTATGAAAAATGGATCTATTCCATTAAAAAAAATTAGTGACGAGTTAATGGTTACCGGCGCTAACATTACTTGTGTAATGGATAACTTAGAAAAGGATGATCTTGTAAAACGAGTTCACTCCAAAACAGATAGAAGAGTTATTAATGCTGAATTAACAGCCAAAGGTAAACAGAAACTCGAAAAAATATATCCGGAACACGTTAAAAGTCTGAATGAGTTTTCTAAAAAACTAACAGATACAGAAATTAAGCAACTTGCTGGATTATTAGAAAAACTTGCTTCTTAATTCTGGAAAACGATTCCAATCCACTCATCAATTTGGAGAAATTCTAAGGCAGTTATTCCCAATTTTGAATACTGCCTTTCAATTTCTTCTTTATCGGAAACTAGCAATCCGCTAAGAATAATTAATCCTCCTTTATTACAAGATCCAACTAATTTTTCTTTTACATCAATTAATATATTTTTATTAATATTTGCTAAAATCAAATCGAATTTAGCATCATCAATCTTTTCAATTTCACCTTCAATAACTTCAACGTTATTAACATCATTCTTTTCGACGTTTTCTTTGGCATTAATATAACACCATTCATCATTATCTAAACAAATTATTTTTGCTGCTCCAAGTTTTGATGCAGCAATTCCCAAAACTCCTGTTCCACTCCCTAAATCTAAAACAGTAATATCATTCTTAATATATTTTTCAAGCAGCATTAAAACAATTTTGGTCGTTTGATGTTCGCCCGTCCCGAATGACATTTTAGGATCGATAGTAATTACAATTTGGTTTTTCTTTGGGGTTAATTCTCTAAAAGTTGGTTTAATGATTATTCTATCAGATACTTCAATAATATTTACGTTTTTCTCCCATTCTTCATTCCAATTTTTGCTAATAATTTCTTCAACCTCAATCGAAAAAGAATTTAAGAGATTTTCTTTTTTTAAATTTTGAAGCAATTCCTCAATAGTTTTAGAATCAATTTCTGAATCTTCATAAACGAAAATTGTTAAGTAGTCATCAAATTCATTTATTCCTAAAATATCTAATTCCCATAGAGTGCCTGAAAGAAGATCGATGTTAAATGGTTCTGCTTTTATTTTGAATTCTTTATAGTTTTTCATTTATTAACATTTTAGTGGTTTATGCAAATTTATGGATTTGAATATTTGATTTTTTATTGTTTTTCAGCTTTTTCAGCTTTAGAACAATTACTAATTAAATTTTTAGTTTACTTAAAAAAACTAAAATTTTATCTTGATAAGATCTTGCAATTCTGGCACTGCCTTTAAAATTTTGCATAAATATTGCAACAGCGATATCATGATTATTTGCGGATTTTAAATATCCGGAGATTGTGCTTACTCCGCTTAATGTACCCGTTTTTGCATGAACATTTTTAAAGGCTTTTGTATTTCTCATTCTATTTTCAAGAGTTCCATCAACACCTGCAATGGGAAATGAATTTTTCAAAATTGAATAGTTATCTTTTGATTTATAGAACATGTATTTCAAAACACCAACCAATAATTCAGTTGAGACTAAATTATAATGAGAAACTCCTGAGCCATCTACTAAAACATAGTTACTATAATTTAATTTTGCTCTTGCAATCAAGCTATCAATCATATCAACACCTTTTCTTGCAGTTGCTGGTTTATCAAAATACTGCAAAGCTAATGCCCGCAAAGTCATTTCGGCACTTAGGTTATCACTTTCCTTATTTAAATTATTTATTACTTCACCAAATTTTCTTTCTTTAGTATAAATAAGTGTGGAAAATTCAGGAACTGTTAAAGTATCTAGATTTCCTTCAAATTTTATTTTGCGATTTTCTAAATTTTCTTTTAACAGATATAAAAAATAATATTCCGGATTAACAATATTTATCATAACGGTATCTGGCTTAGCTCTATAAGATAAATCACCTTTTATTATTATTTCATTACCACGGTTAAGCCAGTCCCTTGTTATTTCAAAATTGGAAGTATCTTGCTTAGTGGTTATTGATGTATTTGAAATATCAAAATAGTTTGTGTTTGGCACTAAACTACAAACGACTTCTTTTTTTATTAATCCGGGTTGGTAAGCAATTTTGATACATGCATCATTAATAATTAAAGGTGTCATGTATGGAAAATCTGAAGAAGGATCATCATCCCACATCCATCCATTTCCCCAAAATAATGAATCCATTTTAGAAACATCACCGTAAACGTTTCCTCTAATTTCATTAATTCCAAACTTTCTTATTTGCATTACGAGTGTATCTAAATCCTTGCTGGTAAAGTCTGGATCAAATCCTCCCTCAACAATTAGATCTCCATAGCAAACAGAATCAATTATAATTCCCGTGTGATAAACAGAAGTTTTAAAAAGTATATTCTGTTCCTAAAAATTCTAATCCGGCAGCAGATGTAAGTACTTTCATATTTGAAGCTGGACGAAGTAAGAATTTTTCATCTTTTGATAGAGCAATTCATCCGCTGTTAAATCATATATTTTGGCAGAGAGAATTGTTGACTGAAAATATTTGTCTTCAAGGATTTCATCCAATTCTTCTTTTATTTTTTCATTAAATTGTTGAGCAAATATTTGAGATGAAAAAAATAAAACGGAAATTAGTATTATTTTTTATTTTAGTATTCATTTAGAAATAAGCCCGCTCTCTAAAATCAACTCCAATTTCTTTAACCAAGTCTTTAGCTTTTTGTTTGTCAACCTCAGCTATATCTACAATTGATAAAACAACTTTAGCAAACTCTTTTGCTTTTCTAGCAAAGTCTAACATTTCTTCATGCATTTCCGGCTTAACTTTCATTAACTCTGCATATTGATTTGGATCAGTGGAATTAAGGCTTATAGAAACAACATCTATCAATCCGGCAAGTTCTGGAGTTATATCTTTTTTATTAATAAAATTTCCATGACCGTCGGTATTAATTCTTGTCATTCCTCCATTATCTTTTACGTACTTTGCAATTTCTTTTACAACATCCCAACGAATTGTCGGTTCTCCGTAACCACAAAAAACTATTTCTTTATACTTTTTAGGATCGCCAATTTGTTTGATATAAACTTCAGCTTCTGGTTCTTGGGATTTTTCCATTTTTAGATTATAGCCTTCTAAAACAGCTTCTCCTTTTCTATCACAGAAAACACAATCTGCATTGCATCTATTTGTAACATTTATATAAAGCGAATTCCCAATTTTATATGTAAAACTTACTTCTGGTTTTTCTCCAATCCCAAAAAGTTTGAAAGCATTGTAATTTGTATTTCGAGCAAGATCATCCATTGAAACAGTTTTAATTTCTGAAATTGATTCTGCAATTAAAGGAATGTTTGATGGTTCGTTTCTTTTTCCACGGTATGGAACGGGAGTCATAAAAGGTGAATCAGTTTCTAAAAGTACTTTATCCAGATTAACACTCTGCAAAACTTCCCTTAAATTATCAGCCTTTTTGAATGTAATATTACCAGTAAAGGAAATGTAATGCCCCATTGAAATCAACTCTTTGGCGTCTTCCTTACTTCCAGCAAAACAATGAAATTGCGCACGTAATTTTGTCTTTTTAAAACTTCTAATAATGTTCATAATATCGTCATTAGATTCTCTATTGTGAACAATTATTGGTAAATCTAATTTTAGTGCTAATTCTATTTGAGCTTTAAATGCCGTTAACTGAATTTCTTTAGGCGAAAAATCATAATAGTAATCCAATCCAATTTCGCCAATGGCTACAACTTTTGGATTTTTTGCAAAATCTTTAAGAATATCTAAATCAGAATTTTTCCATTCAGTTGTATCATGTGGATGAACGCCAACCGCAGCATAAACTCCCTCAAATTTTTCGGCTAAGTCTATTGCTTTTTTAGATGTTACTAAATCAGTGCCTGGAGTTAAAATATATTTTACTCCAGCCATGTTGGCTCGTTCAATAACTTGCTCAATTTCTCCATTAAAATTTGGGTAGTAAAGGTGTGCGTGAGTATCAATAAACATGTTAAGGTTTGCTCCAATCTTTTTCTATTCTTTTTCTATTCTATTTCGCCAATTATAATTGGATTTTCATTTATTTTTTTGCAGATTTCTTCAACATTTGAAACATCATTTTTATCAACAATGGCAATTAAGCCAATACCCATATTAAATACCATTCTCATTTCATCATCTTCTATCTCACCAGTCTTTTGAATTAGATTAAATACTTCCGGTACTTTCCACGAATTCCAATCTATTTTTATTTTTAATTCATTTGGTACAACCCGCTTTGTGTTACCAATAATTCCCCCACCGGTTATGTGCGAGAAAGCTTTTACTTCTGATTTAGAAATTAAATTTTGAATTACATTTAAATAGGATTTATGAACCTTTAACAATTCCGTTTTTAGATTAGAATTCAACTCTTCAATATTTTCATCAAGTGTATATTTTTCAAACAAAACTTTTCTAGCAAGAGAATAACCATTTGTGTGCAATCCATTAGATTCAAACCCGATTAGTATATCACCTTTTTTAATTTTGCTACCATCTACAATTTTATTTTTATCTACAATTCCGACAATCGTCCCTGATAAATCATAATCTTTCTCTGCATAAAGACCGGGCATTTCTGCAGTTTCACCACCAATTAAAGCCGTCTGATTTTCCTTACAAGCTTTTGCAAAACCTTTTACTATGTCAGCAGCAATATTCTTATCTAATTTTCCAAATGCCATATAGTCCATAAAATACAACGGTTTAGCACCACAAACCGCAATATCGTTTACACAATGATTTACTAGATCTTGCCCAACAGTGTTATTTATTCCTGAATCTATTGCTACCTTAAGTTTGGTTCCAACTCCGTCAACACTGCTAACCAATACTGGATTTTTATATCCTGAAAGGTCAAGTTCATACAATGCGCCAAAATGTCCAATTCCCGTTAAAACATTTTTATTGAATGTAGATGCTACAACTGATTTTATACTTTCAACCGTTTCTTCTCCAGCTTTTATGTCAACACCGGAATCTTTATAACTTTTTTTCAATCTAACTAAATCCTTATAAATTTAATTTGAAACATCTTTGTAATTTGTGTGTAAAATCTTGACAAACCAGCAAAAATCTAATAATTAAATTTAATGGAAATAAGTGTAATTATTTTAGATTTTTGATAAATTTACAGGTTTATTTTAAATAAATAATTAAAAGTGATGCTTACAGAAAATTTAACAGAAAGAGAAAAATCAATATTAAGATATGTGATTCACCAGTTTATTTTAACTGCTAATCCCGTTGGCTCACGTAATCTTTCTAAAAAATATAATATAGGAATTTCTCCGGCTACTGTAAGAAATATAATGTCAGATTTAGAAGAGTCTGGATTTTTAGGGCATCCACATACTTCAGCTGGAAGAGTTCCAACTGATATCGGTTACAGATATTATGTTAATTCTTTAATGGATTCACCGAAATTATCCCAAACTGAAGTTAATTTTATCGAATCTCAACTTGAACAAGTTAATGTTGAAACAAACGAAATATTAAAAATTACATCAACTTTATTGAGTAACTTGACTAACCAGCTAGCTTATGTTAGTTATCCGAAATTTGGGAATGCAATTTTAGAACGACTTCAACTAGTCGAAGTCTCAAGTTCGAGATTGTTGGTTGTAATTACAATAATATCAGGAATGATAAGAACTATAACTTTAGAAATCAATTCCGGTTTTGATAGAAAAAGTATAAAAACAATTGAAAGATTATTGAACGAAAGGCTTGCTGGTTTAACTTTTACAAGCATAAGAGAAACATTTTCTGAAAGAGTAAAAAATATTTCTGATACTGACTTAAAACCGGTAATTAGAGTTTTCTTAGATTCAATATCTGAAATATTTACAGATGTAAAATCGAATGAAGACTCAATTATAACCGGCGCAAAAAATTTATTAAGTCATCCGGAATTTTCTGATGTAAAAAATTCAGCAGTATAATTGAATTAGTTGAAGATAAAGATATTATAATTCATATGATGGATGAAAAAACAAGCCTTAATTTAGGGCAAGTTTCCGTTACAATTGGAAGTGAAAGCAACGACGAAAAATTAAACGACTACAGTATAATTGTTAAAGATTATAATATTGGTCAAGTTGCAGGGAGCATTGGCATTATTGGTCCAAAGCGAATGCGTTACTCACACTCAATTGCTGCGGTTGTTCAAATGGCAGAAATTTTATCAAAAATTTTTAGTAAATAAAATGATTAGAGGAAATAAATGAAAGATAAAAAAGAAGAAAACAAAGTAGATGAGGAAAAAGAGCTCAATAAAAGTGAAAATAAATCTGAAGAACTTAATGAGGAAGAATTAGAAAAAAAGAATTAAAAGAAAGATTGGAGAGTTTTGAAAAAGAAGTTGAGAAAGAAGAAAATGAAAAAGAAACTTCAAAAATAGAGCTTGAAGAAAAAATAAGTTCTTTACAAGATTCTTTGTTGAGAAAAGTTGCTGAGTTTGAGAACTATAAACGACGCACAGAAAATGATCAAATGAATTTAATTAAATATGGCGCTGAATCTTTTATCCTAAAAATACTTCCTGTTTATGATGATTTGCAAAGGTCACTTTTACATCTTGATACAGATAAAATTGAATCAGTAAAAGAAGGATTAAAACTAGTTTTAGATAAGTTTACAAAAACCTTAACAGAACAAGGAATCAAAAAGATTGATGCAAAAGGACAAGAATTTGATGTTGAATATCATGAAGCCCTTTTACAGCAGCCTTCAAATGAATTTCCACCTCATACTGTAATTGAAGAAGTTGATCCAGGGTATATTTACAAAGATAAAGTTATTAAGCATGCAAAAGTTATTGTCAGTAAAGAAGTTGAAAGTATTGAGAACCAAGAATCTAAAACAGAAAGTGAAGAATAAGGGTTTAAATGGATAAAAGAGATTATTACGAAGTCTTAGGTGTATCTAAAAATGCAACCAAAGACGAAATGAAAAAAGCTTATAGAAAATTAGCAATGCAATTCCATCCGGATAAAAATCCAGATGATAAAGCAGCGGAAGAAAAATTTAAAGAAGCAGCCGAAGCTTATGAAGTGTTAAGCAACGATGATAAAAAAGCAAAGTACGATCGATTTGGTCATAGCGGATTAAGAGGTGGTCAAGACTTCCATCAATATCAAAATATTAATGATATCTTTAGTAATTTTTCCGATATTTTTGGTGGCGGATTTGGCGGTGGAGGCGGTTCGTCAATTTTTGAAGATTTATTTAACACCGGTGGATCAGGCAGAGGGGGCAGAAGAACTCAAACAGGAACTCCTGGTTCTGATCTAAAAGTTACAATGAAACTTACTCTTGAAGAAATTGCTTCTGGTACATCAAAAACAATTAAAATAAAAAAGTATAATACCTGCTCAACTTGCAGCGGCACTGGGGCAAATAGCAGCTCTGGATTTAAATCTTGCACAGTTTGTAAAGGTTCAGGTGAGGTTAGAGAAGTTTCAAGATCAATTTTCGGCCAGTTTGTAAATATCTCAGTTTGTCATAATTGCAGAGGAACTGGAAAAATAATTTCCGATCCATGTAAAACTTGCAGTGGTGATGGAAGAATTCAGGAAGAAACAAAAATAAAAGTAAATGTACCTGCCGGTGTTACAAATAATAGTTATATGACTATGCGGGGAGAAGGTAATGCAGGAAAAAACGGTGGACCGGCCGGTGATATAATTGTAGTTTTTCAGGAGACAGACCATCAACATTTTATTAGAGATGGAGATGATTTAATTTATGATTTATATTTGAGTTATCCGGATATTGTTATTGGAACTTCAGTAGAAATTCCAACTATAAATGGAAGAGCCAGTTTAAAAATTGAAGCGGGAACACAACCTGGAAAATTTTTAAAGATGAGAGGTAAAGGAATTCAGCACTTAAATCAGCATGGTTCAGGTGATCAATTAGTGAGAATAAACATACACGTTCCTGAAAAAATAAATTCAAAAGAAAAGGAATTATTAAAGGAGTTAAGTAAAACTCCTAATGTTGGCAATCCACATAAATAATTTTTATATAAAAGAATAAATTTGTTTCAAAAAAAAGGTTCATTTTGAACAAACTATTCAGGTATATTTCGTATAAGCTAAATTTAACTTTAAGCGAAATCAAATCAATTTTGTTTGTTTTTTTAACTATTGGCTTAGGTTTTGCGGTTAAGTATAGTGAAGTAAAAATTTCTGAAGGACCAATTGAAAAATATAGATTTAATTTTTACGATAGTTTAAGTAAGGCGCTAGAAAAAGAAAATCTTTTGCTTAAAACTGAAAATATAGAAAAAAGAGTTGATTCTGAGCGAGAACTTTCTGATTTTAGTGTAAACAATTTAGATACAAATAAAAAAAATAAAACTAATATAAAAGAACAGAGTATTAGTTTAAATGCTGCCTCAGTTAGTGTTCTAATAACACTTCCTGGCATTGGACCAAAAACGGCAGAAAAAATTGTAAGTCTTAGAGAAAAGAAAAACGGTTTTAAAAAATTGAATGAACTGCTTGAAGTTAAAGGTATTGGTAAAGTTAAATTAGAAAACATTAAAAAATATTTATATATCGATAATTAAGGATTTTAACCTCCGGAGGAAAAATAATGAAAAAGAGTGAACCGTGGTATATACACGCTGCTTTATACTTAGTTATAGCAATACTTGCTTATATTTTAATTAGAGTTGCAATTGTTGATCCAACAGATTTTATGGAAAAGGATAAGTATTACAAAACTGAATCCCATTTGCGAATGAGTAATATTAGGCAAGCCCAGATTATGTACGAAAAGAAAAATGGAAGATATACCGATGATTTGAGTGCTCTAATAAATTTTGTTAAAACAGATAGTACAGTTTTAGCCGCGATAAACGGAGTTGATTCTTTAACTGAACGATCAACCAATCCGTTCGAGAAATTAACAGTTGGTTCGTTCGTTCCCGAGTCACTAATGTATTCCCCAAAATCTCATACACCATTTATTCTAAAAATTGATAGAACCACAAAAATTGATACTGTTATAAATATGAAAGGCAAAGTTATTAGAGTTGATACTGTTAAAACAATTGGCTCAATCTATCAGCTTGAAAGCCCAGATGGTTATGGACAAATTGGCGATCTAGAAAGCCCAACTAAAAAAAATACAGCTAGTTGGGAATAAATATTGGATGCCTATCTTAACTAATCAAGTAGGAATAAATATTGCAAAACATGCAATGCAGTTAGTTGAGATATCTCAAAAAGAAAATAAAATTTATTTGGAGAATGTTGATGAAGAGTTTTTTGATGAGGCTTTAGAAGCTAATCTTAAAGAAACAAAATTCATCCACATTCTTCAAAATGCTTACAACGAAATAGTCTTAAGAAACCCACTCAAAACAACCAACGTTTTACTTTCATTACCTTTAAGTTTTTTTAAAACTTTTGAAATTCCGGTTGATAAAAATCTAACTAAAAATGACTTGAATGATTACACTCTTTGGGAATTTTCAAAATTATTTCCTGTCGAAAATAAATCCGAGTTCTATTTTCAAAAAATATTCTTAGAAACTCCAGATTATCTTTCATATAAAAGAGAATTAGTTTTTGCAATTAATAAAGATTTGCTAAAAAGATTCTACAAATTTTGTGTTAGAAATAATTTACAATTAAAAGCAGCAGATATTTCTCATATTGCATCCAACTCAATATTATTTTATAATAATAAGAAATCAAATGGAATTAGCGTTTTAATTGAAGATACAAAAATATCGGCAATGGTTTTTAATCAAACCAATTTAGTTTTTTTCAAAAACAAAAAATTTAAATGCTATTTCAGAAGTTCCAATATTTATAAAAGATATTCTTTTAGAAATTGAGAAAAGAAATCTGAAACGAGAAAAGATAGAAAAACTATTTTTATTCGGATCAAAGATTAGTAATGAGTTGCTAATTAACATTGAAAATTCACTCAATATTTCTTCAACAATTATAGAACCGTTTAATGAATTGAAACTTGATATTGCGCATCTTAATGAAAGATTAAGCATAGGCAATCTCACAAAATATAGCTCTGCATTAGGAATGGCGCTTAGATTGGTATCATGAGAATTATTTCTGGAAGTTTAAAAGGAAGAACAATAAAATTTCCTAAATCGAAATTGGTTAGACCAACTACCGATAAAAACAAAGAATCGATTTTTAATTACTTAAATAACATAATTGATTTTTCAAATATTCTTGCATGCGATTTATATGCTGGCACAGGATCTTTAGGATTAGAAATTGTTAGTCGTGGGGCAGCAAAAGTTCACTTTATAGAAAATAATTTTATTGTGTATAAAAATATATTAAGCAACATTGAAATATTAAAAGTAGAAGAAAACTGTAAAGTATATAAGATGACTTCCGAAAAATTCACAAAACTTTCTGAGCATGATAGGTACGATTTAATAATTGCTGATCCTCCATTTTTTTTAAAGACGATATTTATAAAGTTTTTGAGAACTTAAAAGAAAAAATTTTTAAGTGATGAAGGAATTTTAATTATTGAGAGATCTGTTCAAACTAAAAAAGCCGATATTGAAAATTTTAATATGGAACCTATTAAAAAATTGGGCGACAGTTTAATTTATCAATTTACTAATTAATTATTATTTTACTAATATAAATTTTTTTTGAAAGAAATTAAAAATATGAAAACAGTAATTTATCCCGGAACATTTGATCCTGTAACAAACGGCCATATAGATGTAATTAAAAGAGCAATGGATTTATTTGATAAGGTTGTTGTTACAGTTGCAAGAAATCCAGTTAAATCTCCAATGTTCACCGTTGATGAACGATTAATTATGCTTAAAGATTGTTTGGGAAAATTTAAAAACGTTTTTGTGGATTCATTTGAAGGACTGGTTGTTGATCATGCAAAGGAAGTTGGAGCAATTGGTATAATAAGAGGTTTACGAGCTATAAGTGATTTTGAGTATGAGTTCCAAATGGCTTTAATGAATAGAAATTAGATGAAAATTTAAGAACAATATTTTTGATGCCGCATGAAAAATACACTTATCTGAACTCAACAATAATAAGAAACCTTGCTCAATTTAATAGTGACGTTTCAGAATTTGTTCCGCCAATTGTGACAAAAATGTTAATTGAAAAAGGTTTGGAGAGTATACCGCCCAAGCAGGATATCAGAGATCAATAATAGAAATATTCTCACAATCACTCATTCATGCTAAAAACACAAATGAATGATTGCTGAAAAAATTTTATACCACTTCTTTTTTTATATTTTAAATTAACTTTTGAATTAGAATAATCATCTAATTTAGTAAAACTCTCACTGGAAGATGCTAATTGAAATTTATTTACAATTGCCTGTAAGTTTTCGGTGAGTTTATTTAGATTTTCTGCGGCAAAACTTATCTGATCCGTTCCATCTGAATTTTGCTGAGCAACATGTTGAATCATCTCAACATTTTGTGAAATCTGTTGACTGGTTGCATTCTGTTCTTCACTTGCAGCAGCAAGTTGGTTAATTAAAGATGTAACTTCATCCGTATTGGTAATAATTTCTTGTAACGAATTCCCAGCGTCGCCTGCAAGAGATTTTCCCCTTTCAACTTCATCTTTTCCTTTTTCAATAGAAGCTACTGCTCCACTTGTATCATGTTGAATTCTTTTAATCATTTGTGTTATTTCGTTTGTGGCTCCAGTTGTCCTCTCTGCTAATTTTCTAACTTCATCGGCAACAACAGCAAAGCCTCTTCCATGTTCACCTGCTCTTGCAGCCTCAATTGCAGCATTAAGAGCTAGTAAATTGGTCTGGTCAGCAATTTCATTTATAGTTTTAATTATTGCACCAATTTGATCGCTCGATCTTCCCAATTCTTCAATTGTCACAGCTGATTTTATTACGACATCTGCAATTCTATTAATTCCTTCAATAGTTTCTTCAACAACTTTACCACCGTTCCTTGCCCTATTTCCAGCTTTCTCAGCAGTTAGGGATGCTTCTGTAGCATTTCTTGTGCTTTCGGTGATTGTTCGTGTCATTTCTTCAATTGAAGATACAACTTCATGAGTTTGTGAATTTTGCTCACTTGCACCAGCTGCCATTTCAACTGTACTTGATTGAATTTGATTGGCTGATGATGCCAATTCTTCAGTACTTATTTTAACGCGTCCAATAATTTCGTTTAGTGAGATAATAACTTTATTAACATCATTTTTAATTTTTTCATACTCACCTTTATAGTTACCATCCATTTTTGTTCTAAAATCTCCTTGAGCCATTAAAGCCAAAACCTTACGGGCTTCATCAATTGGAGCAAGAGTTGATTGTCTTACTTTATTAAAACCCTCTAAGACTTTTGACCATCCACCAGAGAAATTTTCAACATTAAGTTCAAAATGTAAATCTCCTTTTTCATTAGCTTCTAACATTAAATCAATTTCTGAAAGCATGTGTTCCAGCGTAGTCACTTCCTTATTAAATGCCATTGCTAAAGCATCTTTATCCGAAGCTTCATTAACCTTTTCTAAGCTACCATCTGCTATTGCATACGCTGCATTAATCTTTTCTAATTGAGCATCCTTGAATTTATCCGCCATTTTCAACAGTTTTCCAAATTCATCATCTGATTCATGTTTTATATTAATATTAAAATTACCCAATGAAAATTCTTTGAAGATATTCATAATATCCCCGATGGGCTTGCTAATTTTTGGAGCGAGAATAAATACACTAAGTAATAAAACAAGAGTACCTGTAATCATTCCAGTAACAAGAAATAGAAACGAATCTGTTTCAGCTTTATAAAATTCTTGATTTAATTTTTCAGATTTGTATTTCAAATTTTCAATTATTTCATCAAAATTATCTACTAGTTTATTACCAACTTCCTCTCCGGATGTTGTCGAGATAACAGCAGCCATATCATACATTCCGGAAGCTGATGCACTAATTATTGCGTCGGCAACCACATTTTTATAGTTTGCCCAAATTGACTTTATATTGTCTACTTTTTGCACCATATCATCTGAGACTATATCTGAACTTAATGAATCTAGAATCCGATCAATTTTTTCTTTGTGAAAATTATATGCTGTAATATTATTTTTAAACTCGGATGCAAATTCCTCAATAGAAAACTTTAACATCACAAACTGCGTTTTCTGGAATTCACTATATAATTCAGCTACGTGTTCTTTTGGCTCAATGAAATCAGTATAAAGAGCCGCTTTAGAAGTTTTCATTCTGTTGATTTGGTACAAATCACTTAATGCGATTAATGTAGATATTGTGCCCAAGAGAAGAAATCCGAATTGTACTTTTCTGACAAACTTTAAATTCTTAATTACTGATAGCATAGCTCGACCGATTTTGAGTTTATTTTAGGTTAATTTAAATTGAATTTGTAGAGACATTTTTACTTTAACATTTTTTCCACCAGATTTAGCAGGGGAAAATTTCGTTTTCTTTACGGCTGCAATAGTTTCTTCATCGCAACCAGCTCCAATTCCTTTAACAACTTTTACATCATCCACCTCTCCGTTTTCATTAACAAATGCCAATACATATACCTTTCCTTGCACTCCTCCTTTTATGGCAAGTTCCGGATATTTTATCATACTGTAAATTCCTTCCATTCCTCCAAGCGGAGTTGGCATTTCTTCAGCAAAAGCTAAATACTCTTCACTTTGGTAAAGATTTAATTCAGTTTTTGTGGCGTTTATGTTTAGTGTTAAGAAGATAAGGATTAATAAGATAAGACCCTTTTTCATGTTTTTTCCCCAAAATTGATTTAATATTTATAGTAGATAATCGTGGGAAACGAGTTTTTGTTTAGTCTTAAAAAACCATTTTTTTATAAAATCACTTTATAATTGAAGAAATTGCTTTGAAATCGTTGGTTCCACAAATTTCAAGTAGTTCAAATAATACTGATTCTATTGTGGTTATTTCAGCACCATGTTTTTCCATCCGTTGGATTGAGGTTTTATAATCTATATTTTTTCTTGATGAGATTGCATTTATTGGCAAGTACACTTTAAATTTATTGGCAAGCAGATCTAAAACGGTTTGTTGAACACAAACGTGAGATTCAACTCCGCATACAATAACATTTTTAATTTTAAGCTTTTTTAATTGAGGGAATAAATCACCAGCACCGCAGCAACTAAATGTTAATTTATGTATTGATTCATTATTTAGCTCACTTTTAATTTCAGCAACAGTACTTCCTAAACCTTTTGGGTATTGTTCAGTATAAAAAATTGGAATATTTAAAACTTTAATTCCTTTTACCAATTTCACGACATTTTCAATTAATGATTCGTGTTTCCTCATCACACTGATTATTCTTTCTTGAATATCAACAATAAGAAGTGCTGTATTTTCGTTTTTTAATATTGCGGGATGTTTTTTTATTTCATTCATTGGTATTTATTTTATGTTAATAATAAATATGGAATTCATATAAATTACTTTTTATAATCTTCAATTTCCAAAACTTTACTGCAAAGTGCTAAATCACTTTCTTCATTTGAAGCGACAATGACTAATTTATCTTTCCCTTCTTTTTGAATAATTTCATAAACTTTATCTTTTCCGGCAGTATCTAAATTGGAAGTTGGTTCATCAAAGAACAAAACATTAGGCGAATGTAAAAGTGCAAAAATAAATTTCATTCTTTGTTTCATTCCGCTTGAATAACCTTTCAATAAATCGTTTCTTCGTGGAAATAATTCAAATTCATTTAGTAAATATTCAACCCGTTCTTGATTATAATTGATGCCCCTAATTTTTGCAAAGTGATAGAGATTTTCCTCTGCGTTGAATTCATCGTATAAAACTAGATAAGGCGAAACAAAGCCAATTTTATTATGAAGCTTTTCTTCAATAACTTCTTTTCCGGAATCAGAATGAATAATTTTGCCACTTGTTGGTGAAATTAGTCCGGCAGCAATTTTAATTAATGTTGATTTTCCAGAACCATTTCTTCCAGAAAAGCCATAAATATTTCCGCTTAAAAAATCTGCATTAATGTCTTTAAAAATTAATCGACGCCCAAACAATTTTGTAACGTTCTGAAATGAGAGTGTGTAGTCGGTCATATAAGATTTATTTTGCTTTGAAATGACATTTTAGATAATTAGAATTCTCTTACAATATAATTTTAACATGATAATCTATGACTAGTTCAAAATAACAAACTTACCTTTGGTAATCTTATTGCCGGATTTGGTAACAAAATATAAACTCCACTTGCAACTTTATTGCCGTCATTATCTTTTCCATTCCAGCTAAAACTAATATTTTGATCACCCACAATATTTTTAAAACATGATTATATACTTGATTCATATCAGAACCAAAATATTTAATTCTACATTTTTTGTGATTCACCATTAGCGGGAATTTACAATTTCATCCTTATTTTGATAGACAAAAGGCTGTGGATATGGATAATTGAATTTCATTATAATTTCCTCGGATTGTTTATAAACTGAATGAGTTGAATATATTTATTATAAATATAAGTTGAGTTTATAAACTCACCAGAAACTTTAGAAAAATACAAATCATTAATTCTAAGAGTTCCAGTGAAATGAAAAAATTAAAAATTGTAAAATCACAATCAATTGCTTTTAGTATTTGCTCAAACCAAAAACATCAGAGTTGAATTAGAAATAAGCAAATAATGTATCAATTCGTTAATTTTTCTGCTACTAAACAACAAATAATTTATTGAAGTTGATTCTGAAAATAAAAAGTACTTTCAGTTTGATGACTGGATTTTTGTTAATTTTTACCAAAGGGTAATTTTGCTTCTTCAAAATATTTACCGGGTTTTTTCTATAATCGGATAAAAATAAAGCCGGTATAATAAAGTATTAAACTCTTGATAAAATGAATAATTCAAACTCGCTAAATTCTTGGAACAATTGACTGAAGGAAAGAGCTATTACAGCTTTATTAACACTTTGCTTTTTTCTCTATAATTTTGGAGGCGCTAATAATTTCCCAACTCTTTTTTAATATTTTATCACCAATATTAGGACTTTTTTTTCATCTCCAAATCTTTGATGCAGAAATATTGGCAAACTGCTAAATCATATCCAGTATGATCAAAAATCTATTAGAAGTATAATTAAAATAACCCGGCATATAAGCGTAATAATCATTCACTTCAGTAAATACAAATTCTTCCATTGCTGTTGAAGTCAGCTCGTGATAATAAATATCATCATCTTTAAAAAAGATAATTACCCAATTGAATAGCGTGATGAAACTCGTGCGCAGCGGTTGCTTTTGCAGCGTTTAATTTCATAAGTATTATAACCTTCATTTTTACCAAAACTATTATCCATAAAAATATAACTTGTAAATTTTCCACTGCCAACAGAAAAATCTTGAGTTGTTTGTCCGTAACTTCCCTGCCTAAATTAAAAACATAAATGTCATATTTGTCGTCCCTCCGCTTGTTCCATCTTTTGGCGGAGCCGGATAACCCAAAATCGTTACTTCAAAAGTATAAGCAGAATCGCAAGCAATGGCTAAGTCATTAATATTATATGTTGGTGCATTTTGCCCAGTTGTGTCATAATGAATTCTGAAAAATCCGGAAGGCGAAACTATGCTTGTCTGCAAAGTTGGTCGGTCTAATATTTCTTCAATCGTTTGCTGCTGCTCATAACTGAATTCATTGAAGTGAGCTTTTACCGAGGCAGTTAAACCGAATCCACATTTATTTGTTTCAGTGTTCTGTATTTGGGTTTGTGAGGTAGATTTTATTTTTGAATGCTGCACAAGCAATTCATTATAAAGCGAATCTAAATTTTGTGCAAATGCTATTTTTGTTAAAAATAATATGAATATAATTTTTTTCATTCTTAAATTCTTTTAAATTCTATAAAGTTATCCGAAGTTGTATAAACAATAAAAAGTTTTCCGAAGAAATTATCAATAAAATAATTTTGGATATTTTTTGTTTGGATATCTTTGTAAAGAACAAGGGTTTGGCTGTGAAAATCCATTTTATATTTTTGAACCAAATTATTTTTCTTCACAAATAAAAAGTGCTCTTTATTTTTATTAACATTATACCAAAAATTACTGCTGTCAAAATTATTATCGAATAAAAAAGGCGATTTTATCTTAAATCTTCTTTTATTTGTTCCATCAAATAATAGTAATTCTTCTTTTCCATTTTGATGAATTAATGTAAGAATAGATTCGGATTTATTTTTACGTTCTTTGTCAACAATAATTGTTTTTATTTTATCTTTTTCTTGAGATGTAAAACTAAATATTTCATTGCTTAAATTTTCTTTTTTGTTAAGAAATTTTACAGCTTCGTTTGTCTTTTGCCAATAATAAAAATCATTGATTCCATTGGCCATAACACTGGTAACAGATGTATCCAATAGAACTGGGGGTTTAGTTTTATATTGTCCGCTATCCAAACTAATTTTTTGAAAAAACAAATTGGTTTTTGATTTCAGCAAGGTATAGAAACTATCGGTGGAATCAATCAATAATTTTTCAATAGGATATGCTGTATAAATAAAATTTTGATTTGCATTTGCTTTTTGTTTTGTTACTATTGCACGAATTTCTATAAGTCTATTATTAACTGAGTAACCTGCAATCAAATTTGTTTTACGGGAAAAACTAAAATCTGTAATTGGATTAATAAACTTTTCCTTTATAATTCTTGTAAAATCGCCTTTTTTATTTTTATACAGAATTGAGATATCATTTTCTTTTAAATCAGTAAAAAGTATTTTATCGTCACTTCCATCAATTGATCGCTTAATACCAATCTTATTGGGTTTGCCGCCTATTGAATATGTGAAAGATCTATTCCATTTTTTTTGTTTATTTAATTTTTCAATTTTACCTTTTTTACTTAATAAGAGTAGAGCATTAATATTGGCATTTTTCAAATACTTTAGATCAACAATACCATCAAAATGATATAGAATTGAATTGTAAGAATCCTTTCCGTTTAATCCAACAATGATTTCGTTACCAATTTTGTTAATAAGAGCAATATCTTTAAATCCGTTATTGTTGAAATCATCAAACTCAAAACTTTCTGGGAAAAAATTAAAATTATAAACATAATTTTCTGTAAAAGAATACACAGAATCACCAAGAAGAATTTCTATTCCACCCTCTTTTGCAACAGCAAGATCTGCAAATTCATCATCATCAAAAAATATTTTTTTTACTGATGAAAGCTGCGCATCAAAACTAATTTCTCTTCCTTCAACAAAATCTTCTGAAAAATTTTCAATAAATTTTAAGGAGTTATTCATTATATCAATAGCAACTAAATCGTCAATTCCATCTTGATTAAAATCAAGCTGTGTAATTTCTCTAAATACATTTTGCTCCAATATGTTTTTTACTTTTAACCTATATCCGTTATTCTGAATAATTGCTAAACCATTAAAATTAGGGCCATAAATAATTGCTTCATTTTTCATATCTCCATTCAAGTCAATAATATCAATTGATTGCGGATATGAGTTAAATTCAGTTTTAAACAAAAGCTGAAGCGAAGAATTAGAAGTAAAAGAGACAAGTCCGGCTAATCTTTTATTACGCGAGACAAATAAATAATAATTACTTCCGTTGTTGGATGTTGTAAGCCACTTAAAATCATCTATTGGGAAAAAGAAGAATTTCTTCTCGGCTGGTGCAAATGTTGAATCTGGTAATCCTTGGTGGAGTACAAAATTTTTCTCTTGATTTCCAAAAACAATGATATCATCAATTCCATCTTGATTAAAATCGATAAAAGAAAATTTTGAATTACCGGGATAAGTATTAATCACTTCGGTAACTCCGAAATTATTAAGAATTGTTTGAGAAAAAAGATTAATACTGAGCAGCAGCAATAAACAAAACGTTTTAACTATTAGGTTTTCGTTCGGCAAGTCTTTGTTTTCTTCTTTTAAGAGCAGCTTCAAATCTCCTCTTTTCATTTTCTGTTTCCGGAATTATCTCGAATGTTTTAACGGGTTTTCCATTTTTATCCACACCAACAAAAGTAAGATAAGCAGAGTTTGTGTGCAAATGTTTTCTTTTAATAAAATTTTCAGTGTAAACTTTAACACCAACTTCTACAGAAGTATTAAATGCTCTATTAACTGAAGCTTTTAAAACTACTACATCACCTAGTTTTATTGGTTCATGAAAATCAATTTTATCAACCGAAGCAGTTACGCAAACTCTTTCGGAATGTTTTGCCGCAGATAATGCACAGCAGATGTCAATCCAGTGCATTAATTGCCCACCCAATAGATTACCAAGCTGATTTGTGTGCTGAGGTAATACAAGTTCTGTCATAGTGATAATAGAGTCTTTCACAAACTTTTTTTTAGCCATTGGCTTTTTTCTCTAATTCAATATTCAATTCTTGTAATTCAGCAACTCTTTCATCGTTAGGATATTTTTTAATATACTCAGCAATATTTCTTAGCGCTTCATCTTTTCGTTCTTTCAAAATTAGGAGTTCTATTAACTTATAATGAGCAAGTGGAGCAAATTTAGAATCGAAATAAGTATTTTTTACATTTTCATAATACTGTATCGCCGCATTGTAATATTCCATTCTTTCATAAATTCTTGCAGCGTTATATTCTTTTTCTGCATATTTTCCATAAAGTTCAGCTATTTTTTTTTCTGCTTCTGGTACTTTAGGATGTGTAGGGAAAAATTCAATAAACGCTTGGAATTCTTCAATTGCTTTTTTAGAATAACTTTGCTCAAGCTGATAAACCGGGGATAATTCATAATATGATTCAGCCAACATATATTGTGCATCTTGTACAAATTCACTCGCTGGCGTATCTCTAATCAACTTGCTAAACTCATAAGCAGATAATAAATATTGTTCTCTCTTAAAATATGTGAACGCCAAAAAATATTGTGCATCATCGTTTACCGCGCTTCCGGTATATTGAAGAAGAATTGAATGAAATTCTCTTATTGCTTCTTCATAATCACCATCGGTCATTAAATTTTTTGCATATTCTAAATGCTGCTCAGCTGTTAAAGTTGTAGTATCAATTGATGATGAGCAATTCCACAATAATATTGCAGAAAGAAAAATGATTAGTATTTTTTTCATATTAAAATTTGTTTCCTTAAAATTTCTAAAAAACGTACAAGCTAATTAAATACAAAATGATTGATAATTTATTTACATCTAATAAATATAATTCATGATTTTAGATATTAAGATCATGCCGTTCGGCCGACAAGTTTGCAACTTGTCGAAACATAATATTTATTTGCTTCTAATATTAAAAAACAGATAAACGGCAATGGCTGCAGTTCCCACTGCAATTGTTGGTTCTACCAAACTTGAAAAAAAAGGCTCATCTGGAATTTCCGGCGAAGTAAATGAATACGCAATATTTTGAAGCGAGTTTACAGCATTTAATGCAACTGTGTCTTTAAATGTATATTCATAATTATTCACATTGCCCAAATTACCTGATGAAATTACAAAATAGGAACCATTAAGATTTATATTTCGCTGAATTAAATATTCTCCAAAAATTCCATCACGAAACATATCCGAATAATCTACCGCTATATTTTCAATTGAGTAATTAAGAATTTCACTTCTATTTTTTTCTTCACTTAGGTTAAAACCACTTTTTTGTAATTTGTCTACAATTGAGTTATTAAAAATTTTGTAATCTTCGGGCGAATTAAAATTTAGAGCAAATTCATTACTTTTATCCAAAACTGAATTGCTAATTTTATTAATTGATAATCCAATTAAGGAATCAACAACTTCCAAGTTGGTTTTTGTCTGCGCACTTACTGAACTTACGAGCAAGCCAATCGATAATAAAAATAATTTGAAATTCATTTATAATGAAATAAAATTAAAAATAAGAGAAAAAATTTAGCTTTTAAAATAGCCAATTATAAATCAAAATAAAATGTAGAATAAATTGACCGATAATTTATTTAATATTCGATTTTGTTTTTACACTTGTCAAAGTTTATAGTTCCTATTTATTATTAATTCATTGGTTTTATAAAATAGGTCAAAAATGGGTAACATCTTGCCTTTAAATTTATTTATCTTTAAAATCAGTTTATAAAATTTTGAGTATATGAAAAAATTGAAAAATATTTATATTATTGCATTAGCCATACTTTTATCTGGAAAAGTTTTAGCACAAGAAACTTTCAACTTTTTGAAACTTGATCAAAGTCCCAGAGCTGCAGCTTTAGCCGGAAGTTTTGTATCTAATAATGACGATCCTAATGTAATTTTTTATAATCCAGCTGGTTTAAGTTATTTAACGGAATCCCCTATATCATTTTCTTTTGTAAAACATCTTTTGGATATTAATTCTGCCGCAGTTGCGTATTCTCAAGAATTTGAAGGAATTGGAAGATTTGGTACCGCAATTCAATATATAAATTATGGAACTTTTACCGAAGCTAATGTTGATGGTGTTAAAACCGGTGAATTTGGCGCTGGTGAATTTGCGGCATTAGTCGGTTATTCTAATTCTTTAGATAAGAATTTCTATTACGGCGTTAATGTAAAATTCATTTTTTCAGGAATTGCTGATCGCTCCTCAGTAGGGTTTGCAGCGGATTTAGGTTTACATTACTCAATTCCAGAAGAAAGATGGAATTTTGGTTTTTCAGTATTAAATTTGGGTTCACAAGTAACTCAATATTATTCATACCAAGAAAAATTACCGCTTGATGTTAGATTTGGTTTTTCTAAAACTCTTAAAAATTTACCATTTACTTTTTTTGCCTCTTTAAATAAACTTAACGAAAGTTATGATAGTTTTGGAAAAAGATTTCAGCAGTTTACTTTTGGCGGTGAATTCAAAATGAGTAAAGTTGTTAGACTCAGATTTGGGTATGATAACGAAAAACGAAAAGAATTAAAAATGGGCGGAACCGCTGGTTTAGCCGGATTTAACTTAGGGCTTGGATTTCTGATTTCCGATTATAATTTTGATTATTCTTTCTCTTCAATGGGTGAAATTGGCTCACTTCATAGGATTGGTATTTCTACAATTTTATAAAGCTAACCTAAACAACTCCCAACCTCCTCTATCATAAATGAAAATATTCTAATATTACTTCTCATTTTTAAGATAAAATAAAACAAATACCTTGTTTTTGACATAAATTTATCATTATCAATTGGCAAGAAAGTTGACATTATCTAATGTTAACTATCAAAATTTTGTTGAGTGATGACAATAGATTCAAACAATCCTATATATACAATTAGCAATGCAGCAAAATTATTGGATATTTCCGTTCATACTTTAAGAATGTATGAAAGAGAAGGTTTGCTAATTCCTTTCAGAAAAAACAGTAACCAGAGGCTATATTCAGATAAAGATTTAGAGAGAGTTAAGTGTATAAAAAAAACAATAAACGAAGATAAAATTAATATTGAAGGAATAAGAAGAGTGCTTGCATTAATTCCATGCTGGTCAATTATTAAATGTTCTTCAGAAGATAAAAAAAATTGTGAATTTTTCTCAAGTTATAACAAGCCTTGTTGGATGTTAAACCATAAAAATAATACTTGCCAAGATAAAGATTGCAGAGATTGCGAAGTTTACCAAAGTTTTGGAAACTGTGCATCCATAAAAGAAAAGCTAAAAACCTTACTCATTTAAATATATTTAGGATAATCAATGAAAACTAAATCACTTATCATCTTATTGTTTTTGGCGTCATTTTTATTTGCTTCGGATCATGGAATTTATTTATTAACAAATAAATCTGTACCAGGTACAATTGAAGAAATTCAAAAAATGATAGTTAGCGAAGCCGGATCTAATGGTTTCACAGTTTTAAAATCAAAACCTATTTACGTGCCGGATTACGTAAGAGAAGAAAAAGATGAACACTGTGGATTTAAAGCACATTTAATTGTATTAGCCTCAGATAATTATACAAAAATGCTTACCTCTTATGGATCAAAATATCTGGTTGCAGCATTTCTGAGAATTGGAATTTACGAAACACCCGAAGGAACTAATATTGAAATAACGGATCCGGAAACAATTAACAGAATAGTATTTAATGATTTATACGAAAATGACAAAGAAAGTATTTACAAGGAAGTTATTGCAAAAACTAAGACTTACAAAAATAATCTAATCAAATTATTGCATAATGCTGCTGGTGGCGAAAAACTAGAAAAAAATATGCCTCCAATAAGAGATGATGAAGATCTTGCAGAATCTTCAAGAGATATGTTTATGATGGTTGGACCACTTACATTATTTAATGATGAAGATCAATTCCCTATTATTTATAGCATTGATAATAAAGATGGCTTTGCTGGATTACAAAAATTAAAATCTGAGTTCATAAGTAATTTAAAAACTTATAAACCAACAAAAGATGATAAGGATTACAGATGGTTTCAAAATGAATCAGATTTAATATGGCAAGTAATTTCAACAATAGAATCCCCTAAAAAGGATGCTATTCTATTGGGCTTAACTCGTCCAAGAACAGAGGCAGTTTCATTTAATATTGCTGGAAGTTCAAGAGAAGAAGAAGGTAATATGTGTCCCGGTATTGATCATGCCAGCTCATATCCTGTTGAGGTACTCTTAATTCAAGAAGGCGATAAGATAAATGTTTATACACAAAAGCAAATGCACAGAATGGATATGTATTTTTGGGATGCCGGGATGAGTGCTTTTATGGATCATATGAGCATGCCTGGAATTTTAGATGAATCATTAAAAAGATCTTTACTTGGAAATAAATTTATTTCGGAATAAAAAGCTTAATTATATTATATTTATCAACCACAACAAATCATATGGAGGAAAAATGAAAAAAGTCATTAAACTGGCTTTGAGTGTTTTGCTTGTTTTAAGTTTTTCAACAAGCACTTTTGCAAATGGGCTTAGCTTAAACAGTGTTGGAACAAAAGCACTTGGTATGGGTGGAGCTTTTGTTGCTTTATCAAATGATGCAACAGCAATATACTGGAACCCTGCAGGATTGGCAGGACAAGAATCATCAATTTTAGCAAATTTTACTGGTGTAATGCCAATTGGTTCCTATCAATACTCTGTTCCTAGCTTTGGAATTAATATTGATACCAAGACAGAAAAAAATATTTATCCAACTGGTGGATTGATGGGCGTTTATAATATGGATAAAATGAGTTTTGGACTTGGAATTTATGTACCGGCTGGATTAGGTGCAGAATGGCCAGGTGAAGATTTAGCCGCTTTTTCAGGTGGTCAAGCTTTTAATTGGGAGTCAAGAATTGGTGTAATCGCTATCTCACCAGCTTTCGCATACAAAGTAACAGATCAATTTTCAATAGGAGTAGCAGCAAACATTTATTATGCAATGTTCGATTTATCAAGACCAGATGCTGCTGACGCAAATCGAGACGGGGTCCCAGAAACACCTGTTCAATATACAGAAGAATCAACCGGAATTGGTTTTGGAGCTTCTATCGGCTTAAAATATGATTTAAATAAACAATTATCTTTTGGAGTTAATTTTAGAACTACAACTGCAGTAACTATGGATGGTAGTGCAGATATAGTTGCTCCAAGTTTGGGTGGAGCCACATTAGTTGAAACAGATTTTACACGTGATGTAACTTGGCCACTATGGATTGGCGGTGGTGTTGCGTATAAACCTACAAAATGTTTAACTCTTGCATTAGATGCGCAATATAGCAAATGGTCATTGTTAGATAAATTGATTGCAGATTATGAAAAAATGCCGGAAGGTGAATTTGTTTTGGATTGGAAAGATGCTGTAATGATTAGATTGGGTGGTGAATATATGGTTTCTCCAAATACAGCAATTAGATTGGGATATTACTACGACCCAGCTCCAGCTCCGGATGAAACTTTAAATATATTATTCCCATCATCAACCAACCATGTTATAACTGCTGGCTGTGGTTATACTTTTGGAAAGTATTCAATTGAAGCTGCTGCAGAATACCTGCTTGGTGCTGATCGAGAAGTTGAGGCATATCCAAGTCCTTTAGATCCACAAAATATGCCAGGGTTACATCATCTTGATGTTTTTGCTTTCAGCATTGGCTTTGGAATGGCTTTATAATTAAGTAAAATATATTTGGAAATTTAAGCCGGTGTTTCAGCCGGCTTTTTTATTTTCATTTTATATTCTTTAATGCTTTCTTTGCTTTCTCGTGTGAGCCTCCATAATCTCTTAAAGTCAATAATTCCTTATAAATTTTAATTGCTTCACCAAAATTACCTTGCTGATCATTTATTCTTGCTAAGTAAACAAGAGAGTTAATTAAAAACCCCGATTCCTCGTCCTCATCTTTATCGAAAATTCTAGAATTTTCTTCACATATTTTGAAATTATTTTTTGCTGCTTCTAATTCATTTTTCTTCATTTGATCAACAGCAACATAATAGCTGGCTTCACGCAATAACTTAGAATTATAACCGGGATATTGTTTTTTATTTTTATCAATTATACTTTGAAAAATTTGCCTAGCTCTTGTATAATTATTTTTCTTGACAAAAATTCTTCCATAATATTTTGCAAAGATTGGATTATCGGGAAACCTTTTACTCAGCTCTTCAGCATATAGTAAAGCTTTATCAAAATCTTCTTCAAATTGGTAGTATAGAGTCAGCAGAAAAAATTCAGATTCAATTGCTGCATATTTTGCTTTTTGAGCAGCAGTATTTAATTGCTCAATACCTTTTTTTTTATCTCCATTAGGAAAAAAGATCATTGCCGGTTTTATGAATGGATATTTTTCTGGAATTGCTTCGGCATAATAATTATAAATTCCAAATCCTAGTTTTACATCTTCATTAGTCGGATCAATTTCATAAGCCTCGTAAACCAGCGGAAGGGCCTCTTTTCCATCCAGAGCTGCATCAAACCATGCTTTGCGAATTGAATATAATCTTCCCCTAAAACCAAGAGAGCCTCCTTTAAAAAATATTGCATCTATATTTTTATCGTTTTCATCTATTAAGCTATCACAAAAATCAATTACATTTTCTAACTTTTCAACAAAAATATCATCATATTCTTCACTCTCCATATCAAGCATAATTTTCCACCAAACAATCATTGCATCAAAGAATTTACCAGCTGGATGTTTTGGGTATTTTATTTGTAAGTCGTGAAAAGTTTTTTCAGCTTCGCTAAATTTAATGCTGTAAATTTGATTGATACCAACATTTATTAGCGAATCGAATTTTGCTGTTTGAGCAAATGTAGAATTTGTAATTAGAATAGTTAGAAATATTATTACAATTTTATTCTTATTCATGGAATAACTAATTTTAAGTTAAGGATTTCTATTTTTAACTAAAATTTATATAAATTGTTCCCGTAATAAAATAGATATTTATATGAACATACAAATTTTTGGAACAAAGAAATGCTCTGATACAAAAAAAGCGGAGCGATTTTTTAAAGAACGCAACATTCAATTTCACTTTAGGGATCTAGCTGAAAAAGGAATTAGTAAAGGAGAGTTGGAAAATATTTCCCGCGCAATAGGCTTAGATGATTTGATTGATACTGAATCTAAACAGTATAAGAAACGAGGAATGCAATTTATGGTTTTTAATCTGGAGGAAGAATTA
Source organism: Ignavibacteriales bacterium (assembly GCA_020635285.1). GTDB lineage: Bacteria > Bacteroidota > Ignavibacteria > Ignavibacteriales > Melioribacteraceae. Next base: position 217,975 of record JACKAB010000009.1, on the reverse strand, counting down.
TTAGAAGATCCATTATTAATTAAAACTCCTATTGTACGAAATGGAAAAGATGCTACAGTTGGCTACACTCCGGATGTTTGGAAGAAATGGGAATAAAAATTTAAAGATTAGAAAGATTAGAAAGATTTCTAAATTAAAAAATCTAAACTCCTTTTATAAAATATTTCGCTTCTTTAATTCCTCAACCAAATTTTCATAACCAATAAATTGAATTGCATCCCAACCTATTTTTTTTGCAGAGTTTGCATATTCTAAAATGTCATCAATAAAAATATGATTCTCCGGCGGTTCTTGGGTAAAAGCTTCAACAGCTTTATAAATTTTGGCCTCTGGTTTTACTGCACCAACTTCATGTGAAAGAATTAGCTTATCAAAATTCTTAAGGAAACTGTATTTTTCCCAACCATATTTTTTATGTATGTGATTTGTGTTAGAAAGTAAAACTAATTTATATTTTGCCTTAAGCTTTGGTAAAAGCTCAATCACATTTTCATTAAGTGTAAATATATTTGAGAATATTTCACGAAATTCTTCTGAAGAAACTTTGTTGTTCAGCCAAGATAAATTTTTTGAAATAAATTCTTTGTCACTTAATTTTCCGCTTTCATAGTTTCTGTGAACTTCATAAAATTCCAAATAATTTTTTATATAACTATCTCCCAATCCGGATTGAATTGAATTATACTTTTTAACCCAGATAGTGTGATCAAATGGAATTAAAACATTGCCAAGATCAAAAACTATTGTTGTGTATTTTCTGTTTTTCATTTTGAAATTCTTAATTGTTTGGGATTGAAAAAAAATGTTCCGCCTAAACTATCGATTCCGGTTTTCGCTTTAATTTTACGAATAACCGGAATCTAATAAAAGCCGAACGGGATTCCCACTAAAAGTATTCGGGAATGACAAGCTAATCCAAAATCTTATTTAACTTCGAAAATTGAATCATTTAATCCGGTATTAATTTTAATTGATGTAACCTCTAAAGTTAAACTTTGAGGACCCATGCTTTGTGTTAGCTTAAATGGGAATTTAAGACCATCTACATCTTTATAATCATCTGTATCAATAGTTTGGGTAAAAGAACCTTGAGGAGTTGTAACACTATTAACTTCTCTAATTTTCAGTCCGCTTTCTTTATCATAATATTGCGTTGATTTTTTACCAGTAGGTATTGTAGTTACAATTTTATATGCATCTTTTCCATTTATATTTTCAATTCCTCCAAGTTCAACTTCTATATTATTTTTTGCATAATCTAAAAATAAATTCATAGATGCTTGGTATTTCATCTCCTCTAAAAGATCTCCCTCTAGATTTTGAACTTGTCCCATACCCTCAACCTTACCTTTTTCACCATCAAAAACTGTGGTTTGTTTTCCAACAGAAAAATCCAACTCTTGAAAGAGTTTATTAGGAGCTTTTTGAGACATTGTTAATTTAATATCCATTCCTTGAACCGTCCCCTTCATTTCCATCGTTTTATCAATTACTGCAGCAATCTTTTCTCTTCCGCCAATAGCTTCAATGTATTTTTCAATTACAGTTTCCGCGGTAACGCCTTCTTCAGCTTTCATTAAATTTGGATCATACTCATTTCCATAATTATCATAATACTGAATTTTTCCGCTTGTGCTGAATTTTGTTAATTTCTCTGCAACCTCAGCTGCATTGCCAACTACTATTATCTGTGCATTGTTTGGTTTAAGATATTTTTTTGCCATTTCTTCAACATCTTCTGCGGTAACTTGACTTAAATTTTTCAAATAATTTTTATAATAGTCCTTTGCCAAATTGTACCGTTCAATATTAAGTGCAAATCTTGCAATGGTTTGCGGACTTTCTAAAGAGCGAGAAAAACTTCCATTTAAATAATTTTTTATTCTGTCAAGTTCATCGTCCGTAACTTTTTCATTTCGCAATATTTTCATTTCGTTAAAAATTTCAGTTATTGCACTATCTGTGACTTCGTTTCTAACTGTGGCAGAAGCAGTAAAACTTCCTATTAGTTTATCTGAGCTAAGGGAAGAACCAGATCCGTAAGTATATCCATGTTTTTCTCTTAAATTTTGATTTAAACGAGCTGAGAACGTGCCTCCTAAAATCGTGCTCATCACGGAAGCTTTGATTATGTCTTGACTATTCTTTTTTAGTTCAACTGGATAAACAACTGATATTACTGATTGAACTGAAGCATCTCTATTTGAGATTGCAACTTTATTAACAAGCGGTGCTGTTGGGGTTTTATATTCGGCTGATTTGACTTCTTTCTTTTCCCAACTGCCTAAATATTTTTGTGCTAACTTTTTGGCTTCATCTAAATTTATATCACCAACAAAAGCTAACATGGCTATATTTGGACGAAAATTTTCTTTGTAATATTGTTTTGTTAAATCTAAATTAATTGAATCCACAGTTTTCTCGGTCATCACTTCACCATAAGGATGATCTGCACCAAAAGTTAAAACCTTTCTTAAGTTAGAAGCAATTGCATCTGGATCATCTTTGCCTGCTGCCAATCCGGAAAGTGCTTGTTTTTTTAGTTTATCTAATTCCTCTTGTTTAAAATCTGAGTTCAATAAAACATCAGAAAATAATTCCAGTAGTTTATCAAAATGTTTTGTCATTGAAGAACCATAGATACTTGAGCCAGAGGTATTTAAGCTTGCCCCAATAAAATCAACTTCTTCATCAATTTGATCTTTAGTTCTATTTGTTGTTCCACGTCTTAAAAGTTCACCGGCAAAATCGATATAACCCACATGCTCTTTTTCTAAAATTGGATCACGATCTAAAATTAAACTAAAAGTTATTTTAGGAATTTTGTGATTTTCAATTACAAAAACTTTTAAACCATTATCTAAGGTAAATGATTCATAGTCTCCCAATTTAATCTCGGGTGCTGGACCGGCTTTTGGTTGAATACTTCTATCTAATTGAGCAATTGTACTTATAACCGATAGAAGAAGAAGTATTGCTATTTTTTTAAATTTCATTTTTTAATCTCCAATTCATATTAAATTTTTACTTTTGTTCTGATTTTGGCAAGTAATAAAGTACAACTCTGTTATTTTTTGTTAGATATTTTTGAGCAACTTTTTGAATATCGTCAATTGTTACTTTCATATATTTATCAATTTCTGAGTTTATCAAATCAGTATCACCCAATAATACATCGTAAGTTGCCAAATTATCAGCAACACCTTCAACGGTAGAATTGCTATTAACAAAATCATTTTCAATTTGGTTGCGCAATTTTTGAAATTCATTTTCACTTATTTTATCATTTTTAACTTTGTCTAATTCTTCTTGCATTGCGCTTTCAAGTTCGTTTGCCGGAACACCCATATTGCTAATTCCATATGCCAAAAATAAACCTGAATCTTCTAATGAAAAAGGAAACGCGCCAACATTAACAGCTTTCTGTTTTTGATCAACAACGGCTTTTTTCATTCGTGAACTCTCACCAGATGATAAAAGTGTTGTTAGCATTTCCAGAGAATAATAGTCTTCGGTTCCCATTGCCGGAATTCTATATGCTTGAAGCACAAGCGGCAGTTGAATATTATCGTAAACCGTATCTCTAATTTCTGAAGTTAAAGGTGGTTCAACAACTTCCGGACGTGGAATTATTTTTCCGCCTTTTGGAATATCAGCAAAATATTTTTCAATTAATTCTTTTGTTTGATCAATATCTATATCACCAGCAATTACAAGAGAAGCATTTTCCGGAACATAAAATGTTTTGTAAAAATCTCTAAATTCTTGAATGGTAGCTTCATCAATGTATTGTGCGGAACCTATTGGCAACCATTTGTAAGGATGAACTTTATAAGCCCGTTTAAAGGTTTCTTCAATCAATGAGCCATAAGGCTGATTTTCATAACTTTGTTTCTTTTCTTCCTTTACAACTTTTCTCTGAGTTTCCACTCCAATTGAATCGATTTTTGCATGAAGCATTCTTTCTGATTCAATCCACAAACCTAACTCTAATTGATTTGATGGAAGAATTTCATAATAATAAGTTCTGTCTTGCGATGTGTTTGCGTTGTTGGTTCCACCGGCGCTTTCCATAATTTTATCAAACTGTCCTCGCGCAATATTATCTGAACCTTCAAACATCAGATGCTCAAAAAAGTGAGCAAATCCGGTTCTTTTCGGATCTTCATTTTTAGAACCAACATGATACATTATAGAGACGGCGACAATCGGTGTAGTATCATCTTGATGTAAAATTACGTGTAATCCATTATCTAAATCATATTCAGTAAACTCAATTTTTCTCGCTTGTGAAAAAAGCAGAGTTGCGGTTAACAAAAAAACGACTAATATTTTCGTCTTCATTTTTCTCCTATTAGAAGTTATAGATTAAATTATATTTTCTTGAATTAAAAGTTAATCAATCTATTTAACAAAAAAAAAGGAAGAATGAATCTTCCTTTTTCATTTTAGTACTTAATCTTACAAAACTTAATTGGGATTTATAATTTTGCCCATAAACAAAATACTGCCGGAATTACTTTCTCTGATGATAAAAATAAATGGTCTATTAACCCGCATAAAGAAACTATTATCTCCAACAGAAGTCCTGCTAAATTCAACACTTGTAACTGCTGCGGCTTCTGTTCCTTCTTCATCAACTTTAACATAAGTTTTATGCTTTACTTCACTTATGTAAACAGCTCCTGGTTTGTACAGATTTGTAAAATCTGCGTTCATAGGATCAAATGCTATTTGCATTCCAAGAGCTTGTAAAACGTCATTAAGTTTGAACTCATATTCCAACTCAAATTTAGGCAATTGAATTGTGCCTTCTGTTTCTGTAAAATTATTTAACCATAATTCCCAGTTTTCTTTATTTAACTGCTCCAAAATAGTTTCTTCTGATTTATCAAAATTCGGCAAGAATATTGTCATGCTGAAATATCCATTTCCATACGGTAAATCAACGGCTTCAAAATTGGAATTACTATAATATTTGAATTTTTCATTTGTTTGCGCCATCATCTTACAATTTACTTTTTTTTCGCCATTGGGCAAATTAAAGAAATCGTCTTTTGTATATTCTTTGTTAAATTCATATTGCCAAGTTCCTTTGAAGTATATTGCGTTTATCAAATACATAATTGCTTTAGGCGGTATGAAATCCAGTATACCTTCTATCTTTCTGTTAGTGTTTTCGCTCACCCAATTATTAATTGTTTTTACGGAATTTGGATCACCAAAATTTAATCCGGCTACTTCTGAATTAAAATACTTTTTGTTGAGGTCGATAAACTCTTTCTCAAATGTCATCCTGTTTTCATACCAAATAGAGTTTGCTATTTGAAATGTTACTCTTGGATCGATTTGAGTAAGCAGTTCAATAAGACTTTTATAAGACTCATTAATTTCTTGATTGCTAAGTGAAGACAATTCCAAAGTTGATTGCATTGCATCATAAGTTGTTCCGGCAGCTCCGTTAAGTGCCATGCCAAGAGCCATAGAAATACTCAGTGGGGAAATGAAAATATTTTTTTCTCCCTCAAACTCATTAATTTTATTGAAAAGTTTAAATCCAAAATCTTCTGAAGAAGAAACTACTTTTTTCTCAGCTGAAGTTAACGGGCGAAATTCATTTGGTTCAACAATTTTGTCTGAACAAGTAACAAAAAAAGTAATTGTGGAAATTAAAAATGGGAGGAAATATTTCTTTAGCATGGTTACCTCAAAAATATTTAATTCTAATTATATAATGTAGATTATTCAGGATCTCAAGTCAATTCAATTTTTGAGTACTTTTTTGTCGGAATGATACAAATCATTTATTTGTATTTGTAAAAACCTCCGAGGTTTCTGAAACCTCGAAGGTTATAATAACTGACTGCTAATTTCTAAATAATGAGATCTGTTTTTTTTATCTCAACTTTTCCAGAAAATATTTTAGCAATTCTTTTTTGTCTAATCTGATTTGCTCCATTGAATCTCTATCTCTTACGGTTACAGTTCCATCTTCAATTGTTTGGGTATCAATAGTAACACAGAAAGGAGTTCCGGCTTCATCTTGTCTTCTGTATCTTCTTCCAACTGCGCCTTTGCTATCATAAAATACTTTCATAAATGGACGCAAATCAGTTTCAATCTCCCGAGCTACTTCCGGCATTCCATCCTTATTTACCAAAGGCAAAATTGCAACTTTTATTGGTGCCAGTTTTGGATGAAATTTCATTACAACTCTTGTTTCTCCATTTACTTCTTCCTCATTATATGCATCAACTAAAAATGCCATAAAAGATCTCGAAGCTCCGGCAGAAGTTTCAATCACAAATGGAATATATTTTTCTTTCATTTCATCATCAAAATACTTTTGAGATTTACCAGAAAATTTTTCATGCTGAGAAAGATCAAAATCGGTTCTATTATGAATTCCTTCAATCTCTCCCCAGCCAAACGGAAATTCATATTCAATGTCTGTCGCTTCTTTTGCATAGTGAGCAAGCTTATCTTTTGGATGATCATGATATCTTAATTTGTCAGCTGTCATTCCAAGATTTTTATACCACTCAATTCTTGCCGCTTTCCAAGCATCATAATGCTGTTTATCTTCGGAAGGTTTTACAAAATATTGCATTTCCATTTGTTCAAACTCACGTGTACGGAAAAGGAAATTTTTAGTATTAATTTCATTACGGAAAGCTTTACCAATTTGCGCAATTCCAAATGGAAGTTTTTGTCTGCTGGCGCTCTGCACATTTAAGAAATTTACAAAGATGCCTTGTGCTGTTTCTGGGCGCAAATATATTGCGTTTTCTAATTTTTCAACGGGACCTAAAAAAGTTTTGAACATTAAATTAAAACTACGCGGTGGGGTAAAAGAATTAGCAGTTCCGCAGCTTGGGCAATTTAAACTACTTAAAAAATCTTCCCAATTTTTTTCTAAAACTCTTTCAAATATTTCCTCAAAATCGGTATGGTTTTTATAAATTTCTTCAAGTGTTGTCTGCTTTTCTACATTTTCCTTAATAGTCTCTTTAAGTGCTTCAAGTGCTTTTTTGTTTTTTTTCTTCTCAGGAATTAATTCACCCAAAGTGTCTAATCTAAACCTTGCTTTACATTGTTTACAATCAATCATCGGATCAGTAAAATTTTCAACGTGACCAGAGGCTTCCCAAACTTTGGGATGCATTAATATAGAAGCATCTAATCCTTCAACATCTTCTCGGTAGGTCATAAATTTCCACCACTCACTTTTAATGTTATTTAAAAGTTCAACACCTAATGGACCGTAATCCCAGCAGCCATTAAGTCCGCCATAAATTTCACTTGATTGAAATACAAATCCTCTTCTCTTAGATAGAGAAACTATTTTTTCAATTATCTCATTTCTATTTTTCTGTGCGATGGTAAACCTCAATTAATTTTTTGCAAGTGCAAATATAATATTTTTTGAGAATTAAATTATATTTGAATATCTTTATAATCAATTCAACTGAAAGGAATAAAAATGAAACGAGTTACCTCGTTAGGCGGAATATTTTTTAAGTGTAAAGATCCAGATAAAATGAAAGAATGGTATTCAAAACATCTCGGTCTCCAGACAGATTCTTACGGCACTAGCTTTGAATGGCGGCAGGCAGATGATGAAACTAAAAAAGGTTTTACAGTTTGGAGTCCGTTTAAAGAAGATACAAAATATATGGAGCCTTCTAAAAAAGAATTTATGATTAATTACAGAGTTGAAAATTTAGAATGGCTTGTTGGTGAATTAAAAAAGAGGGTGTTACAGTTGTTGATGAGATTGAAACATTTGAATACGGTAAGTTTGTTCATATTCTAGATCCAGAAAATAATAAAATTGAACTATGGCAAGCTAACGATATTGAGTATGACAAAATTTGTGAAGTAAGAACAAAATAATTTATTTTATAATTAATTATAAATCACAGCAGATAAATAACCAACAACTCCAGAGTCATCTCCAGTTATATCTCCGGAATCACTGTGAGCAACAACTTTTGATTTAGAAAAATTTTTCAGCTTTAACGATTTTAACAAAGCCACTATTGCTCCGCCGCCGCAAGCTTCACATTTTTTAGTTTCTAAATCTTTTTGCAATTCATCGGAATTAAAATCATTAATGTGTTCAATTACCTTTGAATCCAAAATATCAGCCTTATATTTTGAATAAAAATGTGAGAGATCAGAGCTTGCAACTAACAAAGTTTTTTCATCAATTATTTTAGTTAAAGATTCAGCTAATTCATCAACAAACTCTTTTCTTTGATCACCTATTACGATTGGGAGCAATTTAAATTTGAGAAAACCATTTGCAAAAACGGAAGTTGAACTTCTAAAGCATGCTCATTTCTATGGCCTTCTTCTCCTTTAAAATTATTTCGGAATCAGAGATTAATTTATCACAAAGCTCTTTATTAATTGAAATTTCCCTAAAGGTGTTTTATAAGCATCGCCATTATAAATTGAAATTCCGGCAAAATATTCTCTGTGACTTGGAGAAATTACAATTACATTATCATAACTTTTGCCAATCAAGGATTTATAAGCTGTGGCAGCAGTCTTGCCTGAATATATATAACCGGCATGAGGAGAAATAATTCCGCCAATTTCTTCGAACTCTTGTTCAATCTTTACTTCATTAAAAAAAATAGTAATTGCTTTTTCCAATTCAATTTTTGAAGATGGGTAAAACATTCCGGCAACTTGGGGTTCTCTTATTTTTTTCATTTTAATTTCTTTTCATTTTCTGAAAAAACATTTGCCGTAAAAGCCTTAAGGTTGAGTTTTTTTTTCTTTCCAATATTCTTCACTCAATCCAGCTTTTTCTGCAAAGTGTCGAGAGAAATTGATCTCTGCTAAATTTATGTTCAATTGGTACTTGGGGTAATAATAAAGCTTTCCTTCCGGATTCTTCTAGAATCAATCCATGTTTGCCTAAAACAATCTCTTCGTAATTTTCAAGTGGAAAAGGCGGAGATAAAATTGAAATCTCAAGTTTAATTTTATCGTATTCATCTTCTTTTAATGGAGTAAATCTTGGATCATTAAACGCTGCTTGGTATGCGGCATTCATCACCGTTTTACTTAGCTCATCATCTGTTTGGATGTAACCTATGCATCCGCGCAGTTTATGATTAATAGTTAATGTAACAAAAGCACCGGATTTTGATTTTAAGATTGGATATTCTTTTGATGATATAACCGGTTCCAATGGAGGACGAAAACCAGTTTCAATTGAAAAACGTGCAAGACGCAACAAATGTTTTTTTTCTTGGGAAGATAATTCCATTATTTCCTTAACTTTTAACTCAAACCAATTTGTAAGAAATTAACTCAACTTTATTTTTAAGAAGAAGCAAATTGTTTTTATAACAAAAAAAAAGAATCGGGTGAAAATAAAGTTATGTTTTTATTAATTATATTTCGAAAGAAGTTTTTTCTTTTTATCAATATTGTAAACGGCAAACACATTATCAAGTGAATTATTTTTTGTTTTTATGTGATAATTAAAAAGCAGCAAATCATCATAAACAAGTTTTTCAAGATTGTTTACATTTTCCATATTGCCGACTTCTTTATTTATAGTTGCTAGTATTTTTTCATCCTCAAAACCAGTAAAATTTTCCGGATAAGAATAATCAGAATAATCTTCATTGTTTAATTTCTGAAGAATTTCATTTACTTCTTTAGCATTACTGCCAAGCTCAGCAATGGTTTCTCCGGTTTTAAAGTCTAAAATATAAACATCTCGTCCCTCAAACTTTTTTCTGAATGCATAAACTTTATCATCCAAAATGGTCAAAAATGTATAGTCATTATTTTGCCAGAGAATTTTATTTTCTAAAATATCATAAACAATTATTTTTTTGTGTTCCGGCATATCTGGTTTTGCAAAATGATGAAAAATAATCTTGTCTTGATAAATTTTTTCAATTCCAATCCAATATTTTTCTTCCAACTGAAAATTCTTGAATATACTTTTCCCTTTTACTAAATCATAACAATGGAAAAAGACTTCCTTTTTTTTCTAAATCTCTTGTTTCAATTATTAGTTTATCTGTCTCGCTAATTAGTAACCGCCAAATTTGATTTTTATCAGTAAATGAAAATGTTTTTTTTTAACTTCATGTATATATTTTTTTTAGTTTTTGAGTTTCGTCATTCCAGTTTCTATTTTCAGAATACCGGAATCTTTTTTTATTGACTCCGGTATTTCATTAAGAACAATGAAAGACGGCTTGACAAATTAATTTACAATTTTTCAAACTTTGCCGTAAAATGCCTTAACATTGGCGCTTCTTCAACAATTTTATAGCCTTTAAGCTTATCTCTATTTTTATAAACTTCAATAACAACTTCTGCAACATAATCAATATGGCTTTGAGTATAAACTCTTCGCGGAATTGCCAAACGAACCAATTCCATCGGTGGAGAAAGGATTTTACCGTCTTTGTCGTATTTACCAAACATAACGCTTCCAATTTCAACTGATCTAATTCCGCCCTCAATAAATAGCTCGCACATAATTGATTGACCTGGGAATTCATGTGGCGGAATATTTGGCAAAAACCTTTTTGCATCAATGTAGATTGCATGACCGCCAGGCGGCTCAATTATTGGCACTCCGGCGGCAACAATTTTTTCTCCTAAATATGCTGTGCTTCTAATTCTATAATTTAGATAATTTTCGTCCACAACTTCCTGTAATCCTATAGCAACAGCTTCTAAATCTCTGCCGGATAAACCTCCGTATGTTGGGAAACCTTCTGTAACAATTAACAAATTACGGCATTGCATTGCAAGATCTGGATTGTTAATTGATAAAAATCCGCCAATATTTACAAGTGCATCTTTCTTTGCACTCATAGTTGCACCATCTGCATAAGAAAACATTTCTTGACAAATTTCTAAAATTGATTTTTCTTCAAAACCTTTTTTCTCTTTCTTAATAAAAAAGCATTTTCTGCAAAACGGCAAGCATCTAAAAAAAGCGGCAATTTATATTTATCGCAAACAGCTCTAACATCTTTTATATTCTGCATGGAAACAGGTTGACCCCCGCCGCTATTGTTTGTAATTGTTATCATCACAAGAGGAATATTTTCTTTGCCAACTTCACCGATGAACTTTTCTAATTTTTCAACATCCATATTTCCTTTAAAGTCAGCTCTAACTTCCGGTTGTTTTCCAATTTCATTTAGTAAATCGACTGCCTCTGCTCCAGAAAATTCAACGTTTGCACGGGTTGTATCAAAATGTGTGTTGTTCGGAATAAATTTCCCTTTTCCGCCAAGAACAGTAAAAAGTATTTTTTCTGCAGCTCTACCTTGATGAGTCGGAATTATAAATTCATGTCCCGTAATTTTTTTCACCGAGGCTTCAAATTTGTAAAAACTTCTTGAGCCGGCGTAAGATTCATCGCCTTCCATAACTCCAGCCCATTGAGATGCGCTCATTGCCGAGGTTCCGCTATCAGTAAGCAAATCAATTAACACGTCATCTGCGTGAATTAAAAAAGAATTGTAACCGGCATCTTTTAAAATTTTTAATCTTTCTTCTTTTGTAGTAAACCTAATCGGTTCCACCGATTTTATTCGGAAAGGTTCAATAATTGTTTTCATTAATCCTCAAAATTTTAATGTACTAACTTACAGTTTTTGAGTTTCTATTTGAAACATGTTATCAAATAATTTTTCTTGTTAAAAACTCATATGTAATTTTCACTTGACTTTTTGTAATGTATACTTTACTTTTTATGACATGAGTGATCAAGTTGAAAACAGACTAAAAAGTTTTACGCGCAGAAAGAAATATTACACAAGAAGAATTAGGTAATGCATGCGCATTAAGCAGACAAAGTATAAACGCAATTGAAAAAGGGAAATATGTTCCAACAATTGTGAGTGCTTTAAAATTGCAAAATATTTTAATGTGCCGATTGAAAAAATTTTTACACTTAAGTAAATTGAGGATAACATGGTATATAGATTTTATTTTCAACTCATTGTTGGTTTAGCAGTAATTTTGGCAATTTTATTTTTTGGAAATGAAGGAGTGATATCGATATTACTTTTTGTACTTTTACCGTTTTTAAAGCTGTTTACGGGGTATAAAGTAAGGGATGAACGTGAATTGCAAATGTTTTACAAAATAGGAAATTATACATTACTAATTGTTATTGCTGCCGTGGTTATCGTTAATAAATTCTCTTCAACTGAACTAAATAATAATTTAATTGGAGATTTTTGGGCACCCTTAACAATTGCAAGTATATTTTTTGGTCAAGGAATAATTGAATTTTACTCTATTATAAGGACAGCTAAAAGTTATTTTATTCTGATAAATTTATCTAAATTATTATTATTTTACAAATATCAATTAACAAAATTCCTCTATAAACAAAAATAAGGAATACACAAATGGATGAAATACAAAACAATGAAGAACCAATTGATGAATTATTAGATGAAGAATTAGGTGTTACTGATAAGATAGTTGGTGTTTTAACAGAACCATCTGATTTATTTCAAAAATTATCTAACTTACCAGTTAAAACAATGGATTGGGTTCTTCCGTTGTTACTTCTTATTGTAGCTATTATAGCAATGCAGTTTATTACAAGCAGTAATCCTGAAATTAAAGCAAATATGATTGAACAGCAGATGGAAAGGTTTGAAAAAAACATGCAGGAAGCCGTTGACAAAGGACAAATGACACAACAGCAAGCTGATCAACAATTGGATATGATACAAGAGCAAATGGAAAAAGGAGGTAGCATGCAATTAATATTTGGTGCTATCGGGGCTTTGATTATGGTTTTCTTAATGTTTTTTATTGTTTCGGGTGTTTTTCTTCTTCTTGCTAAATTTGCATTAGGAGGTACCGGCGACTACAAAAATTCAATGCTAGCTTACGGTTTACCACATTACATTGGTATAGTTCAAATAATAATAATGATTGTTTCTGCAATTGCCCTCGGCAAAATGTTCCAAGATACAAGTATAGGTAGTTATATGGGAATGGAACCCGAAGGAATTGTTGGTTGGTTTATGCACAAATTAGATCCATTGTCAATCTGGTTTTATTCTGTGGTTGGTATTGCTTACGCAAAGTTGTTTAAGTCTGATGACACTATAAAATATATCATTGCAATTCTAGGCATGTGGATTGGCTTTAGTTTAATTATGCATTTTATTGCACAAGCTTTTCCATTCTTAAAAATGTTTGGAATGTAAAATATCTTAGTTCCACGCACTTACAAAGTGCGTGGGACAATTTTCATAAAACACTTTGCGGATCAATATCAAAATAAATTTTCACATCTCTAAATCTTGATTTTTGATTATAATCAATAAAAGCATTCAGCAAAGCATTTCGTAAAATTTTTCCATTTGGATCACTACTCCGCAGACTTTTTATCATTATCTGATATCTGTAAACACGTTTAACCTTTGCAATTATTGCTTCATTCGGCGGCATAATAAAAAGTCTATCTCCAAATTTCATTAAACGTTTATGAAAATCTGTAACAGCTTGTTTTGCTTTTTGTTCATCTTCATTTTTAACTTCAATCAATCCAAGTCTGGAAAAAGGAGGATATTGATTTTGCTGGCGCAATAATATTTCATGCTGATAAAAATCATTATAATTATTATCAAGAACTTTTTGCAGAACAAAATTTTTATGATTTTGAGTTTGGATAATTACTTCGCCTTCTTCTTTGCTTCTGCCGCTTCTTCCTGAAACTTGTGTTAATAATTGAAACGTTCTTTCATCTGCTCTAAAATCTGGCATCCATAAAGATGTTTCCGCAGAAATTACTCCGACTAAAGTAACATTCGCAAAATCCATTCCTTTAGAAACTATTTGCGTACCGACTAAAATATCAATCTCACCTTTTCTAAAACTGTTAAGAATTATTCCGAGTTTCCCTTTTTTATTTATTGTATCGGAATCAATACGTTCAATTTTTGCATTGGGAAAATGATAAGCCAATTCATCTTCAACACGCTGCGTTCCGGTTCCAAAAAATTTAATATTTATAGAGCCGCATGTTTTACATCCTCTGGGCGCGGGTTTTACTGCGCCGCAATAATGGCACTTCATTATATTTTTATTGATGTGATAAACCATTGAGACTGAACAATCTTCACACATATCAATTGTTCCGCAGTCATCACAATAAGCTTGGGTTGCAAAGCCCCTTCTATTTTGGAGAATTATTACATTTTCTTTTTTTGTTAATCTGAGGTCAATCGCTTCCAACAAAGTTTTAGAAAAAACACCGGTCATTCTGTTTTTCTTTTTCTCAAAAATTATATCAACAAGTTTTATTTTAGGAAGTTTAGCATTATCAACTCTTTCAGGCAATTCTAGTAATTCATATTTTCCTATTTTAGAGTTGTACATACTCTCAATTGAAGGAGTTGCAGAACCCAATAAAACGGGTACTTTGCCAAAAAATCCTTTCAACACAGCCGCATCTCTGGCGTTATATTTTGGAATTAAATCATACTGCTTATAACTTTGATCGTGTTCTTCATCAACAACAATTAGTCCTATATTTTCTAAAGGAGCGAAGATTGCCGATCTAGCACCAATTACAATTTTGTATTTTCCATTTATAATTCCGCGCCATGAATCATACCTTTCACCTAAAGACATACGGCTGTGCATTACTGTTACTTCACTTCCAAAGTTGTTAAAAAAGCGAGATGTAATTTGAGGAGTTAAAGAAATTTCCGGAACTAAAATTAGAACTGTCTTTCCTTTTTTATGAGAAAGCTTTGCAAGTTCAATATAGACTTGGGTTTTACCGCTTCCGGTTACTCCGTGCAGCAAATATGTTTTGAAGTTATTCTCTTCAATATCTTTTGAAACTTTTTCAACAATTGTTTTTTGATTGGGAGTAAGATCAAATTCTTGCATTTTCTCATTATAAGTTTCTGTATAAACGCGCTCAACTTCTTTATCAAAAACTTTTACAATTCCCTTTTTCTCAAGAGAGTTTATTGAAGACTGATTCGATTTAGTTTTTTTCAACAATTCGCTTTGCTGAATTTCTTTTTCTTTACTGTTTAACAGCTCCAGCAATAGAACAACTTGTTTGGAAGATTTTTTTTCAATCTCTTCCATAATGCTGTAAACTTCATCATTGGTTTTATTTAGAGAAACAAATTTTGCTTTTTTTATTTTTACTTTTGCATCTTCAATTTCATTAAGTATTGTAACTGCTCCTTGCTTCTCAAGCGTTTTTAAAACTGAGTAAATGCTTTTTTTTCTTACCAACTTTTGCAGATAAGTAATTTTAAAAGATTCTTTTTCAGAAAGGATTTTCAGCAATTTAGCACGAGTACTTTTTACATTTTTTTCTTTAGCAAAAAGTGTTAAGCAAAATTCTTTATCAGAAATAATTGTTTTTTTAGATTCAACATCTAAGCCGTAAGGAACAGAATTCTTGAGTGCTTCACCAAGAGAACTTAAATAATAATCAGAAACCCACTCATAAAATTTTAGAGAATCTTTGCTAAAAATCGGCTGATCATCTAAAACATCAGTTAATCGTTTTATTTTTTCTTTTACATTTGTTGTTTCAGAAATATTAATTACGAATCCCGTTAGTGTGCGCTTGCCAAAAGGAGCCACAACTCTAACTCCAATCATAACGCTTTCTTCAAACTCTTTGGGAATAGAATAAGTGAATGAGTGCCTAAACGGCAATGGGAAAACTACTTCTGCAAACAAAATTTACTCGACTGCTTTTTCTAATATTGTTAAACTTTTACTATAACTATCTAATTTTGCATTTACTCCAAACGGCAAAGTAAATTTATTCTCAATGTGACCGAATGACAAGCCATAAATTACCGGCACATTTAGGTCGCCTAAAATATCTGTAAAAACTTGGCTTAATGTCAAAGAATTTTCAAACTCCGGATCATCTTTAGCCTTTTCACAATTTTTGAAAACACCGAGAGCAACTCCGGAACAATTTTTAAATTTACCAGCTTGTTTCATTTGAGTCAGCATACGGTCAATTCTATAAGGTTCTTCGCCGACATCTTCTAAAAATATAATTTTGTTTTTCGTATCAATATCATATTCGGTTCCAATCATTGAAACAACAATTGATAAATTTCCACCGACTAATTCTCCTTCCCCAATCCCATCTTTTATTATTTCAATTTGGTCACTATCCATATATGAATTTTTCATTTCATAAACTGGTGTTGCATCAATTAGAATATTTTTAGCATGTGAAATTGAATAATCATTAAAAGTTGATGTGCCAACCGGTCCGTGAAAACACACTAAACCCGTTTTTTGAATAAATTGCATAAAGTAAAGAAGTTATATCGCTATAGCCAATAATTATTTTGGGATTTTTCTTGATCAAACTATAATCAATAAAATCAAGCATTCTTGCGCAGCCGTAACCTCCGCGGACTGCCATAATTGCATCAATATTTTTATCGGCAAACATAGAATTCAAATCTTCTGCTCTGGCTGAATCAGTTCCAGCTAAGTAGCCATATTTATCTTTTATTGCTTCATTGTATTTAACTTTAAAACCTAAGTTTTCTAAATTCTCAATTGATTCATCCAATTGTTCTTGGGAAATATAACTCGCGGGAGAAACTAGTCCTATTGTATCTCCTTGTTTTAATCGCTTCGGTTTTAATTTTTGAATTTCTTCCAAATTTTTGAGTGAAGAATCCATTGTTGAACAGCTCATAAAACCAATTAAGAGCAAAAAGTGAATTATAAGTTTTAGTGTTTTCATAGTTTTGTAATGTCTTTATTATTTTTTTGGATTAGTTTTTAATTCCCTACTTAATCATTTTCGAATGATTGTATCGGAAATCCAGAATTTTATTAAGTGAACGAAAAACTAATTCAGTGGATTCCCGCTTTAAGCATGTGGGAATGAGAATAAAAATTAAATGCCTCAATATAGTAATGATTGAATTTACAGAATAAATTAAGAACAGTCATTGCGAGGAGATTCTCCCCGAAGCAATCTGCCAAATAAAAGAGATTGCTTCACTTCGATAAAGTCTGTCCTCGAATGCTTTAATCGGGGATTCATCGAAATTCGCAATGACGGTTCAAAACTTCAAAAAACCTTGCAAAATTGTTTATTCAAAATTAAGTTACATAATAAGATTTTTAAAATTATTTGGGAAAGGAAAAATGAAAAAAAATATTTGTAACATTGGCGATTTTAGTTTTTACATTATTAAGCATAAATGCATCCGATTCAAAAAAAATACGGAAATGAGATTACACTTTCTGAGAAAACAGAAATTTCCCAAATTATGGCTAATCCGGAAAATTTTGTCGGCAAAAAAGTTTTGGTAGAAGGAACCATTGTTGATGTTTGCGAAAAAAGAGGATGCTGGATAAATTTAAACAGCGATGAAGAATATCAAACAATGCGAGTAAAAGTTAATGACGGCGAAATAGTTTTTCCTATGGAAGCAAAAAGGTAAAAAAGCTTTGGTTGAAGGTGAAGTTTATTCAATAGTTGTTGAAGGTGAAGGCTGCGGCGGTGATTGCAGCAAGGAAGAAGGAGAAAAAGAACACGCTTGCGAACATGAAAAAACAACTAAAAAGTTTATCAGATTAAAGGCTTAGGCGCAGTTGTTGAGTGAGCAATTTGAGATTTAATATTTATTTGTCATTTCGAACATGCCTTTTGTGAGAAATCTCTTAGTCATATTGGAGAGATTTCTCAATCGCCCCGCAAAAAAAAAAAAATTAGGGCTCATTTCGAAATGACAGATTTTGACTACTTATTTCCTTGAACCAATTCAGTATTCTTTAAGAAATGAAAATACGCAAACTCATCCGCAAACTTCACAGAGACGTTGGCTACATTGCTTTTGGTTTAACAATTATTTATTCAATTTCCGGAATTGCCGTAAACCACGTTAGCGATTGGAATCCTAACTACAGTATTGAAAAAGATTCTTTAATTATTCCAATTAATATTGATTCTACTTTTACGAGCGAAAATTTAGTAAGCGATTTAACAAAATATTTTTCAATTAGTGATAGCATAAAAGTTTCTTCCGCTCAAGCCCAACTTCAATTGATATATTTTTTCAGAATAAAACACTTTCTGCGAATTTAAAAACAGAACTGCCATTCTAGAAAAAGTAAAAAGCCGCGCGATTATTAGAGAAACAAATTTTCTTCATTTAAACCATCCTAAAAAGCATGGACCTGGATTGCAGATATTTTTGCGTTAAGTCTAATTTTTCTTGCCACAACTGGTTTATTTATGATTAAAGGAAAGAAAGGATTAACCGGCAGAGGCAAATGGTTTGCGCTTTTGGGAATTTTAATACCACTAA
Organism: Ignavibacteriales bacterium; assembly: GCA_020635285.1. Taxonomy (GTDB): domain Bacteria; phylum Bacteroidota; class Ignavibacteria; order Ignavibacteriales; family Melioribacteraceae. The sequence continues at coordinate 199,619 of JACKAB010000009.1, read as the reverse complement.
TATTTTTACTATTATACTTTTTAGTAATTGGGATATTATTTCAGACAATTTTTTTACATTTTCAGATTAACTTAAATTTTTAATTCCTGTGTATTGTACCTGCTAGAAGATTATTTGCATTAAAACTATTTCTGATAACTTTTACTAAAAACATTATTCTTAATCTTTGCCATTACTTTATACGGTTTATTTAAGTACCATTAATAATATAATTAAATGGTTTTCAAATGGTTTTCAGATAGTATTCAAATGGTTTTCAGAGACTATTTGGATATAGTTTTTTAATTATGTTGAGCTATCTTTAATAAATATTACAAACCAATTTCAAAATGAATATTTATGCTTAATATAGGCAGTCTATCAGCAAACTTAATTAACGAACAATTATGCTCAATGAAAAACCTATCACTTTAGGAAATTATTACTAAAAGGTTTTTACTATTTCTATACTTCATTTTAAAAGGAGTTTAATTTATGGTTACCAAAATGTTTGTTCCATTTTTGTTTGTTCTTTTTTCTTTTAATGTTTTAAGTGCTCAAGTAATTGGAGAAATTTTTGATGCCGATTATGCAAATAAAGAATTTGGCGAAGTTGTTAGTTTTGTTGAAGTTAATAACAGTGAGCTTACAGGAATGCTTAAAGAAGCCGGAGAATATATTATGCTTAACATTAATACTGGAAATGGTAGAGCATTAAACGGAGAAAGAAAAAGCGTAACCGGTTTTGCCGAAAGTGAAAGTGAAGTATTTTATAAAATGAGCACAAGCCAAGTAAATTTACTTTTAAAGAAAGGCGGTAAAAAAACAACGCGTATAGAGATGCGCCCTAAAACATTAACCGTAACAAACAGTGCTTTTACTTTAGAAATGGTTTTAGGCTGTCCACCAAAATGTGATTAGGATGTTATGGAAACTATATTAAAATTATTCAGTAGATTTTTTGATTACTTTGCTATTGCAACAATGCTGCTGCCAATTGTTACAAGCATTATTGCGCGCAAGAAGAAGAAAAAAATTTAATAGCGACTTAAAACTTTTTGAGCTTTATATTTATTTTACTTTTATAATGCAGATATTTTCGCTTGTACTTGTAATATTTTTTCCACAAACATAATGTTATTCTGTTCCGCATATATATGCCAATACACATTATGTTTTTTTGTTATTTACTACTAAAGTGGGCAGCAATAGTAAAAAATATTTTGCCGTTTGTTATACTAATAGGGGTTACAGCAATTGTTTCAGATTATTATTGGGGTATTTCTGAATATACACCGGATTTAATGTTTTGGATAGATGCAGTTGTTTTATTTATTCTTTCTTGCATCCTTATTTATAGAATTGATAAAATGAAGGTTAAATTACCCGGTGAATTTATTTTTATCCTTTATGGTATTTTTCTATATTCTTTTTTTACATTAATTGAATTACGCCTGCTTTCGAAGAAATAAGAATGTACGGATTTTTAGTGCAAAGTATAGGTGTTGTTATTTCTAATTATTTCTTTGGAAGGAGCTTTATGTGGCTGTATCGGTAGCTTGGTCTGTGTTATTTTTATTTTTAATATTTATTGGCATTCTTCTAATTGTTTATCAATCATATACAAAAGTTACTTGGCAGAATAGAGCAAGTAAATTAGAAGAAAAAAAAATTAAAATTAGCAAAAGAAATTAAAAACCTAAAAAAGCAACCTTCTGCTCAATCAATTGTAAAAAAGAGTACGATGCATTTCTTGCAGAACTAAAAGATAAATTGAAAGGTAGAAAATATGAAATATTTTTGCTTAGCATAAAAGGATATTCAAGTAAAGAAATTGCGGCTAAACTTTATATTGTTGAAGCTACAGTTAACAGCCACATGAAAGAAATTTTAACTATTTTAAATGTTAAAGCACGTAAAGAATTACCAAGCATAATAATAAATAAAATTTTAGAATTAGAAAAAATTGAATAGTTATTTTTCGTGAAATAAGTACAATATTTTAGACTTTCAGTAACACATATTTTTGTGTTACTGAAAGAATTATTTTTAGAATTATTTTGTCAGCAACATTTTCTTAGAAGCGGTAAAATTATTTGCCCGCATTGTGTAAAAATAAATTCCGCTGGAAAGTCTTGAACCATCAAAACTAATATTATAACTTCCCGGTTGTTTTGTTTCATTTACTAATTGTTTTACTTCTCTTCCCAACGCATCATAAATTATAATATTTACATTTCCAGTTTCTTTAACTTTAAAATTAATTGTTGTAGTTGGGTTAAAAGGATTTGGATAATTTGAAACTTCATTTTCAGTTATTTCGTCTTCAACAGCTTTTTCCATTGCAATAGCTTCCGAACCCGAATTTTCTTTTTGCTTCCGGTGTTCCATAGGTTACTACATAATCATCTTGACTTAATGTGTTTTCAACCGAATAATATGCTTTAACATCATAGCTGACTTCATTGTCTTTATTTATTACGTGGCTAATACTATATTCATTATCTGTATAAGTATAAGTTGAAGCGCTGCTTCTGTTAATGGTAGCAATTTTATACCCAATAGCGGTAATATTAAAACCTACTTTTCTCCAGATTTCATATTTTGTAATATTTGTATTTGGGTGCTGGTTCCATGTAAGCCTAACCGGTGTGCCTGTTGGATCGCTGCTGTTTATTGATAAACCTCTATATGCGTTATCAGCTTTACCAACATAATAAGCTGTATAAGTTTTATGAACAGTTGGATTAACAGTTCTATAAGAAGAAGTATTTCCATCATCCCAATGGTTAAATAGATAACCAATGCCGTTTTGTACAACATACATTTCTGCAAGGAACGATATTTGATTTTGTTCAACAACCCCAAAATCTTGAGTTGGACAATTATAAGAAGTTCCATTAACTTTCATTGTTCCTTATAACTTAAACCAACAAAACTATTTGTGAAATTTTGATTGCAGATTTTGCGCAAATTTGATGTTATGTTTTTTATCGTTGTCGTCAGTAGAGGCTGAAAAGAATATGATTGATTGTAGGATTTAACAATACCATTTCTATCCCATTTGCTTGGATTAAGTGGTGCTTCAGTATCATTCCAAATCATACTGTAACTATCTTTACTTTGTTCAACTGCTTGTAAATTTACAGAATTGCCAACATAAGCAGTAAAAGGAAAAGGACTAGTATGTGATGTTGCAGTGGTATTTACACCAACTTTAATTGAACCACCAGTAAAATTATTTTGGGCAGTTATATTTACTTGAGGAACCGTAATTGTCCAGATTTGTAAAGTTACTGTATTTAAATATGCCTTGCCGTCGCCTCCTTCGTAAAATCCGAAATAGATAGTATTATTTAAATTATTACTCACATAATTTGTTACATCTATATATTGATTTGAGCTGTTATAGGAAGACTTCCTATATTAGTCCCGGACTTGCATTTTAACCAAAAATCTTGTGGACCTGAACCGGAAAAAGAGGTACCGACAAAATTTATATTAAAATTTCCACTGCCAGTTGAACTCTGTGTTGTAATTGTTAGTTTTGCTAAACTAATCTGTTCATTAGCTTGAAGATTTAACGATGTCGCAAGGTTTATATAAGATGTTGTTCTCAAGATATTATCTCTTTCGTACCCACTCCCGCTAATAAACTGAGTTCCTACGTATGGTGTATTATTATTGTAAACAGTAATTGTTGAACTTGGATTAGATTTAGTTGGATAATAAGTTGTTGTCTGAATGTAACCGCTCTTTGACAAAGTAAATGTATAATTCTGTGAATAAATATTTAGAGAAATAAATGTTAATATTAATATAACTTTAATAGATAATTTTCTCATGGTTTACTCCTTGTAAATTAATTAACTATATTTGCAAAATAGAAAAGCCCATATTTCATTGAAATAATGAAACTTTTAGGTAGCCAACCTTGAGACTTTTTCTAATTAAGCCGGAGGTGTTGCAGCACCTTCGGCATTTCAATTCTTTTTGAGCCAATCACCTCCTATTCTTTTAAAATACCGTGGTATATGTGTTTTTAAACCAGTTATATCTTCATAAACAGTAAAAAAGCTTCTTTTTCAAAAAGTGCAGCCCCATATATTTGTGTGCGAGGTGTTTTATTAAAATAAAATAAATATTCTATATTTGTACCGTTGTAATGAGCTAATCCATCAGTCATTAACAAAAAAATATCTTTTGAATTTCTTCCCCATATCCGTTGGTAAAATTGGGATTATCTACATTTACCACTGTCTTAAATTGATCATTTCTCTTGTTGCTATTTCATTCCCTAAAATGAAATATACATCATTATCAATAAGGCTAATATCTGATTGTTGGCCCCTTGTTTCTAAGCTGGTATATAGTTTTATGTAGTTACTGTCTTTATACTCGTAAATAATTGTACTATCAGGAAACTTTGCTCCTCCTATTTTAGATAACATAAAATATTTTTTTTGATCTGATTCATTAGTATAAAAATGAACTACGTTTCCTGCAATATTTTTAGGTTCGTATATTTTCCAATTACTATTAAGATAATGGGCTATGATGCTATAATTTGCATAGAGTTCATTATCTGGGCCATTTCAACAGCATAAAAAAATCGTTTGGGCTAGTTCCCCAAATATTTTCAAATGTAATAAAAGCGGTGCCTTGAGTTTCTAATTTTGTAAACTGGCTCCAATGCTGACCATCATATCTCCAAATTTTACCGTCTAATCCACCTATATAAACATTATCTTTAGAAAAACCCCACAAAGCACGCGGTAAAATATTTCTTGAAAGTCCATCTGTTGACCATTGGTATCCATCGTAATACCATATAGTTTTATCAAAACTGCTGCCGTCTCCAATTGCCCAAACACTGTTCGGAGAGCTTCCCCATATTTTATAAATGTAGTTATATTCGGCATCTAATGTGTCAACTACCCAAAGATAATCTCTACTTCCAGGTTCAATAACTGGTTCTGTAGGTCCATCATCACAAGAAGAAAGGTAGAACAAAGAAAATATTCCCGCAGTTAACAAAGCTGTATAAAAAAAGATATTAATATTTCGTTTCATAATATTTACCATTTGTTAAATATGTTTATTTTGTAAAAAAAGTTATAAAGCAAGTTCTCTTTTTTTATGCAAGTAATTCTAATTACAATAGCATAAAAAGTATTTTTATCTTGTTTTCAACGGGGGTTTTGCAAGTTAAAAATATTTGCTCTATAATTTTTCTTGTAAAAAGAGAACTGCTTAATTGTAAAACTCAAAGAACTTTAAATCAGTTGTAAATGTATGTTCAAAACATTCTTCTGTCAATAGTTAGAACTAATGATTCTACTACCTACTTCTTATAGTTTCTGCGTTTTTAGGCTAAATTGTTAAACAACAAATCTCAAAAAGCAAAAAACAAATAAATTTCAAAAAACAGAAAAACCAAAAACAAAACTAAAAGAACAAAAAAAGTAAATTTCAGAATCCAAATCTCAAATCTAATATCTCTGTTCTCAATACTTGTTTCCAATTTCTGTTACCGAAACCGGTCTGTTTATGATAAAGGAATAAAATGGATTAACCGGCAGAGGTAATGGTTTGCACTTTTAGGAATCCTAATTCCAATATTTTTTAATTCTTAACTTCTGAGTTTATTTCACTCAAATTCCCAAATTACGAGATATTCGTTTTTTCGTCTGCTTTTTTCTCATAAACTCCCTTTTTAATTGAAAAAATTTTAATATTTTGCAATTTAATTATCAATTTGAAACACAAAAAATAAGCAATTTGAACAAAACCAAAAATTTATACTTAAAATTGTATTTTTTCTCTAAATTTCATTTCTATAATTTATTTAAACTTTCTTCTAAAAATTGAAACATTTTTCTCGATAATAAACTATAAGACTAAATTACTTTGGTACAGTTAAAATAAAATTTAATATCTAAATGATTTTGTCGATAATAAAAAATAAAAAAAGTGGTACTAAAATGAGCGAAGAACAACAAAGCAAACCAAAACTTTTAATTGTTGAAGATGATTATGAAAATCAAAAATTCTTGCAGATTTTTCTAAAAAGAAAATTTGATTTAGCAATTTGCGATTCATCCGATACTTTTTACGAAAAATTAAACGAGTCGAAATTTGACATTATACTAATGGATATTTCTTTAAGAGGTAAAAAAGACGGCTTGCAGTTAACCCAAGAAATAAGAGCAATGGAAGAGTATAAAGATTTACCAATTGTTGGTTTATCTGCTCATGCATTCCAAAGAGATAAAGATAATGCATATAACGCTGGTGTTGATATATTTTTAACTAAACCTGTGCAGAATGATGTTTTGATGGATACTCTTATTAGAACGTTAGAGAAAAAAAACAACCGTATAAATATATTCTCTTTTTAGTTTAGTAATAATTAAATTTCCCCTTTAGTTTTTATTTAGTAAAAACTTGGGGATTTTTATGCATATGAAAAAAGTATTGGTTGCAATTTTATTTTTAATTTTTTCAGCACAAAATAGTTTTGCGCAAGATAGATTAAATAATTCTAATTCATTAAATGATTTTAGTTTTGGGAATTGGTATTCAGGCACAAAAAATTTTATTGAAGTATCATATGGATTTAGCGAACTAAAAAATAAAGATTTAATTACTTCTATAAAATCAAACACACTCACAGAAATTAAGCTTGGGAAAAGATATTTAAAACCCGCCGGCAATTACCGCATTTTACAATTTGAAGATAACTATCTTTTTTCTTCATACGTAAATGATAACCTAAATGATTTAGACAGACAAACTAATATCAGTTTTGAAATTTGGAGATTTGGTCTAGGCTTTAGAAAAGGTTACGGCTACAGTTTTGGCAACTTAGCAATTTTACCTTCCTATCAAATGGGATTGGTTTGGAATCAGTCAAATTTTAGAACTCCCAATTTAGATTATTATTTAACAAATGTTGGGAACCCATTCCCGCAAAATGATATTTCTTTATTAAAAATTATGATAACGCAATTAAATTTGGGACAAATAACATTGCCGGAATAGATTTCAAAATTGGTTCAACGTTTAATATCGGCGGCGGTTATGAAACACAAATTATTTTACCTCATTACTTGGTTTGGAAACATTTTGGAAGTATACTAATTGAAACTCTTTCGCAAACCGGAATTGATTTCTTAACTGAAGGTGTAATTATAAAAGCCTCGCCAACACTTACCCCAATTGTTTATTTTTTACTTAAGAACGGACTCTCGTACTTTTTCTACACACTAAAACAAGAAGATATGAATTGGCCTTTTAACTCAAAAGCGCCATTAACTTTAGAGGCTGTAAAAATTGATTTGAAGATTACGTTTTAGGAAATACTAAAAAAAAGTATTCGTACTGATCAAAAAATAATCCACTCCTCGATTGTGATGCAATTCACTAAATTTGTTATCTTATTAGGCTAACTTTTCTTTTAGAACTAACTTATCTAAACTTAATTGATAATAATTTCATCGGAAATTAATAATTAGGAAAGCGATTTTAATGTTAAAAAATTCTCAGATTGGAACGAAGCAAATATTAAACATTTATATTCAAGAACTTTATTTGGATATAGAAGAGATGATGTTGCATTTGCCCTTTCATTATCATTAGATGATTTTATTGATAATCATCTTTTAGAGCTTGGTACTGCTCCTCCACCTCCCGGAAGTTGGGTTACAGATCCGTCAACTTCAATTAATATTAATCTTTTCTATCAAAGATATTTAGAATTTATTAGTTGGGAATACGAATTAATGCGTTTACAGCCAACTTCTTTAAGAGAAAAAAAATTGTGCATTTTTTACAAATCATTTTGTTGTTGAAGTTGAAAAGGTAAAACTTCCGCAACTCATATATAAGCAAAATAGGTTGTTTAGAAATTATGCATTTGGAAATTTTAAAGAACTTACCAAAATGGTTACTACTGATCCGGCAATGCTTATTTATTTTAACGGCGTTGATAATACTAAAAATATACCTAATGAAAACTATGCTCGCGAGTTATTAGAACTATTTACAATAGGGATTGGGAATTATAGTGAATATGATATTAGAGAAGCAGCCCGTGCACTTACAGGCTGGGCCGTTGATGGACTTGACTCTAAATTTAATGAGGAGTTCTTTGATTCTAAGAATAAAGAATTTATGGGAAAGGTCGGAAATTTTGCTTATTCAGATATCATAGATATTATTTTTGAGAAAGAAGAAACTTCAAAATTTATTTGTAGAAAACTTTATAAAGAATTTATTTATCACATTCCGGATGAAAATTTTGTTGATGAGCTCGCTCTAATTTTTAGAAATAATAAATTTGAACTCAAGCCGGTATTTTCAGCAATGTTTAAATCCGATTATTTTTATTCAGATCAATTTAAAACTACGTCCATTAAAACGCCTAATGACTTAATTGTTGGAGCTATGAAACAATTCAATATAAGTGAGTTATCTCCATTAGATTATTATTTCATAATTGAAAGCTCTGACAAAATGAAGCAATTACATTTTGATCCGCCTGATGTCCGGGGCTGGGAAGGACAAAGAAAATGGATAAGCACAACAACATTACCAATGCGGAATGAGTTTACGGATTCTATTATTTCCGGTAATAATTCAAAAGGAAACCCAATTGGTTTTTCAATGAACGTTCTTGAATTTGCAAGAAGTTTTGAAAGTTCTGAAGATGCAGTTCAGTTTGTGGAAGATGTAATAAATTATCTTTTCATATATCCCTTATCCCAAAATACAAAGGGACGTATGCTGGAAAAGTTACTTGATGGAGCTGTCATTCAAGATTGGTCAACGTATAGTAATCAAGCCGAAACTAGAATAATTAATTTCTTAAAAGCTTTGGCTAGGCTGCCAGAGTATCAACTATCATAAATTTGAAAGTATAGAATGAGACGAAGAGATTTTATAAGGCAAATGGCAATTATCGGGGGTGGAAGCACAGCTTTCTCACTTAGCGGATTTCCGATGAAAGCCTTTGCAAACCCAATACTAAATATTAAATCTTATGATGGAAAAATTTTAGTTGTGGTTCAGTTAAAGGGCGGAAATGATGGATTAAATACAATAATACCTTTTGAAGATGATTTATATTACCGCAATAGACCAACGCTGGCAATACCAAAATCAGATATTGTTCCAATTACAAATACAATCGGTTTTCATCCTAATATGAGTCCTTTAAAATCCATTTTTGATGATGGGAAAATGAGTATCATTCAAAATGTTGGTTATGAAAATCAAAACAGATCGCACTTCAGATCAACAGATATTTGGCTTACCGCTTCAGATGTTGATAAATATTATTCCGATGGCTGGCTTGGGAGAACTTTGGAAAATAAATATCCTACTTATCCCGAAACTATTCCCGATCAACCGATGGCAGTTGAAATTGGTTCAAATCAATCATTAATACTTGAATCACAACACGGCGGAATGGGCGTTTCTTTTTGATGACCCTTCAACTTTTAGTTCTCTTCTAAAAGATAGCAGTATTGATGAAGAACCAATCCCGGATACTCTCGCCGGAGAAGAATTAAGATTCTTAAAACAAGTTGCCGCTCAATCAATCCAGTATGCAAGCGTGGTAAAAGAGCGTGCCGATGCTGGTAAGAACTTGGTTGAATACCCTTCTGTAAGTTCTGGAATAACTATTGGGAAACAAATTCCTCTTGGCACTCAATTAAAAATAATTGCCAAATTAATTTCCGGTGAAATGCAGACTCCGGTTTATGTTGCATCACTTTGGGGATTTGATACTCATGCACAGCAAACAGATGATCATGCAAGTTTATTAAAAGAATTCTCTGAGGCTGTTGCAGCATTTCAAGAGGATATGGAAAAACAAGGATTGGCAGATAAAGTGGTTCTTGTTACAATCTCCGAGTTTGGCAGACGAGTTGCACAAAATGGAGGTTTAGGAACAGACCATGGAGCAGCTGCGCCGATGATTGTAATTGGTAATTCAGTTAATGGCGGGATTTATGGAAATCAATTAGATTTGGCAAATTTAGATCCATATGGAGATTTGCCTCACGAATTTGATTTTCGCCAGGTATATTCAACCATAATGCAAAACCATTTGGGTATGGGAAATACGGCAACGACAGACGTTTTGAAAGGTGAGTTTGCGACACTTCCATTTTTGAATAGTTTGACATCTGCAAAAAATTATAGTCCACTCAATTATGAGTTAAAGCAAAATTATCCTAATCCTTTTAATCCCAATACCAAAATTACATACACAATTGCAAACTCAGTAAATGTATCAATAATATTGTATGATATGTTAGGCAGAAAAGTTAAAACAGTGGTAGATAAAAATCATAAACCGGGAACATACTCAATAGATTTTAGAGCTAAAAATAATATGGCTAGTGGAACATATATTTATCAGATTAGGGCTGGAGGTTATACAGAAAGTAAAAAAAAATGATACTTTTAAAATAATGATTTGTACTATTTTGATTTTATAAATGTAGCTTGAAAGCAAAGATTCCAAGCTACTTTATACATTTATGATTTACTCTTCTTTAAATTTTTCTTTTCTTCTTTAGCTTTTTTTTTTCTTTCAAACTTTTTGCAGGTTCTTTCTTAGTTTTTTTTTTTGCGTTTTGTCCTTTTTGCCATTTTTCTTTTCCTTATTTAGTTTGTGTTAAGTATAAACTATTAATTGGAAAGTATATATAATTGTTCTACAATAAAAAATCAAGATAGTGAAATTTATTTAATTTCTGAAAGCCAATTAAATGCGTCTTGAAGTTTATTCACTTCAAAATATTCAATTCTACTCCAATTACTATTTTTATTTTCTTGTTCAAGTATATTTGATTTTCTAATTCCTTTTCCAAATACAATAGCAATGTTGTCAGTGTTCTTAAATCCAAATTGCTGTAAATCATCACCATTTGTATGAAAGTTGGTAATAGATTTCTGGGATAAGGTTCCTGAATAATTAAATAAAAATTTTGAACAATCATTCTTGTGAGCAAGCTTTACAGCTTCTTTAGAATATTTTTCTGCAGCCTGAAAGCTTAATCTTCCTTTTATTTTAATTTCAACAATACTTTTATCCGGCAAATAATCAACTGTATATTCCATTATAAAATCCTCCTTTTCTTCAATAGATATAATATAGATAGAATCTATAGATGTAGCTAATGAAATTTCCGTTTTCACGGAATGACAAAAAATTTAGTTAGTGATTCTGATGAGTAGAAAAAACAAAATGGGTTTTAAAACAAAAAATCCCGACGTAATGCCGGGATTTAAGCTTAAAATAAAATATTATCTCATAACTTTAACTTCAGAAGCTTGAAGACCTTTTGGTCCTTGAGTTTCTGAAAATTCTACTTTATCATTTTCTTCTAAAGATTTATAACCATCACCAACAATAGATTGAAAATGCACAAATACATCATCTCCACTTTCTTGTTCTATGAAACCAAAACCTTTTGAACTGTTGAACCATTTAACGGTTCCTTGTTTGCGCTCTGCCATAACAGTGCTCCTTTGTAATAAATTGATTGATATTTTGACAGGGCTCTAAAATTCGAATGAAAATTTTGAATTGCTTCTACATCTACATCACACGCTTTTGGCGGGTTTACATCTAAAGTTACTGCCTTACTTTGTAAATATACGGTTATTATTGTTACAAACCTAACTTTCCTATATTTAAAATTAAATTGAATTTATTATTTTGCTGCAAAAGGTTAAATCCCAAGATGCCGATTTTATTCTTCTATTTTGTAAATTAGTTTTGAATTTTAATATTCACAATAATTATTAATATTAATTTTGTATTATGAACAAACATTTAAATATGAAAGATCAGAAATCATGAAGTGTTCCATAAAAATAAAAAATATTGAAACCATAAATGAAATTGAGGGAGTATGGTCAAACGATGACTATATTCATCTATTGGATAGATTAGATTTCCCAGACGCTAAAAATATAGCACCTGAAGAATTGATGGAAATGTTAGCGATGGCAATAACTGATTATAAACCTGAGGAAGCTGCAGAAATTGTTTTGACTTATATGTTTTCTGAGAAATTAAGTAAAAGGCAAATTCATAATCTTGCTTGTGAAATGATGGAAGACTCTATGACAGAAGAATTTGCAGATATTTCATTGCACTTTCCGCTATTCAATATTAATAGACTACTCTATAAAGCGTTTAATGGTAAATTTCCAAATAATAAGGCAAGTCTAATCAATATTGAAATTAAATTTCCATCAAATCAAAAAATCAAAATAACAAAAGAGATTGTTTTAAAGGCCATTTCCAGCGGACTCCAAGATTCCAATTTAATAAAAAGAATGTTTGAAGATCAGCTTTCTGGGAAACTTGAATTTACCGAAGCAGAAAACATTCTATGGAAAATGGAAAAATTGGAAAACGGAAATGTTTCAGTCATAACTTCTGACTACTGGATAAATGAAGAAGATTTTTTAAGTAATGAATTTGAAGGTATAATTAACGAATTTGAAAAAGATGAAGAGAGATAAATAGTCAGGGAGGAATGTTTTCATCCCTGACCAACAATATATTATTTTCTCTTAGGTCTATATAAATGAGTAGCTTGTCCAAAAAATACTTCAGCACTTTCCATCACCGTTTCTGATAATGTTGGATGTGCATGAATTGTAAGTGAAAGATCCTTGGCATTTGCAGCCATTTCAATAGCAAGAGTTCCTTCTGCAATCATTTCTCCGGCACCGGGACCAACAATTCCAACTCCTAAAATTCTTTCGGTTTCAGGATCAAAAATTAATTTTGTTAAACCGTCGCTTCTATCCATAGTTCTCGCTCTTCCGCTTGCAGCCCAAGGAAATCTTGCAACTTCAACTTTAATTCCTTTTTCCTTTGCTTCTGTTTCGGTTAATCCGGCCCATGCAACTTCCGGGTCTGTATAAACAACTCCAGGAATTGCAGCGGGTTCAAATGCAACTTTGTGCCCAGCAATTGCCTCAACTGCTACTTTCCCTTCTGCAGAAGCTTTGTGAGCCAACATCGGTCCTAAAACTATATCTCCTATAGCATAAATATTTGGATCATCTGTCTGACGTTTTTCGTCAACTTTAACAAAACCTCTTTCGTTCAAAATTATTTTTGTGTTTTCCAAACCTAAATTTTTTGTTACTGGGGTTCTACCAATAGAAATGAGTGCTTTATCAAATTCTAATTCTGATTCTTCTAAATTTTCACCTTCTAATTTTACTTTTAAAACTTTGCCGGTATCTTCTAATTTTGCAACTTTAGTCTTAAGTAAAATTTTCTCAAACTTAGGTTCAATACTTTTTTGGAAAACATTTACTAAATCTTTATCAGCTCCGGGTAATAGCGCGGGCATTAATTCAACAACAGTAACTTTACTGCCTAAAGCCGCATATACTGAACCCAGCTCCATTCCAATAACTCCGCCGCCAACAACCAACAATCTTTTAGGAACATCTTTCAACTCGAGCGCATCAGTTGAATCCATTACTCGTGGTGAATCAATAGAAAGTCCGGGAATTACAGCCGGCACTGAACCAGTTGCAAGTATTGCTTTTTCAAAAGTTACTTCTTCAGTTCCACCATCAACTTTTTCTACAGATAAAGAATTAGAGTTTTTAAAAGTTGCTTTACCTTGTATATAATTTATTTTTCGCTGTTTAACTAATTGTCCGGTTCCACCTGTATTTTCAGCAACCACTTTTTCTTTAAATGATCTCAATTTATCGATATCAATTTTGGGTTCGCCGAAATCAACTCCCCATTTAGAAGATTCTTTAGCTTCATTTAACAGTTTAGCAACGTGTAAATATGCCTTAGAAGGAATACATCCCCAATAAAGACAAGTACCGCCGGGATTTTTCTGCATGTCGATTAATGTAACTTGCATTCCTAAATCTGCGGCGAGAAATGCCGCTGTGTAACCGCCAGGTCCAGCACCAATTATTGCAAGTTGTGTTTTAGTACTCATAAAATTCTTCTCCAAAACTTTCAAATTTCTATATCATTCCCTGATGTTTTATTGGGAATCTAATATTGTAATCTCTGGATTCCCTCGTTTGAGCGAATGATAAAAAAGTATCTATCCTTCCAAAGTAAGTAAAAACGGCTGCTCTAACGCTTCAACAACCCATCTAATAAACCTAGCTGCGTCTGCCCCATCAATTACTCTGTGATCATAAGATAAAGATAAAGGCAGCATCATACGTGGTGTAAATTCTCCATCTTTATAAATTGGTTCAAAACTGCCTCTTGATACACCTAATATTGCAACTTCAGGTGTGTGTACAATCGGTGTAAAATAAGTTCCGCCAATTCCGCCCAAATTACTTATTGTGAAACATCCGCCTTGCATATCTTCAATCGTAATTTTTTTGTCTCTTGCTTTATTGGAAATTTCTGAAAGTTCTGCAGATAATTGCAAAATATTTTTTTATCCACATCCTTTATTACAGGAACAATCAAACCTTTTTCTGTATCAACGGCAATTCCAATATTAAAATATTCTTTAAAAATAATTTCATTATTATCAATATCAATACTAGCATTAAACTGTGGAAAAACTTTTAATGCTGCTGAAATAACTTTTAACAAAATTGCAGTTACAGTAAGTTTACCACCGGCAGCTTCTGCTTTTTTAGAAAATCGTTTTCTCAAAACTTCTATTTCGGTTATATCTGCTTTATCAAATTGGGTTACATGGGGAATTGTTGCCCATGCAAAAGAAAGATGCTCTGCAGTTTTTTTACGAACATTGCTCATTGATTCTTTACGAGTATTTCCCCACTTAGAAAAATCTGGAAGAGCTTCTCGCTTAATACCAATAGGCATTCCCGCACCACCGCTTCTGATTTTTTCATTAAATGATTTAGCAAATTTCTTAATATCCTCAACAGAAATTCTTCCGCCAGGCCCGCTGCCGTTTACCTCATTTATGTCAATTCCAATTTCTCGTGAAAATCTTCTGACCGATGGAGCTGCCGGTGCAATCTTCTTAGGAAAATCTACTTTACGAGGAAGTTCTGAAGAACTCGATTCTTTTTTAATTTGAGTTTCTGCAGCCTTTGGCTCAGTTGATTGAATCTTAACTTCTTCTTTTTTCGTTTCAATTTTGGAAGTTTCTGTTTTAACCGGTTCACTTTTTCTTTCTTCTTTTGCTGAAGAACCGGACTGAACAATTAATACAACTTCTCCAACCTTTACTTTATCACCGGATTTAACTTTTACTTCTTTTACAACTCCACTAAATTCAGCAGGAACTTCTACTGTGGCTTTGTCTGTTTCAATTTCTATAAGAATATCATCAGTGTTAACTTTATCTCCAACTGATACTAAAATCTTTGTTATCTCAGCGGCTTCAATATTTTCACCCAATTCTGGAAGTTTAAATTCAATAATTTTAGATTCAACTTCGCTTGGTTCTTGTTTAACTTCTGTCGCTACTTCTTTTGCTGGAACTTTCTCTGAAATCTTATCTTCATGTTTTGGCTCAACGGTCTCTTCTTTCTTTTCTACTTTTCCGCTTTCTTCAAATGTAAAAAGCACATCACCAACTTTTACAGTATCGCCATCTTTTACATTAACACTTTTAACAACGCCAGCTTGTTCCGAAGGAACTTCAACAGTAGCTTTATCAGTTTCAATTTCTAAAAGTATTTGATCAACTTCTACTTTATCTCCCACAGAAACTAAAACTTTTACAATATCGGCTTGTTCAATATTTTCGCCTAATTCTGGTAATTTAAATTCAAACGCCATTTTATATCTCTAATTTTAATTTTCAATTAAGAATTAATTGGACTATGTTTTTTTAGATTTATATTCAAGTCAGTTGCTGCTTTTACTAATACATCTTTATCAATTTTTCCTTCTTCAAAAAGTGCATAAAGAGTAGTGTATACAATATGTTTGGCGTCAACTTCAAAGAAATCTCTTAGTGCTTCCCTGCTTTCACTTCTGCCAAAACCAAGCGTGCCTAAAGTAGTAACAGTGTTAGGGAACCATTTTGAAATTGAATCATTTAGAATTTGGGAATAATCTGATGCTGAAATAAAAATCCCCTCTTCACCTTTTGTAATCTCTTGAATATAATTTTTCTTTTTTGTTTTAGCCGGATTCATTCTGTTCCATCGTTCAATATCAAGTGCATCATAATGTAGATTTTTATAGCTTGTAACACTCCACACATTTGCTGAAACATTATAATCTTTTTCTAAAATTTCTTGAGCTTTCAAAGTTTCATTCAATATTGAACCACTGCCAAGCAAATTAGCTTTTAGCTTATTATCCTTCTTGCCTGATTTATATTTATACATTCCCTTAATTATACCTTCTTTAGAACCTTTAGGCATTTCTGGCATTGCATAATTTTCATTCATCACAGTTATATAATAATAACAATCTTCTTGAAGCTCATACATTCTATGAATTCCATCTCTAATAATCACAGCAAGCTCATAAGCAAAAGCTGGATCGTAAGCCTTTACTGTTGGTATTGAATGAGCTAAAACATGGCTTTGCCCATCTTGATGCTGCAAACCTTCACCGGCTAGAGTTGTTCGTCCTGCAGTTCCACCGATTAAAAATCCCTTGCACTGCATATCGGCAGCAGCCCAAGCCAAATCTCCAAATCTTTGAAAACCAAACATTGAGTAATAAGTAAAGAAAGGAATCGCATTAATTCCGTGAGTTGCATATGCAGTTCCTGCAGCAATAAACGAAGCCATTGATCCGTCTTCTGTAATTCCTTCTTCTAAAATTTGTCCGTTCTTTGCTTCTTTATAATAAAGTAAACTATCCCTATCAACGGGCTCATATAGCTGTCCGTTTGTTGAATAAATTCCAACTTGTCTGAATAATGATTCCATTCCAAAAGTTCTCGCTTCATCCGGAACAATTGGAACAATTAATTTTCCAATTTCTTTATCCTTTAAAAGTTTTGTCAATATTCTAACATAAACCATAGTTGTCGACACTTCTCGTCCATCTGTTCCATCGTAAAATTCTTTAAATAATTCATCGGATGGTGTTGTGATCTTTGGATTTCTTACTATTCTTTTTGGAACATAACCTTGAAGTTCTTGACGGCGTTTTTTTACGTAAGTTATTTCCGGACTATCTTCTTCAGGTCTGTAAAATGGTGCTTTAACAACATCATCATCTGAAATTGGAATTCCGAATCTGCTTCTAAATTCTTTTAATTCTTCTTCATTTAATTTTTTCTGTGAGTGAGTAATATTTTTTCCTTCGCCGGCTTCACCTAGACCATAACCTTTTACGGTTTTTGCTAAAATTACAGTTGGTCTATCTTTTGTGTTTACGGCCGTTTTGTAAGCCGCATATACTTTTTCGGGATCATGACCACCGCGTTTCATTCTTTCTAAATCTTCATCTGTATAATGTTTTACCAATTCTAAAAGTTCAGGATATTTACCAAAGAAATGTTTACGAATATATGCGCCGCCTTCCACAATATATTTTTGAGATTCACCATCCACTATTTCATTCATTCTTTTAGTTAACAACCCGGTTTTATCAGCTTCCAATAAAGGATCCCAATCACTTCCCCAGACAACTTTAATTACATTCCAACCGGCGCCTCTAAAACCAGCTTCCAACTCTTGAATTATTTTTGAATTACCTCTAACTGGTCCATCTAATCTTTGCAAATTACAATTAATAACAAAAATTAAATTATCAAGTTTCTCTCTAGCAGCAAGCGAAATAGCGCCAAGAGTTTCTGGTTCATCAGTTTCTCCATCACCTAAAAATGCCCAAACTTTTGTATCTGATTTTGGTTTCAATCCACGGTTCTCTAAATACTTATTGAATCTTGCTTGGTATATTGACATTATTGGACCAAGTCCCATGGAAACAGTTGGAAACTCCCAAAAGTCTGGCATCAAACGTGGGTGTGGATAAGATGAAAGTCCGCCGCCTTCTTTTAATTCGTGTCTAAAATTATGAAGTTTTTTTGCACTTAATCTTCCTTCTAAATATGCTCTTGCATAAATTCCGGGGGAAGCATGGCCTTGAAAATAAATTTGATCGCCTTGATTATTGTTATCTTTTCCTTTAAAGAAATGATTGAACCCAATTTCGTAAAGTGTTGCAGCCGAGGCATAAGTTGATATGTGTCCGCCTATACCTGGATCTAATTTGTTTGCACGAACAACCATTGCCATTGCGTTCCACCTAACTAGGCTTTTAATTCTACGTTCAATTTCGCGTCCACCTGGAAATTTAGGTTCATTCTGCTTTGGAATTGTATTTATGTAAGGGGTATTTGCAGTAAAAGGAAGCTCAACTCCCGCTTCGTGAGCGTAAGTATCTAGATCGTGTAAAAGTTGCTTAACTCTATCCGGACCACTTTCTTGCAAAATATATTCAAGTGATTCAAGCCATTCGCGAGTTTCAAGCTCGTTTATTTCTTCTTGATTATCTTTTTTAATTTCACCCATTTCTATTATTTCCCTTTAATTAAAATTTTCTTCAGTTTTTAAAAGGCATACTATCCTTTTAAAAACGCTTAAAATTATCAATAATCACTACTTTTTACTAAAATATCAAATTATAATCTGCAATTTACTATTGTTTATTTGAATTTGCAAGCGAGCCCCGAAACGAAAGCAAAGTTTGGTTGCATATGCATCTTTATAGTTCCCTATGGAATATCATCGTAAATTAAATGGATGATTCTGAAAGTTTTTAAAAAATTAAGAAAAGCAATTATTGATCTTAAAACATTACTTTGAACTAAGTGAGAAATTATTCGAAGAAAAAAATCTTATTCCTTCTTCAAAATCACAATAGATAAATCATCATGTCTTTTACATTCGCCAATAAAAGAATAAATATGATTTAATAATTTTTGACCTAATTGTTCAGGTGTGTTATACGTTGTATTGTTTATAAAATTTGATATCCGTTCTACTCCAAAAAATTCAGAATTAATATTTCTTGCTTCAGATACACCATCCGAATAAACCAACAAATAATCTCCGGTGCTCATCTCTAAATTTTCTGTGTGATATTTTGAATCATTCATTAAGCCTAATGCCGCATTGCCTTTCCCCAATTGCTTAATATTCTTAGCTTGAATTAAAAGCGGGGGCAAATGTCCGGCATTTAGTAATTCAATACTTCCAGAATTTTCTGCAATTTGCATGTAAGCCATTGAAGCAAAACTATTTGGTAAAATGTCTTTATGGAAAACTTTATTTATTTTTTCACCAAATGCCGCAACGCTTGTAAAATCGGGGGCAAATGCACGTATGATTGTTTGAAGTTTAGCCATTAATAATGCCGCAGCTAAACCTTTGCCAGAAACATCGGCTAAAGTTATTCCAAATTTTTCTTTATTTACTTTAACAATATCAACTAAATCTCCGCCAACATCGTTTGCAGGTTGTGTAAATAACCAAATATTCCAGCCATTTACTTTTGGATTTCGTTCTGACATTAGCGCACTTTGCACAGATTTACCGGCACTTAGTTCATCTTTGGCTAATAGTTTATCTTTGAGTTCTAACATCAAAACAAATAGAATAATTATTCCCCCAAAAATGCTGGTGTTGGATGAAAAATTCACTTCACTTCCGGATACTCCAAAATGTCCCGTTGAGAAAAGTAAAATAATCCCAATCAGTAAAACCAATCTTCTTGTTGGATTTAATTTTAGCAACAGTTCTTTGAGCAGCCACCAAGACATATAGAAAAAAAAGCTTTAAATTTTCCCATGCCCGCAAGTTGGTTTTTTCTATCACTGTTTAAGAAAAAAAATCTTTTAGCTCACTAAAATCAGTAGTTAAATCAGATTTGAATCCACCTTCTGAAATATCTTTTCTCAGTGTGTCAAATAATTTGTCATTTTATGTTGATTGTTATTTGTCATGATCTTTTATTTGCTTTATTATTAAGACGGTTCTCCATATAATAAGTTACACAAAAGTTAATTCGAAATATTTATTCCAAGCTTTTCAATTATTTCTTTTACAAAACTAATTGTATAATTCAGTATTTCTTCAACTGAAAAATCTTTTATATCATATTCTAGTTTCATAACATCTTTGGATTTGTACAAACTTAATTTCTTTTGAATAATTTTTAACAATATGTTCCATCAATATTGCAAATTTATTTTTATAGAATTCTTCATTATCACCTTTTGGTAAAACTAAAATTAATTTTTTACGAGTAATAACTACTCTTTCAAATTGTGCAAAGGAAACATAAAATCTCAAAATTGCAGTTAAAATTAATCTCTCCACAATTACTGGGAATTTACCAAATTTATCTTCAAGCTCATCTTTAATTTCATCAAGTTCTTCAATCTTAATCATGGAAAACAATGCTTGATAAAAACTTAATCTATCAGATTGATCTGGCATAAATGATTTTGGTATTCCAACCTCAAAATATGTATCAATTGTTGGATCTGATCTTTGTAAATGTTTTGGTAAATCTTTAAAGACATCTTTAAACTCACTTTCTTTTAGCTCGGCTACTGCTTCATCTAAAAGTTTAACGTACATATCAAAACCAACAGTATCTATTGAGCCAGACTGTTCTGTGCCAAGCAAATTTCCAGCACCACGAATTTCTAAATCTCTCATTGCTAAATTAAAACCGCCACCAAGTTCTGTTGATTCTTCAATTGCTTGCAATCTTTTTACTGCTTTTTTTGTAATTGTGGTTAATGAAGGAACTAGAAAATAACTATAAGCCTGTCGATCGGATCTTCCAACTCTTCCACGCAATTGATGAAGCTCAGCAAGGCCAAATCTATCAGCACGATTTATAATTATTGTATTTACATTTGGGATGTCCAATCCGCTTTCAATAATTTTTGTTGAAATTAAAACATCGGCTTCCTTATTCATAAAACCATAAATTACTTTTTCCAAAGCGGCAGGTTTCATTTGCCCATGAGCAACAAGAATTCTAATCTGCGGAATATGTTTTTGTAAATAAGTTGCAATTTTTTCAATCGACTGAACTCTATCATGAACAAAATAAATTTGTCCGCTTCTTTTAACCTCGTCAATTATCCATTCGCGGATTTTTACAATATCAAAAGTTTCTACCTTAGTGTAAATTGGCTGCCGATTTGGAGGCGGCGTTGCAATTATAGATAAATCTCTTGCCCCAAGCAGAGATAAATTAAGTGTTCTTGGAATTGGTGTTGCAGTCAAAGTTAGTGTATCAACATTAACTCTTATTTGTCGAAGTTTTTCTTTAGCCATAACTCCAAAACGATGTTCTTCATCAATTACCAGTAAACCCAAATCCTTAAACTTTATATCCTTAGATAACAACCGATGAGTTCCAATTACAATATCAACATTGCCTGCGGCTAACTCTTTAATAATTTCAGTTTGTTTTGCCTTTCCCGCAAAACGAGAAAGTACAGCAACTTTAACTGGGAATTGTGAAAGTCGATCTTTAAATGTGTTGAAATGCTGTTCAGCTAAAATTGTTGTCGGTACAAGCATTCCAACTTGCTTACCATCGCTAACTGCTTTGAATGCTGCCCTGATAGCCACTTCCGTTTTTCCAAATCCAACATCACCGCAGACTAACCGATCCATTGGATTTTCAAATTCCATATCAGATTTAACTTCATCAGTAACTTTCGCTTGATCCGGAGTTGGCTCATATAAAAATGATGCTTCCAGTTCTTTCTGCCAAACTGTATCAGAGCTAAAAGCAAAACCAACGGCAGATTTCCTTTGTGCATAAAGTTTAATTAAATCTCTTGCTGCTTCCTTAATTTTCGATTTAACTTTTTTCTTTGCAGATCGCCACTCATTACTGCCTAATGTTGTCAGTCTCGGCGGAGCTTTATCGCCTGAAGAGTATTTTTTAATAAGTGATAAATAGTTCATATTCAAGTAAACAATTCCGCCTTCGGCATAAAGAATTTTAATTGTCTCTTGTTCAACCATTCCTATTTTTATTGTTTCTAATCCAACGTACTTACCAATACCAAAATTTTCGTGAACAATAAAATCACCAATTTTTAGCGAAGCAAATTCTTTTACTCGCGATCTTTTTATTTTTTGCTTTGATGATATTTTTGTTCGATAAGGTTTGTTGAAAGTTTCATAATCTGTGAAAACTAATATTTTTTCATCAGGTAATAGAAATCCATCTTTAATTGCAAGTACTTTGATCTTAACTGAGCCCAATTCCAGTAGGCGATTCAGCTCATCGTTAAATCCGGAAAGCAAATCAAAAGTCTTCTTCCTTGAATTTCATTTTCAGCAGTAATAAATATTTCATAATCCTTATCAGCAAAATCTTGAAGATATTTAAAAAGAAGAGTAAAGTTAGAGTTAATTACCGGTGCAGATTTTATTTCCGGTAACAAATTGTTTTTAATTTCACCAAAAGGATTTTCAATAATCCAAAACGCTTTTTGCTCAAACAAATTATCTAAAACTAAATTTTCATTAATTGAAATTTTAGATTTTTCCTTTTCTTTAGCTTGAATATTATCTTCTAAAAGTTCTGTTTTTAATTCTTCATCTAAATCGTCACTTAAAAAAACTTGTTCTACTTTTTCAGTTTCGTTTAACTTTTCAAGTTCTATTGAGTTTGCAAATACAATTGGAGATTCTAAATAATCAAAAATATTATCAGAGTAAGAAGTGTTTTCAAATTCTATTGAAGAAGCTAAAGTAACTGATTCTATTTGCCCGGAAGACCTTTGGCTTTCAGGGTCAAAATAGCGAATTGATTCTAAAAAATCTCCATCATATTCTAGCCTGCTAGGGGTGTTCTTCACTATAAGACCAGAAATCAATAATAGAACCTCTTACTGCAAAACTTCCCGGATCCACAACAGCTTTTTCATTATTATTATAATTTAGCGAATTAAAATATTCAATTAACTCGTCATAAGTTATATCAGTTCCGGCTTCTAATTTTGTTGTGTTTTTTTTCGATATCATTTTTTTTAGAAGGAAGTTTAACTTTCAACAACTCATAAGTGGCAATAATTATTGATGCCTTTTTATTTTTTATTGTTGTTAATTTTTCTTGAATTGTATCAACCTCAATGCTATCAATAATTACGGTTTTATCATCAAGTCCCAATATTATTAGCTCTACGTTAACTTCATTAACCAATTGTCTGCTTGGCAATAAAACTAAAATTTGATTTTCAGTTCTGCTCAAAAGATTTATTGCTATTGATTTTGCTGAACCGGATAATGTTGAAACATTTAGAGCGTTGTTTTTCTTTTTTGCTTGATTTATTTCAGCAGCAAAAATTTTGAAAAAAAATTCAAAGAAGTTAAGGAAGATAAAAAATTGTCGGTCATATTTATTTTATTTTAAAATATAAAAAGCCCGCCTTCTTAAAAAGAAGTGGGAAATGTTTAACAAAATTACGATTCAAATTTACTATTAATTGAATTAAAGTTTTGGTTATATTTTATTACTAATTTCTTATAAATTATTAACGGTTAAAATATGACTTTGCACAAGGCCCCCAAACACATCCCCTTAAAACCGGAACAATTAAAATTAAAATGTGATACAAAATGTTTTAAATTTGATACTACCGACTCTATTACTCCAATTGAGGGAATTGTTGGTCAAGAGAGAGCAATAAAAGCTTTAAAATTGGTATTGATATCGAAGGTCCTGGATATAACACTTTTATTACCGGTCTTTCTGGAACTGGCAAACAGACTTCAATAAAAAATTACTAAAAGAGTTTTTGCCTAATAATGGAATTAAACTTAATGATTATGCATATGTAAATAATTTTAGAGATAGCGATCATCCTTCTCTTTTAATTTTTCCTGCGGGACAAGGAAGAACCTTTAAAACTGACATAAAAAATTGTATAAAACTTCTTCAAGAAAATATTCCGCAAATTTTGGAAAGAGAACCATTTCTTTCCGAACGTAAAAGTTTAGCAAAAGATTATAATAAACAGCAGCAAACTTTACTAGCTAACTTTGAGAAAAAACTAAAAAAAGATAATCTAACTTTAGGACAAATTAAAACTGAGGAAGTAACACGACCGGAAATTTTTGCAGTGATAAATAATCAACCAGTTTATATACAGCAGCTAACTGAACTTGTTCAGAAAAAAAGAATTAAGTGAAAAAGATGCTGAAGCAATAATAAAAAAATATACATCGCATCAAGATGAGCTTTATACGGTTTTTAAAGAAAGCCTAAAAGCAGACTCAAACATTCCAAATTCAATTGAGCGAGCTTGAATCCAAAGCAGTAAAAAACTTACTTGCCGCAACTTTTGAAGAGCTGAAAGAAAAATATAAATTAAGAAAAGTAAAAAAATATTTAGATAAGCTCACCGAAAACATTTTAGAAAATCTAGAACTGTTTAAAATTCCGGCACAGCCAAAGAATTCAGAAAATACACAATCTGCAGAAAATTTAGTAGCATATCAAGTAAATTTAATTTTGGATAATTCCCATCTAAAAGAAACTCCCGTTGTTATTGAGACATCTCCCACTTTTACAAATTTATTTGGCGCAATTGAAAAATATAATGATGGTTCAGGTGTTTGGCAATCCGACTTTACAAATATTAAATCCGGCTCAATGTTAAGAGCAAACGGCGGTTTTCTTGTTTTAAATGCTATGGATGCAATTCAAGAACCTGGTGTTTGGAAAACACTAAAACGAGTTTTACTTTATGGTAAATTAGAAATTCAAGATTTATCGAGCTTATATCAGGTTACCACCAGCACATTAAAGCCAGAACCAATTGAAATAAAATGCAAGGTTATATTAATAGGAACAACTATTCTTATCACATGCTATCAAACTATGAAGACGATTTCAATAAAATTTTCAAAATAAAAGCTGAGTTTGATTATGAAATGGATAGAACAGAAAGTACGTTATTAGAATATGCAAAAGTTATAAAAAAAATTAATCACTCAAGAAAAACTTTTTAGAATTTGATAAATCTGCAGTTGGTAAAATAATTGAGTACGGCGCTAGATTTGCCGGGAATCAAGATAAGCTTACAACTCGTTTTGCGTACATTTCTGATTTGGCAAGAGAAGCAAATTTTTGGGCAAAGGATGTAGGCAATAAAATAATAACATCGCATCATGTAGAAAAAGCATACAGCTCCGCAATTGAAAGACACGCATTGCACGAATCTAAATTACAAGAAATGATTAGCAAGGAAACTATTCTAATTGATACTGACGGAACAAGAGTTGGGCAAATAAATGGCTTAGCTGTATATGGAGGAAATTATTATTCATTCGGAAAACCCACTAGAATTACAGCTTCTGTTGGATTGGGAAATGGAATTATAATTAATGTTGAAAAAGAATCTGGATTAAGCGGCAGTACTCACAATAAGGGTGTTCTTATATTGGCAGGATATTTCAGAGAAAAATTTGGTAAAATTTCCTCTCTCATTTACCGCAAGCATTGTTTTTGAACAAGGTTACGGAATGATTGACGGAGATAGCGCAACTGTAACTGAAGTATGCGCGCTGGTTTCCAGTCTTACAGAAATTCCAATTAAACAGTCTTTTGCAATAACCGGTTCGGTAAATCAAAAGGGTGATATTCAACCAATTGGTGGTGTGAACGAAAAGATTGAAGGTTTCTTTGATGTTTGCAAATCTCGCGGCTTAAATAAAAAGCATGGAGTTCTGATTCCATATCAAAACGTTAAAGATCTAATGCTGAAAGATGAAGTAATTGAAGCAGTAAAAAAGAAACAATTTGCTATTTACCCAATCAAAACTGTTGATGAAGCAATTGAGATTTTAACCGGATATAAAGCAGGCAAACTAATGACGAGTGGAAAATATCAATTAAATACTGTATATGGAAAATTAGAAAAATGTTTAAAGGAAATGAAAGCTAGAACAAGACCTCCTGTTAATCAAAATACTTCTGCTGGTTCTGCAACTAACTCAAAATTAAAATCTAAAGGCACAAAATGATTCAGAGAATTGTTAAGACAAAAATTTTAGCTACCATTGGACCATCTTCAGATTCTGAAGAAAATTTATTACGATTAGTTGATGAGGGTGTTTGTGCATTCAGGTTAAATTTCTCCCACGGCGATAAAGAATATTTTACAAAATTGTTTAATAGAATACATAATGTTTGTGAAATTAAAAAATTACCGATCACAATTGTACAAGATTTACAAGGACCAAAAATAAGAATTGGAAAACTGGAAAAAGATGAAATTGAAATCTTTGCAAATAATCAGATAGAAATAACAATTGATGAAACGATTGGAAACGATAAAATAATTTCAACATCGTACAAATCTTTAACTAAAGATGCAAAAGTCGGTGATACAATTTTAATTGATGATGGATTAATTAGACTAGAAGTAGCAGAAAAAAAAAATCACAATCCTTAGTTTGTAATATCATTATTGGTGGAATTTTAAAACCCAAAAAGGGATGAATTTTCCTGGCATGCATCTTAGTGCGCCTTCAGTTACAGATAGAGATAAAGAAAATATGGAGTTTGCATTTAAATACAGAGTGGACTACGTGGCTTTATCATTTGTTCGGCATTCCAAAGATATATTAGAGTTAAAAGAATGGATGAAAGAAAGAGGTTATGAGAAGCCAATAATTGCAAAAATAGAAAAACCGGAAGCTGTTGATAATTTTGAAGAGATTCTTGAGGTTGCAGATGGAATAATGGTTGCACGTGGAGATTTAGGTGTTGAACTTGCGCCTCAGCTAGTTCCGATAATTCAAAAAAATATTATTCAACGATGCAACTCAGTTGGCAAACTGGTAATAACAGCAACCCAAATGTTAGAATCCATGATTGTAAATCCAATTCCAACAAGAGCTGAAGCTTCAGATGTAGCGAATGCTGTTTTAGATGGAACTGATGTAGTAATGCTTAGCGGTGAAACTGCTGTTGGCAAATATCCTTTCACAACAATTAAAACAATGCGTAATATTTTATCTGCAACAGAGCCGCAAACACAATTCCAGACAAAAGTAAAATATGAAATCCCGACTAATCAAGTAGATAATATTTTTGACGCAACTGCAAAAAGTTTTTCTGATATTGCCAATCAAGTTAATGTTGATGCTATTGTTGTATTTACTCACTTTGGAAGAAAAGCCAGAACATTGGCAAAGTTTAGACCTGCTGCCCCAATTTTAGCTTTTTCAGATTCGTTTGAAACATTAAATATTTTAAATTTATATAAAGGCATTACACCTTTTTATTTAGAAAATATAAAGTATAAAGAAAAAAGTATGGAGTTCGCAAAAGAGTTTTACTAACAAATAAACTTTGTGAATCCGGTGATTTGATTTTATTTACAGCAGGCGCACCAATTACTGATAACACAAGAAGAAGCTGGATACAAATTTCATATACCTAAGTACTTTAATTGTATTAAAGTTGGTTCATATAGATTTCTAATTATTTCCATGGTGAGATTGTGGTAACATTAATCCCACCATGGTTGAGTAAAGCCACGTTTAAATTTTTATTCCGTAATATCTTCCAAACAATCAACTCAATTAGAAAACAACTTAAAATAAAACGATTTTTACCGATAATAATTTATACATATACTAATTTTTAATAAAAAAAAAGCGTCTAATTATGAATAAATTCTTACTTAAAAATCAACCGATTTTTCTAAAGCTTACAATGCTAGTAATAACTTCATTTTTACCTCTACTTGGGATATTTTTATTAGTGGTACTTCCAGAGGTCGAAAATCAATGGTATCAGAATAAATACGATGCAACAAAAAATACCGTTGAAGCAGTGTATAATACTTTAGAATTTTATAATAGCAAAGTAAATGATAGTACATATACGCTAGAACAAGCTCAAGCTGATGCAGCAGCACTAGTTAAGTCTCAAAGATATGAAGGCAAAAACTATTTCTGGATCAATGATACGGATGTTAAAATTGTGGCGCATCCGCTCCGGCCGGAAAGAGAGGGAAAAGATGTCTCCAGCCTTGCCGATGCAAATGGGAAGAAGATTTACGTTGAATTTGTGAAAGCGGTTAAAAATTCTCAAGGCGAAGGATTTGTTAGATATGATCAAAACAAACCTGGTAGTGATAAACCACAACCAAAACTTTCATTTTTAAAATTATATAAACCATGGGGCTGGATTATTGGAAGCGGCGTGTATCTAAACTCGGTTGAAGAAAGTGTGGCAAATCTTAGAGCAAGCATTTATACAGCAATAATTATAGCTCTTTCTATTGCTATTTTAATTGGGTTGATGCTTGCAAGATTTATTTCAAAACCGATTATAATTTTAAGTAAAGCAGCAGAACAAGTAGCCTCTGGGAATGTTGATGTTAGTGTAGAAATCCGTGCAGAAGATGAGATCGGTAAGCTTGGCCATAGTTTTAATAAAATGACGAGCAATATCAAGGAAAACATAATGGCTATAGAGGAAAAAGAAAAAGAAGCTAACAAGAAAGCGAAAGAAGCTAAAGAAGCTAAAGATATTGCTGAAGCTCAAGGAGTATATCTTTCCGGCAGTGTAAGTAAAATTCTAAATGAAATGGAAAAGTTTTCAAATGGTGATTTGACTGTTAGCCTTTCCGTTGAAAAAGATGATGATATTGGAAAATTATTTAAGGGTTTCAATTATGCTGTTAAAAAAATAAATAATATACTTTCAGAAGTGGTTGAATTAACTCTATCAGCATCAAAATCAAGCAGTGAAATTTCAACGAGCACTGAAGAAATGGCGACAGGCGCTCAGGAACAAAGTTCTCAAGTTACTGATATTGCGGGAGCTGTTGAAGAAATGACATCCAACATTCTTTCTACTACCCAAAATTCAAATATTGCAGCTCAAAAAGCCAAAGATGCTGGGGATATTGCAAATGAAGGTGGAAAAGTTGTATCAGATACAGTTGAAGGTATGAATGCCATAGCTGAAGTAGTTGAATCTGCAGCTAAAACAGTTAATGCACTCGGTAAAGGAAGTGATCAAATAGGTGAAATTATACAGGTGATAGATGAAATAGCGGAACAGACAAATTTACTGGCTTTAAATGCTGCCATTGAAGCGGCGAGAGCCGGTGAACAAGGTCGTGGATTTGCAGTTGTAGCCGATGAAGTAAGAAAATTAGCAGAACGTACGTCAAGTGCAACGAAGGAAATTGCAATGATGATTAAACAAATTCAGCGTGATACAAGTGAAGCAGTTCAATCGATGAACTCAGGCACAGAGCAGGTGACCAAGGGCAAAATATTAGCCGATAAAGCGGGAAAATCTTTGGACCAAATAATTAAGCAAACAGTCGAAGTTGTTGAAGTTATAAATCAAGTTGCAATTGCAAGTGATGAACAATCGACTGCGGCTTCTGTGATAAGCCAAAATCTTGAAGGTATTAGCACTGCAACAGAAGAGGCTTCAATGAATATACAGCAAATAGCTGTTTCATCCGAACATCTAAATAAGCAGACTCAAAATTTAGCTGAGTTAGTAAGTGAATTTAAGATTGATGCCAGAAAATCACAGGTATTAAGCAACGACAAGATTCTTACAAGAAGTGCTCAAATGTCTTAATTTTTTAGATTTTATATGACATAAATTCTTATATTAAGACAAAATTAATATTAAATTTTATGTCGTATGTAAGAAGTAGTCACCTGGCTAAATGGTGGGAAGTTCAAAGCAATGGCAAAATTCTCTGCAGCTTGTGTCCACGTTATTGCACTATTGGCAATGGGCAAAAAGGCTTTTGCTACATTCGTGAAAATATAGACAACAAGCTATATTCTATCGGTTATGGCAGACCTACCGGATTTGCAGTTGACCCAATTGAAAAAAAACCACTCTCATTTTTTTACCCGGAACAAATGTTTTAAGTTTTGGAACAGCTGGCTGCAATTTGGGATGTAAGTTTTGTCAAAACTGGACAACAAGTAAATCCAAAATTGATGATATAAATTCAACGGAAGCAACTCCCGAAGAAGTTGTTAAGCTTGCAAAAAAATATCATACCCCATCAATTGCATATACTTATAATGATCCAACAATATTTGGAGAATATGTGATTGATATCTCTAAAATTGCCCGCGAAGAAAATATTAAAAATGTAATGGTTACAGCCGGATACATAGATAAACAAGCTCGCAAAGAAGTTTACAATTATATTGATGCAGCTAATGTTGATTTAAAAGCATTCACTGAAACATTTTATCACAACCTGACTTTTTCACATTTAAATGATGTTCTTGATACTTTAATTTGGCTAAAAAACGAAACCGATGTTTGGCTTGAAATAACAACTCTTTTAATACCGGGAGAGAATGATTCATCTAATGAAATTAAAAAGCTAACAAACTGGATTGCAGAAAATTTGGGAGTAAATGTTCCGCTTCATTTTACAGCCTTTCATCCGGATTTTAAAATGAGAGATACACCAAGAACCCCAATTTCCACTTTAGATTTAGCAAGAGAAATAGCAATTGAAGAAGGGTTAAATTATTGCTACGTTGGAAATGTCCACAGCATTGAAGGACAAACGACTTACTGCCCAAATTGTAATGAACCTGTAATTATTAGAGATTGGCATTCTGTTTTGGATAATAAAGTCAAAGAGGGAAAATGTTATAAATGTGGAAATAAAATTGCTGGAGTTTATTCTTAAACAATTAAATATAAAGAATAATTTAGGTTCAATATGATCCCATTAATGGAATTTGGAAATACCGCACATAAAAGCACAAGAACAATTTTTGGCGGTGCAGCGTTCTGGACGGTTACTCAAAATGAAGCTGATAGAACTTTAGATTTATTGCTTAAATATGGAATTAACCATATAGATACCGCTGCTAGTTATGGTGATTCAGAACTTAGAATTGGTCCATGGATGCGAGAACACCGCAAAACTTTTTTCTTAGCAACAAAAACTGAGAAACGCACCTATTTAGAAGCTAAAGAAGAATTATACAAATCTTTAGATAGATTGAAAGTAGATTATGTTGATCTTTGGCAAATGCACAATTTAGTAAATCCCGATCAATGGCAAACTGCACAAAATGAAGGTGGTACAATTGACGCCTTTATAGAAGCCAAGGAAGCAGGTTTAGTTAGATATATTGGTGTAACTGGTCATGGTCTTGCTGCACCATTAAGACATTTACAAAGCCTCAAAAAGTATAAATTTAATTCCGTTTTATTGCCATATAATTTTATTTTGATGCAAAATGAAAAATATGCTTTAGAATTTAAAAATTTAGAAGACTTCTGCATAAACAATAATGTGGCAGTCCAAACAATTAAAACTATTGCAAAAGGTCCATTGGGTGATAAGAAAAGTAAACATGCAGTTTGGTATGATCCACTGGAAGATTCAAAAAGTATTACTAATGCTGTGCATTGGTCAATGAGTAATCCAAATATTTTCATAAATACAGTTGGGGATATCCACTTACTACCGCATGTATTAGAAGCAGCAAGTAATTTTGAATCACAACCAAGTGATGAAATAATGCTTGCAGATATTAAGAAAAATGAAATCACCCAGTTATTTAAGGGAGATGAAATTTGAATTAGAATTATTAAATAGCTTGAAATATTATTTTTTTTCGATCAAAAATATATAACCACTAAATATGAACATCATGATAAATTGAATAACCAAAGGAGTTGAAATTAAACTTCCTTCTAATAATACTACACTAAGTAAACCAAATTTGAAAACATAATAAGCGAGCTTGCTTAATCCAATACTTAAAATCATTGAGCCAAATTTGTTCTTAATTTTTTCTGATAAAAAGAAAAATAGCCAAACATTCAGAAGAAGCTCCCCGGAGATTAATAATGTTTTCAGAAAAACCGGATGTGCCGAAACAACAAATGAAAACAATGGTAATGTTGCTGCTAACAAATAAGCATTTTTCTTTGAGGTGTGTGCAATCGCCAAAATTAACATTAGTCTCATTGGCTCAATATAATAAACAGGTAAAGCTAAAAGATGTGAAAATGTTGGAACTAAATAAATTGCTGCTATGGCAAATACATCAAATACAGATCCTTTTATAATTTCCTTAGAAATTCTATTTTTTAAG
The DNA here is from genome assembly GCA_020635285.1 of Ignavibacteriales bacterium. Classification (GTDB taxonomy): domain Bacteria; phylum Bacteroidota; class Ignavibacteria; order Ignavibacteriales; family Melioribacteraceae. The sequence goes on along the minus strand of JACKAB010000009.1, from coordinate 167,537 downwards.
ATTGCTTCCATTTTACAAACCTTTTCAGTTTTACTTGAAACAAATATAATATATTTATATTTTATAATAAAAGATATACAAGTCTAATTATCAGATAAGGAGTCCTCAATGAACCGCAGAGATTTTTTAAAAAAAGTTCATATGCAGGCTTTTCTGCATACGCATATCTTTCGCTGGGCACTAATTTCATAGTTGCAAATTCTAAAACAACTCAAACTGATTTATATGATTTAGTTGCGATTAAGGGCGGCAAACCCGATTCAATGTTTGACACAGCCATCCAGTCTTTGGGTGGGATGAAGAATTTTGTAAAAAAAAATCAGACTGTGGTGATAAAACCAAATATTGGGTGGGATACCATTCCCGAAAGAGCAGCTAATACAAATCCGAAATTGGTAGCGCGGATAGTAAAACATTGTCTTGATGCTGGAGCAAAGCAAGTATACGTATTTGATCATACATGTGATAATTGGAAAAGCTGTTATAGTAATAGTGGAATTGAAAAAGCGGCTAAAGATTCCGGGGCAATGGTTGTGCCTGGAAATAGTGAAAGTTACTACCAGCATGTAAATATTCCAAATGGGAAAAACCTAAAAGAAACAACTGTGCACGAATTAATTTTGGAATCAGATGTATTGATTAATGTTCCTGTATTAAAGAGTCATGGTGGTGCCGGATTAACGGTCTCAATGAAAAATTTGATGGGCGTTGTTTGGGACCGAAGATATTGGCACAGAAATGATTTGCATCAATGTATTGCTGATTATGCAACATTTAGAAAACCTGATCTCAATATAGTTGATGCTTATGCGGTTATGAAAAAAAAATGGTCCTAGAGGTGTATCAGAAGCAGATTTGGCTATTTTAAAATCACTAATTATTTCTGCAGATATTGTTGCGGCTGATGCTGCAGCTGCTAAACTATTTGGTAGTGATCCGGCCAATATTGATTATATAACTTATGCAGACAAAATGAATGTTGGAACAATGGATTTATCTAAATTAAAAATAAATAGGATAATTCTTTAGCCTATGAATTTGCAATTTCTGAAAAAAGTGAGAGTTGTGATATCTCTTGTTTTTATTTTATCAATTAGTTTGCTTTTCATTGATTTGACTTTTTCTATACAATCCTCTTTTTCTGAATACCCATTATTTTTACAATTTATTCCATCCCTTCTAAGTTTTATTTCTATTGGAACAGTTGCTGGGCTTGGTTTTTTATTTGTCATTCTATTAACACTTCTTTTCGGTAGAGTTTATTGCTCAACCATTTGCCCATTTGGAATTCTTCAGGACTTAATAACATTTCTTAGAAAGAAAATTAAAAGAATAAATTTTTTCTTTACTAAACCATTTACTAAAACAAGGTACTTTATTCTTTCTGTTACTATTTTACTTTTTTTTGTTTGGTGTATCAATAGGATTTAATCTTCTTGATCCTTACAGTAATTTTGGTAGAATAATAGGCAATATAATTCGTCCAATTTCAATAGGCAGTAATAATCTTATTACGGCAGTCTTGGAGTCTTTAAATTTATACTTACTTAGTCCACTAGAGTTTAAAAGGAATAAATATTTTTTCATTTTTATTTTCGCTTTTAATATTTGGATTAATATTTTTTTAAGCTTCTATTACGGTAGATTATATTGTAATACTATTTGTCCGGTTGGAACTTTCTTAGGACTAATATCAAAATTTTCTCTATTTAAGATTGGAATAATTGAATCAAATTGCATTGAATGTGGTGATTGTGAAACAGTTTGTAAATCCAGTTGCATTGAATCAAGCACCAAGTATATTGATTTCAGCAGATGTGTTGGGTGCTTCAATTGTTTTGATGTTTGCCCCTCAATCGGAATAAGTTATCAACCTAGATACACATTTTCTAAATCTTTAGAACACAGTCCGGATAAAAGAAATTTCTTTAAGAATGTTGGAGTATTTATTTTAGGCTCGTATCTGATTCTTAAAGCTCAAGAAAAAAATAATTGAAGTATATAAAGAAAACACAACTCCGGTAATTAGAAATTCACCAATTTCTCCTCCCGGTTCAATCTCAATAGAAAATTTCACTGATAACTGCACAGCATGTCATTTGTGCGTAGCAAGTTGTCCAACGCAAGTTTTACAACCCTCCTTTTTAGAATATGGATTACTTGGAATAATGCAGCCTCGCATGGATTATATTTCCGGATATTGTAATTATGAATGTACGATCTGCACAGAAGTTTGTCCAAGCGGCGCAATATTAAATAGAGAATCTGAATCCAAAAACTAATTCAACTTGGGAAAGTAAAATTTGTAAAAGATAATTGTGTTGTATATACGCAAAAAACTGATTGCGGGGCGTGTGCAGAGCATTGCCCAACTAAAGCTGTGAAAATGGAATTGGATACAGAAGTAAATAAAAAAGCACCTATCACCAATGAAGATATATGTGTTGGGTGCGGTGCTTGTGAGTATGCTTGTCCAACAAAACCATACAAAGCAATTTATGTCGAAGGAAATCCTATTCATCTAATCGCACAAAAAACCCAAGGAAGAAAAGTTAGAAGATAAGATAAATTTAAAAGAGGAATTTCCATTCTAAGTTGGAATACTTTTTTGCTTTTATATTATATATTATATTTACAATTAAATCTTTTTCATATTAAATAATAAAGGAGTAAAAAATGGATAAATTCTTATTTATGGCACAAGATTATCTTGCACTATATGGCGTAAAAATATTAGGTGCAATTGCAATTCTAATAATAGGATTGTGGATAGCAAAAATTATTTCAAAATCTGTAAACAAAATGTTAACTAAAAAAGAAATGGATCCAACATTAGTAAAGTTTTTAACATCGCTTATTCGCGTTGCATTAATTGCATTTGTTGTAATTGCTGCAATTAGTCAAGCTGGTGTAGAAACAACTTCTTTTATTGCAGTGCTTGGTGCTGCTGGTTTGGCAATTGGTTTAGCGCTTCAAGGTTCCCTATCAAATTTTGCCTCTGGAGTAATGTTAATTATTTTCCGACCAATAAAAGTTGGTGATTATATTGAAGGCGGCGGAAATCAAGGAATTGTTGAAGAAATAGGAATTTTTGTAACAACACTTAACACACTTGATAATAAAGTTGTCTTTGTTCCCAACTCTAAAATGACAGCTGATAATATTATTAATTATTCCACAAAAGAAAATCGTCGTGTTGATTTAGTTTTTGGTGTTTCATACAAAGAAGATCTGGATAAGGTTAGAACCGCAATCAGTGAAGCACTTAGTGGTAACTCAAAAATATTAACAGATCCAAAACCAGATATCTTGGTAAGCAAATTAGCAGACAACAGTGTTAATTTTGAAGTTAGACCCTGGTGTAATTCTGAAGATTATTGGGATGTTTATTACAGTGTAACGGAAGATGTTAAAAAGAAATTCGTTGAGAAAAATTTGGAAGTGCCATTTCCTCAAAGAGTTGTGCACATGCATCAGAACTAGTTTAATAAAAAAATGCCGGTTTTCTTTTTAGAAATACCGGCATTTTAAGTTTCTTAATTCCTTTAAAATTATTTGCTTGCGTTCAACATCCAGATTGCTTTTTCTAGCCAAGCTACATTACCATCAGCTAAGGCTTGAGTAGTTAAGTCGGCTTCATTTTCACTAAGTTTAGAAGTTTTCTTAAATTCTTTTGCTAAATAAGTAAAATCTTTTAATGTGTTTTTTATTACTTCTAAGGCAGTAAATTCGGTTTTGTTTTCTTCTTTTATTTTCGCAATTGATAAGTATGATTTCATAGTTGTCAACGGTTTTTCACCCAACTGTAAAATTCTCTCAGCAATATCATCATATTGTTTCGCAAAATAATCGTAGTATTCTTCCGTAACATTATGAATTCCAAAGAAGTTTAATCCTTTTACATTCCAATGATAGTTGTGCAATTTTACATAAAGAACTTGAACATCTGCCAAATTTTGATTTAACTGTTTAACTAATTTTTCGTTTTTCATCGTCACTCCATAATTATTAATATAATTACTAATATGATGATTAATTACATAAAAAGATTCATTTATATTTTCTTAGAATAAATAAAAAAACCCGTTCAATTGAACGGGTTTAATAATACTTGTCTGTTAATTTTACTAATACCTATAATAATCGGGCTTAAATGGACCTTTAACTTTTACGCTAATGTACTTAGCTTGTTCTTCAGTAAGTTCATCTAATTGAGCACCAACTTTAGCCAAATTTAACCTTGCTACTTGCTCATCTAAATGTTTTGACAGCATATAAACTTTGTTTTCATATTTATCAGAATTATTCCAAAGTTTCAATTGAGCAAGTGTTTGATTTACGAACAAATTTCACTTAAATTTATATTATGCTTCAAGATTAGCTAACCATTCTCCCGCTTTACGGATTTTTATTTTATTAATGTCTTGTTCATTATTTAAATTATGGACTAATTGAATAAACTCTGTATTCTCAAATCGCTCAGCAAAATATTTCAATGAATTTGATGGCTTACTTTCAGATAATTTTACTTCTAAGAATTGTTCTGGTTTCCCATTTTTAGAAATTAAAAAATCTATTTCTTTTCCTTCTTTTGTTCTTAGATAATGTAACCCTATTTCCTTGCCTCTGGCATCAAACAAGTATTGCACGTTTTTTAGTAATGAAACAGCACAAGTATTTTCAAATAGTATTCCTTCGTTTCCTTTTACAAATGATGTATCATAAAAATAAACTTTTGGCTCCTTCAAAATTGCTCTTGCAATGTTTTTATGATATGGGTGAACCAAAAAAACAATATATAAGCTTTCTAAAATTTTAATATACTTTTTAATAGTATTTGGCGAGACCTCTAAATCTTCAGCAATATTTTTATATGATATTGGCGACCCGACTTTTGATCGTAATAATTCTACAAGCAGTTTCATCGCTGAAATTTCATGTATTCTTGAAAATTCTATAATGTCTTCTCTTATTAAATCAATGTAATATTGCTTACTCCATCTTGCTGCAAATTCAATTGATTCATCTTCATTTTCATTTAAGCTATATAATAATGGTTCTGGGAAACCCCCTATCTTATTGAGCTTTTCAATTGTTTCGTAAGTCGATAATTCGCCAGATAATTCTTTGACCGAGAAGGGATTTAATCTGAGATGTAAATATCTTCCAGCTAATGATTCGCCACTTTGTCTAAATGTTTCTAATCGAGCCGAACCTGTTACTAAAATTCTTAAGTTCTCTTGACGTGAATCGAAAATTCCTTTTAGAAATAATTTCCAATCCATTTTTTTATGAATTTCATCTAGAATTAATAAATCAATATTTTTTTTCCAAGTCATCTCATTAATTATTTTTCTTTCGTTCATATTATCAAAATTAAGGTATTGAGATTTGGAAAATTCTTGGGCAATTTGTTTTGAAAGATATGTTTTACCAACTTGTCGAGGTCCAGTTATAAAAACCATCTTTCTTTCTAAATCTTTTAATATTTGGTCATATAAATATCTTTTCATGTTGTAAATATTGCAAACCTTTGCATTATAGTCAAGACTTTTTTGCAAACCTTTGCATTATAGTCATAAAATTGATGTAAAAAAAACAATGAATTTGTAAATGTTTGGTAAAATAATTCGTGAAGGAGGGAAAGAATATCTTAGATAAAGATCGCTACGAAGTCTGCTTTAAAATAAAAATTCCGGTATCCATCTTACGATGGAACCGGAATGAAAAGTTATATAAAACTATCTTTTAATACCTATAATAATCGGGCTTAAATGGACCTTTAACTTTTACGCCAATATATTTAGCTTGTTCTTCAGTAAGTTCGTCTAATTGAGCACCAACTTTAGCCAAATGCAATCTTGCTACTTGTTCATCTAAATGTTTTGGCAACATATAAACTTTGTTTTCATATTTATCAGAATTATTCCAAAGTTCAAGTTGAGCAAGTGTTTGATTTGTAAAAGAGTTGCTCATTACAAAAGAAGGATGACCGGTTGCGCAGCCTAAGTTTACTAATCTTCCCTCAGCTAAAACAATTATTTCCTTTCCATCAATGTTATATAAATCCACTTGAGGTTTGATTGTATCTTTTGTGTTTCCGTAATTCTTGTTTAACCAAGCCATATCAATTTCATTATCAAAATGACCAATGTTGCAAACTACTGTTTTATCTTTCATTAATTTAAAGGCTTCTTCTTTTACAATATCTTTATTACCGGTTGCGGTAACAACAATATCTGCAAGAGGAACTGCATCTAAAAATCTCTTAACTTCAAACCCTTCCATTGCAGCTTGAAGTGCGCAGATTGGATCTATTTCAGAAACCATAACTCTAACACCTGCACGACTTAAAGATTCCGCTGAACCTTTTCCAACATCGCCGTAACCAGCTACTACAGCCACTTTGCCAGCCATCATTAAATCAGTAGCTCTGCGTAATGCATCAACTAAAGATTCTCTGCATCCGTATTTATTATCAAATTTAGATTTTGTAACTGAGTCATTTACATTAATTGCCGGTATTGGAAGAGTTCCGTTTTCAACTCTTTCGTATAGTCTGTGAACTCCGGTAGTAGTTTCTTCAGATAATCCTTTAATCCCAGCAGCAAGATCCGGATAACGATCAAGAACCATATTTGTTAAATCACCGCCATCATCCAAAATCATACTGAGAGGTTTTCTATCTTCGCCAAAAAATAATGTTTGCTCAATGCACCAATCAAATTCTTTTTCGTTCATTCCCTTCCAAGCATAAACTGGAATTCCGGCAGCAGCAATTGCAGCAGCAGCATGATCTTGAGTTGAAAAAATATTGCATGATGACCAAGTTACATCTGCTCCTAATTCAACTAAAGTTTCAATAAGCACAGCAGTTTGAATTGTCATATGCAAACATCCGGCAATTCTTGCTCCTTTAAGCGGCTTAGATTCTCTGTATTGTTCGCGTAGTGCCATTAAGCCCGGCATTTCTGCTTCGGCTAATTTTATTTCTTTTCTTCCCCACTCAGCTAAAGAAATATCTTTAACTTTATACGGAAGATATTCTACTTCATTTTTTACTTCGCTCATTTTTAACCTTTCTTATACTTTTTGAATTTTTCAACTAAATCTAATTTTTCCCATGAAAATTCATTTCTTCCAAAATGACCATAAGATGATGTTTTTTGATAAATTGGAGCTTTTAGACCCAAACGATTGATTATGCTTTTTGGAGTAAGATCAACTTCTTTTCTAATCATTTTTGCTAAATCACTATCGGAAATAACGCCAGTACCTTTAGTCTCAACGAAAATCGAAACTGGCTCAGCAACACCAATAGCATATGCAACTTGAACCAGGCATTCCTTAGCAAGTTTAGCTGCAACAATATTTTTTGCAATATGTCGCACAGCATAAGTTGCGCTTCTATCAACTTTTGATGGGTCCTTACCGGAAAAAGCTCCGCCTCCATGAGGTGCCCAACCACCATAAGTATCAACAATTATTTTTCTGCCTGTTAATCCGCTATCTCCGTGCGGTCCGCCAATTTCAAATCTACCGGTTGGATTTACATGATACTTGGTGTTTTTATCTAAATATTTTGCTGGAATAATTTTTTTAATTACATTCTTAATTACATCATCTTTAATTTTTTTCTGACTCACTTTTGCATCATGCTGAGTTGAGATTACAACTGTATCAACTCTAATTGGTTTATTGTTTTCATCATATTCAACAGTTACTTGAGATTTTGCATCTGGTCTTAAGTAAGGCATTAATTTTTTATTTCTTTTTCTAATACCTGCTAATTTTTTAACTAACTTATGTGCATATACAATCGGCATTGGCATCAGTTCAGGAGTTTGATCACATGCATAACCAAACATTATTCCTTGATCTCCAGCGCCGCCGGTATCAACTCCCATTGCAATATCAGGGATTGAGAATGAATAGCATTTAGAACTGAACAAGATTCAGAATCAAATTTATATTCAGCTTCCGTATAGCCAATTTGTTTAACTGTGTTTCTTACTATTTCTGGAATATCAACATAAGCGGTAGTTGTAATTTCACCACCGACCAAAACCAAACCTGTTGTTACAAAGGTTTCACAAGCAACTCTTGCATTTGGGTCTTGTACTAAAATTGCATCCAGAACTCCATCAGAAATTGCATCAGATACTTTATCCGGATGACCTTCGGAAACAGATTCAGACGTGAAAAAGTAGGACATTTAAACCTCTTTTGTTATTTTTATTTTGAAAAAATTCATTTAATCTTTTTATTCAACTTTAAAAAGTTAGATAAAAACTGACCGATAGTCAAAATTATCGACTTTATATCAAGAATGGTAAGGAAGTTTACGATCAATAGAATTAAAAATTTATTACAAATAAAATTCCCAATTATTCAAGCTGGAATGGTTTGGGTTTCCGGGTGGAAATTAGCTTCTGCAGTTTCAAACAATGGCGGATTAGGTTTAATTGGTTCCGGATCAATGAAACCGGAATTATTAAAAGAACATATTCAAAAATGCAGAGTTGCAACAGATCATTCTTTTGGAGTTAATTTACCTTTACTCCGAGGCGATGCTGATGAATTAGCAAAAGTTATTATCGATGAAAATGTTAAAATAGTTTTCACTTCTGCAGGGCATCCCGGAAAATATATTGACATTTTTAAAAAAAATAACATCACTGTAATTCATGTTGTTTCTTCTTTAAAATTTGCTCTAAAAGCAGAAAGTGTTGGTTGTGATGCAGTTGTTGGAGAAGGTGTTGAGGCTGGCGGACACAATGGTTTAGATGAACTTACAACCTTTTCTTTAATTCCACAGTTGGTAGATGCATTGAAAATACCAGTCATTGCTGCTGGCGGAATTAGCGATGGGAGAGGAATATTGGCCGCTCTTTCACTTGGTGCGGAAGCTGTTCAAATAGGAACAAGGTTTGCGGTAACTCAAGAATCTTCTGCTCATATCAATTATAAAAATGCAGTGGTAAATGCTAAAGATAAAGACACACATTTAGTTTTAAAAAAGTTAGGAATGGCAAGAGTAATCAAAAATAAGTTTAGCCAAGAAATTACCGAGATGGAATTAAATTGTGTAGATTTAGAAACTCAAAAAGAAGCACTTAGTTCTAAAAGAGAGATGAAAGGGATTTTTGAGGGAAACTTAGAAGAAGGAATGCTGGAAGCAAGCCAAAGCAGCGGATTGATAAATGACATTCCAACTGTTGAAGAACTTATGAAAAGAATTGTTACTGAATACAATTCTGCATATAAAGCAATAAAAATTTTATAAATCAAGAAAGGAAAATCTATGCAGCATTATCAAACAATAGTTGCATTTCATATAATTTTTGCCGGAATTTGGATTATATTTTTTGCCGCTGATTTAATTCTAAAAAATAAAATTAGAGCCGCAAAAAATAGTGATGTGAAAAACGAATTGATTTCTATTTATTTGCAATTTACAAATTTATTTGGAATTGTTGGCTCAGTTGGAATTGCAATTACCGGAATTACTTTGGTTATTTTAAATCCAGGTTGGGGATTTTTTGATATGAGTCATGCACATTGGCTGGCAACCAAACAAATTATTTTTGTTGGGATTTTGTTTCTAACATTTATGAGAATAATTCCCACTGCGAAAAAACTAAGAGCAGCAATGCACGATTCAGATACTGAAGAGATAAATAATAAATTTAATTCGGTTGCAAATACAAATAAAATTATAAATATACTCGTTATTTTAAATTTAGTATTTGCTTTAACACATAGATTATATTCTTAAATTAAAACTTTCTCGTCATTGCGAACTCCGAATGTTTTTTCGGAGGAAGCGATCTTTATTATTTTGCAGATTGCTTCGGGATTAAACTCCTCGCAATGACCGAATAACATTTTATGTGACATTTACAATAGATAGAATAAATAGTATTTTTAGGGTTTGCTTTAATAATTATTTTAATTGAATGAAGAAAATTTTAATCCTTGGGTCAACTGGTTCAATTGGCGTTAGCACTCTAGATGTAATTCGTAATTTTAAAGATAAATTTGAAATTTTTGGATTAACAGCAAACTCTAACATTGAACTTCTTCAAAAACAAATTGAAGAATTTAAACCCAAGTTTGTTGTTGTACGAAATGGATTAAAAAGCAAAGAATTAAAGAATAAGGTCACTGGGTGTAACGTTTTAACTGGTGAAGAAGGTTTAATTGAAGTAACCAAATCCGGCGATTATGATATTTTAGTTTCATCCCTTGTGGGTTTTGCGGGTTTAGAACCAACAATTGAAAGTATTAAACGAGGTAAAAGAATTGCTCTGGCAAATAAAGAAACACTCGTCGCTGCCGGAGAAATTGTAATTGGTTTAGCAAAAAAGTATAACTCAGAAATCATTCCAGTAGATTCTGAACATAGCGCCATTTTTCAATGCTTGGTTGGTGAAGATAAAAAAAATATTGAGAAATTAATTGTTACAGCTTCTGGCGGACCATTTTTGAAAAAGTCAGTTGAAGACTTAAAAAATGTTACAGTAGAAGATGCTCTCAATCATCCAAATTGGGATATGGGAAGTAAGGTTACAATTGATTCCTCAACTATGATGAATAAAGGCCTTGAAGTTATTGAAGCACATTGGTTATTTGGGTTATCAAAAAGTAAAATTGATGTAGTTGTTCATCCTCAATCCATTGTTCATTCAATGGTTGAGTTTGTTGATGGAAATATAAAAGCACAATTAAGTTTGCCGGATATGAAATTACCGATTCAATATGCATTATCATATCCCGAGAGATTTAGCAGTAAATTTGTAAACACACATTTCCCAACATTAAAAGAACTAACTTTTTTTGAGCCGGATTTACAAAAATTTAAGTGTTTACAATTGGCGTATAACTCAATGGGAGAAGGCGGCACTGCTCCTTGTATTCTTAACGCCGCGAATGAGATTGCAGTTGAAAAGTTTTTAAAAAGAGAAATAAAGTTTACACAAATTCCAGAATTGATCGATAGTGCATTAAATAAAATTGAAGTTAAGCATACTTTAGATTATGAAACAATTTTAGAATGCAATCGTAAAACGAGAGAATTTTCACAAAAATTTAATTGATTTTTGATTGTCATTCCCGAACGCTCTAATCGGGAATCCAGTTTTTGTTTACGTAATGAGATTCTCACGTCGTTCCCAAAAACGGAACTCCTCAGAATGACATTATTTTATTTTGATTGGTTTAGTAAAGATTTTAAATAGGAGAAATAATTTTGGTTGATTCAGTTATATATTTTATTATCACAATTGCAATTTTGGTTTTCGTTCATGAACTGGGACATTTTCTTGCTGCCCGAATTTGCAAAATGAGAACCGATGCTTTTGCAATCGGATTCGGTCAAAGACTTATTGGGTGGAATCAAATTAATGGCTTTACATTTGGAAAACTAAATGAAGACATTGATTTACAAGGACATACTGACTATAAAATTTGTTTGCTTCCTCTTGGAGGTTATGTAAAAATTGCAGGAATGGTTGATGAAAGTTTTGATACAAAATTTGCTAATCAAGAACCGCAGCCATATGAATTTAGAGCTAAACCAACTTATCAAAAATTATTTGTAATTACCGCCGGAGTTATGATGAATCTTACTCTTGCTGTTGTAATTTTTTGGGGAGTAAATTTTTTCCAGGGCAAACAAATAATGAAAACAACTTCAATTGGAGTTGTTGCAGATTCTACACTTGCTTATGAAGCCGGTTTTAGATCTTATGATAAAATACTTTCGGTTAATGGAACTAATGTTGAAGATTGGGAAACATTACTAAACACTCTGTTAATTGAAAATATGGGCAACAATGTAAATGTCTCAGTTGAACGAAACGGGCAAGTAACTGAATTTACTGCATCAAAGGATATTTTAGGCAAAGCGGCACAAGAGTCTAATTTCTTCCCAATTGGAGATACAAAGCCTCTAATAAATAGTGTTATGAAAGATTCTCCAGCTGAAAAAGCCGGTATTCAACCGGGCGATATTTTTTTAGAAATAAACAATTCTAAAACACAATCCACAAAGCAAGTTATCGCAATGATTTCATCACACAAAGAAACTGAAATGCCCGTGCGCATTTTAAGAAGTGATGACACAATTGCTACACAAGTAACTCCCGGTTCAAACGGTTTGATTGGAATTGGAATTGGAGATGCTTACACAGGTAAAGTTGATTATAAGGATTATGGACTTGGTGAATCATTATTCAAAAGTGTTACAAATATCGGAAGTTACACTTCACTTACATTAAAAATGTTTGGCTCTGTAATTAAAGGAGATGTAGCTTTTGAAAATTCCTTTGGCGGTCCGGTTAAAATTGCAAAGTTTGCTTCTCAATCAGCCGATGCTGGAATAATTCCTTTCTTAATGTTTTTGGCATTGTTAAGTTTAAGTTTAGCAATTATTAACATTATGCCTTTTCCGGTTTTAGATGGCGGACATTTTGTAATTATTTTAATTGAAGGAATTATTAGAAGAGAAATTCCAATTAAAATTAAACTCGCTATTCAAAATTTTGGATTTGTAATTTTACTTATGCTAATGGTTTTTATAATTTATTCTGATATTGCAAGTTTGTAACATTAAATTAAATTATCTGAACAACAGGTACTTAAAACAGATTTTCACTGATTTACAGATTGAACATTGTTCTTTACATAAAGCACTAGAGCTCGAATCTAGTTTATAATTTTTCGTATTGTTTTTTCTTAATCTTACTCCTAAATTGCCCGGCAGACGGGCCATATTTTACATCATTTCATTTTTTTTTAATAATCTTATTTATCAATGTCATTCCCGAGTGATTCTATTCGGGACTCTAGCAATTGCTTTAAATTTAATCTAACAGTTTTATTCACAATATTTTTCTATTAAAATTTATATAAAGGGTTTCCAATGAAATATATTTTTTTTACTTTTTACGTTTATAATAATTTCGAATATTCAAATAAAAGCTCAATCAGAAATAGCATATAATATGGATAGCATCGTGGTTACGGCTAATAGAGTTCCCGTTTCATTTTCTGAAACTGGACGAACTATTGATGTGATAACTCAAAGAGAAATTGAACAATTGCCTGTTACAAATATTCAAGATTTACTTGAGCAGGTCAGCGGAATTGATATTAAACAACGCGGACCTGAAGGTGTTCAGGCAGATGTTTCTATAAGAGGCGGCAATTTTGAACAGTCGCTTATTTTAATTGATGGGATCAAATTGGTCGATCCGCAAACTGGGCATCACAATATGAATTTGCCGGTATCTTTTTCTCAATTAGAAAGAGTAGAAATTTTAAAGGGACAAGGCTCAAGAATTTATGGATCAAATGCTTTTAGCGGAGTAATAAATTTAATTACAAAAAAAGTGGCGTTAATAATATTCAGGCAGAATTAAATGGAGGTGAAAACAATTATTTTAAATTAGGATTAAACTCTGCAATCAACCTTGGGAATACATTTCATAATATATCTTTTTCAAAAACTAAATCCGATGGTTACAGATTTAACACCGGTTTTGATAATTATAATTTTTCCATCAATAACTCATTTCGATTTTCTAATACTGTGCTAAACACAATTTATGGTTATACAGATAAAAATTTTGGAGCCAATAGTTTTTATACAACTCGTTTTCCAAATCAAGCAGAAAAAACTAAAACAAATTTTGCTGCAATTTCTGCAGATATAAATTTATCCGAATTTTCCTTAATGCCGAAAAATATTCTGGAGAAAGAATGATGATGAGTTTGTTTTAAATAAAAGCAATCCTGCATTTTATAAAAATAACCATACGACTAATGTTTATGGAGGTGAACTGCAAGCCACAACAAATGTTTTAGGCGGAACAACAAGTTTTGGTTTTGAATATTCACAAGATAAAATAGAGAGTAATAATCTTGGAGAACATAGCAGAATTAAACAAGGTTTTTTTGCGGAACAATTAATAAGAATATCACAACAGCTTAATTTTAGTATTGGTGGTTTTGCACATAACTATTCTAACTTTGGTTGGAATTTTTGGCCTGATTTGATTTAAGTTATTCACCAATTAATTCATTAAAATTATTTGCTAACTATGGAAGAGCCTTTAGAATTCCAACTTACACAGAACTATATTATAATGATCCGGTTACGTTGGGGAATGCAAATCTTAAACAAGAAGAATCAACTAATTATGAAATTGGAGTTAATTATTTTTGGGAAAGCATAAAAGTTAATTCAACTATTTTTAGAAAGAAGGTAAGAAACACAAACTTAATAGACTGGGTTTTAAATGAAAGCAATGCTATTTGGATAGCCGATAATATAACGAAGGTAAATACAACAGGATTTGAACTTGGGCTAAATTTCATATTAGATAACAATGATTTTTACGGCATATTTAGTCAATTAAATATTGATTATACTTATCTCAATTCTGATAAAATTCAAACTGAATTTCTTTCAAGATATGTATTAGAACATTTACGACATGATTTATCAATTTCACTTTTTAATAATCTTCCTTTTGAAATTAACCAAAGCTGGACTTTTAATTATGAGGATAGAGTTTCATTGAAAGATCATTACACAATTGACACAAAATTTGATGAAACAATTTTCAAATTTTAATTTTTTCATAATGGCATCTAATTTACTTAATAAATCTTATGAAGAAATTCCTGGGGTGCCTTTGCCTGGTAGATGGATTATAGGGGAGTTAGGTTAAATATTTTGTAATCCAAAAAATATAATTACTTAATGATTACTTAATGATTACTTAAAAGTAATGTAAAAAAAAAAAGACAGTGCATATAACACTGTCTTTTAATATTATAATTTCTCCACAATTAAAGCAGAAGCTTCGCCGCCGCCAATGCATAATGATGCAAGTCCATATTTTGCGTTTTTATCTTTCATCGCGTGAAGCAGAGTAGTTAATATCCTTGCCCCGCTTGCCCCAATTGGGTGTCCTATAGCTACTGCACCGCCATTAACATTTACTTTTGTGGCATCCAATCCCAATTCTTTATTTACCACAAGGGAAACAACTGCAAAAGCTTCGTTAATTTCAAACAAATCTATGTCGTCTTTTTTCATGTTGACTTTTGTTAAAACTTTATTAATAGCATCAATAGGAGCAGTAGTAAACCATTTTGGATCTTTAGCTGCAGAAGCTTGAGCAACAATTTTGGCAATTGGTTTTAATCCTAATTTATCTGCTTTTTCTTGGGTCATTAATAAAACTGCAGAAGCGCCATCATTTATTGAGGACGCATTTGCGGCAGTTACTGTTGCATCTTTCTGGAATACTGATCTTAGCGTTTTTAATTTTTCAAAATTGACATTGCCAGGTTCTTCATCATCCGATACAACCGTAACAGCACCTTTTCTTCCTGGAACTTCAACTGGAATAATTTCATTTACAAACTTTTTTTCTTCAATTGCTTTTAAAGCTCGCTTATAACTTTCAATTGCAAAATTATCCTGATCTTCCCTTGAAAAATTAAATTCGGCGGCACAAAGTTCTGCAAAATTCCCCATGTGCGTTTTGTCATAAGCGTCAATTAATCCATCGTCCAGCATTCCATCAACCATTTTTTGATCGCCCATTTTATAACCGCCGCGAACATTTTTTACATAAAAAGGTATTTGGGACATATTCTCCATTCCGCCGGCAATTACAACATCAGCGTCTCCAAGCATTATTGCTTGTGCACCCAACATCACTGATTTAAGTCCCGAACCGCATACTTTATTTATGGTCATACATTGAACAGACTTATCTAATCCAGCACCAAGAGCTGCTTGTCTGGCTGGCGCTTGCCCTTCTCCAGCTTGAATTACATTTCCCATTATAACTTCATCAACAGAATTACTTGCAAGTTTATTTCTATCGATCAATCCTTTAATTACAATACTGCCTAATTGAGTTGCTGGAATATTGCTAAGCGAACCAAGGAATGATCCAACCGGTGTTCGCACAGCATCAACAATATAAACTTCTTTAATCTGATTCATCCTTTACTCCAATCTTTTATTCTTTACAAAAGTTAATAATTGCATTATTTGCTTCATTATATTTTTCAAACTGAAGCATATGTCCACATTTTGGGACCAAAATTAGCTTGCTATTGCTTATTGATTTTTTTGCAAAGTTAGCAATATTTTCTGTAAATCCCCCGTGTAAATATGGATTAGGAATTAAACCATCATTTTCAGCAAATAGAATTAAAGTCTTTTGAGTAATTTGACCTAACTGGTCTAAAACAGGTTCATCTATCATTCCAGCAACATTTCTGGTTACAGCATAGCAATAGTCCTCAAAGTTAGGATCACCTTTTATTTGAATTCTGTCTGTAACAAAAAATGCGGCATCCTCTGGAGTTTCATAAAAGTTTGAGCGCAAATTGATATCAATATTTCTAGTTGGAGTATCTTTTACTAAATCTATTGTAAAGGCCGATTTCATCCAATCTCCTTCACCCTCAGTAAATTTCTCAAATCCTGCTGGGGAAATTAAAACAAGCCTATCAACTTTATTAGGATTTTTTAATGCTGTTACAAGAGATATTTGACTACCCATTGAGTGACCAACAAAAGTTGCTTTCTCAATTTTTAATTCGTCCAAAAACTCAGTTAATACTTCAGCATACCAAGACATTGAATATTTATAGAAACCTTTATCAGATTTACCATATCCAGGTAAATCAATTGCAATAACTCTAAAATTTTTAGAAAGTTCCGGAATATTTTTAATCCAACTTTTCGCATTTGTTCCAAGCCCATGAATTAATAATAAAACTTCATCTGCTTTACCTTCATCAATATAGGCAATGCTTATATTTCTAACTTTCTGATATTTTACCTCAAATCCATAATCAATATCCTTAAACTCCTTGGGAGGTAAATTATAATAATCTGAAGTTGCACAACTGTTTAACATAATCATTACACTTATTAATAATAAATAAAATAGTTTTTTCATTATAACCTCCTAAAACATAATCCATTTAAGTGAAGCAAACAGTACCCAAGGATTTTTTGGTTTACCAACTATATTTCCATTAACTACAGATGATTCATAAAAATCACCTAATGACAAATAAGCTGCATGCAATTCCAAATCCATGTATACTTTTAATTTATAAAGGAGGTTAAAATTAACTTCTGTGCCAATAACACTGCCTCCGCCGCTTGGTTTAACAGGTGAGGCTCCAAATCCCAGTGCAGATTTAATTTTAAATTTATTTGGGATAAGGTCGTACGAGGCAGAAAATGCCCCAGCTAAAAGACCATATCCAATATTTTGTATATCAATAACAGCACCGGTAAATCTGTTAACAACGTTTCCGTGTGGAAGTAATAAATATAAACCATGACTAAAGAATACTGCACCGGGAGCTGTCCAGTTATTACCTGTTAGAACTCCGCTGTATTTTCCATCAGAAATATTATTATCATCTCCGGTAGTGAATACTCCATCTAACGCAAGAAAATCATTGCTATTTTTGCCGTATTTATAAGCCAGTCTTAAGTTTCCAGCTACTCCAAATATATCAACTGATTGAGAGATTGTTTTTGCAACGCCTAAATTTGCAATTGCAAAACCGGAATAACCTAATCTGCCTTGTTTCAGAGTAGGATTACCATGAAAATGTGTACCGAGCCAAACTATATCGGCTTTGTAATCTTCATTACCAAAATTAAAATTGAACACACCGTTATAATTACTCAAACCGGAATTAAGCCCTTGACCAAGTATAGATACGCCGCCTTCGCCGTTTCCTCTATCTCGCAGATAATAAGCTGTTAAGCCAATAGAATTAATTATATCAAGATCATACTCATAATCTGCTTCCAACAAAGTTACATCATCATTTTGATTAACATTATTCTCATAAAGCTGGTAAGCACCAAACTTAAATCTTTGATCATTTAGTAGATAATGACCGGCAATACCACTTGCATCTGACCCCCAAATAGCAAGCCTGTAACCTGTATAAACCAAATCATCTGTTGGAGTATAAGCTGGAACTTTTATATTGTCAAATAATCTAGTTAGCCCAGCGTTAATAAAAAGATTTTTTTGAGGACGGAATTCAATAAATAAATTTTGAGTTTGCATGTTCACAAAATCAGCACCAAATGCTCCGCCAAAATTTCCACCAGCTCCATAGTTTGCATCTCCCCAAGTCCAATCAAATTCAAAGGACATTCTCATTGTTGCCCAACCATCGAATAAGCGAGGGGTATATGCAATTATTGGAATAAATCTCTGCTCAGTAAATCTGGAGTCACCACCGGTTTTTGTTGTATTGCCTCCAAAAAGTCTACCAACAATTTGTCCCTTTAAGAAGTCGTTTGTTGGATATGTATTTGAGATTTCTGAACGCATAAAATAATACCCAATAAACTTAAACTCTTTTTTCTCTTCATCAATTTTTTCCTGCGCAAAATCATTTGCTGTTTGAGAAAATAATTGAAATGAAAAGCACATTGTTATTATTAAAAATGTAAATAATCTTTTCATAGCTTTACTCAATTAAATTATTTGAATATAAATATATGGAGAAGCATAAAGCCTCTCCATACAATACAATTTAGTTTATTCTTACATAGTTTTGAACATTCAAAGTTCCTAATTGTGGATCTGATCCAAAGCCTGTTGCTGGAGTTCTTGGAACTGCTGAAATATCCGGAACTGTTTGAACAGCCTCTAATTTCATTTTATCAGGAGTTCCAGTTGTTACTTCAATAATTCCTTCTTGCTCAAAAGCAGTGTAATTGATTTTTATTGAATGAATACTTCCGGATGATGATTCAGTAATTGTATAAACTCCTGCCAATGTTGACCAAGCTCCATCTGTAACATGAGATTCCAAAGTTACAGTGTTATCTTCTTTCATTGTAACTTTAACGCTATCATATTTGAATAACGAAACTAGTATTGGAGCAACATTTGCATCAGCACTTAACCATGTGCCTACCCAAGGTTTTGTTTCATCAACCGGATCGGTTCCGCTGTCATCATCGCTGCAAGCAGCAAAAGAGATTGATAGTAACACTATCAGTAAATAAATTAGTTTTTTCATTATATCCTCCTGTTATTTGGTTTTTTTATTTTCCCCATTTTATTACGTTAGCTGCCCATGCATAACCAATGCCAGCTGCAACCATTGCAATTACGGTTTTGTTTTTAATTTTGTTTTGTTCTAATGCTAAGTGCAAAGATATTATTTGATCTATCTGACCAACGTGACCAATATTACTTAAATAGATTGACTGTTCTTCAGTTAAGTTTAATTCTTCCAGCATAACATTAAACATCGATTTCTTAAAATGAAGTACTGCAAGGTAACCGAGTTCACTTTTATCAATACCGCTTTTCTCAAAAGCTTTATCAATGCAAAACATCCAATTTTTTATGGATACTTCATTTAGTCTATTCTTCATGTGCTCAGGATCAAACATTGTAAGTGACTTATAAGCTTTATCAATATTCTCACAGGTAATTGGATTCTCTGTTCCGCCATATTTTACTGCAACATCTCTGGCTAAACTCCCATCTGTTATTATATGAGAACCTAATAGTAAATTTCGATCATAATTTTTCTTTAATATTATTGCTCCTCCTCCGGCACCAAGATTAAACATCATTGACATATCTTTATCGGTGTAATCAACAAAATCTCCGTTTCGATATCCTCCGGCAATAAGTACGGTATTAATTTCTTCGTCAGCAACCATCATATCTTTTGCTATTTTCATTGCTGATATTGTTGTACAGCATCTTTGCTGTAAATCAATAGCCCATGCATTTTTGGCACCAATTTTTTCCTGCAGATAAATGCCGGAAGTTGTTAATGGATATTCTTTCCATTCCTCGCCAATGTTTAAAATTAAATCTATTTCTAATGGATTTATACCGGTTCTTTTCAATGCATCTTCTGAAGCCCAAACACTCATTGCTTGTGTGCCATCTTTTTCAGTTGGAATAGTTTTTTCAATAATTCCTAATTTTTCTATAACAGCATTTGTCTCCCAAACTCCATTGGTTTTACTCGCAATTTCTCCAGCAGTAATTTTCGTTTCAGGTAAATAAATTCCTGTTCCTAAAATTCCTATATTCATTATTTCATTCATAAAATTCTATTAAACTATTTTTATTTGTTATTTTGAAAAATCACTTTTGTCATTCCCGAATGCTTCTATCGGGAATCCAGAATTTATTTACATTTTACCAGCAATATTTTCAAGTCTCAAAGCACACATACCCTACCCCTCTAAAGAGGGGATTTTTACGGCTGCGCCGATGAAAAATTATACTACAATTCCCTTAATTTCTTTCTATCAATTTTACCTGCATCATTTGTAGGTAATTCCTCTAAAAATTCTACATGCTTTGGAATTTTATATTTAGCCAGCTTAGCTAAGCAAAACATCTTTACGTCATCTTCATTAAGTGTTGATCCTTCCGTCCTTACTATAAAGGCTTTGCCAACCTCTCCCCACTTGTCATCCGGAACACCAACTATTGCTAAATCACTTATCTCATTATGCTGTCTTAGTAAATGTTCAACTTCGGCAGGATAAACATTTTCTCCCCCGGAGATGTACATATTTTTAATTCTATCGACCACATATAAAAATCCTTCATCATCCCGCTTAACAACATCTCCAGTGGAAAACCAGCCATCATGAATTGCTATGGCAGTAGCTTCTTCATTTTTCCAATATCCGGGAGTTACATTCGGCCCTTTCAAAAGAAATTCACCAGTTCCTTCGTTCAATACTTCATTACCATTTTCATCAATAATTTTAGTTTGTATATAAAAATTTGGAGTACCAATGGATCCCAATTTTCTCTCAGCGTCTTCTTGATTTAGAGATGTAACATTTGGGCCAACTTCAGTTAAGCCATAACCTTGTCTTATTGGCACACCTTTGTTATGCCATGTTCTTATCACTTCCAACGGTAAAGCTTCGCCGCCGACCACAATGTATCTCAGTTTTTCCATTTTCGTAATATTAAAATTTTGTGAGTCCGTCATCATCTTCAACATAGTTGGTACTGCCCACCAAAGAGTAATACCTTGTTTATCCATCAATTCCAATTCAGTATCGGCATCAAATTTCTTTAATATTATGGTAAATGCTCCATGATGTAAAAATGGAGTGAATAATACATTCCAACTTCCAGTGTGAAAAGGTGGGGCACAACTTATTGATCTATCGTTAGAGGTAATATCAAGCCTTAATTCAGTATTTATACTATTCCAGAAAAGCATTTTGTGTGTATAAATTGCACCTTTAGGGAACGCAGTTGTTCCGGATGTATAAAGAATAAATATTGCGTCATCTTCCTCGATATTGGAACTAATATTCTCTGAGGCAATCTTCATACTTGTAAGTTCATGTATCGTAGTGGAAATTTTGGTCATTGGAAGCAATTCATAGCAACTATTTTTTATTTTATCGGAATTTACTTTATCCTCAAATTTATCTTCATATAATAACAGAGATGGTGAGCAATCTGATATTATAAATTCTAATTCAGGCTGAGCCAATCTATAATTTATTGGCACTAAGGTAATTCCAAGTTTTTGAGCAACTCCAAATAGAATAGCGTACTCAATACAATTTTCAGCAAGGACTGCTACGCGGTCAGATTTTTTAATGTTGTATTCGCTCATTAATAACAATGATAGCTGATTTGCTAGATGATTCAATTGAGCGTATGTAAAAGTGCGCCCAGTTGAATATTCTAATATCGCTTCCTTATTAGGAGTATAAGTAGACCATTTTGCAAACCAATCAAATTCTGTCATTTAATTCTGTGCTCTTGTTTTATTTAAAAAATGAATAAGAAGCCCGACACATGTTGAAACCACAATAGCAGAAGCAGCGGCAATGGCTGGATTTCGAATAGTTCCAACTAAATATTTTGTAAAAAAGCCAAACTCAAAACCAAATTCTGTAACTAAAAACGGAAGTAAATAGTAAACAGAAAAATGTACAACTATTGCAACCACCGAGGCAGAAAGCGGAGCGATCAACTTTACGTCTTTTAGAAATATGCCAAACAAAATTGGGATAAATGCTGATGAGAAGAATGCATATACTCCGTTTTGAGCTAAAAGTCCTACGCTTAATTTTGGATTGATCAATTGATCATATGAAATTATTCCAGCAACTATTGCTAAAGAAATAATGGCCAATCTATTTGCAGCTATTAGTCCTTTTTCCGATTTAATTTTATGTCCAAAGAGCGGCTTGATTATATCAGATGTAATTGTTGATGAGACCGATTGAATCAAACCTTCTAAGGTTGACATACCGGCGGAAATTAGTCCCAGCACAACCAATAATCCAATAACTACAGCGACTGTTCCATCAGCAAATGTTCTAACTACATAAGCTGGAATTATTCCGTCATTTTTAAGTGGAATACCGTCAACTGCTAGGTCTGGAAAAGTTATTCTAGCATATAATCCCGTAAATACAACCAAGAAAAAAAGTACTTCAACCACAACACTTACAATCAAAAATCTATTTACATCTTTCTCACTTTTAAGTAATAGCGATTTTGTAATAATATGCGGCTGGCAAACTACTGCAATGCCAACTATAAATTGACAAATAACTATTTCAAAAAAATCTCTAAACAATGGGGAATTTGCATTTGTTAAAGTCGTGAGATTAGGATCTATATTTGAGAGCTTATTGAGAAATGAATTTATACCATCGCTAAAATTTTGATAGCCTGAAGTTAACAGAATTGTTGCCACAACTATCATAATTACTGCTTGTACCGTATTTGTATATACCATTGAATTGGCACCGCCGAACATCATATAGCCAAAAACAAATACAACAATAGAAACTAAAACATACATCTCACTAACATTTAGTGATTTTGATAAAACTTTTGTTAGAGCCACAATGATCAGAACAATGAAAGTAATTAGTAATAGTGATAAAAAAGCCATGAATATGGAATAACCATTGCTATTATATCTTTTACCAATCCACTGTGCAAGCGTTAGAGCCTTTATTGATTGACCATACTTTTGAAAGCTTTTTGTAAGAACGATTAACGAGATTAACGAACCAATTGGAAAAACTATTCCAAAAGATATAAATCCAGACAGACCATAATTAGCAATAAATCCAGGATTGATTACAAATGTTGCGGCACTTGTCATTGAAGCTGCGAGAGACAATCCCACCGAGACCGGAGAAAAATTTATATTTCCAACTGCATAATCAGATAGACTTTTTGTTTTCAAGGCACCTTTGACCACAAAATATAGAATTACTGAAGCATATGCTGCAATCAGTATCCATGTTCCTATAACTTGTGATGAACTAGCCATTATTCCCTTATAATATTAATATTTAAAAGCTGCACCAGCAACAGAAAATCCGCCGCCGGAACCAATCATAAAAATTATATCGCCTCTTTCAATTTTCTTTTGCTTAAGTGCATCTTCAAAAGAAATTGGAATGCAAGCAGAACCTGTGTATCCATAATAATGCATGCTTGTTTGAGCTCTTTCTCTGGGCAGATTGAGCATATCCATTGTATCCCAGATACTATTAATGTTTATTTGCGTAAATAAAAAAAGTTTAACATCTTCTAAATTGATTGATGCCTTTTTAACAAGATCCTTTACAATTTCTGACCATGTTTGAGGATTAAGTTCTGAAGGAAATCTTTTGGCAATTGTTAACAGATGCTTTTTCTCTCTAATTACTTCTTCGGAAATTACAGTGTTAGTTCCTCCTGCATAAATTCCCATAAAATCATGATACTCGCCTTTTGTAATAAGTTTACTCGCCAAAAATCCTGATTCACCTTTTTCACTTGATTTAAGAATCATGCAACCTGCACCATCAGCAAAAAGATTAACTGTTTTTTTATCCATCATATTCAAATACTTACTCATAGCATAAGCACCAATAATCATCACTGTATTGTAACTTTTATCTGCAATAATATATTTTGATGCAGTATCTAAAGCTGTTACAAAACCTGCGCACGCTGTGTTAATATCAAATGTGCCAGCATTTTTCAATCCTAATAAATATTGAACTTTTGAAGAGGTGGAAGGAGAAATATATTCGGGAGTATCCGTCGCAATTATTAAAAGATCAATTTCATCCGGTGAAACATTTCCATTATTCAATGCTGCTTTACCTGCCTCAATTGCTAAGTCTGCAGTAGATTGATTTTCACTGCACCATCTTCTTTCATAAATTTTTACATAATCTTTCAACCAGTCGCTGACATTTTCGCCAAGCAATTTGTCAAAATATTCGTTTTTAATTATTCTATCCGGCACATACATTCCGGATGAATGAATAACAGCATTTCGCATAAAATTATCCTAAGTAATTATTCCGCCATCAACACTTAATGTTGCGCCGTTTATAAAAGAGGCTTCATCACTTGCCAGAAACAAATAAGCATTTGCAATGTCTTCAGGCTTACCAAGCCTTCCAAGCGGCGTTTTTTCTTCCATCATTTTAATAACATTTTCCGGCATTAGTTTTACCATTTCAGTTGCAATAAATCCTGGAGCTATTGCATTTACATTGATTCCTTTGCGGCCTAATTCTCTTGCCCAAACCTTTGTCATTCCAATAACACCTGCTTTTGTCGCAACATAATTTGTTTGTCCAAAATTTCCATACAAACCAACCACCGATGAAGCATTAATAATTTTTCCGCTTCCCTTTTCAAGCATTACTGATGAAATAATTTGCGTGCAGTTAAAAACTCCCGTTAAGTTTACATCAATAACCTGCTGCCATAATTCTGGTGTCATTTTCTTTAATGTTGCATCTCGAGTGATTCCCGCATTATTTATCAGGATGTCAATGGTTCCAAAAGAACTTACAACTTTTTCTGAATTTATCTTAACATCTTCAAAGTCTGCAACATTCACTTTGAAAAATTCAACATTAAATCCAGCTGATTTTAATTCATTGCAAAAATCATTTCCTTTTGTTTGATCAATATCCCATATAGCTACAGATGCGCCTTCTTCAACAAACTTTTGGGTTGTTGCTTTACCAATTCCTTGAGCGCCTCCAGTAATTATTGCCACCTTATTTTCTAATCTCTTCATTTCACACCTTTAAATTTGGAACGTTTGAAAATTTTAAAACGTTAATTACAAAAAAACTTAATTACTTTTTATAGATTTTTTTCCTCACAACTTCCCATTCTTCTAAAAAGTTTTTATCATGCTTTTCCATAAGTTCATAAAATTTTTCCATCTCTACCAATCTTTTATCTAAAATTTCAGCGTTATCTATTTTTCTAGCAACAATTTCATTCTGAAAATGTTCTGCGATTTTTAAATTATTTCTAATTAAATCAATATTATTTCTAAACGCATTTTCAAAAATTTCAGGTTCAATTTCATAAAAATCTTTTCTGCTTGTGGGATGCCAAACCCGGCGTATTAGTCTTTTATCTCTTAACCTTCTGGTAATTTGGCTTATTGGGCCTTTACTTCTGTTAAGATGTTTTGCAATATCTTCTAAAGAAATTGGTTCGGTGGAATATATCAGAAGAGCAACCACGTGCCCCATTAGTTTGCTTAAACCAAACGCCTGGTAAGCATGACCAAAATTCATTATAAATTCTTCTTTGAGTTGATCTTTTTTAGTCATTTCAATGTTTTGGTTTGTTTGAAATTTTTGAAACGTTTAAAACTTACCATTTTTTTATGTCTTGTCAATTATAAAATGTGAATAATAATATAATTCTTGAAAATTAATAAATATTGAAATACTAATGATGGTCGCAAAAATTTTAATAAAATAAATGAAACCGATTATATATTAACTACATCTCCTTCTCTGCTGTTAAAATTTTATCCATAACAAACTGACCTTGATCAATATGTTCTTGTGTGACGTAAACAATTCCATCTTCATTATGTGGTTGACCGAATATTGAATGAACAGATTTTAATCCGCCCAAATATTTTCTTGCATCTGAAACATAAACTAAATCACCTTGTTCGGCTGACATTTTTATCATATCATTTTTGGAGAAATACATTAAATCTTCTGGTGCATCTTTTAATCTGAAATTAATTTTTATAGTTTCTCCATCTCTATCATTTACCTTACTGCCTTTGAACATCTCTTTAGCTTTTGCAATTCCCCAAACAGTTAAACCTTCTGTATGAGTCTCTTCGGAATATTTTGAATAATAATTTGATGAAATCACAACCAAAAACAGCATTATAACCGATAGAATTAATAATACAGGTAATGAGAATAGATTAAAAACTATAACCATAAAAATAGCAGCAGATAATAAAGTTATTCCAGAAGCAATTGTTTTATGATTAGGATTCTGCTTTATAGAATCAACTATTTTTCTTTGTTGATCCCTTGTTACAGTTGTTATAACACCGACTAATACACAAACAAACAAATTGTAAAGCGCACCAATATAAACATAAGGGTGAGCCGCATCATAAGGAGTTCCTTGAGCAAATATTTGAATTAATGGTCGCGGATAATACATTCCTAAAACCATCAATGCAACACCAACTACAAAAGTTGCAATTACAGAAGCATTGGTAAATTTCTTCCAGAAGACACCAAGAAATATTGCAACCACTAATGGCGGTGTTAATGTTGAATGAAAATATCCATGTGCCTCATAAACAGTTGGAAATGCACTAAATGGAATAACTGCAAGTACACCCAAAACTGTAAATAATGCTGTAGCAACTCTTGCGGCACTCAATTCTTGTTTATCTTCTTCTTTGAAATTTAATGTCTTTTTTGTTAACCATTTTTTTGCCGGGCGGTGAACATCATTAATATAAACCGCAGCAGTGGCATTTAATAAAGTATCAACACTGGACATTAGAGCCGCCGTCAATGCAGCCATAATAAATCCAAATACACCCGGATGTGAAATTATATTTGCAACAACAACAAATATTGCGTCAGGATTTGTATCCGGGGGTATAACAGAAGGATTAACAATGGAAATAGCTTTTGCTATCCAACCGGCATTGCCAACAACTATGGCCGAAAGTGGAAGCATAAATAAAATATTAAAAGTTGCGGCTTTTCGCCCTTCATCAACATTTTTGGTTGCCATAAAACGCATTATTAAACCCATATTCATGAAGAGAAATCCAACCGATCCGGCAATTCCATCTTCCCAGAAAATTCCGACAAAATTAAATCCCGGTGGAGTATTAAAATTTGCCAGTGGTAATTTCCATGTCGTAGGTAGCAAATCCCAAAATACTCCAAAACCACCGACATAATCTAAACCAAGAACGAACACTAAAATTCCCGCAAATATTAATACAAATCCTTGTGCAAGATCAGTAAAAATAACGGCTGTCTGTCCGCCATAAGTTATATAAACACCCACAATTACTGCAATTACTATAATTAATCCCATTAAGGTTACTTCAAAGTGGAAACCCAATATCGTTAACTCCGGAGGCAGCAATGGCATCATCGCTTTTCCCATTGTTAAAAAACCAATCCCAACATATCCAATCATATAAAGTAAAAGAAGAATTGTTGCAAGAAATCTTGTTGTTGGAGAAAATCTTTTTTCAAAATATTCTGGTATTGATCTAATTCTTGTGTAAACAATAATTGGCAGCCAGCCAAAAATAAAAAAGGGAACGAAAAACCAATCGTTCATATAAGTCATTGAAGAGGAGAATCCTGCCTCAAATCCTTTGGCAGAATATTTAATAAAACTATGACTTCCAACTCCGGTGGCAACAATACTCATAGCAATTAACCACCATGAAAACCTTCTTCCACCAAAGAAGAAATCTGTTGTTGTTCTATTATATTTACTGAAATAAGAACCAAAAACCATTATTGCAATGAAGTAAACTACCATTACAATCCAATCGGTGCTAGTACCTAAACTGTGATGTGCTTGCATGTAATTTTCATTTTATTTTGATGAGAGAAATATTTAATTATGTTTAAAAGTAGAGTGCCGCAACAATCAAAAAAACGTGGAGCGCCATATAGTAAAAAAAGCCAAAAATTGTAACATTCCACCAAAATCGATGTCTTTTCCTTTCGAAGTTTACTGCTTTTGCTCTTTTTACTATTATCATTCCGCTTAAAAAAAAGATCCCTCCAACACCATATAAATATATGAAAGGAAGCCAGGTTTGAGAAAATGTAGGCATAAATTTTTCCTAAAATGCAATTATCTAACAATTTAAATATTAATTAAAAACGGGAAAGGTAAAAACTGATTGGATTAAATTTACCCCTTGAATTTTGAGGTTAAGAAGACAGAAATTCAAATCAGAAAAAATATAGTTTTACTTTTTTTTCAATCCAAAATTATACTAAAGTTTTATCAGTTAATAATAAAATCTTAGGAACTTTAAAAAATAATCATGGTTAAAAGAGTAATATTTTGCTTTTTTTTATCTGAATTTTCTATATATGTTTACTCAGTAATAATTTTAGGTATTTGCTAAATTGATTCACTATTTTAACAAATTAGTTGCTGCACACAAAAAGACAGTTATTGTTAATTACATTTTACTGATTCTCCACATAAGTACGCCTTTTATAAATCTTCCATTTGGCAATTCAAATTTTAACCGTTCATCCGAAATTAAAAGTATTTTTTCTATTGAAGAAATTTCATTCATTTTTGATAAACTGCAAAATAGCGGGCAAAGTGAACTTAACGGAAATGAACAAAAAAATGTAAAAGACACTCAATTAATTATTAATGAAGTTGAATTTTTTAATCAGCAAAACTCATATAAATTTTTAGTCTCAAACGCCACTTTTAATTACACAAACAAATTGACTCACTGTGTAATTCCAAGAAGTCCGCCAGAAAATATCTCATAAGTCAATTTTAGAATAAAAATAATCTTACAATTTTCTAATTATAGAAAGTTGGAATAACAAATTTAAAATTTTAGTGAGGTATACAATGGCTGACAATAAAATAAATAATGAAGAAGAAAAAAAATTAGTGGTAAAGATGCCGCAGTTGAATTGTTTAAACTTGGTTCACCTTTTTTGTTGATGATTTTAATTTACTTCATATTTTTCTCATAATTCAATTAATAAAAACCCGAAAGTTTCTTTCGGGTTTTGTTTTTATCTAAAACAAAGTAATTCAACTCCAATTTACCTACGTATATAGTTACACTCTTCCATACCAAGATAATTATCAAGATCTTCAAAATTAAAATTCAATAATTTTTTGGTACAGGAAATCACATTTTCACCTTTTAATAAAATTCGATTTATTTTTTCGATACAGAGCTCTTCATAATTTTCAATTGGTAAAATTTCTTGAATAATTCCTAATTCCATTGCCTCTGTAACAGTAACCTTTTCTCTGTTAAATAATATTTGAGAAGCTTTTGCGTGACCAATATATCTTGGCAAAAAGAATGGCAATGCGCCCGATGGATGAATATTCATTTGTAAATGCGAAAGTAAGAAAACCACATCCTCAGTCGCAAATCTTATATCTGTAGCAAGCGCTGCTCCAAAAAATGGCGTTACAATTTCTCCTCTTAAACCGGTAACAATTAATTTTTCTGATAAAACAATTTTTGTAATTATTGTATTAAGAATTACCAATTCCCTTGTTCTTGTTTTACGATTTGTAATCTCAATATTGCTCCACTCTTTTCCCATTTCATTGTGTGCTAAAACTTGTTTCATATAGGTCAGATATTCTTCATTTCCTAAACTTTTTTTTTCATTTAGAAGCAAGATTGCATCAACAGTTTTATCATTTTCTAAATCATTCATTACACCAATAAAGTTAGAGCTTTCAGGCAGATCAGTTACTATTTCAAAAATATTTTTAATTATTTTTATTACTCCAATCCTTCCAATTTTATAGCATTGAAAATCTTTGTCTTCATAAATTGTTTCCTTTTGAGCTTCCATATTTTACTCCAAAATTTGCAATTAAAATTAAGAAGATGGTTAAATCCAACTTCTTGTTTTTTCTTTATAACTAATCCATTTTCTACCAAACTTTTCAGTAAGCATTTTTTCTTCGATAATTACAAATTTTTTATTTATGATATAAACAAAAATTGGAATAATAAAAAAGTAGAAACTGAGCCAAGAAGTATTGCAATACCCAATAAAATCAACGCCATTCCAACATACATCGGATTTCTACTTATACTAAAAACTCCATCTGTAATAAGGGCTTCTGATTCTTCGCCTGGTTTAACTGTTGTATTGTTTTTTCTTAATGATTTATCCGCTGCTAGATTTAGATAAATACCAATTAATATTGGCAATAAACCTAACAACCGCCAGTAGCCAATAATAAGGTAAATTATTGGGAATATGAAATGTGAAACAATCATTAGTACAATTGCACTATTAAAATAAGTTGGCGGATATCTTTTTTCAATTTTCACATTATTAAAAATATTTTGAAAATAATTTTTTTTTTTTAATTGTAATCTTTGTTTTTCAGATTTCTTAAATAAAACTTATTCCCATCATATTCTAGTTCAACAATTTTATTAGATTCAAGTAAACTCTCAACCGTTGACCAATCTGCATCTGCATGATTAACAAATTGTTGAACTGCATCTTTTCTCATTGGGTGAACGGAAGTAATATTTAACAAATCATTTTCACAATCACCAGTCGAAGCAAAAGTATTGCCTTCGTAACCAGTTAACAATTCTACATTACTAATTGAGTTACCAAAAATTTGATATGCATAATTGATTGATTTTGCCTCTGGGGTTTTGTCCATTTTTCTGCCGGTGGTCTTGTTGGTATTGACAAATAAGCTGTTTTAGGTTTAAGCCCGCTAATAAAATTTGCAGTTGATTTAAGCGATTTAATATTATCGTTTATTCCTTGAACAAGCATTGTTTCGGTAATTAAATCACCTTTGAAATTTTTTGCAAATTCTTTTATTCCGTTTTTTATATTTTCAAATTTAATTCTTCCATACGGTCTATCAATTTTACACCATTCAAATTCATCTAGTGTATCAATTTTTATAGAAACCCAATCAGCTTTGTACAAATCGTTTCTTACATTTTCATCCCAAATTAAAGATGAGTTAGTAATTACTGCTATTTTAATCCCAAGGATTTTTAATAAATCTATTTCTCTCCCAAGATTAATATCTAATGTGGGTTCACCGTCAGGACAAAAGAAAGATAATCTATTGCCTCCCCCAAAAGACTAGCTCTATTTGTTTTATTTTTTACTTCTTCAAAAATTAATTCTGGCTTAAAAAACTCACTTCGGTTTGCACGCATTTTTAATGTATTTCCCAATTGGCAGTAAACACAAGAATACGTGCAAATTTTCGGTGGAATATTATTAACTCCGAGGCTTCTTCCAAGCCTGCGTGATGGGACTGGACCGAATGTTAACATTTATTGTTTACCTATACGTTATTTTCTGCTTTCGCCTTTTATATAGGATCCCAGACTACTAATACTATTGCGCCATTTTTTGATTCAAATGGTCCATGATCTATATGCGCTGGAATAAGTTGATAGCAACCAGAGCTATATACCTTCCCATCGCTTTCATATTCGCCTTGTATAACAAAGTGCTGCTCAGTTGTTACATGAGTATGTGAATCTAAATAAAATCCTTTTGGTAATTTTAATAAAATCGTTTTAGCGATTCCATCATCCCTTAAAGTTTTGGCTCTAGTTCCTTTTGGATATCCATTAACCTCTTCCCAATGGAATTCATCATAAATATTAAATACTTTTTGCATAATGCACCTCTAAAAGTTTTAATCTTTTACTTAATTTTTATATTAGACTATTATTAAATTATTTTTTGAACCCTTGTAGTAACTATCAACTTCTCCATCAGCTTCAATTTCGTTAAACCAATGCACTCCGTCTGCTAAGTATCTAAATTGATATTTTTTATTTGATTCTAATACAACAGAAACTGAGTATGATCCATCTTTTGCTTTTTCTAAGAATAAGTTTTCATGCCTATCCCATTGATTAAAATCTCCAACAACACTAATGCTTGTAAAATTATCAGCAATCTCTTTTGAGATAGAAAAAGTAACCTTGCACTTTTTTTTTATTCTGCGAATATTTCTTCTTTATTGGCATTATCCCTCCTGGATTAAATCTATTTTTATATCAAAAAAATCCCATAAGCCTTTACTTATTTTTTTTTTGTTTCCATAACTCATGGTGCTCAGAACCTTCTCTCAATAACTTAACTCCACATTGCGGACACTTTTCTTCTTGACAAGGAATACCTCTTTTGTGTTTTGTTTTTTTACCACATTTTGGACAAACACAAAAACCATCTTTACCCATTTTGTTTTCATTACTCATTGTTCAACCTTTATTTCTTTATTAGATTCTAATTTTAATTTGGTCCCTCGCCCTTTCTATCTCTATCATCAAAAGAACATTCTTCCTTTGCTGTGTGCCCTTTGTAAAGAAAATCCTTTGTTTCTTCAAAGTGTTCTTCAAGTGCATTGCAAATATCTGGTCTCTGCAGCCAGTTTCCATATTCATCTGTACAAATTGTTTTATCTAATTTTATTTCTTCTTTTCTGTAAAGACCAAACAATTCAACTTCCTCTGGCATAATACCTTTTGCTTCTAGGTATTCGATCAATCCACAAATAGTGTCTGCAAAATAATGCTGCACCAGTTCATCATCGTCTTCAAAAATAAATGCTTTCGCCATATATGTGTAGGGCAACTCTTTGTTGTATTTTGATTTTGGTCCCAAAAACTCTCTGACAATTCCCATCATTAACTCCTCGTTTATAAATTAATTTTTATTATTAACTATTATTAATCATAAGCAAGTCTTGTTTTTTCATCGGCAAGTGTTGGTTTTATTAAATCTTCCCATTCAGGTGAACCCCAAGTATTTAATTCTTTATGAATATTAAAATATTTCTGAGGAATAGGATGGGTTCCGACAATAACATCTGCACCATATTTAACTTTAATAGTATTTTTAAATGAGTTTATGTATGGACATGGCGGATAACCAACAACAAATCCTGTTGCAAGATGAATAACTTGTGCTCCGTTTTTAATCATTTCTTCCGGGGCATATTCTATATTGCCGCCAGGGCACCCACCACATGAAGTATAACCCACAAGTTCAATTTCTTTTCCAGCATAAATATCAAAAGCACCTTCTCTTTGTTTCATTGCTTTTAGACATTTTCCTCCAGCACAGCTTTTATATCTATCGCAAATAATAATTCCTATTTTGATCGTGTTATCCATTATTCCCTTTTCACTTAATTTTTGTTCTATTTTTCTTTCTATGTATTCCGTTAGCTAGATTGATTACTGCCGTTTCAGCAATTAACTCATCTGTAACAATTACTTTGATTTCATAATCATTACAATCTTCTTCAAACTTCCAGCTAATGCCCAAAGAAACTAAGTATTGGCAGTCTTTGATTTCTTCAGCAAGGCACTTTATTTCACTTTTCTTTTTATTCGATTTTGATGCTGCAAAATAATTTTCACGGAATTTCTTTGATATTATTTGCCCATTTTCAATTTCAAATATTAAAAAGCCAACACAATTTTCGACATTGCCAGTTACCTTAATTTTGTCTTCGGTTGCAATTGCAATTTTCATATTTGCTCCAAGTTTAGCTTACATTATTTTCCTCTAAATGAACAACATTCTCATTCAGCAAAATTGAATCAGTATCTAAATCTTCAGTAACTATTTTGAATACTTTAATATGTCCTTCACCATGATTTTGCCAATCAATAATTTTACTTTTTACATCTTGAATATTTGTGAAAAATTCATTGTGCTTATCTGCGAGTACATGATAACAAGTATGCTGCATATTTTCCTCTGATTTTATTAGAGTTATTATTTGTGAATTAATTCATTATTTTTTTTATGCTACAATTCATACATTATTGGTTTTAGCCTCCACAACTGCAATTGCTGACATATTAATTATATCCTCAACAGTTGAATTTCTCTGTAAAACGTGAATAGGTTTTTTCATACCCATTAAAATTGGACCAATAACTTGGGCTTCGGTTAGTCTTTCAAAAAGCTTATACGCAATATTGCCGGAACTCAAATTTGGGAATACAAGTACGTTTGCACTTCCCTTTATTTTTGAAAATGGAAATTCCTTTTCCAAGATTTCGCTTACAACAGCTGTATCAGCTTGCATTTCTCCATCAACTTGTAAATCTGGTCTTAGTTCATTTACAATTCTTACTGCATCCTTAACTTTAATTGCTTCGGGATGTTTTACACTTCCGAAGTTACTGAATGAGAGCATTGCAATTTTTGGCTCAATATCAAACTCTTTAACTGTATCTGCAGAACTTATTGCAATTTGAGCCAATTCTTCCGAAGTTGGATTAACATTAACTGTTGTATCTGCAAAGAAAAATACTCTTCTTTTAATTATTAC
This sequence comes from Ignavibacteriales bacterium, assembly GCA_020635285.1. Classification (GTDB taxonomy): domain Bacteria; phylum Bacteroidota; class Ignavibacteria; order Ignavibacteriales; family Melioribacteraceae. Next base: position 133,065 of record JACKAB010000009.1, on the reverse strand, counting down.
TATGTACAAACCAGAGACAACTTTAATTCCTTCTTTAACTCCAATTACTTGCAAGGCCGGTTGAATTGTGGTTGGATAACTATGACCCAAGCCGCCTATTAATGCTTGAGCATCATCCATTCTAAGCATCATGCAGCCATAATAATTGGGCTGATGCATTAAGTTTTTTGCTCTGCTAATTGTAACTCCTTTTCTATGTCTTAATTGATAGAAAGCTTCAGTGTATTCTGGAGTTTTCTTGCATATCTTAGGATCTGTAATTTGAAAATCATTGAGGTTGTATCCGAGTTGTATAATTTTAGTTTTTATTACTTCTTCATTTCCGACTAAGACTGGAATTCCTATATTTTCATTTTTTACAATATTGGCAGCCCTAATAATTTTTTCTTCCTCACCCTCTGTGTAAACTATTTTTCTTGGACTCTTTTGAGCTTTATGAATCATCATTCTAATTATTTCTTGCGAGTAACCAAGTCTTTCTTGTAATTCATCTTCATATGCTTTCCAATCTTCAATTATGTTTCTTGCAACTCCGGTTTCAATTGCAGCTTTAGCTACAGCTGGTGCAACTTTCCAAAGTACTCTTGGATCAAATGGTTTTGGGATAATGTATTCTGTTCCAAATGAAAATTCTTTCCCGCCGTAAGCACGAAGCACTGCTTCCGGAATCTTTTCTTTTGCAAGATTTGCTAATGCTTTTACTGCTGCCATTTTCATTTCTTCATTAATGGCTTTTGCTCTGGCATCCAGTGCCCCTCTAAAAATAAAAGGGAATCCGAGAACGTTATTTACTTGATTAGGATAATCGCTTCGGCCGGTTGCCATAATAACATCTTTTCTTGCCGCAATTGCGTCCTCATACGTTATTTCAGGATCAGGATTTGCCATTGCAAAAACAATAGGATTAGCAGCCATTCCTTTAAGCCACTCTTGGGTTAAAACATTTCCTTTTGATAAACCAATAAAAACATCTGCGCCTTTTAATGCATCTCCTAAAGAATCATAAATATTGTCAATCGCAAAATCCATTTTATATTTATTTAAATCTGTTCTTTTCTGGTGTATCAATCCTTTTGAATCAAACATTGAAATATTTTTTTTCTTTACACCAGCAAGTATATACATATTACAACAAGCAACTGCGGCTGCTCCTGCACCCGAAACTACAATTCTAATTTCTTCTAATTTTTTGTTTGAAATTTCGCAAGCATTTAACAAAGCCGCACAAGATATTATCGCTGTTCCATGCTGATCATCATGAAAAACGGGAATGTTCATTGTTTTTTTTAATTCTTCTTCAATCTCAAAACATTCCGGTGCTTTTATATCTTCTAAATTAATTCCACCAAATGTTGGTTCTAATAACTGACAAGTTTTTATAATCTCTTTTGGATCTTTAGTTTTAAGTTCAATATCAAAAACATCAATATCAGCAAATCTTTTAAAAAGCACTCCTTTACCTTCCATTACCGGTTTACCTGCATGTGGACCAATATCTCCAAGCCCTAATACCGCGGTACCATTGGTAACAACTGCAACTAAATTTCCCTTTGCAGTATATTTATAAACATCATCATCATTTTTTTCGATTTCTCTGCACGGTTCAGCAACCCCCGGCGTGTATGCAAGTGACAGTTCTCTAGAAGTGAAACATGGCTTAGTTGCAACTACTTCAATTTTACCTTTTCTACCTTTACTATGGTAGTTTAATGCTTCTTCTTTTGTGATACTCATATTTCAGCCTATTTTTTAGTAATTGGGATTTATTATTTATAGCTAAATTTATTTTTAATATTCGACACAATATTAATTGCCGCTCATACTTGGATATAATTCATTATTAATAATTTCATTTTTACCTGCAAAAACGTTGGCTTCTTTTACAAATGATATTAATGAAAGATTTTGCTCATGCTTATTAATGAGTTCTCTAAGTGATGTTAAATATTGAGCAATATCCATTTGCCTTCTGCAGGCAACTATATCGCGCATTTTACTATTCAGGAATTCCACTTTGCAACAAAAATCATTAAGCTCAATTAAAGTATTTTTCCAACCTAAATAATTACTTTCCATTGGTTCCTCCTTTTTACTTATTGGTTATTCCTTTAAGTAAAACTTCCTTGTAATTCCTAAATTCAATTTATATCATCAATATTCTTTTTTGTTTTACTCATTCTTTCAATTAAACTATTTTTATCAAGCTTTGTTTTTCTAACTATGTGATTTTCTTTAATTTCCAATTCATCATCATATTGTGCGCCAGGATTAACATATCTTACTTCTGTAGTATTTAGATGATTAATAATTGAAAATTGTTTTTTGATCGGCATTTGCTCTCCGCCGATTTTATTTTTAATAAAATCTTCTTGTTGTATCATTTTGCCTTCCTTATATATTTACTTTTATTTCACTATTTAATTTTACTCGTGTAGTATTATTATCAACTCTTTTATACTGTTTAACCTTAACAGCTTCAAAAATTGTTTTCGTTAATTCTTCTAAATTGTATTTTGAAACATTAATCGTTAGATTATATATTAATGGATCATCAATATCTTTTTTGAAAGTTCTAAATAAAAAGTCTCTTCTATTTTCATCTTCGTTAAGCAATATTTTTTTTGCCCTTTCTCTTGAAACATCAGTTGTTTCTAAATAGAAATTTATTCTCTCTTCCAAAGGCGCAACCAGTCTTACATGATAAGCATTTTTTAAATTTGCAGAAATCACATTTGCGCCTCTTCCAATTAAAATAACATTACCAATTTCCGCTAAATTCAAAATTGTGCTTGCCATTTTATGTATCAGTTTTCTAATTGGTGGATGAATGCCGAGAAGTTCGTTTAGCATTTGACTGAATGCTGGAACTTTTTGTTCGGTTAAAAATTTTTGAATTCGCGGAGGCAAGTTATGATCACTGATAACTTTTTCAAATAATTCTTTATCGAAATAAACCCAATTTGTTTGGTAGTAATCTGAAAAATTTTCATCCAATTTTGTACATAAAATATTTGTATCAATTCCACTTTGACGAGAAATTGTAAGAGTTACTCCAGGATTTTTTTTCTTAAGTTGAATCATTTCTTGTTCAGTTAATTGTGAATGATATTCAACATAATTTTTAGCTTTGGCATATGCGCTTACTACGGGAATCATTTTTATTTTTCCTCATGTTATTTTGCTAATAAATCTTTGCCAAAAGATTTTGTGATAAAAACTGGACAATGCGCCATTCTTGAAACTTTTTCAGCAACACTTCCAATCATCAAATGTTCAATACCTGTTAAGCCGTGTGTTGCAATAACAATTAGATCCGTATTATTATTGTTAGCAAAGTTTAATATTTCTTTTACAGCATGCCCATTGGTTACAGAACTCTGATGTTCGACTTCCGTTTTAATAGTTTCTTTGAAGACTTTCTCGATATTATTTTTGATTTTTTCTTCAATATTTGGATCAATATCATAAATTGACATGATTCCGGATAGAGAATATGCAGCAGGAATTGTATCTTCTAAAACATGTAAAAGTTGTAACTTAGAATTATAAACTTTAGCAATTTCAATTGCATATTTTATGGAAACGTTAGATCGTTCAGAAAAATCAATTGGTACAAGTATATTATCAATTTTTGAAATTAATGTTGGTTTTTCTTCTTCTCTAATTGTAAGCACTGGCGATTTTGATAAACGGACTATTTCTTCAGCAACACTTCCTAAGAATAAATGTCCTAAACCTCTTCTTCCGTGCGTTCCCATAACTATTAAATCTATCTCATTATCATTCGCATATTTTAATATTGCTGGGGAAACAGACACTCCGTGTTTCTTTATTTTCACAATTTTTAGATTTTCTAAATTAGCACTATCTACTAATTTGTTAATTTGAGTATTAGTTATATCTTCATTCATTGTTTTAATATCAGTAATACCGGAAAGTCTGCTCATATATTGTGGATTGTTCTCAATGAAAGTATTTACATTAAGTATGTGTAATTCTGCATTAAATTCTTTTGCAAAATGAATAGCATGAGTAAAAGCTTGCTCGGCACACTTAGAAAAATCAGTTGGGAAAAGTATTTTTTTTATTTTGAGCATTTTAATTAATTCCTCTAAATATTATTTAGTTTATACGCTTGCTTGTAAAACAAATCTAATTGGAATTGAGACTTGCACCTTTACAGCTTTACCTCTTTGTTTACCAGGTTTAAATCTGGTTTGCATAACAGCTTGAATGGCAGCCTCATCGCAGCCGGCTCCAATACCTTTTATAACTTCGGCTTTTTTAACTATTCCTTCTTCATCAACATATGCTTTAATGTAAACTTTACCTTGCACGCCGGCTCGTTTGGCAATATCTGGGTAAATAATTTTACTTTGAATTCCTGCAATTCCGCCAATTGGTTCTGGCATTTCTTCAACTGCAATAAAAAATGTGGGCTGAACCTCTTCTACTTTTTCTTCGTATTGCGGCGGAGGGGCACTAGTTACTACATCCTCAACATTCAATTCTGTTTGTTCTATAGCAATATCTTCAAGAATATCTTCTGCCGGTGTTTCAATTGGGATAATTGGTTTTGGAGGTGGCGGTGGCGCAACATCTTGTTTAGTAAGCGCTACATCTTCAACTGCCACAAGTTCCTGCGGCACTTCTATAATTTTTTGCGAATTTTCAAAGCGTGGAAAATATAAAAACAATAATATTACCACTGATAGGGAAAATATAAATCCCATCTCAAAACGACTTGCATATTTTCTTTTTAAATCAACTTTTGGATTTTTATTAATAATCATTTTCTAAACCTCCGAGACCTTGACAAATTTTAGTGTCTCAGTATTAAATCAAAATTTCTCCGTTCGTTTTGTTTGATTTTAATAATTTTTTATTGCCAATTTTCCGGTTAAAAAATTTTGAACAACTTCTTCCAGTTGCCCATGTACCCAAGGAATTACACTAATTCTATTCTTGCTAAATTCATTTGTGTAAAAATCAGTTATACCATTGCATATAATTGTATCCGGTTTAATTGAAAGTATAAAGTTTAATTCAGCCAGCTGATTTTTTGCCAAGTGTTTTACAGTTTCTATACTTTTAACCGAATCATTATCAACTTTAATCAACTGGAAATTTTCCGTACAATCTAATCTGGAAGATATTCTCTTATTAAAAACCGGAATTAAAATTGTTTTCATCTCACATCAATTAATTTATTATTAAGTGTGCAAGTTCCGAGCCAATTTAGTAAATAAATATTTTATTGGAAGAGTAAGTATTTATAGGGGTTTTGCGGTTATTTATTTTGTTGTGCATTGCAATTCTGCAACATCGTGCAAAAATCTGTGCAGTATTGCAAATAGTTATTTCTGCAACAATCCGTACTTTTTCATTTTACGCCAAAGAGTTGAGCGGTGAATTTTTAACTCAATTGAAGTTTCCAAAGTATCCCAATGATGCTTTTCAAGTGTTTCTAAAATTGTATGACGTTCAGATTCTTTAAGTGGAATTTCTGTCTGGAGGTTAACTTCTTTTTGTGATCTAGTATTAATTATCTCTGGTGGTAGATGTTCAATTTCTATTTTTTCAGTTTGGCACATTACAAAAGCGTGCTCTATTATATTTTCAAGCTGCCTAATATTTCCTTCGAATGAAAAATTTAAAAGTATTTGCATCACTTCATCAGAAACTTTTGTGATTGCTTTGTGCATATGATGATTATATTTTTCAATGAAATGCTGAATAAGCAATGGTATATCGTCCCTTCTTTCTCTTAATGTCGGCAGCTCAATTTTAACAACATCTAAGCGGTAGAATAAATCATCTCTGAATTTTCCTTGACGGACTAAACGTTTTAGATCATCCTTAGTTGCAGAAATAACTCTAACATCGGCTTTAACTGTTTGCGTTGCACCTAATGGCTCAAACTCTTTTTCTTGTAAAACGCGTAAAAGTTTTACTTGTGTTGAAAGAGGAATGCTGTCAATCTCATCTAGAAAAATTGTTCCACCTTTAGCAAGTTCAAATCTGCCGGGTTTGTTTTTTACTGCATCTGTAAAAGCGCCTTTCACATATCCAAATAATTCCGATTCAATAAGAGTATCCGGAAGTGCTGAACAATTAACTGCTATAAAAGGTCCGTCTTTTCTTAAACTTAAATTATGAATTGCTCTTGCAAATAATTCTTTGCCTGTTCCGCTTGCTCCTTGAATCAGTACAGAGCTGTCACTTTCTGAAATATTAGGAAGAATAGAAAAGATCTGCATTACTTTATGATTTTTAGAAATGATATCTTCGAAAGTATATTTTTTATGAATTTCTTTTTCAAGAGCTTCAATTTTAGATAAGTCTCTAAAGGTTTCAACGCCGCCAATCATATTTCCTTTATTATCTTTTACAATTGCAGCGCTAATTGTAATTGGAATTTTTTTTCCATCAATGCGGAGTATGTTTTCTCTTTTGTCAATTACGTCTTGTCCAGTTTCAAGTGAAAATCTTATGGGACATTCAGTTTCACAAATATTAGATCTTAAAACATCAAAACAATATTCGCCTAAAACATTCTCCCTCGGCATTCCAGTAATTTTTTCAGCTGCTTTATTAAAGTAAGTTATAACTAAATTTTCGTCAACTGTAAAAACTCCATCAGCAACATTATCAAGAATTAATTCTGCGTGGGTATTGGTTAAAGATTTGGATGTTTTTGTTTTCATTCTAAGATATTGTTTTTACAAAAAATAATATATGTCAAAATACACAGAAACTAGTTAACCAAATTAGGGAAATTTTATCTATTAAAAAAAGTATTAGGGCTGATAAAAAAGTTTATTCTAATGAAAATAGAAATAAAATAATACGATTACAATTCCCCTTTTTAACAACTTTTTTTTTACAAACCTATTTGCTGAACAAGACTGAAATTTTACTTTTTATTTTGGCACAATATTTACAATAATTCGTTTATATCTAGATAAAGCTGGCTTACCCTTATCTGTAACTTTTAGAATAAAATGTGCAGTTTCATTTTTCGTAACTTCAGGGGCTATTACGTAAGCTCCATGAGCATTTTCAGCTCCTTCAATTTTAATCAAATTTTTATAAGATCCGGCTTCCGGATAGTTAAACCATAAAAAACTGAGATTATCCCCATCGGGATCGGTGGAGCCGCTTGCATCAAAACCAAAGCCCTCGCCTGCCTTAACTGTTATTTGTTCCGGGTCATTTAGAATAGGAATTGGAGGATGATTGGCTTCTTCAAATGATTTAGTGCACCAATCCATTCTGGCTGCGAAATCATTCTGAAAATCTTTTCTCCAGCGCCATAAAGTTACTTTATAATCAGTAAAGGAAACTGTATCCTGACCAACAGCTCTTCCATATTCTTTATAAATATAAGGTGTATAATTATCAATTGCATTAGTCCAGATTTCTCTTGTCTCGGCTTCTAATGGAACTCCCGAATCTCCTTTCTTAATTTTAGCAAAATCTGGTTTGTACAGTTCGTATCGACCTCCCCAACTTCCCCATTCTGGATGCTCAGCTTCATTTAATCCGTTAGGTATTAATTGTAAAAATGATGGTGTATCACCCTCTACTCCCCAAGCAACATCGGGATATTCAGCACCGAGAGGACCATGATCTTGTTGAAGATTTTGCGCAATCCATTCATTGCTAATTTCATTATTGTCAATACCCTTAACTACTGTATTAATCGCACTCCATGTTGCACTCGCATAATTATCTCCTGGAGTTACAATATAAAATAAATCAGGGAAGTTTTTTCTAATCCATGTGCCGCTATCGTCCTGATCGGATATTGTATAAACTCTCAGTTTTGAAATTAATTTTTTTGTTTCAATTTCTGATTTTGTATTTTTAATTTTATGCAATGATTGAGCAAGAGTGTTAACGCCCCCCCAAACAGATATCCACAAAGGACGCTCATCCTTTTCTTCCAGCACTTTTATAATCCAGTCAGATCCTTCTGAATCATTTCCATCTCCCACGCCAAGCATACCATATTTTGGTAAACCTTGTTTCACTTTCATTAAGAGCGCTTCTGATGTAGGGAACCCATCTTCATGCAGAGATAGATTAGATTGAACTTCGCTATATGCATTAATTATATTTTTAATGGATGCGGGATCAACTCTATCTTTATGCCAACAAGAGGTTGTAGCTATCAATCCTTTAATATCGATTTGATTAGAATATAAAAGCAAACGAACCATTGATTGTGTATCATCTGGATCAGCTTCAATATCAGAAAGTATTATCACTCTATTTTTATGATGGGTTTGGGTAAAAATGGATTGTGTGCAAAGTGTAAAACATAAAATAATTAATATAAAACTAGTTTTCATATTGTTATAGTCCTTATTAAAGAATGTTGTGGATCTTAAAAGCTATTTGTTGATATCATTTATTAACTAATTGCTTGATTAATACATTCCATTCAAACAAAAATAACTAATTATTAAATAAGTTTATCTTTTTTGAATTAAAATTTTCTAAACTCTGAGAGAAATATATAATTTTAAAAAATAAATAAAAAAACCTTTTGATAGGCTTATTTTAAGGTTTTAAAATAAAAAAGTCTTTGATAAAATGTTATTGTTGATTCTGAAATGTTTATTTATTACTTAAGGATTGAAATACTTCACAAACTTTTTTCCATTCCAATATTCAATTCCATTCAGAATAGAATCGTGGAACTCTGGAGCATCTGTATAAGGAGGATTAAGTATTCCATCATTTATCAGTTTATCTCGAAAAACAACAAATTTATCTCCAATAATAGTTTGAACAGGAGCCAAACAAATTGTTAAATCTAATGCCATAACTAAAATCAGCCTCTAGTAAATTTGCCTTTCCTTCAAACACACCTATCGACAAATATTGGTTTACAATTTCTGGAACACCTAACACTGCATTATATTTTGGGAAAAAGTGCTGACCGTAATCTGTTTGAGAGAATAAAATATAATTATTAAACTCTGAAAGTTGTTTATTAATGAAATGTATAATTTTCTGAAGTTGGGAAAGTTCCACTTAATTTATCATGATCAATTGAAAATAAATAAGCTTTATGCATTCCATTTGATGCTCCGCCAGCTATTATTTCTTTTTTCCCGTCTTTGTTCCAATCCACTAATACCGCTCCTCCGATTGCACCGGGATGCCATAAAACATCACTAATTTTTTCTCCGGTTAGTAAATCTAATTTTGCTATACCAGTCGGATAATAATTATAATGCTGAAAATAAATTAAGAGTTCAATTTTGCCGTTAGCATGAATAGTATCTATTATTCCATGAATACCGAATTGACCTGTAAATTTTTCATCATTAGTCCCCAATGAATCAGTATGGTTATATTCCCAAATTACTTCTCCAATACTATTATATAAAAACAAATTGTTTGAATTTTCAGAAAGTGCAACAAGTACTTCATTTTTTACCATCATTATCAACATCTATTATTCTGCATTTATTATAGGGATAGGAAGAAACAACATTTAATATTTTTTCAGTGCAAGCTGAATAGTCTTTAGACCACAGCACTTTATTCACTTTATTTTTTAATAAATATTTTTCCATCTAACATTTCAATACTAGCAGGATTTTTATCTTGATTTACATAATAAAAACTTAATAATACTGCAGTTAAAATGATAGTTAAAGAAACTGCTATTTTATTTTTAATTAGTTTTTACTTCCCCATCTAACTATATTTTGCTTTTCAATACCAACAATATCTCTTCTATTTATTACATCATTAATATTCTGCATTGGAATTATTACAAGCTTTTTTTAGGAAATTTTTCAAACAAAGTATTTAAATTCTTTGGCTGAATTAAGATCATCAAGAGGGACTATGAACTTATTTGTTTTTGAATAAAAAGCAGTAATTACTTTAGTCCTTATTATTTTCCTCCGACTGAACCTATTTGTCCTTCTTCATTCATTGATCCAGTTGTGATAATATTGTTCTCATAACTTATTTCTTCTCTTAAATCATAATATCTTAACAACTCTTGTATAAATCCAACTGTTAATGCTACACCTAATGAATCTCCTTCGTAAATACCTAACTTATTAACAAATCTAATTGTTACTTCAAGATTAGATTTGATTTTATTGATTTTGGCTTTTAACATAACTACTTGCAAACTTCCACGAGTTATCAATTTGTTTTTTTAATTTTTCATCTATTGTGGGAAGGCTTGGTATTAAATTGAACTCTAACTTATTATTTTTTTTATTTGAATGTATTGATATTTCTAACTGTTCAACCATACCATAAGATAAACTATTATTTACAGTTCTTTCTAAAACTGGAAAACTAAGACTATTTATTTCATTTGGAAAATCTTTACCTTCTAAAAATAATTGAAGAGATTTTAATTCGTTATTAATTCTAAGAATCTGCTTTTTAATTTTTATTTGTGAATTTTCATCTTTGATAAATGGGATTAGTTTTTCAACTGTTTTAAGTAAGTCCTTAGTTTTATTAGGTTCAACTCCGTAAGATGAATAAATTTCCACGAGGGAATTAATTCTGGGATAGTTTCTAATACATAAACTTCTTTTAATAAATCATTTTCTTGTGAGAGTAATTTTTTTGAGAAATGAAATCAGTTCGAAGAGTAATTTTCTTACTGATTTTTCTTTAGATGAGAGTTCTAAATATTCTTTCGTCTTTCTTCGAAATAGAATGAGTCCATAACAGTAGTTGAGTCTTTAAAATAATTATTTATAATATAATTCTTTGTTAATTAAATTATTAGTTTTTATTTCTACAATATATATTAAATAATGATGCTAAAATGTTGAATATGTGTATAGGTTTTAAGGGTGGCTTTGATTGGGAACTAAGAAGAGTAACAACATAATTTTGTTGCCAACAAACTTTTTATTAAATATTTAAAATTAAAAAACTGCCATAAAGACAGTTTTTAATTTTTTTTAATAGAATTTAAACGCGAGACTTAAAATCTATTTACGTGTTTTTTCATTTTCCAAAATTAACTTAAGTTGCAATTTTAGAGAATCCAGTCTATCAATATTTATTTTTGCTAAGTTATTTCTTTCTGCTATATCATTATCTAGATTATATAATTGTTCGTCATTGCTTAAGCCTGATTCAATTCCTTTATTTGCCATCCAATCTGGAACGCTTCCACTAACTGGAGAAATATATTTCCAACTTCCTTTTCTTATACCTTTTGTAAACGATTCTTCTAAGAGTACACTTCTATCTTCATTTGATTTTCCCAAAATAGTATTTAGCATATTATAGCTATCAGGAGCTTCATTATTCGCTAATTTATAACCAATTAGATTTGCAATCGAATTATATAAATCTACTTGTGACCAAATAGCGTTTGATACTTTTTTAGAAACTACATTTGGCCAATAAACAATGGAAGGAATCCTTGTGCCTGCCTCATAAGCACTATATTTGCCACCTCTAAAAGGTCCAGATTGTTTGTGTTCACCAAGCAGCTCAACTGCCATATCTTCATATCCATCATTAAGTACAGGACCGTTATCGCTTGTAAAGATGACTAAAGTGTTTTCATCTATATTGAGTTCTTCCAGCTTATTAATTATTTCTCCAGTACACCAATCCATCTGAGCAATTGCATCACCTCTTGGTCCCATAGTACTTTTTCCAACAAATCTTTTATTTGGAACTCTTGGAACATGAATATCATGAAATGAGAAGTACAAGAAAAAAGGATTCTCCTTATTATTTTCTATGAATTTATTGGCTTTACCTACAAGCATATTCGGAAATTCTTCATCAACCCACCAAGCTTTTTCGCCGCCTTCCATATATCCAATTCTACTAATCCCATTTATAATAGTATTACTATGTTGTGTGTCAGCCTGCTGCTGAAGCATTTCTGGATTCGATAATCCTGTTGGCAAAATGCCGACTTTTTCTAAGTAACTAACTGTAATTGGATCGTTTTTCTCTAAACCTACTACATTATGATTTTCAACGTACACACATGGAACTCTGTCACCTGTTGCCGGTATTATGAATGAATAATCAAAACCTACTTCAAGAGGTCCTGGTTTTATATCTTTATTCCAATCCAGATTCCCATTTCCAAGTCCTAAATGCCATTTACCAACAATAGCTGTTTTGTATCCATTTTTTTGTAACATACCTGGTAATGTTTGTGTTTGAGGACCAATTAATATTGGGGCATCCCCGGGAAGTATTTGGGCATTATTTCTAAAAGCATAACTGCCTGTCAGTATTGAATATCTTGAAGGAGTACAAGTCGCTGCGGCACAATGTGAATCAGTAAATCTTACTCCAGAATTTGCTAGATTATCTAGATTGGGTGTCTTAACACCTATTGCACCATAGCATCCAATATCGCCATACCCCAAATCATCAACATAAATAAGAACTATATTTGGCTTGCGAATTTCATCTTTTGCACAGGATGAAAGAAATATTAAGAGAATAAAAACCAAAAATGTTTTTAGGTATAGCATAATTAAAATCCTAATTTATTTTATTTTTAAAAATCATTGTTTTTATATTAAATTCATTATATGAAGAATCTTTTCAAATGGAAAACAATTATGAAACTCTTAAAATTACTTCTAATAAGCTTATTAATATTTCTACCAATTTTGTATCAAGCTCAAGTTAAAAATATTGATAAACAAGTTATAGTTTTTGTTCATGGTGCTTGGGGCGGCGGTTGGGATTACAAAAATATGGAAGAAATTCTTGAAAGTGATGGTTATAAAGTGTACGGACCAACCCTTAACGGACAAGGTGAAAGAGAACACTTAAATAGTACTGATGTAAGTTTAGATACCCACATAAGGGATGTTGTAAATGTAATTTAATTTGAAGATTTAGATAATATCATTTTAATTGGTCATAGTTATGGCGGAATGGTCATAACCGGAGTTGCTGATAGAATCCCAGAAAAAATAAAACATATTGTTTATGTAGATGCAATGTTGCCTGAAGATGGCGAATCAGTTTTTAGTTTAAACACAGATGACCGCAGTAAAATGTTTCTTGAGTTAGCTGAAACAAAGGGAAAGGATACAGCATTCCTCCATACTGGGATGATTGGGGAAAAGATGTTCCGCATCCTCTGGGAACTTTTAGACAACCAATTTCTCTGAAAAATCCAGATAGAGAAAAAAATACCTTCAACATATATTTTAACAATAGAGCCGGGACAAACAACCGATAGTTTTAGCAAATATGCCGAAAGAGCAAAAAAAGAAAAATTGGGCTTATTATGAATTACCAACTGGACATAATGCGCAAAGAACAATGCCTAATGAATATGCTGAAATTTTAATGAATATTAAATGATTTATTTATAAAACAGTTGGAAAAATTAAAGACCGTATATTGGTTCAGCTATTTTATAATTTTAGAGCTGGCTATAAACATGAAATTAATTAATTACAAGAGATTAGTCTTTTGTTAATTTACTTCCCCACCAATTATTATTGGGCTTAAAATCATCTTGTAATATTTTTATTCGCTCTTCTTCAAGTTTCGGCCTCAATTCATTTACTATTTTTTCATGTCTTTGGCTAGCCATTTCTTCATTATATTTCAAGTCTCTTTTAGGATAAACAGCATTAACATTTTTTAAATATTTTTCTAATTTGATTTTTAACCTTTGTGTATCATCTATATTTGTTTTTGAGAGATCAGTCCTTTCATTTAAATCATTATTCAAATTATATAACTCATCTCTGTCATCTTCCCAATAATGAATTAATTTCCAATCACCTTCTATAATTGTGGAATTCGGCTCACCGCCTTGATTTCCATAATGCGGGTAGTGCCATATTAGTTGTCTATCTGGCAAAGATTTTCCTTCAATAAGTGCTTTAAGACTTATACCGTCCAAATGTTCAGTTGGTCTAAGGCTAGAATTAGTTAATTCAAGTATTGTTGGGAAAAAATCTGTTCCAGAAACCGGATAAGAAATATGAGCGCCTGCAACATTTAGCCAAGGTATTTTTATAAAGTAAGGCACTCTAATTCCTCCTTCCCATTGATAACCTTTTCCACCTCTCAAAGGTAAATTAGATGTTGAATATGCATCGCCGGAAGCAACTCCGCCATTATCAGAAGTAAAGATTACAATAGTTTTGTCACTAAGACCAAGTTCTTCAAGTGAATTCAATACTTTTCCTACAGCATCATCTACACTTTCAACAAGACCTGCATAAATTGGATTATCTTGTTTTGTTCGAATTGGCAAAACTCTTTCCATCTCAAAACCAGTTTCAGCTAAATCTGTTGCTTCAACTTTATTTTTGTACTTTTTCCATTTCTCATTTGTTGTTTCAATAGGCCCATGAACCGCATAAAATGATAAAACTGCAAAAAAATTAGTGTCTTTATGTTCCGTTATAAATTTAACAGTTTCGTTTGCCAGCCTCATTGATAAATTCTCACCTTCTAAATTATTTTCCAATTTTGGATTTATCCATGGTGAAAAATATCCTCCTTGAGGGCTGCCGCTTTCCCAACCACCTTTATTTATATCAAACCCGTGATCTTCAGGGTATGATCCTTTACCCCCCAGATGCCACTTACCGGCATAAAACGTTTTATATCCATCTTCTTTCATTACCGCAGCGATAGTTAAATCTTTCTTTGACAAATTATGTATATACTCAGCAGGTAGTAGCTTATCATATCTTTTATTATTTCGCCAATCTTCTCCACTTTTTGCACCAATCCAATCTGTAATTCCGTGCCTTGCTGTATACTTCCCAGTCATAATACTAGCACGTGAAGGACTGCAAACAGCGCTTGCTGAATATCCTCGTGTAAAAATAATCCCTTCTTTAGAAATTCTATCAATATTTGGAGTTTCATAATAATTGCTACCTGTACAACTTAAATCATTCGCACCAAGGTCATCTACAAGAATAAATAGAACATTTGCTTTTTGATCTTTTTGTTTATTATTATCATTACACCCAAAAGTTATTATTACGCTTAGGATAAGTATACTTGGAGATAATTTTAATATTTTCATTCAACTAAAATTTTAAGTAATAAATTTAACTTCAAGTTCAGCTAGTTTGTAATTAAATGAACATTACAATTTTTTAGGTTATCAGAAGATGCAGTAACATCTATTTCACCGTTTTTATTTCTTAAAGATTTTACAATTAACATAGCTTTTCCATAAAATAATTTTACTTTATTGGATTGGAAAGATTCTAAAGATTGAGGATTTCCATTTCCCACTCCGGCAATTTCTGCATTTCCATTCAATTCAATTTTGATTTCATTTTCTGCAAGCGGACATAAATTTCCATTTTTATCAAGTGCTTCAATTAAAATATAGGATAAATCTTCACCATCAGCGCTAATATTTGTTCTATCTGGTGTTAAACGAATTGAGTATGGTTCATCAGCTGTTTTCATTACCTCTTCACCGTAGTACTCTCCATTTTTATAAACCACAACTTTTAATTCGCCCGGTTCGTATTTTACATCATTCCACATCAATCTATAACGTTCAAAAATATCTTCTGAATTTGGTTGTTTATGTGTCATTCCTAAAGATTTACCATTTAAGAATAATTCACCCTTATCAGCGTTTGTATGAACGTGAACCGGAATTATTTCTCCTTCTTTTCCTTCCCAATTCCAGTGCGGTAATATGTGAATAGTTTTTACATCTGGCCGCCAATAACTTCTATAAATATAATATCTGTCTTTTGGTATTCCGCAAAGATCAACAATTCCAAAATATGAACTTCTTGCAGTTTGATCGCTGGTAATAATTCCCTTTTCTGTGAGAAAATAATTATAAGGGGTTGGTTCACCAAGATAATCAAAACCAGTCCAGACAAATTCTCCAGCTACAAATTTATCTTCTTCTTGCCATTTAAAGTCTTGCTCAGCGGGTTCTGCCCAAAAAGGTGCATTCATATCATATGAACTAACTTGTGAATCATTTAAATAAAACTCATCTTTTACTTTTGGTAAAGGGAATGAATAGTACCCTCTTGTGCTTACGGTCGATGCAGATTCAGTTATAATTACAGGCTTTGATGGATCTGCTTTTCTAGCCGGTTCATATCTTCTGCCATAATTCCACGAATGAACATCTGTTAGTTGATAAAAATGCCACTTCACACTTTCAACATCAGCGTCTACGGTTGTTAGCTTTCTGGTTGGATCATATCTTCTAAAATTACCTATCATATCAACTAGTTTATTAAAACTTCCGTGTTTATTTGCACCTATATCCCACATCTCATTTCCAATACTCCATAAAAATATTGAAGGATGATTTCTATCCCTGGTAATAAAATTTTTAATATTTCTATGTGACCATTCAGAAAAATCTTTGTCCGTTAATAAATCTCCTTTTTTATCCCACTTGTCAAATGCTTCATCAATTACTAATATTCCCATTTCATCACATATGTCTAATAATTCCGGGGCAGGCACATTGTGGCTGGTTCTTACAGCATTAATTCCCATTTCTTTCAAAATTTCAAGTTCTCTCTGCATCGCTCTTTTATTAAAAGCTGCTCCTAATGGACCAAGATCCTGATGAAGACAAACTCCTTTTAGCTTAACTCTTTTTCCGTTTAGATGAATTCCATCATCTGAAGTAAATTCAAATGACCTAATTCCAAATTTTGTAATTACTGTATCTATTGCTTTACCATCAAGTTTAACAATGGATTTAAGTAAATATGAATTAGGATTTTCAGTATCCCAAAGTTTTGGTGATTGGAATCTGAACCATTGCTCAAATTCATATTCACCAATAAATTTAGCAGTATCTTTTACGATTAATAATTCTTCTCCTTCGGGAGTTATTAAGTTTGATTCTAGCAAAATTAATTTTTCAGAATCCGAATCATTACTAATTTTTGTAAATGCTCTAACATCTGCATTTTCTTTATTGGCTAACGGAGTAGAAATAAACGTTCCCCAAATATTTGCGTGAATTTGTTCGGTTACAACCATTTGAACTTTTCTATATATTCCAGCGCCGGGATACCATCTGCTTTCATGATTTCTTGTATCAACGTAAACTGATATTATATTATTTTCTCCAAATTTTATAAATTCAGTTGCATCAAAATAGAATGAGTTGTAGCCATAGTCCCATTCATAAGCTAATTTTCCGTTAATATATACTTTGGGGAAAGCCATTACTCCGTCAAAAAGAAAATGGATTTTCTTTCCCATCAAACTTTTATCCACATTAAAAACTTTTCGATACCAGCCTTCACCTTTCCATGGTAGTTTTGCTGTCTCCGGATTTCCATTTGGATCAAACGGTCCATAAATTGCCCAATCATGCGGCAGCTTTACTTGTTGCCAATCGGAATCATCAAAATTAATTTGTTCTGCTTTATCATGATTGCCTTTGGCAAATTTCCAATCATAATTAAAATTTTTATAGTCACTTGAGATTAAAACTGATTGAAATAGTATTATTGAAAAAAATATTGAAAGTATTATTTTCATTTTTACTCCTTTATAATAATTGGATTCTTAATTTATTAGCTAAGACTTTAAAAATTAAAACGATAAAAAAGAAGGGCGGGTTTTATTTATTTCAATAAAATCATTTTTTTGCTTTGTTGCCATGAACTCTGACTATTAGAAAAACTTAATCGGTAATAGTAAACACCATTAGAAACATTGTTGCCAGAGTTGTCTTTACCATTCCACATAACTGAATAATTTCCAGCAGCATTTTTATCATTAACTAAAGTTTTTACTAATTTTCCAATACTGTCATATATATTCAATTTTACTAAACCGGTGGTTGCAATATTAAAACTTATTGAAGTTGATGGATTAAAAGGATTAGGATAGTTTTGATAAAGTTTAAATTCATTTACCAGTTCAGCATTGTTATTTAAAACCGCAGTGGTGATTTTTAATTGAGCATCCATCCAACTTAGATGATTGCCCAACCATTCTTTCATAAAATCAACTTCTTTTTGATAAGTATCTCTTTGTTCTGCACCGGGTAAACTTCTCCAAATTGGAACTCCTAGAATTGGCCAACGATTAAAATTGTGCTGTTGAGCTTGGTTAAGATAAATAACTACTGAATCTATATAAGCAAATATATTATCGTTAGTTAAAACATTTTTTCTAAGTCCACCCCATCTTTCTTTTATTAAATTATGTACTTCTTCATCATTAAAAAGCTTAAACCAAAATGGTGGATTAGCTCCGCTTGGTTTTGTAACTATCCATTCATCGTATCGTCCACCATCATTGTAGTCAGAATTACAAAGGGCTTGGTCGAAATCCCATTCTGGACCGGCAGATATTTTTTTACCACGGTCCTTATGAAAATAACCACTATAGCCGTATGCATCGGAATTGGATGTTAGTTCTTGGATAATCATTTCATCAATAAAGGAATCTAAATTGATGTACTTATTATAACCATTATCTACAGCATTGTAGTAAGGGCTATTCATAATATCACAAAATTCCTGCTCATATTTACTTATATAAATCAGTTGTTCTGGCATAACATCACTAGGTTTTGGATATCTAAGAAACCGCGCATTGCCATCGGCCTCAGTAGTATCGAATACCAGATCATTATGTTCCTCATCTCCCCATCTGCGATTTGTGCACCAAACATAACCACCAGTCAAAGCTTCCCCCTCAATGTCAGATGAATCCATCTTGGCAATATCAAGTCTGTTTTTATCTGGTTTAATCTTCTCTTCTAAGATGTATACACCTTGATAACTGCCATTAAGAATTAGTTCAACATGACGTGTTCGTGGAGCCCAACGCCCCATATTTCTATACATGGAGTAAGCCAGTGCATCTCTCATCAACGTTTTATCCATATAACCTGCTCTTAGAACAAAATCGTTTTCTTTTGGCAGGCCAAGTATTTCAACATTTCTGTTGGAACCATCTTCATTACGAGTTTCAATTGTATAAGGCTTTTTGTCAGAAATTCTGGCAGAAGCGTTTCCACGGTTCTCAATGCCGATCCACCCATCATATTCATTAAGTGAATCACTAATACTATTTATACCATTTTGATTATTAATGATCCCCATTTTTGCCATGATTTTTGGTTCATCAACAATTGTTTCACCTTGAGTATCAATAATCAAAATAGGTATGTTTGATGAGGTGAATTCGAAAGGAGCAGTAAACCATTCAGGGACTTCTCTATATAACTGAATAGGGCTCGAGACCCCAACTGAGAAATAAGTTGTTGATGATAAATCTGAAGAATTTGAAGTAACATTATGTACTTGGATAGCTAATATATTCTCACCTAATGCTAAACAACTATCTATTTTTCCTGAACTAATAAAAAAATCATCTGGTCTTCCGCCTGTTGGAATATTAGCATCATGATTCAAATCAGCAAGTTGATTGAAAGTCGGACTAGTTCCTGAAATACCTGCTCTTGCTATTTCAATTCCATTTAAGTAAGCAACAAATCCATCGTCATAATCAACGCTTAAAATAGCTTTCTCAATTAAACTTGTATCACTAACATTAAATTTGATTCTTGTAAAAAGTGATATTGTTTCGGGAATTATTGTATTATCATCGTTATCTCCGTATCCAATGCCACCTTCACCTTTTTGCCAGTCAGTATCATCGAAGGTTAATAATTTCCAATCTGCAGGGGGCTCTGAATCACCAACGTAATAACTCCAAGTATCATTAGCATATATAATAGATTCCCAATGATCTACAAAATTATTTTGAGCAAAGAGGCTTACGGAGAAAAGACAAAACAATGTGAGTATTTTTTTATTCATATCAATACTGAAACATCCTATAAATTATTCAGACAATACTAACTTTTATAGTGAGCTGAAAATGAAGTTAAAAATAAATAGTTAATTATATGTGATCGAGCTAACAATTATTTTAAGTGATAGATTTACTCACAATATTTTTTTGTATTTAAATCATGCAAGCTATTTTACAATTTAAAGATTTGGATTTTGATGAATTAAATCTTTAAACCCTTGCTTGCTAATTTTCATCGGATTTTGATTTGAAGTTATAGGAACAATTCGAAAATTATATTTATAATTCTTATTCGTTTTTATTTGATATTCTTGATACGGCATTCCCCATATGCTCCATGAATTATTCCCTCCAACTCCCATCTGCTTATAATTCATTCTAATTACAATATCATTCTCCTTTTTTACTTCAGAAGGATGTCTTGGTCCATCTAAGTCAAATGGAGTTGCATGCAGAGCATTAATCTCCATGGTTGGATTACCGATTAATAATAATCCGGTACCTTCTTCATTTGTAAATGTTGCCCATCTTACATCTGTTCTATTTCCCATCTCTTGTGGTTTTATATAAGATTCCCAAAAGTTCTTCACTTTATCATTATAAACCCCGATTGGATAACCATATTTTCTATCAATATAATTTTCACCAGGGCCTCGTCCATACCAATTTATGTTTTCAAATTCTTGCGGTATATTCATCATTAAACCAAGTGAAGGAATTAAAGGTAATTTTTCATCTCCAGGATTAAACTCATTTTCTAAAATAATATCACCAGTACCATAAATGGTATAGGTTATATTATAAGTAGAAATCGGATCAGTTTTTAAACTATAGCTCACTTTAATTTTCACTTCATTTTCTGAAATAATTTCATGATTAAATGATTGTAATTCTCTGCTTATACTAACATCTTTCCAAATAGACGCAACTTTTTCCATATGCCAAGTACCTCTATCATTATCAGTCTCGGCTCTCCAAAAGTTTGGAGTTGGAGCATTTTTAATGAGCTCAATTTCTTTAAATTTATAAGAAGTTAATTCCCCATTTTTCTTATTGAATGTAAGATTTATACTTTTTCCATTTATTTCTAAAGCATTTCCATTTTCTATTAAAGAAATTGCTGGAAATAATTTTGGATCTATAAACTTAACTACATTTTTAACATTCGGAATTCTGAATTGTTCAAAAGCAATTTCGTGACCTTTATCTGCCCATTTGGTAGTTTCTTTTAATTGAAAATGTACATTTAGCCAATATTCAACACCTTCTTTTGTTGGATCAATTGAATATTTTATTTCCACAACTTTATTTGATAATGGCTTAATATCTATATCTTGAATAGTGCCCGAAGCAATTAGTGAATCATCGGCCATCAAATCCCAACTATTGTTAAACGAATTTAGATTTGTAAACAAATATTGATTCTTAATTTCAATCTTACCATTTTCAATATCAACAGCTTTTAGCCTTATATTTTGATATTGTTTTTTTACTTCCCAAATTTCTGGTTGTAGTTCTCTATCTGCACTAATAATTCCATTTGCACAGAAATTACCGTCATTAGGATTATCACCCCAATCACCGCCATAAGCTAGATAGTTATCCTCTTTTATTGCTTGATCAACAAAATCCCAAATAAAACCACCTTGTGCTCTGGGATTATTATCAAATGCATCCCAGTAGTCATATAAATTACCAACACTATTACCCATAGCATGTGCATATTCACATAGGATATAAGGTTTTTGGGGATCATTATGCGATCTTACTTGGTCAGCGCTTGCATACATATCACTTCTCATATCAGCTATTTCATTATATTGTTCGTAGTGTACAGGTCGTGTAGGTTCGTTCTCATGAATCCAATCCCGCATAAGAATAAAATTATCACCTTTCCCGGCTTCATTACCCAAAGACCAAATTAAAATGCAAGGATGATTTTTATCACGTTGAACCATGCTTTTTGCTCTATCAACACAATTTGCCGACCATTCAGGCAAACTGGTTGGTATTTCATCTCTTCTTCCATGCGTTTCAAGATTAGTTTCATCTAAAACATAAATGCCATACTCATTGCATAACTCATACCATATTGGATCATTTGGATAATGGCTAGTACGGACAGAATTTATATTAAATTTTTTCATTATCAGAATATCTTTAAGCATTGTTTCTCTGCTTAAACTTCTTCCTTCCTCTGGATGAATTTCATGTCTATCTACACCTTTAAATGTAATTGGCATTCCATTAAGATGCATTATTCCATCTTTCATTTCAAATTCTCTGAATCCAATTGTAATACCAACGGCTTCAATCTGTTTATTAGATTTATCAAATAGTGATAAAACTAATTTGTATAAATTAGGATCTTCGGCAGACCATTTCTTCGGATTGACTACTTGTATAGTTGTATTTATTTTAGCCAAATTATTTTTAAAAGAAACATCCATTGAATGATCTTTAAATACGGGAAGATTATTATCATCAATAAGCGATGCTTTTATTTTATAGCCTTCAGAATTACCAGTTGAGTAATCAAAAACTTCCGTTTCAATTTTTAAGTTCGAGTTAATATAATTTGCATCAAGATCAGTCACCACATACAAATCTTGTATATGAACTTTTGGAATTGAATACAAATAAACATCTCTAAATATTCCACTTAATCTTATAAAATCTTGATCTTCTAACCAGCTTGCATCCGACCATCTATGCACTTGTACGGCAATTGTATTTTCACCTTTACCTAAAAATTTTGTAATATTAAATTCTGCCGGAGTAAAGCTATCTTCGCTATACCCAACTTCCTTTCCATTTATCCAAACATAAAATGCTGATTCAACTCCTTGAAAAGAAATTAATACTTCTCTGTTATTCCAATTTTGGGGTATAGAAAAGCTGGTTCTGTAAAATCCGACCGGATTATATTCGACTGGAGCAAAAGGTGGGTCTGGGTTTTCCTTGCCTGTCCAAGGATAAGTTATATTTGTATATATTGGGTAATCATAGCCTTTTAATTGCCAACTTGATGGAACATCGATAGTATTCCAGCTACTCACATCGTACGGAAGGTTGCTCAAATCCTTTTATAATTTTAGATGGATTATCCACTAAATTAAATTTCCATTTCCCATTCAGTAATTGAAAAAACTCAGAAGAAGTAATAGATTTTTTTAAAGCTTTATCTGAACTGCTAAACGGTATTAGTCTGGCTCTTGCCGGTTCTCTGTTTATTTCAAAAACATCTGGATTATTATTCCAAGCCGGATATCCATTCTTTAAATTCTCAAATTGTGCAATTGTATCAACTTGTAAAATAACTATTAATAAAAATATTATTCCTTTAGTAAATTGATGAAACATCTTTCCTCCTTAGTATATACTTAAACTTAAATTTGAAATTTTATTTTAGGTAAGTCATTTTTTTACTTTGGCTCCATGCACCAGTTTTGCTTGTTACATTCAGCTTATAAATGTAAACACCACTTGAAATATTATTACTAAACCCACTTTTAAAATCCCAATGTGCTTGATAAGTTCCTTCTTGCTGATATTGATCGACCAGGGTTTTTACTTTTTCACCAACGGAATTGTAAATATCAATTTTTACAAAACCTGCAGATGGAATTGTATATTTGATATTGCATTGAGCGTTAAAAGGATTCGGGTAATTTTGGTAAAGTTCAAAACCATTATTTGTTTTTTTGATCTCATTATCTACTTCATTTACTATTTCATCAAAAATTTTTATTTCTGCAGCAGACGCCCAGTTATTTCCATTAATTTCTGATTTACCAACTAGCTTAATATATTGACAGTCAACTTTATCGAAGACTACTTGCTTTTCAGATTTATCAGCGACCCAAGTACCCGAGGCAATTGTATTTCCCCAGTTTTTCCCATCTTGACTAACATAAAATTCATAATCTTTAATTGTTCCATTTAAATTATCATACTGTCGCGGTAAATAGCTGAATCCATTTATCTCAGTTATACTACCCAAATTAATTTGTATTTCATGAGGATAGCCGGGAGATCCATTATTCCATTGAGTATGCCAATAGGTATTAACATTTCCATCAAACGCATTAATTGCGGCTCCATTCTCACCAATTATTTCTTCACTATCAACATGTTCTAGTGACCAACTTCCAACTTTATCTGAGTTATCAGTAGAGTTAACCAAATCTGAAACTAAAGTAACAACTGAACGTGCAGGTAAGGTAATAATTTTATTTTTATCCGCATCACCAATATATTTTAAATCGCTAGCGGCATCAGTTAAATAAATATTAAATGCATTAAAATTTTTGCCGATTGGAAGATTAGTTAATTCAGGTAATATTTCTTGAGATGATTTTTCATAATTGATTAATACAATTACTAACTTTGAGCTATCTTGATCCACAAACGCACTTCCCATCAAGCTATTTAAATTACTTGCCCCCGAAACTTTTAATAATTTATAACCTGGCCGAACAAAGCGACTATAATTTCCTAGAGTCCATAATGTTTTACTCGCATAATGAATTCCACTTTTTGTTAAATCACCATAGTCACCATCAGAAGGTTTGATTCTAATTAAGTAAAATCTATTTTGTTGATCCCATCTTTCTCTTTCGAGAACTGTCCAATAACTCCAAGCTTTGGAGTGCGCTAAAGTTAAATCGGCATATATAACCTTAGCCATAAAAAGTGCATGATCCATGTATGATGAAAGTCTCTCATCAATAGAACTTAATTCGGAGTACTCAGTTTGATATAAATCCAAACCATTTAATTGAGCTTTATGGTTTACTTTATTTCGCACAGTTACCAAAGAAGTGTTATTTGAAAACGTCCAATATGTGTGTCCGCAAACTGCATTAGGTACATTTTTATAATTGCCCAAATAAAAACCTGAAGTGGGATTAAAAAAAGCTTCAATCTGATTACTTTTATTAACATTATCTTTTTGGGTATTGAGATATTCCCAACTACCCGCTTCGGGAGTCAAAATTTTTGTATCAAGTCCATTTGTAATTATTGAAGAATTTAGCTCACCAATAATTTTAAATATTTCGCTATTTAGCCAAGTGCAGCCTTCCTGTCCACTCGTCCAATCATACTGTGGTTCATTAACTGGACTTATCCATTCAAAATTAATTCCTTCAGTTGCAAAGTGTTTTAGAGTAGTTGTTAGAAAATTTGCAAAATCGCCATATTTATCAGCAGCTAAATTAGAATATGAGCCGTCGCTTCCATGTGCTAATCCATTTCTTGTGAAAAATACCGGGGGACTGTTTGAAAATGCTATTAGGCTTTCAACACCATATTCATTGGCTTTCCTTAGGAACCACTGCTGACCAATTTGTTTATTCCAATTATAACTGCCATCGCTATTAAGAAAACATTCCACTCGTCTTTCAGGTTTATCAAAATTTCCTAAAGGTTTTTGTTCTTCAGATCCAGCTCCAATATTGAATCTCCATCTTGAGAGCCCTATTCCTTCTGGGTTTCTTAATGAGTCAGTAGCTTTTGAAAATAATAGTTTCGCAATTGCTTCTTTTTCAGAATCACTCCAATACTTACCAACATATTCACAGTTCCAAGCATCTGACCCACCAAATCCCTCAAGAGTTTGGTATTGTACATTTGCGTCGATTGTTATTTTATGCTGAGGAATAACAAATTCAGCTGAAAAAATAATTATAATTATAATGAACGATTTTATCTTATTTACTTGCATAATTGTCATGAATTTTATGAATGATTATTATAAATAGTTTTTTAGCACAAAAAAATAAAAGACTATACTTCGCAATAATATAATAGCTTGTATAGTCTTAAAAATTAGTATTTATTTCAAGTTCAAACTTTTACTAAAATTTTACCATAGTGCTGCATAAAGAACTGCAAGTATTAGACATACCACATATGAAGCAATGTTAAATACTCTTCCCGTTCTAAATAATTTTGCCGTTAATGTAAAACCGTTCGGATCATCATCATTATCATTTGCTGTTAAACTAATCATTCCTATTATTACAATTGTAATTGCAAAAGTGTACATCATTTGATCCATAAATGGTAACTCCATCATGGGAAGCTTTAATACTAATGCAACTGGTATCGATAAAATGGCGCCCCATATCGCTCCACGAGTTGTTACCTTCTTCCAGAATAAGCCCAACATTGCTACAGCCAATATCCCTGGACTAACTAAACCGGTATACTCTTGAATGTATTGAAATACTTGCGGCAGACTTTTTAATAATGGAGCAATAATTAGCGCAATTACCAATGCAACTGTTGCTGTTATTCTACCTACATTTACTAATTTCTTCTCGGAGCTATTCTTATCTATATACGGTTTATAAATATCCATGGTAAATATTGTGGCCGTGGAATTAAGCATTGAAGCTAGTGAGGATATTATAGCGGCTGTTAACGCTGCCACAACTACTCCCTTTAAACCGGTTGGAATAAATGTACTTATTAACCATGGGTAGGCTTTATCATAATTGACAGCTCCGTCTGCCTTAATAAATGCTTCTCTTGCCCCATCTATAATTGCAGTTCCTTCGGGCTGTGAAAACATCACAAATGCTACTATTCCAGGTATTACTACTATCAAAGGTATTATTAACTTTAAGAATGCTGCAAATACTATTCCCCTTTGCGCTTCTTGTAAAGATTTTGCTGCTAAGGTTCGCTGAATAATATATTGGTTAAAACCCCAGTAGTATAAATTCGCTATCCACATTCCCCCTATAAGAACAGCTATACCAGGCAAATTACTAAACTCCGGATTGTCTTTAGTAAGTATCATATGAAACTTATCTCCTGCTGTATTATATATGTGAGACAATCCAGCTAATACACCTCCTTCCGGAGTAACAGCATCTAAAGCAATTATTGTTGTTATTATTCCACCTAAGACTAACAAAATTACTTGAATAACATCAGTCCAGGCAACCGCAGATAACCCTCCGTATAATGAGTAAGCCGCTGCAACAAGCGCTAATCCTATCATTGCTGGTACTAACAAAGTTCCATCTCCATTCCCCATTATTGTATCTAATGCTTTTGCACCTAAAAACATAACAGTAGTTAGGTTAACAAATACAAATAAAAATATCCAAAATATTGCAAGAATGGTTTTTAGAGTGGTATTGTATCTCTGTTCAATATACTCAGGTATTGTATAAATCTTCTTTTCAATAAATATGGGAAGGAAAAACTTTCCAACAATTATTAAGGTTAAAGCTGCCATCCATTCATAAGAAGCAATTGCCAAACCACCAGCAAAGCCTGATCCGCTCATTCCAATAATTTGCTCTGCAGAGATATTAGCAGCAATAAGTGAAGCTCCAATAGCCCACCAGGTAAGCTTATTTCCTGCTAAAAAATAGTCATTCGAATTCTTTGTATGTCCTTTCTTCTCACGGGAAACATACAAACCCAAGCCTACTATTCCAAGTATGTAGAGTATAAAAATACTATAATCTAAAGTTGTAAAATTCAACTATGTTCTCCTTATATTATTTTACAATAAACGTTTATTATTTATTGAACTGTCTTTTTAGTCATAGAAATTTATAATTCCCTAACTAAAATTTCATTGTGTGTTTATGATTTGAGGTTAATTTCGGTTTTTCTCTAACTTTTAGTGAAGATTTTTAAGTAGTTATTTTTTCTAAATGTATAATTTTATATTTCTTTTACAAAATTTATACCTGAATTACGTATAGATACTCTTGTTGCTGATTTTTCTCCAAACACATTTTCCATTTCAGCAATATATTCTTTAACCAGTTTATTTTGAATTATTGAAAGAATTGTACCTGCAAAGCCACCACCATGTATTTTTGTTGCACCAATTGTATTATTTACTTTAAAGAAATTTTTAGTTAATTCAGTGGCCAAACTTATCCCTTGATGTTTTTCATCATTAATTGAATAAGCATTTTGCAACCATTTGAAAGATGAATTTCCTGCTTCATTTACAGTTTGAAGAAATCCATTAAAATCTCCTTCGTTCAATAATTTAATAATGGATTCAGCACGTTGATTTTCTTTAATAAAATGAATTGCTCTCAGAATTGCTCTGTCACCGTAAATTTCACGTAACGGGTTAATGTTTTTAATTAATATATCTCGATCAATAAATCTCAATGATTGCTGTTTAAAATAATGTGCAATTTCATTCATCTCTTTTGGAATGGAGGCATAATCATCCGTTAAATCAGCATGTGATCCACCAGTATTAACTATAACGAAGGAATAATTGAATGGAGTAAGATCAGCATGAATATTTATCACTTTTGGGTTTTTAAAATCTAAAAAATCAATCCCAATAATTCCGCCATAGGCAATTGCTAGCTGATCCATTAAACCACACGGTTTGCCAAAAAAATCATTCTCTGCAAATTGTCCTATTTTGGCTAATTCGATAGGTCCAATGGTATTATTATTAAATAAGTAATTAAATATTTCTCCTACTAAAATTTCAATTGATGCTGAAGAACTCAAACCAGATCCAATTGCAACTTCACTCTCAACAATACAATTAAAACCACCAATTTTATATCCCAATTCTACGAACTTAAAGGCAACTCCGCGAATTAAACTTGAGGTTTGACCAGCTTCTTCCGATTTAATAACTAAGTCATTTATATCAACTCTTATATGCTGATTAAGATTTGTGGAAATAAAATTAACTTTCATGTCATCAGTTTTTGAAACAACCGCCAAACTATCTAAATCAATTGCAGCGGCAACCACCTGACCATTATTATGATCAGTATGGTTTCCAGCTATTTCAATTCTACCAGGACTTGAAAATAAATATTTTTTTCCACCGCTAAAATTCTCCTCAAACAATTTGTTTAAGTTATTAATTCTTAATTCAGTTTTTTTTTCTTTACCATTTTCCATCACATTTACCATAAATTGAATTTTAAAGTTCTATCAAGTATTTTTTATAAAACTATTCTTCCCTAATAATCGAATTTCCAATATATATTTTATAGCTTTTGATTTTACTTCCAATATTTTTACCACTAATTGGTACATATCTCAATCCTGATATATCAACATTTTCATGTAAATCAATCACTAAAAAATAAGGAAATTTTGTTTTATCTTTTTTTGCCGAGTGCCAATAGTTAAATGTCTGACCATCTATTGCATTTTCAGCAGAGCCATTCTCACTAATTAATTCTTCACTTGTAACATATGCAATAGTCCAATTTTGATGGCTGATAAGCATGCCGGATTTATCTAGCAAATCTAATTCAGCAATTCCAGCTTCGTTCGTTTTAGAGTATGAACTTAAAATCTCAATACAGAAATATCGCCCATTGACAGAATTTGGGAATTCAACTGTTTGCATGTCCTCACTATTTGAAAAAGAACCAGTTTGCACAGCTTCAATACTATTAATATTTAGTATAACATCTTTTCTTTTTGAAAGTGTAAAATCTTTTTCTGGATGCAGTTCATTTAATATTGGTTTTTCCAAACCTTGTAGAATTGGGTCTTCTGGGCCTAAAAGATCTAAAACTAAAATTTCATTGGTACCTTTTTTTAACCACGGAGCGGGAATATACATTGTTTGAGTTGGTCCAATATTCCAATATTTACCCAGACAATTACCATTAATCCAAACATAACCTTTTCCCCATTTACTAACATCTAAAAAAACATCACCAATATTTTCAATGTTTATTTGACCTTTCCAAATTCCAGGCATATTACTTTTCGTATTAGTCTCTTCAAAAATAATATTATTTAAGTAATCGTCCTGATATGCTAGGTTAAATATTTGCCAATCATTTACTTGAATTAGATTATTACTCACATCTGTAAATTTGATTTCGCCAATTAAACCTTTTCTATCATGAACTTCTGGTCCAAAATTTATTCTTCCCATTGCATGAACCAAAATATCAATTACAGCATCATTTTTTCTTTCCGGAATTGTCATTCTATAATTTTGCTTTCTTCTATCCATTACTCCAAGTTTTTCACCATCAACAAAAACCCAACCAAAATCATGAACCGCATCAACCGATAATTTACATTCAGAGCCCGCTGGTAAAGTTGTTCTGTATAAAATACTTCCGCGAGATTGATTATAATATTCCATTGTTTTGGGATTTTCTGTAACAATAGGTTTTGGTAAATTTTTAAAAATTGGAGCGAACTGTGTTAAGCTTATTTTGGGAAATGTGGTCGTAGGGTTAAGTGCTGGCGGATCTGGAATTTTTGGTTCATCGGGCAATAAGTATTTTGAAATCAATTCTCTTGTGGCAAAGAATTTTTCGGTTGTCCAACCAGCTTCACTAACAGGAGCGCCATAATCATAGCTAGAAACATCTGGCTTAAATGGTCTATCGGCTCCAGCCCAAAATCCGAATGTAGTTCCTCCATGCGCCATATAAATGCTAAATGAAGCACCTGTTTTTAACATATATTCCATATCTTTTAGATACTGTTCTGTCTCACCAAAAGTATGAGGATTACCCCAAGTATCAAACCATCCTGAATAAAACTCGCCGCACATTAAAGGTCCTTGCGGTAAAATTTCTCTTAGCGCTTTAAATGATGGTTCTGGATTTGAACCAAAATTTACCACATGAAATAAATCATCACGTAAACCTTTTTTAAGATGATAAGGAGGATTGCAATCGAATAATGGGACCTTAAAACCTGCATCAAGAATTGCACTTCTCATCAAACCCATATACTCAGCATCATCTGCAAAAAAGCCATATTCATTTTCTACTTGCACCATTATTATTGGTCCACTTTTGGTAATTTGTAGTGGAGATAAAACTTTACCAACTTCCGCCAAATATTTTTGAGCCGCATTTATGTATAGGGGATCTTTAGTTCTCAAGCTTATATTTTCATTTTTTAACAGCCACCAAGGTAAGCCGCCCATTTCCCATTCAGCACATGCATAAGGTCCCGGTCTTAGTATTACCCATAGACCTTCCTCTTGCGCAATTTTACAAAACTGTGCAACATCAGCTTCACCATCCCATTTAAATTCACCAGGTGTTCTTTCATGGAAATTCCAAAATATATAGGCACATATTGTATTCATCCCCATTGCTTTCATCATCTGAATTCGATGTCGCCAATAATCTTTTGGAATTCTTGCAAAATGTAATTCACCGCAGCGAATTTGAAATGGTTTGCCATCAAGCATAAAATTTTCTTTACCTATTTCAAAAGTATGAGTCGGTTCTTGAGCCAAAGTTGGTATAGAAATTAACAGAACTGGTGAAATAATTAAAATCACTTTTAGGATTTTAATCACTTTAAAGTTAGACAGAAATGAATTTAATAAATATGACAACATATACTTTCCTAATTAAATGTTTAGTAATTATTGATTAATTTTTATCAAAGAAACTTAAATCCCATTCATCATGCCAAATAATAATTAATTTCTCTCCATCAAACTGAATTGGAAGCCAAATGTATCTTCCGTCAATTGGATTTTTAGGATTCCATCGATCAGACATTAAAATAAATGCATTATCTTTCCCTTGGACTGGAACCACATAAGTACTTTGTGAATCAAAAGTTATTTCGGAATTTTCTCCAATGGCCGGATTTCCAAGTTCTTTCCATTTTCCGAACAGATCATCTGTAACCGCAGAGCGAGCTGAATTTGGAGCCCAGCCAGTGCAGCCTGAAGTTATCAAATAATATTTTCCATTATTCTTAAATATTGCCGGAGCTTCATTGTGACCGCCAGGAAATAAACGATACCATTTTCCACTAAATGAAGTATAATCATCAGATAACTCAGAAATATTCATGGTATAATTTTCCTCTGATGCATAAATTAAATAAGCTTTATCATCATCATCTTTAAATATTGTCATATCTCTTGCCATTTGACCGGCATGAAAATCACGTCTTAAAAATATCCTGCAATTGCAGCTTCATTACCTGGGATTTTCAATAACGTAGAATCTCCTCCAGTAACTTCAGTTGTGTCATTTTTACTAGCATTCACCGGCCAAATATTTTTATTAGGCCTGTAAGATTTTAAATAGGTAAAAGGACCCGTGACTTTATCAGATGTTGCAACTCCACATCTAGCTGCTGAATAACCTTGTCCTTTCAATTCCAAATGAAACCACATTACATATTTATTTGTTTTTTCATTGTAAACAACCTTGGGACGTTCCAAAACACATCCTTTTGTAATTTCAGAATTTGGATTAAAAGCATCTACAGAAAGTACAATTCCTTCATCTTTCCAGTTATATAAATCTTTTGAAGAATAACAATGAACTCCTATTTGTGCTTTATTTCCTTCGGGACCAGCAATTTTGTGTTCACCAAACCAATAGTAAATTCCATCTTTATAAAGAATTCCGCCGCCGTGAGCATTTATGTGCTTCCCATAATTGTCTTTCCAAATTTCACCAGGATAAAAACTAGTATATTCGTCTGACTGACCAAAAATAAATATTGTAGAAAAAAGTAAAATAATTGTAAAAAATATTTTTCTCATATTTCTCGCCCTTAGAATTTATTTTTAATGAGAATATAAATCTAAATGTGCTTCTTTTAATTTGTTTGATTTTGCAGTTAATTTAATTTTTCCACTTTTTTGTGTTGATTGAATTACGACTTGGCACAATCCGTTAAATGCTTTTCTTTCTGAAAGTTTAAATGACATATGATCATTTGGATCTCCGTTTCCAACTCCAATTATTTTACCTTCGCCTTCAATTAAAAACGTAACAAGATTATCGGCAGTTGGAACTATATTTCCTTGTGAATCCAAAATTTCTACTCTTACATTTGCTACACCGCGTTCATCAATTAACAAAGTATCCGAATCTGGAAGTAACTTTAATTTAGATGGATTGCCGGTTGTTTTAATTTCAAAAGTAGAAACAATTTTTCCATTAACTTTACCAACGGCTTTTAATGTTCCTGGTGAATAAGGAATATCCCATTGAAGATGAAGATCAGCTGTGGTAGGATTAACAACTGGATTATCAAATTTATTCCATGCACCGGAATGTCCTTGTCTTGGAAATTCAATTCGTTTTTCTCCATATGATTTTCCATTTACAAACAATTCCACTTCATTGCAGTTTGTGTAGCAAAGTACGGGAATTATTTGTCCTTCTCTTCCTTCCCAATTCCAATGAGGGAAAAGATGCAGCATCGGTTCTGCTGTCCATTGACTTTGATAAAAATAAAAACCGTCTTTAGGAAATCCGCAAAGATCAAGCGGCGCAAAAGACCTACTAATACCCGGCCATCGTGATTCGCCAAGATAATCAATTCCTGTCCACATAAAATCGCCAATTACATAATCATGAATTTTTACAAATTTCCATAACTGCTCAGAATTAATCATATTATAATTATAATCCGGCTTTACTGAGTTGAGGTCATCTCCTAATGAATAGCTACCTCTATTATTTCCATGATTTGACCCATTTTCAGTTCCAATCATTTTCCAGTTGGGATGTTCATGTCGATCAATACTGAAATATAATTCTTGTCTTTCATGCCAACGATCTACATAATTGTAACCAACAATATCAAGGGCATTCAAAAATTCAAGAGTTGTTGCCCCACCATCAGCAGCAATATTATCACACGCGGATGTAACCGGTCGAGTTGGATCTTCTTCATGACAAATATCGGTCAAAGCTTTTAAAGTTTTTGCACCTTCTTCCGTTTTCTGATCTGGGATTTCATTGCCAACACTCCACAAAACAATTGATGGATGATTTCTATCACGATGCAGCATAGCAATTAGATCAGTTTTATTCCACTCATCAAAGTACATATTATAGGCATATTTCCGTTTCCCAATTTTCCATTCGTCAAAAGATTCATCCATAACAAGAAATCCCATCTCATCGCACAAATCAAGAAATTCTGGAGCCGGAGGATTATGGGAAGTGCGGATAGCATTGCATCCCATTTTTTTTAATTTTTCTAAACGATATTTCCAAATACCTATAGGAACTGCTGCTCCAACACTTCCACCATCATGATGAAGACAAACACCATTCATTTTGATATGCTCATCATTTAGAAAGAAACCTTTGTTTACATCATATTCAATTTTACGTATTCCTATTATTGTTGTCTGACTATCAACTTCATTATTTTCGTTAACAATAGTCTGATGAAGTTTATATAAAGTAGGTGAGTTAACTGACCACAAGGATGGCGAATTAATTTTTATTTGCTGATTAAGTTCCTGGGTTTTCTCAGAATCTATTGAAAAACCAATTTCATTTTTAGCAACTTGATTTCCTTTACTATCTAAGAGTACTGAACGAAGTTTTCCATTTTGTAATGATTTATTTTCATTATCAATTTTTGTTTTTATTTCAATAACTGCCGATTCTTTTGATACCTCTGGGGTTGTAACATAAACACCCCAATGCGCTATGTGAAGCGGGTCTTGTTTGATGAGCCAAACATTTCTATAGATTCCGGAACCACTATACCACCTAGAATTCGGCTGTTGAGAATTATCAACTTTGACAGCAATAATATTTTCTCCTGCTTTCAAATAGGGAGTTATATCATAATAAAAAGATGAGTAGCCGAATGGATAATTTCCTAAATGATTTCCATTTATCCATACATCACTATTCATATAAACACCGTCAAACTCAATCCATATTATTTTATTCAGATCTTCTTTAATAATATCAAAATGCTTTCTATACCAGCCAATACCGGTCGGGAAATAACCTCCGTTTCCACCGGCAGGAGCGTCCTCACTAATTTCACCTTCAATGCTCCAATCATGTGGAAGATCCAAATCACGCCAGTTATCATCATTAACTTCATTCGTCTCTGCATTCTGCACATCACCAAGTTGGAACTTCCAATTAAAATCAAATAGAATTCGTTTATTATTTTTATCAATGTAGGAAGCATTAACCTGAATGTTTACAAAAATCAGTAAAAATAAAACGAAAAATATCGTATAAAACTTTGTCGAAACTTTCATAATTATTTATCCTCAACCTCAAATAAAAGATTAGAAATTATATATTGTATTTTAATACTTCTTTTGCAGACTAGTAATGAATTGGAGGAATCTTTGTTATGTCTTTTTTGAATGGAATAGTTTGATCACTGCCAACTTCATAAATTCTTTCATTAGTTATAGTCATCGCTTTAGTTAATTCTTCATAAGGCTGATTTGTGATATCAACTATTCCTATGTTATAATTCTCGCCATCAAAACGGCCATAAAAAGGTTGATCAATCCATTGGAAGTAATGCATGCCGATAAGTTCGGGTCTGGAGAATCCTTGCTCAATGTAATTACGATAAGCATCCGCTCTATCTCCTTGACTTAATACACCAATAATTCCGGTGGCAGGCAATCCTCTATCAACAGCACCATGATGAAATTCGCCAATCATTATTGGTTTACCACTTTTTTGTGCAATTTCTGCAGTGGGCGGAGGATCAATTCCATAACCATTTATTGAAAAAACATCAAATCTTTCTCCAGCTTTGTATAATAAATCAGAGCTTAACCAAGCGTAACGCATGCCTAAGTTTAAATGATTTCCATCAATTTTCTTAACCTCATCACATGCTATATCAACATATTTTGCTACCATAATTTCTGAAAACTTATAAAAATCCGAATCGGCTATTTCGGAAGGATAATCTTTGAAGGTCATTACTTTTAATTCTTCAAAATTATTTAGATTCATTTTCCAACTTGTATTAAATGATTCAATTGAATTTTGATATCTCTCATTTATCCATTTTATAAATTCATGTTTTGTAGATGATTGCTGATTTGTGCCAAACATTTCATAAGCAAGATTATGATAGCCAAATGCCCAATGAGGTTCATTGCGTAAAAAATATCCAATCAAATATTGATCATCTTTAAATTCATTTAATTGTTGCGCAAACTTTTCTGAATTAATCTGATATTCGTCTGAATAAACATCTGGGAAATCTCTATATAAAAGTACATCAGTCGATGGAAAATCACGCATCGGCAGTACATATGGAACTTTTATTTTTTTCGCAAAGTCAAGTTCTGACCAATTACCAATTGTGTTTATTCTGTACTTCTTCATTAAACCGGAAGAGATAGCATTCCAATCATTTTTCCAATCTTTACCAAAGACACGAATCATATTAGAGACATAAAAATCCATACTTTTATATCCATTACGATCTTTGGATAATGACGAATACTCGGTATCATTCTCATTTGGAAGCCAATCAAATAAATCCTCAATTCCTTCTACCGGACCCAATGAATTTTTTCTAAAGCAATCAACGCCAACGCTTAAAAATGCATACCCATCTGGGTCAACCAGCCACCAGCGCTTTCCATCATTCTGCGTTCTAAAAAATCCTGTTGATTCAAATTCTTTATCCTTCCACCCTCCATACTTACTCCAATTTTCCGGAAACCTTGCAGAAGCAACTTCTTTTCTAAGTTCTAGTCCTTTTGAAATTAGCTCTTTTTCTGATTTAATTTTTCCTTTCCAATCTTTTAATTTCCATTGCCCAAATTCATCAATTATGGGAGCATCAATAGTGGCATAAGGTTTAGGTTTGTTATTACTTATATAAATAGAAGAAATTTTAAATTTTGGTTCAAAATATGGATCAAAATATGGCCCAAATCTTAAAGCAACTTTTGTTATATCTTTGGGATCGAGTCTGTTACCATTTATTGTACCTTTTAACTGACGTGGAGAACGAGTAACAAAAAGAGTCTGTGCATCTATATAGCTTAATGGAAAAACTATTTTAGTTTTTAACTTTGGCAATATTCCCATCAATGATGAAAACCAAGGCTTATCTTTTTCTTCTAAAGCAACTTCACCACTCTGCAAGACTATTTTTTCCGAAGATAAATTTCCAGTCTCTTTATAAAACTCAATATTTATAACACCACTAAAATCATTTTCATCAAAAATCTCAACAACCAAATATTTTCCCATTGCCCAATCTTGATCATCTCCTTTTTGCCAAATTACAACACTGGTGTTATCTTTCTGTGGTGTTACTTCAATATTATTTTCATTAGTAACAAATTTACAATTTGTATTCGTCTCCACTATTTTATTAAGCTCAATATATTGATTCTTATCTTCATCAATTAGGGTAAACGAAAGTGTTACAAATAGAAGGAATAAGATTAGAAAAATATTCTGACTAAGAATTGTGATTTTCATTATGTTTTATTTTCTCAATGAATTTAAATTTAGAGATCTACGGTAATCTGAAATTTGCAACTTTATCTAATGAACCCATTTCGGGTGAGTAAGGCATCAAATAGAATTCATAATTGTAAGATTCATTTGAAGGAAGAGAGAATTCCGGTAAAGGTCTTGCAACACTACTCCAAGTGTTTATACCGCCAACTCCCATTTGTTTATAGTCCAAATTCACAGTAATAAAATCTCTATGGGGTAAATCGCTAATATGTTTTGCTTGTTCTAAATCTTGAAGTGAGTAAGGCCAAGCACTTACACTAAGTGTTGGATCACCAATTGCAAGTAATCCTTCTCCTGTATAATTTGTAAAGGCAACCCAACGCACATCGCATCTATTGCCGTTCTCTTGTGGTCGAACATAATTTGTCCATAAGCTATCAACTAAACCTGAATAAACTCCAACGCTTGAACCAGTTTGGCGATCCAAGTAATTTTCCCAAGGTCCCCTTCCATACCAGCTCATTTTATTGTATTGATTTGGAATTTTCATTTCAGATCCAATTTTTGCAATATCATTTGGCACATCTCCAATTGGGAAAAGCTGCTGAGCAACCTTAATAACACCATTTCCATATATTGTATAGGTTTCATTCCATTTGGATTTACCAATTGCTACTGTTCCATCAACTGAAACAATTAATTTATTTTGATCTGGTTGAGAAACATTTACCTTATCAACTTTTCTTCCGCTTGCTGCATCTTTCCACGGATCCAGTTCACCTTTAAATCCAGCTATATCATTGTCTGTTGGAGCTCTCCAATAATTTGGGTGTAAAGAACCTTTAATTAAATCATTGCCTTTCCAATTATAACTTTCAAGAGCACCATCCTTTTTATAAATAACGATTTTAAATTCATCCCCATTTACATTAACATAATTCTCAGACTGCTCAACCATAATTGGGTTTGAACTATTAAAACTCTTTATTGGTGCTGGAGCAACCGCCCAAGGCATTTTAAATTGTTCCCAAGCTACTACAAATTCTTTATCAGCCCAGAATTCATTTTTCTTCATATTGAAACTAACATTTAACCAATACTCACATCCAGGAATCAATAGTGGTTGCTTAATGGGTAGTTCAACTCGTTCCCTTTTACCCGGTGCGGTTTTTATTGTATCAATAATTCCAGATTGTATTACTTCACCATTTTGAGAAAGATTCCAACGCAATTCATAATTGCTAAGATCAGAGTGATAGTAATTATTTTTAATTAATAATTGTCCTTTGGATAAATCCATTGGAGTCAAATTTATATACTGATGATAAATGTGTTTTGTTTCGTAGTATTCAGGTAGAGGAGACCTGTCTGGTTGTACAATACCGTTAATACAAAAGTTTGCGTCATTTACTTTGTCACCCATATCTCCGCCATAAGCCCAAAACATTTTACCGTTTTTGTCTTTTTTGTATAATCCTTGATCAACCCAATCCCATATCAATCCGCCAATAATATTTTTATGACGTTCAATTATATCCCAATAAACTTTCATATTACCAGTTGAGTTACCCATCGAATGCGCGTACTCACATAGAATTATCGGTTTCGTCGTGGAGGTTGCAATACTTTCAAGTTGCTCCGGAGTTGGATACATATAACTATCCATATCTGCAATACTATTCATATGTTGATAATGTATTGGTCGTGATGGATCAACAGCTCTAAGATATGAAGCCATAATTTTAAAATTGTCTCCATGACCGGCCTCATTACCAAGAGACCAAATAATAACTGAAGGATGATTTTTATTGGTTTCGAACATTCTTTTCGTTCTTTCCAGAACTGCATCAGTCCAAAGAGGATCACTTCCAGGAAGTAAATCTTTTCTAAATGAAATTCCGTGAGTTTCTAAATTTGCTTCATCAATTACAAACATTCCATATTTGTCAAATATATCATAATATCTTGGATCATGTGGATAATGCGAAAATCTTACTGCATTTATATTGCATTGCTTCATTAATTTCAAATCTTCAACAATCCATTTATAATCTAGCGCTCTTCCATGGTATGGATCATGATCGTGAATATTAGTTCCTTTTAATTTTATAGAAACACCATTAACTAATAACATTCCATCTTTTATCTCAATAGTACGAAATCCGGTTGTTGATCTTGCTGCCTCAATTACATTATCATTCTCATCTTTTAAAACTAAAATTATAGTGTATAGGTTCGGAGTTTCAGCTGTCCATTTTTTAGGTTTTTCAATTTTTGCATTTAGTTCAGCAATTGCTAAAGTCCCAGGAGGAATACTTGTACCAGTATGAGATACTGCTATTGGTGAATTTCCTAATATTTTTCCATTTGAATTATAAAGATATGCTTCTACCTTTGCGGGCTTTAAATTGTCAGTGCCTGAATTTCTAACTTTAACAGTAATATTCAACAAGCCGTCTTCATAACGGTCATCAAGTTTTGAACGAACAAAGAAATCTTCTATATGCTCACTAGTTACAGAATATAAATACACACTTCTGAAAATTCCGCTAAACCGCCACATGTCTTGATCTTCGAGGTATGATCCATCAGACCAGCGATACACTTCAACAGATAATTGATTTTTTCCTTTTTGTAAAAATGAAGTTATATTAAATTCAGCGGGAGTCATACTGCCTTGGCTATAGCCCACTTTTTTACCGTTCAACCAAATGTAGAAAGCACTTTTTACTCCACCGAAATGGATATAAACATCTCTTCCATCCCAATTATTGGGTGTAGAAAAAGTTGTACTATATGATCCAACCGGAT
Source organism: Ignavibacteriales bacterium (assembly GCA_020635285.1). Classification (GTDB taxonomy): domain Bacteria; phylum Bacteroidota; class Ignavibacteria; order Ignavibacteriales; family Melioribacteraceae. The sequence goes on along the minus strand of JACKAB010000009.1, from coordinate 93,244 downwards.
TATTATCTTTTGGAATTAGAGGTGGGTTGGCTGGACCCTCTGGATTAAATGGATATTTTTCATTCAAATAAATTGCTGTGCCAAATCCTTCTGTTTGCCAGCTTGAAGGGACATGAATATCTGCCCATTTAGTAACGTCATAATCGATTCTATAAAAATTCTCTGGTCTTTCAGCTGGATTTTTTGACCAGAGAAATTTCCAAATTCCATCCAGAGATTTATAATATGGAGATTGAATTTCTAATCCACTATCCGCCAAAGCACTTTTCGCATCTGGATAATGAATAAAACTTAATCGTGCAGGTTCTTTATTGATTCCAATTACAAGTGGATTTTCCCAATCGGGTAATGTTGCTAAGCTATTCTGAGCTACAATTTCAAAGCAGGATAATAAAATAAAAATTATTATATTTTTCATTTTAGTTACTCTTAATTTAAAATTTGGTTGTAAATTATTAGAATAATCAATTGCATTCTAAGATTAATTTTCCTGAAACTAAACCTGGTGATGTAGCTTCAATAGTAATTATTCCTCTCTCTTCCTTGGATTGAATAAAAACATGTGCTTTTCCTTGATAGGCTTTATATCTATTTGATTTAAACGGATCAACATTATTATGATCACCATTACTCATGCCTAAGTTTTTTGCGGGACCAGAGATATTTAACGAAATGTTATTATCAGCGTAAGGTACCACAATTCCATTCTTATCTTGAATCAAAATTTTGATACTGGAAAAATCTAAATCATCCGCTTTCAAATTACTTTGATCACTTTCTAAAACTATTTTGTAAGCTGAACTTGCCGTTTGTATTAAATGCTGAGCAACCGTTTTTCCGTTTTTAATTCCCTCAGCTTTTAGAGTCCCTTGTTCAAATGGAACTTTCCAAGTAAGTGAGGCAAAGCTGGTATCTATTCTTTCCTTTCTTCCGAGCGATTTATCATTCAGAAATAATTCAACTTGATCACAATTGGAAAAAGCAATTACTGATATTTCAGTTCCCTTTTGTTCTTCATAGTTCCAGCCTTCAATAAAATTAAAACCTCTTCTATTGTTTTTCAGGATCGATGCTGGCAATATAAACCATTGGTTTGTCCGTCCACAAACTCTGTCTATAATAAAATATTGGTTTCTTAAAATCATTTATATCTACAAGACCAGCCGCATTACTTCTATTTGGGAATTCACCTGCCTCACCTAAATAATCAATGCCGGTCCATAAAAATTGTCCCGGCATATAATCATTATCCCTAACGGCTAACCATGCTTCGAGAGCATCTCCATTTTCACTTCCTATCATTTTCCTATCCGGAAATTCTTTTCTATCATTAGCGTAAAATTTTTCTTGATAATTATATCCCACAACATCTAAGACTGCCGAATAACCGATTTCATTTGATAACGGAATATTTGCCAAAGCAGCGGTCACCGGTCTGGTAGTATCTATTTCTTTAATATAATCAGAAAGGTTTCTTGCAATTTCTGTCAGCTTATATGCCGGAGGTCTCCATGGTTTATAATTATCGCGGGAAGGATCTGAATAGGGATCATTGGGATAATCAATTTCATTGCCGATACTCCATAAAATTATTGAAGGATGATTTCTATCCCTTCTCACCATATCCTGAATATCCCGTTTTGCCCATTCAGTGAAGAAATCGCTGTAACCACGCTGCGAGTAATACATTTCTACTCCTGAAGCGCCTTTATCAAACCCTACATTCCTTCCTTTGATCCATTTCTTTTTGCCGACTTCCCATTCATCAAAAGCTTCATCCATCACAATAAAGCCCATTTCATCGCACAGATCCAGAAGTTCGGGTGACGGAGGATTATGGCTGGTACGAATTCCATTAGCTCCCATTTCCTTCATCAGCTCAAGTCTTCTTCTCCATTCTCTTTCCGGCACTGCTGACCCTAATGCACCTGCATCATTATGAAGACAAACACCTTTTATTTTTAAATTTTCTCCATTTAGGAAGAATCCTTTAACAGCATCGAATTGAAAACTTCTGATACCGAATTTTATTTCCTCTTTATCTAATAAAAGTGTTCCATCGTAAAGTTCATTGACCAAAGTGTATTGATAAGGATTTTCTATTGACCATAATTTTGGATTGGAAACTTCTATTGTTTGGTCAAATTCATATTCAGTATCCGGCTGAAATTTTATTTCAGAAGTTCCTTTGGAAATGATATTTCCTGCCTCATCAATTATTTTGCTGAGCAATTTTAGATTTGTATTTTGATCGGCATTGTTAGCAACTGATGAGACTATTCTAACATCTGCAGAATTTTCATTTATCTTTGGAGTAGTAACCGCAGTTCCCCAATTCTGAATATGAATTTTGTTTTTAGTAAAAAGCCAAACATGGCGGTAAATACCGCTTCCCGTATACCATCGTGAATCGGCAACATTCGAATTATCAACTCGGACAGCAATAATATTTTCCTTTTCACCAAACTTTAAGTATGGAGTTAAATCATAATAAAAACTAATAAAACCAAATGGTCGTTTTCCTAAATAATTTCCGTTAATCCAAACTTCACTATTCTCATAAACTCCATCAAATTGAATAATAAATTGTTTGTCTTTTAAATTATCTGAAAGCACAAACTCTTTTCTATACCAACCAATTCCACCAGGAAGATAACCCGTTCCACTAGCATTATCATAACCAAATTCACCTTCAACACTCCAGTCATGAGGTAAATTCAATTTCCTCCAATTTGAATCATCATAACCGGGATTACTTGCCCCCATTAGATCTCCAAGATGAAAGCTCCAATCAAAATCAATTAATTGTTGTCGTAAGTCCTGCGCACTAACTTGGGGAAAAAAGGTAATGAAAAGTATAATACTCAAAAGGCTAATCGTAAATGATTTTCTCATTTTTTAATCCAATTATTTTTTTAAAAAGAAATATTTAAGTGGGGGATTTTTGTTTCGTGCTGAGATATGAGATAATATTAACTTTTAAAATCTATTATTTTAATAAAATTACTTTTTTTGATGTTTAGATAATCTGAAGCTTCAATTTTACAAAAGTATACTCCACTAGGTATGTTATTTGCGTTCCATGTTAAGTTGTGTGTGCCAGGGGATTGTTCACCATTGACAAGCTGAGCTATTTCTTCTCCAAGCATATTATAAATATTTATAGAGATGCTTGACAAGTTTGGCACTGAGTAAGTTATCGTAGTTTTAGGATTAAATGGATTAGGATATATATCCAATTTATAATTATATAATTCTTGTTCATCTTTAACTGAGGTTGGGTTTATGCCTAAGAAAGCATCTAAAGCAACTGTCGGCTGCTTTGTGATTGGATCCCAAGCTCCTAACTGATATCCATTTTTATTGTAACTTTCCGGTTCCCAATAAAAAACGCCTAGTCCATTTACTGATTTTGTTTTCTCAATTAAATCCAAAAGAAATTGATTTGCCTCAATTGGCTTGTTGTATAAATACCCAGTTTCGCATACCATTATTTTTGTGTTGTATCTTGCAATTATATCCTTCATAGTTGATAATGATTTTTCATTATCTTCCTGCCAAGGAAGTTCCGCCCAATAAGGATAAACTGACATTCCAATAATATCCCATTTAGCGCCGTTATTCTTTAATCCGTCAAACATCCATCTGTATAATCCATTATCATGCCCATTGGATAAATGAACAATAACGTGAATAGTAGAATCAACGTCTTTAACAGCATTATACCCGCTTTTTATCATTGATGCAAAATTGCTCATACTCACCGATGCTTTGCCATCTTCCCATAACATTCCATTATTTACTTCATTCCCTATTTGCACCCATTTTGGTATTACGCCTTCTTGTTTTAACGTATCCAATACTTCATAAGTATGATCATAAATATCGGTCAACAATTCATCGACTGTATGATTTACCCAGGCGGCAGGTTTATTTTGTTTACCTGGATCAGCCCAATAATCACTGTAATGAAAGTCAAGCATAACGTCAAAACCCATATTATTTGCTCGCTGCGCCATATATGCAACGTCTTTCTTACTGCAATATCCATCTTTAGGATTTACCCAAACTCTAAATCTTAATGCATTTATTCCTTTTTCTTTTAATATGTCTAGACAGTTTTTTTCAATTCCAGAATTATCTTTAAATATATATCCGTCATCTTCCATTTCAGAGAGCCAGCCAATATCTGCACCATTTGCAAATTGTGCTTTTAATTCATTATGGGTAAAGAATAGAAAATAAATTAGGAAAAGCGCAATAAGAGGCTTTTCCAATTGAAACTTGTTATTTCTAAAATTAGTATCTATCATATGTTATAAATTCCTTTTGAATTAATTTTACCAATCAATTCCCTTTGGAATTATTTTTTTAATATTTCCATCTTTATCAAAATTTAGACTGTCAACACACAACTCTCTTAAAACAATATCTTTTTCTTGCGGAAAGATTCGATGGTATAAAATATAGTTTTGATTTTCTTCAGTAAATACAGTATGATGGCCAGGACCAATTGTAACACTATCACTTGACGAACTTAAGATTGGACTGTTCTTTCCTTTTACCCATGGACCATAAGGCAACTTACCAATTGAATATTGAATTTTATATGTGGAATCAATGGCTTTGCCTTCTGAGTACATCAAATAATAATTACCATTGTGTTTAAGCATAAATGGCGCTTCAAAATAACTTGGAGGGGTAATATCTTTTGGTTCCTCGGCAAAAGTAATCATATCTTTTCCAAGTTTTACAACAAAGCATTTTCCGTTAACCCAGTTCAATCCAGAACCCCAATATAAATAAGCTTCTCCATCTTCATCAATAAAGCATTCAGCATCAATCATATGGAAGCCCGGAAAGTATTCACTATTTATTAAAGGAGTTTTATTTGATTTCGCGTTTTCCCAAGGGCCCAATGGATGTTTACTTTTTCCCACCCAAACTTCACTGCCAACAGATACATACATATAAAAGATACTATCTTTTTTTACTACTGATGGTGCCCAAACCATCGCATCTCTTGAGGTGGGACTTGTGCATGCTTTTTTAGTTGGCCAATTTATATGTTTGCGACTGAAGTTCTTAAAATCTTTGGTTTCAAAAACTGCTAATTCTTCTCCTCCCCACGGATCAATAGTTGCATAAATAATATAGTTCCCATCATTTTTAACTATTGTTGGATCTGCAAAATATCCTTTAATTATTGGATTAGTGATGTGATTTGTTTTGTTAGAATTTGATTGACTGCAAGAAAGAAAAAAAAGACTCAATATAAAAATGAGCAATAGAATGTAATTATTGTGAGATAAGATTTTTTTAATCATTTTCTTTTGATATTTCATTTTAAAAATGTGAATTAAAGAATTGTAATATTGATCGGAAAAGCAGGTAATAACTTAACAAAACATGAATATTTTTTGATTTCCGATTCAAAAAAATATTCTTGTCTTAAATCTATTTAAAATTTCTATATCATTATAATATCAATCAAAAGACCATTTAACAGTACCTTTATAAGGGTCATTTGTGAGATTATATTTCTCGTTATTTTTTTCAACTGTAATGTGTTTAAGTTCTTTATCCGTGGGCAAATAAATTAAGCCCTCAGCCTTACTTGTTTTGTTCGAATAAACTTTGAGTTCTATTTTGGACCAATCCATAAACGCAGTTGATTGAGCCAATGCGATATGAGGAACTACTGCCCCATCACGAACTAAAACGATGATTGGAATTTTTTCAACTTCTATTTTATGCCAACCTGAAGAATAAACTTTATTTGTTTGATAATCTATCCACTCGCCTGGAGGGAGATAAACATTTCTTTCTTTCACCTCTTCGAACAATGGGGCAACAAGCATATCAGAGCCAAACAAATACTGATCATCAATTAACCATGATCCTGGATCTTCCGGATATTCAATAAATAATGCACGCAACATAGGCAATCCCCTTTCTGTGCAATCCTTAGCTTGGGCATATATGTAAGGTATTAATTCATATCTCATATTGTCAGCTAAACGGAAAGCCTTCATGAAGTCTTCACCATATTCCCAAGGTTCAGTTGGAGGAGCACCATGACTTCTTGTATGCGAGGTTAACATGCCGAATGGAGTCCATCTTCTATATAATTCTTCCGGTTTTTTTGAAACAAAACCACCTATATCATGAGACCAAAATGAAAATCCAGATAAACCAATTGATAAACCACCTCTTAGTGTTGACGCCATTGCTGTATTTGTATTTGCCGCATCTCCACCCCAATGCAATGGGTAACGCTGACTTCCAGCCCAGGTGCTTCTTGCCCAAATAATTGTTTGTCCGTTTTTCTGTTTTGTAATATCAGCAACAGTCTTATTATAACGTAAAGGATAAAGATTATGCTCATAAAAGCCTGTTCTTCCGGAGTGATAAATTCCATCAGGCGGGGCAGCTTCACCAAAATCAACCTTGATAGCACCAATTCCTTGATCGAGTAAATTACCAATTTTATTTTGGTACCATTTTACTGTTTCGGGATTTGAGAAATCAAGCACTGCATCTTCATAAGGTAGATTTCCCTTTCTATCCTTTACGTATAAATCTTTTTCAATTATTTCAGGAAATAAAGTATTCTTAGGAACAAAGTATGGCAGTTGCCACAAACATGTTTGAAATCCGTCCTTCTTAAAATCGGAAATCATTTTTGTTGCGTCATCAAATCTTGATTTAGAAAATTGATAATCACATCTCCAATCGGTTTCAAACCAACCAGTATCAAAGTGAATTACATCTGTTGGAATTTTATTTTCACGAAGTTTCTTTGTTACGTCTCTACCTTCCTTTTCCGAAAAGTAAGTAATTCTACTCATCCAAAAACCGAATGACCACAAAGGCGGCATTTCCGGTTTACCGGTAAGGTTTGTATACTCATTCAAAATATCTTTTGGTTCTCCAAGAAAAATAAAAATATCTGCCTCATCATCACCAATCATAAGTGTAGAAGAACCACTGTAATACTTTCCAAAATCGCATGTTATTGGAGTTGAAGTGTGCATAAAAACTCCATAACCTCTGCTGCTCATAAAAAATGGAATAGGTTTGTACATACTTTCATTCTGAACACCATTTGCATCGTCAGTCCACAATACAACTTTTTGCCCGCGCTTATTGAATTCTGTAAAAGATTCACCACAGCCGTAAATTCCTTCATTAGGTAAAAGAGAAAATGCTGCTGCCATACTTGTTGAGTAATCAGAGGATCTTCGCACAAATGAAAACGGCATTACCGGCGTAAATGTTTTAGAATCATCCTCCTTTGTTATGGTCTTTGTTAATAATTTTCCGCTCAAATCAAATATCTGAACTTCCCAAGGATGTTCAATAATTATTATAGAACCAAATTGACTAGCATATTTATGACCATTTGTCAATTTGCTATATTTCCAAGAGTTCTTATCAACCGGAGCAAAACCATTTACTAGCATTAGGGATTCTTGATTTGGTTTTACTTGATAACGCGAAACTGCTCGTAATCTTATTGATCTTGCCGAGACAAATTCAATCGAAAACGGTAACACTGGAGATGCTTCATATTCATTTGCTGGAAATTCATTTGGACCAACCGGATTTAGAACTGCTAGAATATTATCAAATGCCATTCTTGTTTCATAATTGTGTCTTCTATATTTAATTTCGCCCTTACCTGTTGCAGGATTAAAACTGGCTAGACTATCAGCGACATAATAGGTATTTGAAAAGCTTCTAAAATCACTGCTGATATCTATAGGTTCATTTAATAATGCTTGATTTTTATCTGATGAATGAATTCCGATTTGCGCATAAAAACCGGAGCTAAAAATGATTATTAATAGAATTGTAAAATTGACAATTCTTTTAAAATTATTAATGTGATTTAGGTATTTCATATTTCTCTCAAACAATTTTTATATTTAGATTAAAATCTGAAAAAATATATATCATAAAAAATTTGTGCACATAAATTAACAATTCAGTTTTTAGAATTGTAATAATTTTGTAAAACATGCGAAGCCTTTTTTCTATTTCCTTTATTGTCAAAAAGTCCTTTCCTATTCCAACCATTTTGAATGCCAGGTAAAACTCTTCTTGGTGATCTAAAGTCTGAAAGTATCCATGGTGTCATTCCAGTCAATTGTGGTAATCGTTCAAACATTTTAATATTTTCTTTGTAAAGATATTCTTGATATTCTTCTGACCAACGTGTCAAACTATCAGCGTGAAATCCATATTTTGCACCTCCTCCAAATTCAGAAATAATAACAGGTTTATCAATATCAATTTTCCAATTTACTTTCTTACATTTATCGGGTAACCCATCATACCAACCAACGTAAGCATTAAAGCTAAGTACATCAACAACTGCTGCAAATGGGTCATGTATAGTCTTTAAATTAGGATCATTATCGAAATTACTTACCTCTAATGCCGAGCTTATTAGTCGAGTCTGATCTAATTGACGTGCTGTTTGCGCAAGATTGCTCAAAAAGGTAAACCGAGCATCACTGTTTGGAGTTTCATTAGACACAGACCAAATTATGGTTGCAGCTCTGTTTTTATCTCTTGAAATAACTTCGCTTAATTGATTTAATGCATTTTGATAAGTTTCTTTATTTTCCCAATCAATTGTCCAATACACGGGAATTTCTTCCCACACCAATATTCCCAATTTATCTGCTATTCTAATCATGTTTTCATTATGCGGGTAATGTGCTAACCTTACAAAGTTGCATCCTAATTCTTTGGCCCAGCCTAATAATAATTCTGCATCTTCTTTAGAATATGCTCTACCACCTTTAATTGGATTTTCTTCGTGGATTGAAATTCCTTTCAGAAATATTTTTTTATCATTAAGTAAAATTGAAGTCCCTTCGGTTTTTATAGAACGGAAACCTATCAAATCATTAACTTGATCTTCACTGGTTTTTAACTCAACATTATATAATTTGGGATTTTCAGGCGACCAATAATTAACATTAGTAGTCTCAAAATTAAATTCAACAACTCCTTTTTTATCAGTTTTAAATTTTTTATTTACCCCTAAATCAGGAATTCTAATTTCTACTTCATTATTTGAAATTTCATTCCCTTTTAGTTTTACAAAGCCTTTTACAATTTTGCTATTTTCTTTATCTAACTGAACAAAATAATCTTGAATAAAATTTTGAGGGGTTTCAATTATTCTAACATCTCTTGTAATTCCTCCATAATTCCACCAGTCAGTATTTAAAGTTGGGACTGCTTCTTTTTTTCTTTTATTATCAACCTTTACGATTAAAAAATTATCTTTGTCTTTAATCAAATCAGTAATTTCAAAATTGAAAGGAGTAAATCCTCCAATATGTATTCCAATTTTTTTTCCATTAAAATAAACATCCGCTTGATAGTTAACTGCATCAAAGTAAATAAAGATTTTATTTGTTTTTCTTTGCTTTTTATAGTCAAATGATTTTTTATACCAAATAGTTCCTTCGTAATACAATAACTTTTCATCCTGTGAATTCCAATCACCCGGAATATTTATGATATCTGATTTATCAAAATTGTATTCAACTAGGTCTGATTTATTATCTGGTTTTGCATCTGTAAAAAATGCACCTTTCCCAGGATTATCAAAAGTATCAAATGGCTGATACCTATAATTAAAATATCCATTCTCGTATGGATCTATTATATAATGCCATTCTCCATTTAGACTAAATGGATTTCGATTATAAACATTATTAATGATGTCAACTTGGGAATGAATGATTTGAGGAACCAATATTTGTAATAGTAATAATAATGAATACTTTATTTTCATTTTATATCTCTTTATTCAAAATCTGATATCTAATAAAAGGCTGGAGTTTCAATTATTTGTTTTAATATAATTTAAAGCTTCGCCAACTAAATCCCAAATAATCATACTAATAATGGGACAATTTTAGAAATTTGACTATTGTAATTCTGTTCAAAATATCTTTTTGGCTAAAGGGTCGATTTTTTAATAAATAGAAATATTATTTGTAACAATTTTTCATTTCAAATTTTGTTACTAATAAATAATTCTAATGTGAATCATTAAATTTTATTCAACGGACTTAAAAAACTAATTTTATCATTGGATATTAAAACTTTCTTATGGTCAATTAATTACTTTTTTACCTAACACATTACTTAAACTATAATCATTTAAATTCTTGAAAATTTTGGAAAAGTTACATCATTTTTAGGATCTGGTCATTTTTATTGTGAATATTGTTTTAAATATTTAGCTAGGACAAGGAATGGAGGCTAAGCATCCTTGCCCTAACTAAAGAACAAGCGTAGAAAATTAATCCACTCTTATTATTTTAGAAGCATCATTTTTTTAGTTAATGTTACTCCGTTTGATTGTAAAGCATACATATAAATTCCACTAGCCAATTTTGATCCGTCAAAATCTACAGCATATTGTCCAGCTTTTTGTTCTTGATTTACTAAAGTTGCAACTTCTTGTCCAAGAATATTGAAGATTTTAAGATTAACAAAACCACTATTAGTAATGCTATAGTTAATATTAGTAGTTGGGTTAAACGGATTTGGATAGTTTTGGTCTAAGCTATATTTTGTTGGTATTGCATTAGATATTTCTCTAACTCCAACAGTAATTTCTGGGAACCAAGTTAAGTCACCAAGAGGATTGCCATTTGCTGCAGTTAAAAGAGTAGTATTTGTATATCTTAAGTTTTCTCTAACAGGATAACCTTGAGTCGTCTTCCAATTAGCAGGAACACCGTCAAAAGGATTAATAGTAGAAGCTTTATATACAAAAGGTCTAGAACCAACCCCACTGCCGCCATTTATCCATACGTGTCTAACAAATCTAGCCATACTGTCGGCAGCAGCATCCACTAATGCTGCATCGAAACCGGGATCCATTGCAAAATTATCAGCTTCTGCAACTTTAATATTTGGTAGGTCTAAAATAGCTTCTGCACCTGGTCTAACAGCAACCCAAACTGGAGCAAGAATTTCACCACCAACATTTCTATAATGTCCTACTGAAGTATCTGGATCAGCATTCATAGTAGCAAAATTATCAACAATTTTTTGAGGCCAAAAGTAAGCATTATTTACAGCTTCAATATTTCTAGTTTCTTCTGTGATATTATATGGTGCACTCTCTAATTCACTATATAGTGAATCCAAAGTAAGAACTCCAGGTGGACTATAGAAGTTTGCATTATAAACTTGTGGATCATATGCATGGTTGTAATCCAAACCTGCAGAATAAACGCTAAAGAATATATTGTTGTTGATTTTTACATTATGCATTTGTCGCATTGAAAAAGGAGAAGATTTGGTGTGCATGAATATTGTATTGTGAGTAAATTCCAAATAAGCCATTGATGATCCTGAGCCTTCAATATTACCGCCCATTATAAAGAAAGTGCTATTTGTTACCTTCATGGTATCAATTGCATTTACACCAGGACCAGCCCAGTTCATGCCAGGATTTTGTGGAACATCACTTTGATTATTTCTAAACAAGCAATGATCAACAATAATATCAGAACCCAGTGCATTCCAGGTATTTAATATGTTAGGTGTACCGGTTGAACCGAAATTTTCAATGATACAATTTTCTAATGTAATTCTGCAACTATCGCTGGTACTTATACACTGTTGTGTAACTTGAGAGCCATCTGTTCGTGTTCCTATTAGATACAGATTTTGAAAATGTACATAACCATTATCGATTGCAACTGCAATATTACCGGGTGAACTACCGTCCGCATTAATGAAAGGTGCAATTACGGGTATGTATCCCGTACTGGTTGTTTTTCCAATAATATCCAAATTTTTAATTCTGATTTCTTCAGTTAGAAAATAAGTAGTGTCTGACATCAGCACATAAACATGTGCGCTTTCACCGCCTGCTGTGGTATCTGCGTTAATCACGTTATTTAAATTTCCGGGCGGTAACGCATGAACAACAAGGGTGTCTCTCTGTGCAAAAGACTGTATACTTGTGAAAGATAAAACAAGTACCACAAGTAACAACATGTGGGTAAATAATTTCATATTAAACTCCTAACATTATTGATTGGTTAATTATTTAGTTAACTGCTTTTTTTCAAACTATTTGAATTTGCTTCTCATATGCTCTTTCTCCTTTGGGTTTATGAATATATTATTAAAAAATGAGTAATTAGTGAAAACTGGTTCTAATTCCTAATTCAGCTGTAAATCCATACGATTCATCTGTATCCTTAAAATTATTTCCTCTCACTATATATGTATCGTTTTCTCCATTTAGATTATTCAGATTAAGGAAAACCTCCATATTGTACCAAGGTAATTTTTGCTTTGCCACAATATCCCAACGCAGGTATTCTGCTTTATCTGTTCTTAATGCATTCCAAAAGTCTGTACTATTGAAAATTGCTGATTGGTAAATGGCGGAAACTAAAACTGAAAAGCCTTCATAGTCCCATCCCAAAGAAACATTTACAATATTATCTGGTTGGTTGATTAAAGCATCCGTATAAGTTGTATCAGTATAAGTTGGTTGGAAGAGTGGATACCCGCTATTACCAACAATTGTCTTAGGATATTTTGCCTCTGAAAATACATGCGTATAATTCACATTTAATACTAGCCCACTTAACGGACCTGGCAAATACCAGAAATGTGTCTGCCAATCGGATTCAAAACCCCATAATTTAACTTGATTTGGATTATTATAATATGTCCCAATTGAATAGCCTTTAACATTCAAATTTGGAAACTCGGGAACATTATGTAAGCCTTCGTAATCTTTAGGATCACTTATGTAACTGGATTGCCAAAATACAAAATCATCAATGCGTTTTAGGAATCCTCCAAATGTGAATAATCCCAATTGATTATTATATACAGAAAGTTGAAGATCAAAGTTTTCTGAACGGATCGGTTTTAGGTCAGCATTGTTCCAATCAACAGAACCAGTATATACATCAATAATTGGGATGATGGCTCGAAAGTTTGCATATGCTAAGGTATTTGTATACGCGCCTCGTAAACTAATCCATGGCAAAGGATCAAATTTAATATTAACTGCTGGCAACCAATATCCATAGGACTTGGTGAAAGTAGTATCCGTGTGACGCAGTTCATTAGGGTACGGATTTGTTACACTAGCATTATAGAATCGATTTGCTCTATAAGTTGTTGTAAGATTTTGGTATCTCGCACCCGTCATTATTGAAAGAGCTTGACCAATGTTGAAGGTACCCATTAAATATCCTGCACTTCGGTCCTCAGTACCAGAGTAATCTCTAGCTTGATTACCAAACATATTTGGGACCCATGGAGCAAAACCTCCTGTACCTGCTGAGCCTAAATTATTGCCGTAATCAACAATAATTTCTTTAATCCTCCGCATATAATCCAAATTTAATTTATTATCAAAGGTGTAATCGCCATTCAAATATTTACCAATATTAAGGTTGGGATCGAGAAAAGGAGTTATAAATAGATTTGCTGTTCCCGTACCGCTAATACCATACTCTGATGTCAGCCATGGATATGCTTGCACAATTCGATTGCCAATTTCACCAAAAACAATGGAGCCGTTTCCATCATTATAATCATAGGATCTATCAGTGTATGCATACATTCCCCAGTTTTTAATTGCACTGATAGAAAATCTGCAATGTTAAGATCTTTCGTAAAATCAACAGCTCCTCGCAATTCTCGCTGTTTCGTAAAACTATCAGAAGTATTTATCCTTCGTAAATTCATTTGATCCATAAGTACTTTTTTTTATGTGCAAGATCAGCAATTATAACAGGTGATAGCTTATCATCAATTTGATTAGTTCCGGTAGAAAGCTGTTCAAATTGTAAGTTCCATGAATCAGGAGAAATATTCTCGGAATATGAATGCGAAAACGTTGCATCAATGTCTGCGAAGGATGTTTTTGGTTAAAATTCAAAATGTTTGTTATTAAGTTTAATTCATTATCTGACCCATCTGCATAATAGTGAATATTATTTCCGCCTCTTTCTAAGCCGTATTGTTGTCGAAAATAGTTATTCTTAGAATTACTTTGACTTAAGATATTTGTAAAAGCTAAACTTCCATTCGGAATTTCATAATCTAGTGTAATAGTAGCGTTATATCTTTCTTCTGTTCTGGGACGGAAGTAAAGATTTATTTCGGACAAGTATAATGAATCAGGATTAATAGTTTTAGCATATTGACCATAATTTGCATCTAGACTGTTCGAGGTGAGATTTTGTTGTTGTATAATGCCTTGCACAAATAAACCTAATCGATCATCTAAAAATCTTTTCTCAAGACTTAAGTCAATTTTGTAGTTATTATATTCACTTGTAAGATCTTTGTATCCACCTTGTACCTTGAAGGGACATAGCCGGCATATAGCCAGGAAATACAGATTCACCAGATACTGACTTTCTTGCCTTTCTAATACCTAAATTTACCGTTCCGCCAAGAACGGCAGCATCCATATTCGGTGTATTTGTTTTGAAGACTTCAATACCATCAAGAGAACTTGAGGAAATCATTCTCATATCTATACCACGACCACCACCAAATTCAGAACCTCCTTCATTAGAAGGAATTGGTACTCCATTCATTGTAATTTGACTATATTCAGGACTGATGCCACGTATTACCACTTTCGTTGCTTGTCCACCAGATCTTATCAATGAAATTCCAGGTAGCCTACCAATTGATTCTGCTGCATTTGCATCTGGTAACTCTTGTATACGAGAGGATGACACAACATTTACAATGTTTTGTGAGGATAGCTGTTGGTTAATTGCCGCATTTTGACCCTGTGCCTGAGCTGTAACTATAACATCTTCAGTCGAAACCGTAACAGCTCTGAGTTGAATATCAAACTCTAAAACCCTTCCATCACCAATTTGAATAGTTTCAGTTTTTGGTTCATACCCGATATAAGATATTTTCAAAGTATGTGTCCCAGGTGAAAGATTTAAAATTCTGTAGAAGCCTTCAAAATCTGTCGCAGCTCCAAGACTGGTTCCTACAATAAAAACATTTGCACCAACAAGAACCTCACCGGTAGTTGCGTCTGAAACTTTTCCTTGAATTGAACCATCCGCACTAAATACTTGCTGAGATGAAAGTAACAATATCAGAAGGAAAGAAAAAACTGTATTTTTTTTTTCCACATATTAGCCCCATTATTTTTTGTTTAAAAAAGTTATTTATTAATTAGATAAATTCAACTTTCAGATTCTTAATAATTTCCGCACTTTTTTCTGCTGTTATGTCTCTTTGCGGATTAGCCAACATTTCATAACCAACCATAAATTTCTTAATAGTAGCCGATCTGAGCAATGGCGGATAAAAATGCATATGAAAATGCCATTCCGGATGTAGTTTACCATCAGTTGGTGATTGATGGATTCCAGCTGAATAAGGAAAAGAAACATTAAACACCTTATCATATTTTGATGATATAACTTTTATCGCTTCTGCAAAATCAGATTTCGCTTGATCATCAAATTCTAAAATATTTTGATATGGTTTTTTGCTGACTATCATAGTTTCAAAAGGCCAAACCGCCCAATATGGAACTACTATTACAAAGTTTTGATTTTCAAAAACAATTCGTTCATTATGTTCATGTTCAATTTTCAGATAGTCATTTAGTAAGGTTGATTTATGCACATCGAAATATTTTTTGAAATTATATTGTTCTTTTAATGGTTCCATGGGTATTGATTGTTGTGCCCAAATTTGACCATGAGGATGGGGATTACTGGCTCCCATTACAGAACCTTTATTTTCGAAAATTTGGACATAGTTAATCTCAGTCATCGAACCGATTTTGTCATATTCGTTTTGCCAAGTTGAAACAACCTTTTCTATTTCATCAATATTCAGTTCAGTGAGAGTTAGATCATGTCTAGGTGAAAAACAGACAACTTTGCAGATTCCTTTTTCTGATTCAGCTTTTAATATTTCACCGATATTAATTTTTTCTGCCTCAACATCCATTTTTAAAGAACTATAGTCATTTGTAAAAACATAAGTTGATTCATAATTGGGATTTTTTTCTCCATTTGCTCTAATGTTCTTGGGACACAAATAACAATTTTGATCATACTTAGGTTTATCAACTTTCGGTGTATTTTCAGTTTGACCTTGCCACGGTCTATCTGTCCTATTTGGGGAAACCAATATCCATTCATTAGTCAAAGGATTATATCTTCTATGAGTATTTTTCATATTCTTGCCATTGCAAACGATTGCAATTTAAATTAAAATTATATTTATGTTGATTCCCTAACAATTAATTTTGAGGGTAACGATATTATATTTGATTCACTTTGAATTGTCTCACCTTTAATAAGTGAGATTAAAATTGATGCTGATAACTTTCCCATTTCATACGCTGGCTGTTCAACCGTCGTTAATGATGGTGTGACATATTCTGTAATAGGATTATTTGAAAAGCCCACAATGGCAACATCTTGTGGAACTCTTAGACCTTTATTTTTTACAACTACCAATGCTCCAATAGCTACCGGATCATTTACAGCAAATATGGCATCAAATTTAATTTTTTTATCAATTAAATTTTCAATGTCATTTTTACCATCATCTTCATGCATACCGCCATAAAAAACAAAATCCTCGTTGAATTTAAGGTTAGCGTCTTCAATTGCTTTTTATAACCTAAATATCTATCCCTGCAGTTTAATAAATTTTGAGGTCCTGCCAGATGAACAATGTTATGATAGCCCTTTGAGATTAGGTAGGTGACTGCGTCATAACTTGATTGGTAATCATCAATAACAACTTTAAATGTATCTATTCCATCAGAAACACGATCAAAGAAAACTAATTTTACACCTTTAGCTTGAAGAGTTTTAAAGTGCTCTACACTTTTTGTACTCTGAGAAAGAGAGACAATCATTCCAGATATTCTATTTTGATAGAGAGCATTTGCGTTTATTCTTTCTCGTTCAAAATCTTCATTTGATTGAGAAACTATTACCGTGTAACC
Organism: Ignavibacteriales bacterium; assembly: GCA_020635285.1. Classification (GTDB taxonomy): domain Bacteria; phylum Bacteroidota; class Ignavibacteria; order Ignavibacteriales; family Melioribacteraceae. Next base: position 76,212 of record JACKAB010000009.1, on the reverse strand, counting down.
ATCTTTATATGCAACTTCCTCAATTCCACTAATTGCTTTAGAGAAAAAGTCATGTTTGATCTCTGGAACAATTATACCAATTTGACTTGAGTTCTTAGATTTAAGATTTCTAGCCATAAAATTAGGTTGGTATCCAAGCTCTTTTGCAAGATCGTTTACGAGTTTTTTGTTTCAACTTTTATATCTGGGTGGTCATTCAACGCTCTAGAAATAGTTGAGGATGACAACCCTAGATTTGAAGCTAGATCTTTTATGGTAATTTGATTCATGCAAACGTTCCCGCACTCGTATGAAATACATATGCAAGATAAATACAGAGGATAATAATGTCAAGACTTATTTTTTAACAAAAAAAATGAATTAACCTTTAGAAAGAATTAGAAGTAATTTCTCTTAGTCAAAATAACATCCTAGAGTATTTGATTTTTATTCATTCGGGCTATGCTTTAGAGCATATTAAGAAGTGAAAGAATAACTATGTGAGGTTATAGAGCCAGTATTCTCAGAGCGATTTTACTTGAGAGTAATTATTTTAAACTCGGCAACTTTCAAATTGAGTGTTAAAATTATTAGAATATGATTTTTTATAAAACAGCACTTTCCAAATCTCCAAAAAAAAAAATGAAGTTTTTCTGGATTCACATATAAGTCAATTTTTGACTTTGGTTTTAGCTCATCATCAGAAATTACTCTTGCGGTAAATTGAATTCCATCTAAGTTAAAATAAATAAATGTATCGTTGCCCATTGGTTCTACAACTTCAACTTCAACAGTAACTTTTGGTAGATTATTTGTTGCGTTTTTTAATAAAAAGTTCTCCGGTCTAATACCTAAAATTACTTGTTTGCCCATAAAAGCTAGTAGTTTAGATTCATATTTTTTTGCTAAATTTATTCGTAATTGATTTTTTATCTGATATGAATACCATATCTTTTTTTCTCTCTCAATTTTTCCATTTATGAAATTCATTGCGGGACTTCCAATAAAAGAAGCTACAAATTTATTTTGAGGATTATTATATAAATCAATCGGTTTATCAATCTGCTGAATTATGCCATCTTTCATAACAACTATTCTATCACCCATTGTCATTGCTTCCACTTGATCATGAGTAACATAAATCATTGTTGCTTCAAGTTTAAGATGAAGTTTAGAAATTTCCGTCCGCATCTGAACTCGTAACTTTGCATCAAGATTGCTGAGAGGTTCATCAAACAAAAATACTTTTGGTTTGCGCACAATTGCCCTTCCTAATGCAACACGCTGTCTTTGTCCTCCAGAAAGCGCTTTGGGTTTTCTATTCAACAATTCATCCAAACCCAATATTTTAGAGGCTTCCTCAACTCTTTGTTTAATTTCACTTTTACTGAATTTTCTAATCTTTAACCCAAACGCCATATTTTCAAAGACAGTCATATGCGGATATAAAGCATAATTCTGAAATACCATTGCGATATCTCTATCTTTAGGCGCAACATCATTTACCAATTTCCCATCAATAAATATTTCACCTTCTGAAATCTCTTCAAGTCCGGCAATCATTCTCAGTGTTGTTGATTTTCCACAACCAGAAGGCCCAACGAGTACAACAAATTCCTTATCAGTAATTTTTAAGTTAACATCATCAACAACTTTTATTTTACCGTTATAAATTTTCGCAACATGTTTTAATTCTACTTCTGCCATTATCTAATCCTATTTTGTTCACTAAATTAATACTATTTCATAACCGCAAATTTTCCAATTTTCTCTCCAATTCCCGGAGCCTCAACATGATAAACATAAACTCCAAAAGAAATCTCCATACCATCTTTAGAAACAAGGTCCCAAGATTCAGAACCATCTAACATACCAGCAATATGTTCTAATGTCTTAACATGTTTACCACCAATCGTATAAATCCTTATCGTGCAAATGGTCGGAAGGTGTGCAAAGAATATTCTTCTTTCTCCCCTTCCAACTTCAACATTATCAGGCTCCCATGATACAGCCCCAGTGTAAGGATTTGGGACAACAATTATTTCATCTAATTTAGAGCTAATATTTTTTTTATCTAATTGTTGTGCAATCGACGTAAATTCAAAATATTCTTTGTCTCTAAACGGTTTCTTTGTAAAAAGTTGATAAATATCTCCAGGCTCCGGCGCTCTTTGCTGTTCTTGAATTGTTGTATCTTTTATTAATGAAATAGACCAGCTTACATGCAGGTCAGATGTAGACTTGGGAGGCATACCAGAAGAATCTCCGACAACAATAAAAATTGCATCATTATCATTAAAAGAAGCATCTTGATTTTCATCTCTAAATATGAATTTAAAATGATCAATACCTTCTGTCAAATTATTTATAATCACATTCGACTGAATAGGACTGCTGAATGATGTTACTGGAAAAGAAATATCACCTTCTCCTGGTTGAGTAAATGTAATTTCAAAATCTGCAGGATAATCTATTTTCTTTCCATTGTATGCATTTTCAAACCTATGATCAAAACCTAACTGAACAATATAATTGCTATTTCCCTTTTTCCATCCAGATATTTCGTAATCTATTTCAACAAGTGTGTCCATTTCAATATTTATTGAAAAGCCATCAAATAATTTAGATTGTTGAACATTGTTCAATATTTTTACATTCTTTATCAAAGTATCATTTGCGGAATAATCAATTAAATTATAATTCGGTTTGGCAATATTATGATATTTTGAATCTTCTGAAAACTCAAGTCTATAGATATGATTGTTTTTCACAGAATCGGATCAAGCAATTCAACATTAATATTTCCAGTACCAGGTCCGCTGTGTAAAACGTTTTGTATCTCAGGGGAGTATATCCTAGAGATGGAGCCTGTGGTGTAACCTCAGCTGTATTAATATCAGTAGTTACTTTTCCGTTAATATCCATCCTTATAATACTAGAAGTTTCGGCAGGTGAAATCCCTTCAGATTCACCTTTAACATTAATTGCTTGGAAACCTTTATCGTAAGCCACTACTGCATAGTAATAAGTTTGCCCATTTTGTACATCTGTATCAATAAATGAATTTTTTATACCTGAATCATTTCCCAAATAAAACTTTGCTCCATTAACATCTATAGGATGAAGACCTTTAATTCCATCAACTAAATCAAATTGAGCAATTGGCTCGATATAAGTTTGCTTTCCGTACGCATCGGTGATTATTTTATTTTCAAGAAAGTTAGGTTCCGTTGAGCGATAAATTTTATAGCCTTCAAAATTATATTGTTGGTAAAATGGATCAAATGTTTTTTCCGCAGTATCATCCCAAATTAGTGTAACCTTTTTATCTCCTGCTATTGCCTTAATAATTGGTTTATCCGGCGGTTTTGCAAAACGATAATTAGCATTGTAAATTTTCTGAACAGTTCGTTTTCGTCTGAATAAATCACTTTCATCATTTGCAAATATTAAAGCCATTGAGAATCTTTCAGTTTCACCTGTTTCTTGAGACTCATCTTTTTGTGTTGAGTATGTCTTTCTTCCGTTCATATGAAAAAGATAACTAGAAAAACTATTTGCTAGATTAACTCCAATTAATGGCTGTCCGTGCGGAACAGGAAGCGAAGATAAAACCTCCCAATTTTGCTCATCATTTTTAAGTTCATACTGATGAACCGGATAAATTAAAAAACCTGTTAAACCTAACTGATCGGATTCATCCTTATCCAATATACCAAAGTTTGGTTCTCCGCTATCTGGCATTCCATTTCCTTCGGTTCCATCAACATCGGGACCATCATAGCCTGAATCAAAATTACCTATTCCGTCAGTCCCTACGTCGTCAAATAAATTTTCACCATCATCGTAAATACCATTTTCATTTTGATCATAGAATGACTGCCAATTTGCATTTTCATCTGCGTCCCAATGAGGCTGCCATGAATATCCATAAAATTCTCTAAATTTCGTTGAATCAAGAGATGCATTTTTTATAAACGGATCACTATTAATATTATCAATAAATATATGCGACTCATTGTCGCGTCTTTCATCTGTTAAACCATCACTATCGTTATCTTTCATATCATCAGATATTCCGGGACTTTCAAGAAACGCATAACCGGCTATGCCTACTGGTCCCCAGTTTCCAGGTGAACCTAATGGCTCAAGTGACCAAGCATAAGAAATATCTAACAATTCATTATACTCTCCATTGTTATCATTTGCACCTCCAATTCCCCAATCAACGTATTGCGCAAATAATGTCTTATCATAGTCGTAAGTCCCCATATTAGTAATCTCATAATACCAGAATATGACATCCGTGGCCAGAATATGCGACCATTGAAATCCCCTTGTTTTAACTTGCATTCCTAGTCCACCGCGTGTCAGATCATCTTCATCAGGATAAAAGCCAAACCTATTTATATATTCTCTATCTTCGTTATCATCAAAAACAAAATATGTTTCCAAATCAGCATTCTTAACACCTTTACCAAAAAATCCATTCCAATATCCGTCCCAATCTGACGGTCTATCCGGCCAATGTTCAGGCCAAGTGTTAAGTCCGGTAAATTCATCATCACTTCTTGCCGGACTTGAATTAAACGGGTTTGCATAATTAGGCAAGGGCCACCAACCGTAAGTTAAGCCTGTGGTTGGATTGTATCTTGTAAATTCATAATAATTAGTTTCGAGAGGATGAATTATATTTCCATTCTTATCATTTGCCTCGGCTTGAACAATTATTGCAACACCATCCAAGTAAGTATGAACAGTACCTTTGGGCCATACCCCACTTCTATTTTTCTCGTTCAAGTAATCGCCTACTTCACCAAAATTATAGTAAACTGTGCCTACTAAATTTCCATCCATAAAACCTTTTTTTGTAAAGTTATGATTTCCTTTATTCTTGTCTACTATTACTTGAGATAAAATGTCTGAGAGACAAAAAAGCGTAAACATAATGAATACTAATATTTTATAATGCCAATTATTTAACATCTCAGGAATTACCTCGTAAATTTAAAATCCGGATCCATCTCAGGAGTTCTCAATCCGGCAACCTCATCTGCCATAAGTATAAATACATTCCAGCATAATCCTCGCGTTGATGTCCACCAACTATCTGTGGAAGTATATTTTGTAGGAATAAATTCTTTACTAAATGGCCATTTGGGATTAAGGTAAATTTCTGCCCAAACTCTATTTTTCATAAACTTGGTCGCTTGTGTCCAACCATGCTTTAGTCCTACAACATAAGCACAATATTCAGCTCTAAACCAACTGCCGCCATTGTAATAAAATCCATCTCTTTTACCATCGGCATAATTATTTTTTCCAAATTCTTCAAAGGGCTGGTAATCTGTTGTAAGATAGGAAAAACCTTTTTCATCATTTGTTAATCTTACACAGATTGGTGCTGTAGTTCCCAATTCTGGGTAAGGTGATTCAGCAACTTTATTTAAATGTGGGATTTGATCCAAATGATTTCTTACCATTTCATCCGTAAGAAGTGGACGATCAAATAACCACAATGAAAAGAATTCCGGCTCCAGGTCTGTAAGAGTTATTACATCGGGATAATTTCTATCGAATAGTATATGTTTTCTTTTTACGTCATAAAAATTGCGATACTCATTTTCTGCTTTTAGTATATAATCTTCACTTATTTCAAATCCCAATTCTTTAATTGTTCTTAATGCAATCGCCAGCATTCCTTGGTTTACTCCAAGCCGATCAGTTTTGGGATTAAAGTCAACAATATCAACTTGACTTAAAGAAAAATGGGATTCACATTTTCCATCGCGGTCTGCATCAAATTCATTCAATACATAATCCACAGCTTTTTCAATTTTTTCTTGCGGAAGTAAAACGCCAAATCGACGTTTGTTAAGCATCGCCCATATCAACCATTCAATTGTTGCCTCGTTATCCTTTGCCTCAACCGAGCCCATGAACGGAGTGATGATAGTACCAATTGCGCCTTTCTCCGTCTGTGTGTTTCCCCACTGCTCCCAAATTGAAAGATTTATCTCTTTGTTATAAGTTGCAACACTTGCAAAAAAAGAATCTCTGTTATACATATCGGGTGCATAATTCATATTGGGCACATTAAAAGGTGTGAAATCTCTAGTGTCCGTTATCCAAGTAAGCATATTTAAATTTGCATATAACATTTTTTCTATTTGTGATCCATGAAACTCTTTTCCTTCCGCTAAACGCGACTGAGAAGAGATCATAAATTGCTGATGTGATTTCCATGGTTCGACAAAAAGGAAAGTTGTTTTTTCAACTTTTTCACCAAGTGGAAGAACATTGTACGGTTCTCGTTTTGGTTGATGCTCAACAATTTTTAGATCTTTAATCTGCAAGTTACATTTACTGTTTGCCAGTGAACCAATAAAGACTGATACCGAATCATTTTCAATATAAGGGACTAATATGCTGCCTTTAAAAGTTGTCCATTCATTTTCCGAAGTATTATAACTATCGATGTATTTTATCCCATGTTCAAGTTCAATAGTTTTTTTTCCATCCTTAATTCTGAATAGTTTTAATGCAACTCCGGTATTACCTTTACATAAAAACGAAATGGTATATATTTTTTGATCTTTGAACGGCGCAATAAATTCTATTCCGGCTCTTCCATTGCAGTTGCCATTGATAGAAATATTCCCTTTATCAACTTTTATTTCTGCATCGCCAATCTTTTGAAATTCTTGATATGTTTCTAATAAAGTTTCGGAGCCGGCATCCAGATTATACATTTCACCGAAAGTTTGTTTTATATAATCATTATTATTTTCTCTTTCCGAAAGTGTTGCAACCGAAAATAAATTAACATCTGAAAGCCTTCGCATTCCAAAAAAACCGCCGCCACGCAAAACTCTGCGCCGAGTGTTTCTTGTGTAATGATTTTTATATCCAGCGTCAGTTAAAAAACCAACAACATTATTATCTGAAGTAATAAAGCCCGATGAAGGAAATATTTCATGAACAAATCCTCCAGGGAAATTATCATATTCAAATGTTACATACCGATTTGGATTTTCTGCGGGCTTGTTTGTTTCACTTAATATATAATACATACCCGGCATGTTTGGTTGAAACAACTCAATTGTTTTTTTAATAACATTTGAATTAACAATTTTATAAGTAACCGCAACTGACAGTTTTGCATCAAACTCTTTTATAAATGCTTCTCTTTTTAATGTGATACTTTTTTCATCTCCGGTCCATTCAGATCCGGTCCAGTGTGGAATATTTGCGATTGTACTAAGATCGAGATTAAACATTTCCAGAGAAAATTCTTCAGTGTTGTTGAGTAATAATTTTTCACCATCATAAATGTCAACTCTAAAACCTTTTAAGCTATCTCCTTCAACTCTAAGGCTTAGGTTTTGTCCAAAAGCAACCGATGAAACAAAAAGAAATATTATTGTAAAAAAAATTACACTAAGCTGCTCTACTAATTTTTTCAATTTATTTTATATCTCCAAATTCATAAGTCTTTTAGATATTTATATAATCTTTACATCTTTTATTGAAGTAAAATTATCTTTTTAGTATCAAAATAATTGTTAGCTTTGAACCTTATAAAATATATTCCAGAAGCCAACTGATTTCCGTTTGAATCTTTAGAATCCCATGTAACCGAATATTTTCCGGGATTTTCGGCTTCATTCACAAGTGTATTCATTCTGCGACCAAGTAAATCATATATAATTAAGCTTACCTCGGAATTACTATTTATATCATATTCAATTTGTGTTTGTCCATTAAATGGATTAGGATAATTCTGGTAAAGTCTTGTAAAAGTTGGCAGAGTGTTGTTTTTTTCATTTACAATATTTGTTGAGAAATCATATAGCTCATTTATTTTTTCCAGAGATAAAGCATAATCATAAATTCTTATATCATCCAATGTTCCTTTAAAATTAAAACTAGTTTCACCTGGAATAGTTTGGGCGATTGTTAAATCAATATTTGCTGCAAGTATATCGCCTGTCCAATTTTTAAACGCATCTAATTTTCCATTGAGATAAATTTCCATTTCGCTGCCGGAATAAATCACTGTTATGTTATATAATGTATTCGCACTTAACAAAGTTTCAGAATCTAAATCAGTAACGCCGGCAGTTGTTTTAATTGTCCAGCGTAATCTGTTATTTGAGATAGAAATCTTCCATCGTCTTTCCCAATTGCCATGAGAGATTACATATTGTTCCCTCTCAAAAAACGTACTTATATTAACCCATAAATTTATGGTTATTGCTTTTGTAAAATTTATGCTATTAGTATTTGCGACAGTGACATTATCATTTACTCCATCAAAACTTAAAGCACTATTGTTATTTCCAAAACGATCACTTGTAGAAGTTGCTCCGGAAATAATTCCATTATTATTTCCGCTTTCATCATTTGCGTTTCCGGTAAATGGATAAAAACAAATTAAGTTTCCAGATTGGATAATTGAAAAATCACGAACCGAAATTGAAATGCTATCAGCTGCTTCGCCACCTTTTCCGTCTGTTACTTTACATGAGACGAAATAATTGCCAGACGCATTTGGGGCAGACCAAGTAACTGTTTTACCAATTCCAGAAATACTTCCAAACTTACTTTTCCATTCGTATATTAATTCATCTCCATCAATGTCTTCTGCATTACAAGTGATTTCAGTTTCTTTTCCCAAATCTATTTTTCTTGGATTAGCATTAAAATTTAGAATCTGCGGATTATCATTAAAGCTTTCAATAACGTTGATATAAATTTCAGCAGAGTCGCTTCCTCCATTATTATCATTTACTAAAACATTAATCTTATATTCACCAATTTGATTTGGAGATTTCCAATTTGCATTTTTATCATTACCAATTATTGTCCCTTCTTCACTTTGCCAAATGTAAGAAAGATTATCGCCATCAATATCAACTGCGGTGCAGTAAACAGTAATACTATCCCCTTTTAATATTGCTGATTCGCTTATAGCTAAAGCTTTTATTCGCGGAGGCATGTTTGATAAGATTTGACCCGAATTGTAATCGACAACAATTCCATTCAGTATAAATTTATTTGATTGAAATTCACCAGGAATCCCGGAAGGAGTTAACACAATTATTAAAGAACTTTTTGCTGGAATTGATATCTGAACAACTCCACTCACACCTATTGAAATGAAATTATTTGAAATAGATTCATATAAATCGATATTATCATTGCCAACATTTAAATCTACAATTTGATCATCTGTATATGGATTATAAAAAAGATAACTTGGATAACTTTCATTGAAGTAATCTGTTTTTGTTAAATCTAATTTTAATATTCCTTCAACATTTGTTGTGTCAATAATTCCACCAAATATTCCAACATGAGAAGAACCATACAAAGCTAAATTTGTCGCTCCCCAATTACCATCAATGGCATCGCCGGTTGTGTAAGGACTTGCACCATATTTTGATTGTCGCATTGCTTCATGACCAATATATGAATTTGAGTCGTATTGATGTGACCATTCTTCACTGTCTTGTTTATTATCCGGAAGATATTTAGTATAAAAAAGTCTTGAGGCATTTGCCGCATTAAGCATCCACTTGCCAATTGCATTTGCAAATCTTTCATCATACCTAACCATTGGAACTAATGCTGAGGCTTGCTCAAAAGTATTCATTAAAAAAGGGTAATCATTACTCCCATTTACTTCACCAATTAAACCGGAAACATCTAATCCACCCCAAGTGCCTACTATTGAACCCCAACTTCTGAGTTGACCAACATTGAAGCACCAATAAACCATTTTTTCAACATCATAATTTGTTCCTAACTCGGCATTCATTTTTGCTGCAATGTACGTTCCATAAGGAAGCTGTAATTCATATGAGGGATTGGTAATTAGTCCATTCAAAAATTCCATCGACCACTCAGCACCAATTCTGTATTTAACTTCACCAGTTTTCTTGTATGCATTAAATAAAATCCAAGCAAGAGCTCCGGCAGATTCTGGTTCTTTAACTCCTAAATCATAGGGAGTCATATTAGACAAATCGAAACCTCTATAATTCATATAAGGAACATTCCAAGGAGTAGCTTTTCCTCCCATTTTTTCAACTGCCTTCAGCCACTGATCAGCAACACTTCTAAGCTGTAAATCAAAATCAAGAGTGATTGGATAAAGATCATAAAGTTGATAAAAGAAAACATTCGGCATTGTTTCATACCACCAGTCATCGTAAGTATTATCAACCGGATGGTTTTTATATACATTTTGTTCTGGACGATTATTAAAATATTCTCGACACATCTTTACCCAGTTATATCCATTTTGATTTGATTTATCAACCCCAACAAGTGAGGCGCCAATAACAGCCGGCAGCACATTGATAGCTTCCCCGGAACTTGGTGAAGTTGTGCCAACAACTGTATGCAGCCCAAAACTAATATCGCCCGGATAATTAACAGTATTATTAAGGAAAAATATCAATGGTAAATAATCACCCGTTAAGTTTTGATTAAACACCAATGAATCATAGCCTAGTGTTGCTCTTTCCCAATCTCTCATAAGATAAGGTTGTGGAAAATCGGGCATCAAACTAATTCGATTAATGTTGATTTGCTGCGAGTATGAGTTATCCATAAATACTTGGGTAAAAGTAATTATTAAGAGAACAAATAATTTTGAAAGAGTTGAATTCATTTTACTCCTCACTCAAGTAATCATTTAGTGCATAGCATTTTATTTTATTCAAATGGCTTCTACTCTTTAATTTTTTTTCTACTTCAACTTCAATTTCTTCACCAGGTAATAAAATAAAGCCTCTTTCTTTTATTTTGTAATCCGGATGGTAAAAATCAACGAAACAGTTAAATGTGTGAGAGGTTATTTTTATGTACTCCTTCTCGTCGGTGTTTACAAAAGCTAAATCAATTTGCTTGGGAGGAAGAGTTATATGCTTCCATTTCTTATCTAAAAATAATTCCGATGAATTTGATTTCCCAGAAGATCATATAAAGTCCCTATATATATAATTTTGTCTTCATCATTTTTAAGCACCGGCATTTTTCAACTTTATAAGAATCAAATGCTCCTACTTCGAAAGAGATATTTTTTCACTTACAGCTTTTCCGGTTGCTGAGGCGATGAATGATATTTTTAATTTCCCTTTAAACGCCTTACTTGACTGATTATAAACGGTACACGACACTTTATTATTTATTTCGAATTTCACAATTTGAGGGTGAAATATATTTTTAACAAAATGATATGATAATTTCGGCATTAACTCTGAATCGATAAGAGACCAGCTTGTCACCGGCCAACAGTCATTTAATTGCCAGATTAAACTGCCGAAAGTTATTCCATTTGTCCGCCAGTGTTCCAAGCATGTTTTGAGAGCAAACCCTTGATTCAATTGAGCTAGATAAATAAAGTCATCCCAATTACTTGAAATTGGTAGATGTCCGGCTAAAAATTTTATTACTCTTTCAGGTCCCTCAACCTGCTTATTATGAAATTCAAAAATTGAATCATGAACTTTTCTATTTTTTACTGGCAGACAATTTTCTAGCGTGTTTTTATTTGCTGGTCCCTGAAATCCAAATTCGGTTACAAACAAACTCTTATCATTTTTAACTTCTTCGTAATCAATCCATCTGCTCCAAATACTCCACTGATGAGTATTTCCACTGTTAAAAGAATTAGGATCCTCATCAGAACCAAATGGTGAAGAGGGCCAATAAGGTCTTTCCGAATCAATTGCCTTTAGTATTGCCGGAATTACCGAATGATAAATTTTATACCCAGGCATTTTTTTATATGATGTTTTTTGATCCTGATACCAGATCCATTCATTTTCATTATTACCGCACCAAATTGCAACTGATGTATGATGCTGAAGTCTCAACACATTCTGTTTAATTTCTTCTTTAACATTTTTTATAAATTCATCATTCTCAGGATAAGCTGCGCACGCAAACATAAAATCTTGCCAAACAAGCAATCCCAACTCATCACAAATTTCGTAAAACTTATCGGACTCATAAATACCGCCGCCCCAAACTCTGATAATATTCATGTTGGCTTCTTTGGCAGCTTTTAATAAATTCAAATATTTTTCATCTGAAACTCTTGGTAAAAATGAGTCGGCTGGAATCCAGTTGGCACCTTTACAATAAACGATGCGTCCGTTTACTTTAATTTTGAAGACACTTTTATTATTCTCTTTTTCAACTAGTTCAATTTTACGAATTCCAATACTTTTATTTACTTCGTCAATTAACTGTCCTTTATCATCTATCAATTTTACATTTAATTGATATAAATTTTGCTCACCCTCACCATTTGGCCACCATAACTGGGGCTCTTTAATTATTAAACTAATTTCTGGATTTCTATCTTTTATATTTTCAAACTTTTTTACAAATCGTTGATTTGCACTATTAATTTCAGCTATAACAGAGTATTTCCCTTTAGGTGCATCACTTAAAAATGGTATAACCGAAACAGCAGCTTTGTTCCTTGCTAAAGATTTAGTAGAAAAAGTAAGATCCTCTATAAATATTTGCGGTCTCTCTTCCAAATAAACATCTTTCCAAATTCCGGAAGTAGTAAAAATCGGACCCCAATCCCAACCAAATGAATACTGAGCTTTTCTTATGTAAACTCTATTAGAACTCAATGCAACAGCCAGCTTCCCATATTTATTCTCCTGAACATCCGCATATTTAACCGGCGAATGAAAAATTATCTTTAAAATATTTTTGCCGGTTTTTAATATTTTGGAAACATTGTACCGATAACGTAAAAACATATTATTAGTACTATCTATTTTTTATCATTCAGATATATTTCTGAGATAGTATCCAATCCTTCAAAAACAAGGTCTTGCAGCAAAAGAATTATTTTCTGATAAATCAAATTCGGTTTTGTATACCCAATCATTTTGAGATATCCATTGAAGTTTTAACTCGTTATCGGAATAAAATGGATCTTCAATTATTTTATTTTTATAAAGGTCAGTATGAATTGTTCCAGGAACTTCTGCCGGGAAATATTTACCTGGTTTAAGATTAACGCCAGTATTTAAATCATTTTTACAAGGTGAGTGTGTAAGGCAAATTTCCAATTTGAATTAAGAGAAATTCGTTTTCGTCTATTCATTTCCATAATATTTATGGTTCCTAGATTAAAGTTTTGTAGAATTTATGATATCAAAAAATCTTGTTATAGAGATAGTGAAATAAATATTTTGGAAACGTCTTTTATAAATTCATTCAACATTAAAAACTTTTCAGCCACTTTATTGTTCTTAATTTTTTTATAATTGAAAGTAGGGCTTCAATAGTTGATTCTGCCCCAGAATTCATATTAACTTTTTCAGAAGATTCTATCCCATCAAATACAATTCCAGTTTCTTCATTATATATTTTAGTTTTAGTTGGATTATCACCGGTAAACCATCTGCCTATTTTTCCTGCTATTTCAGCATATTTTTCATCATTGGTAATTTGATAAGCCTCAATTAATGCATAAACCATCGGTCTAATATTGTAAGCTATTTGGGAATATTTGTTTTCACTTTTGATAATTATATTTTGATTTTTCTTTTCCACAACGAAAGAACTTAAGTATTTGTTTTTTAACAAAACGGGATAGAAATTATTAAGTTCTTTTAAAACCGCATCAAGTATTAATTCATCATTTAAAACTTGATAAGATTTAAGCAATGCGTAGGATTGAATATTACCGTATGCATGCCATATATTTTGCCAGCTTAAAAATGCTCCGTAATAATTATTTTCTTTTTCGGCAATCTGCATCTGCATTATACCTTTACTCAATAATTTCATATAATTATATATTGTTTCATCATTTGTCTGCTTATAATAATTGATTAGTCCGAGAAGTAAAACTGAAGCTTGATCAGATGCGTATTTATTAGGCAAATAAGCTGGTATTTCAAATCCATTAAAGTTCTCAGTTTCATATTTAACTGGAATTTGTTTTTTAATTGCAGTAATTATTTTTCTCAACGCTGAGTTTAATTTTTTCAGAAAATATCTTATCAGATTCTAAATAATATGGATACGATTCAGTCAATGCCCATAAGGCTCTCCAAGCCCACCAATTTGGTTCAGCAACGCTAGTTTTAAAATCTTTATTGATAGTATAATCTGACCAAATGAAATTATAGAAATATCCATTTTCAGCTTGCATGTAAATTACAAACTCAAGAAGTTTTTTTTTTTTTCTAAAAACTCAGCATTGGTATCTATTTTATACTTCTCCAAATAAAATAGGGCGGCTCTTGCAGCATCATCAACACACGCAGTTCCTTCATCTTCATCATCGACATATTCGTAACTTGGGTAATTACTATAAATATGAATTATTGCCATCTCAGTTTTGTTAATATTAATTTCTTCATAAAGATAATCTAGATGAGAGGTATTTACAATTTCCCTTGGGGTGTTATCTTTATTACATGAAACAACACTCACAAATAAAAATATTAAAACGATTATGTGACTAAATCTTTTCAAAATAATTCCTATTTACTTACACAATGATAAAAGATAATCGATAGAAGTATCAGCAACGCAAATATTTGTATCGGCCCCGGAATAATAAATTTTGACACTATTATCATTCTCTATTATCCATCCATTAGAAAAAACTACATTTCCAACATCACCTATGCGTTCATAATTTTCTTGTGGAGCTAAAATTGGTTCTTTGCTTTTTCCCTTTACAATCCAAGGTTTTTTCAAATCCAATAAAACAACACCCAATTTGTAAATAGATGATATTTCAAATCCTCTTACTCCATGATAAAGCATCAGCCATCCGTCTTTTGTTTTAATTGGATTGCTTGATGCCCCTATTTTATTGGCTTCCCATGTTCCTTGTTCAGGTTGCATTAAAACTTTATACCCACCCCAATGAATTAAATCTGGACTTTTACTAATCCAAATATCTCTATTTTTATCAGCGGAAGGACGATCAACTTTCCAATAATATCCATCAATTTTTTCGGGAAATAATGCGCAATCTTTATTAGAAGGTTCTGTTATTGGTCCATGTATTTTAAACTTTTTAAAATCTTTAGTTTCTGCTAGAATTACAACAGGCATATATTTTGAGTAACCAGTATAAGTGAGATAATAAGTATTCTCTATTTTTGTAATTCTTGCATCTTCAATTCCCCATTCAACATACTCAAAACAATTTTTATGATCTTCCGGAATAAGAATTGGTTTTTAGAAACTGTAAATTTATAACCGTCGCTACTAGTTGCAAGAGCAAAGGATGATCTGCCATTTGGCATTTCAAGTCTGGAAATTAATAGATATTCATTGTTGAACTTAACCGCACCAGGATTAAAAATACTATTCACTCTAAACGGTACATCTTTAATGGTTAAAATGGGATTATTTAAATATCTCTCTATTTTCATCGTTATCACCTTTTATGTTCAATAAATGTTATTCAGCTATAGTTAATTTTTTTATTAATTCACTTACTTTTACTTTTGCAATGCTACTTGCTTGATCAGACATTGCGTACGGGATAATAAGTTCATCACCATGAATTGCGCCACCGCAACTGTAAAGTACGTTTGGTACATATCCCTCTCTTTCATTTTCATTCGGTGATAATAGAGGTTCTATTAAACGCCCAATAACTTTTGATGGGTCATCTTTATCTAATAAAAATGCACCGATTGAATATTCACGCATTGCTCCAACACCATGGCTCAATACCAACCAGCCGGCTTCAGTTTCTATAGGAGAACCACAATTACCAAGTTGGACAAATTCCCATGGATAAGTTGGTTTGAGAATTATTTGTTTAGTATACCAGAAATGTAGATTCTCAGAGTACATTAAAAATATATTCTCATTATCCTGACGAGAGATCATTGCGTAAAGTCCATTAATTTTTCTTGGGAAAAGTGCAAATCCCTTATTCATTACAGCAGGACCATTTAATGTACTTATTTTAAAATTTAAGAAATCCTTGGTCTCAAGAAGTTGTGGAAAAATAACTTTCCCATCATATGCTGTAAATGTTGCATAGTAAGTTCTTTGTCCATTTTCATCAATAAATTCAACAAACCGAGCATCCTCAATACCATTAATTTCTGAAGGTGAATGAGGGAATATTACTCTTTCAGAAAGTCTTTGGTCAGAATTATATTGAATTTCATAATTTGAAAGTGCCAATGATAAAATTGCTTTTGAAGTCAGCTCATTTTCAACACCTTTATTTCTATATGATCGGATCAATATATTAATAATACTTTCAAGTTCATTATAAGTGAAATTTTCATCCAGACTTTCGATAACTTTTTGAGCAAAATCATTTAACAAATCAAGTTCAAATAGCTTTTTTTCAAATAGAGCTTTTTCAAAATTCTGATTTGAAATATTATCAGAAGTGGTTACATATCTACTCGGAATATCAATATTAATATTATTTTCTTTATCAATAATTCCTGATCTGAAAGTTATTGATGAAATATGCCCCTCCCCTGTTGCCCTCAAACTTAAAATAAATCGGCGACTTCCCTCCGGAAGATCTGACTGATTAGGATGCCATACCATTGAAGGATTAAATAGAGCCGCAGATTCGAGTGAATATTCTTGTGTGAAGTATGCACCAATTAATAATTTTCTCTCTTTACTAAGTTCTTTATCAGTTAGTAAATGTTTTTTCATCTGCTCGAATCTATTTAAATAAAAATTACGAAGCCTTTGATGACGTTCTTCAAACTCAGTAATAACTTGATTAAGTTCGTTTTAACTTCATCCTCAGAAAGCGTAAGAATTCTTCCAATAATTCTCGTTATTCTTTCCTCAGACACAATAATAAAAGGTCTATAAAGAACTCTCTTATAGTCAGGTTTAATTACTACACCAGTTCTAATTGCTTTCATGTTTATCCATTATTTGTTTTTCAATAATATTTTCAAGTTGTTCAAGTCCTTTAAGCCTTTCAAAAGAACGAATAGAATTTTCCATAATATGCATTTCAACCAAAGAGAGTAAAAATGCAAGTGTTGATTCCCCACCCTGGTTTTGGTTTATTCTATCTACATGAAGTCCGTCGTGACATCCAGCGGTCTTTGTGTCATATAAAGGAATACCTAAATCATTCCTTCCTAAAAACCATTCGAAGATATTCTTTGCAGATTCTAACCAAAATTTTTCATCAGTTGCTCTTGTAGCTTCTAAACAAGCTGATAACATTGAATAAGCCTCAATGGGCTGCTGGTCATATTTTGCTCTTTTTCCGCCTTTTAAATAAAATCCATTTGAGCCAATTGGCCTAAAATTTCCTTGTTCACTTGTTTGAATTTTTATAAGCCATCTTAAAGTTTTTAATCCAATCTCTAAGGATTTTTCATTTCCGGTCTGTACTCCGTTTACAATTAAGGATCGTGGAATTACTGCATTATCATAAGTTAAAATTTCTTCAAACCAGATCCATTCTTCGTTTGCAACAGAATCATAAAGACTAGTCAAGCGCTCAGTAATTACATCTCTTATCTGATTGGCAATTGTATCTCCGCTCATCCTTTTTAAATATTCGTGAATTCCCAACAATGAAAAAGCCCAAGCACGCGGAGAAGTTAATGCCTCCACAGACTGAATTGCCTGATTAAATAATTGCGCGCCCCACATATGAAAATTCGGATATTTTGATCTGCCCGCGCAAGCTCCCAATGCCCAAATTGATCTCCCTTGACAGTCATCTGAGCCAACAGAATTAATCCATTTTCTATCATAACTCATAAAATTTCTAAACTGTTTAGCCTTTGTATCAAAAGCATAATTCACAAACGCTGAGTAGCGACTTGAAAGATCATGAATAATTTGATTATCAGGATATGTTTCTTCGAGTAATACCGTAAGTATTAATGCACGTGCATTATCGTCAGTACAATAACCCTCTCCGTAATTTGGAATTGACCCAATTGCATGATGGTATAAACCTGTTGAATCTGTCATACGGATCAAATGATTTAATTTAATTAAAGGAAGCTCTTCCCTTTTTTCTTCTAGAGTTTTAACAGCATAAATACGAGGTGACTTTTCATTTTTGGGAAGGCGAGCTTTTTGAAAAGAGTGCATATAATGTTGAGCAGTTTCACTCCAAATCATTTTGCGCCCAAGCAAAAAGGCTTTTTTTCTCATTGCATGACGACGCTTTTCATCTTTTAATAAACTTATAATTTCAGTTGAAATAGCTTTTGAATCTGCAAATGGAACTAGAACTCCTCTACCTTCTGCTAAAAGCTCTTCAGCATGCCAGTAAGGTGTTGATACAACTGCTTTTCCGCAACCGAATGCATAAGCCAGCGTTCCGGAAGTTATTTGTGCTTTATTTATGTAAGGTGTAATATAGATATCACACATTCCAATGAATGCTTTTAGTTCTTCTATATCAACAAATCTGTTGTAAAAGATTACATTCTTTTTAATTCCAAGATCAGCAGATATCCGCTCAAGATTCATTCTATAAATTTCTCCATGCTCCTTCACAAGATTTGGATGAGTTGCTCCAAGTATTACATATACAACATTTGGAAATTCCTTAAGTATTTCTGGCATTGCTCTTAGAACATTTTCAATTCCCTTTTGTGGAGAAAGAAGTCCAAAGGTTAAGATCACTTGTTTTCCTTCAACTCCAAATTGGTCCTTGTAAAAATTAGGGTCAACAAAAGCCATATCTGGAATTCCATGAGGAATAACATCAATTTTTCCAACCGGAGCTTTGTAAATTTCTGTAAGAAAAGTTTTGCCTTTTTCAGTCATCGAAACTAGACGTGCAGAAAGTTTTATAAGTTCCTTCACTACTAAGAATTGTCCAGATGTTGGTTTTTCTAGTATTGTGTGTAAAGTAGTTACAACAGGGACATGTAAATCTCTTAAGAGTGCAAGAATATGACTGCCGGATTGTCCGCCATATATTCCAAATTCATGCTGTAATGAAACAACTTCGATATTATTGAAATTAAGGAAATCCGCCGCTCGCCGATAGGAAGCAAGCTCTTGCTCTTCTATTTCAAATTTTACTTCCTTTGGATAATTATAGCCTTCCTTTATATCATTCACTGCAATTACAAAGCAATTATTATGGGGATATTGAATATCAATATTTGCAAATATATCAGACGTAAAAGTTGCAATGCCACATTTACGAGGTAAATAATCACCTATAAAAGCTATTTTATTTGGAATCTTTTTTTTATTCATATTGCTATTCTTTAATTCCTGTTGAAGCCATACTTTGT
Source organism: Ignavibacteriales bacterium (assembly GCA_020635285.1). Taxonomy (GTDB): domain Bacteria; phylum Bacteroidota; class Ignavibacteria; order Ignavibacteriales; family Melioribacteraceae. The sequence goes on along the minus strand of JACKAB010000009.1, from coordinate 56,950 downwards.
ATGAAATATTTTTGGAAAAATAAATACGCTAAAATAATTGGTAATGCTAACATAACTGCCGAGGATAACACAACACCAAGTTGCGATTCTGCTCTTCCGCCAACTGCAAACAGAGTTACCAGTTGAGGCATGGTCATTAAACTTTCATCTCTTATTACAATCAATGGCCATAGAACTTCATTCCATGATGCCATAAAAGTAATTATTCCTATTGTAACTATTGCAGGTATAGAATTAGGCCATAGGATTCTAAATATTATTTGAAGTTCGCCGCATCCATCCAGCCTTGCAGCATCTATTAAGCTTTGTGAAATTGTTTTGAAATATTGACGAAACATTATAATAGCTAAAGCATTACTTAAATAAGGGACGATAAGCGAATAATAAGTATCAATCCAGCCAAACTTTACCATAATAATATATTGAGGAATAAGTGTAATTTGAAATGGTAAAGTCATTGTAAAAATGATAATATAAAAAATTGTATCTCTCCCCTTAAAATCCAATCTGGATAAAGCATAACCAACCATTGAACCAATAATTAAAACTCCAAATGTTACCGAGGAAGCAACAAATATGCTGTTAATTAGCGATCTTCCGATTGGAATTTTTTCAACCATCTGCTTATAACTGTTTAATGATATGGAAGAAGGAAATAAAGTTAAATTACTAATTTCACTTTCCGGAGCAAGTGATGCTGTGATCATCCAATAGAATGGATAAATAAAAGCGATTGCTCCTATTGTAAGCAAAAGATAAAATAATATTTTCTTCACTGATTTCAATTGTTTGTCTCAACGAATTTTTTCTGAAGTATTACAACCGTAAATATTATTAAAGCAAAAAATAATCCAAGTGTTGCAGCATACCCCATATGATAATAAAAGAATCCTTGCTTATAAATATAAAGGACAGCCGAGATGGTACTATTTAAAGGTCCTCCGCCAGTCATAATATATGGTTCAATAAATAATGAAAACCCACCAATTGTTGATAAAATTACAACCATAAATATTGTTGGATTAATCATTGGCAAAGTGATCTTAAAAAACTTCTGCATTCTCGAAGCACCTTCTAAATCAGCAGCTTCGTAATAATGAGTTGGAACTGTTTGCAAACCAACTAAAAATAAAACTATGTAAAGCCCTACATTCTTCCATGTTGCCATTACCGCAATTGAGGTCATTGCTACATCTGGATCAGTTAACCAGCCGACTTTTCCAAGTCCAATTGTGACAAGCATTCGGTTAAGAAGTCCCGTATCGAAGCCAAACATCTGTTGCCATAAAATTGTAACAACAACACCACTGACAATCACAGGTAGAAAAAAAGCGGCCCTAAAAAAACCTTGGAATTTTAATTTTTGATTTAATACTTCTGCTAAAAATAACGCAACAATTATTTGCAGTGGAATATGAATTGCAAGAAATATTAAAGTGTTTATCATTGATTTAAAAAATATTTTATCGTTGAAAAGTCTTACATAATTCTTTACCCCAACAAATTCCATCGGGGAAATTATATTCCACTTATGGAATGTTAAAACAATTGAAAATACAACTGGAAAAGCAATAAACAGAAAAAAATGCACCAAGTAAGGTGAAACTAATAAGTAAGGCAATATTTTTGTTTATTAATTTTCATATTTATTCAACAAGATAAAGTAAGTCAACTGCATCTGCGGCATCCTGCACAGCTTGTTCGGGAGTTTTGGTTCCATAAACTACGCACGCCTCATACTGTTGAGAAATCAAATCGAACACTTCTTTAAGTACAGGTGAGGCATCTGTTCCTCTTACATATTTTGATTGGAAAGCAAAAGTTTTCATTTTAGGATTTTCATTAAAATATTTTTCAAACAATTTATTTTCAACCAAATCTTTTCTTCGGGGAAGTTGATTTGTTATGTCAAGCAATTCCAAATCTCCTTCAGCCGTTATCATTGTTTTAAATACTGCCAAGCATTTTCCGGTTTCTTGCAAGTGTTAAAAATCACAATATTTTTTGGGTCTCCATAAGTGTAAATTGGACCAACATGATTATCCGGCACTGGCATTGGGGCAAAGTTGTATTCAAATCCTTCTGGTTTAAAATTATCAGAGTGCATTATTTCCCATGGACCAGTAAAACGAGTAGCAATAACACTTGCCAAAAATACATCTTGACGTGCCGATAGTCTTTCTTTAGAAAAATAATTTTTCTCGTATAAACTTCTTAAAAACTTGAATACATTAATAGCGTATTCATTGTTGAAAACTGCCTTTTTATTCTTAACTAAAGAAGCTCCGCCAGAAGCAGCAAGGTATAATGGATAAAAATCAAAAAATCTCTGCCACCAAGTAACATGTACTTCAGCATATCCAAGCCATCTATCAACATAACCATCACCATCAGTATCTTTTTGAAATTCTCTAGACAAATGAAAAAACTCAGAATAATCTTTGGGTGGTCTATGTAAACTTAGAGTATCAATAATTTTTTCATTATAGATTAACATTATTGGATTTATCTTCCACGGAATTTGATAAATGTGTCCATCTAAAGATCTAATTTCTTCAACAACACTGCTATCGCATCTGTTATAAAGAAATTCCATAAAACCATCAAGTGTATCCAATGGAATCAATACACCAGCTTGTGCGTATGCTTCAACATCACCCTGCCACATGTTAGAATAAATATCTGGAGTAGTTTCTCCAACCACAGCAGCTAAAATAATCTCCTCACTGCTCTGTCCTTCCGGAACCGGTTGAAAACTTACTTTAAATTGGCTATTGTTTTTGTTCCATTTTTGTGTGATTGCTTTTGCATAATTAATTTCGTAGGAATTGTTAGATGACCAATAAACCAAATCATCACTGTTTTTATTATGATCACTGTTGCATGAAATTAATGTAAGAGCGACAAATAAATAAACAATATTTATTCCTTTAAACATTATTGCCATGCCGCCCAATCGGAATCGATTGAAGGATAAGCCGGTCGTGGAATTAAACCGCCTTTTTTGATTGAATACAAATTTATAGCTTTTTTATCTTCTTCAGAGGTAACTGATATTTTATTTAATAAATCCTTGTTAATATTTATTTTTACATTTTGCTTTAATTCCAATATTTTATGTAAAATTTTTTGTGTAAGCTCTTCACTCATTGTTTCAGCAGTAGTATTATCATTAGTCATTGGCGTAACGATTTCACTTTGTTTTAGCTCAATTGAATTAGCGTATTGATTTCTTAACGCCGAGTATACTATTTTATCTTTCCACCATTTACTTTGCCGTTTAACCCAATCGTTCTCATAATAATTTTTCTCTTTTGCAATTTGTGCAAGTAAATTATCTCTCAACATTTGCCAAACATAATTTTGTAATGATTTAGAAAATTCTTCTAAATCATGCTTATTAAACTTTATATACAACTCACGCGGTTGAAACCAGAATAAAAAGTCATCCAAAGTATAATTTTTATCAGCCGACTCAAGAAGATCTATTCCCGAATATTTATCATTTTTAGAAATCCCTAAATTGTTTAATGCAGTTTCTAATTTTCCATCTAAATCCCAACTATTATATTTTTCTTTTGACAAAATAAATTTCCCAAGATAAGATCTTAGAATATTAAAAGCATCTCTCTTAATTGTTGAATTACTTTCAAATAAAATTTTATTCACATAACTATCAGATAGAGAATCCATTTTATATTTTGTTAATGCTTCTTTTGCTTCTTTGCTTAACCTTATATTTTCAGATTCGGTAGAAATTAGACTCACAATTTTATTATCATATTTAATTATATACCAACCATCTTCAATATTTATAGGTTTTGTAATTTCTCCAACTTTCATCGTGTCAATTATTTTAGCCAGAGCCGGATTTTTTTTATTTAAATTAAATTTAGAAATTTTCATTTCTCTCTTGTCAGTAAAAACTGAATCATTTATTTGTGAATTATATAACGAATCGAATAAAGATTTATCACTCAACAGCTTAGAAATCATTTTCATTTCATTTTCATCTGTGGAATAAATCCATCTTATTTCTAAATCAATTTTCTTTTGATTAACTACATTATTAATTTCTGAATCCGTAATTTTAACTTTGCTTAGAATTTCTTCCTTAAACAATTCTTCAGTTGCTAAGTCATCTTCAATATTATTATAAATATTTTTAGTCTCGGGCTTATCTAATAAATTATTTTTATAACCTTCTAATGCTAATAGTTTTTCGTTTATCATAAAATTTAAGTGCGTTTCTTTTGATTTTTTTTTCACGCTTAGTAAATGCGGGACCAAATTCGTAATTATAAAAAAATTCTTCTGCCGTAATGTTTATTGTATCAACAGATGCAAGAATATCATTTGGATTGACATTGCCTGAATTCTTATCAGCGAATAATGTTTGAGCATATAAATTGATCAAACAAAAGGAAGAATATAAATATTATTATTAGACCGTAAATTTTCATAGCGATTTATTTAAAAATCTTATCGTTAATTTATTTGCTAAAACTTTATTCCTAAAGAAAATGTGTGAACATTTTTTAGTCTTCCGAAATCACGATAAGCATAATCAAAATTAACAGTAGCAACACTTAAGAGCATTTGCGAATCAACTCCAATCCCCATTGACAAACCACCTTCAGCTTCTTTGAGGAAAAGTGAATTATACCCACCTCTAATTTTTTTGACAATATTCATAAATGAAAACTCGGCACCAAGATTAACACTTTGGTAATCATTATTTGGAACAATTGCGTCTGCGGCAACTGTTAGTGCATAATTTTCAACTTCAAAAGCTTTTGTTGAAACACCTATTTGAAAAATAAGTGGTAAATCCCAAGAGTCTAATTCGATATTGGTTGGAATTCTTTCATTGGAACCAAGTTTGGTATCATCAACTCTAATATAATAACGTGCATCTCTTCCATCTAATTGCATTGCAGTTCCAAAATTAGAAATAGCTGCACCAATTATCATTCCGCCGAATAAATCAGTTTTAAATATCGTTCCGGCATCAATAGCAAAAGCACTTGCTTTCATATGCCATATATTCTGTTCAATATATTTTGCTGTAAATCCTATTGAGAATCTTTCAGTTAATTGTCTCGCATAAGAAATCCCCAATGATATATCTGATGCCGAAAAATACTCACCTGTTCCATCCGGTAATTCAATGGTTCTAACCTTCATATCTTCCATTGATAAAGATGTAAAACTAAATCCAAATGTTCCAAAATCACCTAACGGAATAGCTAAACCTGCGTAATCAAAATTAGTTTCTGCTATCCAATCAGTATGCACAACTATTACTTCATTCTTAGTTAAATTTGCAATACCCCCAGCGTTCCAATAAAGTGCTGAAGCATCATTAGCAATACTTACAAATGCTCCCCCCATTCCAAGCGCATTTGCCCCAACTCCAATTTCCAAAAATTCCGCGGCTGTAGTTCCGGTTTTAGAAACATTTTGTGAATACATATTATTGTTATAAAAAATAATTACCACTATAATTAAGAAAATTTTTACGAAATAATATTTACGCATAGTTTCCCCGCGTAGATTAATTTTTTTTATGTTTAATTTTTTATTTAACAATTGCGAACCTTCCAATTTTTTCTCCAATTCCAGGTGCATCAACATGAAATATATAAACACCGTAAGCAATATCCATTGCATCTCTAGAAACTAAATCCCAACTTTCTTGCCCATCAGCTATTGTGCTACTGTGCTCAATAGTGTTTACAAGTTTACCGCTTATGGTATAAATTCTAATTGTACATTCGTTTGGCAAGTGAGTGAAATATATTTTTCTTTCACCCCTGCCAACTTCGGTTGAGAATTTTTCCCAAGATGCTGCACCTACATAAGGATTTGGCACAACTGCAATATTATCCAAATCAGTTTTTGCTTTAGACAAATCCATATCTTGAGCTTTAGTTGTGAATTCGAAAAATTCACCGTTTCTAAAAGGTTTTTTAGTTACAACTTTATAAACGTCACCAAACTCAGGATGAATTCTTTTATCCTCAGCCAATGTAGTATCATTAAAAATACTTACGGACCAGCTTGCATGTAGATTGGTATTCTTTGTAACGGGTTTACCAACTGAGTCTCCAAAAATTATAAACACTGCATCACCATCATCAAATAGTGTATTCTTATTTTCATCTCTAAAATAAATTGTTGATGGTCGTTCCCATCAGTAATATTTTTAATAATTATGTTCGATTGAATGGGTTGACTGAATGTTGAAGATGGATAAGAAAGATCTCCCATTCCAGGTTCTGTTATTTGAATTTCAAAATCTGCAGGATAAAATATTCTTCTGCCTTGATAAGCAGCTTGAAATCTTGAATCAAAACCAACTTGAACAATATAATTACTATTTCCATTTATCCATTTAGAATTATCAAAATCAATTGAAACAGTTGTATCATTTTTAATATCTATTGTAATTCCATTTTTAACAGCAGTTTGGATGCTGCCTCCGGTTAATTTTTTCATTTTTTATCAATGTATCATTAGATGAAGTATTTATAAGAGAATATTGAGGAATTGACGCGTTATGATAAATTGAATTCTCACTAAATTCCAATCTATAAGTACTAAAATTTTTACAGAATCTGGATCTAATATTGTTAAAGATACTGTTCCAGTTCCTGGGCCGCTGCCTTCAAATGATTGGATTTGCGGAGGGACATAACCGGCGGCAGGTGCCGTGGGAGTAATAACGGCAGTATTAATATCAGACGTTACAATTCCATTTATATCTTGTTTAAGTATTGTTGTTGTTTCTGATGGAGGAATTCCTTCAAATGAACCTTCGATATTAATTGTGGTAAAACCCTTATCATAAGCAGAAACTGCATAGTAATAAGTCTGCCCATTTTGTACCGTTGAATCAATAAAAGAATGCTTAAGACCAGTATCATTGCCAAGATAAAAGAGTGCTCCGTTAACATCTATTGGATGCAAACCTTTTTCGTTATCAATCAAATCATATTGAGCAATAGGATCGCGATAAGTTGCCTTACCAAATGCATCTGTAATAATTTTATTTTCTATAAAGTTAGGTTCAGTTGATCTGTATATTCTATATCCTTCAAAATTAACACGCTGATAGAATGCATCAAAAGTTTTTTCAGCTCTGTCATCCCAAAAAAGGGTTACTTTGCCGTCACCAGGAATTGCTTTTAGTATTGGCTTCTCAGGAGGTTTAGCAAATCTGTAATTGGCATTATAAATTTGCTGAACTGTTTTCTTTCTTCTAAATAAATCATTTTCGTTTATTCCATAAATCATAGACATTGAAAATCTTTCTGTCTCTCCGGTCTCTTGTATTGTACCGGACTCGGCGGAATATTTATTTCTTCCGTTCATACTGAAAAGTGAACTAGAGAAATAATTAGCTAAATTTACTCCAATTAATTCTTGGCCATGCGGAGTAGGTAGACCGGTCAAAACTTGCCAATTTTCTTCATCATTATCCAATTCATATTTATGAACAGGATAAATTGCAAAGCCAGTTAATCCTAATTGATCAGACTCATCCTTATCAAGAATACCAAAATTGGGTTCCCCTTGATCGGGCTTGCCGTTGCCTTGTGTTCCATCAGCATCAGCTCCGGTATAACCATCATCAAATGGTCCTAATCCATCACTTCCAACATCGTCATAGAGTGATTCATTTTGATCCCAAACATTATTCGCATCTAAGTCCTCAAAAGATTTCCAATTCGCATTCTCATCAGCATCCCAATGAGGTTTCCAAGAATAAGCATAAAATTCTCTAAACTTTGCAGTGTCTCTAACAGCATTTAAAATGAATGGATCTTGATTGGGATCATTAATAAAAATATTCGCAACATTATCTCTTCTTTCATCGGTTAGTCCATCGGAATCATTATCTCTTCTATCATCGGGAACACCAGGGCTTTCCAAGAAAGCATATCCAGCCAATCCAACGGGGCTCCAGTTACCTGGGCTGCCAAATGGCACTGCAGACCAAGCATAAGACATATCAAGTAATTCATTATAATCACCAGCATTATTTGATGAATTATCATGTCCACCAATTCCCCAATCTACATATTGTGCAAAAAGAGTTTTATCATAGTCATAATCGCCCATGTTTGTTATTTCATAGAACCAAAATATTGCATCTTCAGCCAGAACTTGAGACCATTGAAAACCTCTTGCTCTAACTTGCATTCCTAATCCACCTCTATCTGGGTCTTCACTATCTGGAGTAAAATTATTTTCTAAAAGATATTGCCTGTCTTCATGATCATCAAAGACAAAATAAGTTTCAACATCTGCATTAAATACACCTTTACCAAAAAATCCATTCCAAGTACCGTCCCAATCAGAAGGTCTATCGGGCCAGCTTATCGGCCAGGTTGCTTTTACATCGCTTCTTGCAGGTTCGGAACCAAACTTTGCAGCATAATCGGGCAAAGGCCACCAGCCGTAAGTTACTCCGGTAGCTTGATTAAATCTGGTAAACTCATAATAGTTTGATTCTAAAGGATGGATTATTTTTCCGCTTGGATCCTTTGCCTCGGCTTGAACAATTATTGCAACTCCATCAACATAAGTATGATTTGTACCTTTTGGCCAAACCCCGCTTCTGCTGGGTTCATTTTCCCAATCTGCGATTTCACCAAAGTTATAATAGACCGTTGCCGCAAGGTTTCCATCCATAAAACCTTTTCTGGTTTGGTTATGATCGCCCTTATTTTTATCAACTATTCTTTGGGCATTTAAAGCAGTAGTAGTAACAATTAAACTTGATAAAATAAGGATGAAAAACATTCGATATTTTTTTATCCCTAACACATTTTTCTCCATCATTTAAAATCTCTTATAATGTGATTGAAGCGCCAATAATTATTTGTCGCGGAGCTGAATAAAAATCTGGCCTTGTAAAAAATTCTTGTACAGTATTAACGCCACGAGGCGCTTGTTGATTTCTCGTTAACTCTAATGTATAACCGGCTCTACCTGTATCTCCAAAAACTTCTAATTCATTTTTAGTATCAAAAAGATTAAATATTTTGGCAAATAAGGATATTTTATTATTTCCTAATTCGAAATATTTGGTTACATAAAAATCTACATTGTAATAAGTTGGTCGGCTATCACTATTTTCTAAACCCGTTCTTTGATTTTGCAAAGAAGGTGTGTAAGGTAATCCAGAACCAAGTCTGCCAATTAAACTTGCGATGTAATCTTCGGGAATTCCGGCTGTTAAAGTAAAATTAAGAGAATGAGTTCTATCCCAATTTAATGGAACCAATTGCTTATTTATTGAAATTGGAGGATTTGATTGCACTTTATTAAAGGCATCATTCGGGTCTGAAGCATTTCCTTTTGCAACTTGATAAGTATAGTCAATTGTTGCTCCAAAGCCATCAATAAATCTTTTTTCAAATGATAAAGTCATTCCTTTAACGGAACCATAATCTTTATTAATTAACCTGCTGAATTTTCGAAATTCATTTTTGATAAATATTTCCGTACTAAGTAAATTTCTAATATCCTTGTAATAGCCCGTTATTTTTACCCCTAGTCCGTTTGTTAATTCTTGCTGCAAACCTATTTCATACATTATTGTCTGCTGTGGTTCCAAATCAGCATTGCCAATTGTATTTCCAATATTCTCCGGGAAATCTCCGGTTAGTGGAATTCTAAAATTGGGATTTCTATATAGGTTTTCAAATGGTGGTATTTGGAAAAAATGTCCATAAGAAATATGAATAGCGCCTTTATCTGTTATTGGATAGGACAATCCTACTCTTGGACTAACTTGATATTTAGCTGTTGCTTTCTGAAGTAATGAGTCCGGAAAAGGCGGCTGCAATTCATCAAGCAAATTTATTTTATTAGGATTTTTTAAGAAACTTCCATCTGGTTCAAAATAATCAAATCTTAAGCCGGCATTTACAATTAGATAATCTAATTCAATTTTATCTTGGATATAGTATGCAAATTGAAATGGATTTGATTTATAAGTATTAAAATTAAATGCGCCGAGTTGAGGCAATGCAGGTTTATAATTTGTTGAAGCATCAATTACGATTTGAAAATCTTCATAATCTAATGCATGCTGTTGAAACTCTAGACCTGTTTTAATCTGGTTTGTATTATTTATCTGCCATGTAAAATCTGCTTTACCCGTTAAAGAAGTTGTAGTATGATTGAAATGCCAATTTTCTGTTCCTGCTGTTAAAAATGCATTTCCGCTTACAACTTGTTTCAGTTGTGGATCAACATATCCGGGATCGAGAGGATTTTCAAAAACATATTGATTGTACTCCGAACGGATTGCCGAACCAACAATATCTATAAATGCAGAATTGCTCAAGACTAATGTATAACTTGCAATCCCCAATAAACTATTCTGATATTTTGTATAATCACCATCAGGATTGAGTTTATATGCATGATTATAATCACGGTATTTTTGATCTTGATACATTCCGGTTAAAACAATTCCTTTGCCCTCACCAACATTTACAGCAAGTTTTCCTTGAAGAGATAATTTTTTATTATAATTCATTGGCACATATTTATCATCGCCTGTTGAGCCCACGTACCAATCGGAAGGATTGTTTGCTGAAAAGTTCGATGAATCGGAAGGATTAAATATTCTTTTACCGTAAATAAATCCATCATCATAATTATATCTTCCTGAGATGAAAAACTTTAAAAGATTTTCTAAGCCCGGAATAGGTCCGCTAAAATTTCCCTGTATATTATAAACATTTGTTGGACTAATATGATCAATATTTTCAAAAATACTGTTATGTGTACTTATATAATCACCTGAGTAAGCAGAAATTTGACCTTCATAATTTTCACCGGCAACTTTTGTAACTTGATTAACAACACCGGAAAGAGCCTCACCATATTCAGCATTAAAAGTTCCTGTCAAAACTTGAATCTCTTCAATACTATTTATTTCTGCTGATAAAGAAGATTGCCCTGAGAAAGCATCATTTACTGGAACTCCATCAATTAAATACTTTACTTCATTGTTACGTCCGCCCCTAAAGTGTCCATCAACAACGCCTGCTTGAAGATTTACTACTGCAGAAACATCCTCTAACGGAAGCATAGAAATTTGATCTCCGCTTACTTTTGCCTCTGTGGATGTTAAATCATTTTGTACTATTGGTTTTGAAGCAGAAACAACTACTTCATTAATTTCAATTGATTCTTCGCTTAGTTTAAATTCGATACTTGTTGTTTGATCAACAGAAACTCGAATGTTTTTGATGGTCATTGAAGAATAACCGATACTGGATGCCCTTAATTCATAATTACCAGGGGGAATATTAAGGATAAAATAATTTCCGTCAATATCAGCTGCCGCTCCCATTGAAGTCCCGATAATTAATACGTTAGCGCCAAGAAGTGGTTCGCCTGTATTTTTATCCAATATTTTACCAGAGATTTTACCGGTTGTTCCTGCTAATATCTGTATGGCTGATATTAGAAAAATAAAATTTATCAGTAGTATTTTTATTATCATTCGTTTTTTAGTGAACATTACATTCACCTACTTTAGTTTAGAATTATTTTTACTTTGTTAAAACACTAATATTTTTAGAATCGATATTTACTTTTATTTAAAAAGAAAAACTTTTTTTGAGAATAATATCAATGGACGCATGCTAAGCGCCCATTGATAAAAAATTACATTCACCAACAAAATTGTGATGATTTATTTTAATAGAATCATTTTTTTAGCTTGAGTAAATTCTCCAGCTTTTATCATATAAATATAAGTTCCGCTTGATACTCTTGATCCGGAGTTGTTATCACCATTCCATTGAACAGTATTAACTCCAGAATTTTGTTCTGCGTTAACAAGAGTTTTCACTTCACGTCCCAACATATCGTAAATCTTAAGAGTTACGCTTCCGGATCTTGGCAATGCATAACTAATTAAAGTTGTTGGATTAAATGGATTTGGATAATTTTGGAATAGAGCATAAATTCAACTGGTACAAATTGATCTTTAACCTCAACTAAATTACCTATTTTACTTATCTCAAGTCCATCCATAAATACTGTGCCTTGGAATCTACCTAATGGATGTAACCTTATTGATAAGGCTTTTGCTCCTTCTTGAACTTCTACATCTACATAGAACTGCATCCAATCAAATGAGGTTGCTTTTGGAAATACTAATGGTATATCACTTGCCCAGAATTCTCCCCAACCTCCATTATTACCTACTGTGTTATGGAATATTGGTGTTAGTGCTACAACACCATTGATCACCTACTGCTGCTACTGAATCTGGTTGTAAGTTCTCGCCTTTTACCCATACACTTATTCTTATTACATCGCCTGGAACTACTCCGCTCAAGTGATGTTATATCTTTACTTTCTCCACTTGTCTTTGATAACGAGCCTGTTCCAAGTCCATCGACAGAATATTTCTTTGTTCCTACAAAGCCATCATGAGTACCTTGGAAGCATATCAAACTTCAATGAGTAATTACCATAGTATGATGCTTCATCTGTTACTATTGTTTTTCATATCCATCACTTAACTTTCCATCATTTCCGCCATTGGGTGGTAACCAATAAAACCAGCCTGTTGGAACGCCTAATTGTGCATTCCAGTCTTGACCTGCCCAGCCGCCTCTGCCATTAAATACATAGTTATCTGTCCATACGGTACCTACTGCATCTTTTCCACCGACAAATCTTATTATTGTTGTATAACTATCTTCCGGTAAGATGATCTCCCTACTGTAGTCGTATCTTCTACCCAACCACTGTACTTGCTGTTGTTTGATCTAACTCAAACTTCTTCTCACCTATCATACTTCCATCTTCTTTGTAAAAACTATAACTTACCCACCATTTCTGGTCGTCTGTTGTTGGATTTACATTTACTCCGCTTGTCTTGTAACTAACACCCATCTTTATATCTACATCCTTAAAATGTCGCTCTGACCACAAGTCAACCATGTTCTCACTTTCCCACATTGCTGCTTCGTCTGTTACATTCTTTTCTATCTTTATACTTCTACCCATTGAGACAAATTCATCCTTTGCCCACGTTAATGTTGCCCCGCCTGGCTCTGAACCTTTTGTCCAATAGGATGGCAAATCTTGTTCAAAACTGCCAATTTCACTTATTTGTGGTAAATCTAACTTTTCTACTGTTAATCCATCCATAAATACTGTGCCTGAGAATCTGCCTAATGGATGTAATCTTACCGATAATGCTTTCGCTCCTTCTTGTACTTCTACATCTACATAAAACTGCATCCAATCAAATGAGGTAGTCTTTGGAAATACTAATGGTATATCACTTGCCCAGAATTCTCCCCAACCTGCATTGTTGCCTATCGTATTATGGAATATGGGGTTATCGATACGCTCCAAGAATCCCCTACTGCTGCTGCTGAATCCGGTTGTAAGTTCTCGCCTTTTATCCATACACTTATCCTTATTACATCTCCCTGAACTACTCCATCTAAAGCTGTGATATCTCTTGATTCACCACTTGTCTTTGATAAATTATTTGCTCCGCTTCCATCTATTGCATACTTTCTTGTGCCTACAAATCCATCGCGTGAACCTTCTGGTATATCGAACTTCAATGAATATTTTCCGTAGTATGATGCTTCATCTGTTACTATTGTTCTTTCATATCCATCACTTAACTTTCCATCATTTCCGCCATTGGGTGGTAACCAATAAAACCAGCCTGTGGGAACGCCTAATTCTGCATTCCAATCCTGACCTGCCCAACCGCCTCTGCCATTAAATACATAGTTGTCTGTCCACACGGTACCTACTGCATCTTTTCCACCGACAAATCTTATTATTGTTGTATAACTATCTTCCGGTAAGATGATCTCCCCTACTGTAGTCGTATCTTCTACCCAACCACTCGTACTTGCTGTTGTTTGATCTAACTCAAACTTCTTCTCACCTATCATACTTCCATCTTCTTTGTAAAAACTATAACTTACCCACCATTTCTGATCGTCTGTTGTTGGATTTACATTTACTCCGCTTGTCTTGTAACTAACACCCATCTTTATATCTACATCCTTAAAATGTCGCTCTGACCACAAGTCAACCATGTTCTCACTTTCCCACATTGCTGCTTCGTCTGTTACATTCTTTTCTATCTTTATACTTCTGCCCATTGAGACAAATTCATCCTTTGCCCACGTTAATGTTGCCCCGCCTGGCTCTGAGCCTTTTGTCCAATAGGATGGCAAGTCTTGTTCAAAACTGCCAATTTCACTTATTTGTGGTAAATCTAACTTTTCTACTGTTAATCCATCCATAAATACTGTGCCTGAGAATCTGCCTAATGGATGTAATCTTACCGATAATGCTTTCGCTCCTTCTTGAACTGTTACATCTACATAGAACTGCATCCAATCAAATGAGGTAGTCTTTGGAAATACTAATGGTATATCACTTGCCCAGAATTCTCCCCAACCTGCATTGTTGCCTATTGTATTATGGAATATCGGGGTTATCGATACGCTCCAAGAATCCCCTACTGCTGCTGCTGAATCCGGTTGTAAGTTTTCGCCTTTTATCCATACACTTATTCTTATTACATCTCCTGGAACTACTCCTCCATCAATATCATACTTTCTTGTGCCTACAAATCCATCGCGTGAACCTTCTGGTATATCGAACTTCAATGAATATTTTCCGTAATATGATTCTGCATCTGTTACTATTGTATTTTCATAGCCAGCTGTTAATTGTCCATCATTTCCGCCATTTGGGGGTAACCAATAAAACCAGCCTGTGGGTACGCCTAATTGTGCATTCCAGTCTTGACCTGCCCAACCGCCTCTGCCATTAAATACATAGTTGTCTGTCCATACGGTACCTACTGCATCTTTTCCACCGACAAATCTTATTATTGTTGTATAACTATCTTCCGGTAAGATGATCTCTCCTACTGTAGTAGTGTCTTCTATCCAGCCACTTGTGCTTGCTGTTGTTTGATCTAACTCAAACTTCTTCTCACCTATCATACTTCCATCTTCTTTGTAAAAACTATAACTTACCCACCATTTCTGGTCGTCTGTTGTTGGATTTACATTTACTCCGCTTGTCTTGTAACTAACACCCATCTTTATATCTACATCCTTAAAATGTCGCTCTGACCACAAGTCAACCATGTTCTCACTTTCCCACATTGCTGCTTCGTCTGTTACATTCTTTTCTATCTTTATACTTCTGCCCATCGATACGAACTCATCCTTTGCCCACGTTAATGTTGCGCCGCCTGGCTCTGAGCCTTTTGTCCAATAGGATGGCAAGTCTTGCTCAAGACTTCCAATCTGGTTGATTCCACTTTGTGCAAATAATGGAATGCTTACAGTTAATAGTAAGATGGACCAAAAAGAAATCCACCAATTTTTTGAACTAATAAAACTGTTCATGCTGCCTCCTGATATTGTTTATTATTTTTACTTTTTTATTGAAAGTACTTTAAGACTTCTTCTTACTAAATATTTTTGTCGATTGACGCAAAATCAGTTCAACCGGTACTAAGATTTTTTTTGTATTAGATTTATTATTCAGATAATTAATCATTGCTCTAAGAGCTTCAACACCCAATTCAAATTTTGGAACACGAATTGTTGTTAATGGCGGCTCAAGCATTAAATCAGCTTCAACATCGTCAAAACCGATAACGGAAACATCCTCGGGAATTTTATAACCATTGTCTTTTAAGTAGTGTATTGCACCAATCGCCATTGCATCATTGCAAGCAAATAATGCTGTTACATTTTTATTTTGTGTAAATAGTTTTGCAGCAGATTTGTAGCCATTTTGCCGATCGGGATATTCTGCATCAATTATTATCAAATTCTCTTTTGGTTTAATTCTGCCTTTTCAAGCGCTTGTTTATATCCATTCAATCTATCGCTAATACTTGGATGATTGATATCTCCGCCAATAAAACCAATATTTTTATGTTCTAATTCAATTAAATGATCTGTTGCTAAAATTCCACCGTGAATATTATCAATCAATATTTGCGAACAGCAATTGGCATTTGTGGTGTAATCAACAAACACAATTGGTATTTTTTGTTCTAATATTCTATCAATTAAAGTATTAGGCACTTTGCCTGCAATGATAATTCCATCAACACTTCGATCTAAAACAAAGCGTGGTAATGGATCATTTTTGCTGTAATTAGATCGCACTGTGGTGAGCAGAATGTAATAGTTTCCATCTCTTGCCTCAAATTCTGATCCAAGGAATATTCTAGTGTAGAAAGGTTCCGTCCTTAAAAAGTGATCATCAGTTAAAATAAATCCAATGTTACCAGTCTTTTTGGAAACAAGATCTCTGGCAGATCTGGAGGGATAGTAGTTAAGGGATTTGATAACCTTAAGAACTTTCTTTTTGGTTTCAGTTGAAATTCTATCGTTATCTGAAATCACGAGCGAAACCGTGGCTATTGAAACCCCGGCTTTTTTTGCTACATCTTTTATTGTTGATTTCAAAATAAAATCCTAGTTAAACGTTTAACTCAACAAACTTACAAACTATTAGTTGTTTTGTCAAGCCATTTAAAATAAAATTGAAATATACTTGATTTTATTGAGGTATCATCAATTAATTTAAATTAATAAAAATAGGCAATCAGATTAAACGTTTAATTAAAATTTCGATTTTCAAAAAATAAATTTGTTCATCATGTTTTTCTTTACATCACACTTATACTTCAACAGATATTTTAACGCATCTCTTTCTATAATTAGAGTTTATTAATACTTTACCTAGGTGGACTTGTTTCGGTGAAGATAGTTTTAATACCGTAGAGATAGGGTAAGTTGAACTTGGCAACTATCCAAGATTATAACATCACATAATGCTGAAATTCAGTTTTTAGTTGAGTTAATTTGCTGCTTTAATAGATCATACTTTTCCGGAGACATTCCGCAAGCAAAGAACATTGCTCTGATTTCTGCTTCTGATTTACAATTAGTAAATTTTAAAAATTCTATCAGGCTCCTAAATGCCTTACCGTCACTTGTTTTTATTATCTCTTTTACTTTTTTACATATTTCCATAATTATTCAAAATTGTGATTACTTTGTTACTGCATAAAACTCTGTAACTTGTTTTTTTACCAAACCAGCATAATCAAAAGAATCGGTCGATTTGATTTGCTGCTTTTACTTTTTTTTATTTTACTACTACTTGCATCATTTTTTCAATTGACTGTTTTACTCCAGGCGATAATGATTCCAAATAATGATCTTGAGTTATAAAAACAATTTCATCTAATAATTCCGGGTGTTTTTTAATAATTTTAAAAACAAATTTAAAAGCTGTCATTCTTACAGATGAGCTTTTATTTATTTGTTCCCACAAATTTATACAGATATCAAATATTTGGCCTTCGAATTTTTCATTAATTTTCATTTTATAGAGAATTTTTAGTAATTCTCTTTGGTGACCGTCTTCTTTTTCTGGAATACAATTGACTATTGATTTTATATGTTTCTGTACACGTTTGTCATTTTCTTCCATGCAACCCCCTAATAAAAAAGCTGCACGCCACGAATATAGTTGCTTGTTAGAAAGTGCTAATTGAATTGCTTCATCAAAATATTCTGGGTTAGATTTTAAAAATAAAATCATTTCATCTTTATATAAGGTTAATAATTTATTTTCTAAAATTGATTCCATTTTAATATTTCACTATTTCGGCTTGGCTGATGACATTAACCTATAACAAACGACTTAGATAACTATGATCGTTTAATTTTATTTAAATCTTTTCAAAAGATAAATATTTATTGCGAAACAAGTTCCACTCGACGATTCTTAGCTCTTCCTTCCTCAGTATTATTGGAAGCAACCGGTGCAGTCGGACCAGCACCAAAAGGTATCAATCTGGAAGCGGCAATGTTATTCTTTTTTACTAAAGCATCTGTTACTGCTGCTGCACGCGACTGAGAAAGCTTTATATTTGAATCAAATGTTCCCACATTATCTGTATGTCCAACTACAAAGAGTTTTAGGTTTAGATTAGTTTTCAGCAGTTTAACAATCTCATTTAAAGATGGTTCGGATTCCGGTTTTATTTCAGATTTCCCGGTATCGAAGTAAATTCCATAAATAGTTGCTTTACCTGTTTCTGTAATTAAGCTCGCAAGACTTTCTGCATCAGCCACTATCTGCTGATTCATAATTTCTCTTTCTACAATATCAATGTTATACATTCCATTATCGGCACCACTTACCGAAATCCATGTTTCAGAATTATTCTTTGCAATTTTTAGGGTGACATATTGTGTGCCACCATCTTCAAATTCATAAACTTTTTGTCCGCCAACTGCCTTTGCTGCATTTGTATAATTTGCAATTACTTGTAAACCGCTTGGTAATTTAACATTATCATTTGCATAATAAAAAATATTAAAATGATGCCCTTCAACTGTTTCATAACTACTGGGACCAATCTGAAATCCAAAACGATCAAACTCCAATTCTTGGCAACTCTGGATATAAAAACCAGCCATACGATTGAATAATGTGGGGTCTTTACATCCTTCAAAATCATTTGGGTCACTTTGCGCAAGAACAAAACTAATATTGGCAATGCAAACAAATAAAAGCACAGTTATAAAAACATGAATTTTCATATGTACTCCAAGGGAAATGATTTATAATTTGTAAAACACTTTGGTCTTGCAATATATATTGGGAAATTGTGATTCTTTACCAAATAACCCTCTTGCTTAGAGTAATTAAGAACAGCAAAGGTTTTCTTGAAGCAGATATAACGTAAATAATTTACTCTTAATATTCAATATAAGATTTGGAATGTCCTTTAAAAAGTTATCCAATTTATTAGACTAGTATCAAATGGAGAAAAGAAATGCTGGAAATTTTACCTACGATCAAATCAATTATTTCATGTGCCATTAATTTTAAGTTCTTATTAGTCCATTAAGTGCAGAAGTTTTGCATTAAATTATATAATAAATTAGATATATATGTTTTTAAGCTAGATAATTATTTTAATAATAAATCATCTTCAATTGATATAAATTTTGATGCAGAATCTATCAACGACTTTGCTGTAAGTTTAGTTACTCCGTATACTTCGACCGGGATATTAAAGTCCTTTCGAATTTTACTCACCAGTAAATCATAATCCCCATCACCGGAGGCTAACACAATAATGTCTGAAAATTTTGCATATTCCGTCATATCCAGCGTTATTCCAACATCCCAATCACCTTTTGCTGAACCATCAATTCTTTGAATAAATGGTTTAAGTTTTACTTCAAATCCTATTGCTCTAAGAATATTTTGGAATTGCTTTTGCTTTTCATCCCCTCTATCAATAGCATAAGCTATAGCTTTAACTACTTCTCTATTTGAAGTAACTTTTCCCCAAAATACATTATAATCAAAATTACAATTGTGGTGTTCTTTTGTGGTGTAATATATATTTTGAACATCTACAAATATGGAGACTTTTTGCATAGATTTATTTCCTTTTAATATTTATAGAAAAAAATATTTGTATTAGAAAGTTCATATTTGTAAATGAACATTGATTGATTGATAGATTGATTGATTACATCTTCTATTCAGTAATTAGTTCATAGGGATAATCCGACTCGCGATTCTGAAACGATATAATTGCTGGTTTTTTAATTACGCCAGCATCAATATTAATAGCTTGCCGAATAGTTTCATTTTCTTTCCAACCCTCTCTCCCTGATACAACAGATGGTAAATGGACGATAAGAGCAGCGGAGATAGATCGCGAGGCACTTTCCCAAAGATAACTTGGTGTATGATCCACGGCATAGTAATCGACTTTTCCAATTTTGAACATAGGATTTTCAAATGTAGTTGGTTTGGCAAAATAGAATCCCATGCCCTCATCGCAACTAACATCGATTATTAGGCAACCTGGCTTTAGATATTCACTCTCTTCTTCGCTGACAAACATGAGTGGATTATCGGGCTCCTGAAAAGTACCGTTTACTATAATATCAGATTCGCTGATCAAATCGGTCAACGGCCGTTTAGTTCCATCGTGCTCAATTATCATCATTCTTGCTTCACCTTCATTACCCTCACGAATACGAACATAGTGACAATCTAGAACCTCCTCGCGAACTTCATGGTCAGGACGTTGAATACAAATTGTTATATCTTTAAATCCGCGTGCTTTAAGAGCATAGATGGCTCCTCTACTTACTGCGCCAAAGCTGAAAATGATCGTTTTTCTCTGGTTTCCATAATGTCCATCGATACCTTTTAATTGTAAGGCATGCAATACGGCACAATAGCCGGCCATTTCGTTGTTTTTATAAAATGTATGACGTCCAATTTGTCCGTTGGGTCCCCAAACAAACATATCTTCAAAAGCAATAAGTGTCTGTCTGCGATCGATCGCAGCTTGGGTATGATCAAACTGCTGTACACAATGCGGGTAACCCCAAAGAATTCCACCTTCGCGCAATTCTTGTAAATCGGCTAAAACTGGCTTAGCTAAGATTACATTTCCAATATCTGTTAATATTTCTTTACGTGAAGCAATACCACCGGTTTGATTTGCTATTTCAGCATCGGCAATATTGAATGGTTCACCGTATCCTTCTTCAAAAATCATATTACTGCGAATTTGTTCGGGAAGACGCAGCAAATGTTCCGGATGAATGGGGATCCGATGCTCATCTACTTTTTTTGAAGTTCCGATAACTCCAAATGTTAAATTGTTCATATGGTTTCCTTTTTATTATATAATACGTGATCATTTACACATAAAATCATCATCACAAGTCTCAATGTAGTCATTTAAATACTTAAACAACTTTTTCTCAAAAACTATACATATAATAATTGAGAGCCATTATTATATTCGAATCAAAGAGATTGGGTAAAAAGAAAAATCTTTTTTTATTAAAGAACAAATTATAATTTGTTATGAGAAGCAGAAGTAATGATTGTACAATGGATAATATAGAGCTGACTTTCTGTTGCTCTTAAAGTTTTAGATAGAAGCCATCTGCTACTTATTCCTCCCCTTTCTGTTCAAGAATTGATTTAATTGATTTGCAAATTTTTGTACATCTTTTTTTTTTTTACTAAAAGGCGCTGGACCTTTTGTAACTTCCCCAGTATCACGTATGGATTGCATTAAGTTACGAATTGCCAGAGCTTGTTTTACATTATCTTCATCAAATAATTTACCAGCATGATTAATAACGTAAGCTTTTTAGCAATAATACGATCAGCCAAAGGGATATCAGAGGTAATTACTAAATCACCTTCTTGTACCATTTCAACAATTAAGTTATCAGCTTCATCTGGTCCTGATCCTGCTATAGTATAAGAAATACAATCAGAATGACCAATATGTATTCGTTTATTGGATACAACAATAGTCAAAAGTGATTCTCGGATTATTGCACGAAACAAAATTGGTTTTAATAAGTTAGGGAGTGCGTCCCCATCAATGTATAAAGTCATAATACTTAAATATTTATCAATAATATAATAAATTTTTAATTACTTAAATTCTTATCAAAATATATCTTCAAAAGGTTATGGACAAAGTCAGCAATTATTTAATAGACCCTTTTAT
Organism: Ignavibacteriales bacterium; assembly: GCA_020635285.1. Taxonomy (GTDB): domain Bacteria; phylum Bacteroidota; class Ignavibacteria; order Ignavibacteriales; family Melioribacteraceae. The sequence goes on along the minus strand of JACKAB010000009.1, from coordinate 35,310 downwards.
TCAATCTAGTTAGTAAAAAATCAATAGCTAGCTTAAATAAAATTTATTCGCTTATTCAAGTAACTTTTAAATATATAACTTTAATTCCATTATACATTTTTAAAATGACGACTGATCAAAAATTTAATTATGGGAAAGTAAATAAATTTTCATATTTGACTACCCAACTCCCATCTTTAGGAAATCCTGGGGCTTCTACTCCGCTAGAACCTTCCCAACCAGCAGCCATCATAGCAACTGCTGTCAATAATCCACCATTACCTGGCAAATAGATTGGTAGATTATCATTCTGATAATTATGCCCATTTAGTAAATAAGTGTTCTTTTGTGTTTCCATTAAAAGTACATCGATTGCTAATTTTGGTCTACCTAGGCGTACAGCAGTCATAGCAACTAGGGGATAATCCCAACCCCAAGTATTTTCCCAGTTCCATGATTCCATTACTTTGTCTAGTGTTCTATTCAACATAACCTTATCAATATTTTCAGAATTTAAAAATCCCAAAATGCCCAACAAAGTTGGATGATCATTTCTGTTATTCATATCTTGGAAAGTATTCATCGCATTTTCAGAATTTTGATAATAGCCATTATTACTTGGGATCTCCGATAAATTATTTAATACAAAGTCCCACTTTTCATCTCTTTCTAATCCTAATCTTTCGCGCCATAACTGAGCAGTATTTAATCCAAATGTCCAATAAGCCAATTCAAATGCAGGATTAATTGTAACTTCTGATTTGTAAATTTCCTGAGCTGGGATAAGGGGAGGTCCAAGGACAAATCTTTTTCCATTTTTATCCCAAGTTGGGTATGATGCCATAAAATCTGCAGTCTTGAAAACAATCTCTTTATATTTTTCGAGTATATCATTGTCATTATAATAACGATACAATAATTCTGTAAAATAAATTGGATGCGGTTGCTGCCAAATTAAAAACACACCTACAGCAGAAGGACTTTCATCACCCAATGGGCCAACCATTTTAGGCCATCTTGCGCCAAGATAACCTTGTTGTTTTGCATTCGCTTCTGCTACCGGTAAAATCTTACGATACCAGGGTAAACTTTTTTCAAAATATTCTGGTTTGTTCCATTGGACAAAGTGTATACCGTGCCACCAATGCATTTCCAAGTGAAATTTTCCATACCAACTATTGCATGTTAATCCAGTTTCTGCTGGAGGTAGTGAACCAGCACATTGAATAGCTGTCAAATACCTTGAAAGTACAATTCTTCTTTCAAGTTCTTTTGCTTTAGGATTTGTACTCTCAGATAAATCTATAGCTCCGCCAGTTTCCCAAAATTTTTGCCATTGTTTTTTGGATAAACTAAATGTTTCTTCAGCATTCATTAAATCATCTATTTTGGGTTCTTCTGAAAAATGAGCAATAAACTTAAATTTTTCTCCACTTTTTACTTTTAATAAATATTTGTGTTTTTTTACTAGTTCTATTTCAGCGTCACCATCCCATTCGATTGAAACATAATACTTAGTTGTATCCAAGGTTCTTAGAAATAAAACTTGGTTGCTTGATTTCTTAATAATAACAGTGCTATGTTTTTCAGGACTCAACCAATCTGCGGAATTTTTACCCCACTCCAATGATCCATAGGGAAATTCAAAAGCTATTGAAACTTCTCCCTTTTTTATAGCTAAAGATTTTATCATTACGGCAATTTGATCATCATTAGGGTTAACTGTTGTTTCAACTTTATAATTATCACCTTTATAATTAAACGAACTATTTATTATTCCTTGCCAGAGATTTACAGTTTGGTGAATATTTTCAATTTCTTTAATTCGTGGTTCTGAATTGTTATTTTTACTAAAGTGAAATCCAATTCTGCCCAGGTGAAGTCTATGTGGATTTGCTCTAAGCCATTGCCCTGCCTTAGTTTTATGTTTTGAGCCATACTTTATTACTTTATCATCACTTCTATAACTTTCAAGAACTTGTTCGTAGTTGTAGTTACTATCATTAGTAATAGAGTGCCATCCCCATTGGGAAAGTGTACCAAGAGGGATTCCTCTTTCATAAGCATGAGGAAAAGTCTGCAAACCTGTAATATCAGTGGTAAAGGCAAACTCTCCATTTCCAACCGTAAATGGACTAAGAGAATCAACTTTATCGATTGAAGGGAAATGACGATGAACCAGCTCTCTTCTATTGATTTTGTTATTGTTTGAACACGAAATCAATAGGAAAACAACAAAAAATAAGAACTTAAAAAAAACCATTTTTCTACTTTGCATAATATTTCCAGATGTGAATATTCCTTAGAAATTATTTTTTATGCTAACAACATCTAACATATTCCGAAAAGTATATCAGTTAGTCATTTAAATCTTGATTGGATTTTCCAAAACCAATTCACCAAATTAAATTGGATCTGGGGAAATCAATTGTCTTTATTAAATAGAATTAGGATTTCAGCATTATAAACTTAGTCAACTTAATATGAATTTAGAACTATGAATCCAGAGTCATTTTTTGCTGTACTTTAGTAGTTTTTTTTAGAAGCTTGTCCAATCAAATATTTAGTATTCTTCAATTACTGGTTTACCTTCAAGCCAGGCAATCATATTTATCACCAAATAATTCCAGTTCTGAAATCCTTTATTGAGAAGCGGTTCGCCTGTTTCAGGCTCATAATATTCATGCAAAGCACCGCTCTTTTCAAAATCTCGCCCAAATAATTTAATTGTTTTCTCAGCAAGATCTTTTGCATCTTTATTATAGCCATATTTTACCAAGCCTTTAAAAACCATATAGTGACCTGCCCCCAATCAATGTACCAATGATAAAATTAGTTATCTCCTCTATTAAGTATTGTCAAGTTTTTGATAAAAAATTATTGAAAAATAATTCCCTTTTACTCCCTTAATATTCTTAAAAACAAAACCCTCATAAGACATTGTCCTATAAGGGTTTAAAGGTGAGCGCGGGTGGTCTCGAACCACCGACCCTCTGCTTAAAAGGCTTTCCAGGTGTGTTAATACTTCGTTTTTGAGCCGTTTTCAAACAAATTAGTGACCAAATAGCATTAAAATTAGCTATCACTACTACTATTTCTACTACGATTTCTACTACTGCACACAGTAATGTAACTAACTAAAATACTAGTTGAATCTGTACCTATGTTTTGTATTGTTTGAAAATATGAGGTTTGGATTAATTTGAAGGTAACTAAACTGGAAATTTTAACTTACTTAATTCGAAGATTGTTTGGCAAGACTTAGTTGATTGTAATACTTTTGCGTAGTTGTTATTTGCTTGTGTCCAGCAAGCTTTGATACAGTCGCTAAATCAATACCACTTGAATGGGCTAATGAAATAAAGGTCTTTCTGAATGTTCGAAGGGTATAACCTTTATTCGTAAGCTTCAACTGTGTTAGATACCTACGAAAGGCTTTACCAATATTATTAATTGATTCATACTCCAATAATTTACCTTCACCAACTTCAGACACTCTGCTTTGAAGTGCAGTTATAAGTTGTGGATGCATTGGAACCATGAAATAGTCGTTTGTCTTCGGTGAATGGTATGAAAGAATATTCTCATCAAATTAATATTATCAACTTTCAATTCGTAAAATATCACTTGGGCGTAGCCCGGTGTAGATTAAAAGTAGAAATGTTGTAGCAAAATTACTATTCTTATTTTTAAGGCCATCCATTAGTTTTTTCAAGTCTTCATTAGAGAAAACAATTATAGGTTTTATTGCTCTTCTGAAAGTTGTATCCTTATTTAATTTTAAACATTGGGAGATAACTATATTCGAACATGAAGTTTAGAAACTTCTTCAATACTTTACTCAATTTAAATAAAGTATTTTGTTGATATTTTGTTTTCCTCAAAGATGTCAGCCATGCTTCACAGCTTAATTTAGTTAGCTGTGAGCATGACTCTTCTTCAGGAAATCTTTTATTAAATTTCTCAAAGAACCATTGATATTCCTTGATGGTCTTTGGGTGTTTATTAGAGTTGTTTCTGTAGAAATGTTCAATAGCACCTTTGAGATTGTCTTTTACCAAACCCAACTGATTAATTTTTTTCAATTCTCTTCTTTAATTCTAATTCAAATTTCTTTTAAATTTTTCTGCGATTAAAAGATTTTCTTTGTTGTATTCCAACCCAAGTGCTTTACTTTTGGTTTGCTCTCAAATGTATCGTACCATGAGATATAGATTTTGTTATCTTTCTTGTAAATGCTTGCCATTATATTAATGTCCTCCTTTAGTTTGTTAAAATTCCAACGGTATCAATTTCGCTATTTGCGGTTTCGGATGACATATTTCCTTCGCCACCCCATGAGAAGTGTTCCGTTGCATTAACTGTATATTGTGTGCTGTCTTTAATGAATCTTATAATTTCTGAGTAGGGATAAATCTTTTATTACCCATTGGTACCCAACCTAATCTGCCTTCATTCAACAGCTTGTAAATTCTATCTTTACCAATGTGCAGTTCCTTAGCTGCTTTGCTTATTGATAAAAGTGCTATTTCTGAATTTTCCATCTATGTATTTTCTTCCTAATTTTATTTTAAATATTGTTTTAGATTTTTATTAATCTGTAGCCCCAATTGAATTGGAGCTTACGATTGTTTTATTCTTGTGATGATTTTAAGAAGATGGTTATTTGGGATAATAAATCTTCTGTTGAAATTGAGTTGGGTAGAAAGAAATATCGTTTGGATTAATTTTCTTTGCTTTCTCTGTAGATGCACTAATTTTATTGGAATGCTCAATTGCTTTTTCAATCAAGATTCTATCTAAAATATTTGGAATTGCTGCTCCAGAAAGTTGAACATTTGCGACTGCTAGATTTTATTCTATCCCAATCAATTTCACCAATTTGGTTTTCCTCTAATTGCTTTAAATCTAAGTGAACTTTAAAACAATCAACAATCGCCTCTGAATTTAGAGGCTTAAATTCAATTATACGATCGAACCGTCCAGGTCTTTTTGCTGCAGGGTCAAGGTTATTGAGGCAATTAGTTGTTCCAATTAATGTTACGTTCTCGAGTGGATAAATGCCCCGTCCATCCATTCTAAAAATACTGTAACACGCTGACTAAAACTTTGGTGTAATTTTGAATCGCGCACTGGTAAAAGGCATCGATTTCATCAATAAATACAATTACATGATTTTTTTTAGCCTCTGCATTTATTTTGGCAAAATAAGTGCTAAGAAGTTTAACACTTTTACCCACCCATTGGCTTTCAAGATCCTTAAACTTTAATTCTTCTAAAATTACATCACCTTGAATTTCATTTACCAATGCCCGAACTGACATTGTCTTACCAGTCCCGGGAACACCCGTTAATAATAAACCCTTCGGTGGTTTAACTTTCCAGATGTTAGCGATATGTTTATTTTCAATTGAAAATATAAATTCTTTCAATTGTTGAACTGCATCTTCTTGTCCAACTACATCTGAAAGTTTTATTGGTTTAGTTAAAGCATTTCTATTATCGGATGCTGTTGTCTTATTTTGTTTCATAATTATTCCTTTATTTATTATTTGATATTATTGTTTAATTTTAATTTGGTGACGATTGTGACACTTTTAAAACTATAATTATTGGTTTAAAATTATGTCACTTCTGTCACCATTTTTTAATGAAGTTAAAACGGTAAACCATTCTCATCCAAAAACTCTCCCAAAGTTACGGTATTAGCCTCTCCCCTAATTCCAAAGATGTGTTTTGGAAAGTCAGCAATCCATTCAACACCGCGTTGTTTTTCTTTTCTGAATGATATTCGGCCACTTGGAACCGTTCTTATTTTACCAGCTTGAACCAATTTTTGGGTAAGCGTTTCTAATGAATTGCCAATCCCGCCTTCATCCTTTAAAACAGCATTAACTCCGTTAAAGGATTTTCTCATATTGATGGCAATTTTAATTTCTATTGAATCATCGCTTATATGTTTTTCGAAGTATCCAACTCTTTTGTTTTCTTGGTAATCTTCCGAACCAATTTCAGTTAAAATAAGTGTTCCATTTTCAATAAGTTCCCAGAGAGTGTTTTCAAATTTTACTTCAGGATTTAGATCTTGAACCCGTCTATAATTTTCGATAAACAAATGCTCTAAATCGTCTTGGTAAAGAAAATCATATTCATCTCCGATTTCTTTATTTAAATCAGAAAACAAAAATTCTCTCAGTAAATCCCAAGATGTTTTTAGCAAAGCAAAGTTATTTACTAATCTTGGAATATTATTTCCATTTAGGTTTTTTGTTTTTTGAATATCTAGAAAGTGTATTTTATTATTATTGAACAGATTTTCAATATCCGACTTTTCTTTTCGTAAGATAAACTGAATAAATTGTGGCGTAAATATTTTAAAATTGTTTGCTGTTTTACGTAATTTAGCTTCCCCATCTAAATTTGGAATTTTATTCTCCATATCAATTATAATTCCTCTAGCAATTGTGGATGCTTCTGAGATAACCAGATCTTCAGCGCTTATCGTTAAAAATCCTTTTATATATTTTTCATCTCTAATAGTTAGTGAGATATTTGATCTCTGTTTAGAAGTTTGATCTGCATAGTTTTGAAGCAAAGTCATAACTTCGTTTACTTTATTTGGACCATTAAATGATTGAGATTTGAAATCATCAACCATGAAAGCAGAATCTTTGAATGAATGACCAGCGACGTTAATTGAAGTTGAAGTTGAATTCCAAGGAATTAAACTTTTAAAATCTCCATAAAACTGTTGCAATACTTCACACATTAAAGATTTACCACATCCAGACGGTCCTTTTAACATTAAATAAGTTTTCTTTTCATTTACATTTTCTAGGTGCGGAAATATTATCGGTAAAAAGGTAAATGATAAAGCACTGATCGTTCTTTGTGTGCTGTCCCATGGCAAGAAATCTTCTATGATGCCATTCTTTATCTCTAAGAATTCATCATCAGATCCCAAGCTGAAACCAAGTTTATTTCGCTTACCAAGATCATTATATTTTATGGCCGTTTCCTTTTCAATAAAAGAATCTTTTGTTATTACTAGATCGCTTGTAATGTACTCAGTAAGATCTTCATTATAACCAAATTCTTCTGCTCGCAGTAATTCAGTATCACGATTAAATGTTTTTATTGCTTCAACAAGTTTATTTGGGCTGCCAGGAAAAGAAATTTTTGTTCCACATAGATTTGTTAAATAAGTTATTAACTGTAATGGACTCGCTAGGTCCTTGCCCCTAAGTTTTCTTATTTCAACAGTTTCACCTTCAGTAAATTCTACTTTTCCAGAAAAATAGATTTCCGGTTTATTATTAACTTCAGCTATTACTTGTTTCTCAAGTTTCACAATAAAATTAGTTAACTGGATTTCCTCTCGCCCATTGTTATAGAAATAGCCAAACTCACTAATTTCTTTCCTTAGAATATATGGCTCTAATAAAATATCATCTTCGAATTTAGTAGTACGGTTCGAGGAAGTATTATTTAAATTAGAATTGGTTGATCCTATTGAATTTCCGGGATCATCGGATGAATGGATAATCATATTATCTCCTATTATTATTTGTAGATGACTTATTATTATTTAGACCACTACCCGTCATCTATTAAGATAGTATGTCTTATTATTAGTTATAGTTACTCGTATATCTAAACCGCCTTCCTACTATGATAAACACATTACTCGGTTATCAAAGAAAAGAACTTCACATCATAATCCGCCGTTTGAAGGGTCATAAATTGTTCTTCTACCACATCATTCCTTGGCGATAGATTACTATTTGAGGCGTCAGGTATGTCTAATCAGCTAAACTTACTTTAGGCAAGGAAAGTATTTATTATACTGAGCCATAAGCGTTTATAGTCCGGTATAAAATTTCTCGTTTAGAATAAAAAAATCTACACTGATTGGTACTTCGGGAAATTCATTAATTCTATCTTTCCCAAATTACCAGAGTTTACACTTAACCAAAGAAAATATGCGAATTTAGTTAACCCATCAGCTCCACGACACATTGAATTTATTTGGTTCATCTAAACATAGATTAAACATCTATTTTTCCTCACATAAACTCTCACTGAATACCACTTTGTTAGACCGCTATATTTAATGCTTTTCAGACATTTGAGCGTAGCGATAATGTCCTTCAACACTAATCAGAGTTTATCACGGATGTGATTTTGTGGCTGGTAAGTGCAATACCACTAAGACTTAAAGCATCTATAACCACTCATGCCGGTGGCATGCAGTTATAATATCTATTGGCAGCAGTATAGGTTTTTGGAGGAATACTAAGTTAACCCAGATTTATATTAATGGTTAGTTTTGATATATAAAAGATACTAATATCTAGGTTTAGTTTATATGATATAGAGCTATAAGTACTTATATTATCTAATACCGATATATAATTTCTATATTTCTTAGTGGGAACAGACACACCATTTTTATTCTTTTATATAGAAGCAAAAAATTTGGTGTGGCAAAAATACAATGTGTTTGAGAAATCTAAGTATTATTTCCTTCCTCGCTATCTTTGTAAATTTTAATTCTTTCCCTCATCAATTTATTATAATGCTTGAGATATTCTGGGTCATATTTAATACCAGCCTTTGTAATTATTTCTTCGAATGATAATAATTTGAAGCGATATGGAGGTGTTTGGCCGTTTTAATATTAGAGAAATTTCTTATTGAAATAAATATATTATTCAAATATTTCCACCAATCGGCAGAGTCCCCGGTTTCCTTTGTCTTTTCAATATTGGTTTTTCTTCCTAGAAATTGAATAATTTCATTCTCAAATCTTTCCTTTGTTACTGGATTATTTGACCTTACGTATTGGCGTAATGCAAAATAGATACTTTTATCATTCTCATCGAAAAATGGATGGTCTACACCAGCTACTAAATAGTTATTTATAGTAAAAACCTTAATTTATTTAAAAATCTCTCTTCTTTGCTGGTGTCATATTAAAAATACTTGCAATATAATTTGAGGATCTAAAAACAATAAGGATTCAATAATAGAACTCTTTTGCATACTTTATTAAATATTTCTGACTGAATAATTACATTGTTTGATTCTACATAATTCTTAAAATCTAAAGCCTTAATTCGATTAATATTAATTTTGCCTTGTTTTGAAACCAATGAAGATGCCTTTAATGCATAAGCAACATTGCTCTTAATTAAATTAATGATAGAGTTGTAAACGTTTCTTTCTTTTGTTGTACTTTGTTGATTACCCAAATCATCATTTCTTAAATCTATAAATTCGGTAAATTCAAGTTCCTCGAAAGCTTCTAGATATTCCTTTCTGTTTGTCATATTGTAAAAAGCAATATTGAAGAAATATAACAGTCTGTCATAAAGAACTCTATAGATATTAGGATTAATTACACTGAGTTCTTCGTTATAATATAAAAATCTAAATTCATCAAACTCCTTAAAAAGCTTTTGCAAAAATACTCGTCCATGCATTCCTTGGAATTTAATCTGTTCACAACTTGTTTTTGTAAATATTCACTTATTACTTCTAATTCTTTTACACTATTTGATATGTTAGGATAAAAATCAGGCCATGTTTTTTTACCAAGAGTAGCATCCTTTCCAATTAATAAATCGAAGATCGGTCCTTGATAAAATCTAAATCTTCTGTAAAATTGTCTTAGAGTTATTAAGTTGTCCTCATTACAGAAATAAACCGCCGATATATCCGTATTGTCTATATTAATTCCATCAGAAAATACCGATGTACATAACATAAATTTTGTTTGGTCAGGAATCTTTGATTTTTCGGTAATTGATTTGTAAATAGTTGATTTCTTGTTTTGAGCTGTAACAACTTCAATACTTGAGCTGTCATAACCTAAATCAATCAAACTCCTTCTAATACTTTTTAATAAATCACTATTATTATAGAAGATAATAATCTTTCCATCATATCTTTTCTCGTTGATATGATTAATCAATTTAAATTCTAAATCTTTACCAGTTAGTATTGTCGTAAAGTGTTGTTTAGGTCTAGGTGTTTCCGGAATAAATTTAACAATAGGGTTAGTATTATTGTAGATGCCCTCTGGAGTACCAGTTAAAGTAATTACTTTTTTGAATTTATCCATAGCATAATGAATCTCTTGAATAGCTTTATTTCTAAAGCCTAGTTGCACAAAAAAATTATGAAATTCATCTATAATCAGAATATACTCGGATAAATCTAAGAAGTCCCTTAACTTGACGATCGCGATTCCATTATAAGTTGAAACCAAATGTTGAATATCTGAAAACGAATTGCTCACATTCATAATTTTATAGTTAGTCAATAAATCATATTTGCGTTCATTCTCTCTTACATTTGCAACATATGGTGTGAAAAGCATAAATTTCTTTTTGAACGCCTTTGCGAAATTAATAATTGCATAAGTTTTACCAGATCCAGTAGGAGCAATAATATCGTAGTTTTTATCATCACTTAACATCAGTTCAAATTTATTTTTTATTGCGTCATAGTATTGAGTTCCTTCAGTGCCAATTTTATCAAAATATGTAAAGTCTTCAGTTTTTAATTCAAATATTTCTTCAATTGATTTTTTTGTTTGTGCCATAATAGAACCTATAGAGAATTGGTCATTGTAGTGAATTAAATTAAATGGTTTAATCGTCCCTCATGCATTTTTACAAGTTTGAATAACGTTCTAAAAGGGCATATTTTAAGGCTATTTTGGTGCTTTACATATTCTATTGAATAAAATGAAACCACCATAAGAACAATTATTCATTCTGCTAAAAAATATTAAATTATTAAAACTTTTTCCTCTAAATATCGAAGAATATGTCATATTAAATCGTTAAATAGGTGTTTTTATAGGAGGAGTGACAAAAGTGACAGTTTTTAAGAACACATATTTCAACAAAAAGGTGACCATGATTTTGTCACAGCCACCATGTTAGAGCTTAGATATCTTTTATTAAATTGCTGATTCATTTAAGATATATGAAACGGCTTTTTGGGCGTCAATAGCAGCTTGGGCGAACAACAATTCCTTTTCCTTGCTTAATTTAATCCAACCATTTATATAAGCAGCTTGATTATCAATTACACTTGGACTGATACCGCATAAGGCACTTAAAAAACTTGCTCCAGTCTCTGCAATTAATTCTTCATAGCAATACTGCTCGTTATCGAATTCAGAAATACTTGGTCTATTCAATCTATTCTTATGACCAGTCCAGTGAATTACTTCATGAAATAATGATGAATAATATTCCTCGCTCGTATTAAAATCTGTAATTCTTGGTAAAGAAATATAATCTTCAGACACACTGTAGTAGCATCTAGAAATGTTATTCTTAATTATAGGTTTGGTAATCATATTATCTAGGATAGATTCACAGCTTAATATTACTGGTTTATCTAAAGCTGCTGTATCGAGATCTGTCTGTGTAAGATTAAAAACATTGCTGTATCTTATGAATGGAATTACGCGCCGATCATTTTCATTTTCTGCAATATCCATCAGCTTATAGTAAACTACCATTGAAGATTTCTCACCAGATTTAATTGAGCCTCCACGTTGTTTACACTGATAGAAAGTTAAGTAATATGGACTAGCAAAATCCCTAAGTGATAGACTTAAAAAGTTTATTCCATGATACGCCTTTCGACTAATAAGGTTAGATGGAATGCCTTCCTTCCATGATTTCTTCCAAGGGATCACTCCCTCATTTAACTTTTCTAATATCTGGTTGTTAATACGATTATATAATTCTGACTTATTCATTTTATATTTCTCCTTAAATTATTAATTAACAGTTTCCTTTTACTTCATAGACAATTGTAACACGCGCGGGTCCATCGAACCTTTCTACTATTTCTATTAGCTCACTTAGAATGATTTTAGAAATACGCTTCTTCTCATCCTCACCAATAGGCATATAGTCATAGTCCTTTAAAACATTCAGATGAATTTCTTTATACGCCTTCATTTAAATCCTCCATTCTGATTTTAGATTTACAGACTTCACACTCATTATCCATATCTTCGACTATAGTGGTCATACCAAAACACCATGGACATACTATATTTACTATCTCATATCGGTATCTACTTTTAATCATGAACTGTTTTTCAAGATGTAAGACTTCATTATTATTTTTCATAAGACTTATTCCTTATACTGAAAGAGGCTTCACTAAGGAAGCCTCTAGTTATGGTTTAAAATAGACGTAGTTCACCCATTAGGTAATTTTACACCTTTAAGAGTTTATACGTTTATTAGTTATTTATAGATTTGAATTGAGAAAGGAATTGTTAGATGGTTTTACTGCGGGCGATAAAGAGGGTAATACAGAGTCTTGCTGTATCGGCCGATATGCCATTAAGCTCTGTATTTATTTGTAAGGCATCTGCATAACTTTGTCGTAAGATTTCATAGTAACGATCTTTCTTTACCTCATAAGCATTAATATTTGGCAGTATCTCATCAATAACTTCACCTATCGATACCATCTCAGACTTAGCCTTTACTTTATTCGGTACTTCAACTTCATATTTAGTAACGACCTTATTTCCTCGCTGACTAGCTAATTTAGTTATTACAGCTACATCTCCTTTAGATAGTTTAAGTAATTCAGTGTGGACTTCATCTGGAGCAAAGAAAGAATATTCCATCCCGTCAGCACTTACTGCGTACATTGAATAACTACCGTATTGACTTTCACCGGTTATTGGTTCATCATAGAGAAGCTCAATGGTAACTGGTTTATTAATTTCTAGTTCTAATTTAGTTCTACGTGTCATTTTACACCTCGCTGTTATTGTGGTTAATAGTTAGTTTAAATTCTTCCGTACTTTCACTCTTAGATACTCCAAGAGGTATACGACCGGACATTTTGATATAGTTTTTTATTTTGGTAATACTAGGCTTAACGGATTCGGGTACAACCGTTAACATGCTACCATTAGCATTCTTTAGGAATAATTCCATATCAGTAATTTCGACCTTATCCGGTTTCTTATGAAGCTTCAAGACACCATGGCACATAGTAATAGTCTTTTCACCCTTGCCTCTGATATAGGCTTCCAGCATAGACAATATACCATCGATCTGACCTTGAATACGAGAATTCCGTGATAACACAAAGTCGTTGATTATCTTTATTTCTTCTTCAGCAGTCTTAAAGTTAGAGGCTATCTTCTGTTCTAAATAACCTACCTTAGCTATAAGTAGATCATAGTAAGCCTCTGTCTGCTGTTCTTCCTTTAGCTCTACTTCTGAAAGTAGATCTTCCATAAAATTAATTGCTTCGTTCATTTTGTTCCTCCATATTGTTATTAGTTTGTTTAGCCGATAGATATTGTTCTACAGCTTCGTTGATTAGTTTAGTCATAGGCCTTTTTTCAACTAACTTAAGTTGATAAAGCTTTCTGACAAGATGTTCTTTTAGAGCTGGTTGATACATTATGTACCTCCTTTTATATTGGTTTAAAATGACAAAAGACCAGCCCCAAAGAGTTTTGGTTACTCTTTAGAACTGGTCTAATGTGTTGGTTAAAATTTATTTATTGTTAGAAAGATATTGTCTGTAGAAAGGGTAGGGGCTCGCAGCAGAATTACGTTGGGACCCCTATAGATACTATGCCAAAGTACCTAGTGGTAGATCTCTAATAGAAATGCAGAAACTGAGATTTTGTCTGTGAATTGAGTTGTTTGAAATTTGAAAAAAATATGATTTAAGCTGGGATTTTTAGAAATGAGATGACTATCGGGTTAAATGGCCTCTACTAAAAAGTATAATTAAAGCCCACAGTTAAGTGGGCTAATGTTATAATAGATATATCAAAGCACAATTATTTCATGAATAACATTTTCTTTTTCTCAGTGAATTGGCCCGATCTAAATGAATAGAAGTATATTCCGCTTGTAAGATTGCTTGCGTCAAATGTTCTTGAATAACCGCCAGCTGATCTATATCCATTCTCTAAAACTGCAACTTCATTACCTAGTACATCATAAATACGCAAAGTTACATGTCCATCTTGGGGAATTGAGTAACTAATTGAAGTTGTTGGATTAAAAGGGTTTGGATAGTTTTGATAAAGTACAAATGTTTCTGGCAATGTATTTTTTTCTTCAACATATGTTGGTTGATCGATTTCTATATTTAACATCATCCCATCATCCTCATGTTCTAGATTATGGCAATGAAGTAAATACCTGCCGGAATAATCAGTAAACTTAATTAAAACTTGCACTGTTTCATTTGGATTAACTAGAACCGTATCCTTCCAACCTTTGTCCTTTGGATCTAGATTTGTATTTCCGTTTCTTGCATAAACATGGAACATAACTCCATGGATATGCATAGGATGAAAATTTATAGTAGTGTTAACAAATTTCCACTCTTCAAGTGAATCAAATGGTACATTCTCATCAACTCGATTCATTTCATAAGTTAAACCATTTATTCTATGTATCCCACTTCCCATCATCATTCCTTGACTCAAAGTAAATGTCCGGGTTCTTTGAACGGAGTTATAATCATAGTATTTTATCGATGGCATATTTTGAGGAACTGATCCACCAGAAAATTGGCTGCCAATTATATCAAAACGAAGAAGATTCATTTGCAAACCTTGGCCTCCAAAACTACTAAAGAATTGTGATTCAAGAGTAATTGTCTGACCAAGACTATAAACAGAAAAATCATAAAGAATTTCAATTCTTTCACCAGGCGAAAGGAATACGTTATCTACCTTTATTGCTTCATCTTTCAATCCTCCATCTGTGGAGATTATCAAGAACTGGGAATTATCCGAAAAAGCTAATTTATAAACTCTAGCATTGGATCCATTGACAATTCTAAATCTATAAAGTGTTTTTTGAACTTCAAAATATGCATCAGGTGTGCCGTTAATTAAAGGCAAATCACCTAGGTATCCTTGCATACGATCCATATTTGAAGGGGAATAAACAAATTGAGGCTGAAAAACTGAATGCCTATCTTGAATTAGTAGTGGAATATCATATTTGCCTGAAGGTAATCCTAAATTCTTTTCCTCCTCGTCTTCTATAATAAAAAAACCTGCATGCCCCTTGTAAACTTGTTCAGCTGTAAAGTGGTGTGCATGTGAATGGTAAAAAAAAGTGCCGGCTCGTTGAATAATCGGGAAGGAATATCTGTAACTAGTATTTGGCAGCACGGCATCTTTAGGTTGACCATCCATGATTTCCGGAACTAATAAACCATGCCAATGTATTGTAGATTCTTCTGAATGCTGATTTTCAAAAAGGACAGAAAATTCCTCACCTTTATTTACTCTAATCGTTGGGGCGGGATAACTATTATTTAGTGCCAGAACATGAGTCGTTGTTCCTGGCCAAACCTCAACATTTGCCGATTTAAATATTAATGATTCACCCGGTTGTAATTCTTGAGGAAATCGTAATAGATTCCCTACTCCATTTACTTTTTTAATTCCACCAAAGGGAAACAGCTGATAGGTTGATAATGCTGCACCAGCTAATGTAGATTTTATAATAAATTCTCGTCGTTTCATGGTATTCCTTTAGAAATAATTCTATTTAATTTAATCCCATCGTAATTATATACATGAATAATGTGAATTAGCATTGTGCATTGTTGATGTTTAGTATAAGGTTTTAGCAATTTAAAAATCTTTACTTTGCTATTTTTAATATTCTAAAAGCACCTCTTGCAACAACAATAAAAACAATACTTCCTATTATTAAATCCGGCTTGTTTGAGGATAAAAGATTTACAAGGAAACCGGCAGCAATTACCCTGAGATTAACAACAATATCATTAGAAGTAAATATCATACTTGCTTTCATGTGCGCTTCGCTACTTTTTTGCTTTTGCAAAGATAAAGACAAATCATATTTGCTATGAATGCAAACCCAGCAACAATCATCATTGTTTTATAGTCCGGTAATTCTCCAAATCCTAAAAACGTCTTAATACTTCCATAAATCCAAAACTGCCAACCCTAATTGAATGTAGCCGCTGAACTTGGCGATATTCTTTTTACTTGTAACTGCTTTACCAACAGCAAATATACTTAATCCATAAACTGAAGCATCGGCAAACATATCAAGTGAATCTGCTACCAAGCCCATTGATTTAGAAATCCAGCCAAATGTCATTTCTATTGCAAAAAACACTGCATTAATTATCAAAACAATTACCAAAACTTTCATTTCATTTCGGTTAACTAAAGCATTTTCGGGTAATCTAATTTCATTATATTCGGCTGTTTCAATCAGCTTAGAATCAAAATTCAGTTCATTAAGTTGTTGTGTAATTATATCGCCATTATTTTTATGTATAACGGTCAACTTTCTATTTGAAATATCAAATTCAAGATTTTGTATTTCTTCAATCCCTTCAAGCTTCATTCTTATTAATCTTTCTTCAGAGTGACAATCCATTTTAGATATTTTATAAATGGATTTAATTAAATTTAATTCTGATTGCAATCTTCTTCTCCACTAATTTCAATTTGGATTGTAGTTAGTTAGCAACATCTTTTTTCTTTCTTTTCAAAAGTGCAATAATGATATTTTATAACTGATCTATTATCGATTTCTTTCTTCACCAAAGTTCAAATGTGTTTTCTTCTAAATAATGTGTACACGTAAGGTCTTTCACCACCAGATGGATTGATATAAAGATAATTAAAATATTGAAGCAGTTCAAAGTCTTTACCTAGAAATTCAGATATCATTTTCTGATCATAATTTTTAACATTTAAACCACTGCATTTCTTCGCTCCTTCAAGAGTGAACACAGCAATTATAACATAACCACCTTTCTTTACAATCTTCTTCAACGTAGATAGATAACCAGTTTGCTGGTTTTCATTGGTTAAAAAATGTAGTACAGTTCTATCGTGCCAAAGGTCTGCTTTCAATGTAAAATCAATTCTTTGTGGATCTGTAATATCATCCACAACCAATTGCACAAATTCTGAATTTTCTTCTGCTAATCTTGCTTTTAATTTTTCAAGAGCAATTGCGCTAATATCTGAAGCTATAATTTTCTTATAACCTTGTTGTATTAAATTATCAATCAAGGTTGTCGTACCTGAACCTACATCTAATATTACTGCGTTTTTAGCAAGTCCGCATTTCGCAATTAAATCTAAAGATGGTTTAGGCATTTCTTCATACCATCCTAAATTATTTATCTCATTTGAAGAATAAACTTTGTTCCAGTGTTCTTGGTAATTAATATATTTTTTATCGTTGGCGTTCATTTTGTATCATTCCTTATGTTTCAATTCCAAAACTGAGTTTGTTAATTAAACTTGTCACTTTAATCATGTTCAATCAAAATTTAGCTCTACCTTTTCACTTTTACAGAAAGAGCATATAATATATCATTAAAATATAATTAGTTTAGATTGCATTTTCTCCTATTTCATTAGTCCTAATCCTTACAACTTTTTTTACATCAATCACATAGATTTTTACGTCACCAAGATTACCTGTATGAGCAGCTTTTTGAATTACATTAACAACATTATCAGCCATTTCATTCGTAACAACTAATTCAATTTTAATTTTTGGAATTAATTCGTGCAATCCTTCACTTATAGTTTCTTCTGCATTTTTCCCTTTTGATTTTCCAAACCCTCTAATATCAGAAACTGTAATGCCGGGTAATCCTTCTATTTTATGAAGTTCGGTAAGTACATTTTCTAACTTGAACGGTTTTATTATTGCTTTAATTTCTTTCATTTTATACCTCCTTTAATCTTTACTTCTATTATTTTCTTCTAATTGCTTTGGGGGGCATTTTGCATCGCCGTAAGAACAGAATACACAACATTTGCCCTCACTTGGTTTTAGTTTCTCCTTACAAGATTCACATACATAGAAGTGCACACAAGCATCTATTGGGATTTCTTCTTTTTTTTCAAAACCGCAATGAGGACATTTTATTTTAGATGTTCTTAATATTTCTTTTCTCATTTTATTGAAATCC
Source organism: Ignavibacteriales bacterium (assembly GCA_020635285.1). Taxonomy (GTDB): domain Bacteria; phylum Bacteroidota; class Ignavibacteria; order Ignavibacteriales; family Melioribacteraceae. Next base: position 17,316 of record JACKAB010000009.1, on the reverse strand, counting down.
TTTCTATTACATTTCGCTTGCAGCTATCTTTACAGAAAACCATTTATACAACGCCGGTAGCACCAATAAAGTAAGTATCGTGGAGGTGAACAATCCACCGATTACAACCGTTGCAAGGGGACGTTGGACTTCACTTCCGGTACCTGCAGCAAACAATAATGGAATAAGTCCTAGCGCTGTTGTAAGTGCTGTCATTAAAACTGGTCTAACTCTTAACATTGCTCCTTTTATTGAAGCTTCATCCAGAGATTCACCTTCACGTAGTAGTTGATTAAAATAAGTAACCAGTATCATCCCATTTTCTAATGCAATACCGAACAAAGCAATAAATCCAACCGAAGAAGGAACTGAAAGATTTTGCCCTGTTAACCAAAGCCCAACTACTCCACCCACAAGAGCTAGAGGAATATTCAATAAAATTAATAAAGAGTTTTTTACTGACCCGAAATTAAAAAACAATAATAAAAATATTAATAAAAGTGTAATCGGAATTACTACTGCAAACCGTGCATTGGCTTCTTGCTGAAGTTTAAACTGTCCGCCCCAAGTAACAAGATAGCCTGGAGGCAGTTTTATATTTTCATCAATAACTTTTTGACCTTCTTCCACAAAAGAACCAATATCTCTTCCACTGACATTTGCCTGTATTGTAATAAACCTTTGGTTATTCTCACGTGTGATTTGTCGCGGTCCAACAACTTCTTCAATAGAAGCAAGCTGGCTTAAAGGGATGTTAGTTCCGTCTGGAGCCTGAATTAATATTTGCCCAATAGCTTCCGGTGTGGTTCTGAATTCCGGTTCAAAGCGGACTAGAATATCAAATCTTTTAACTCCTTCAAATATTTGTCCTGCCGATTCACCACCAACAGCAGTTCTAATTACTTGCTGCACATCTTCTACATTCACGCCGTAACGAGCTATATCATGGCGGTTAACAACAATTCTTAACTGAGGTGTTCCGCTAACCTGATCAACCTGAATATCTTCAGCGCCTTTTACTTTTCTTATGACCGATGCAATTTCTTCAGCTTTACTTTTTAATTTATCAAGATCATCTCCGAATAATTTAATTGCGAGTTCGGCTCTTACACCTTCAAGCAGTTCATCTACAGTCATCTGTATCGGCTGAGTGAAGTTTGTTAAAGCACCTGGCATTTCACCAAACTCTGCGCGGATAATTTCCTCAAGTTCCGTTTGAGTCATATCTCTCCGCCATTCATCTTTTGGTTTTAAGATAATATACATTTCCGCGCTGTTTATTGGATCTGTATGAGCTCCCACTTCGCCGCGCCCTATTCTTGTAACAACATTCGCAACTTCTCTGATTTTCATTAATCTTCTTTCCGCAATTAATGTTAATCTTGTGCTTTCTGTTAATGAAATTGAAGGAGCCATAGACATTCTTAAAACTAAAGTTCCTTCTTGCAAAGTTGGCGTAAACTCAGAACCAAGCTTCGGGAAAACTATACCTCCGAATATTAAGATAATTGCCGCTAAAATTACCGCCGCTATTCTTTGATTAATAAAAAACTTAACAATAGGTTCATAACCTTTTTGTAATTTTCTTACTATCCATATTTCTTTTTTCTCTTGATTACTTTCTGATCCCTTTTTCTTTCCCTTCATTAAAAAAGAAGAAAGAACTGGAGCGAGCAAAACAGCAAAAATTAATGATCCAAGCATTGCAAATGTTATTGTGTACGCAAGCGGACCAAAAGTTTTTCCTTCAACTCCCTGCAAAGTAAATAATGGAATAAATACAACAATAATTATTGCTATCGCAAAAGTTATAGGCTGAACAACTTCCTTACCTGCTCTTGAAACAATATGTATAAAAGATTCTTCGGTAGTAGTTTCTCGTTTTATTCTATCCACATTTTCAACAAGCACAATGCTCGCATCCACCATCATTCCAATAGCAATAGCAAGCCCGCCGAACGACATAAGATTTATTGATATATCAAAGTAACTCATACCTATAAAAGCAAATAGAATGGAGAAAGGAATTGAAAGTGCAACTACAACACTTGGCCTTAGCGAACCCATAAAGAGCACAAGAATTATAATTACTAATATTATTCCCTGCCAAAGAGCATCTGTTACTGTCGTTACTGCAGATTGTACAAGTGATTTTTGTTCATAATAAGGAACTATCTTTACACCTTCCGGCAACATCTTATTTATTTCTTTAAGCTTTTGCTCAACACGACCGATAACAGTTGATGAATTCGCTCCGTAAAGTTTAACTACCATACCTGAAACAACTTCTCCGATTCCGCCTTGAGTTTGAACCCCACGCCTTACAGCACCGCCAATTTTGACATCTGCTAGTTGCGCAAGGTAAATAGGAGTTCCATACTCTGATTTTATAATTATGTTATTTAGATCTTCAATTGTTTGAGTCAATCCAACCGATCGAACAACAAATTCCTCTGCGTCTTTTTCAATAAACTGCGCGCCCACATTTAAATTGTTGGCTTTAATTTTTTCCACTAAATCATTTATTGTAACATCATAGCGTAGTAAAGTATTTGGATCAACAACTACCTGGAATTGTTTTTCGTAACCACCAATGCCCAGCACTTCCGTTACACCGGAAACAGTTTGAAGCTGAAATTTTATTAGCCAGTCTTGAATTGAGCGTAGTTCTTCGAGAGTATATTTTCCGGTAGTATCATCTAGATAATAAAAAAGAATCAGACCCATTCCCGTGGAAATTGGTCCCATCTGTGGATCGCCGAACCCTTCTGGTATTTGTTCTCTTGCTTCTGTCAATCGTTCATTTACCAACTGTCTTGCAAAATAAATATCGGTTCCATCTTGGAAATAAATATTTACTACTGATAAACCGAAATTAGAAACCGATCTTATTGTTTTAAGATTAGGAAGTCCGTTCATTGTCACTTCAACTGGGTAGGTTACATATTTTTCTACTTCTTCTGGAGCTAATCCCTCTGTAGTTGTAAAGACTTGAACCAACGAAGGAGAAACATCTGGGAAAGCATCTACTGGCAGATTTTTATAGCTGAGGTAACCAGCGACCATAATTATCAAACCTAAGACGATTATCAGAAGCCTATTTTTTAATGCAAAATCTATAATATTTTTCATTTATACTTCTCCATTTTAATGTCCATGTCCGCCGCCGAATGATTCTTTCAATACTTCGGCTTTGAGTGTGAATGCGCCTTTAGCAACATATTGCTGCCCCGGTTTAAGCCCAGTAAGTATTTCGACATTATCATCATTCTCTTTCCCAACTTTTACACTCTTTGGAACAAAACCTTCTCCATCTTTTACAAAAACCACTGGTCCATCGTCTATAGATTGAAGAGCAGTTTTTTCAATAACAACCTGAGCTTTTGATTCACTTACATATGCTTTTGCTGTTATGAACATTCCCGGGCGCCATTTTCCGCTTCTATTATTTAAAATAACTCTTGCGGAGGCTGTCCTGGTTTTTTCATCTACAATGGGACTTAAGTAAGATATTTTTCCTATTTCATCATTATCAATTGAACCGATTGAAACTTTTGCATTCTGTCCAACTTTTATTTTATTAATGTCTTTCTGATACACACTTAAAATTGCCCAAACTTTATCAAGATCTGCAATTGTAAAAGCGTGTGCCTCGGTTCCAATCAATTCTCCCTGTGTCATATGCATTTCTATAATTGTTCCATCTATTAAAGATGTAACCTCATAAGTTGTTAAGCTCTCATTGCTTTCAATAACCGCAAGCACTTCTCCCTTGCTTACTCTTTCGCCAACAGTTTTATTTACATGCTGCACTATTCCGGCAAATCTTGGAACAATGTGGGATATTTTTGAAGGTTCTGCTTTTATCTCACCGGTCAAGTCAATATGATTTTTAATTACTCCCGGTCCGGCTTCCTTGACTTCAATTCCGAATTCCTGCAAAACTTCATCGGATAATTTTATTCCTTCCGTATGTTCTTCAGCTTCATTATGCTCTTCTGATTGTATTGTCTCACTTTTCGGTTGATTGTCAGAACAGCCTGCTACAAATACCAGTAAAAATGACATCAGAATTAATCCTATTATTTTCATTTTCTTTTCTCCAAATTTCTCTTTCATTTTATAAAAGTTTTTCCAGTTATATTTTCTAATTCGATAAGTGAATTGTAATAATCTGCTAACTCAAGTAAGTATTGTGCTTCGGTATCAAACAAAGTTCTTTGTGCATCCAGCAGATCAATAAATGCAAAACGTCCCTGCAAATATCCTTGTCTGGTAATCTCATAAGCTTTTTCAGCTTGAGGTTTAATATTATTCTTCAATTGCAATGAATTATTGTGCGCGCTTAAAAGATTATTGTAAACAGTATTTATTCTGGCTATAACTGATAATTTGCGTCTATTTATAATTGCATCCATTTGTTCTAATCTCACTTCTGCTGATGCTATATTTCCTTGGTTCCTATTAAAAAAGGGAAGTGGAATAGAAACTCCAGCAATAAATGAATTCGTTTTAAGTTCATTTAAATATCTTACACCGCCGCTTACTGTTAAATCTGGTATCGCCAGAGATTTTTCAAGCTCAATCGCAGCTTGTCTTACATTTATTTCATTTTCTAAAATTTTAATTGAAGGAATCTCTTCAATATCATCTATTACTTCTTCTCTCGTTGTCGGTGTCGCAATACTGTCAAACAAATCGGTTATTGGTATTAAATTCTGTCCTGTAGTTCCCAAAAGTGAATTTAGTTGAGTCTGGATTGAAGAATAATTTCTTTGAAGCCGGTCAAATTTTATTTGACTGTTTGTTAACACTACTTTCACTTTTGATTCTTCAGCCGGTGAAGTTCTTCCGGCTTTAACACGCTCAGAAATTGTTTTAAGCATTTCCTCATTTAATTCAACAAACTTACTTTGCTGTTCGCTCTGTCTTTGGATTTGATAAAGTAAAATAAAAGTTGCTTTTACATTGGCAACTGCATCAAACTTAAGCAGTTCATATTCTCCTTTAGAAGAAACAATTTGAGTTTCAGATAGATAAATTCTACTGCTCTTTTTACAGCTAAGTTCAAATATCTGACTTCCCGAAAGTGTGTACTGGCTTCCTTTAATTCCACTTAATTCCTTTCGGCCAAGAAAGTCTTCTGCTTCAAAACCTGCTTCTGGGTTAGGAGTTAATCCGGCTTGTATTTTTAATTTCTCTAATGATTCAATCTCATATTTATTAACCGTAAGATTTGGATTATTTTTTAATGCTACTTCAACTGCTTCTTGTAAAGTTATTTTTTGATAATTATTTTTTACTGAGTCTTTCCCTTGCTGCGCATTTACATTAATTAACATGATACAGCATAAGAGAATTATTACACTTCTAAAGCGCATAAAGTCTCCTAAATTTATTCTTTCTTTTTAAAAATTATGTGGATTGATGCTTATGGAATGCTGGTATCAAATAAGAAGAGAGACAGTAGAATAATTATGAAGTGTTTGGTTAAGAACTTCTGGGCTATTTAAAATATTTGCAAATATTTCTTTTTGATGCAGTCTTGGTAATTGCTGTATAAAGCAATTCAAATTAATTGAGGTGATGTTTTTTTTGTCTAACAAAAATTGATTGTCTGCAAAACAATTGCTGTGGAGACTTATATCATTACATTTATTATCTTCATAATTATTTGAAAAACTAAGTTCGTTTTGTAATTCATTATTTTTTGAAGAGGGATTTACACATTCAGCAGTATCATTAATATTCTCAATTGCAACGTGTCCATCGGTTCCATAACATAGAACATAATTATCCAACATATCATGTAAATATGTAACATGACTTAGCATAGCTAATATCAAAAATATATTTATGATTTTATTTCTATTTACTTTTTTCATCTTTCTAAAACATGTTCTGCAATTTGTTCAATAAGTTTTTTAATATGTTCATCTTTTATAGTATAATAAACCATCTTTCCATCTTTTCTAAATTTCACTAATCTAGCATTTCTCAATAATCTCAATTGATGTGAAATCGCTGATATAGTAGTATCAATTGTCGCAGCTAAATCACAAACACACAGTTCATTATCCATAAGAGAAAAAATTATCTTTAATCTTGTTGGCTCACCTAATAATTTAAAAATATTTCCAATATTGGTGATTTGTTTTTTATTAGATAACTTTTTCTTAGCAAATTTAACTTAATAGGTCAACTGTTTCTATTTTACAACTCGGCGCAACAACATCTTTTTTCATACTTAAACATATAAACAATTGAACAAACATTCAAGTGTTAAAATTATAATATCGGTCAAAAAGTGATCCAAACATTAATTTGAATCTAAAGGTTAAAAGACAAGGAATGCATTAAAATCTGATTTCATATTTGTGCTAATTCCATTTCCATATTTCCTGAATTCTTATAAGGCAGACACTTCTCAAAATTACTCTCAGAATCGGCGGATAAATATTTTACTGCTTCCTGCATCTCTAATATTACCGGCATTCTGTTATGTATCTCCTTCATAAAATCATTAGGTTCTGTAGTTATTAGCGATATATACTTAATACCTTCTTTGTCCTTATTATAAAGCCCTGGAACGAAAAATATTTCATGTTCCTTAAGGAATATCCTGAAAGGTACTTTCTTTGTACCAACCTTCTTCCATTCATAGAATGCTGTCATTGGTACTAAACATCTGTTCCTGTCAAATAACATTTTCCAAAATGGTTTTACTGAAATTGTTTCTATTCTGGAATTAAATATAAGTGGGGATTTGGCGGCGAACTTTATACCCCACTTGTTCATATCAGCTGATAGATCATTGTCATCATTCATTATTGTTACAATAGAATTTGTCGGCGCGATATTTTCAAACTTTCTTTCATTGGTAGATGTGTTGAAGAATACTGATATATCAAACTCAGCAAATTTCTCCATCATCCAATCTTCACGTACTTTATTTTCAAATCTGCCGCACATAATATTTCCTTTCTTTGAGTCTTTTATATTCCTGCAAATATAATAAGTCTGAAGATATTATTGAAGCATACTAAATGAAAATTCTTAAATGGGTAATATTACTGGTTAAAAGATGACTAAGTATTTTTATATTGACTATTATTCTTATTTAGATTAAGTTTAAATAAGCTTTATTATTTGACAAAGATAAACCATTATACTGATCGATTGGTCAAAATACGGTATTCTTAATATTTTAGAAAGATATTAAATGACAAACAAACTATATTTTAAATTAATGAAAGCATTACTAATAGTGTTTTTATCAATGACTCTATCTGCTCAAAACTTAGTTTTAGATAAAATAAATAATTCAATTGAGGACTATGGGATTAATGTTCAATTCAATTATACTGGGGAAGTTTTTTCAAACCTATCAGGAGGATTGTACAGAAAGTCTATTTATCTTGACAATTTTGACTTGATATTTGACTTAGATCTCAATAGAAGTTTTGGCTGGAATGGGGCAATAATCAATACTCATATTTTAGGTAATAATGGAGGGCCATTATCTAAATATTGTGGTGCCATTCAAGGTATAAGTAATATTGAAGCTAACAATACTTGGAAACTATATGAGTTCTTTATTGAACAACATTTGTTCGATAAAAAACTTTCGTTACTTCTTGGTTTATTTGATTTAAATTCAGAATTTGACACTAGAGAAACTTCGAGTATTTTTATAAATCCTTCACATGGAATAGGAGCAGAATTTGCACTGACTGGAGAAAACGGCCCCTCAATTTTTCCAACAACTTCAGTGGCATTAAGAGCAAAATATAATTTTTCGAACTCACTAGATTTTAAGTTAGCAATTTTTGATGGGATTCCAGGCGACTTGAATAATCCGAATGGAACAAAAGTAATATTATCTCGTGGAGATGGGTTTTTAATTTCATCTGAAATCAATCTTTTAAGTAATTCACAAAACTTTGAAAATGGTTATTTCAAATTTGCTCTTGGAACTTGGTTTTATACCAACAAATTTAACAAACTAATAAGTTCAGATAATCCAGATAACCCATTTCCAAAAACAAGAAATTACGGATTTTATCTTTCAGCAGAAAAATTTTTATTTGCAGAAAATAATGTAACTAATCAAGGTTTGGCCGCATTCATCAGAATAGGTTTTGCAGATACAAAGGTAAATCAAGTTGATGGTTATTATGGAGTTGGAATAAATTACGTTGGATTAATTACCGGTAGAGATGAAGATATATGTGGAATTTCAATTGCTGCATCACATAATAGTTCCAGTTATAGACAGTTGATAATAAACAAAGGCCTTAGTAGAATTATTGAAGAATATGAATATATTTTTGAATTAACTTACAAATTCTCCTTGCTTGAGTTCTTAACTATTCAGCCTGATTTACAATACGTTATAAATCCAAGCCTTTGCATAAATAATGATCATACAATTGCGTTTGGAACTAGATTGCAAGTTTTATTCTAAATTAATTACTTTTTAAACTAAAAAATCTTTTATAATAGTTTTCTCACATATTGCCGAAAGTTGAATAATGTATTGAAATTGAACTCAACAAATATTTCAATTTTTCCTGTTTTCCGCAATTCTGTTTTCAAATAAGCCGCACATAAACTTTTTCTTCTTTTCTATTTATAGATAAGCAGTTTTATACTTTTCTGTATCTAGCCCTGAAATAATCTCTAATTCATCATCATAGAAATTCCCAACATCACCGAAGTAAGTATTTTCAACTGAATCCTTGAATAAGCTGGATTGAACTGTTTTATATGATAGTACTGCTATTTTTCTACAATTAAATTGTTACCATTTTTACTATCTACTTTACCATACACTAAGTATGGTCCCATAGACATAATTATTTCTGCGTACTGCTCATAAACCTTGGAAATATAACCGCTTCAAAAGTATCAGATTCATCTTCAAGTGAAAGGAACTTCATAATATTACCCTTCTTGGTTTTTATTCTTTTGAAGTCATAAACCAGCCTATCATTTTGATCTTTTGATTATTAAAATTTTTCATGTCTTTGGCTTTAACAATATCTTCTCTTTCAGTGTATTTTCTATAAAAGTAAAGAGGATGCTGAGTTACCATATAGCCTAAATGCTCATATTCAAAGGTGCAGATTTCCTCAATTCGATAATTATCAGTCTCCTTGAAAAACTTAATATTGCTAGATAGGTATTTGGGAAATAGTTCATTTTGACAATTCGAGAGTTCTTCATTGTAACTAAATATTAAATCAATATTTCTATAATGTGATAATCGTGTTCCAGCAAAACAATCCATAGCTCCAACAATAGTAAGTATTTTTACTTCTGCTTTACCAATTTTGGTTCTTATCACAAAGTCTAAAAGTGATTTATATTTACCTCTTCGCTCCCTTTCATTAATAATATTATCAATGGTATTTTTAGTCAGATTCTTTAATGCCATTAAGCCAATTCGTATTTCATCTTTATATCCCAAGTACTCATAACCGCTGTTATTGACGCATGGTAAATAAACTTTAAGCCCCAACCTTTTACACTCTTGAATATACACTGCAGGCGCATAATAACCACCACGATTTGTAAGAACACCAGCCATAAATTCTGCCGGGAAATGAGCTTTTAAATATGCTACCTGATATGAAAGCATAGCAAATGAACCGCTGTGAGCTTTACAAAATGCATAACCAGCAAATGATTCTATTTGTCTCCATAATTCATTGGCAATTTCGTCAGTGTAGTTTTTATTCTTGCATGAAGTAAAGAAGTTATCTTTTATCTTTTGCATTGCCTCATGTGATCTCATTTTACCTGACATGGCGCGCCGCAATAAATCTGCTTCTTCGAGTGATAATCCTGCAATGTGGTGAGCCACCTTTATTACATCTTCCTGATATATCATTACTCCATATGTTTCACCTAAATATTCCTCCATTTCCGGAACCAAGTACTTTCTCTTCCTAACATCATGGTGTCTGTCAATAAATTCCTGCATCATACCGCTTTCAGCAACTCCTGGTCTAATAATGGAACTGGCTGCCGTAAGCATCTCAAAAGTATCACAACTTAGCCTTTTTAGTAGTGAGCGCATTCCTGGACTTTCGATGTAAAAACAGCCAATAGTATTTCCATTTCTAATCAACTCCATAGTCTTTTGGTCATGGAAAATCATTTCAAAATCATAAATATCTACAACACTTGACGGAATTCTTTCATAAATCCTTAAAGGAGATGAATTTGCATTGGTAGGAAGTGAAAAATCCTTTAAATCCAGCAATTTAGAGTTGATATTTTGGTGATTAATAGTGTACATTTGTTCACTAATAATATATAATTAATTTTAAATAACAAAACATCATTAAATGGTTAGTTTACACGTTCATTCGGTTCATTCATTTCTTCAAGGTACAATATCAATTCCAGATTTGATTAAATATGCAAAAAAAAGTGAGAGTAGTTTCGTTTGTTTGACTGATACAAATAGAATGAGCGGATTGATTGAGTTAGCACGTTTAGCAAAGGAAGAAAACTTAAAACCAATTTTTGGCGCTTTTATAGACGATCCAGAAAACAAAAAGCTAAACACTATCATTATTGCAAAAAACAGAGTTGGTTATTCAGAGCTGTGTAAAACCATAACAACACGGAATCTTAAAGAAGGTTTCCAATTAACCAGCTTATTTGAAAATATCTCAAATAACATGTTTTACATTACTGCCTCATTAGATTTATTGAAGTTGGTAAATATTACCGAAGAATTAAAAAGGAACCTTTACGTTGAACTTATTATAACTAATAAGCAAAAAAGGATTACTCGAACTTTATATGAATTTGCAAGAACTAATAATTTAAAGATTGTAGCTTCCGCTCCAGCCTATTTTCTAAGGCAAGAGGATTATAACCTTCATTTAGTCGTAAGCGCAATAAGGTTAAATAAACCAGTTGCTCAACTTACCAAGGAAGATATAGTTGATGAAGAGTTTTTTCTAATAACTGATGAAGAACTACTCTCAGAGTGGAAGAAGATACCTGAAGCATTATTGAACATAAAGTATATCGTACAAAATTGTAATGTAGAACTTGAAATCGGGAAGTATAAATTCCCAAGCTACCCATTGCCATTGGGTGAAACTGCTTACTCCTATTTATGGAAAATAGCATTTAAAGGTTTATCCATTAAGTATAAACCGCTAACAGAAAAAGCAATTGCGAGACTACAATATGAATTAGAGGTTATAGATGAGCTGGGATATTCAGATTACTTTTTAGTTGTCTGGGATATTGTAAATGAAGCTAGAAGAAGAAATATGATGAATATTGGCAGAGGTTCAGCGGCAAACAGCCTTGTTGCTTATTGTCTTGGTTTTACTCAAATGGATCCAATCAAGCATAATTTATATTTTGAAAGGTTCTTAAATAAGGGGCGTAAATCTCCACCAGATGTTGACTTAGATTTCTCATGGAAAGAAAGAGATAGCTTGGTTAAATACGTTTATGAGAAATACTCATATGATAAAGTAGCTTTTATAAGTACCCATGTTACCTTTAGAGCACGTTCTGCATTTAGATCAACCGCTAAGGCATTTGGAGTCAGTGATGCTCAAGTATCTGAATTCAGTAAATTCATTCCATGGACAAAAGCTGAAAACCTACCAATACTTTCTCAGAAGTTTCCTGAAGCTAAAAACGTTAATTTCAAGGATGACTTTTGGGTAAAGATAATTGAGATTGCTTCACAGCTTGGAGGAATACCTAGGAATGCAAGTATTCACCCGTGTGGGATTATAATTTCTAAAGAATCTATTACTAATTATGTGGCACTTGAGTATGCATCTAATAAAGGAGTTGGTTTAATAATAACACAACCAGACATGTATCCTATTGAAGATTTAGGGCTTGTAAAAATTGATCTGCTTAGTCAAAGATCTCTTGGAGTGCTCAAGGATGCTATGCAGATGGTTGATAAGAATTATGGCTAATGAAATGATTATTTTTACAATCATTATTATTATATTTTCAGATTTAAATATCACTTAAATTTTTCATATTTATTTTTGTGAAAAATAATTACTTTTTGTACCTAAATATTTGGAGATTGTAATTTATATTTTTGTTGATATGTAGGTACTTCAACATCAAAAGGCCCTGATTAAGTACTAATTATTTAATTGCCAATTCTGAAATCAATTTATTTTATCACTAAAATAGGAATAATATATGGTTGCCGTAGCAAAGGGGAAAAAAACTTTTAAGAATAGTTTACAAGAATCAAGAGTTAAAAATATTGTTAGAAATAGTTTATTTGATGAAATAACTAAAAAGTTTATCAATAATGAACCTATTACTGGCTTTACATTACCAGGTACTTCATTTACAATGGAATCAAGTCTTACTGAAGCATATAAAAAGAAATTAAAATTATACGGTGTTGAATCAAACAAAGCAATTTATGAACAAACATTAGTTTTACAAAAACCAATGCTCCTACAATGCATTATGAACATAGTACAGATCTTAAGTTTTGGAAAAAGACTGATGCCAAGTTTGATTTTATGTGGTTAGATTATTGTGGTCAGTTTTCTAAAACTAAAATATCTAGCTTAGATACAATATTTAAAAGAGATTTAATAAAAGATAATGGACTTTTAGCTTTAACTATAATAGATGGTAATGAAACTTCTGATAATACACTTGAACAACTTACAGTGTTTTCTAAGTATTCAAAATATAGAGACGGTAAAGGTAAGTATTTATCAGCTTATAATGTAAGAATGAGTGGAGTTCCTAGATTTATTAATGATATAGCTAATAAGTATGAAAAATCTTTAGATCCATTAGTAATATTTAATTACAAAGATAAGGCACGTGGTAATAATGCCAGAACTATGTTAATGTTTATTTTCAATGTGTATGATAGAATTATAGACTTTGATATATGGAAAGCTAGTTTAACTGACCTAGTACAAAATCCAATCGAAGTATAACTTTGAACATAAATATTTAATTCAAGAAGGCGTCTATATGGCGTCTTTTTCATTTTAAACTACTAGGTCATTTTAAGTGAGTTACTCAAAATAATTTACTCAGAATAAAATAAAAACCCTCTAGCCGGTGTTAGTAGCACCAAACTAAAGGAGAAAACAAAACAACAGAAAACCGGTTCTAGTAAAACCGATTATCCGTTTTATAGGAACTCCATAATTAAAATGGAGTTTTAAATATATAAAATGAATTAAAAATAAAAATATGAGGAATTGATTTGATCAAAGTTTATTAGAATTAAACTGGAGAACTTATAATCGATTTACCATAAAATCACCGTGATTTAACAACATTTGTTCTTGATCTCACATTTCCACTGACGCATTTTTGTAATTGAATATTTCAATAACAAAGCAAGGATACACCAATGGAAAGTGCTTTACTAACAATACCAGAAGGCCAAAAACATAAAAATTGTAAACCCATACAAGGCGTTTTAAACGAGAATGGATGCCTAATTTGTACATCTCATAAAACCAATGATGGAGAATATCCAAATGTAAGGCGAGATGGTAGGCTTTGGGATATGCATAGGTATATGTTCTACAAATGGAATGAAGAAATTCGGAAGGCGAGCTTATTAGACATACTTGTAACAATACCCACTGCATAAATCCAGAACATTTAAGAAGAGGAACCTATCAAGATAATTCAGACGATATGACAAGGAGCGACAGACAAGCCCAAGGATCTTTATGCACCAGTGCTAAGCTTCATGAAGGAATTGTAAATTATATAAGATTCTTTGTTGAAGACTCCGCAAAAAAGCTTGCTGAACAATTTAATGTATCCATACCAACTATTTACAACATAAAAATAATAAGACGTGGAAGCATGTACACGAGCGATATTTCTATGATAGGGTTGCTTAGTTTATCCTATCCATTTACAAATCATTAAATTAGGTTTGATGTTTACAAATACTCAATACATTTATTTTTATTCTGGACTATCCAATTCACAACCAGTTATAAAAGATTTTCTAATTGTTGCTTTTAATAAATCTTTAAACTCATTCAATTTATTTTTTCAAATAACAATATTTGGATATGATTGAATTCAAAATCATCTTGATTGTATTTATCTCTATTCTTAACTTCGTCAAATAATTCTTTTTCACAAATGAAAAATATTGGTTTTTCAAGTGCTTCAGCAAAGCCTATTTCCCAATAAGTTCTATTTGACTCTGAAAATAGATCAGCAATAACAAACTTAGCATTAAGAATATCATCCCTTATAAGATTGTTTATGTTTCCATCTCTAGCTCCATACTCAAAGTCATATAGCTTAAATCCAGATTCTTGAACAGCAGGTTTTATAACTTCATTAAAGATTTTGATATTTTTTTCATTTGCGATAGACTTACTAATAAATGCTTTATTGTTACTTCCACTTACAAGGGATAACTGCTCATAATTTTGCCACCCTAAAATTTCATACTTAAGGTTATTGATTCAATTCCTCTAATTCTGTCTTCATAAGTATATCCAATATAACCCATTTGAGAAAACTGTTGTAGAACATACAATAATTCTTCTTCTGAATGCACTTTGATAATCCCTAATAGTTCAAGTGAGGATATATCAATGGAAGAGTTTAGTTCCTTCCAGTTTACTTCCGAGCCACAAGCATAAATCATCAAGTACAAGAGAATTGATGGCAAAGGGTAAGGCGCAACTAATATTTCCACTAATCTTTCATCAACTATTTTTCCTTGATTAGATGAAACCCATTCTTGAAATAAAATGATTTTGGAATGAGTTGAGCTTTCATTAAATAATTTTAAAGCTTCAATTGTAATTTCAAATTTCCCACACATTCTACATTCAACCTTCAATGTATCTTTATTCGATGAATCAATAGAAGCTGAGTCATCACAAACAGGGCAGGTACCACTTTGTTGTTCCATATTATCTCCACAAAATAGATTAGTAATAAAAATTAGTTATAAATACTTCTACCATCACCAAAGTAATTTTCATAAATATGCTCGTAAGCATATTGACATTTTTGTTTATATAATTCGGGAGTATACACAACTGGAAGATTTTCATCTAAAGCTTCCTCTATAGCTAAAAGTACACTAGCCCTAGTTTGCTGCCGTTTTCTCCAATCTAAAACGAGACGTCCAGCTTTAAGTTTAGTAAGCAATTCCTTGGCAGCAATCTTCACTTTTGTTTTGTCTTTTCGCTAAGGTTTTGTTTTTTGAGTATATCAAATAATGCAAGCTCTTCTTCGCTTAGTTGTTCTTTTATTCCTCTACTCTCTTCTTCATTTAAATCTTTTGCAAACTTCATAAGTTTATCAAAGAATTCTTCAACATTACTTGATCCAGCATTATATTCATCAATCATCTCTTGCAACTTTTCAGCAAAATCCATTCTACCCTTATTCAGTTGGATCATAACGGCTATCTTGTGTTGGAGAGCATTCTTCAGTTTTTCTGCTTGTGTAAATTTCTTCCCTTTCTCAAACATCTTTTTGAGACTTTTGAAATCAATCTTTGTTAAATCAATTTCAGGCGTTTCTTTAATTAAGTACCCTTCTGTTTTTACAGATTCATCAAGTAATTCCGCAATACTTTTCATTACCTCAGTAATATCAGGAGTGGGATTTAATGAACGAATCTTATCTGCGATTACTTTTATTAGTTTTGTGTCGAGTAGAAATGTATTTGAAAGTGGATCAGGCAATATTGCTTTGAATAATTTTTGAACATAATTTGCTTGAGCCAAATAATTATTTTTAATCTTATCATTAGCTACTAATAAATTGACCGCCTCGTCAATTAACTTAATTTTAACTAATGCCTCTGCAGCTTGAATATCATCTAAAACTACATCATGATTTTTACATAGTGTTTTGGTTGCCTTAATTTCTTTAGCTAAATCTTTAACCAACACATCCTTTGATTTTACCGGAGTAATGCCATCGTCAATAGAACCAGTTCCATAAATAGCTAAAGCTTTTTCTAGGTTGCGGAATATACCAATATAATCCACTATTAGACCATTTGGTTTATCTTGGAATACTCTGTTGGCTCTAGCAATTGTCTGCATCAGTGTATGGTTCTTCATCGGTTTATCAAGATAAATTGTTGATACTGATGGAGCGTCAAATCCGGTCATCCACATTGCACAAACAAAAACTATTCTGAATGGATCTTCTGGATCTTTAAACTTTTCATCCATGTTTTCATTTACCATTCGCTTTCTATGAGTTTCAATATCCAATCCAAGGTCATTAAATTTCTTAATCTCATTTTGCTCTTGGCTAACTATCACTGCCATCTCAGTTTCTTGCATATATTTCAGTCTATCAGATATAATTTCTCTTTCTCTATTATCCCTTGCAACTAAAACTGAATCCTCTAGCTTGCTAATTTCAGTCGCCCATTTATCTTTAACCTTATCATACATCTTAACTGCAGTTGGCTTATCAATACAAACCATCATTGCTTTGCCTTTATAACCTCTGCCCATAAAGTGTTCGACTATATCATTAGCAATTTTGTTAAGTCTATCTTCTCTTGTGATTAAATGATATTCTCGCGAGAACTCTCTTTCCAGTTTTCTTTCTTGAGCATCATCTAATTCAGCGGCTTCAATAATATCTTGTATTTTTTCATCAAATAAATCTTTGTCATCCAACTGTAATTCTGGAATTCTATTTTCATAATAAAGAGGTACAGTCGCTCTATCTTCAATGGACTGTTTAAAATCATAAACACTTACATAATCACCAAATGTATCTTTAGTAAGTTCTTCACCATCAATTAATGGTGTACCGGTGAATGCAAGGAAAGATGCATTCGGCATTGCAATACGCATATTAAGCGCGAGAGTATCATATTGCGAGCGGTGTGCTTCATCAGTAATGACAATAATATCTTTCCTATCTGATATTACTTCCATTACTTCGTCTGTATTTGTTCCAAACTTATGAACCAGCGTAAAAATGTTTCTATGATTTTCTGTTAGTAATTGTTTAAGGTGTGCTCTACTCTCTGCATGGACTTCTACTTCAGTAACTGCGCCGCAATTTGCAAAGTTTTTATAGATCTGACCATCTAGCTCTTTTCTATCAGTAACAATTACAAATGTATAGTTGCCTCCATAATTTCTAAGAATCTTTTGCGTGAAGAATATCATTGAAAAGCTTTTACCACTGCCTTGTGTATGCCAGAATACGCCAAGCCTACCTTTACTTGCATCGAGATTACTAAATTTTTCTATAACATTATTAACGCCCAAGTATTGATGGTTCTTAGAGAATATCTTTATTAATGATCCACCAGTTTCT
>JACKAB010000008.1 GCA_020635285.1 Ignavibacteriales bacterium | reverse complement strand
GATAGAGGTCCGTTTTTATCTGCTAACCAAATGTGCATATCATCTCTAGTTTTGTAGTCAACAATAAAACCGGTATGCTCAATATTTATTCCTAATTGAACAAATTGATCATAAATTATTCTAATAACCTCTTTAAGTTCCTCACTTTTTTGCATACCCATTGTTCTACTTCTCACCTTTTCCAACGCTACTTCTATATTGGCTTCCCGTGCCTGGGCTTCTGCTTCCTTGAGGTCAATATACCGTCTATAGGTAAGGCTGAGTACCGAAGTATATCTTCTAAATATTTCTAATTCATTCTCAGTAAATTCTTTATCTGTCCAAGCAAATACTCCGCCTTCCTTAAAATGTAAGTAATATCCATATTGAATCTCATCTTCAGCAAAATCTGGGAATTTAACCTGCGGATTCATCACTCTGTAATAATCTGCTATTTCATTCCCTCGAAGAACTGGATGATATTCTTCCTGTAATAGCCAGGTTTCAAATATTTTTTCTAAAATCGGATGACCCGACAAATGTAATTCTCCAACAATCCTTTTTATTTCGTTATCCTTTGTTGCAGTCGTTGCATGGACATCTACAATTCTTGTTTCTTTATTCACTATTCCAACACCACATCTGTGTGGATTAACTCCAAGACTATTTAATTCATAAAAAAAGGTGTCAATTGTATGTCCCAAATCTTCGGGACTATGCATTGCCATTGCTTTACTTCTTACTCTTTCAAGTGCTGCTTCAATTTGCGCTTCTTTTGCTTGTGCTTCTGCTTTTTTCAGATCGAGAAAACGGATATATGCCTGTTCGAATACTTTTGCAAATCGTGAAAAGATCTGATTCTCTTCAAATGGCTTGAGTGACGAAACGAGTAAATATCCGTGTCTGAATGATGCACCATAATCAATCTCCCAATCTGGTATCTTAACTTCTATGCCTTTAGCGGCTACTTCATTCATTGCGGTGTCAACCGAAGGGAGTTCAAACATCAGCTCAAAATGTCGAGTGATATAATCTGCAGGAATTTCAATGGAAAACAATTCTTCTCCTTTTTTCCATTGATCATACCTGTACCGGTGAATATAATCCAAATCAATAGGGACAAGGAAAGGCGGCATCATACCTTCATTCCCAAGACTATGCCATTGTTCTACCATATCTTCATGTTTGTCACATAACACAATACCAAAAGAGAACAAGTCGCCACCTAATATTTTCATCTGTTCGAAAGTCACCGAAGCCACATTTGAAAGGTCTTCACTTTTTTGCATAGCCAAACTTCTACTACGCACTCTTTCTAACGCCGCTTCAATCTGTGCTTCTCTAGCCTGCGCTTCAGCTTTTTGTAAATCTTGAAATCTTGTATAGGTCTGTTCAAAGACATTTGCAAAACGAATCATGATATCACATTCTTCTTCTTTTAACGGTTCGAGTGATATTACATTTAAAGATCCGGCTTTAAAAAGAATGTTGTAATGCTCTCCTTTTTATTAAATTTCTTTGGAATTGGATATGAAAGATATTTAGATAATCTTATATAATAGTCTTTAACTTCTTCCCAACTCTTTCGCTGGCAAAGTAAGGTTCTTTTCCCGCCACGCTTTTAACCATACTATCAAAGATAGGATGAACCCCTTGTGGTACAACTCAAGTATGGTATTTTTTATTTTCCTTAATTTCGGACCTAGACCATATCTCCGCTGACCCTGTATCTGCATCTATCGTGCAAATACCAATACGGAGGGTTTCGATACCTAATTTCTTCATCTGATCAAACATGACATCCGAAGCTTCGACCAATTCGTCACTTGAGTGCATTGCCATACTTCTGCTTCGGACTCTTTCAAGAGCTCTCAATCTGAGCTTCTCTAGCTTGTGCTTCAGATTTCAAAATATCAACATAACGCTGATATGACAGATTAAAAAACATTTTCAGTCTTGAGTATTAGAAGTTTGTCTTCCGACAAGGTCTTAAAAAGATACCAAGAGCACCAATTCAACTGAGTAAAATAATAGTGAATCTCTGATGCTGCGTTCAGTTTCTTATCGGGCTTTTGGAAAACTTATTAAAAGGCTATCCAATCATCCATTGTCGCCTGAAATTTCAATATCAGCAAAAGTATCTGTTGATTGCTTTAATTTTCGTTTAACATTCTAATGATTGGATGCATATCATATGGAACTTCAGCTATCTCGCCGCCGATATAATCTGAATACTGATATCCGTTATAGATTTCTTTTTCATCGTTGTTAATAACTATTTGTTATTACGTAGGTCGTATCGTTCAAACCAAGTTGTCTTAATTCTCTAAAGACAGACTCACAAACTTTTAACAACTCATCGGATTTCAACATACCCATACAGTTCTCCACGTTCTAATGATCTTCAATTTGCGCTTCTTCTTTGTCGCTTTTTAAGATCTAGAAACGTGTCAGTTTATTGAATACTTTGAAAACGTTGAAAATTGTATGAATTGGGAACATGGTTCCAGAGTAATGATTAATAAATATCCATAAGAAAAAGGCGATGTTGTGGACTTGTCTTCGGTATTTTGATTCCAGGTGCCAAATTAAGATTTATTAGCACGAGCGCAGAATCTATAATGTTTACAGAGCTTTGTCTTTATATCATCTTCAATAAACGATTCGTCTTTTTCAAGCTGAATAAAGACGGCTATGTTATTCATACCGTGAATAAATTCAAATGGGGTTGGATATCACCGGTATCATTGCTCATCCAGAGATAAGATTTTATGCATCATCCCAAATGTTAAAACCACTGCTAAATGATTCAATACCCAAATGTTAAGTTGTTCAAAAAGTAGTTTGGACTTCTTAATTCATTACGTATTGTGCATTGCCATAGCTCTTGCGCGAACTCTTTCAAGCAAGTTCAATTTCTGCTTCTTTGCTTGTGCTTCTGCTTTCTCAATATCAATAAACCTTCTATAAGCTAATGCAAAGACTTTATGAAATCGTTTGAATATTTCAAGGTCAGCTTTGGGTAATGGTTTATAAGTTGTTAAACCTAGTCCTCCTAAGCCAATAGAGTAGAAATAATAATTAGCTGAATCAACTTCGTCGAGTATCGGATCGGAGAACTGCTTTTCCTGCTTTCTCCATTCACAAAAATTATTCAATTCTTTACCTTCCATACTTCCGCTAAAGATAGAATTTACCGACTTTTTTCATTTCATGAACCATTGCTAGAACTGTTGGTGATTATTGTATTCTGTCTCTTCTATAACACCTTCCTTATATGCAGCAAAATATTGGTAATTAAGATAAGTTCTTTTTGTTCATCTATAATAGCAGTCTGCACATTACGAATATCGTTTACCCCAAGAATTTCAAGTTGATTTGAAATAGTCTCGCAAACTTTCACCATGTCTGCTGCTGTTTTCATTGATAGTGCAATTGCTCTTACTCTTTCAAGTGAAGCTTCAATTTCAAGTTCATGATTTTTAATCAGAAGGTCAGCAGTTTTTCTTCAACTGCTTTTTCTAATTCTGCGTTTTTTTTCTTCCATTCATCTACATGCCAACTATCCGATTCACCTTCTTCATAATCTGGTTTTGAGCCATGCCAATGAACTACTATCCATTTTTGATCTCTAAATTCTAAAACTGAAGAAAGACGAATAAATATTTTCTGAGTATTATTGTCAATGATCATTTCTAAAATAATTTCATCAACAAATACTGCTGAGTTTCCATCGGCAGCTATTTTGTGTACTACAGGTATTATATCAAACTGCATTTTTATATCTTTGCCCTGTTCTCTTTGCCTGGTAACTAGCTTACGATATTCAGATATGGAAAGTATTTTCTCATCAAGTGTAGTACCAAATCCCATAATTTTCTGATCAATAAATTCTTCTATACCTTCCAAGGAAATCATGCAAACTGGTTTGAATAAATTTATGGTATGTCTCGTTAAGTAATTTTTTCTTTCTAGAATTCATATTATTTTTCATTTATTTAACTTTTATTACAACAAAAGTAACGTCATCATCGGATCTGCATCTTTGACCCAATCAGAACCGGCATTTTTAGTTTTGATATTATATGTTCTGGAGATTCCCTGCAATCTCTTCAAAATAATTTTCGCCCTTTGTAACCATACATCTCTTTATTATCATTAAATAGTTCCGAAATCCATCTGTCATTAATAAGATTGTATCGCTGGTGCTTAATTCACTTTCTAATAATGAATATGGGAAATTGCTAAAGGTACCAAGGGCATGCCTCTCATTACATGTTCTTCAATTGTTTGATTTTCACTTTTATAAATAAATACCGGAGGCATTCCAGCGGCTGACATTTGAACTTTGTTACCCGAAATTTTAGCATCGTCATACACATCGATAGTTTATCCATCTGCATTAATTTTAAGCATCTTGTCATCTCATGAAAAGTATCAATAATATTTGGATTGGGCGCAAGAACGTTGAATAGACTTTTTGTTGTAGTTACCATTGTTCCTGCTTTCATGCCATGCCCGGTTGCATCTCCTACAACAACAGTTAAGGTACCATCTAAGCCTATATGAAAATCATAATAATCTCCACCAACTTCGGTTGCTGTTTTCATATAGACTGCAATATCCAAATTTGGAAGTTGAGGAAGTTCTTTCGGCAGCATTGATAATTGAAGCTGACGTGCCTCTTCAAGTTCTTCGGTCTTACGCCTATTTTCAGCTTCCAATAATGCAAATTGTGCTTTTCTTTTTCAATACTTAACAACCTTGCTCTTTGAAATCTATCGACAGCAAATATGCCCAGCCCAAGACATAAAATATATGAGAGGTATGCCCAACCAGTTTTCCACCAAGGTGGACTAATAATTAGTTTTAGAGATTTGCCTTCTTCATTCCATAAGCCATCATTATTAGATCCCTTGACTTTGAATATATATTCACCTGGTCAAGATTTGTATAAGTCGCAGTTCTTGATTCATTTACATATCTCCATTCATCTTCATAGTTCTCTAACTTAAAGGCATAATGGTTTTTAGAAGGATTAGTATAATGTAAACCTACATAATTGAAGGAAATATCATTTTGCCAATACGATAAAACTATTTCATCCGTACTGAGATTTGCTTTTTGAGAGGAGAATCTGCACCAACTTTTAATGATTCATTGAAAATTTTTAAATCTGTGATTACTAGTTCTGGCTTTACATTGTTGTCTACAATCTCCGAAGGATAAAATGAATTGAACCCCTTAATTCCTCCAAAATACATCTCCCCACTTGACTTTATAAAGAGATCCTCCATTAAATTCTTCACTCTGGAGTCCATCATCCACAGTGTAATTCCTGAATTCTAAAGTATTTGGATTAAACTTACTAATTCCGTTATTTGTGGATAACCAAAAATTACCAGTTGCATCCGGTAAAATTCCGTAAACACCATTATTTGGAATGTCACTGTTCTTTTCCGTAAATCTTATGAATGTTTCAGTTTTAGGATCAAATCTGTTTAAACCTCCACCATAAGTCGAGATCCAGAAATAATTATTTTCATCCTCATAAATGTGCATTACATTCTGATGACTGAGACTATTTGTATCTAATGGATTGTGAACATAATATCTAAATGATTCATCTTCTAAATTAAAAATATTTATACCGCTAGTTGTACCTGTCCATAGTTCCTTTGGATTAGATTTTGAACGCACTAAATATCTTACATAGTTGGCTCTGCTGTTAAGACTCTTTTCATTTTCAGGATCGTATGTATATGTAGTAAAGGTGAAATCATTCTTATTAAACTTAACTAAACTGCACCATTTGACCCATACCATAAATAACCTGGTTGATCTTCAAGTTCAATTATATTATAATTAACAGAATTTAAGCGAGATGTTTTATCAATTGGGTCAACATAAAATCTTTGAAATATTTTATTTTTTGTCAAATCTATTTAGTCCATTAAATGTACCTACCCATAAATATTTACCGTCGTTATAAAGTGCTGATGTGAAATTATTACTTATACTAGATTTTTCATTTGGATCATTTGAATAGTACTTATACATATTACTACTTTTGTCATATGATACGAGTCCGTTGAAAGCACTTGCAAGCCATAATATTTCATTCTTATCCTCAAAAACCTCTTACTGCATCAATTATTTCTCCAGTACTAGTTACTTTTTAGGTTTGAATAGATTAAATTTTATAACAGAATTATCATATTTACTAATCCCAGATATATCTGATCCAAACCATAGAACCCCTGATCGATCACTATAAATTTTTTGAATGAATGAGTTGGTTATACTTGATTCGTTATTTAAATCATATTGAAACCTTTGAATTTCATAATTAGTAAGATTTACTTTTAACACTCTTGGTTTTTCTAAATCAATATCATCAAGTCCATTTTTATAATATAAACCACTTATCCATAAATTATTTTTTAAATCCGTTTCAAGTGCCGTAACAATAATATTTTCAAAATCATTTTCTGACCCTTTTATAATAAATGGTTCTAATACATTTTCTAATCTATTATACTTAAATAATCCAGAGCTAACAGTACCGATCCAAATATCACCATTTTGGTCCTCCTCAATACAAGAAGGAGCAATATCAAATATCTGATTCTTAACTTTAATAGGTTGTAAACGTGGAATTTTGGAATCAGAATAACTAATTTTAAAAACATTAAGTTTACCTTCGCCGCCTACCCATAAATATTCTTGTTTATCTTGATGAATAAAATTTAAAGATTGATTTGTAAGTAAAAACCCTTTGGGAAGTATGTTTTCCATATGATAAAATGTATTCGAGCTTATATCTAAATAATCAAATCCGTCCCTGAAAGTAGCCACCCAAATATTTCCATTTTTATCCTCACTAATATCTTTAATAGTATTACTGATTATTGCTTTTGGATCAAAATTATCACTCATATAGTTGGTAAATGTTTCCGTGTCATAATCAAATTTACTCACCCCCCCAAATGAAGTACCAGCCCAAAGATTGCCATTTGATGAAATATGCAATGTATTAATAACATTATCAGCCAAAGAATTGGTATCACTTGGCTCTTTTTTATAAACCTTAAACTCATATCCATCATATCTATTCAAACCATCTTCAGTCCCAATCCATATAAATCCATGGTTATCTTGAACTATATCTAATATTCTGTTTTGAGATAACCCATCACTCGTTGTGAATTTATCAAATCGAATGGGTTTATTCTGAGCAAACATTAATGAACTTAATAACATTAGTAGAACAGCAATATGATTTATATTTATCATATCTCTATTAAATTGTTTCTTCATAAAAAACCTTATTTTTATTTTACTTTAATTACCACAAACGTCACATCATCGTCCGGGTCATTATCATTAACCCAATCAGAGCCGGCACTTTTAAGCTTAGTTATTATTTCCTCTGGTGTTTCTGTTGCAAGTTCTTCAAATAAATTTCTTGCTCTTCTATAACCATACATTTCTTTTTTGTCATTAAATAGTTCCGGAAATCCATCTGTCATTAATAAGATTGTATCGCCGGTGCTTAATTCACTTTCTAATAATAAATATGGGAAATTGCTAAAGGTACCAAGGGCATGCCTCTCATTACATGTTCTTCAATTGTTTGATTTTCACTTTTATAAATAAATACCGGAGGCATTCCAGCGGCTGACATTTGAACTTTGTTACCCGAAATTTTTAGCATCGTCATACACATCGATAGTTTATCCATCTGCATTAATTTTAAGCATCTTGTCATCTCATGAAAAGTATCAATAATATTTGGATTGGGCGCAAGAACGTTGAATAAACTTTTTGTTGTTGTAACCATTGTTCCCGCTTTCATGCCATGTCCGGTTGCATCTCCTACAACAACAGTTAAGGTACCATCTAAGCCTATATGAAAATCATAATAATCTCCACCAACTTCGGTTGCTGTTTTCATATAGACTGCAATATCCAAATTTGGAAGTTGAGGAAGTTCTTTCGGCAGCATTGATAATTGCAATTCCCTTGCCTCATCAAGTTCTTTTTTCTTATGTTCATATTCAACCTGAAGTGCCCTTTTTTCAGAATCTGCTGCTTTTGCATTTGCCTCTGCGGTTTCTATTTTTAATCTTGACTCTTTTATGAAAGTATTCTTCTGCTGGCGCCCCATTTCAAATTTTCGCACACCATATAGGAGTCCCAAAAAATAGAGCTGCATAAATTGAATATGCAGTCCAGTTATTATACCAAGGAGGTGAAATATGAATATTAATTTTTCTGATATTTTCATTCCATATTCCATCGCCGTTCGATCCTTTTATATTAAAAACATAATCACCCGGATTCATGTTGGTGTAAGTAGCAAATCTTCTGTCACTTAATATCCACTCATCATCAACTCCATCCATTTTATATTGAAGCCTGTTTTTGTCCGGTCGTGAAAAATGGATTGAAACGAAATCGAAAGACAAATCATTTTGATCATGAGGTAAGGATAATTCATTGAGTTCATTAATTGAAACTCCTTCAAAATATTATCATCAACATCTTTTATTGATTTATTAGAAATGAGCACATTATTTAATGATATGTATGGTAGTGAACTATTACTTTTACCTGGCAAAAACGTGTTAAACCCTTCTGTACCTGAAAAATATAATTTTCCATCAATATCTTTATAAGATACACCATGGAGAAATTCATACCCTGGAGTCCATCTTTCACATCATAATTAATTATAACAGGGTTATCATAACCAGCACTTATTTCAATCTTAGAAACTCCATTAGAACTGCTAATCCATAAATCTCCCGAATTATCAATCTGAGCAGATCTTATATTGTTTGTCGGCAATCCACTCTGATCCCTAAGAATAGTAATTCTTCCACTTTTTGGGTTCGAGCATATTTAATCCATCTTCAGTCGCAATCCAAATATTTCCATTCATATCTTCAACGATATCATTTACGAGTTCACTACTTAAAGATTTATTTGCGGATTTATTTTTACGATAATTGACTACTTCATGAGTTTCACGATTGATTTTACTAATACCCAAATTTGTTGCTGCCCAAATTGAGTTATCTGAAGCCAATATTAATTTAAATACATTTTGACCGTTCAAAAATGTCGTTGAGTTATCTTTAATAAATATTTTTTCTAAACTATTATATTGATCCTTAGGCAATGAATACATAGTAATACCCCAGCTAAGAGTGTCTTCAGGTGGAGGGAAATTAAAAGACTGAGCAGAGTGACTGTCATCAGATCTATATCTTAACTTATATCTTCCCTTTTTTAACTTTAACATCCCAATCTTAGTACGGTTCTTTCCATTCCCTCCAGCGAAATATGTTGAATCAATATCCGAAGATGTCCAGATGATATCCCCTTTTTCAGATTCGAGCCAGCCATAGTCGACCATATTATTAGCTAGCAGTCCTTCACCCAAAGCAGAGATAATAACATTTTCATCCTTAGTGAGTACGAATTCTTTTGTTATATCAGCATAATCTCCTACCGATGTAATAGAGGTAATCGGTTTTGATTTTTTGTCTTAAATATTGAAGACTCTGTTTAAGTTTTGGATCATATTGGCGGCTCATCAAAGAAGGGATACTGCTAATTTTGTTTAACATCTTGTTTATAATGTTAATTCCAAAATTTGTTGCAATCCATAATTCATTATTCTTAGTATCAAGTATTGAATTTATCGTATTATTATTAATTGTAGAATAATCATAATAACGCATCAAAAAGTTTTCGAGCCTATTAGTTGAAAGATTAAATTTAAGTAAACCTGAAGTTAACGTTCCAATCCATAAATTATCATTTTCCTCTAGTATTGTAGAAATTGAATATTTATTTGGATAATTAATTTTATTGAGCAGAGGTGAATTGACCTCTATTTTTTTAGAATCCATGTTATACAAATTCAAGCCTAGGGAAGACCCCAGCCATAATTTTCTATTAAATCTTTTCGATTCTTTAAAGGAAAAAATAATTGGGTTACTTTCGTCTTCACTAAAAATTACCGGTAGTACTAAATCAAAAGGTTTCTTGTCAAGATCATATTTCCAAAGCCCTGAACAGTTGTAGCCCAAATAATACCGAATTTATCTTCATAAAATGGACCCGTTGGGTTATTAGTTTTATTATCATAAATAAGCTTAAAGTCCTCGGTGGAAGAATTAAAAACATAGATTCCATAAGAATTTGTTCCCGCCCATATGTTATCAAATCTATCCTTATAAATTCCATAAAATGAATTTCTAGTTCCACCTTGATTAATCAATACTTTAGCAAATGGTGTAATGTCTTTACATATCATATTACGCATGTCCACTTTCATCAATCCCTTAAATGTTGCTAACCATAGATTACCATCTTTATCTTCTTTTATATCATAAGTGTGGTTCCCCATTAGATAATTTATTCCCTTTACCAGGTTTAATTGAACAAATATTTGTGAAGAATAATCATATTTAAGCAGACCATACTCAACCGAACCAACAAATAGCTCTCCTTTTTTTTGTCTCATAAATACTAATAGTATTACTAACCATTTGAGCAACTGTATTATCGATCTTCATTACATCAAACTTTTTAAATTCATTACTAGTTCTATTAAATTGTAATATGCCTTGGTTTGTAGATACCCACAAGTTATTTTGAGAATCTTCATATATCTTTGCAATACTATTTGCAAATTCAGTATTATTTGTTGAGAACTGATAATTCACAAACGTTTCGTTTACTCGATTATATTTTGCCAATCCTACCTTTGTGGCAATCCACATTTCATTATTTTTTATCTTCAAATACTGCAAAACAGTCATTACTTGGAAGCGATGTTGAATCCTCTGTAGAATTTTTTTAGTATATTTTGAAATTGTAGCCGTCATAAATATTTATTCCATCCTTTGTGGCTATCCATAATAATCCATATTTATCTTGAACAACATCCCAAACATCATTGCTTGATAACCCATCTTTTATTGTGAGTTTTTCAAATTGGCTATCATATTGGGCAGAAATGCTCAAATTACTAAATGCAATAAATGTGAGAATCAGTATTATTATATTTCTAAAATTGATACTATTTAACATTGGGTTAATTCCTTTATTAATTCACTTTGATTACAACAAATGTTACATCATCATCAGGGTCTTTTCCGTCTATCCAATCTGTAGCCGAATTTTTAAGTATTCAACTATTTCTTCCGGTTCTTTTCTCCAACTAATTGGAACTCAGTTTTTGTCCTATCATATCCGTACATTTCATTATTCTTATTTGCTAATTCGGGAAACCATCACTCATTAAAAATATTGTATCGCCGCTATTTAAGAGTATCTCTTCTTTTTTTATAAGGAAAGTTGTTCATTCCCCAAGCGGCATACCTCTCAATTCTATCTCATCAATATTTTTTTTCATTTTTTCTATAAACAAGCGCAGGGGCATTGCAGCAGAAGAGATAATCATTTTATTTTCTTTTTATTTTAATCATTGTTAGACACATTGAGAGCTGCCTAAATTTCATATCCTTTATTACTTTAGATATTTTTGAAAATGTTTCTAATATGTTTTCATTCGTAGCCAAACTGTGGAACAAACTTTTTGTAATTGTAACAATAGTTCCGGCTTTTAAACCATGTCCTGTTGCATCCCCTATAACCGCAGTTAACGTGCCGTCTTCTTCAACATGAAAATCGTAATAATCACCGCCTACTTCAGTTGCAGTCTGCATATAAACTGCAATATTCATATTTGGTAAGCTCGGCAATTGTTTTGGAAGCATTGCAAGCTGGAGCTGTCTTGCTTCCTCCAGCTCAAGTGACTTTCGTTCATTTTCTATTTGAATTAATTTGGCTTGTTCCTCAACTGCCTTTCTTTTTTGTTCAAGCTCTTCAATCGTTTCTTCAAGCAATATTCCAGTTGTTCGTTTAACCTTTTCTGTTCTATCTAATTTGAATAACGTTATTGTAAGTTCTCGATCAGCAGATTTAGCTGCTTTGATAAGAATATCTTTTTCTTCATCACTCAAATTATTCGAACCTTCTACAGACTCAACTATTTTTTTAGATCTTCATTCATTAATTACTTTTCCTTTAATGCTATACAGCATGTAGTCAGATTATGCATTTCTAGATTACCGTTAGTAGCACGACCAAGTTCTGCAGTCGAGAACATACCCGCCATTGGAACATTCCAGACATTTTTAACACCTTCAATTTCTTTGCTCATGAGTGGTCCAAGTGACAATATTCTTCCGGCACAACTAAATACAATTACCGCATCAGCTTCCGGCATTTGGGTTTGTTTTAAATTTTTCAACCCCTTTAATTACTTTTTCCATTACATCAAAATCGGGGGAAGTGAAAACCTACTTTTGAACCTTGTGGTACAGTTCCGCTGCAATAAAATGACCCATCGTTCCAATCTATTAGGAGACCGGGCCTCATCACGGGATCACCTATCTCTCGTTGTAACTGGAGCGGAAAGTTCGTTCCAATTTCAATTACTTGCATCTCATTTGCAGGTTGCAATGCATCTAATCCACCATACTTTTTGGTTAATTCAAGAACCGGAACATCATCCACAGTAAAAACATGATTACCT
This sequence comes from Ignavibacteriales bacterium, assembly GCA_020635285.1. Lineage (GTDB taxonomy): Bacteria > Bacteroidota > Ignavibacteria > Ignavibacteriales > Melioribacteraceae. The sequence continues at coordinate 517,027 of JACKAB010000008.1, read as the reverse complement.
TCACTTTTTGTCACAGTTTTTTTCTGTACCAACGGCTTTCCATCCACAGGTAGCAATTCCGGCAACATCAATTTTTTCTTCATCTAAGACTAGTGTTACAATTCCACGATTGCTAGAATTATGATTTGTAAAAACAAATTGTTCCTTAAATGCGTAATCGTCACCTGCCATTCCTCCATATACAAAAACATCCTTTCCTACAACATCCGAAAAACCAAAAAGGAGCTCTTCTGCATCTGTTTCTAGATTACTTCCTGCAACAAGAAAGGTTGGGAGTCTTGAAGAATTCCAACGATTTTTTAGCAATGCTCTGAGTTACCTCACGGTAATTTTTTTTCTGGGTACTCCTCAAAGATTATTGTAAAATATGATGGATTTATATCCAGTAGAAGAATTGCAACTGATTCTTTCTCAAATTCTTCGTCAATAAATTCGCCATTTGTCGAAGCGCCAAATATTGAGATTCCATTTTCATCAAGTAAAGAACAAATTCCATCTCTATCTTGACTAACAGATAAAAATACAATTGCTAAAGTTGGTTGAAAACCCTGCCTGTCCGGCAGGCAGGCATCTTCCATACTTTTTGTAATTCAGATTTAATTTCTTCAACTGATTTTCCTTTAATTGATTTTGCTTTCATATATCTCTCTATATTTTTTCTTTTAACAAAACTATTGAACATGTATTATTATGAAATTCAGTCTCACCCTCAAGATACCTGCCAATTTCACTTAAAACAGAAATACCCAACAGTGGGACATTCCCAAGTATTTTTTATTTCCTCAATTTCTGAATTTATCATTGGACCTAATGATAATAATCTGGCAGAACAAGAAAATATAATTACTGCGTCAGCTTCAGGTTGTTTTTGCTCTTTAACCATGAGACAGTCTGATTTTATTTTATCAACTATATCCCAGTCAGGAGGTAAAGAAAATCTAAATTTGGTTCCTTGAGTAACTGGCCCGGAGAAATGCACCTCTCGGGTTTTACCATTAAAATAAGTTATTTCCCTAAGTACTGAAGGTGAATTATCCCTATATAATTGAATGGGTGAGGCTTCTTTTGAATAAATTATTTCCTCAGTAGTATCTGCTTCGAATGATTTACCCAAATATTTCGCAATCATATCCATTGCTGGCTCTTCATCAATAGTAGAAACCATATGTCCTTCACTTTTTGTAATGGTATGAAATGTTGCAATGGGCTGCCATCCCGATGTTGCAAATCCGGTCATCTCAATTTTATCATTATCTATTATTAAGGAAAGCAATCCATTTGGGGTACGATTATTATTATCAAAAACAGAAGTTCCTGATCCATCAATAAGATTTCCAGCTAATCCACCAAATATGGAGACATTTTTGCCAAGCTTTTTATCCATGCCATTAATTAGCAATGTACCATCAATTAGGCGACCTGCAATTGAAATAATATATCCAGGATTAGAAAATGTTTTTATTCCTGAGCACTAATTATGTCTGCAATATCTTCAGTAGAATTATTATTAGCTGTCAATAATGAGATTGTAAAAAGAGGATTCATATCTAATAACATTATGGCAATTGATTCTTCATCCACTACACCATCGATAAATTCTCCTCCTGTAGTAGCTCCAAATATCCTGATACCCTCGTTATCTAATATTGCACAAACAGCTTCTAATTCATCTAATGCGGATAAAAAAACAATTGCAAGTGTTGGCTGAAAATTATCCGACATACAACCAGCTAATTCAGTATTTATTTCCTCAACTGATTTTCCTTTAATTGATTTTGCTTTCATTTAAAACCTTATTTATTTAATTATTTTTTCTTAGAGTGACTCGACACTTTTAATGATAGAGAATAAATTAAATCACAACTTCACTTATTTGAATAATTGGTTCAATATTGGTAAAGTTCGGCAGGTCTCCCATTATTTTGTCAGCATTTGGTCCAAACGAGTTTTGAAAACTTTCTATTGTATTAAAATACATATTAGCGATTGAAACAAATGGGGCGGGTGAATTTAGGGCGCCTCCTCCCAATCCAGATTCAGTGGTCGCTCCTTTTAATGAGTCACCTAATAAGCTAGTAACAAGATTAACATGTTTAGTTCTGTAATATTCTATATCAAATTTGTTACTTTCATTATTAGGGTAAAGTACACTTACTTTTATCATTCCTTTTTTCATACGATATTTCCTTATATTTACTAAAATTATTATTTTCCTTCAGTGCTACCCAGCTGCATGTTGTTGAATGGATTTCGTGTTTACCATTTATTCCTTTTCCGTATTCCCCGTATGTATAGAAACCAGCCATCGGTGCATTCCATACCTTTTGTATTCCTTCATTTTCTTGCTGTGCCATTGGACCTAAAGCACTCAAATCGACCTGCGCATGAAAATATCAGCAGTGCATCAGCTTCAGCATTATGTTCATTTTTAAATTTATCGGCTTTATCTATAACAGTCTCAATTATATCAAAGTCGGGAGGGTTGAAAAACGAAGGGTTGAATCTTGAGGTACATCTGATTCACAATTAATGCTTGCTTCTCTTTATCATACCCAATTGGATTACACATCTTTGGTTCGCGGTTTTCCCGTTCTATCTGAAACGGATAGTGGATACCAATTCTATCAAAAAATCTATTTGGTCATCTGTAGATGATATTTCCTCGCCTAATAAATGTAGATATATTTCTAGTGCCGGACGGTTATCGATACTATAGATCAAATTACCTTCACTTTTTGTTACTGTCCGGGGAACACACCCATAGGCTTCCATCCAGAGAAAGCTAATCCATGCAGCTCAATTTTTGATTCATCCAACACCAAAGCAGCCATTCCATAGTCTGTCGATTTACCTTGTGTAAAAATCCATGTGCCCTTGAACGATAAATCATCACCCGCCATGCCGCCAAACATGCTGATATCGGGACCGGCTAATTTTTCAATATATCTCACCATTCCTTCCCCATCAAGCATTCCCCCATCTGATTTTAATAATGTTGTAACTAGGATGAATGCAGGCTTTTCAAATTTCTTTAAAGCACTCTCTATCATACTTTGTGTGGCTTCTTCCAGAGATCTTTCTTGAATATCTTCAAACAGTATGGAATAATTATTTTTGTTTAAATCCAAAAGTAAAATTACTATTCCGCCTTCGCTTTCATGTCCATCTATAAATTCTCCAGATGAAGTAGCGCCAATGATATCAATTCCTTTATTATTAATAATTTCGCATACAGCTTCTCTATCTTGTTTTATTGAAATAAAAAGATGATTGCTAACGTTGGCTTAAAACCATCAGACATGCTGTTAGATAATTCATTTTTTACATCCTCAGGTGAATTTCCTTTAATAGATTTTGCTTTCATTTTTTACTCTCTTATGTTTTATTATTTTTTTTATTTAACTTTAATAACCACAAACGTCACATCATCATCCGGGTCTTGATCTTTTACCCATCTTGATCCTTCATCTTTCAAGTGATTAATAATTTCTTCCGGAGTTTTTTCAGCAATATTTTCAAATGAATTTCTTACACGCTGATAACCATAAAGTTCACCTTCTGAATTAAGAAGCTCAGGAAATCCATCACTCATTAATAGTAATGTATCCCCGCTATTTAATTCTGTCTCTCGCGTACGTCATATGGATATTTATCAAAAGTTCCAAGTGGCATTCCTTTAATCACCTGTTCTGATACACTCTTTTCACTATGATTATAAATTAAAATTGGCGGCATGCCGGCAGCGGACATTAACAATTTATTATTATTAATTTTTAACATCGTCATGCACATTGAAAGCTTATCAAGCTGCATTTGTTTTATACATCTGCTTATCTCTTGGAAAGAATAGAGAATATCGGGATTAGCACCATAACTGTTAAACAATCCTTTAACGGCGGTAACCATTGTTCCTGCTTTCATTCCGTGACCGGTAGCATCACCAAGAACACAAGTCAGGGTGCCATCCAAACCAATATTAAAATCATAATAATCACCTCCAACTTCAGTAGCTGTTTTCATATAGACTGCAATATCCAGTTGAGGTAATTGCGGCAGCGTTTTGGGCAGCATTGATAATTGCAAATCTCTTGCTTCATCTAATTCTTTTTTTTTTCTGATTGAATTCTAATTCCAATGCACGTCTTTCAGATTCAGTAGCTTTTGCTTGCAGTTCAGCTGCCTCAGCCCTATGCTCAGCATCCTGAATTTTCATTCTTTCTCTAGCTTTTGTAAGCAATCTTTTTCTTTGTAAACGATCAATGGTAAATATTAAACCAATAAACAATAAGCCATAACCTATATAAGCCCAAGTTGTAAACCACCAAGGAGGATGAATTGTTATTGCTAATGTTTTGGGAGCTGATTTCCATACACCATCTCTGTTAGATCCTTTTACAGAAAATGTATATTCGCCAGGGGTCAAGGTTCGTATAAGTTACTTCTCTTTTATTATCAAATACCCAGCTTTTATCATAGCCAATTAGTTGGTGGGCGTATTGATTTTTTTTTTGGTTTGAGTAATGAAGTGCTGCAAATGAAAAAGTCAGATCATTCTGATTATAGGTCAGATCTAATTTCTCTAAATCAAGTAATGATGTTTCTAACGGACTTTCATCAGCTTCATATGATTTTACTGATTTATTTGAAATTTTCAAATCAGAAAATATTAGATTCGGTTCAATGGTATTTGAGTTACCCGGTGTAAAAGCGCTAAGTCCTTGTTCACTCCCGAAAAAGTACTGCCCATTGCTAGCTTTTAGTGCAGCAAGAGCAATAAAATCCATCCTTCAATTCCATCTTCAGTATCATAATTTACAAAAAGTAACCTGTTTAGTTTCTGAGTCAGTTACCATCTTGGAAATTCCATTTCGGGTTGCTAACCATAAATCAGTACCATCACCAGGTAATATTGAGGCTATATAACTTGTTGGAAGTCCATCATCTTCAGTGTATACTTTGAAGGTTTCGTTAATCGGATCAAATTTATTTAGTCCTAAATTTGTCGCTAACCATAGTATACCATCTTGGTCTTCGTGAATAAATTGAACGCTATTATTGCTTAGAGTATTTTGGGAGTTTTTGTCATTGCTATATGTTTTAACTGAATTATTTTCTAAATCTATCTTGTTTAATCCAAATAGGTCGGTACCGATCCAAACAGTATTTTTCGAAATATGTATTGATCGGATATTATTCCCTTTAATTAATTTTTTTTTTTTTTTGTTTCATTTAGATATCTGCTTATTTCTTTCGCTTGAGAATCATCATCTCCAATTCAACAATACTTATTCCCCAGAATTGAGGGTATAGTGGTTCGGTGGCATTCCAAGCTCCATATCCGTGACTATCATCAGATTTATAACGCAATTTATAGCTGTCTGGTTTTAACTCAATTATATCAAGCCATAGTCTATTTTTGTCAGCGCCACCTAATTCATAGGTTTTAGTAACATCCCTAGAACCCCAGATAGTGTCATTCTTAGAATTAACAATCCAGCCATAATCATATAATAAATTATCATCAAAAAGCCCTCTCCTCCAGAAATCACTAAATATTTTCGAGGTTTAAGAATGTTAAATGATTTAGTCAAATCTGCAAAATCACCCACTTTACTAATTGATGCTTTTTGCTTGCCCTTACTAATAAATTTGTCAACTATATCATAAAGTTCTTGGGGATAGACTCTTGTTACTAGATTTCCTATTCGTTTATTTTTTTTTTCGTTTTAGCATTTATTAAATTAAGACCACCATTTGTACCTACCCAATAATTACCTTCATTATCTTTTTTTATGACTCTTACTTGGTCATTGGAAAGACTGTTAAACGATTTGGGATCAAAAGTATACCTTTGAATTTCCTAAAGCTTTTATCTAAATGAATCAATCCATCTCCCCAAGTTCCAAGCCACAATGAACCATCACTATCTTCGGCAATACTTCTTACAGATCCCCCAAACTGATCTTTAATTATGTTGTATTTAATTTGGCTAAAGCTCTGTTTCTTTTGATCAAAAACATTTAACCCTCCACCTCTAGTACCAACAATTATTTTACCTTTATTTATTTTTTGATTCAAGTAAACCAAAAACTTGATTACTGCTTATACTATTATTATTGCCATCCTCATATTTATAATTAATGAAAGACTCACGGCCAGCATCATACTTCATTATTCCTTGAGCCGTTGCAAACCAAATTATTCCAGTATTATCAAGTGTTGCACTAAAACAAAATAAATCCATTGTTCCATCTTTAAGTCTTTCATGACCATCAATAATAATTTCAGTAAAGTCATCTGATATTCCATCAAATTTTACAATACCTCTATAATTATTTGCAATCCAAATATTGCCAGTTTGATCTGGTATAATTCTGTTCATATAATTGCCATTTAAAAATTTTAAATTTTTCATATTCTATTATTGGCCTTATACTTGTCGTGATCTGATCATATTTATATATTCCATTCCTACCTGTAATCCATATTGTATTTGTCAGATCAGTATATAAACTGGTAATTAAATTCTCGCCCTTACTAAAATCAACTACACCTTCAAGATTTTTAATGCTAGCAGTTACAAAAGTACTATCCTTATTATCATAATAGGATAAACCATAGCGACTAAAACCTGCCCATATTTTCCCATCTTTGTCTTCTGCTAATTGCATTACCAAAGCATTAACTATTACAGCATTCTTGCTATCATTTTCCCAAATAGGAACCTGATCCCAGCGATCATTTTGTTCATTATAAAGCAAAACTCCATAATTACGCGTGGCAGCCCACATTCTATTTTTTGAGTCAATCAGAATATTAAAGACTCTTCCACCACCATTTGGTGGGGCGTTTAATAATTCTGTCAAATCATAATTTTAAATTCATTTTTGGTGCGATTATATTTTGCAATTCCGTCTTCTGTACTAACCCAAATATTTTTATTTTTATCTTCTGCCAATCCCCAAACATTATCATTTAGTAAACTTGTTGATTTGCCCGGAATATTTTTATATCGTATAAATTTGTAGCCATCATATTGATGCAATCCGGCTAAAGTCCCAACCCACATTAGTCCGTAACTATCTTGCATTATTGCCCTAATACCTGCAGAACTTAATCCATCTGATAAAGTAATAAATTCGGTTTGAATGGTCTCTTGAGCAGAGGACAGAGTTGATAAAATGATAAACAATATGAGAAAATAATGCTGAGCTTTTTCCAAAAAGATATGGTAATTATTTTCATGTTTTCCTTTTTTTTAAACAAAAACAGGATGTTGTTAATTTTATCGTACTACTTGTCTTATTTTTATAAAAAAATTATTGACGAATTAAATAAAGTGCAGTGATATCGTCACTTTGAATTTCACCTTTGGTGTGAGATCTTACATCGGCAACAATTGAGCTAATAAATTCGGAAGCACTTTTTGGGTTTTACTTCAACAAAATACTTTTCTAATCTTTCATCAGTATATTCTACTTCTTTTTTATCCATTGCTTCAGGGAATACCATCAGAAAAAAATAAAAAGTCGTTCCCCTTTTTTTAAATTTAATTTTTCACTCGCAAAAGGTAATCCCATATCGAACATTCCAAAGGCAACACCACCAGCATCAATTTTTTCAATTTTATTATTTTTTCTTAGTATAAGTGCCGGATTGTGTCCTTGCATTAATAATATCAATATCCCCATTTTCTGGGTTTAACACAGCTATTAGAAATGTAATGAATTTATCTGCAGTAGAAGATTTGTAAATAATGGTATTCATTTTTACAGCCATTTCGGAAAGAGGAATATGGAAATCTAGATAAGAACGAAGAGAGGCATCTAAAGTACTTACTAACAGCGCAGCTGGCATTCCTTTTCCGGTAACATCCGCAACAATTATAGCATATCTGCCATCTTCAAGTTTAAAGACATTATAATAATCGCCGCTTACTTCTTTGGAAGGAATATTAATTCCAGAAATATCATAACCATCAATGGTTGGTAATTTTTCGGGAAGAATTCTTTTTGAATTGATGCAGCAACGGCTAACTCTCTTTTCATTGTTTCATTTTCTAGGGCTTCTTTATTCGCCCTATCATTTTCTATGGCTGCCTGTACTTGTCTGGCAATAGCGCCTAAAAAGTAATTCATCTGTATCTTCAAATTGAATAATTCCTTCGCGACTTTCCTTTTCGCAAAGTGTAAACTCATATTCAATTCCTACATCAACAAATTTTTTGATTAATCTAAATTTAACTTTTGGTTTGCCATATTTGATGATGTTAGGCGGAAAGTGTATTTCATCAATATTACCTTTTTTATTGGTTACTTTAATTCTCCCATATGATGAATTTGTTAAAGCTATTGCACGTGAGAGAGCAAGCTCAAGTAAATCATTACCAAATCTTATTTTGGAAATCTCAATGCCGGTATCAATTAAACTATAGAGTTGAGAAACCCGATTGTTTAATGAAAATATTAATTTTTTTTTTTTTCCTCTCGAGAGCAAAACTTGGTAAGCACTATCAAATATTTGAATGAAAATTTGAAATGTTATTTTATCAATTTCTGAATAGCTTGTTCCATCAAATTTTTACCGAGAACAATGGCTATAAGTTTAGAATCAATTAGTTTAGTGATTGTAAACAATTCAGAAGAATCAGAGTTAGCTACTATTTTTAAAGCTAACTCATCAAAATTTTCAACTTCAGATTGATGTTGAAAAACATTCTTATTAATTAGATTGGTCCATTTAGGTGAGTTTTTATCACGATGAAATATATTTACCTTAGTGGTAAAAAATTCCCTCGTAATATTTTATCAAATTGTTTCGCCATTCCATTTAGAGTAATTGAATTTGTTAAAATCTCAAAACTCTCTTGGAATGATTTAACTTGGAAAGATAATTTCTCAGTAATTAAATCCGATGCCAAAATAAATCCCCCAATAATTTTATTTTATGTCATCTATAGAAGCTACTTTCTCTGCAAATTGAAAGAGTCCCATAATCGTAAAAGTCTTTTCTATTGATGGATCTAAATTAGTAAAATAGAGTTTGCCCCTTTACTGTTTAATTTTTCAATTATTTCAATAAGGAATGATATTCCTATTGAATTAACTACTTTAGAATTTTCAATATCAATTAATAATTTTGTAACCCCACTGTTAAAAGGCTCTTCAAAAGCTTGCGCAATTTTTCGCCACCGGAATTATTAATGTAACCCTCTGTTTTAATAACTAAAACATTATTAACCATTTTGATGTTAAATCGAAATCTTTAACCATTACTTTTCCCTCATAATAAATTTTTTGTTATTGTAATTTTAGTTCCATTTTTTCCGAGGTAATTTCAAAACCATCGGACATTGATTTCATTAATTTAAAACCCCAGCCACGCTTATTTGAAGAACCCATTTTATTTTGTATATCTGGTTCTTCAACACTTTCAGGTTCAAAACCTTTGCCATAATCTGTAATTAAGATAATTAGCTTTCTTTGGTCATCGTAAAATCAACACTTACATATGGATTTTCAAGTCCAGAGTGTTCCATTCCATTGATGATACCTTCGGTTACTAAAATTCCAGCTTCCCCAATTTTATCTTCAGGTATGCCGAGATGTCGACCCATTAACTGCAATCCTTCGAGCGCTACTAATTCAATATCAGGAACTTTGGGAAGTTTGATTTCAAGATTAATGTTTTCGTTCATATTTTTTCTCAAATTAGTTTGAAGTTTTCTATACAAGATTAGATGTCTGAAATAATCATTTAATATACAAAAAAAAAATAATTAACTCAAGACATTTTTCCAAGTAAATAGTGAATTTAAACTAAGTACAATTTAACAACATAAAAGTTGGTTAAATAAATTTAAAAGAATTTCACAGAGAGTTGTTATAAAAAATAACTGCAAGTCAAAAAGCTTCTGCACATAAGTATAAAGAGTGAATTCTCATGTAAAATCACGAGTCAATTTTTTTTTTCAAATTCTCACCAACATTTTTTTGTTTCATTTGTAGTTGTAGTAGTCGCACAGACAAAGTTAATTTTTCACAAATAAAAAGAGGTAACCATGAAAAACCAAAGTAATCCAAAAAGCAATTCCAAAATGATAGCCATGTTATTAGGAACAGTTATTTTGGCAATAATAGTAGTATTCTTAGTAGTTGATAATCCTAGTCCAAAAGAAAACGTTGTCGGCACGATCGGAGGATCAGAAAATATTAGTGAGTTTGAAAAAGCAGATAAAGCAGCAGAAAGTTTAGCTTCAACAAAACTAGAAAAATCAAAGTATGAAAAAATTGAAAATAATTTAGTTGAAGGAATTAATTCTGATAACCGTGGCTTGCAAATTAGTAGTGCATATTTTTTAGGTGAAATGAAATCTCATAGAGCTATCAATCCATTATTAAAAATGTTGAAGGATGGAACCACTGAGGAAGAACGTATTATCGCAGCTCTTTCACTTTCTAAAATAAAAACCGAACAAGGTTTATTCGCTGTAAAACAAAGAATAAAATTTGATGACAGCGAAAGAGTTCAAAGACTTTGCGAAATTTTTTATAATAATCATATAGCAGATCAAATTAATGATAATGAAACAGTTGAGCCAGACTATTTGGTAAAACTTGATCAAACTTATAACGGAGTTAAGTTATCTGAATTTGCTGGGAACTAAAGATTTATTAAGAACGGTGATTTACTCTAAAAGACATAGAGTGGGTTGCCGTTCTTACTCCCTTTCAAATTGAAAAGTATTTTAATTTTGTATTTTATGGCGATTCATCCATAAAGAAGTTAAACTTAATTTTACAATCTGGTGGATTTGTTAAATAAATTTTTACTAAATTAAAAAAAAATCTAAACTGCATAATTCACAGTATTAAGACCATTAAGTTTTTTTATGGAAGATAAAATTGTTCGATGTAAAAATTATAAACAGTAATCAAGTTTTTATTAGCGGTAGACTAAACGCTTCTGTTACTTCTAAACTCGTTGAAGCCTTAGAAACAATTAAGGATAATTGTATAATTGATTTCAAAGGACTTGAATACATTTCAAGTGCTGGTTTAGGTGAGCTTAATACAAACGTATTCAAGATTAAAAGATTCTGGTAAATCTCTTAAGCTAATTAATATGAATAGTCATATTAGAGAAGTTTTTAAGATTTGCGGTCTAGATAAAGTATTTACGATAGAATAATTTTTTTTCACCAACTTTTTATTACTTGGGGTGTATTTATAATTGGAGAATGAAGATTTAATTTTTGTTACTGAATGCCTAGAAGGTAATGGGAAAGCTTTTGAGAAAATTGTTGATAAATATCAAAAGGTCATTTTTAGGTTAGCAGATAAATTAGTAAGAGATTTTGATGATGCAGAAGAAATTACACAAAGCGTATTTGTTAAGGCATATGAAAATCTTAAAGATTACAATCCACAATATAAATTTTTCAGTTGGCTTTATAGAATTGCAGTTAACGAATCAATCAATTTTAAGAAAAGAAAAAGTAATGTTTCTGAATTAAATGAAAATGAAAAATCACTGGAAAATGATCCTGATAAAATTTGTGAGAATAATATTCTAAGTGAAAATATAAATGATGCTTTAATGCAGCTTGATATGCTTTATAGATTGCCGGTTGTTCTAAAACATTTTTTAGACTATTCATACAAGGAATTAGGTTTTCTATTAAGTGTTCCGGAAAAGACAGTAAAATCAAGGTTATTTACCGGTAGGCAATTATTAAAAAATTTATTAACAGAAAATAGAGTTATTTAAAATGATAAACCAGAATACATAGAACTAATAAATAAAGACATCGATAAAATAATTTCAGCTAGTGAAAAGAAAAAATTAGATAAATATCTAAAAGAAAACGAGGAAGCTAAAATTCTACATAAAGAATTGTTAAGAACAGAAGAATTACTAGATACTATTCCCGAAAATGTCCTTCTGAAAAATCTTAAAAAAAGAATTTTGAACTCTATAGATTATAATATGTATCAGCCCAAACAAAGCAAATCATTTATTCCTGAAAGTATTTCTAAAATATTTTTTGGGTCTAAAATTAAAACTGCAATGTCATTTGGTTTAGTTTTAATAATTAGTGGAATTCTGTTTTCAGCTATGTTTTTTAATTCTGCTTTCAAAGATTTAGTTGGTGAGAACAATACGATTGGTACAATAGGATTAAGCGAAATGAAATTATTAGAATCAATCAATATTAATTCAGAGAATATTTTAGGAAATATTAATATTGAAAAAGGAAAGAACGAATATAAATTTAGTATTGATATTAACTCACCCGAAAAATATAAATTACAAATTGAATTTGACCCAGAATATATTTCACTTAAAAATTATCCTGCAAAAAATTATATCGTTGTTAGTGACAATCAGAGTTCAGTAATATTTGAAAATTCAACACGACTTACTGATGAAATAATTTTTATTTCAAAAAATAATTCGACTGATAAATTTTCTGTTAAGTTATTAAAATCTGATAACAAAGTATTTGAGAAAGAACTAATATTGTAAAATGATTGAAATTCTCGTAAGTCTACCCCCAGCATTTATATTTTTAATTACGCTAATTTATTTTGATAGTTATAAACTTGTAAAAATCACCACCATAATTTTAGTTATCTTCGTTGGCTTTGCTGCTGCTTTAATAAGTTTTGCAATAACAAAATTTCTTCTTACCAACTTTTCATTTGAACTTTCACTTTATACAAAATACGTTTCGCCCATTATTGAAGAAACAATAAAGGCCAGTTTTATTATTTATATGATTTCAAAAAAACAAATTGGTTTTACAGTTGATGCAGCTATTTACGGCTTTGCAATCGGTGCGGGATTTTCATTCATCGAAAATATTTATTATTTAAATGTTCTGGAGTCTTCAAATTTATTTCTTTGGATTATCAGAGGTTTTGGAACTGCCGTTATGCACGGCGGAACTACAGCAATCTTTTCAATCATTACAAAAAATTTATTTGATAGAAGTGAGAGTTTAAAATTTAAAAATTTTTTATTGGCTTTAATTTCTGCAATAATAATTCATTCATTCTTTAACCATTTGCTATTGCCGGCAGTAACTATTACAGTTTTACAGTTAATCTTACTTCCAGCACTTTTAGTGTTTGTCTTTCAAAGAAGTGAATTGGCTTTACAAGAATGGATGGATAGTAATATTGATAATGAAGTTGAAATTCTTGATCAAATTAACAAGGGAATTTTTTCTGAATCACATGCTGGAGAATATTTGTTATCACTTAGAAATAAATTTTCAGGAATAGTTTTATCGGATATGCTTTGCTTAATAAGAATACATTTGGAATTATCAGTAAGGGCAAAAGGAGTATTGCTTTTAAGAAAAGCAGGCTTGCCGGTACTCATTGAAGAAGAAGTAAAAGATAAATTAGAAGAATTAAAATATTTGGAAAACAGTATTGGAACAACTGGGAAACTAGCCGTAGCTCCAATTTTTAAAACTAGCACCCGAGATTTATGGCAGCTTTTTATGTTAGGTAAATGATAAGTGAGTAGTTCAACTTTTTATCATTCTACGATGATAAAAATTAATAAGTGGTTAATAATTTTTTCCTTCAACTCCTCATGAATCATTTTAGCATTATTTAGTAAAATTTTAATTCCTTCATCTTCCCTAACTGTATCTAAAAAAAGAATCATTTTGCATGGAAGGATAACTAACGTAACCCAAGTCTATTGCTTTTCCTTAATGCCCTCTTACAATCTTCGGTCTTACTTAATAGTCCATAAATTCGTGCAATTTCATAAAATATTTCGCTATCTGCTGGATTTTCCAATTCTCGTTTTAAGTTATATTCTGTAGCTTTATCAATATTTCCGTTCATAAATTCAACTAAGGAATTTGCAAAATAAAATTCACCTATTTCATCTTTCATATCAATAACTTGATTGAGATAATTTTTTGCAAGATCTTTTCTACCTGCTCTAAAAGCAACCTCCCTAAATAATTTAGTGAAAAAGGACTTTTGCAAATCCAAATTATAGGTTTTAAAATTTCATCAAAGTTTCCCAAGAACATATCTGTAATAATTGAAGATCTAAATCGTGAATTATTTGAATCAATATTTTTAGCAATAGCTGCTTCATTTTTTGATTCCTCCAGAAAGCCAACATATCTGTAATGATAGCTAAGTGCAAAATGCAGATATGGATCATTTGGATTTATTTTAAGAGCTCGGATGATCATATTATGCGCATCTTCATGTCTGCCATTGTCTGTATAATGCATTCCTAAATTTGCAAGTGCGGGTATCAAATTTTCATTTAGTGATAAAGCCTTTAAAAATGATTCTTCAGCTTTTTTTTTGTGCTACTGCAGTACTAGTGCCAACTTGTGATAATTGGTTGTAACGAGAACCCAATTCCATATAGGCCGGAGCATAATTTGGATCTAATTTAATTGCATCGTTTAGTTTGTCAATCGCCTTCTTATTCCCCTCTACACTAGTTGGATAGGAAATTGCACGTAGATAAAACTCATAAGCCATTTGGCTTTGAGGAGCCTCTGGTTTCATTCGTTCCCGTTCTTCTTCTTCGAGAATTGAATTTTTAGTCCTGATACTACTTTCTGCGAAACAATATCTTGAAGCTCAAATACATTTTTATATTGTATTTCAATTGGTTCACGCCAAATCATCTGGTCTGCGTTAAGATCTATTAACTCGATATTTAATCTAATGGTATCCGATTCTTTCAGATAGTTCCCTGCTAAAATATAATTCACATTGAGTTCAATGCCCAGCTTCTTTCACATCAACAAACTCATTTTGATATTTACGAACAGAGCTTGACGGACGAATAAGAACATTACTGGAATATGCCATTGAACCAATGATTTGATCCGCAAGTGCAAAACCTAAAAATTGGTTTGTGGATCATTCATTATATTTGAAAATGGAAGGACTGCTAACTTTTTAATTTCAGCATTATTAGAAACTGCAGACGGCTTAGCAGAATCAAGGTCTTCCAGTAATTCACTTATTTGATTATATCTTTTATTGCAATCTTTCTCTAACGCTTTTTGAATGATTTTTTTAATTGAAACATTACTTTCAATTTCATCAAGAATTTCCGGTTGTTCATTGAAGATAGAATAAATTATTGCTTGATCATATTGTCCTTTAAACGGTAATTCACCTGTAAACATTTCATACAGAACTACTCCAAATGACCAAATGTCTGCTTGCTGATTAACATCTTCACCTCGTGCTTTGTTCAGGTGACATATAAGCAGCAGTACCTATTGTTGAACCAAATGCACTTACCTCTTTGCCAAGACCAATTTTAGCCAAACCAAAATCCATTATTTTAACTCTGCCATCAACATTTATCATTATGTTCGATGATTTTATATCTCTATGAATAATACCTTTTTTGTGAGCAGTCTTCAATCCTTCTGCTATTTGTCGGGCAATGGTTTGCTTTTCATCCTCGTTTTCAAATCCAGATTTAATTTTATCTTTTAATTCTACGCCATTAATTAATTCCATCACAATAAACATTTCATTTTTGGTTTCTTCAATGGCATAAATATGTGCAATATTAGGATGATTTAACGCAGCTGCGGCTTGAGCTTCAATTTCAAATCGCTCTCGCTCTTCTTCATTTGATGTGATATAACTTGGTAAAAACTTGATTGCAACTTCACGTTTAAGTTTGTTATCCTCAGCTTTATATACCACACCCATTCCGCCTTCGCCGAGTTTCTCTATAATTTTATAATGTAATATTGATGAGCCAATCATACTTTTTATTAAATTTTATTTTTATGAAATCTTAATTAATATTTACTCAATAATAATTTTAGGTGGTGATCCGCCAATAGCAAAAGCTCCGTTTGCTGTGCAGAAGACTGCATACTCATAAGTACCTGCTAGTACATCACTTTTTACTTTTAGTTTCAGCTTTTTACCATCTTTTACAAATTTTGTATAACCGTTTGTTAAACTATCTGCTGGACTATCAGCATCAAACAAAAAGTCCGGAAATTGAAAGTATGCATCCGAGCCTTCGACAGTCCACTGAATTTTAGCATTCTTCTTAACTTTAACTTTTGAATTTAGTGTAGTCTGAAGCATCAACAACTTTCCAGACACCATCAACTTTAACAACCTTTAATTCAACTTCAGGTGCCGGTGACATTGTGTACATGCCTAATAGCAGCATAGCTAATAATGATGAAGTTAATAATATTGATATTTTTTTTTCTCATTTCGTTCCCCAAATTAGTGATTTATATATTTTTTAATAGATATTTTCTATTACATTCTTTATCAATTATTATATTTTTTTACTAAAATCTGATATCTTGCATCAGCAATTAGTTCTTTCAATTCGGGTTGATTTTCAATATCCGATTGAGAATATCCATTTTAATTGCTTCATCAATCCAGTATAGCGACTGATCTCGATTACCAAGTTTTTCATAAATAGTGGCTGCTCGGAAAATTACTTGAACATTTTCAGGAGCTATTAATAATGATTTTTTAATAAGTTCAACGATTTATCTTCATCCCCAATATCAGCATAATAGGATGCAAGATTCGAGATAAGATCAGGATCTTTAGGATTAATTTTTATTTGTTCTTCAGCAATTTTAATTGCACGATTATAAGTTTCAATTGCTTTACTTTTTTTGGTCTGGCACTTCTGAATATGCCGCTGCCAAATTTCCCCATGTTAAATAATTCTTATCATTCAATTTTAATGCTTCTTCATTGTTAAGGCAGCATCTTCATAATTTCTCTCAATAAAATACAATGTACCAAGATTTGAATAGATATTATATGATTTTTTAATTTCGAGAGATTTTTTCAAACATGTCTCTTGCATCTCCCCATTTTTCAAGCATATAATAGATTCCCCCAAGATTATTATACCCGCGATAATTATCTGGAGTTAATTTTATTACCATTTTGAATTGTTCAATAGCGTCATCATAATTTCCATTTTTATAATAATGTACTCCTAAGTCATTATAGCCTGCCCAGTAATTTGGTTTTATTTGAATTGCCCTTTTAAATATTTTTTTTCTGCTTCATTTTCTTTCCCCATTAATTCATAAGTTTTTGCAAGCTCACGGTTTGCTTGAGCATGATTTGGTTCAATTTTTAATGCTCGTCTAAATTCAACAATGGCTTCGTCGTACTTACCTGTTCCAGAGTAAATCATACCAAGCGTAACACTTACGGGTATGAGCAGGCTATCAATTTTAAACAACGTGCTTACTTTCTTTAAGAGCTAAGTTCACAAGGTTTGTATTTTTAGTAATCTCATATTTACGCCAGTAAGATTCACCTAAACCTGCATATGCTAATGAATAGAGCGAGTCAGAATCAACAGCAAGGCTGAATAAATTTATTGCTTCATCAATATTTTCAATATTTTCATAGCGCTGTAAATAGCCTTTTGCCTGAAGATAATAAGCGTAAGCTTCCGGTTTTGAAGTTCCTCCTGATGTAATTAGATCGCTCACGCTCTCATCCATTTCTATGTGGAGCATCTCTAATAATTTTATAACCGATTTATCTTGCAAGGAAGCAATATCTGATTCTTTAATATCAATCACAGACGAATTAAGTTGACGAAGGTTAACAGCATCGACAAGATTAATATTTAAACGATATAAATTATTTAAAAACTGAAGACTTCCTGTTACTGCTAAATTTACTCCAAACATTTGGTTAGCTTCTTTTGGACTGTTTATTTTATTACTTAATACTTCACTTGAAGGTACAATCCACAAAGTACCTTTTAATTTTTCTATTTGCGTAAGTTTACTTGAGAGTGTTTCCATTAATCCGTCGCAAAATGCTTGTTGATTCTTATCTCCCCAATATTTGTAAGCGGTAAAATTAATAGATGTTGTTCATTGAAACTGTATTTAAGCCGGCAATCTCTTTAACTTTTTCCCAACCGAATGGTAAAATAATTGAACCTATTATTAGGCTAAATATTAAACCACCAATAAAAAAAACCTTTTTAGCTTTATTCTTTTTATCGGGTAAAGCGGAAATTTTAATTGGAGTTGTATTAAATCCATAGTCAGGATCCACCTGAAACATTTCAAGATCATTTAAGAGTTCACTCGCGTTTTGATAACGAACTGCTTGATCTTTAGCCAAACATTTTTCAACAATACGAATTAAACTTGATGAACAATTTTCTGCATAATTTGTTATCGGATCAGGGTCTTCATTTAGTATTGAATATATTATTGCTTGTTCGTAATCCCTTTGAAAGGGACTTGACCTGTTAGCATCTGATACATTACAACGCCAATAGACCAAATATCACTTTGCTGATTTACTTCTGAACCTTTCGCTTGCTCTGGGGACATGTATGCCGCAGTACCCATTGTTAAACCAATTTTTGTAACACCCGGGTCGTTTAATGTTTTTGCCAATCCAAAATCAAGAATTTTAACCTCACCACGATTTGTAATCATAATATTTGCAGGTTTAATATCTCGGTGAGTTATTCCAGCTTCATGTGCTCTGGCCAATCCATTTGCTATTTGAATACAATATTCAACTATAACTGAAATTGGTAGTTTTCCTTTTCTAATTCATCTTTTAGTGTGCTGCCTTCGTAATAAGCCATTACAATAAAAAGCTGCCCATCTTCAGTTTTATTAATATCATAAATAGTACAAATATTCGGATGATCAAAAGAGGATGCCGCTTTCGCTTCTGAAATAAATCTTTGTTCTGCCTCTTGATCTGTTAACATGTGAGTAGGCAAAAACTTTAACGCAACAATACGTTCAAGTTTTTCATCTTTAGCTTTATATACAACCCCCATTCCACCAATGCCGACTTTTTTTCGATTATTTGATAATTCGATATTTTTTTCTATCAAGTCCATACTATTGAAATTTAACCAAAACTTTTTCCCGTTATCAAAGTGTAATTATCAATTTTCATATCTTCACTTGTGTTTATTTTTCCTTTTGAACTTTGTTCAAGTTCCATTTTCCACAAATAAAATTTTGAGAAAGTATGTTTAACTTTATCAGTAAGCTGAGTAAACTCACCGCTTAACTCATATTGATCAGCAAATGACTTATCCTCCCAAACTGAAAATGATAAAAATTCCGAGTCATCTTTTAAACTTTCAGTCAGATAAGCAAAGCTGCATCCTTCTGCTGTTTCAAGATTAGGGAGAATTTCTTTTGAATAAATTTTCTTAAATTCTTTAATTTTATCCGGTTGTATTTTTACTGACACTATTCTAATATACATTCCAGTTGATTCAGCAAGATTTGATTGATTATTATGACTTCTAACCGCCACAACATAATTTGTTCTAGAAGGTGATTCCAAGACTGGTTTGTATTCTACTTTAGAATCTTCAGATAATTGCAATTTCCATTCACTCGATTCCGAGAGAAATTGTTCTATATGTTCAGAAAGTTTTTTTTGAGACTTCACTTTTTTTCATAATCTTCAGCTTGTTTCTTTTTATCCCACAGTGTTAACGAAATGAATTTTCCTCGTTCAGTGTTGCTTTTAATCAAGCCCGCCATTCTGCAGCCAACAAGCTTTTGAAGCTGTGGAAGTACGACTATATTATAAACTTGCCTAAATGTATTTTCGTATTCAATATTAATGGATAATTGGACTAGTCTCAAAAACATTCTTCCACCTTTCTCTTAGTAAGTTTTAGGAGATGTCTATTTAGTTCTTTTCAAAACCATCAACGTAATATCATCGGATTGTTCGGCCTTACCAGTATAAGTTTTTACCTCTTTTACAATTTTATCACTGAGTTCTTTTGCAGATAGTTTTAAATTAGTTTGCAAAACCGAAATTAACTTTTCCTCGCCAAATTCTTCTTCTTTCTCATTCATCGCCTCGGTAATTCCATCAGAAAATATTACTAACATTTCACCAGGTTCTAAAGTTTTTGTTACCTGTATATGTTCAGCAAAATCAAAACAGCCAAGTAATAATCCACCTTCAGTTAAGTGTGTAAGTTTGTTATCTTTAATATTTATAACCGGATCGTGACCAGCATTACAGTATGTTAAAGTGTGCTCTGTATAATTAAGTTCAGCGAAAAATAAAGTTGCAAATCGATTTCCGAAGTACTATTTATTAACAAAGTATTGGAATTTTTAATAACATCACTTACTTTTTGCTGGGTAAGTGCTTGCCCACGTAAAGTGGCTTGAAGGTTAGCCATTAGCATTGCAGCCGGTAAACCCTTACCAGTTATATCTCCTAAGCAAAGTGCTATTTTATCGCCGAGTAATTTTATAAAATCATAATAATCACCGCCAACTTCTTTAGCCGGAATATTAATTGCATAAATATCATAACCATCTATTGTTGGTATTTTTTTTTGCAAAATATTTATCTGAATTTCTTTTGCCATTCGATATTCTTCTTCTAACTTAATAAGCTCTTGCTCTTGTTTAAGAAGTCTTGCATTTTCAATTACATGAGCAGATTGTGCAGCGATAATAGATAAAAGCCTTTGATCATTGGGTGAAAACCCTATATCCGCTTTTTTATTAAAAACTGTTAGCAAGCCAATCATCTTTCCTTGTAGAGAAATTGGAACACTTAGCAAAGTTTTTATTGGTAAATCTATTTCATTGGCAAAGTCAAATCTTACATCATTTTTATATCATTAATAAGTAGAGGAGATTTGTTTTTAACATCCAACCGGTTAATTGACTATCAAATCTGTATGGAAGAAGTTCCAAAGTTGAGTCTTGTTTTCTTATCATGGTTTGGAAAGGTTTCTCTGTATCCTGCTCTTCTAAAAGCATTACAACGCCTTGAGAAACTTTTAAATGTTTGATACAACTTTTTACCATTAACTCAATAACTTTTTCCAAGGATTGGCTTGAAGTTATTACTGTTGCTATATCATTTAAGATTGCAAGTTCTTCTACGGCTATTTTTAAACGCTGATTTTCTTGTTTTAATTTATCTGTTTCATTTTCCAAAGGTATGTTTTCCCCACATCATATGATGAAATGAGCACTTAAATAAGATAAGTAATCTATTTTTTGTATGATTAAATTAAAACTGCGAAAATTATTTTAAAATGCTAATTAATCTCAAAATTGTTTATTCTCAATAATGTTTTTAAAATCAGACATTGTTATTTTAAAATGATTTTTGTGAGAATTTGGTGTACAAAATTAGATTGTGCTAATATTAGAATTATGAAGAACTGAATGTACCTATTGAAAATTTAATACTAATGCTGATCAATTAATATTTGATTTCCATCCGGATCTTCCAGCATTATAGATTCAGGACCTTCAGTGTTTTCGTCTGCTTCTTTAACTAATTTTAATCCATTAGACTTTAAGTGTTTTTGAATTGCTCTAACATCGGATGGGTTAAAAGTAAGAATATTCTTTTCAAACATTCCTTGAAACAAACCAATCACTGAATTTTCTGATTTTAAGATTCTCCATTTTTCATTTTCAGTATCCGGGAACAATAAATTTAAATGTCCCCCATCAATTACTTCAAATCCAAATGTTTTATAAAATGAAAGGCTTGTTTCAATGTTCTTAACACTTAAGCTAACAGAAAATTGACCTAATTCTATTTTTTTTCATATTTCTCCTTTTTGAGTAATTAATTGTTTTAATTGTTACTTCATTTAGTTTTGAAAATCTTCTTCATTAAAATTATAATCATCGTCCTCATCATTCTGTTGTGAAAAACATTGTTGAAATCATATCTTTAAATTGCATTCCAAATTCAACTCGCTGTTTGCTTATCAAAGAATACTCTGCTAATCCATGCAATAAAATTCCATCATTAAATAATATTCATTTTCAGGCAATTGAGGGTGGAGCTGCTTGATTATTGCACCAAGATTTGTAACTGTGCCTAATAATTTTCTGTACTCTTTATCAGAAATATTATTTATTAAATCCAAATTGTTATGAGAAAACCAATGGATAATTTCTGCGTAAGGATTTTTTTTTGCTGAGATTTTTTAATCTTATCCGGACTTGGAAAATATTCCTCAAATTGTTTTCTTATCGCTTTGCCAATTAATATTTGTGCAACTGTTGCAGTTCCTTCTTGCTCGCCTTCATAAACCAATTCTACTTTTCCGGTTATTGATGGAATAACTCCAATGAAATCTGATATTCTAACTGTAGTTTCTTCTTCTCCATTTATTAACATTCTTCGTTCAGCGGTGCTTATTAAATTTTCAAGCGCTGAAATTGTTAGTCGTGCGGAGACTCCACTTTTAGAATCAACGTATTCACTCTTTCTTGCTTCAAAGGCTAATTGCTCAACTAAATCTTTTACAAGTTTTGGTGCTTTAATATTTTTTATTTGCTCTTCAGTAAGTTTCTGCTTCAAGATCGGTAATTGTTCTTGATTCTTCAACTGTTCTTGCATAGTGAGTCATTATTTGTGAATCAATTCTATCTTTAAGAGGTGTTACAATTGATCCACGATTTGTATAATCTTCCGGATTTGCAGTAAATACAAATTGAACATCAAGTGGTAATCTTATTTTAAAGCCTCTTATCTGTACATCTTTTTCTTGAAGAATATTAAAAAGTGCAACTTGAATTCTTGCTTGTAAATCCGGCAATTCATTAATTACAAAAATTCCTCTGTGTGATCTTGGTATTAATCCAAAATGAATTACCCGCTCATCTGAATAAGGAAGTTTCAGTGTAGCAGCTTTAATTGGATCTACATCGCCAATAAGATCTGCAATTGTTACATCTGGAGTTGCCAGTTTTTCAGTATATCGTTCATCACTTTTAATCCATTCAATTGGAGTCTCATCCCCATTTCAGAAATTTTATCTTTTCCGTAACGTGAGATGGGATGAAACGGATTGTCATTTAATTCAGAGCCGGCAATTATTGGAAGATAATCATCAAGCAAAGTTGTCATCATTCGTGCAATTTTGGTTTTGCTTGTCCGCGTAAACCAAGTAAAATTATATTATGTCTGGAAAGTATTGCGCTTTGAATATCAGGAATTACAGTTTCATCATATCCAATTATTCCTTTAAATTTTGTTTACCGGTTTTAAGCTGTGTTATCAAATTCTCGCGCATCTCATCTTTAGTTGAACGCGATTTGTAACCGCTCTTTTAGTTGTGCAAAAGTTTTAATTTTATCAAAGTTGTAATTCATAAATTCCTTTTCATATAATTTTAATAATAATCTCATCTAACTTTTTTTCTTCTATTTCTTATATAATCTTCAAAAATAAATTCACCTAATCCTTTTATGGAGCTGTAATATGCACGACCATGATTAATTTTTGTAAAGTCCTCACAAACTGCTGCAAGTAAGGATCACGTGCAATCATAAAAGTTGTAATAGGAATTTTAAGCCGCCTGCAAATTGCTGCTTGGTTAAGAGTTTTATTAATAATTTTTCTATCAAGTCCATAACTATTTTTGTAGTACTTAATTCCCTCTTTCAAGCAAGTTGGCTTACCGTCTGTTATCATAAAAATTTGTTTGTTGCTCGTTTTTTCTTCTTCGTAAAATATCCATCGCAAGTTCAAGACCGGCATATGTATTTGTGTGGTAAGGACCAACTTCCAAGTAAGGCAAATCCTTAATTTCAATAGGCTAAGCATCGTTTCCAAAAACAATTATATCTAAAGTATCTTTTTGAACCGAGTTGTAATTAGTTCTGCTAAAAGCCATTGCTACTTTTTTTAGCCGGAGTAATTCTATCTTCGCCGTATAAAATCATTGAATGAGAAATGTCTATCATCAAAACAGTTGATGTGGAAGTTTTAAATTCATTCTCCTCAATTTCTAAATCGTTTTCCAATAGACGGAAATCAGAAATGCCATGATTAATTTGAGCATTCTTAATTGATGAAGTCATATCAATCTGATCAAGTGAATCACCAAATTGGTAATTTCTTCTTTTTCTGAAGTTATCTCATCTCCAAAACCGGAATAATGCGTGTTGTGGCTTCCCCTTTTACCTTTTTTAAGTTTGTTAAATATTTCTTCGAGTGATTGTTTTCTAATTGTTATTTCAGATTTGGATGTCATAACAAAGTTATCACTATTTATTCCATCTTCCTTAATATATCCTTTGTCTTTAAGGTCCTGTATAAAATCTCCAATTCCATAATCATTATTTGTTAGATTATGATATTTATCAATTTCGTTAAGATAAGCAAGGGCTTCTGCTACATCTCCGGAAGTAATATTGAGAAGCTGCATAAGAATTTTTAAGAGTTGATCAAAACCAACCTTGCCATTTTCTTCTGGCTTAAATTCACTAAATCTAAATCCGTTCATTTTTTCTTTCAGATGTATTTAAAGTTTGTAAGTAATTTTAAACTTAACAATAAATATGGAGTTATTATCCGATTTTTTCAAGTCACTTATTTGGTAAAAAGAAAATAAATTTTACTATTGACAAGTAATTTTAGTTTTTCTAATTTACAACTACTTTTAAAACTCTAAAAAGAATTAATTGTAATGAAGAATCAAAATTCTTTCATAATAATAAATAATTCTGCACTTCTCAATTCCTTTCCAAGAACTATAATTTTTAACTACATATATATTTACAAATATCAATTCAATATGAATATTATTGGCATTGCCGATATTTAAATATTGAACAAGATTAATGCTTCTTAATTCTAAGAGGTTTTGCTTGAGTTTTTTTGATGTGTTAAAAGAATTTATAGTTGTATTTATAATCACTTTTTATTGTTACTTCATTTGTAACATTAATTTATAATTTATTGTTTCATGCAGATGTTTTGTTTGAATGGGCAACTGCATTTAGACTTTCAATTATTTTTGGGATAATTTTTCCAACGCTAAATTATAGGGAACGGAAGAAGCTTAGTTAAGAATATTCCAATTAATGGGTAAATTCTTGTTAAAATTAACAGAAAAACAAATCACCAAAATATTTCTTATTATACTTGTAGTTGTGGAGTGGATTTCCTCAATTCAATCCGCAATATTTTGTTCATTCCTCCGGCTCAATAAAAGTGATTGGCATAACTATGGGATTGTTAATTGCAGTTTTAACTTACTATAAATGGAAATATGCCAAACAACTATTTTACTTAATATTAGTTCCATCAATAATCTTTGATTTTTTTGCCTTAAGTAAGGTTGGTAATAAATACTTCTACAGTTTTTTATTCTTATGCTTTGTCATGTTGGACTAGTTGCATTTTTATGGGCTCAAAAAGCATAAAAACTTATTTAGGCGAAACAAAACTAGAATTAAAATCAGTTGATCAGATAGAACAATATCCAAATGGATAAAACAAATAGAAATATTATTTCACCAAAACAGAGGGAAAAATGACACACGTTTATTACCATGCAAGTGCTGACAATCATGATCAATTTGCTAACACTTTTCAAGAAGCTAAAAAATGGTTGACGAATGGATTGAAGAAGGCGATCATCATATTAAAATTTTCAAACTCTCCGCAGATGAAGTAACAGATTATATCAATTTGGATGAAGAATTGGTTACTCAAAGGATATTAATTAGTAGATAGAAATCTATGAATAACCTTTAATTGGTCATTGCGCACTCCGATGCTTAATATCGGAGTGCGGCAATCTATCACTTTTGGGCAGATTGCTTCGAGAGAAACTCCTCGCAATGACAATTCTTTTTGATCTTATTAAATCATAACCATCATAATAATCTGCGTTCCTATTTCTTTTTCTTTTTAAATTACTTCCATTAAAAATCATAATTTTCATTTATCATTTAAAAATAAATGCCAAACACTCTTGCACACACATAGGTGTAAATGGATTAATAACAAAGTCCATTTTAGAAAATCTGATTTATTATGGATTTATGCCGGCTGCATTATCCCCGATTTTCCTTGGATAATTAGAAAAATTGTTGAAACTATATTGCCATCAGTAAATGGTTATGAATTGCAAGCTTTTGTTATTGTTGAAGCAACATTGTTTTTTAGCATATTATTAAGTTTAGCTCTTGCCGTTTTGAGCAAATTTCCAGTCAGAACATTTTTAATTCTTTCGCTTGGTTCATTACTGCATTTGTTGTTAGATCCAATTCAATACAAATGGGCAAACGGAGTTCATTTATTTGCTCCTTTTAATTGGGATTTAATTCATTATGGATTTTTCTGGCCTGAGAGTTTTGGAACTTATCTGCTGACTTTTATTGGAATTATATTTTTTATTTACAATTGGCAAGAAGTTAAAAATTCTAAACCCGACTTAATTTTTTTTCTCTAAAAGTGTTATTGGTTTTCTCTTTTGCTATTAATCTATTTTTCATTGCCCATTTATTTTATGAAAATGTTGAAAGGGCTGATAATCATTTTATTTCTACTTTAAAAAAACCACGAAAACCGAACCGGAAAATATGTAGAAATGGATAGAAAAAAAAGTTAAGTTTAATAAAACCACAAATTCATTTTGGATTGAATCATTCGATCATGATTTAATTGAACTGCAAAATGTGGAAAATATTTCTAGTTCTAAATTATCTATTCAAGGATATTTTGTAAATAACGATTTGATTAATGTAACTGAATATCATGAAAATTGGGTGTTGTTTAGAGATGGGGCATCTTATGCAGGAATTGCATTAATACTTTTTGCTTGGTTGATTCAATTCAGAGACAAAAAGAATTAAGTTATTTAGCTATAAGGATTTAGTAATTTTTTATAGTACTAATTTAGAATTTGACCCTTAAAATTTTCGTTACTTTCTAAGTCATAATCTTCAAAAAGTTGTGCGCAACATAATATTTCAACAATTCACGTGTTCTTTTTTCTGTGTATTCTGATTCAATAATTTTAATACATTCAGAAATTATTTTACTTACATTGCCGTTTTGCACACTTTGTGCGGGATGCTCATCAATATCTAATGATTTAGAAACTTGATTTATCAGCATGTACGCAGAAATTGATGGCTCAAAATAAGTGTGCATTTCCCTTTCCTTTCGTTAATTCTAGTTCAATTATCGGTATAATAAAAAAATTTTTTAAGTTCTTTTTTTATGATTTTGTTTCAGATCACAGCTTGTGTATCAAAATTTTTGTTTATTGCAAACGCCTTTTAGAAATAAAAAGGCAATCAAACTTCCTTTTGATTTGTTGGTCCTCAATGGCTCTAAAAGTTAATTTTAGAGCCATTTTTTTCTCTAAAAACTACTTTTGTTTTACAGCCATTTAATAGAAAGAACATTAAAATTTTTTGCGTATCTTTTTTAATTTACGACTCTAAGAATTGGAAAAAGTTTTTTGATTTCCTAATAAATTTTAAATATTTTTTAGTTCTCATCAACCAAATATCTTTTAATTTTTTTGAGTAGTCGTTTTTACAAACTCAGTTTCTCTAATGTAAAACTTTGCTATCCTTTTATATGAAGCTAAATTTTATTAACTTTTTTCAACTTCTTTAGCAATTGTTTCATTAATAATTTTATCATTTATTTGAGTATTGCTTTCCTTGTGAGTGAAGAATAAATGCCTCAGCATCAACAACAATCTGAGCCGCAATTATCTCATCTTGCTTATCATTTTTTTTCGCCGTAGACTAAACACTCTAAAATATATTTTACTGTGGTTAAGCTGATCTTCTACTTCTTCCGGAAAAACATTTTTACCATTTTTTAGAAATTATTACATTCTTCTTTCTTCCACTAATATGCAAAAATCCGTCAGAATCAAAAAGCCTAGATCACCGGTTTGAACCAACCATCTGCAAAAGCCTCCCTAGTTTTTTTCCTGATCTTTGTAATAACCCAGCATTACGCTATCACCTTTTGCATAAATTTCTCCAATTCCATCTTCATCTTTATCCATAATTTTTAACTCAACATTTGTCAGCGGAATGCCTGCGGCATTGTTCTTAAAATTATCAATTTGGTTTAAAGCCAAAATCGGTGAAGTTTCTGTTAATCCATATCCCTGAAGAAATGCAAAACCAAAACCTTGTAAACCTTCTGCAACAACAGGATCAGCTGCAGCGCCGCCCACAATAAATACTCTTATTGCTCCGCCAAACTTCTTCTTGAAGCTCTTTAAATATTTTTTTTTCTTCAAATCCGGAATACCAAATTTTTGTGTGAGATTTGTTAATGAAATTAATTTTGGAACAAGGAATGCTTTCTTTTTTTATCTTCGTTAATTGCCTTCATAACTTTCTTAAACATTTTTCAAACAGCAGCGGAACGCCAAGAACAATTGTGGCTTTAACTTTCTGCATATCATCTGCAACGGTTTTTAAAGAACGTGCATAATGAATAGAAGAACCAGCGTAGAGCGGACAAAGCATTCCACAAGTACATTCATAAGTATGGTGAATTGGAAGCACGGATAAAAATCTATCTTGCGGATACATCATCAACATGCCTAACATATCCATTAAATTTGTTGCTAAGTTTTTTTGAGATAGCATTACTCCTTTTGCTCTGCCAAGCGAGCCGGATGTAAAATTATTTCAGCCATATCTTCCGGATTGATATGTGGAAGAACTGTGGTATCGCCAATGTTTTGTTTGTCTATTAATTCTTTCATGCTCAAGAAATTTTCAGTTGTATTTGCTTTATCCATGCTGATAAATAATTTTAATTTTTTGAGCACAGATTTATTTTCAGAAAAAAGTTGGCAAATGAATCTGAAAAAATTACAGCTTCAGAATCTGATTCATATATAATATTTTTTGATTTCATTGTTGGTTAAATTTTTTATCAATTGGAACAACAACATAATTGAAGCTCATTAGAGTTAAATAAGAAATTGACCATTGAACTCTGTTATCACCGATTAAAGCAATATGGGTTCTTTCTTTAATTCCCATTGCTTTTAATGCTTTATAAAATTTTAGGATGTTTTCTTTTAGTTGAGTGAATGTAACTTTGTTGATTGGATACGGCTGCAAATCCTCCATTGCAAGTTTGTCTTTGTAAGTTTCGCAAGAGTTAAAGATCATTTCTTGAACGTGAGCTATTTTAGGAACGTCATTAAGTTTAATTTTAGTTTTCATTTTTCCCCATAAATATATTATTGCTTTTTTATCCGATTAAATAATACATAAATTCTCTCTCTTATTTGTTCAATTTCTTATTGTAATCTTTTTCGCCAAAAAAAGGTTGAAGTTCTTCAATAAATAACTCTTCTAATTCCTTACTTCTTTTTTATAATCTATTTCTTTTGAATCGTCTTCTTTTCAGTCCAATTCAGATAAAATTTCATACTCAAAAGTTCTTCTAGACCCAATACATTTGCCAATTCCTTTTATGTTTACTATTCCTGCCCAGGGTTCCTGGGTGAGATGCTTTCAACCTAATTCCCACAGCTTTACTGTCTATTTTAAATTGCGACTAAATCGGTTTGCTGCTGCCTTAATTAACATTAGATTTTGCCGCTTTTCTTAAAGTTCTTAATTTCCATGATCATAAAATATCCTTTTTCTGGTTTTTTTGTATAATTTATATTCTTGACCCTCAATTCCTTTATTGTCCTGATAATCATTTGTTTCAATGAAATTGTTGTTGCCTATTAAGTATATGTTGCTTTACATCATATTCTCTGGAGCCCAACAATTTTTGGCATCCGCTTCATGTTCCATAACCAAAATAAATTTTTGTTTGTTACTAAAAGATCTTTGGAGCTTGCATAAACCAATTTTATCTCGCCAACTCACCGTCCATACCATATGAAAGAAGTACCTTCAGAATCCCTGTAATACAAGGATCTCGATTACTTATCATTTCCTACTTGCGGAGTTAAATATGATTTATCATTATTTAATGAAGCCCATTTTTCCATCTTCTATAAGCTAGATGAAGACCATCTTGACCATTATTTTTAAAGTAAGAAAAATCTTTTCTTTTTCGTCTTTTTGCATCAAATATGGAATCATTATTAAAAAAGTGAGACTTAGAGAAATCTTCATAAACATTTTCCAAAATTTTTAATATTATAACCAAATTATCAATAAATTCCTTAACGTACCTTGTTCTTGAAATCTAATTTCACTTAAAGCTCCTTTCTTGTTGTAACCTTTTTTCACCAAATGGTTGAAGTTCTTCTATAAATAACTCTTCTAATTCTCTTCCTTCTTTTTTTATATAATCTATTTCTTTTGAATCGTCTAATATTGAAATAATTTCATACTCAAATTCTTCAGAAAACTCTTCCAATCATTTTTAATTCTTGGTTTGATGATTACCAAAGCTTAATTGGACTTTCTGTCTATTCCATATTGCAACTAAATCTATTATTTAATAACATCCGTTTCTCTTATTCCTTATTTGGTAAACCCAATTTTAAAATTTATATTCTTGTTTTAATTCTTTATTTGTTTTTATTTTTTTTAATATTCTAATATATTATGACTTTAAAGTATCCAGATAATTTTTCTAATCGATTTCCGGGTGGAATTCTTAAATCTTCAATTCTTTCTGCATCATCAATTATTAAAAGTTTTTTTTATGCAACTTTTAAAATCGCTGGAATTAATTTGCTTACTCTTTCAATTTCAATAATTTTTTCAGTGTATTTATCAGCAAAACTCTTAATCATATAGCAATCTTTACGCTTTGCGTTAATAGATCTTGGCGAACACTTAATTTTTTATATCTAATTACATAGTAAATAATGCATCGGACAATGGTTAAAATGGGATTATATTATTTCCCAATTAATATTTTGCTGCTTCGCTTATCCTTAATTTGGAAAACGCCCTCTTAAGTTTTCCTTAATTTATATTCTTGTTTTAATTCTTTATTTGTTTTCATTTTAATCCTCAATAGTCTAACTAAGATGTTTGTAACGTTTTTTTATAATAAAAGTCTTAAAATAAATATGCTAATTTTGATAATCTTTTCTATTAGTATGCTTCATCAAATCGCAAGATTCTTAATTCATCAAAAATTCTGGTTTTAAATATTGAACGATCGATTCGATTTTTTTTATCTGAATACGTAATTCAGAAAATGAGATATATCGACAAATTTCTGATAATCTAGGTGACATTTTTGAAAAAGTTGGCACGATTTATTTCTGTAATAACTTTTTCACGTCGTTCATCTGGAGCAACAATAAAAAGCGGAATATTTACGTTAGGCTGCATCGAAATTAAATCTGACATTCTAAGCAGACCAGAATATATTGATGTAGTACTTTCAATTTCAAATGCAGCAATAAATGTATTGCCTTTTAACCATAAAACATCAATCAGCTCTATTGTTTTGTTTGTGATTTCATCAAATTGATTTGGTAACTCATTTCTCAATTTTGAAAGATTTGTAAAATTTCTACCCTTGAAGTCTCTGTTTCTGTCATTTCTGGCAACCCAAACATCAAATCCCATATCGCTACCTAATTTTAATAAAAGGTATTGAATTTCAGTATGATCAGAATATGATTTTTTTAGAACAACTCCTTTATCTTCACTATCAGTTGAAGGAATTGAAACAGTGCCAATTTTAGATTTAAAACCCTTTTGGTCGATAATTAAGCTTTCTTGGATCCACAGGTCGATCAACAGGGTTTTCGGATACATCCTTCACAGCAGAAAAATTGCATCTCCATCATCTTTAGACCATTTCGCAGGGAGAAGAACGAAATGCTCCAGTCCATGCGTGTGGACTTTTTAAATTCTGAAAAAAACTCAATTTATCCCTTAATGTATGAACAGGAATAAGCTGTGTTTGGTTTCAGAGTAATTATAGGTTTAACTTTTAATCTGGCTGGAAAATCCTCATCTTTCCAAATAAGTGAATTATCTTGAAATGGCTCAGAAATAACTTCAAGAATTCCAATAAATCTGGATACACCCGTTAGATAACAAATTAGAAAATCTCCTTTTTGATTTTTTTGAACCGTAGACCATCTTGATTCTCGAAATCCAGAAGTATTTCCACCAGACTCTAAAAAATTCATTCCAAGTTGCACCAGTGAAAAGATCTAACCAATAATTTTGTTTCATCTATATTCACCTCAAAAAAATAATTTTTATTTTGCAAAAAATCTTACTAACTCAACTCCTTCAAAATTGCTTTTAGCAAATTATAAAATTTTCTCAACATCTTTAATATTAACTTGTTCATCCGGTGAATGCGCGCCTTGTATTGTTGGTCCAAAAGAGATCATATCAATTCCGGGGTATTTTGCGCCCAACAAACCAGTTTCTAATCCAGCATGAATTGCTTTAATTTCCGGCTCTTTCTTAAATAAGTTTTTGAATGCTTTTTTAGAAACTTTTAATAAATTGGAATCCATATTTGGCTGCCATCCGGGATATCCATCACCTTCAACAACTTTTGCACCGGCAAGATTAAATATTGATTTTACTGTGTTTGCAATATTTACTTTTGCGCCATCAACAGAGCTGCGTTGGCTTGTACCAATTGTTAATTGTTTTGCATCCATTTTAATTGTTGCCAAATTTGTGGAAGTTTCAACCAAGCCTTCAAGATCATGGCTCATTGAAATTACTCCGTGCGGCATTGAATTTATAACATTAATAATCTTATCTGTAAGTTCAGTTTTAAAACCCTTGCTAATTTTATCCTTAACTTTTTTAATGTAACAGTTAATTTTGGATCAACAGCTTTATATTCCAAAAGCGAACTTGCAATAAAATTCTTAATTACTTTTTTAACTTTTAATAAATCTTTAGGATCAAAAAGAATTACAGCTTCAGCTTCACGAGGAATTGCATTGCGTAAAGAGCCGCCGCTAATTTTTGCAATCTGGAAATTAACATTCAGCTGACTTAATAATTGACCCAATAATTTTATTGAATTTGCTCTTTGCTGAATTATATCTAAACCAGAGTGCCCGCCTTTTAAGCCAGTTACCATAAGCTCATAAGCAGCAAAGTTTTTTCTTGTTCTTGTGTATTCTAAGTTAAATATTCCGGCAGTGTCTTGTCCGCCAGAGCAGCCAACATAAAACGCACCGTCTTCTTCAGAATCCATATTTAGTAATGTTTTGCCCTTTATAAATTTAGGCTGTAATTCATTAACACCGGTCATTCCGGTTTCTTCATCAATTGTGCAAAGCAATTCAAGTGGTCCGTGCACCGCTGATTTATCTAATGCAACTGCCATTCCTGCTGCAACTCCAATTCCATTATCTGCGCCCAGAGTTGTTCCATCTGCGGTTATCCATTCACCGGTGTTTATTAGCTTAATTGGGTCTTTATCAAAATCGTGTTTGGTTCCTTTGTTCATTTCGCAAACCATGTCAACATGGCCTTGCAACACAATAGTTGGTGATTTTTCTTTACCTTTACTTGCCGGAACATGAATTACAATATTTCCGACTTTATCTTCATCGAACTTAAAATTGTTTCTGCGTGCGTATTCTCTAACAAATTCTACAGCTTTCTCTTCCCTTTTTGATGGGCGAGGAATTTGACTTAATTCATAAAAGTGCTGCCATAATAATGCTGGTTTTAAACCTTCAATTGCTTTGCTGGACATATTATTCTCCATTTTTTTTCAAATTATTTTTTTAACTATGACGTATATTTAAAATATCACCATCTTGAACTATGTATTCTTTGCCTTCAAGCTTCCACACACCGGCTTCTTTACACTTTGCAAATGTTTTATGAGTAACAAAATCTTCATAACCCACAACCTCCGCACGTATAAATTTATTATAAAAATCTGTGTGAATTACTCCGGCTGCATCTTGAGCTGTGTAATTTTTCTTAATTGTCCATGCTCTATTTTCATCTTCACCAACTGTGAAAAAACTTTGCAATCCCAATGCTTCGTAAGATGCTTTAAGAATTTTACTCAATGCTGATTCTTTAATTCCATAATCTTCCATAAACATTTTTCTGTCTTCATCGGTTAAATTTGTTAATTCTAGTTCCAATTTTGCAAAGAAAGGAATGATTTTAACATTTTCATCATTTACTAATTCTTTAGCCTTCTTAAGTTCTTCATCAACTTTGTCAATTGATTCATCATCAAAATTAATTGCAATAACCAATGGCTTAAGTGTTAAAAGCTGATAACCGGATAAAATTTTCAATTCAGCATCATCAAGTTCTAGAGTCCTCAACGGTTTTTCTTTTTCAACGTGATGTAAACATTTTTCAATTAATGGAATTTCTCTTTTGAGTTTATCATCCTTTGTTTTCATCACTTCGCGTTTTATTTTATCAATTCGGTTTTCCAAGAAAGCCAAATCATAAAATAAAAATTCATTTTCTAAAAATGAAATATCCTCAGTCGGCTCAATTTTATTCATAGGGTGAAGTACAGAATCTTCTTTAAATTGCCGAACAACATAAAAAAGCGCATCATTATTTTTCACTTCACTTAAAAATGAATTTGTAATTCTAAGTTTTCCATCATCGCCGGTTCTTAATCCAGGTATGTCATAAACTTCAATTGTGGCATGAACTTCTTTTTTAGGATTAAAAATTTCAGTAAGCACATTTAATCTTTCATCTGGGACTTTTACAACTTCAATGGAAGCCTTATCTATTGCAGCGTTAGGCTCATTTTCTTTTCCGGAGAGTATATTAAATAGTGTGGTTTTACCCGAGTATTGCAATCCAACCAATCCAATCTGCATAAATTTCTGTTCCTTAATTTATTTTTTTGAATGACTAAATTTACAAAAACATGAATATTATTATTACTGTATCGAAAAGGTAAGTCATAGAAGCCAATAAATTTCAACAGATTTGTCATTTCGAGCCAGCCTTGCCGCAAGGCAGGGAGTTTTTACCGCAGCAATCTGTTAATTTGAAAAAGATTACTTTACTCCGAAAAAGTATTAGAATTCGCAATGTCTGATTAAATATTACATGAAATTTCTCACCCAACAATTTGTGTGTGCAGACCAATCTCTTCTAAAATTGAAGTGACTTTTAAGCACTCAAGCATGGAGCCGGCAAAAACCATTGCTTTCCCTTTTACATGAACTTCAAACGCAAAAGATCTTGCTTTTTCAAATGAACAATTTATTGCTTTAATTAGCTGAAAAATTACATCATCAAATGTGTGGATGTTATCATTAAACAAAATTACACGGTAAGCGGAATCAATTTCTGTGTCTTCGTAAATTTCCGGTTTAATGCTTTCATTCGGCTTTTCTAATTCAGATTTTATTAAGAAATCTCTCATTGTGATAATAAATATTAAAATTATTTTTACGATTATATTTTTTATATTAGCGCATACAAATTAGTAATTTTAACATAATAAAGGTATTGTTTCGTTTTGGATAAAGTTCAAGTTGATATTTTAGGATTGTCTTCAAGCCCATCTGCTGGTGGAGCCTATGCTCTTTTATTAAAGGAATCTTACGGCACACGCAGATTACCAATTATAATTGGCTCGTTTGAGGCACAATCTATAGCTTTAGAAATTGAGGGAATTAAACCTCCCCGACCGTTAACCCACGATTTAATGAAAAATTTGGTGGATGATCTTGGAGCAACTGTTTTAGAAATATTTATTGATGAATTACGCGACAATACTTTTTACGCTAAAATTATTTTAGAAGTTTCCACTCTTACTAATACAATAGACGCAAGACCGAGCGATGCAATTGCTTTAGCAGTTAGAACCGGATCACAAATTTTTGTTTCTGAAGAAGTTATGCGAGCAGCATCTTTTGTTCCATCTGGTGATGAGGGCGAAGAGTCAGAAGAATCTATTGACCTTGCGAATAATTTTGAATCAAAACAATACCCTAAACAATCCTCTGAAACTAAAGTCGCATCTTTACAAGATCAATTAAGAGAAGCTTTGGAAAAAGAAGATTACGAACGCGCTGCAAAATTAAGAGATGAGATTAATAGGTTGAAAGGTAATAATTAATATCGTCATTCCGGTTTCTGCTTTTTAGAATACTGGAATCTGAATCTTTATTTTTTGTGGACAAATTATAGATTCCGGTCTTGCAAAAAATCAAATTGGAATGACAGTTCGAATCAACAGACATGCCAGAACGACAATTTATTATTTTTTAAAAGATTTTTCATGTAAAAACAGTTTTACCAATCTCACACTCCAAACATCTATTTTTGCTGCAATAATTTCTGTAAAGTTCAATCATCCCCTGTGCATAAATAGTTTTCTTTTCCAGACCTTCCACTTGCAAACCTTTGGATACATCTTTCGTTATTTTATTATCAGACTTCTGATCATACTCATTATAAATCTGCAATACTTTCTTTGATAATTTCTGATTTCCAAACAGCTCAAAATAAACAGAAAGATAAGGTAAAATTACATTAATCATTATTTCATCTGCTCGTGAAAGTCCCAGTAAATAATTAAGCTTTACTTTTGATTTTTTATTGAAGACATAATGTTCCTGCCAGTAACCGGTTGCCTTTAAAATAAATAAAGACCTAATTGAATTGATTAAAACTTTGGGATTATTTATCTCAGAAAATTTTTTAATTATTTGTCCTGCCAAGTTATGATGTAAAATTGATTCTATTAAAATTGCTCCGCCTACAATTCTGATGGTAGGAAAATTTTGAGGCCGCTGACCAAGAAAATGCCATTGGGTTTCATCAAAAATTTACCATCGTAATTTACTTTTTCTTTGTTCCACTCATCAGTCAGATTTTTAAATATTTATCATCATCATTTAATTCCGGTAAAAGTCCAGCAATACTAAATAATATTGCTTCAACTTTGGTTTTTATAATTTTCAGTAAACTCAATGCTGTTAAGAAATTTTAAGTTTACACTTTGTGCTAACTTTTGCATCATTCGTTTATTTTTAGAGTAGCCCAATGCTTCGAAAATAAATTCATACAAAAGCTGTTTCCAAATATCTTTATCCTTAAAATCTTCTTTTTCAAAATTTTTTTTTCATCAAATTCTTTTGTTAACTCATATCTTATTACTGGTTCGTTTAACTCTAAGTCATTTATAAATTTTAATTCTTTAAGCCGGTTAAAAACTTTTTTTACATTTATTCTCAAATCGCTTTAAGCCAAATTGTAGAACTGTCTTGTTTCGTAATTGGTAGTCAACTAAATGAATTTCATGACTGCATTTTAGATTTAAATTTTTATTAATAAATTTTTTTTACTGGTTGGCTTTTTGATAGTTTCTAAATTATCAGCAGAAATATATTTATTGATTGCAATGGATGGAACTTTCCTTCCATCGCTTGTGTAAATGTAATTTTGTTTCTGAGGGTTAGTATAACTAATATGAAGAATAAGTTTGTTGTAATTCCGGTTTATATTGTGACCATGTTTTTTCCAATCTGAATAATCTTGATCTATTTCTACATCACCAACAAATGTTAAATTACCTAGTTTAATTCTGGCGTGCTTAAAGTCCGGACCGGATTCATCAGAATTATATTCTCCCGGAGAAATAACTTCAACATCGTCTCCAGCCAATGTTTTTAGTTCTGCTGTAAAATCCTGCTCTTGCCAAATTTTATGGAATTGTTCTTCAGATATATTTGTTTGTGATTGCATAATTAAATTCTAATCACCAAATAAATGTTTATCTATTAAAATAAAAAATACTGAGATGAAAAATAATGTTAAAAACCAGAACTACTTTTTAGAACAATTTGATTAAGTTTTTTAATTTCTTTCTCAATACTTTTTTGAAATTCATTTGAATCATCAATATATAATAAGCCTCGACTAACATTGACTATAAAATTCTGATTGTTAATTTTGTAAAAAGCGTTAACCACATCTTCTAAGCTTCCACCCTGCGCTCCAACACCTGGCAATAATATAGGCATACTTTTAAACGACTGCAATATTTTCTTGAAGTTCATTTATGTTAGTTGCACCAAAAACAATTCCACAATTATTATTTGTGTTCCACTCCCCAATTTTTTTTCAATTACTTCTTGATAAAGAAATTTTCCATTTATCAATTTTTGTTTCTCAAAATCAACTGCACTTTTATTTGAGGTTAAACCCAAAATAAAGCTGAGCTTATTTTCATATTCTAAAAATGGACTAACAGATTCATATCCCATATAAGGATGAAGAGTGATTGAATCACATTTAAAATAATCAAATACAGATTCGGCATATTTTTTAGAGGTATTTCCTATATCGCCTCTTTTAGCATCGGCAATTATTAAAACCTTGTTACCAATAAAATCAATAGTTTTCTCAATTATATCAAATCCTTTTGAACCAAATGTTTCGTAAAATGCAAAATTGATCTTATAAGCTGCTGAATCATGAATTGTGGCCTCAATTACGGCTTTGTTAAAATCTAGAATTGCGTTTTTTGACTTTTGTAAATTTGCCGGAATCTTTTTTATGTCAGTATCTAATCCGACACAAATATGTAATTTTTGAGATGTTTTTTCTTTTAGCTTTTGTTGAGCTGTCATAATTTTTCCAGAATATATTTAAATTTGTTCCCTTCTATTGTTATAGAAATTCAGAGCAATTCCTAATAAAGTCATGTTTACAATTAACGAACTTCCGCCATAACTTAAAAACGGTAATGGCAAGCCTATCACCGGTGCAACTCCTAAATTCATTCCTATGTTAATAGCAAAATGGGTAAACATTAGTGCCAAAGTCCCAATAATTACAATGCTTCCAAATTTATTTTTTGTGTGTGCTGTAATTGAAATTAACCTATAAAATAATATTACAAATAATATAACAACAAGCGCGCTGCCAATAAATCCAAATTCCTCGCCAATTACACAAAAAATAAAATCTGTCCATTGTTCGGGAATATATTTTAATTGAGTTTGATTGCCATGCAGAAATCCTTTTCCTAAAAAACCGCCTGAACCAATAGCTACTTTTGTCTGCAGTATATTATAGCCAGCGCCAAGAGGATCAGCAGTTGGGTCAATAAAAGACAAAATTCTTTTTTGCTGATGCGGAGCTAAATATTGCATTGCATAATCTAACAAGTATGCACCTGACATGTTCATTACAACAATTGATGCATTAATAAAAATATTTTTCTTAAAATAAATCAATAATGCAAAAACCACAAACATTGAAAGTACAAATGCCGCTAAGCTAAACAGAGAAGCAAATAAAACTACTACGGGAGATATAAATAAAAAGAACCAAAATAAATCAACTCCACTCCAAAAAAACATGGCAATAATTACAGCAAAATAAACAAGTGCCGTACCCATATCAGGCTGAAGTAAAATTAGCAATATAGGAATGAAACTATATAACGCAATAACACTAAAATCTTTAAATTTATTTGGATTTTTTCTTTTTCTTGTAAGGTAATATGCAAGAAATAATATAAGTCCAATTTTGGCAAACTCAGAAGGTTGAAATCCAAATGGACCAATACTTATCCAGCTTTTTGCGCCATAAACAGTTTTACCTAAAAATATAACCGCCGTTAAAGCCAATATTGACAGCATATATGATGGAACTGCTATATATCTATAGGTTTTATATGGAATAAAGTAAGCAATAAAAAAAGATACAAATCCTATTATTGCTGTAATATATTGTTTTTGAAAATTACCTGAAGCCGTTGGATGAGTATTAGTTGCGCTGTATATTGCGACTAATCCAATTGCAGTTAATAATAGCATAACTCCAAAAATGATAAAATCAAATTTATCTGATATTTTATTTGTTGCACTCAATTTTACTTACATTCCAGTGACTTTAAAATCATTTCCTTCAAGGTTTTCTAAATAAGCTTTAATAACTTTTTGTGCAATCGGTGCTGCATGAGTTCCTCCAAATCCAACATTCTCCACAATTACAGCTACCGCAATTTTAGGGTTCTCATAGGTGCAAAACCAATAAATAAAGCATGATCTTTACCATGAGGGTTTTGAGAGGTTCCTGTTTTTCCGGCAATGCTAATATTAGGCAATCTAATGTGCCTCGCCGTTCCATTTCCATTAACAACTTTAAACATTCCTTCTCTCACAATATCAAAAGTACTTTTGGAAATATTTACCACTTTGTCATCAAAAGTCAATGGTACTTCAACATTTTGAAGTCCTTCTAAGTAGGATTGAACAATGTGCGGTTTTTTGTTCTTCCAAAATTTGCAAGCAAAGCTGTATACTGTGCCAGCTGAAGAGTGGTAACACTAAATTCACCTTGCCCAATACCTAAACTTATGAGCGTTCCTTTAGTCCATTTATTTTTCCCAAATACGCGGTCATAATATTTTGTATCGGGTACAATGCCTGCCGCTTCACCACCTAAATCAAATCCGGTTTTAGAACCAAACCCAAACATTCTTAAATAATTTGCCCATCTATCTAAACCAATCTCTAAAATCAATTTATAGAAAAATGTGTTACATGATTTTTCAATTGCGCCAACAACGCTAATTGAACCATGATTTCCATGACATTTAAAAAATCTGTTTCCAAACCTAAAACCACCTTTACAAACAATAGTACTGTTAATATCTATCAAATGTTCTTCTAAACCAATAATGGCCCCAAGCATTTTGTAAGTTGAGCCGGGCGGATAAATAGAGTTTGCGGCCCTATCAAATAACGGTTTTAGCGGGTCCTTGCTAATTTTATTTATTACATCTTTAGAGGTTACTGAAGCGAAAGCATTTAAATCATATTCCGGGCACTTACATATGCTAAAATTTCACCGGTCGAAGGTTCAATTGCAACAAGCGATCCACTTAATCCCTGAAATTCCCTTTCAGCAACTTCTTGCGCCTGTTTATCTAAAGTTAAAATTAAATCCTTTCCTTTTATTGGAGGAATATCGTTTAATCCTTCTAAATAGCGCCCAATAGTTTTTCTTTTGAGTCGACAAGGACAAACTCAAATCCTTTATTTCCTCTTAATATATTTTCATAAGTTTTTCAATTCCAGTTATCCCAATAAAATCGCCTAAGTCATAAATATCTTCATATTTAGAAAGCTGAGCAGAATTGATCTCCCTTAAATATCCAAAAATGTGCGAACCCATTACTCCATATGAATAATCTCTCTGCATTTGCACAATAATATTTGTTCCTTCAGATCTTCATTATTTTCTTCAAACCATACAACTTCTCCAAAATTGAGATCTCTTAATTATACGCGGTAAATATTTTGAATAAATCCGAGACTTAATAAAAATATTATTAATTGCTCCGCGGTCTTCATTTAATACTGATTCAAGTTTTTGGTTATAATTGGTATCATAAAGTGCAGGTGTAATTTGTAAAGTATAAGTCGGTTTGTTACTTACTAGAACATCTAAATTTCTATCGAAAAAATTCTCTTGGTGCTTGCTGAGGATTTTTCTTTATTGAGTTGCTATCTGATCTAAGCGTATACTCGGCATTTTCAATAATTTGCATTTTAATTAACTGGAAAATAAATCCAATACCAATAAAAGTGATGAATGTAATTAAAATATTTCTCCGCAGCTTTGAAGCAAATATTGTATCACTCATAACGTTTTTTGTTTTTGGTTAAAAATAACAACTGGAATACTGATTACCGCCGTGTAAATTCCTGGAAGAACTCCCTGTTCCAAAATTAAATGCGCGGCAGTTAATTTAATTTCTGAACTAGATAGCAATAAATAAAAAATGAATTGATGGTTGAAGTTATAAAAACAATAAACACAAAAACATTGTAGATATATTCGTTTCAATTTTATTTTCATTATAGAAGTAACCGGCAATGAATCCACTTATTGTTTTTGCAAACATTGCGCTCCCCAAAATTCCACCAGATATTATATCAAATAATAAACCGAAAATCGAACCTAAAAATGTTCCATATAATTGTCCATATTTTAAAGCATAATAAACCAGCAATATCATTATTATGTCAGGCGCTATTGCATCAATAGCAATCATTGGTACAAAGATAAACTGCAATAACGCAACCGGAAAAAAGATTAAAATTGGTAATATGAATGAAAGAATTTTTATTTTACAACTCCATTAATTTTATTAAAAAGTGAATCGAGTTGAAAATTTTGACTTTTCTTTACCACTAAAACGTTTTCAATTTTATTAACATTGGTATACGGTTTTACTTTTATATTACTTAAAATTCCAGAAACTGTACTCTCTTTGCTTGAAATAATTCCAACAGGAATTGCAGGTGGAATAATTGTACTTAGCTCAGAGACTATTACTCTATCGCCAACTTCAACATCTTCTGTTGTGGGAACATTTTTAATAATTAGTTCTTTGCCATCCCAATTTAAAATACCATCTACACCACTGCGTTGATCTTTTACAGCAACTTTAAACAAACTATTTTCATAAGTTCGTACGGTTGAATAATTACTTGCAACATCCATAACAATTCCAACCAAACCTTCATCAGTTATAACTGGCATACTCTCAGTTACTCCATCCAATGAGCCTTTTGAAATAATAAAATAGCCGCTTACTTTAGAGACTAATCTGGAAACTATTCTTGCAGAAATTAATTCATATTTGGAAGTTTTAATAAATTCAGACTGTCCATGCAATTCTTCATACTGATAGGCATAATTTCTAAGCTCATTCACTTGCAAAGTAAGTTCTGCGTTGTGTTTTAATAAGCCATCAATATACGCTCTATCTTCAAAGAAATTTTTAAGGTTTGATAAAAATGAATTTACTGACGCAAAAGTTCCAAGTGCATATAATCTAATATTCTTCACCTTGTGGTTATCATTTAGAGTGATAAGAGATAGACTTATAATTAAGAGTAAAACTAAAACTATGTATTCTTTAAAGTTATTTAGGAATACGCTTATAAATCGGGGCATTAGTAACTTCTTTTGCGAATAAATACCTTTGAATATTTATTCATATTTTCAATCGCTTTACCGGCTCC
Source organism: Ignavibacteriales bacterium (assembly GCA_020635285.1). Taxonomy (GTDB): domain Bacteria; phylum Bacteroidota; class Ignavibacteria; order Ignavibacteriales; family Melioribacteraceae. The sequence continues at coordinate 474,238 of JACKAB010000008.1, read as the reverse complement.
CATTACAACAGCAAGTAAGGGATTTTCGGCAATGTGAACAGGAAGATTTGTTTCCATTCTAATTCTTTCATCAAGACCTTTTAGTAATGCACCACCTCCGGTTATCATTACACCTCTATCTAAAATATCGGCAGAAAGCTCAGGAGGAGTTCTTTCGAGTGATTGTTTAACACCCTCAACAATTTGCGTAATGTTTTCATTTAATGCATCTCGAATTTCAACAGAACTTACCTCCACTGTTTTTGGAATTCCGCCAACAAGATCGCGACCTTTAACTTGAATTGTTATTTCTTCTTTTAATGGCACAGCAGAACCAACTTCGCATTTAATTTTTTCACCGGTTCTTTCGCCAATTAATAAATTATAATTTTTCTTAAAAAATTGAATGATGGCATTATTCATTTCATCACCAGCAACTCTTAGCGATTCTTCATTCACAATTCCATCTAAAGCAATAACAGCTATTTCGGTAGTTCCACCGCCGATATCTAAAATCATATTTCCAACAGGAGCACTAACATCAATTCCAACACCAATTGCAGCTGCCATTGGTTCGGCAATTAAATGTACTTCTTTTGCACCTGCGTGTTCTGCACTATCCCTTACAGCTCTTTTTTCAACTTCAGTAACTCCGCTCGGAACGGCAACAACTACCCTCCGACTTGAGAAAGCTCCTCGGTTTACTTTTTTTATAAATGCCCTAATCATTCCTTCAGCAATTTCAAAATCAGCAATTACTCCATCTCGCATAGGTCTAGAAACCCTAATCTGACGGTGTTCCCTTCCCTGCATCTCTTTTGCTTTATTTCCAAGTGCAATTATTTTTTTTGTATTTCGGTCAAACGCAACTATTGAAGGTTCATTTAAAACAATTCCCTTCCCCTTTACATAAATTAATGTATTTGCCGTTCCAAGATCTATTGCAATATCTGTCGATAAAAAATCAAAAATTCCCATAAGGCCCCTTAATGTTTAAAATTCCTAATACCAGTGAATAACATTGATATATTTTTTTTATTAGCAGCTTCAATTACTTCGTCATCTCTAACTGAACCGCCAGGTTGAACAATTGATGTAATGCCACTTGCAGCAATTTCTTCCACACCATCTGCAAATGGGAAAAACGCGTCTGATGCAGCCACTGCTCCCTCTAAACTGTGTCCATGCTGCTTTGCTTTTTCTACTGCTATTCTCGATGAATCAATTCTTGACATCTGTCCAGCACCAACACCAATAGCCTTTAAATCCTTACAAAAAACTATTGCATTGGATTTCGTATGCTTGCAAATTATCCAAGCAAATTTTAAGTTTTTTAATTCTTCCTCAGAAACCTTTTTGTTAGTAACGTTTTTAAAGTCTGCAGGAAAGTTACTTTTATCAGTTTCTTGGGTAATAACCCCATTTAGAATACTTTTAAATTGTAACTTTATGTTCGAATCATTTTTGAGAACTTTTATAACTCTTCTATTTTTTTTCTTCATCAAAATTTGAAGTGCTTTTTCTGTAAATGAAGGGGCACAAATTACTTCTGTAAAAATTTCATTTAACTTTTCTGATACTTCTTCTGTTACTTCATTATTAAAAGCAACAATTCCCCCAAATGAAGAAACCGGATCGCAGGAAAGTGCTTTCTCATATGCATCTAAAACATTATTTCCTGTTGCTGCACCGCAAGGATTTGTATGTTTAACAATTATACAAGAATTATCGTCAAGTTCATTAACCAAATCAACAGCGGCTGTTAAATCAATAATATTATTATAAGATAATTCCTTTCCGTGGAGTGTTTCAAAATTATCATAAAAACTACCGTATAAGTATGCTTTTTGATGCGGATTTTCGCCATAACGTAATTCATTTAACAAAGGTAAATTTATTCTTAGAGCTGTTTTTTCCTTACTAATTTCCTCTTCAAAATAATCGGCAATTAATTTGTCATATTCTGCGGTATGCGAAAAAGCTTCGGCTGCAAGTTTTTTTCTTGTGTCTAAATTTATTTCAGCTTTTTCTAATTCAGTTAAAAACTTTTCATATTGATTAGGATTTGTAAGAACAGAAATATACTTAAAGTTTTTAGCAGCTGCCCTAATTAGACTTGGTCCGCCAATATCAATATTTTCAATTTTTGTTTGCTCGTCAACATCATCTCTGTTAACTACTTTAGCAAACGGATACAAATTAACACAAATAATATCAATAGGATCAATAGAATTTTCTTTAGCTTGAACTAAATCATTCTCGTTATCTCTTCTGTATAAAATTCCTCCAAAAACTTTTGGATGAAGAGTTTTTACCCTTCCCGAAAATATTTCGGGGAATCCAGTATAATTAGAGATTTCCGTACATTCAATTTTATTTTCAATTAATAATTTTGCTGTGTTTCCAGTTGCTAAAATCTCATAATTATTTGTTGTTAAACCTTTTGCAAATTCTACAATATTTGATTTATCGGATACACTTATTAACGCTTTTCTTTTCAAAACAATTCCCTATTAGATACTATTCTAATTTTTTAATATTTTATTTTGTTTTCGGCAAACTTTTTTATTACATCGGGTAATAATTCATGCTCTACTTTTAATACTTTTGCTGCAATTTCTTCTGCTGTTTTTACATCAGAAATATCAACTTCTCTCTGCTCAATAATTTTTCCGTTATCATAAATTTCATCAACAAAATGAATTGTTGCCCCACTCACTTTTGATGAAGATTTTAATACCGCATTATGAACATTCAATCCATACATTCCCTTTCCTCCTAATGCTGGCAGTAAAGCTGGATGAATATTTATAATTTTATTTTTAAATCTTTGAATTAAATTAATAGGAATCTTTTTAAGAAATCCAGCTAATACTATTAATTCAATGTTTTCATTATCCAAAATTTCTATTAAATCTTCGTAACTATCATTTGTATCAACAACATAAGTGGGAATTTTTTCATCTATACAAATTTCAAAGGCTTTGCACTCTTTTTTATTGCTAACAACCATGCAAACCTTTGCACTCAAATATCCGCTTTTAATTTTTGCAACTATTGCGGCTAAATTTGATCCTCTGCCAGAGACAAAAACCGCAAGTTTTAGCATAAAAATATATTCATTAAAGTTATTATTTTATAGTTTAACAAGCAATAGAATGAATAGCTAAGTTATTGTAAATTTTGGCTTTACTAATTTTTTGAATCATTTTTAATCTTATTGATATAAGATTTTATAAGATTTTTTCTGCTGTAATTATTAAACTCAGAAGCTGCCAAAATATATTGTTTAACTGCCGGATAATTTTTTTCAATCATATTAATTTTTGCAAGATTCACAAATGCCATTGGTTTAATCCAGAATGAATTTTGGAGTTCGTAATTCCTCAATTCATTTGCAATCTGTTTTGCTTCTTTTAGTTTTCTCAATTCAATTAGGGAAGAAGTTTTATAATTTAGCAATAACGCAGTAACTTCCGCTACTTCTATTGAATCAATTACTGAGTTTACTTTTTCAACTACTTTTTTATAATTACCCGCTAGAAAAGTATTTTCAATATCAATTTGAATTTCTCTATCCTTTGAAAAACCATCTGCCAATAAATTTATGCTAAAATCTTTTGCATAATCATCCTCTTCAATATCTTGATTTCCGTTTGAGGCTAGAATGGCATATTTTCTAAACTCTAGACTATCTCCTAAAAAATGATTACAAATTGCAGCTCGCAATGATGCAATACCTGTATAATCAATTGTTTGAGTTGATTTTAAAAACTGTTTGTAAAAACCTAATGCCAATTCATATTTATTTTGACGGAAATAAACATCACCTAATAAGAATTTTGAAAATGAAAGCGTTTGTGCAAATTTAGGATGACTGTCCTTTATGATTGATTTTAAGTCATGTTCTGCTTTTTGCAAATTTTTAGATTTAATAAATTCAATAGAACGCTGATAAAGGAATAGAGAATTATTAGGAAATTGCTTAATCAAAGGGTCCAATAGTTTTATAGATTTTTCATACTCTGTTAAATACTCATCGTACAATTTTGCATAGTGAAATTGGAATTCAATTTTATCTTGTTTGCCGAATTTATAAGCCTTTGCAACATACTCGAAACCATTATTCTCATTTGCAGAAAGTCCTGTTATTGTTAAGGCCCATGTAAAAAAGGCTGGAACAAAACTTAAAGCATATTCAAAAATTCCTATTCCGCCATAGGCAGAATAAAATGTTGAGTCAATATCTAAAACGTCTTCATAATAACCAACAGCATTTTTTGTTGCCCAAAAAGCATCTAAAGAATTGGCAACGGCAGCACTCATCATTGCTTTGAACTTATATGCATTTCCTAACTCGTAAAGTATTTTTTTGTCCCTATCATTTACTTCTAAAATACTCTTACATTTTTTAACAACAGAATCTGAATAATTTTCAAAATGTTCTTTGTCTAATGCATCTTTGCTGCCAAGATAAAACCACAAATATACTTTAGAAAAGAGTTGATATGCTTCTGGTCTTTCTGGATTTAGCTGTATTGCCTGATAAAGCAAATCTGTTGCTTCGCCAAATTGAAAATCGTAAATTAGATTATCGCTTTTATCAATAAGGCTATAATAATTTTTAAGACTCTGTGGAAAAGCGAGAGAAGTGAATATAATAAATAGAAAAATTATCCTTCTCAATTTTCACCTTTTGTTTGTGCATAACTAACGGCTGCTTTTACAAAATCTCTAAATAGAGGATGGGCATTTGTCGCACGAGATTTTAATTCTGGATGAAACTGACATCCAACAAACCATGGATGATCTTCCAACTCTAAAATCTCGACTAAATTTCCATCTGGAGAAATACCGCTAATTAGCATTCCGTTTTTCTCTAAATCTTCTCTGTATTTATTATTTACTTCATAACGATGTCTGTGACGCTCGCTAATTTTTTCCTTTTTATAGGCACTCTTTGTTTTTGTTCCTTTTGAGACAATACAAGGGTAAGCACCAAGACGCATTGTTCCGCCTTTATTTTTAATATTTTTCTGGTCAGGCATAATGTGAATTACACTAAATTGATTTTTCACAAATTCGGCGCTATTTGCCTTTTTTATTCCAAGAATATTTCTGCTAAATTCAATTACTGCACATTGCATCCCCAAACAAATTCCCAAAAAAGGAATCTTGTTTTCTCTTACGTATTGAATTGCAACAAGTTTTCCTTCTATTCCCCTTTCACCAAATCCGCCAGGTACTAAAACCCCATCCATACCTTTTAAAAGATTTTCAGGTTTTCGTTTTGTAAAATCTTCTGCACTAATATATTTAACATTTACTTTTACATCATTTTCTGCACCGGCATGTATAAATGATTCAGTGATACTTTTATATGCATCAAGATAATCAGTATACTTACCGCAAACTGCTATACTTACAGATCCTGCTGGATTTTTAATTTTTGAAACAAAGTCAGTCCATTTGTCAAATTGAATATTTATATCCGGAAGTTTTAATTTTTTAAGAACAAGTAAATCGAATTTTTGTTCAAATAAATTTATAGGAACTTCATAAATTGTTGAGCAATCATACGCAGATATCACAGCTTCAGAATCCACATTGCAAAACAGACCTATTTTATTTCTTATCTCTTGAGAAAGTTCTAATTCAGATCTGCAGACAAGAATATTTGGTTGAATTCCTAATTCCAGTAAAGCTTTAACACTATGCTGTGTTGGTTTGGTTTTTAATTCACCTGCAGATTTGATATAAGGAACTAATGTTACATGGATGTTAATGGCATTTTTTCTTCCTAACTCAACCATTAATTGCCGCATCGATTCCATAAAAGGCAAACTTTCAATATCACCAACAGTACCACCAATTTCGGTAATTACTATATCATATTTCCCACTTAAAGCCAGAGCAGACATTCTTTTTTTAATTTCATCGGTGATATGCGGAATAACTTGTACGGTTGCTCCTAAATAATCTCCTCGTCGTTCCTTGGTAATCACTTCATTATAAACTTGTCCAGTTGTGGTATTATTATCCTTCCCCATATTTTCATCTAAAAATCTTTCATAGTGTCCTAAGTCTAAATCGGTTTCGGCACCATCATCGGTTACATAAACTTCACCATGTTGAAATGGACTCATGGTTCCGGGATCTACATTAATATACGGGTCGAACTTTTGAATTGTTACAGAATATCCTCTCTGCTTAAGAAGCAATCCTAAAGAGGCAGCAGTTATTCCTTTTCCAAGTGAGGAAACAACACCGCCTGTTACAAAAATAAATTTAACTTTCTTCTTTAATTTCATCTGCAGAATGCCTTACAATTTTTTTTTCAATAAGTTTAAAGATAGGGATTTTTCCAATGCTTTAAAAACATGGAATTAAATAATTAACCAATCTTTCATACTTTATTTAATAATTACCTAAAAATTCGTATACCATCCATTCTGATTGACGAATTTATATTTTTTCTTACAGTTTTTCGTAATTTTAATTTCCTCAATTTAATATTCTAATTTTTTTTCAATTGTTTTACCAAGCCAGAATATTTCTTTTCAATTTTGAAGTCGAATCTATAAAAATATTCAGGTCGGAAAAATCCGGTTGTAACAAAACTAAATCCTTCGTCAATCATTCTGTTAAAAAATTCATTCATAATTGCTTCACTAACACCTTTTCTTCTAAATCTATTTGAAACAACAATTTTTTCCATATGAACAACTTGATCATCGAACTGAGAATAAAATAAACCACCGATTATAAACCCTCGATCAGAAATTGCAACCATAAATTTGTGGTCGGGTTTAAAACTAACTTGCATATTTGCTTCAATAAATAATTGGTACAATTTAGAAATTTCTTTAGGCGTAATTGGTTTTCTAATATAAAACGGATTTCCTTCGTGATCATCAACAGTAACCACAAGATTTGCAGCATGGTCTCCTTCTGTTTCAAAGTGTAAAAATGAAGCCATATCAGAAGGTTTTAGATGCGGATAGCTTAAACGAGTTAAAAAGAATATTTCTTTTTCATTAAGAGTAAATTCATTTTGAATTCTGGAAAGTTCTCTTAAAAATTCTTCTTTAGTAATCTTTTCATCGTGCTGCAAAAGGCATATTTGTTTAACAATGTTTTTAAATTCATTATTTGAATCATCGAAAACAGTATGCAAGTAAAATCTTGTTCTTGTTTCAGGGTAATATTTTTCTAATTCAACCAGATTATAAGTATCATAAAGTTCGTTCAACATTTGTGCTTGTGCGCCCATAGAGGCTTCATTATTAAGCTTATTCCATCTAACAAATCTTTTTATGGCAAAATATAATTGCTTTGGAATATATCCATTATCCTTAATATTTTTCAAAAATTTGTTAAGCTGAAAAATAATTTTTCTATTTTTTTCTGAATCATCTTTTTTTAATTCAATTAAGAAAAGCTTTAATATTTCGACACCCTCACTTTCACCTTCTGCGTTTATTAGTCCGGGAAAAATATATTTCCAAGCAGAACCTCTTTTTATTGATGGGTATTTGGTTTCGACGGGCACAATAAATTTTTCATAAAAATTAAAAAACAAATCTGTGAATGAGGTAAACTCTGAACGATCCGATAATGATACAAACCTCGTTCCAAGCTGATAATCATGTGAAGGAATAATTAGATTTTCTGCAGAAGGATTAGTAATCTGCATTCTCTCGGATGTTAGGCGCCAAAAGTTAATGTATGCAGCTGCCCCATTCCAAATGAAAAATGGCCATAAATAATAGAATTTTTCTTCTGCATTTTTAACATCTTTTCTAAAATCTCTATTAAATAGATTTGCAACTGTTAGTCCAGGCTGGTACTTTTGCGTCCAAATTTTATATTCATCCCAATAGCCACCAAAATCTTCAACCAATTCAGTAACAAAAAATCTAGACCCGGCAAGAATTAACCAATTCACTTCTGCCTTAACTTCTGTAACATTTCTATTTTTATTTTGATGTAGTAAAATATCGAATGAGCCTTGATGCCTTGTCTGAATAGAAACTCTGTATAATGTAACCTGATCTTCGTCCTTAATTTTACTTATCCAAATACCTCTTGGTAAAATGTTGCTCAATCTAACAATCACACCTTTTGAAAAAAGAAAAACTGCTTCACGCAAAATTGGTGATAGCGAAATTGCGTTGGTTAAGAATAATTTTTCATTCGCATGAAAATCTTCTTCAAAAATTAGAACATCTTCCCATCCGTATTCCTCTCCAGTTTCAATATCAACAGCAACAGATTCGTTAACATCAAGCCATCTTCTAAAACCTCGTCGCATTTTAGTTCTGTATTCTTGGGCAAGTTTAGAAAGTGCAGACCAGTCTTCAATTAGCTGAACTTTTACTATTTTACGCCTCAGTTCCTCGTATCTGGTAGGATGCTTAATTGCAAACTTTGTGAGAATATCTAACAAGGTTGGAATAATTGTTTCTTCTAATTTATCAGTCTGATATTTTAGTTCAATGTTTTCTTCGAGAATTTCTTCAAGAAAGTCTATTGATTCTAAAATTTTCTTATTGCCAACTATCTGAGAAATAATGTTATCATCAAAAAGAACGGAACCACTTTTAAGATATATTTCAAAAATTGTTTTATAATTATTTTGTTTAACATTACTTAAAGCCAATAAAATAGACTCTTCCTAACTTCAAGATTATAAGCAAGAATTGGTTTATCTAAAAAGTAATAAGCTATTTTATATATTCCTTGAAGTTCATCATTAAAAAGTTTGCTCAAATATTCAATTGCTAAATTGCCTTGAATTATATTTTCTGATTGTAATAATATTATTGCATGATGTAAACCGAATAATGACTTTTCTTCAGCCTTATTAATTTTTAAAAGAATTGAATAACTATCTGAAAAATTATGCACTGCATCGTTATTATTAATAAATTTTATACTTTCCTCTTCAATGTTTTGTCTGTACCATTGCAGGATAGTATCATCAGTAAAGGAAACCAATTCTTCATTACCAATCCAATATATTGGATTAATTAAAAATTCGTGCAAATCAATAAATGGTTTTGAAATTTGGTAAGTGAAATTTCCAATTTTAAAAACATTCTTATTAATTTTTTCAATAACAATTTTTTTATCAAGTTTAGGAATAAGTAATTGGTTCTCTTTAATTTTTAAATCACCGCTCAAACAGCCCCGCTCACGCAAAAACCAATTTGGAATTTTAATTTCAACACTATCTAAATAAAGAGAATAATAATCTTTCTGATATAGCTCTTCAATAACAGATTTATAATTTTCCTCAACAACCCTTCTTTTATAAGTCCCTTTTGGAGTTAGCTCACCATTTTCTAAAGTGAAAGGTTTTTCATTTACTCTAAAATCGACGATTCTTTCAAACGGAGCTAAAAATTTATTAATGGTAACAATTAAATTTGAAAAGTATTCCTCCTTTTGATCATCCTCCATTTTGACAAGTGTTTTATTTTCATAATCCGGATAAACCAAAACAGTATTAAAGGGCCGATGATCTCCAACAACAAATACTTGTTTAACTAATTCAAAATCTCTGAATAAGTTTTCAATTCTTTGCGGAGCAATTGTTTCTCCTTTTATATTTTTATAGATTTCCTTTTTTCTATCAATTATTTCAATAAAATTATTAGAATCCATTTTCATTATATCGCCTGAGGGAAACCAGCCATCTTCAACAAAAGTTTCTTCTTTTGTCTGATCAAAATAACCGGGCATTACATAGTCGCCTCTTACCAAAAGCTCGCCATCCTCTGCAAGTTTTATTTCGATACCAGGCAAAGCTTTGCCAAGTGAATTTGGGATATAATTTCCAGGAGGAGTCATGGTAATTCCACCGGTTGCTTCAGTCATACCAAAACCACTCATTAAATTTATATTATACTTTTGGAAAAATTGAAAAACTTCTGGAGGCAGATAACCGGCTGCAGATAAACCCCATTTTAACTTACCACCGGTTGTATTTTTAACTTCTTCAAGAATTCTTGCATCCGTATCGGCTTCAATATCAACTTTAGAGGAAATAAACTCGTAAAGTTGAATCCATTTTTTCGGTATGCTAATAAAAATTGTTGGCTGGACCATATTCATATTTGCAATCATTGTTTCAGCAGAAGGATTTTCCATAAATGAATACGTGGCACCCCAAAATATACTTCCAAAAAGTTCGAGCCACCTTCCGAACGTATGATACAATGGAAGAAACGCGAGGTACAAATCATTATCACCAATTTCGGGTAAAGCAATTGCGCGACAAAACCTTTTAAAAACTATATTCTTCTGTGAAAAAATTATTCCTTTGGGTTCTCCGGTTGTTCCAGAGGTATACATTAATGTTGCAAGGGAATTTACATTTAAATCTTTGTAAGCAAGCTTCGCAGAATCTTTTTGATTGAGAGAATTAAATTCCGCAAAAGACATTATCCAATCCTCAGCGCTCGTTCCATCAATCAAAACACCTGTCTTTAAATCTGATAATTCCTTTTTAACTGATTTTAATTTTACGAGCTGTTTCTCATTGGAAACTAAAATAACATCACATTTTGTTTGGTTGAGAATATATGAAATATGTTGTGGTACTGAATTTGCGGGAATCATTACATTTACAATTCCACTATTTAAGCATGCAATATCAAGCATTGCCATAGTAAAACTATTTTCCATTAGAAATGCTACTCTTGGCTTTTCATTTGGCTCACCCAATAAAGCTGCAAAGGATTGGGAATATTCATTTACAATTTTATCTACATCGTTCCAGCTATAATCTGTTGATTTTTCTCCCTTGAGCACTTTAAATAAAATTTTCTTCCCATATTGCTCTTTTCTTTGAGCAAACATTTTTCTGGTGTTATAATTACTGGCTACAATAAGTTGTGAAATCAAATCTGTCCATTTTTTTTTATCATCTCTTATTTTTCTTAAAAATTCTGAATTTTTAATAATATTTAAATACTGTAGAACAATATTTTCTAGACTTTGATTGGTATTCTTATTTTCTTGAGCAAACTCTGCATATAAAGAATTTCCAAAATTATATAATTTTTCTACCTCACATAAGCCTATGAGTGATTTTGCAAATTCTCCACTTTGGATTGCATTAAATAAATTAGAAAGCTCAATCAATATTTGTTCAGAATGATATTTGGTAAAGTCAAATTCACATATTAATCTTACTGTTTCATCTAATAGATTATTCAGTTCCTCTTCATTTAAGCTTGATTTTCCGGCTTGAAACTGCTTACGTAATATTTCTAATTCTTTTATTTTCATTTCTAAAAATGCCTTAATATTTTTTTATTTCCATTTTTTAAATGGTTTGTAAAAAACAAAATTAATTTTTCAATTTACAAAAAAGGGATGCGAAGACATCCCTTTTTATTTACTAAAAAATAATAAAGAAAATTATTTTCTCCTTATTCATTTTCTTTTTTAATTCCTGCAATTGCCTCTAACATATCAGTAGTTAAAGATTTTGGTCTTTCTAAAGAATAACCTAAAGCCCTATCCCAAATTATATTAGCGCAAACTCCCAAAGCTCTTCCAACTCCAAATAGAACTGTATAAAAATCATATTCTGTTACACCATAATGCCATTGAATAACCCCAGATTGGACATCAACATTTGGCCAAGGATTTTTTGCTTTTCCGTGCTGAAGCAATATTGGAGGGACCACATGATTTAGTACATTTATATATTCAAAAACTGGATCATTAGGTAAGTGTTTTAAACAAAAATCTCTTTGAGCTGTATAACGAGGATCTGTTTTTCTTAAAACAGCATGACCAAAACCTGGAATTACTTGCCCAGCATTTAATGTATCCCATACAAATTTTTTCATTTGTGCTTCAGTCGGAACTACACCACCCATTGTATCCATTACCCCTTGAACCCAACGCAAAACCTCTTGATTTGCCAATCCATGAAGTGGGCCAGCTAATCCATTCAGCATTGCAGATATTGATAAATACATATCAGAAAGTGCACTTGCAACAAGATGACCAGTATGTGCGCTTACGTTACCACTTTCGTGATCGCTGTGAAGTAAAAAATATAAACGAGCAACGTCATCATAAGGTTTGTCAATTCCCATCATATGCGCAAAGTTTCCACCCATATCTAAATTAGGATCTGGAGCAATAATTTTTCCATCTTTATATTTATGTCTGTAAATAAATGCTGCAATTTGCGGAAGTTTCGCGAGCAGATTTAAGGCATCTTCGTATGTTGGATCCCAGTAATCAAATTTGCTCATACCTTCGTTATACTTCTGAACAAATACAGATTCTTTTTGTAAAGTAAGTATTGCAGTGGAAATCATTGCCATTGGATGTGAATCTGCAGGCATTGCCCTTAATACATCAAAAACATACTCTGGTACTATTTTGCGTTTGTTAAATTCAACAGCAACATCATTTACTTCTTGTTCCGTTGGCACATCACCAGTGAGCAATAGATAAAAGAATCCTTCTACGTATGGCATTTCGCCACCCGGGACTTTTGGTAACTTCTCTAAAACTTCAGGAATTGTAAATCCTCTAAAACGAATTCCCTCAGCAGGGTCTAAGTAGGAAATATCAGTAACAAGTGATTTGATTCCTCTCATTCCACCAATAATCTGACCAATAGTAACTTCGCCAACTTTTACGTCGTCAAATTCCTTTGCCAGTCGTACGGTGCGTGGTCTCCAGTTTTCGATTTTTTCGTAAAGTTTTTCTTTAAGATTTGACATAACAGCCTCCTGGTTTAATTTCAATAATTTTGGCAATTAAATTAGTTAAGAAACTTTTTGTTTTTAAGAATTACACTTAATGAAATGCAATATAATATTTTTCTGATATTAAAGCATATAAGTTGAAGATTTTTTGAACTTTTTTACTGGATTTTTTTTGAAATTTCGTATCCACTTCTTACAGCACTTTCAATTGTTTGGGGCAATTTAGTGTTTGTCCAGTCGCCGGCAAAGAAAATATTTTCTATTGGAGATATCAAATTTTCTCTAAATTTTTCAAATTGCTGAGTTGATTTAATTGTGGCTTTTTTTTTGTTTCAGAACTTTACTCTTAAAGACAAAATTTCTATCAAAATTTGAATTATAACTTTCTAATTTTTTTATACAAAATTCGACAATTTCTTCGTTTGAAATATCATTAAACATATTTGCATCACTTATTACAAGCACATAATATTTATTGTGATTAAATACCCATTGAACTGGAGAGTTAATTAATGCAAAAAAAAATTATCTTTTATTCTATTTTCAGTTAGCCATAATGTAATAGATATTATTGAGGAAGTTTCCCAATTTATATTTTCTTTATTATATAGGTCAAAAGGGCAAGCAATGTTAATAAGGTTATAAAGAGGAATTGTTAAAATCACATTATCAAATTCAGTAATCCTTCTTTTTTATTAGTAATTATTTCTTTGGCTAAATTATTTTCAATATTTATTTTTTCTACTTTTTCTGAAAGTGAAAACTCAAAAGTAGTTTTTGTAAATAATTTAAAATTGGCTCAATAAAGGTTTTACTTAATCCTGCATTGGGAATTATTATTGTTGAGGCTTTATTCCCCGAATAAAATATTTGTTTCAGCATATTGAAAAAATAAAATGCGGAACCGTCTTCCAGACTTGTATTCAAGGCTCCAACCGCTAATATTTCCCAAAAAGATTTTATGCTATTTTCTGACTGTCCACTACTTTTTAACCAATCAAGTATAGATATTTTTTTTAACTTTTTTGAATTTATAAAAATTAATGACCCGACGAATTTTATGAAGTTAATTTTTTCTTTGGTACAAAGTGCATCATAGTTCCAAATTGCAGCTAATAAATTAAACGGATAAAAATATTTTGACGCATCTAGCGTGTATCTTTTATTTTTCTTTTTATAAAAAACTGCATTTAAGTTTTTTTGATAATCCAATAAATGTTTTGTTTCAAGTGGTTCAATTAAATCAAGCGTATGAGTGTATGCTCCCATTAAAATATGCTGACCATTATCAATTTCTGTCTGAGTCTCTTCATCAAAAAAAGAAAAAGTTCTTCCACCTAATCTATTAGTTGCTTCAATTAATTCTATTTGATGTCCCGCTTTAGAAAGGTAAACAGCAGTTGAAAGTCCCGCTAGCCCGCCGCCAATTATTAAACACCTTGCCATTAAAATATCTTGTATTTTATATAGACAGCAAGTGCCAGAAGCATTTTGTTAAAATTTGAAACCCTAATTCTTTTATCAAATACGTTAAATTTTTCCTGTTCAATTATATCCAACAAACGGCAATAAATATACTCCATGGATTTTGCAGTAAACATTGAGGCTTTATCTTTCTTTGTTAAATTATTATCGGCAATTTTATAAAATTCTCGGGCTCGATCTGTTTGAAATTGCATTAATTCAATAAAATTTTCGTCATAATTATTTTTTAATAATTCATTTTCGGAATAATTAAATTTGACAAGCTCATCTTGCGGCAAATAAATTCTGTTGTTTTCAGCATCAACTTTAATATCTCGAATGATATTTGTTAACTGGAGTGCAATGCCAAGATTAATTGCAAAATCTATTGTCTTCGGATTTTTATAACCAAAAATTGGAATTGTCATCAATCCAACCGTGGAAGCAACTTTATAACAGTAATCTTTTAGTTCATTAAAATTAGCATATCTATTTTTTGTTAAGTCTAATTCAACTCCATCGATAAGATCATAAAAGGGTTTATGTGGTATTTTAAATTTATCAATACACTCTTTTAGTTCCATAAATAAAGGGATTTCGGCTTTGCCCTGTAGGGATTTTGTGAAGTCATTTTTCCATTCGTGCAATTTTTGTTCTTTAGCTTCGGCCGAATATGTTTGATTGTCCACAATATCATCCGTTAATCTGCAGAATGAGTACACCACATCCATTGCCTCGCGTTTATCTTTTGGCAGAAGTGCAAAGGTATAATAAAAACTACTCTTACTATTTTTTGATATTTGTTTCGCGGTCTCTATTTTTTATCTCCGGAGAATAATTGCTTCAAAGAATAATTTAGTAAAATCAAATTTAGTTAATTTTGGTCTGTGATTCAGAACGTCATAATTTATATCTTCAATTTTTTTCAAAATTGCCTCACCGCCTTTAATTGTAACCAAAATTTGAAATTTCAATCTAAAGGGTAATAATGGCAAAATTTTTCTCCCATCAAAAAATAATTTTCTTGTTCTTTCAATTTGAAATTTCATTAACTCAATAAATTCTTCTGTTGGTTTACAATTAAATAATTGTTCATTCGAAAAAGAAAAATTTTTAATTTCATTTTGCGGGATATATACTCTTCCTTTTTCTAAATCTATTTTTACATCTTGATAAAAATTAGTTAATTGTAAAGCAGTGCATATTGAATCAGAAAATTTAATTGCTTCTTCATTTCTTACATTGTAAATCTCCAGAATAATTCTTCCAACCGGATTAGCGCTATTTTCGCAATACTTCAAAAGTTCTTCATAATTTTCATATTTTTTTTTGGTTAAGTCTTGCTCGAAAGCTTTTATTAAATCACTAAAATTTTCTGCGGTGAGTTTATTTTGAAAAATTGTGTCATTAAAAACTTTCCAAAAATCACTTTCAAATTCACCTTTAAATGATTTTTTGCAATTCTGCATTATAACTTTGCAGATTATGTAGTCTTTCTGCTTCGGTAAAGTTTCCTTCATCAGCAATGTCATCAGCTTGTCGGGCAAATTGGTAAACTACAGCAATAAATTTTCTTAAATGTTTTGGAACAAAAAAAGAAATTACTGGAAATTTTCATAGTGTGATTTTGTAAAATGAAGTGCTTGGTTATAAAGTGTTGTTAGATTGGAATTGTGTTGATTAGCATTTTGCAAAATAGAACCTGAACTTTAACATTTTTAGTGCCCGGAACAGGACTCGAACCTGCACAGGATTGCTCCCACTAGGACCTGAACCTAGCGCGTATACCAATTTCGCCATCCGGGCGTAAGTAATTTATGTATAATTGAACCGTCATTCCGTTTTTTTTACTAGACGGAAATCTGAAAAAATTAGATTCCCCATAAAAGTTTTTATGAATAAGAAAACAAACAGAAATTGTAATCAGAAAATAGTATTATCGCTAATATCTAAAGTTCACCCTCAGTTATCTCAATTGCTTCATGAGATAAACTATCGGGTTTATAAAATTTTGTAAACAAATTAATTTTATTATCCCTATCTCCGCTAAATGGAACCGGAATATCTTTAAGATTTATATAATCGTCCAATTCTCCAGATGAACAATCTGCTGAATAGAGTCTTGGATCTCCAAACTCAAAAATGGACTCTCTGCAAAATTTAACCTTTACAACATTTCCACTTTCGGGAACCGTAAAATTTGCCTCTGGAAAATCTAATGTATCATAAACCTCTCGCATAAAGTTAGACCAAATAGGATTTGCGGCTTGCGAACCTTGTCCGTATTTACCAGTGAAAGAAACTCTTCTATCATCAAATCCAACCCAAGCTCCAGCTGCTAATTGTGGTGTAAACCCCATAAACCAAGCATCTGCGTAGTCTTGAGTTGTTCCGGTTTTACCGGCTGCCGGTCTATAAAATTTATGTATCGATCTAGTTCTTGCACCGGTTCCTTCATTCATTGCAGTCTGCAACATATCTGTAATTAAAAAGGTTGTCTCTGCGGACAAAGCTTCTTGTGAGCTGTGCATAAACTGATCAATAATAATTCCATCTTTATCTTCTATTCTGAGAATAGAAATAGGTTCATTGTGAATTCCTTTGTTTGCAAATGTAGCATACACTGAAGTTAATTCTTCTAAAGTAACCTACGAAGTACCGAGCGATATTGAAGGAACGAGATCTAGTTTAGATTTTATTCCAAGTTTACTTGCTAGTTGTCCAATTTTCCAAAGTTCGACATGACCTTCAATTATTAGGCGTGCACTAATTAAATTTTCTGATTGTCTTAATCCTTCCCGTAAGGTCATAAATCCGCTAGTAGAATTATCAAAATTATGTGGATTCCAACCATCGTAATCAAACTCTTGATTTAATATCGGATATGCTGGGTACAATCCATTATCTAAAGCTGCGGTATAAACAATAGGCTTAAAAGCCGAACCTGGCTGCCTTCTTGTTTGGGTTACATGGTTTAATCCATAATTGAAATCTTGATTCTTTCCACCCACCATTGCTTTCATTTCGCCATTTGTAGCATCCAAACATAAAAAACCAACTTCAATAGTTTGTGCAATTCTTTTAATAGAATCAACATATGCTTCAGAGTTTTTTAATCCATTAAATATTTTTTTTCTTTCTTCACCTTTTGCTGCAATATAATTCTTATCATTTTTAATTGCTTTGTTTACTATATCATCTAGTGTGGCTTTATTCTTGTTCCAATTCCAATATTTATCAAATAGCTTTTGATATTCTTCTAAATGTTCTGCTGTCACTTTATTTGCAATTGCTTGCATTCGAGTATCGAGCGTGGTATAAATCACCAATCCATCTTCATATAAATTAAATTTGTATTTATCCGACATAGATTCTAATT
The DNA here is from genome assembly GCA_020635285.1 of Ignavibacteriales bacterium. Lineage (GTDB taxonomy): Bacteria > Bacteroidota > Ignavibacteria > Ignavibacteriales > Melioribacteraceae. The sequence goes on along the minus strand of JACKAB010000008.1, from coordinate 456,673 downwards.
GGCGGCGGACGTACTCAACAAAATGAGGAGCTAATGTACTTTGAACTCCTCCATTAGCCACTGTAGAAGCTAACTTTAATGGTTCCTGCTTTAGAGTATCATACTGGGCTTCAGTCAAAATGCCATTATCCATCATATTATAGAGTACAACATTTCTTCTACGTAATGCATTTTCTGGTCGGCGAATTGGATTATAATAAACGTGAGATTTCAGCAAACCAATAAATACAGCTGCTTCAGGAAGAGTTAAATCTTTAGCACTTTTATCAAAATAATGCTGGGCAGCCATTTCAATTCCATAAGCTCTATTCCCAAAAAAAGAATTATTGAGATACATTTGAAGAATTTCTTTTTTAGTATAAGTTTGTTCAATTTGAACTGCCGTAAACCATTCCCGTATTTTCCTTACTCCGGTTTGAAATAAATTTTCGCGTGCAATTTTTAAATCGTAAAGATTTTTAGCAAGCTGTTGTGTAATTGTGCTCGCTCCTTCTTTTTTCCCAAGAAAAACTGTTTTAATCATTGCCTTTACAAAACGCTCTAAGTCAACACCCCAATGATCGTAAAATTTTCTATCTTCAGTTGAAACAAGTGCATCTACGACAAAAGATGGAATACTATCTATACTAATTTCTCTTCTATTCTCTCTAAAAAATTGACCAATAACTTCACCATCAGCACTAATAACATTACTTGCAAGGCTTTGTTTAGGATTTTCAAGTTCATCTAAAGATGGCAATCCTGAAATTATGTGTTGATAAAAAAAGTATGTCCCGAGTGAAATCAACAAAATTATTATTGCAGCCGATGAGCCGAGAATTAATTTTTTATTTTGCTTATATACTGATTTAATTTTTATGAGTGTTTCGTTTTTTTTCTCTGCCATTAATTATTCCAGTCAATGATCTCAAATTTATTATTATCAAATATTCCGTAGCAAGGTCTATCAAGCCAAGTTCCTAAATTAATATATTTTCCATTTTTGTATTCTTCAATTTTTCTAATGTGTGAATGCCCAAATAAAACGTAGTCAAATCCTTCATCAATTATTTTTTTTGCAGCTGTAAAGAGCCCGTCATTTTCTCCATAAGATTTATGGGTTGTATAATCCCTACTTTTTTTACTTGATGAACTGGCAAGCCAAATTCCAAAATCGGGATGAATTAATGAATACAACTTTTGAATATTTTTGTTCCTTAAAACTTTTTTTAGAATTTTATATCCCAAATCATTTTCAACTAAACCATCACCATGGGCAAGAAAGAACTTTTTGCCATCCAATTCAATTTTTACTTCATTCTCATAAACTTTAGCGCCAATTTCTTTTTCAAAAAAATCTCTATGCATAAAATCGTGATTACCAATTAGGTAGTGTACTTCAATTCCGGCTTCGGTTAAATCAGCAAGAGCTGAAAATGTTTTAAAATATCCTTTTTGAATAACTCTTTTATATTCAAACCAATAATCAAATAGATCGCCTAGAATGAAAAGTTTATCGCAATTATTTTTAGCAAATTTCAAAAAATTAACAAACTTTTGTTCCCTTAATTTCTCTTCTTCTGCAGAAAGTAATCCAAAATGCATATCTGATACAAATATTGTAGCCAAAAATTTCTCAAAAATTTACAAAGTATAAATTTAACACTTTTTTCTTAAATGTGATATTAATAGTAGTGGGCTATTTACTTATCAATTTTCATACTTTTAAAAGCCAACCAGCCATCTGGGTCTAAAATCAAATTTTTTACTAAATCATTAAATTCGAGCTTAAATTGATTTTCTCTTTTATCAATAGAAATTGATTTTAATATTTTAGTTCCATCGAACAATTCAAACTCAATATCAATCGAAAAATTATATTCATCAAATCCTTTTTGAACCTGGTTTAATTGAAGGAAAACTGCGTTTTCATTTTTTTGATTTATAAAATATTCTATTTCAATCTTGCCCTTTCCATCGTAAATCCATTGATTAAAAAATTTAGATAAATCTTTATTACTAATTTCCGATGCAAGCTCTTCAAAATCGGCAGTTGATGCATTTTTATATTTAAACTTTTCATAATAACTTTTTAACAAGGAAAAGAAATTGTCATCACCTATTTCTTTTCTTAACATATGCAAAACCCACGCACCTTTGTTATATGTTATTCTGCTAAAGAGGTTTTCCGGATTATAAAGTGTGGTTCCATCAAAATTGGTAAGGAAAGAATTCATTGTCGATTTTAAAGATGAAAATCCGCTTTCATTTTCCCAGTAAAGTGCCTCTGAATAAGTTGCAAATCCTTCGTTTAGCCAAATATCTTTCCAACTTTCCAATGTTACAGCATTTCCCCACCATTGATGCGCCAGTTCGTGTACCAAAACATCAGTGAAAAATTGAGAGCCGCTTACAAAACTTCTTCCAATTCCGGTTATGGTTTGATGTTCAATTGCGCCAAAGTTCCAAAGATTTTCTACTACTCCATACTTTTCCTTAAGAAACGGATATTCTCCAAAAGTATTTGAAAAAAATTTAATTGCCTCAGGATGAAAATTAAAATCAGTTTTGGCATTTTTTAAATCGGAAGGAAAAACAAAATATGAGATTTGCATTGAATCTTGGTCATTATACTTGTAATACTGATTAAAATTGACATAATCTCCAACTGAAAATGAAATTAAATATGTTGCAATCGGATAAAAACTTTTCCAATGGAATGTTTTTTTGTTTCCAGTTGTTGAAACATTAATTAGACTTCCGTTAGAAACTGCAGTTAAGGAAGAATCGCATGTTATAAAAATATCGGCCAAAACCTTATCTGAAGGCAAATCATTACAAGGAAACCAAGTTGACGCATAAATTGGCTCATTCAAAGTATAAATCACCGGTTCTTCATCAACTTCAGAAAATTCAAAAGAACCAAAGCCCATACTTTCCGGTGTACCTGAATATTCAATACCTATTAAAAATGTATCGGCAATTTCAGAATCTGTAAAAAGTGCTAACTTATTATCTTCATACCGGTATTTAATATCTTGATCGTTTAAGGTTAGTTTTGAGATATTAAAATTATCATAAAAGTTAAGTATTACGGTTTCAACGTTCTTGTTTTTCGGTTTTCCGGTTATTATAACTTTACCGTTTATCAATTTTTCTTTTGGCAGCAGTTCTAATGAAATATTATAGTGTAAAATATCTATATCCAATTGATTATCAGAAATGTATTCTGTAACTTGTTCAGTGCTGGCAGGACTAAATGAAAAACCATTTTGGGCGAATTTAATTCCGTCGCCAATGGTAACATTATAGTATTGGGTAATTGAAAATATTATTAATAATAGCATTAACAATAATAATATTGAACAACCTAAAATGAAATATTTTTTCTTGACTTTCATATACAAAAAAAGTAATTAGCATTATTAAACAAAGTTACTATAGCCACAAATATATTCAAATGACCACTTAATAATAGTAAATATATTTTGTAAAATAAAAAGGGGCATAACAATGGCATATTCAGGTTCCGCGCTTCAGAGAGAAACAGTAACAATGATTTTAGCCGGCGGTCAAGGCGAAAGACTTCATCCACTAACTGGCATGCGAACAAAACCCTCTGTTCCTTTTGGAGGGAAATACAGAATTATTGATTTTGCTTTATCCAATTGCTTAAACTCTGGATTTAGAAAAATTTATGTTTTAACACAGTATAAGTCAGATTCGTTAAATCAGCATATTTATGAGGCATGGAATATTTTCAATCCGGAGCTTGGAGAGTTTATTTACTCAATTCCACCACAACAAAAAACTGGCAACGAATGGTATCAAGGAACGGCTGATGCAATTTATCAAAACTTAAATTTAATGCGGCAGAGAGATTACCGCTGGTGCGTTATTTTAAACGGCGATAATATTTACAAAATGGATTATATGAAAATGCTTCAATATCATATTGAGAAAAAAGCCGACTTATCCATTTCGAATATCATTACTCCAAAAGACGAGGCAACAAGATTTGGAATAATTGAGATTGATGAAGATTATAATGTTTTATCATTTGTGGAAAAGCCGGAAAGCCCGCCAGAGATACCTGGTAAACCGGGTTTTGCATTTGCCAATATGGGAATTTATATTTTTAATATTGAGGTACTTACAGCAGTAATTAAAGAATTAGTTGATCAAAAAGTTCCGAATTTAGATTTCGGCAAACATATAATTCCGCACATGGTTGATAGTAAATATAATGTTAGAGCATATAGATTTGAAGATGAAGACAATCCTGAAAAACCTTACTGGGTTGATGTTGGCACAATCGAAAGTTATTACAAAGCCAGCATGGATTTGTTAAGCGTTAATCCTGAATTTAATTTATACGATTTTAATTGGCCTTTAAGAACAATGCAAAGACAGCTGCCGCCTGCAAAAACACTTTCTCACGAAGGCGAGCGAGTTGGTAGAGCAATAAATTCTTTAGTTACAGATGGAACAATAATTTCCGGAGGACTTGTTGAGCGCTCTATTATTGGTCCAAACGTAAAAGTAAATAGTTTTACATATATAACTGATTCCATAATTATGGATAACTGCAACATTGGAAGACACGCAAAAATTAGAAGAGCAATAATTGATAAAAATGTTCATGTTCCTGAAAGAGAAGAAATAGGTTTTGATCCCGATACTGACCGAAAAAGATTTAAGGTATCAGATACCGGTATTGTTATAATTCCAAAAAATTATCAGTTTAAATAATATTTTTTACATAGTTTACCTAAAAATTGCGAATAGTTTTAGTGAGACTATTCGCAATTTTATTATATAGACCATTTTGATGAATACAAATCTTAAAAATAAAATTTCTGCAATTCCTGCCTTGCCAGGTATTTATCAATTTTTAAATAATGAAGGAAAAATAATATACATCGGCAAGGCAATTAACTTAAGAAGCCGAGTACAATCTTATTTCCGATCTAAAGTAGATTCTCCCAAAACTCAAGTTCTAGTTGAAAAAGTTGTTGATTTTGAAATAATTGCCACAGAAAATGAAATTGAAGCATTGGTCTTAGAAAACAATCTAATTAAAAAACACAAACCTCGTTATAATGTAAATCTAAAAGATGATAAATCTTATCCATATATAAGAGTAACAAAGGAACCATACCCTCAAATATTTCCAACTCGGGATATTGTGCAGGATGGCTCTAAATATTTTGGTCCATATACAGATGTAAAAAGTATGAAAAATTCTTTACGGATGATTACAAAATTATTTAAAATCCGAAGCTGTACTTATTTTATTGACCAAAATGTGATAGACCAAAAGAAAATAAAAGTCTGCTTGGATTACCATATAAAAAAATGTGACGGACCTTGTGAAGGTTTAATATCTGAAATTGAGTATGGTAAAATGGTTAGCCAGGTTATTAAGGTTTTGCGTGGTAAAACAAGTGACTTAATTGATGAACTGAAAACTGAAATGAATGAAGCAAGCAGTAATTTAAAATTTGAAAAAGCCGCAGCAATTCGGGATAGAATTGACCAATTGCGAGTATATACAGAAAAACAAAAAATAGTTACAAATGATTTTGATGATAAAGATATAATCAGTGTTGCAATTGAAGCAAAAGATGTTGCATGTACAATATTAAATATTCGGTCAGGAAGATTGGTTGGCAAAAGACAACTAAAACTAAGTGTAGAAGTTGATGAAGACCTAAACAAAATTTATAGCTCTGCTCTTAAATTTTATTATGGTGAATATGTTGAAATTCCAAAAACAATTATATTAGAAACTGTACCGGATGACGATGAGGCTTTGCTGGCTTGGCTTAACTCAAAGTCCGATAGAAAAGTAAATTTTATAGTTCCAAAAATTCAGAGTGAAGCAAAATCACTTTTGCACATGTGCAAACAGAATGCCATTCTTCAACTTAAAGATATTCAGCTTCAGAAAATGAAGAAGGACGGGAATTTACCATATGTTCTTTCATCATTAAAACGAGATTTGAGGCTTTCAAACCTTCCAAGAAAAATTGAATGTTTTGATATTTCAAATCTTCAAGGAACCGATACAGTTGCCAGCCAAGTTGTGTTTATTGATGGAAAGCCTAAAAAATCATTATACAGAAAATATATAATTAAAAGTGTTGATGGACCAGATGACTTTGCAAGTATGCAGGAAGTAATTGAAAGACGTTATTCTAAACTTAAAGAAGAAAATGAACCTTTGCCCGATTTAATAATGGTCGATGGAGGCAAAGGACAGCTTTCTAGCGCAGTGGAAATTTTAGAGAATTTGGGATTTAAGAATTATCAAATTATTGGATTGGCTAAAAGATTGGAAGAAGTTTTCTTTCCGGGAATTTCTGAGGCACAGACAATTCCTAAAACTTCATCAAGTTTGAAATTGCTCCAGCATTTAAGAGACGAAGCACACAGATTTGCTATTACTTTTCATCGATTGAGAAGAGATGGAAGAACACTTCAAACAGAGCTTACAGAAATTAAAGGAATTGGAAAAAAGGTTTCAGAAAAATTACTGCAGAATTTTAAAAGTGTTGAAGAAATTAGAAATTCTTCGGAGGATGAATTAACAAAAGTTGTTGGACCGGCAAAAGCAAAATTGATTTATCAATATTATCATTCTTAGCAAAATTAATTCCGGCTTTTTTTTATTTTATGTCATTCCGGCCTCCGAGCCGGAATCTAATCTTTGGATTCTTGTTTTCACGGAAATGACGAACAAAAACAATTATTCCACCTTCTTCCCTATCAAATATAAAATTCCAGTTAAAGTACCTAAAATTAAAACAATAGAAATATACGGATTAAAAATCCAAATGCAGTCGGAATATCACCAAGCAGCATTCCAACAACACCAACTAAAATTGCATATGGCAATTGGGTTTTAACGTGATCAATATGATTACATTCAGATGCCATTGAACTTAAAATCGTTGTATCCGCAATTGGTGAGCAGTGATCTCCCCAGACAGAACCAGCAAGAACTGAACTTATAACTCCAATTAATATCAAATGTGTATCTGCTTCAGAATAATTTTCCAATCCAGAAATTGATGCAGCCATTGGAATTACAATAGGCATTACAATTGCCATAGTTCCCCAACTTGTTCCTGTTGCAAAACTTATAAATCCGCAAGCCACAAAAAACAATTACCGGAAATAATCTTGGATGAATACTATCACTGACAATTGAGATTAAATAGTCTGCTGTATTTAAGTCTTTGGTTATTGCACTAATTCCCCAAGCAAATATTAAAATAATTACCGCAACCATCATTGATTGAACTCCACTTTGCCAATCATTTATTGTATCATTTAAACTTTTAATCCTCTGACTAAATGTTAAAATAATTGCAGCTAAACCAGCAACCAAACTTGCCCAAAGCAAAGCTCTGTATGAATCAGAATTATTAATTATTTCCTGAAGTCCATAATTAGTAACTCCCTTTGCTTCAATAGATTTGCATACCGGTGTAAAATAATCCAAAAATAGTTCCAAACAAAATTATTGCGCGATGGAATTGCACCATTGTACCATTTAGATTTTTCTTCACTTATGGCATCATCTAATTTTGCAATTTTGCCTTTTAAATTTTTTGCCTTCATTTATACCATTTTGGCGGGCATTTAATTTCTGCTTTATACATTGGACCAAAATCGCGTTTTAGGTAGGAGGTAATAAAAAAAAAAAATACTGCAGCAATTGGGTAAAATCTATAAGGTAAGGTTTGCAGAAAAACTTCATACGGATTTTGATCGGAACCAATTAATTTTAATCCATCTCCAATTAAGCCAAGCTCGTATCCAATCCATGTGCTAATAATTACTAAACTCGCAATTGGTGCAGCGGTTGAATCAACAATATAAGCTAATTTTTCTCTGGAGATTTTTAATTTATCGGTTATCGGTCGCATCATATTTCCAATGATTAATGAATTTGCGTAATCATCAAAAAATATTACTAAACCCATTAACCAGCTTGAGAGCATTCCGGATCTTGGAGTTTTGGCAAATTTTGTAATTTGGTTTGCAAGCCCAATTGTTCCGCCATTTTTAGAAATAACGCCAACAACTCCGCCAATTAGTAAGGTGAACAAAATAATATATGCATGATCGGGATCTATCAACGCAGAAAACAAATTTGTATCAACCAATCTGAGTAATGCAGTAATAAAATTAAAATCATGAATGAATAACAAACCAACATAGATCCCGGCAAAGAGTGCAACCAATACTTGTCGGAACAACAAGGCCAAGAGAATAGCCAATAGCGGCGGGACTAAACTAATCCAACCAGGCAAAACATTTTTTTTTGAATCTTTTTAATGCACCTTCATAAAGCCTAAAATCGTAAGTCCCGCTTTCGGGTAATTCAACTAACAATTGTGCATTATTATTTTCAACTTTTGAATAAAAAGTTTTCTGCCAAATCCCTTTTGAAACCATTAAATTTACAGTATCAATTTGTATTCGGCACATTTGAGATTGTAACTTTGTTTGAAATATTAGAAAGTAAAACCGGGGGGTATTCAATTTCTTGGGCAAAAGAAACTTGTCTTAGGTTTATAAAAAAGAAAAAAATACAATTAAGATTTTAAAATATTTAGCTGAGATAATTTAGCCTGCTCAATTTAGTAGAAAAGTTTAGCAATTCTTTTTTATATAATTCTAAAATAAAAATGCTTAAGAATAATGTGCAGATATTTTTGACCTTAATTTATAATTGCTAAAAAAATATATAATACTCTTATTTTCTAATTATATAAAATTGGAAATTGTGGTATGAAAAAGCATGCAAAATTATTTTTGTTATTTTTATTTGTAAGCACATTTAAATTTTATTGTCAAGGAGAGGCTGCTTTACCTTTTTGTAACTTTTACAGCAATCGCCAATGTTATTAGGCGCTGGCCAAATTGGCGCTGCAATACCTAATGATGATGTAATCGGTTTTTATTATAATCCAGCAATCTGGGTTATTCTTCGCGTAACAATCGCGCTTCAATATATTTTATGCCGTCTAAAACTGATTGGTTTTTAGTCCAATAACATATAATAATTATGGATTTAATTTAGGTTATAATCTAAAATTAACAAAACTTGATTTACCAATTTCAGTGGGATTTGGATATATTCATAATAAATTTGAATTTGGAAAGTACCCGATTTATTCAAATCTAGAACCGGTAATAATTGAAGAAGTTGAAAGTTATGATTTATTTGATTGCTTTAGTTTAGGAATTGGAATCGATTATTATATAAAATTTAATTTGGGTATTTCGCTTAAATCATTTGAGTCACAACTTGGAGGAAGATTTGTTGATGGTGCCGTACAAAAATATTTAGCGGATGGAACAATGCTGGATTATGGCGCTCTTTTAATTTTTCCTATTTCAGATTTAATACTAAAAATGTAAAATTTGAAATTGATAATTCAAATAAAATAAGCCCAATAACAAATTTTAGCATTGGTTATTCATTAACAAATGTTGGAGATGAAATTTTTTATGTAGATGAAGCACAAAAAGATCCTTTGTCTAGAACTGCTCGATTAGGTTATACTTTTGATCTTGGTTTTGATTTAGAGTTAAAAGAAGCCAAAATCAATTTGATAAATTATTCTTTTTACAGCGGAGGCAAATGATATTTTAATTGAATCTCGCGATGAATTGCACCCGAATTTAGCTTACCAAAGCGGTCTTGGAGATATTAATATTTCAGATGATTTAATATCACTAAAAAGTAATAATAAAATTGTTCTTCATAGAGGACACATATTTAGATTTTTAGATACATTTATTTTAACTTCAGGTAGTTTTAACGGAAGAGGATATGCCGAGCCAAGAGAAACAAATGGACTTGGCTTTACTACCAAAGGAATATTTAAACTAATAAATTCATCATCTGATAATTGCACAATAAAATATATTACAAATCATTTTGTATTAGAATACTTTAATGCAAATGTAAATTTTTTAGGAAACTCTCAGACCAATTTTGATGGGCTTTCAATTCATTTTGTGGGATTTGAAATATAGAGAATAAAAAAGCCAAGCAACTAACTACACAAACTGAATACTTGCCGCTGCTTCCTTCCGGACCTGACGGAGTTGGGCATCAATCTGTTAGCTAGCGCCTGGCAAAATGGATTGTAAATATAGGCATTACAAAAACTAATTTAAAAGTAAATCTTTAATTTTATTAAACTCAAAATCCCAGTTTAATTCTTTTGCGGCTTGTTTGCAGTTTGCTTTATATTCATTTAGAAGTTCGTTATCATTTAACATCCTATTTATAGCATTTGCCAAATTATCTTTTTCAAGATTTACATAATTCCCTACTTTATAATCATCAACAATTTTTTTCATTTGCGGCAAATCGCTGCAAAGTATTGGAACCTCAGCCATTATGTATTCAAAAATTTTATTCGGTAAAGCATAATAATAACTTAGACTAATATTTTCAATTAGAGCTAAACCTAAATCTGCTGAAGCTGTGTAACTTAATAAATCTTTGTGGTTTACTTGTCCAATAAAGTGAACTCTTGATTCTATTGGCTTACCCGTTATTTCAGATTCAAATTGTTTTCTAAATTCTCCATCACCAATAATAACAAAGTGGGCATTATTAATTTTATCTAAAACATCTATGACTTTTTTAATTCCGCGTCCTTCTAAAATTACACCTTGGTAAAGCAATATTTTTTGGTCATTTGGGATGTTAAGTTTTTCTCTTAAATCGATTTTAATTTTTTTTACTTCAGTAAATTTTGGCAAGTTTCTCAAAACTAAAATATTATTCAACCCATAACTTTCAGCTAGATACTCTTTATCCATCTCACCGGTTACTAACACAAAATCTACTTTACCAATAAATTTACTCTCAATTTTTGCAATTATCTTTTGGACAAATTTTTTTTTTCTCAGGCCGGCAAGATGAGCATAAATTTCACGGCTATTATAAAATATTTTGGCTTTATTTAATTTTGCAAAAAAAGTAAACAACAGGTAACGTATAAACATCTTCAGCAAAGTAAATACTCGCTTTATACTTTAATAAATCTCTAATCAGCAAAAAAAAAAAAGTGAGGTAAAATTTTAATGAAGAACTGCTTTTATCTAATTTATATATCGTTGTTTCACCCAATTGGGTATTGAAATTTGCGGTTTTCCAATCGAATGAAATTGTTTTAACATTATATTCTAAATCAATTAATGAATCAATTAAATTTACAACTCTTGAATCGTGATTAGCATTTCCAAGGAAGGTGATAATGATTGATTTTTTATTTTGCGACATTAATCATTTCTTAAATTTAGATAAAAATGGATTCCCGATAAGAGTATTCGGGAATGAAAATCTATAAAAAAAGAGAAAAATACATTACAATCTAATACTCAAAGTATTTCTCATTATAGATTTTGCATCAAACTTTTCTTTGAAGTCAATTAAACTTTCGCTTGGCGTCATTGGGTTTTCTGCAGATGTATCTTGCGAAACTCCAATATCCACATAGTTATAACCGCGCTCAGTTGCATCTTTTACAACTTCATACATTACTCGCTGAATAGGTTTATACTGCGCATAATCGTAAAGAAGCATATTGTAAAAACAAATCGCTACATTTTTATTTGCATAAAACATCAGCGAGCCGGCAATGGGTTTTTCATCAAGATAAACCATAAATAATTTCAATCGATCCGGCATTAACTTCTTGAGTTTGTATAAATCATCAAGCGAATGAGTGGGTTTTACGTTGTGTATTGCTTTGTTAGCTATAAGTATTGGATAAAATTCATCGTATCGCTCATTAACTTCAACCCTCATTTCCGGTGTATTTAATGACTTTCTTACGTTTCTTCTTATTGTTGGTTTGAAGCGAGAGATAATATCTAAATCCGGATTTAACTTAATTGCGCTGGAAATATAATGGAGCTGAAATTTAAAACCCTTCCAAAGCATCGCAAAATCTAAATTATGATTTGGATAAGTTTCATATATCATTGGTGCAGCTGTAAGAATTAATTCCTTTATTCCTTTTTGTTTGGAATATTCAAGCAGAGTTGAAACAATTTCCATTGTTTTTTTGAATGAGATATCTCCAATTACAATCGATCCATAACTGGCGCCAATGGGAGATTCAAAGGTGGTTCCATCTACAATTTTTCCGGGAAGAAGAGCTACAATATTTGTCTTTTCAATAAATAATAGGTGGTTAAAAGTAAATTTTCCAGGTGTATGATAATCGAAAAATTTTTGCATGTGGAACATTGTTCCGTTACTTGATTCTAAAACGAAAGCATCCCACTTTTCTTTCCACTCTTCGCTATATTCAATTATTTCCATAATACCATTTTTGAAATATTAGAGAATTAAGAATACAAAATATAGCAATGTTTCTCATAGAGAAATTGATTTCTTTAATAAATTATTTTAAATAATGATATGAGATTTACTCAACTAACTCAAGATGACCGATACAAACTTATTCAATTTAAACCGTTGAAACGGTTATTGAGTTTAAGGTTTTGTTTCAGTATCCCACGACTTAAGTCGTGGGATATTAAAAAAAACAAATTATCCAACCGTTTTAACGGTTTGTTGATGAAGGCGGTCAACTTGAGTAACTAAAAGTTATATTGCAGTGAAATTGTATTTGCATTACCTATACCATAAGAAAAAGGAGTGTATGCATAATCAATATTAAATCCTTTCCAAAATACTCCGGCTCCGGCAGAAATGTTCCGCGATTCATTTCCGCTAATATAACCAATGCGTAAAGCAAATTGATTATCATAAAGAAATTCTGAACCAATGTGCATGTGGGTAATCTCAGAATCTAAATAACTCTGGAAGCCCAAAACCGGTAATATATTCAATGAAGCATTCTCATAGTAAAAATCATAAGTTGCATTTATAATTAAATCGGATGGTAATTTAGTTTTTTCATTTCTTAATTCACTCATACTTCCTAAGTTTCTAATAGAAGCTCCCAGATTAAGATTTTCAACTATATTTTTATAAACTAGACCAAAATCATACCCAAAACCGGTAGCATCATCAGCAAGTAGACTTTCATATAAATATTTAATAGAGAGACCAAAGTATAGTTGTTCATAAAGATTAAATCCGGTTGATAAACTTCCATAAAAATAATTTACGTCAAAAGTTGCATCAGGTAATTCGCTTGGTTTTGTTCTAATTTCAAAATCACTGATTTTAGTTGTATTTGCTCCAACTGAAAAAGGTAATCCAAACATTGAAAAATTTGCATTAACAATTTCACTATTTAAGTCTTGTATCCATGCTTGATGCGTAAACATAACGCTTGCTGATTCTTGAAAATTAACCGTCGCCGGATTGTAAAACACCGATGAAATATCGCCGTTAAGAAATCCAATATCTGAAACGGCAATTGTCTTTGCGCTTGCCCCATTCTTTAGAAATGACAGACCAGTGTTGCCTGCGGTTTGTGCAAATAAGGAATAGCTAACAAGTAGTAATATTATATTTTTTTTTATCATGATTAAAACAACAACTCCACTCCAATTATATGTTGGTCATGCGATGAATAAGGTTCTACACCAAAAGCATAATTAATTCCAACAAGTAAGTTACCAAACATTTTTGAATAAGAAAATCCTAATGCCGGTCTCATTGGAATATCAAAATTGCTAAAGCTAATTCTATCAATTCCGCCTCTTAAAAAGAATTGCTCATAAATATTATATTCTGCTCCAAGTTTAATAAAATCAGTTCCAGAATTGCTATGTTCTAATTCTAGAGTTGTTAATAAATTTGGTTCATTAAATTTATAAGCGGCAGAAATTTTCATTAAAAATGGAAATCGATTTGTTGTTGAATTTCCTTCAACTCCGTATAAATCACTTGTATCCCATTTGTACTTGCTGTTAATATCAGTTAGAACAAGCGCAAAATTTAGATTATTATTATACTTATATAAAGCTCCAATATCAAAACCAAGTCCACCCGCAGAAATATTTTCATACAAACTGTAATAATAAAATTTTAGACCAATACCCAAAGCAAATTTTTCCGAAAAACGATTAGAAAGGCTTAAGAAAAACTGATTTTCTGAGGTTGATAAAGTTTTAAATTTTTCACCTTGATTGTCTCTTGCGTCAATATTGCTTACGCCGGCGTTTATTATTCCAACGCTTATTCCAGCTGTTGAGCGAGGTTTTCCATCCGCACTTTTATTTTTTCCCAACTCAAATTTTCTTGTAAAATTTAAAAGTTAAGTGAGCGATCGAGTGACAAAAATGAATATGAAGTTTGGAAATAATTTCCTTCTTGAAATGCAGATAATGCCGGATTATAATAAGAAACTAAATTGCCCTCGGTAACTGAGGAAATAGAATTACCCATTGAAATTCCACGTGCACCAAAACCCATTCTGCTGAAAGCACCAGCCATACTGTTGTAATCGGAAAATTCTGCTTGGGCAAATAGCAGCGTAGAAATAAAAAAGTAAAATAAATAAAATTTTATTAAAGACTCTTCCTTTATTCCCTATTTTATTGATCAATCTCATTATTTGAGCACCATAATTTTACCATATGATTGATCGTCGTTGCCATAATCAATTCTAAAAAATAAACTCCGTTTGGAACTATGTTATTATTTTCATCTCTGCCGTTCCAATTTTCAGTGTTTTCTCTGCCACCAACTCTATTAGCATTTTGAATAATTGTTTTAACCAAGTTCATTCCAAAATCAAAAATTCTAATTGTAATTGATTTACTATCGCCATTAAAACTGTATTTAATATTAATTTGTTCATCGCCGGGTTTAAAAGGGTTTGGGAACGCAATTGCCTCAGAGCCGGATTCCAATGCCGGGGATGAAAGAAATACTCTCCAATTTCCTTTCCAAATACCATTAGTTTCTTTTAATAATGCTGTTCCGCCTTCTGAGCCAAACCAAATATTGTTAATATTAGAATTATCAAGTATGGCATTTACAGCTCTGAATTTATTTGAATTTAAAATGACATTTGTATTCTCATCTTGCATTTGTGGAGCTAAAGTAAAAGTCTTTCCTAAATCAGCTGATCTAAAAGTTCCTTTATCAGTCGCAACTAAAATATTATCTTCATTACCATTTGCGTTTTTAGTGAAAGCAACATCGTGAACATTTTCACTAGCTAAAAATGTTTTCCAATTATTTCCTAAATCAGATGTTGAACTTAAACCGTAAAATTCTGTTTCCCCTTCGGCTTTCCATGTGGCTGCCCAAATTGTATTTCTGGAAACATCATAATCCAATTTTAATACGAAATTTCCACTTATTGGATTAGTTTGATTTTGGTGATTAAATTTTATCCAGCTGATTCCGCCATCAGTACTTTTGTTAATTCCATTTGCAGTTCCGACAAAAATTGTTGAATCATTAATTGATTTTAGTGAGAAAAATCTATGGTTTAAATTGCTTTCAAATTTCAATGTACCTTCTGAAGGAGATACCGTAAAATTCAAAGTATCGGTTGGTGCAATAGAATCAAGATAGTCCGGTGGCAAAACAACTTTTTGCCAAGTTTTTCCAACATCGCTGCTTTTTCTTAATCCGCCATAAAATGAAGCAATCCAAACAGTATTGCCCATAAATTCAATGTCACGCGTAAAATTTCCTTCCGGAACCGGGAGCGGCAGAGCACGTAAAGTATTTATTCCATAAACAATGGATGAATCATTTTTTGCATCAACTGGTTGTGGAATATCAATCCATGTTTCTCCTTTATCAGCAGAATAATGCAAACCCGTTCCAACTGGAACAACATCATCTGAGTTTTCGAGCGGATGCCAAGTTGCAACCCAAACAGTATCCCTATTTATTCCAAGAGCAGAAATTCCTTCATCGCCAAATTTATAGTTTGTCCAAGTTTCACCGGCATCTGTCGATTTGCTTAATCCAATGCTGGTTGCAATCCAAACATCTGTTCCCATAAACTCAATATATTCAACAGCATTACCACTTGGAGTTGCATCTTCAGCAATTTTATTCAGTTTATTTCTTTCTAAATAAATTGAATTTGGTATTGCTTGACCAAATAAATTAGTAGAAACTAAACCTAACAATATTGATAAGAAAATTTTTAGCATCAGTTTACTTTTAGTGAAAAATTAATTGTGTTACTTTTTAATCCAGCTTTATCAATTGCAGCAAATTCAAAATACCAGTTGCCGGTTTGAGAAGTTTCAACAAAACTATTTTTTAGTGAATAAATACCATCTCCTCTGACTAAGTCACCAGCTTTAATGAAATCTCCATTATCAAAAAGTGGAAACTTTGTTTGAGTATTATTTTGATCTGCATAAACTATAGAACTATCCGGTCTTCTCAATTCAAAATAAACGGCTTGCAAGTCAGTCAATCCATTTGGATCCACAACATTGATCGAAAATATAAAATCATTTCCGCGATTAACTTCAGTTGGCATAACTAAATTTGATATTTCTGGCGGCAGATTTATTGCTTCACTTTGGAAATTTAAAATTTTAGTTCCAATTTTTTTTACATTGGCATCGCTGGGGTTTATATTGTCTTGAACATAAAAACTAATTTCATATTTGCCGGAAAGCAATGTATTACTAAGTATAGTTTCACCCGAAAATACAACTGCCTCTGAGGCAGATGTGGCTTCGAGGATATTATTTTCAGAAATAGTTTCGGTTCCATCTTCATTATTTATATTGAACCAAACCTGTTTTACCGTTTCAGCTTTATTTATTGAAACCGAAGCTTGCAGAATTGTGTTTGTTGCTGAATAAATAAAATCATTTGGCGCTGAAATATTTTCAACAATATAATCAACATTTTTCACATCAATTACATCAGTCGGAATATTTTCGCAGCTAAATAAAAATAACACTGCAAAGGATAAAAATATTTTTAGAAATCTAAATTGCATATTATGTGTTTAAAGATGTGATTCCCTGAAGTGCATAGAGAGTAAGGAAAACACTAAAAATTTACCATTTTAAAATATTATCGAAGAAAATTAGTTAATTAAAAGTAGCAAATTTTTCTATGTTCACCTTTCATTTTTTGAATGTTAAAATTTAGAGAAGTCATTTCAGAGTGTCAAGTACATTTTTCAGTGCCCTTTTCCACTAATTTTGTTAATTTATTCTATTTACTAATTCTAAAAACTAATAATAAATGGTGATGGTGAAAAGCTGACGAGTAAAATTAATAAACTGAAATAACCAAAAAGTTTGCGGGTTAAATCCAAATCATCAAAATATCTAACCGGCGGATGTTTTACTTTTATTATAAAGTATAAAATCAACGACCAAAATAACCAACCACTCCAGCCAAAACCAAATCCCAATTCTAAAACTCCATCTGCAATTCCGGAAATTCCAAGAACCACCAAAATAATCATTGAAATGCTTGCGACAGCTTCTTGAACTTTTGAGCCAAACATACTATAAATAATATGTCCGCCGTCTAATTGTCCAACTGGAATCATATTCATTGCAGTGATTAAAAGACCAAACCAACCGGTCATTAAATAAGGATAGTGATAAACTTCAGTCATTGGTGGCACAAAATCTTTACTGCTGGTAAACACATTTTGAAGAAACAGAAAAAGTAAATTATTCCCAAACTGCAGCGAGATTGTTTCTTTTCCATATTCTGTGCTAAAATAACCGGGATGAATTGATAGAAGATAATCCACTGAAGGCAAATGTGTAAAACCATAAACCAAAACAATAATTGATGCAATGAATCCGGCAATCGGGCCTGAAACACCTATATCAAACATTGCTTTGTTTGTTGGAATTTCTGATTTTGTTTTTATAACTGCTCCCATTGTTCCAAAATTAAAAAATCCTGGGAATGGCGGAAGAGGAATAAAATAAGGAAGTGTGGCTTTTACCTTATTTAATTTGGCTGCGAAATAATGTCCAAACTCATGAGTAGCCAAAATAAATAATGCAGATAAAGAATAAGGCAAACCAATTGCTAGTGTTTCAAAATCATAAGGACCCATTGTTCCTGTAATCCATTCGGTCCCCGCAATTACAGTGGTAACAAATGTTACAAGAAAAAGTATTAAATGAAAAATTGGTTTTTGAAAAAATTTTGTTTTAAGCAAAAGTCGTGATTCCTAAAATCTTTTATTTTGATAAAAATGAAAAAAAAATACCATCTCAGTTTACCCAAATCTTAAAAACAATTCATTAGACTCCCGATAAAAATATTCAGGAATGATAAGATAAAATTATAAATCTAAATTAAACCCGAATGATGTAAAATCTTCTTTTACATCAAAATATTCTCCGTGTATATTATAGCCGGAGAAATATCTAAAATAAAAACTTATTCCCCTTCCGTTTGCAAAACCGTATTTTAAACCGGCTTCCAGACTATTGTTTCCTGTATAACCAAAAATATTTATTAGTCTGAAATCATAAGCCAGATAAGGTGTTAAAGACTTATTTATTAAATTATTTGCAAAATAATCAAATCCAATTTGATATTGATCTTGGCCAATATTAGTAGGATCGATATGAAATATATAAGTAAATCCCGTATAAATTCTTAAATCATTAATTTTAAAAAATGGAATAAGCTCTAAAAATTCCCTGCTGTAAACTTTTGGTTCTCTTCCATCCCGCCATTCATTTAGGTTTTTATCATAATGTCCGTCAACAAAATGAGCACTTATATGACTAAATCTTAATCTTGCACCAAACTCGTTTTCACAAATATCTTTTTTGAAGGCAAAATTAAACCCAAATAGATAATCTATTGCATCAACCGGAAAGTGAAAATCATCTTGGCTTCTCAACAAGGTATAAGTAAATAAGTCCGCACCGAAAGAGAGTTTTGAATTTTCATCTAATTTGTAATGTAAAATATCCATTGAGTTACCAACATTTAAACTCAGCTCATTAATATTAGTTTTGAATTCAAAACCTAATTTAGGCTTAAGCGTATTTGCAGTAAATGGCTGAACTAATAAGTTTGAAGGAAACAATTCTATTTTATCTTGCGCAAAATTAGAATTGAATAAAATGCTGAGAAAAATAAAAATACTGGGGATATTGAAATTCTTATGCATATTGATGTAACTAAATTTTCCCTATTTTTTTCATAATCTTTTGTTTAACAAGTTTATTATAACCATACTTAAATTTTGATGTAACGCTTGCTAGGCCATATAAATTAGTTGGAAAAGCGAAAGATGGTTCAAAGTAACAATTAACTGTGCAGCCTTCACAAAAATCAAATCTACCTTCCATTTTAAGAAAGTGCTTATATTTTTCTGTCTGCTGAATTTCTTTAATTGGTCTATCAATTTTGATTTTATCATTTTCAAAATGATAGCAAGGAAGAATAATTTCATTCATGGGTGAAATTACTATGACACGAGAAACTGCTTTGCACAAAGGATCTTCAATTGAATTTCCACCATTTCTTCTTAATTTAAGAAAAGAAGGGTTTATATAAACATCTGATTTTCCGCTGACATATTCTTCAATAAAATCCATTGCTTCATTTGATAAACCGGGATTTCCGAAATAAGAAAAAACCGGATTAACCAATAATACTAAGCCTCGTTCAGAAGCTAACTTATGCATCCTCGGAAGTTTTTTATAAGTGTCATTCGTAACTGTAAAAAGTATGTCGGGGTATTCTCCTAAACTTTTTGCAATTTCCACACTTTCCAGAACTGCATTAAAGCAATCAACTTTTCTAATTTTATTGTGCTCTTCTTCATCGGGTGAATCTAAAGAGAAGTGTAAAAGATTAACTTTACCCGCTAATTGTTCTGCAAATTTTTTATACAGCAATGCATTAGTGGTGATGCTAGTCTGCATTTTATGCTTTCTTGCCAATGAAGCCATTTCTGCAATATTCTTATTTAGTAATGGTTCACCGCCGGTAAGATCTATAAACTTAACTCCAAGTTTTGCAAGTTGACTTACATTAGAAGTAAAATCTTCAAGTGTTGCTTGTGGAGAATCTTTAAACTTTCCATGTTCGGCAAAATGACAAAACTCGCAAAACGCATTACATCTATAAGTAACATAATAATTGCACAATAAAAGCATTAAAATTCCCTACCCTTCCACAAAACTTTTTTGTTAAATAATAAACTGATTCCAACTATAACAAAATAAAATGTAATATAAAATTCGAATGCGATAAAGTTTATTATTTTCAATTTAAGGTTAAGGTTTTTGTAAATGTGCAGAAGCATAAAATAATCTGTAAAAAACTTAAAGCTCAATAAAACCAATGCTGTTGATGAGTAAAAAAATGGAACTAGTAAACAAAAAAGCATTGCGAGATAAGCAGTTCCAATAACAAATAAACCATCAAGTCTGCTCTTCATTCCGCCAACGGCCCAGCGTTTTTTTTTTGGTGATATAAAGTTTTAACATCTGGACAAGGTGCTGATGTTACCAAGCCTCCAGCATCTAATGGATAAATAATTTTATACTTTTTTATTATTATGGATTGCCATTAATAATTGAAAGTCTTCAGTTACAGAAAACTCAATGTTTTCATATCCTCCAACTTCTTTATATGCCGATTTTAGGTAAGTCATATTATTTCCAATGGCGCTTAATGGTTTCCAAATATTTATTGCGCCGGCTGCTACCGTTAACAAGTAAATAAAATCAATATCTTGAACAGCTTCAAAAATATTTTTATACTTTTGATTTGTGTAGCCGCAAACCATTCCAACATCTTTAGTATAATAACTCGCCATCGTTTTAGCCCAATCTGGATTTACAATACAATCAGCATCGGTCGTTAATATAATTTCTCCATTTGCAATCTCAATTCCATTTGCAATAGCGCGTGCTTTTCCAACAACATTTTTAAACTCTTTGATCGGTTTTATTGTTTTAAAATTTGGTTTATCAGAAATAAATTCTTTAATGATTTTTTCAGTATTATCTTCCGAGTGATCATTAACAATAATTATTTCTAATTTATCTGCTGGATAGTTAAGTTCACTTAATGAAATAAGGCAATTTTTAATGTTATTTTCTTCATTTCTTGCAGCAACGATTACTGTTGCTTTCGGTAATTCGTCTTCATTAATTTTGCTGAATTTTTTCTTAGCTCCCACTGATAAAAGAAAAGCTTGAATGAAATAAGCAGAGATGATAATTATGAATAGTGTTTCAAACATTCAGATGGAGTTCCAATTTGATAATCTTTTTTTGATGATTTTTCTAGAATTAATTTTATTGAATCAACTACAATTTCTTTTGATTTATTGCTATCGTGCAGAACAATTATTGAGTCATTTCTTAAATATTCTGCAAGTGCAAATTTAACAATATTTAGATCATTTTTGTAATCATAAGTTAGTAAAGACCACATAACACTTTGAAGTTGAAACTGGTTCAATATTTTTTTAGTCCGCAAATCAAATCTTCCGTGCGGCGGTCGGAAATATTTTACTTCATAATTTAGATTCTCTTTTACAATTTCTTGAGTTAATTGAATTGACTTACTAAATTCTTCAACTGATTGTTTAGTAATTTTTTGATGTTTAAACGTATGGTTTCCAATCTCGTGCCCTTCAGAGATTATCTCTTTTGCCAAATTCGGATATTTCTGAATGTTTTCTCCAACACAAAAAAAGATTGATTTAATTTTATTATTATCAAGTTCTTTTAATATAAATTCTGTTGTATTTGGATTAGGTCCATCATCAAAAGTTATTAAAATATTTGGCACTTTTGAATTCCATTGAAAGTCGCTGAATACTGATTTTATTAAACTTGGCGGATTATATTTCCATTTCATTATCTTTTTATCTTCCTCCCTTTCCATTCATAATTCCCGAACAAACCCGAAAATCCCGAAATAATTATATATGGAATATGAAGTAATTCAGCCAAGAAAAATATTTTAATATTTGCTGGAGTAAAAAGTTCTTTCGAATCAATTTGAACAATTTGATATTCTGTAATCACTTTTAGAATCATACTAAAGAAAAAACTGAGCAAGAATAATTGATTGTAAAATAATCCCAATATTAGTTGTGCTATAATTCCCAAATAAAATAAGAATATCATTACAAGCTTAAGAGTTGTTGATTTTTTAACATAATATAAACTTTTGCTTGCCCAACGTTTTCTTTGATTAAAAAATTGACTAATTGTTGAATTTGGTTGAGTAAAACTTTTTGCTTTATCATCAAAACAAAATTTGATTTTATACTTTTTTTCATTGGTAATTTTCTGCATTAAAAATTCATCATCACCGGATGATAAATTTAGATTTCCCTCATAACCATTTACCAAATTAAAGACTGATTTTCTAAAGCCTAAATTTGCAGCATTACAAATTATTGGTTCGTCTTTACCAATTAATCCGGCACCAACTAAAATTAAACTTGAGAATTCCAATCTCTGTAATTTTGAAAAAGTGGTTTCATCTTCAATAAACTCAACCGGACCAGAAACAAATGCAGTTTCATCATCAAATTTATTTATCATTGTTTTAAGCCAATCTCTTCCGTGAATACAATCAGCATCAGTCGTAATTATTATTTCGCCTTTAGCTTCTTCAATAGCTTTTGTGAGAGCAATTTTTTTGTGTCCGCGTTCTTCCAAGTTCAAGTCTGAATTAATAATTTTAACATTACTCCAGCTTTTTGCATTCTCCAAAACGTTAACGGAGTTGTCATCAGAATTATCATTAGCATAAATTATTTCATATTGAGTTTTTGGAACCGATTGTGATTCTATACTTGCTAAATTTTTTAATAAATTTTCTTCTTCGTTTCTAAATGGAATGATTACACTTACGAAATCTTTATTGTCATTTTCTGAATTATCATTTTTAACAATTCTAATTCCTCTAACAATGTTGAGCAAAAAAATGAGGTAGTTAAAACTAAGAAGTGCAAATATTATAAGAAGAAAAATCATTTGTCTTTTTTGATTAATAAAAATAAACCGATAATAGAAGGAATTAAGAGATTAAATAAAAACAAAAATATTGCTGAATTAAATCCCACAGCTTTTGATAAACCAATTTTACTAAGCACAAAAACTGATGCGCTTTCTCTAATTCCTAAATCAGCAAAAGAAATGAACGATAGAAAACTTTTTGCAAACATCACAATTGTTCCGGCCCAAATTGCAGAAAAAAAATCGCCGCCATTGTTAAAAGCTAAAACCAGTAAAGCATATTGTAAGATGTAAACAAAATAAAAAAGTAAAGAGAAAGTTAATAATTTCCTCAAACTCTCTTTCCCTAATTCCTTCGCATATTTTAATTCTATAAATAAATTCTGAAAAAATGGAAATTTATTTCTAAGCTGGTTCAAAAATATTCTTAAAAACTTAACACCTTTTGATAAAGCAATTATAATAATCACAAAACCTATTAAGCCCAATAATATTGGTACGGCAAGAGCAATTGTGTAATATTTCGATAAAAATATTGCACCTCCAATTCCTCCAATAATCAGAACCAAAAATAGTGAGGCAAATTTTTCTATCATTGTTGCAATTGAAACCTTCATTAAAGTTGTATTTTCAAAAGGTAATTTTCGTCCAACATATTCGCCAATTCTTATTGGAGTCGCAATTCCCCCACTGAATCCATAAAATAGAGATAGCCAAATTTTGTTGTCATCAAAAACTCCAATTAGAGAATTACAGACAACTTTCCATTTTATAAACTGTAAATAAATATTTAGAAAACTTAAAAGGAAAACTAAAATAATTAATTGTTTATCAGAATTTTTTAGAGCAATAATTATTTCTTCATAATTAACATAATCAACAAGATAATAAAGCAAAACAACTGCAATAAATATTTTTGCCAGAAGTTTTAATCTATTTTTATTCATCAAACAAACTCAACTTTAAGCCTTCCGTACAATTCGTACATATTGGAACCGCTTTTCTATTTTTAAGAATTGCTTTCCTAAAATTATAATAATGTTCGCTCAGCCAAATTTCTTTAAATGTTTTTGATTTTATATTTCCTAGTTTGTGTTTCGCATCTTTATCATAGCAGCATGGAACAACAATTCCATCCCAAGTAATTACAGAGGTTCTCCACAATGCAAAACATCTATTGCCTAATTTTTTCTTAATTCTAAAAGTATTGTTTTCAATTTTATATCTGTTAAATTTTGGAATTGTTGGAAGAAAATGTAAAGCACTTTCATATGATGTAACTTGCATTGTTTTTAACGCAATTTTATCAACTCCAAGTTCCTTTCCATATTTTTTTTACATCTTCAATTTGATGCTGATTTTGTTTCATCACAATAAATTGAAATTCTACAAATGGCTTTTTAACATTTAATTTTTTTTTCTTATCCATAAAAAGCCGGAAAGCCTTATCAACATTTCCAAAAGTGCCGCCAACTCTATAATTTTGATATGATTCCTCATCAAGCCCATCTATAGAAAAAGATTAATTTATCAGGAGGATTTTCTAAAAGTGTATCAATATTTTTTTCGTTAAGCAGTAATCCATTTGTACTTATTGATGTATAAACATTTTGTTCACGTGCATAGTTTAGCATCTTCGGTAAATCCTTATTTATAAAAGGCTCACCTTGAAAATAAAGCTGCACATAAAATCCGGTAGTTTTAATTTGGTCAATCCAATTTTTGAAATTCTCAAAACTTAACAAACCAAGCTCTCTCGTCAATGCGCCAAGTCCGGATGGACATTCTGGACATTCTAAATTACAGCGATTCGTTGGCTCAATGGAAAAAGACATTGGCATACCCCAAACAACTGGTTTATTTACTATTCGCGAGATTTGATATGATGTAACTATTTTAACTGCATTTGTAAATCGCTTAAATGTAAAATAGTCTAATAAATTTATTTCCAAAGTATTCTTTCAGTAAATTTTAATTGCAAATTAGTCAAATTGAGTTCAAAATAAAAGAAACGCGTTTTATCACCGTTAGTTGTAAATAATCGGCAGAACTAAATAACTGTTAAACTAACAGTAAGATTCTTATTTTTACAAGTAAAATATTAGGAAATGGAGAATGTTATGTTAATAGATTTTACTAAAATTCCAGGGAGTGCTCAGCTTTTTCTGGATTACGTAAATGATTTTGAAAAAGTTAAAAATTACTACAACATTAATTTTAGAGATGAAGATTCATATAAAGAAGTGTTTGAAAAAATACAAAACCAAAATGGTTCTGAAATTGCTAAGATAATTAAAAATCAATACAAAGATTTTAATTACTCTGATAAAACTAAAAGTAATATTGAACTATTAAAGAAGGAAAACACAATCGCTGTTTTTACCGGACAGCAGCTTGGCTTAATGGGTGGACCGCTTTATACTATTTATAAAATTTTTACAACCATCAAATTAACAGAGCATTTAATTAATAATTTTAAAGAATTTAATTTCGTACCGGTTTTTTGGATGGCTGGCGATGATCACGATTTTGAAGAAATTGCAAATGTAAATATTGTCAATAATGAAAATGAAATTGAAAAAATAATTTATTCGGATGGAAAAGAACCTGATGAAAACAGAGGAAGTGTTGGCAATCTTAAGTTTGAAGAATCAATAAATGATTTTTATTTAAAAATAGAAAGTACAATTAGGCAAACAGATTTTAGTAAAGATTTCTTAAAACTTACTAATCACGTTTTAAATCCAAAATTGACTTTAGCTGAATCATTTTTCAAATTAATATTTCAAATTTTTGACGACACCGGTTTAATAATTTTTAATCCGCAAGATAAGGATGTAAAAAATTACTAATCCCTATTTTCAAAAAAGAACTACTAGATTTCAAAACACACACAAAAGATGTTTTTACTTGCCAGTGCCGATTTAGATGAAAATTACCATTCACAAGTAAAAGTAAAACCAATTAATATATTTTTATCTGATGAAACAGGAAGACATTTAATAGAACCAGTTGATGATGAATATAGGTTAAAAGGAAAACGAAAAAGAATTACAAAAGAAGATATGCTGAAAATGCTGGAGGAAAAACCGGAATGTTTTAGCGCCAATGTTTTACTAAGACCAATTTGTGAAGATTATCTTTTCCCAACGGGTTTTTATATTGCCGGGCCTGGTGAAGTTAGTTATTATGCTCAGGCAATTCCACTATACAAGCATTTTGATTTGCAGCATCCTTTTGTTTTCCCAAGAGCTTCTGCAACAATTTTAGAAAGCAACATTGCTAAAATTTTGATGAAATATAATTTGAGCACATCACAATTTTTCAAACCTTTGCAAGAACTTAAAGATGAAGTTTTAAATAGTGTTTCTGAAAATAGCGTTGAATCTATTTTCAACACAGCTACAAGTCAACTTGATAAAACCTTTGCTCAGCTTGCTAATTCATTGGAAGCATTTGATAAAACTTTGAGCAACTCTACTAAAAATTCTGCAGAGAAAATTATTCATCAACTGGAAATATTAAAAACCAAATCGCTAAAAGCGCAAGAAGTAAAATTTGATGCAACAGTAAGACAAATTACTAAAGCAAGAAATAGTGTTTACCCTAATGATAATTTGCAAGGAAAGAGAATTGTGTATTATTAATTTTGTAAACAAATACGGATTTGATTTTTTCGATTGGCTCTATAATGAATTGGATATTCATGAATTTAAGCATCAAATATTAGAACTGTAGGAATGAATTCCGATAAACTCAAAATTTATTTTCTTGCCGGATTAGGTTTTGATCAAAGACTTTTTGAAAATCTTAAAATTACAACCGGTGAAATCAATTATTTAAATTGGCTTGAACCGGAAACCGAAGAATCCCTTGCCCAGTATGTAAAAAGAATGTCTGGACAAATTAATATTGAAAATGAAAAATTGATTTTGGTCGGACATTCATTTGGCGGAATTATTGTTCAAGAAATTTCTAAATTAATTCCCGTGGAAAAAATCTTACTTATCTCCAGCATCAAATCAGAAAATGAAAAACCACTTTCTTTGAAAATTTTTAAGTTCTTCCCAATTTATAAATTCTTTAATAAAAATTAATTTTAAAGAGTTTTCCATTCTGGGCAAGACTTTTTGGGTATAATTCAGAAAAAGGAGAACGCTTTTTGTTCAAATGATAAACAATTGCACAGATAATTATTTTAGATGGTCATTTGGTAAAATTGTAAATTGAAAGGCAATAATTCAGAAGTTAATAATTTATTTCATATTCACGGAAGTAATGATAAAACATTTCCAATCAGTAAAATTAAAAATCCAATTGTTATTAAAGACGGAAGTCATTTTATGACTCACTCTAAAGCTGATGAAGTTAGTGAAGAAATTAATAAAATTATAAGTCTTGCTTAGCTTGAAATTTTATTCTACCAGAAAAAAAAAACGCCGACTAAAAGTCGACGTTACAAAAATTTATCTAACTAATTTTTTATACTTTATTCTTTGTGGAACATCTGCCGCCGAGCCTAATCTTTCTCTTTTATTTTCTTCGTAATCAGAAAAGTTACCCTCAAACCAAACAACTTTACTGTCACCTTCAAAAGCTAAAATGTGTGTGCAGATTCTATCTAAAAACCATCTATCATGACTTATAACTACTAAGCAACCAACAAAATTTAACAATCCTTCCTCAAGCGCACGAAGTGTATTTATATCTAAATCATTAGTTGGTTCATCAAGTAAAATTACGTTGGCACCTTCTTTTAATACTCTCGCTAAATGAACTCTGTTTCGCTCACCGCCGGAAAGTATTCCCACTTTTTTCTGTTGATCTCCGCCTGTAAAATTAAATTGACCAACATAAGCTCTGGAATTCATTTCTTTATTGCCCAATTTTACTACATCCAACCCTTCTGAAATTGTCTCCCAAACAGTTTTATTATCGTTTAAAATATTTCTACTTTGATCAACATAAGCAAGTTTTACAGTATCCCCAACTTTAAATAAGCCGGCATCAGCTTGTTCTTGTTCAATAATCATTCTAAATAAAGTAGTTTTACCAGCTCCATTTGGACCAATTACACCGACAATTCCTCCGGGAGGGAGTTTGAAATTTAAGTTCTCAAATAATAATTTATCACCAAAAGCCTTTGCAACATTTTCAGCTTCTATAACTACATTTCCTAAACGAGGTCCGGCGGGAATATAAATTTCTAAATCTTTCTGAACTTGTTCTTTTTCTTCTTTCAACATATTCTCATAAGAAGTTATTCTGGCTTTTGATTTTGCATGTCTTCCGCTTGGAGACATTCTGATCCAATCCAATTCTCGCTGTAAAGTTTTTTGTTTCTCAGTTTGCTTTTTTTCTTCCAGTTGAAGTCTGTTTTGTTTTTGCTCAAGCCATGATGAATAGTTTCCTTTCCAGGGAATTCCTTCACCTCTGTCTAGTTCTAAAATCCAACCGGCAACATTATCTAAAAAGTACCTATCATGAGTTACTGCTATTACAGTTCCCGGATATCTATTAAGTTCTGATTCAAGCCACAAAACTGTTTCCGCATCAAGATGGTTTGTTGGTTCATCCAATAATAAAATATCCGGCTTCTTTAATAATAGTCTGCACAATGCAACTCTTCTTTTTTCACCACCGGAAAGAACACTTACACTTGTTTCTCCCGGAGGACAGCCAAGTGCATTCATTGCCATATCTAAGCGAGCATCTAAATCCCAAGCATTCATAGAATCTAATTTATCTTGAACCTTACCTTGTCGTTCAAGTAAATCAGTCATTTCATCGTCTGTCATTTCTTCGGCAAATTTTGCATTAATTTCATCGTATTCTTTTAGCGCATCCACAACCGGTTTAACACCTTCTTCAACAATTTCTTTTACAGTTTTTGTTTCATCTAATTGAGGTTCTTGCTCAAGCAAGCCAATTGTAAAGCCTGGTGATACAGTGGTTTCTCCGTTAAATTCTTTATCAACTCCGGCAAGTATTTTCAGCAGTGAGCTTTTACCAGAACCGTTAAGTCCCAGTACGCCTATTTTTGCTCCATAAAAATATGAGAGATATATGTTTTTAAGGAATAGGTTTTTATCATAATATTTACTCACACCAATCATTGAGTAAATTACTTTTTATCATCAACACTCATTAAATAAACTCCAGTTATTATTTTATAGAAAGTAAATATACTATTAAAAGGGAAATGTTTGAAAAGGTTAAATTGTAATATCTAATAAATCTGCGGGACTTTTAATTTTATTAATTGAGTAAGAAGAAACATGAGTATATATTTGAGTTGTTTCAAGTCGTTTGTGCCCCAGCAATTCTTGGATATAGCGAATATCAGTTCCTTCATCTAAAAGATGTGTCGCAAAACTATGACGTAATGAATGAACAGTTGCTTTTTTTTATTCCACTTTTTTTTATTGCTGCTTTAAAAAGACTTTGAACACTTTGGGAACTGTATTTTCCACCTTTTAACCCTTCAATAATAAACTCCTTTGGTCTATATACTTTGTAATATTCTCTTAATAATTTCAGTACATTTTCGGAAAGCATTATATATCTATCTTTTTTTCCCTTTCCCTGCCTTACGTGTATTTTCATTGCTACTGAATCAACATCTTCAACTCTTAAATTAATCAATTCAGCCAGCCGTAAACCTCCGGAATATATTAGCAACAAAATAGCTCTATGTTTAAGGTTTTTGGTCACAAATAAAATATTTGATATCTCTTTTGCTGATAAGACGATCGGTAAAGGATGTGGTTTTCTAAGCTCTATATTTAATGCTTCCGGTATTGGTTTACTAAAAATCTTTTTATATAAATAACTTATTGTTGCTATTACCTGCTTCATTGATGAGTAAGAATATTTCTTCTCAGTTGCGCAGTAATACATATAATTTTGAATTTCTTTGTCAGTTACATCCGTTAAATGAAATTTGTTAATATATTCTAAAAATAATTTTAGAGCGGATAAATAATTTCTAATGGTTTGCTTAGAATAATTTCTCTATTCTAAGCTTTTCATGGAATTTTTCTATTATTTCTTGTTTCTTCATATATAATATTTTATATTTCGTAATATATACATATAAATATAACATATAGTCCTGCTATATACAATTGTATATATTGAGACGTTAGCCACCATAAACCGAATTATATCAAAATATACTTGTTTATTATATATGCGTATATTATATTTTATTATCTTTGCAGAATAATTTTAAAAGGATAATAATATGTGGACAAAAAAAGTAACCATTAAAACAGACGCAACAAAAGAACAAATATGGAAACTATGGACTGATGTTGATAATTGGAATAAGTGGGATAAGGAAGTAGAGTTTTCAGAACTTGATGGGAAATTTGAAGTCGGGATTTTTGGAATACTAAAACCAACAAAAGGACCAAAATCAAAATTTGAATTAATTTCGGTAGATAAATTATGTGAATTCACAAGTCGCTCATTTTTACCATTAACCAAGATGGATTTTATTCACGAAATGGAAGAAAAAGATGGTGAAATATATATTACACACGGAGTTAAGATAAGAGGTCTATTGACATTCTTATTTTCAAAAGTAATTGGCGAAAAATTAGTAAATGAATTACCAAAGGCAATGGATAATCTTTCCAAAATGGCAAAAATGATTTGATATGACAAACTTATTTAAATTTGGAACACCAAGTGAGAGTAATGGATTTCTCTTATGGAAAACAACAAACCTTTGGCAAAGAGAAATCAAGAAGACTTTAAAAAAATTTGATTTAACACATACTCAATTTGTGATTTTGGCAAGTTCTTATTGGTTAACAAATCAAAATGAGAATATAACACAAGTAGAAATTGCTGAATTTATAGACATTGATAAAATGATGACTTCAAATGTTATAAGAAAACTAATAGAAAAAAAACTATTAAAAAGAAAAGAACATAAAACTGACACAAGGGCGAAAGTAATTAATTTGACAGATAAGGGGCTTGATACTCTAAAAAACTCTATTAAAGAAGTGGAAAGTTTTGATGTTACTTTTTTTGGAAAACTAGCAGATAAAGATGAATTTAGTAAGGAATTATTACGATTATTGAATAATAACGGTGGCTAACACATGGTAGAGTGCATGCGGGTTTCAGAGGTTTGCGAAGGTTTGTAGCTCGTAAAAAAGCCGGTGTAAATTGATAGGAAATCGCCTCGAAATCCCGCACGACACCCTACCATCAAACGTTGCCAGTAATTTAAAAATAACACTAGTTAACACTAATTAAAAAATTATTAACTAGACGTTACAAGACAAAATTCTAATTTTGAAGTAAACTCAAATTTTGAAAAAAAATGAAACAATATTTAATTTTTCTTGTTCTTACCTTTTACTCAAGTAGTTGTTTCTCTCAAATAAAGACTACAACTAATGGGCATATAAAATTTGAAATTTCGTCATATAACCTGCTTTTTACCAAGGTTGAGATTAATAATAAAGAATACACAGCCTTGATTGATTTTGGTGATTTTGCTCAAATACAATTATCTACTTCACTTATAAATGATTTAGGACTTAAAACAGAAAAAGTCAGACATAATAATGACTGATATAAATGGGAATGAATATGCACTAGAAAAAGGAATTGTTCCTCGATTAAAAGTGGGCGAAATTATAGAGAAAGATTTGACATTCTTTTCAGCAAACAACGAAATTGATGATGTAAGCAAACAAGTCGGAACAGAATTTCAAGTAGTAATTGGTTTTGGCTATTTTAAATCAAAAGATTTTAAATTGGATTTTATAGAAAATAATATTGAATTTATAAAACCAAAAGTTGATGAAACTGATTTCTTTGTGTCTATAAGTAATGATTATGGCTACCTAATTGGCAACTTTAAATCAAGTGCAAATGAGAATATAAATCTTTTATTTGATACAGGAACACCGATTTCAAAAATTGACCTTAATGTATTTCCATTGGAATTAAAAGATTCTACTGTTGATTTCAGAAGACAGAATTCCCAAAGTAAGAATTTGGATATTAAATCTTCAAACCAAACAATTACATTAAATATGGAAAACAATGATATTTCCGAATTAGAGCCATTAGGTGTAGTTGGAATCTATGGAGTTAATGATATGATTGGAAAAGTATTTATTTACAATGCTTTAGAAAAAGTAATGCGAATAAAAACTACTGGCAACAACGTATATAAAAAATAGCGGTTTAAATACTTAAACGAAACAAAATGAATAAATTAAAGGTCTGTTATAATCCAAAAAGTTAGTACTTAAAAATCCGCTACTTTTCATATACAAGACCGTTGTGTGCTATTTAAAATCCTCACAATCTAAACACCCTAATTAGCGAATTTGTAATATAATAGTTTTTGAGATTAAAACGATAAAGAATATGAATTTTCAAAATATTAGATATGAGTTAAAAAAGAGATGACTGAAAAACCAAAACTGAAAATATTACTTTTCTGGTTTTTATTTTCAGTTCTCGGAGTTATCATTATAAAAAGCATAATTAGACCAAAACACCTTCAACTTTCGGAATCTTTTGAATTTTTGCAAGGAACGTTGCCTAATTTTTTTGCCAGCGCAATGATTTTTGTTTTAGCATTTGTTTATTATGGTGCTTTTTATAGAAATAAAAACGTTGTACACAGAAGAATTATTTTTGCATTCTTATTTTCCTTTTTAGGCCTTACACTATGGGAATATGTTCAATTTTTTATGGGTTATCCAATTGATTATTTTGATATTCTAATGACAGCCATTGGAAATATATTTACAATAGTTATTATTCTTTTACTTAAAATAAAATGAGAAGATAATATATCAATTGAAAAATTAAAACAGCATACAGCATGTGCTCATAAATAATTGCCGTTTAGTAGGTTATTCAGTGGGTGTAGCACGCATTAAGGTCTGTGTAATTGGACATGAAAGAAACCCGCAATCGGCAACTATTCATAGCACAACACGTTGGCTGTAATGTATAAATGACATTCTTGATACAAAGAAAATGACTCAATCCGAACTCATAATATTAAATTTTGAAGAGATTAGAAGAAGAAGCATAAAGCTGTGGAATGGACTTCCTGAGAGCTATTATTTTTGGAAACCAGACGAAGAAGCAATAACTGCCATAGAAATGGTTAGGCACGTGTTAGAAGCCGATTATGGATGGAATATTATAATCAATAATGGGAATATGACAAATTATAAAACGCCTTGGAAAAATAGACCATTCATTAGCGTGACTGACGAACTTGAATTTGCTGAACCCTATAGAAAAACTTTTTAGATAGTGTTCGACAATTTTCGGATACGGAATTAAACGAAACTGAAATTATTCACCCTGGTAATGGTGACAAGAAAATCCTTGGAAAATATTTATTACGGATTGGATATCACGAATCTGTTCACGCTGGACAATTCCTTTCATATTTAAGAGCAATGAAAATTAATCGTCCTGAAATATGGGATTAAAAATAAAAACACTACAGCCAAAAAATGGGTATAAAACATAGGGCTGACAGTGGTTTCCGCAAGTTTCGGGTTCTTTGCAAACTTAGTTCCGGTGTACAAGTACGCAGCTCTGAAATGCAGTACGTTGCATACCTGAGACCGTTGGCAACAATTAAAAAAAAAACAGCAAAATGAGAAACTATATTTTATTTTTTTTGTACTTATTGGGTTTTTAAAAACAGGTATTGTTTATTCTCAAGATGTTAATGTCAAAATTGGAATTAAAGACAGCATCCAATCAAAAATATTAAATGAGAATAGACAACTAATTGTATCACTTCCAAAAGACTATGATGTATCTAACGAAACCTATCCTGTCTTGTTTTTATTGGACGGAACTGAATTTACTCTTATAGAAGGAAGGTTAGTAACATATAAACTGGGGTTGGAAATGATTATAGTAGCCATCGCAAACACCGATCGCGACAGAGATATGATGCCACTTAGCAGGCCATCTTACGAAGTTAAAATCCTGAAGCCGAAAATTTCATTTCATTTCTAGAAACCGAATTGATACCACATATTGAAAAACATTACCACACAAATGGACAGAAAACTGTTCGAGGTAAGTCCTTGAGTGGATTGTTTGTGATGTATGCCTTTTATCAAAACCAGAATTGTTTGACAATTACATTGGAAATTGTGCGGGTTGGTTTGCAGATATGGATTCGTATTTCAATAAACTAGCAGATAAATCCTTCCAAAATAAAGATAATTTTAAAGGAAAGAAATTGTTCGTAGCAAACTCTTTGGCTGACCCTTTAGACCCAAAAAAGGAAATACACCAATCAATAGTGGATTTATCCAAGAGAATAAAAAATGAATTAGACGACCGAATGGAATTTGATTATATGACTTACGAAAATGCTGGACACATTCCCTATTCAAGTTTTTATGACGGAATGAAATTTATATTTGAGAAGAATAAATAAAAAACTGTAGCCAATAACATTTATAATTATTTACTGGTATTCATCTACTTACGAAAATCTTACGAGGCAAATCCTTACGGATTTTCTACCAGCTTGACATCAGACAGTTTCGGTTTTTATTTGTTAAATTAGGTGATTAAACACGCAACTTATCTTATACAAGGCCATTAAACCTTTATTCTCTTCACAAAAATATTTTTAATAATTGCTTATACTCTCTAATTGATTAATAAAAATTGGATTAGAAACCAAGACACAATCAAAATTATCAATCGTAAATTATCCATGAATTATTGAGGCAAGTATTGAAAATGCCATTGTAATTCTGTGGTCTCCATAACTGTTAAGAACTGCGGAGTAATTTGGGTAATTCTTGGGTTAATGGGTGGATTAATTGCCTGACTTTACTGGATTATTCTTTATTTTTTTAAAGCGTGAAATAGCCTATTGAGGGCTGGCTAGTTATTCCCATAATGGCTATCTCTGGCTTTTTAGCTTGGCTAATCATTTACTTTATTGCCGACGCCGGAGAAATTAACTTAATTGTAAATAATATAACATTTAATAAGGGAAAACTTGACCCCAAAAGTAACCCATCAATGATTCTTTCCTCACTACTATGTATTGAATCGGGCGGAAGTCTTGGACCTGAAGCACCAGTAGTACAAGAAATAGGATCCACAGGTACTTGGCTAGGTAAAATATTTAGGTTAAAAGGGGAAGAATTAAGGTCCATATTCATTGCTGGAATGGCATCTGGTTTTACTGTAATGTTTGGAGCTTCATTGGGTGGAAGTTTGTTTTCATTAGAAATATTTCATCATAAACATGCGTTAGAATAGTACGAAACAAATATTCCCGCATTGGTGGCTAGTAGTTTTAGTTATGAGATTTTTGCAGATAATTATCTAAAGTCGTGAAATGGATTAACACTTTTTAGAAATAATTGGTTGGTATGTTTGCTTTATGACTTTGATATCTTAGGAGATACCTTTGATATCTTAATTTTAAAAACACTTCCTTTCTCTACTTCACTTTCAACTTTAAGTTCACCATTATTTAACTCGATAAATTCTTTTGCAAATTAATAAACCTAGACCAGTACCGGATTCTCCATGCGTCCCCTTAGTTGATGAATTTTTATCAATACTGAAAAGGTTCTTTAATTTCTCGGGGAAATTCCTACTCCTGAATCTTTAATCAACAATTCAATTGATTGTTCATCTGATTTCGCAGAGATGGAAACACCACCTTTTTTTCGTAAATTTTATGGAGTTTGTTAAGAGGTTTCTGATGATGGTATTTATTAAGTTCAAATCGGCATACACCATCATATTCTCAGGCACATTTGATACAACATAAAGACCTTTTTCGTTAGCCATATTGCTAATTAATTGAATATTATCTTTAACAATTTCTGAAAGGTTAATTTTCTCTATTTGTATATCGATTTTTCCGGTTTGAGCTAATGACCAATGAAGTAAATTATCAAGGAGAGAATAAACACGTTTTGCTGAACCATGTAAACTCTGCAGTTCTGAAGTCATTTCCTTGCGATCCATTGTTTCGGCGTTTTGCGCTAACAACTCAGAAAAGCTAAGTACCGATGAAAACGGATTCTTTAGATCGTGTGCAATAATGGAAAAAAACTTGTCTTTAGATTTGTTAAGTTCATCTAGTTGAGCATTTTTACTTTTAGCTGCATTGTTTTTTCTTCAACTGTTGTCTTCAGTCTTTTACTCTGTTTTTCCAAAGTAGAAACTCTTAATGAATAACCTACAATTAACAAAGTAATAAAAATAATAACTGCTAATATTTTAAACAATAATGTACCCCACCAGGGAGGAAGAATTTTAATAAGGATAGATGTTTCGGTATCCTTCCAATTTTCCTCATTACTTGATGCTTTTACCTGAAAAATATATTCTCCAGGAGCGAGGTTAGTATATTTTGCAATCCTCATTTTGGCATCAGTAATTTGCCAGTTCTGATCAAACCCTTTTAATTTATAGGAATAGTAGATTCTCTCCGGATTGGAATAATCAAGTGCAGAAAATCCAAAAGCAATACTATTTTTTCCTTGTATGTTAGATTAATTTCATCCAATTCATAAATTGCTTTGGGTAAGAGTATTCGATCGTTGATTTCCTCCCCAATAGCAAGACTTTGATTAAATAATTTAAAGTCAGTAATGATCGGTTTGAGTTTCTTTATTTTAGCAATGATTTTTTCTGGATAAAATGCATTAAATCCGTTTATGCCTCCAAACAAAAACATACCATCACTTGTTTTAAAGTAGGAAGTTTTCATAAAAACTGATGATTGCAACCCATCTGAAGTACCGTAATTCTTGAATTTGCTGGTTTCTACATTGAAATAAGACAATCCATTATTTGTGCTAATCCAGGGGTTATTGTCCTCGTCAAAAAGTATTCCGTTGATAATATTATGAGGCAATCCATCTTCAACAGAGTAACTCATAAACTTATTTGTTTTTAAATCGAGTTTGTTCAATCCGCCGCCTTTTGTACCAATCCAGATGTTATCCAAATCGTCTTCATTTATGCAGCTAATCCGATCAAAGTTTATACTGTTTGTGGTATCATTGTGCATATAATGGTTGAATGTAAGTTTTGGTTTAGAAAGACTGAAATCAACAAGATTTAAATCAACTCGGTCTAGACCATATTCCGTACAAATCCACAATCTGTTTTTCTTATCAATAAATAGTTGTGTAATTGAATTGTTGTTTATCTGGTTTGGTCCGTGATAATTTCTATCAGTATCCGCATATCGTATAAACGATGCTGAACCTGATTTTAATAGATTCAATCCTGCATCGACGGTTGCTACCCATATATTATTTAATTTATCTTGTGCAAAACTCCATGGGTGATTGCTGCTAATCGAAGTCGTATCGTTATGATCAAACCAATAATGGTGGAATTTTTGTGTTTTTTGGTCATACTTATTCAATCCTCCATTGTATGAACCAATCCATATATTGTTTTCCTGATCGCAAAAAAGTGCCATTGTGATATTTGTACTTATACTTGAAGTATTATCTGGATCGTGTCTGTAATGTTTAAATTGATAAGTATTCCTGTCAAACACGTTTAGACCACCACCATCGGTGCTGATCCAAATCTGGTGGTTCTTATCTTCACAGAAACCTGTTACAATGTTATGACTTAATCCAGTTTTTGAATATGGAGAACTGTTAATTTGACCAAAATTTGATTTGTTGGAAACAAATTTATTTAATCCCATTAAGTAAGTCCCAATCCAAAAAATACCAGTAGAATCTTCATACATGGAATAAATAGCATTGCTGCTTATATTTGAATTATCTTCAATATTTTTGCGAATATGCTGAATTTCATTACTTTCTACATCAAAAGTAACAAGACCATTCCCATCTGTACCAATCCAAATCCGATTATGATGATCAATCATTATCGATTTGATAAAACTGATATCAATGCTATTATTATTCTTTAAAAGGATTTAAATTGGGTGAATTTCATTTTCATTCTTTCAAAGTATATCAATCCATATCCTTGGCTTGATATCCAAAAGTCTTCATTTTTATCAACTGCTATTCTCAAGTTTGCGTTATTCGATTTTTGGATATCAGGTATTTCAATTTTTGTTGAACGATTCTGTTTTCTTGATAATTGTAACGATCAAGATAATTGGAATTAGAGGAAATCCATATTTGATGTTGAGTATCTTCATATATAGAATAAATATTATTGTCGCTAAGCTTAAATGGATCATCTGAATTAATGTTAAAATCCTCCACATCTTCAGATTTAATATTTTGAATATCAGAGTTTCTAATTTTTATTCGAATAATTCCAGTATGAGATCCTACCCATAAATAATTATTGGAATCGAATAGCAAACAATTAATAGTTGTAACCACATATTTATTTTTAAATTCGAGATAAGAAAAAGCTGAATATGGAACGATCCGATCAATATTCGGATCATAAATATATAATCCAAATGATGTTCCAATCCAAATATGACCATAACTATCTTCTACAATGCTATGGATTTGGGGATTTTGTATTGAAAGGTTATCTGTTTTATAAATTTTGAAATTATATCCATCGTACTTACACAATCCATCATCAGTGCCAAACCACATAAATCCATGGCTATCACGAAAAATTGAATTGATTGTACCGTTAGGAAGTCCATCTTTTGTAGATATTTGTTCGAAGACAATAGGATCTTGTCCATACATTAATGATGAATAGAACACAATAAAAATAGTTAAAAGTGCTAACCATAAAATGGTTTTTATATTGTGCATATCCAGTCACTGTTGCCCATTTAGTTCTCCAAAGTAATATTACTTGTTGTAATTTAAAAATCTTGATATTTGTTATTCGGTAATACCAATCCCTTTTTCTTTGATTGAACAAACCGCTTTGTCATCATCTTCCAATAATTCGATTTTATCGTTTCATTATTTATAAGAGAACTTTATTACATTATATATTAAGTTCCGAAATATGGGACCAATCTTTTGCCCATTAGCAAAGACAATTACCTCCTTATATCATCGAAAATGATCTTAAGATTTTTAACACTTTCATTCTCATCAAAATAGAATAAATTTAATTACTGCTTGTGGAATAATAATTATCATGAAAAGTTAAAGTATCAAGGCGCGTTGGGGTTGGTTTTTATTCTAAAAAATCTACCGATAGTAATTACTAAAACGGCAATAGCTCCAATTTGGTAGCTATTGCCTTCAGTAGAAACATTAAAAATTAATTTTAAAAACTCTATGCTAAAGCTTACTTATACTTTCTAACTGCTTAAGAAAATTAGGATTAGAAACCGAGACACAATCAAAATTATCAATCGTAAATTCACCATGAATTATTGATGCAAGTATTGCAAATGCCATTGCAATTCTGTGGTCTCCATAACTGTTAAGAACAGCAGAATAATTTGTAATATGTCCGCTTACAGAAAAACCATCCTTTCTTTCATCAACATTTAAGCCGAGCAGTTCAAAATTTCTGCACATCGAATTAATTCTATCACTTTCTTTTGTCCTTAATTCTTCAACACCGGAAATATCAAAATCTCCTTTTGCTAAAACTCCGGCAACAGCTAAAATTGGAATTTCATCAATAATATTTGGAATTATTTCATCATCAAATTCAACATTGGTTAATTCCGAACTTTTTATAATTAAATCGCCTCTTACTTCTCCGTTTATTTCTGTTACATTTTCTGCAGTTATATTAGCACCCATAGCCTCCAGCACAGCTATTACTCCGGTTCTGGTTTCATTAACAGAAACATTTTTAATCACCAATTCTGAACCTTCAACCAAACTTGCAAGAACCATAAAAAATCCCGCGGTGGAAATATCTGAAGGAATTTTATACTCAGCCGCTATTGGATAATAATCCATTGATGAATAAATTGATTTTCCATGCTCATCTTCAACAACTTTTAATCCAAGCATTCTTTCTGTGTGGTCTCTAGTTTCTTTACTTTCAATCACAACGGTTTCTTCATCAATAAATAAACCGGCAAGTAAAATACAGCTCTTTACTTGAGCGCTGGCAATAGGTAATTCATAATGAATAGGTCTTAAATATTCTGTTGGCTTTATAATTAACGGCAGACAATTATTTTCCCCGCTTATATTAGCACCCATTTGTCTAAGCGGAGTAATTATTCTTTTCATTGGCCGAGTGGATAATGATTCATCGCCAATTAAAGTTGTTGAAAATTTTTGAGCTGCCAAAATTCCAGCAAGCAATCGAGTCGTAGTTCCGGAATTACCAAGATATAAATTTTTATCTGGTTCAGTTAAACCATTGAATCCATTACCCCAAACAATGATTTTATCTTCTTCTATGTCTATTTTAATTCCCATTTCTCTAAAAACGCTTATCGTTGTAATTACGTCTTCAGAAAGCAGACAGTTGTATAAAATTGATTCCCCTTCTGCCATTGCAGAAAGCATTACTGCTCTGTGAGAAATTGATTTATCTCCAGGAAGAATTAATGTGCCACTTACATTTTCTATTTTTTTAAATCGCTGATTCATTTATTGCACCAAACATTTATTAAATTTTCAAATTCATTTTGTGAAAGTTCACAACTATCGTACATTCCTTTTAATGTTCTTTGTCTTTGTGCTTCATACAAAATTACTGCAGTTGCAACAGAGACATTAAGACTTTGAATCATGCCTCGCATTGGAATGTATATGTGTTTATCAACTATTTCATTTATTTCATCTGAAATTCCCCTATGTTCGTTACCCATTATTATTGCTACTTTATTTGTAAAATCTAAATCATAAATACTTTCAGCAGTTTCAGAAAGAGTGCTTCCATAAATTTCAAATCCCTCTTTTCTTAAATTATTAATGCAATCTTCAGTTGAATCATATCTGTTTTGCTCTACCCACTTTTTGGATGAAGCAGAACTAACCTTGCTAATTTTGGGAAAAGTTTCATAAGTATAGAGTAAATCAACTGAGGGAACTCCAACTGCATCGCATGTTCTGAATATTGCGCTGACATTATGCGGATCATGAATGTTCTCTAAAACAACGCGTAATGAAAACTGCCGACCGGTTAACACCTTTTCAATTTTTTTTAATCTTTTTTCTGTTTTGAATTCTTTCACGGAAGGTCTTTGTTAAAAACTAATTTGTAAATAGTTTTAATTTTATTTCCTCTGGCTTTATCAATCTTGATTTCGGTTTCTTCACTCAAATTTAAATAATATCTTAAAAGTTCAATAGATTTTTCTATTACTTCTTCTTCTTCATGTGCCCAGGATTCACAGCCTTTTAATGATGGAATTTCTGCGGTAACTCCGTCGTCAGATCTTACAATAATTAAATCTAAAACCACTAATAACCTTCAACTTTCGATTTATCGCCGGTAACAATTTTTACACTTGCGCTTGCACCAATTCTATCTGCACCGCTTCTTATCATAGTTTCCGCATCTTCCAAAGTTCTAACTCCACCGGAAGCTTTTACCCCAACCGTGCTTCCAACCACATATCTCATCAAAGCTATATCTCCTGCCGTTGCTCCGCCTTTGCTAAACCCCGTTGAAGTTTTTACAAAATCTGCTTTAGCTTGTTTACTAATTATACATGCTTTTACTTTTTCTTCATCTGTTAAAAGTGCTGTTTCTAAAATTACTTTTAATACTGCATTTTTCCTTTTTGCTGCCAAAGCAACTTGATTTATATCATTGAAAACATATTCATAATCGCCGGCTTTTAATTTACCAATATTGATTACCATATCAACTTCTTGAGCACCATTGTTTATGGCTTCGTCGGCTTCGGCTCTTTTGGTCGCGGTAGTAGTTGCCCCAAGTGGAAAGCCAATAACAGTGCAAACTTTAACTTGTGTGCCGAACAATAATTTTGAGCAAAGCGGAACATAACTTGGATTGATACAGACGCTAGCAAAATTATATTTTCTTGCTTCATCACATAAGGTTGTTATTTCTTGGGGAGTTGCTTCCGGCTTAAGCATAGTATGATCAATCATTCTGGCTAATGAAATATCATTTAATTCATCGCCTATTCCCTTTCCAGCAGAAATTCTTGCCGCACCGTTATCTAATATTTTTTTTACTGCAATAGGTTGATCAACTATATTTCTTTCCCAACCTTTGCATGTATCACCAACGCAATAAAAATCATGCAGAGCTTTTTCTGTAAAAACTTGATTTACAATTCTTTCAACAGTGCTGTTTTTCATAAATTAATTTTAATTCAAATTTTCAATTAGTGAATATGCTTTATATGTGTTGCTAAGAAGCATTGCAATTGTCATTGGTCCAACTCCGCCCGGTACAGGAGTAATCCAGCTCGCTTTTTTAGAAACTCCATCAAATTCAACATCGCCGACAATTTTATATCCTTTTTTACTCTCTGCATCTTTAATTCTGTTTATGCCAACATCAATGACAACAACATTTTCTTTAACCATTTCCTTGGTAATTAAATTTGCTCTTCCAACCGCAGCAATTAAAATATCTGCTTGCTTTGTGTAATACGAAATATCAGGAGCAGCAGAATGACAGATTGTAACTATAGCGTTCGCTCCCTCTTCTTTTTGCACTAGCATGTTTGCAATTGGTTTGCCAACAATATTGCTTCTGCCAACAACCACAACGTGTTTGCCTTTAGTTTCAATTTTATATCTTTTCAGCAATTCCATTATACCAAAAGGAGTGCAAGATTTAAAAGTATCTTTTCCAATTATTAATTTCCCAACACTTATAGGATGAAATCCATCAACATCTTTGCTCGGATTTATTGCCTCAATAATTTTGTCTTCATCAATATGTTTGGGCAACGGAAGTTGAACAAGAATACCGTGAAAATAATCATCTTTATTGTAATCATCAATTATTTTTAATAATTCATCTTGACTAATATTTTCACCTAACTTTTCCAATTTTGAATTCATTCCAATTTCTGCGCAGGCTTTTATTTTCATATTCACATAAACTTGCGAGGCTGGATTTTCACCCACTATAATTGTTACTAATCCCGGAACATTTTTTTTATTTTCACGAAGAAGATTAATTTTAAGTTTTAGTTCTTCTCTAATATCTGCCGCTATTTTTTTTCCATCAATAATATTCATAATTAATAAATTTTTAATTAAACATAAGCTGGATTCCCGATAAAATCATTCGGGAATGACAACTAGACATCAAATGATATTTTGTATTCAGATTTCAAATATTTTTTTAATTCTTTATTTTCTAAAATCTCTTCTTCAAAAGGATTAGAATTCTGCCATCCAAATTTACCTGTCTTTCTATATCTTTCCAATCTCCTTATTGAAATTTCACAATAAATTGGCTCGATATCAACAGAAATCGAATTTCTTTTGAGTTTTTCTGCCGCCAAAGTTGTAGTTCCGGAATGAGCAAAAAAATCAATTACCCAATCATTCTCATTGCTGGAAACTTCGATAATTCTTTCTAAAGCTTTCATTGGTTTCTGAACAAAGCATCCATTTACATTTTCTTCCCTTAAATGAAATACTTGCTGAATATCAATCCAAACATTACCTGCTCTAATTTTATCCGATTTACTTCGTTCAATATTTTCGGTCAAATTTCCGTTAACTTCTTTATAATAACCTTTAACAGATTTTGGAATATCTGTGTAAACCTTTTCTATATTAAATTTGGGAGTTCCTTTAGTGTAATATAACAATTCTTGACGAACAGCCATCCAATTTTTTTGAGTGCCGTAACCTCTTTGATTTCTCATTGTAATAAAACTTCTAGACTTGAATTCGGTTTCTTTCATCATTAAAATAAATTCTGGGAAAGGTTCAAAATGATTTTTTTGATCAGCTCCAAGCCAAATATATAAAGAAGAATTTTCATCAAGAATTTTATATGATGACTCAATCCAAATTTTACACCAATTTACAAATTCAGAAGAATCCATTTCGTCAAAAGCAATCATATTATATGGTGGATCGTGAACAGCGAGTTGAAATTTTTGAGATCCAATTAAATTTTTAATCGAATTAAAATCTGAGGAATCCAAGCAAGCAATTTTATGTTTGCCCTCAGGGTCTTGCCAACTATCGCCAAATTTTAATCGGCAATATTGTGTGAGATATTTTTTAAGAATTGGATCTTGATCAATTCTTGGAAGCGGAAAATTTTTCATTCCACCGGAACGTTTGTGTCAAATGCAGGAATTAAAATTCGTTCAATCTCAACTGTTTTGCCGGTTGTAATATCTACTTTTGCAAAAATTCCACATAAATGATTTTGGTCAGTTGCAGTTTGATATTTTTGTGGGGTTTGAAATAAAAATCTATTTACTGCGGCTTCTGTTTTCATTCCGATTACAGAATCATAAGGTCCGGTCATTCCAGTATCTGTAATGTAACCTAATCCTTTGGGGAAAATTCTTTCATCAGCTGTTTGAATGTGAGTATGAGTTCCAACCATAACGCTTGCAGTTCCATCAACAAAATTTGCAAGAGCTAATTTTTCCGCAGTTGCTTCAGCGTGAAAATCGATAAAAATAACTTTTGTTTCTTGGGCAATTCTTTTCAAAATCCATTCTGCGGTTCTGAACGGGCAATCAATTGCAGCCATAAAAGTTCTGCCTTGTAAATTTAAAACAGCAGCTTTCCCTTTTTTAGTTTCAACAATTGTGTAACCATTTCCGTAAGCACCTTTAGGATAATTCATAGGGCGAATTGCTCTTTTCTCAGCTTTTAAATAATCTTGAGATTGAAATTTATCCCAAGTATGAT
Source organism: Ignavibacteriales bacterium (assembly GCA_020635285.1). Taxonomy (GTDB): domain Bacteria; phylum Bacteroidota; class Ignavibacteria; order Ignavibacteriales; family Melioribacteraceae. The sequence continues at coordinate 411,980 of JACKAB010000008.1, read as the reverse complement.
TTCCACCTGTTAAAACGTGAGCACCAAGATTAAACAAAACTTGTCCCTCTTTTTCTGTACATCCTTTTCCATCCGCAGTATTTTCTGCATTAACAATAACTAAATCTGCTCTATACTTTTTTTCTAAACTTGGAATCCACATTGCAGCCATGTCCATTCCGGGTTTGCCAACAATATCACCTATAAACAAAATATTCATATTCATAACACATTCACTATTTTACGGAGCACGTATGCTCCCATTTATTTTTTAAATTGATTTCTGCCAAAGCATGTAATTTATATTCTCTAATCTTTTCATTCATCGCTTGTGATATTTCTCGTTTCCGCGCAGCTAAATCTTCGGTAGAAATTTCTTCTAATCCTTCCTCAAGCTTGTCTATAGGCGTGTTTTTCAACTTCATAATCCAACATGACTCTTAAAATAGCGTTATTATCAATTAATTGCTGCAGAACAGCTTTATTGTATTCGCCTATATTTTCAAATTCTAAAGGAATGTTGTCTGCCATTTATTTAATACTCCATATAAATAAGGTTTTTAAAAATCTTAATTATAATAATAATAAAAGTACATCTAAAACTAAAATATTGATTTACAATAATTAACCATTTTTAACAAATTTTTATAATTTTATACTTTATATAAATCCACTATTATCTTTATTTATAACAAGTTAACTATTGTTTGTTAATATTTTTATTCATAAGATAATTATATATTCCAATTAAACTTATTCCAACCCAGAATACTTCAATTACAAACGCAGATATATTAAAATTTTCCAAAAGCGAAATAATAACAAATGAAGCTCCGAAGAGATTCATCAAAGAATATTTTATATTTTTACTTTCAATCTTATTTATCTGCAAAAGTAAATAGCTAATTATAATTAAAAATACTCCAAGATTGCCAACAAAATCATAGAATGAATAATTCATTTTCGTGCTCCTATAAACTATTTTTCCAAAAGTTAATTTGCAAAAATAATGTTTCACTTTTTATTTACATTTAATATATAAATTATTAATAATACTAAATGAATCAAAAAGAAATATTATTTTCTGAAGCTACTTATTCTGTGCTGGATTTTGAAACAACCGGCACTTCTCCCCAAAAAGCCGGGCAATTGAAATTGGAATTGTAAGAATTGAAAACGGAAAAATCACAGAAACTTTTCAATCACTGTTAAATCCCGAACAATTTATTCCTCCGTTTATTTCTCAGTTAACAGGAATTACAAATGCTGAAGTTTTTGATGCTCCAACTTTTGAAAGTATTTCTCAAGATGTAAAGGAATTCATCGAAGGTTCTATTTTAATAGGCCATAATTTACCTTTTGATTATGCATTTTTAAAATCTGAATTTGAGCGAGCTGATATTCAACTTCCAAAATTAGAACAGATTTGTACTTTAAAATTTCCAGAAAGATTTTCCTGAGCTAAAAAGTAAATCTCTTGGGAATATGGTTAAGCATTTTAGAATTCAACATAAAAATGTTCATCGTGCTTTGGGTGACGCTTTAGTTACAGCAAAACTTTTTCTTAAACTATTGAAAAAATTAAAAGAAGATTATAACTATGAAAATGTTTCTGATTTAGTAGATTTTCAAACTGCACCGCAAGTTTCCAAAAGTTTTAGGCTGGTTAAAAAGAAGTTGGTAGGAGATTTAGCTAGTTTGCCGGATTCACCTGGAGTTTATTTTTTTCGGGATGCTAAAGATAAAATTGTTTATATAGGTAAGGCTAAATCTTTAAAGAAAAGAGTTAAAAATTACTTTTCCAGTTCAGCAGCAAGAAAGGCAAAAAAAATAGCAAGACACGCAAATCGACTCGGGTTTCATGTGACTAAATCTGAACTTAGTGCATTGGTTTTGGAGGCAGAACTTATAAAAGTACACCGCCCTCAATATAACACTATGCTTAAAAAGTTTTCCCAAAATTACTTTATCAAAGTAAAATTGAATCATGATTTCCCCGATGTAAAAGTTGCAACAGATTTTGATTTTGACGGCAACGATTATTTTGGCCCTTATTCCAATAGATATACAGCGACTCAATTGCGAGAAATTGCTGATAAAACTTTTGCATTAAGGGAATGTTCCGATAAAGTTTTAATGAAGAAAAAGAAATGTTATTTGTTGGATATTAAAAGATGCTTGGCACCCTGCATTGATGAAGTAAATGTTAAAGAATATGATGATGAGCTGCAAAATGTTTATGAGTTTCTTTCTGGTAAAAATCAAAATGCGGTAAATAGATTGCTTGCTAAAATGAAAAATTTATCCGAGCGTCAAAAATATGAAGAAGCCGCTGAGATTAGAGACACTGTAAATATGCTTTTAAATCAATTGAGCCGTTCCTCAATTTTGGCAGAGCCAATAAATAAAGTTAATGCGCTGATTGAAATTCGTGATTCTGAATTTACTGATTATATCCTTTTTTTAGAAGGAAGAGTTTTTCTTCACGATTATTACATAAAAGAGCAAGATTATTTTGAAACTGCGCTCGATGATTTTTTTGAAGGAACCTTTCATCTACTTGCGGGAATGGAAGATAAAGATTTGGAAAAGATTAAGATATCTTTGAGTTGGCTGGTTAAAAATAGAAATTTGGTAAGAGTACATTACCTAAAAGATTATGAGAGTAAGAATGAGTTGTTTACTAAACTTAAATTTACAACTTCAGAAATTCAATAAACACTAAACTGCCAACTTTCTCGGCAAATTTCCCTTTTTCAATATTTCATTCGCGTGATCACTCATATTGATCAAATTAAAGTTAGCGGTCATTTTTTCCATAACAATATCAAAAAGTTCGGCTTTGTAGCTGCTTGATAAATCCATGCTTGGAAAAAAATTTAGCTCCGGAATTAAATCACCGCCAATTAAATCTAATGGATGAAGTAAAAAACTCGGCTCAGTATTCGTCAATTTGCATAGTGAAATGGCTGTTTGCAAATATGAATTCATCAATCCCACAGAAACTTTTGCAAGATAGTGCAAATAGCTAAAATGAAAAGGAAGTTTTAAAATCGGAATTGTACTCACCGGAATTTCCAACAATTCTGATTTATCAACTAATTTCCAAATGAAAGGTTTTATGGTTTTTAAAGCCATCAGAAAAGGAACCAAACAATCCTTCGCGAGTTTTTTTCTTTCTTCTTTACTCAAATTTGATTGTCTAAAATAGTATGTCCGAGCTAGAGGTCCAATCCAAGTTGGTAAAGTTGAAGCATCATAAAGATATTTTTTTTCTTTCAGAATATTAAAAAGTAAGGTGCTTCTGCTAAAACCTGGTCCGCGGAATCCAATTGGTCGTGCTCCGGTTGCTTTCTGAATTGCGTCTTCTGTTCTCTCCAATTCTTCTAAAATTTCTTCACGTTTGTAATAATTAAATGCAGCCTCGTGATTGTAAGAGTGGTTTCCAACTTCGTGACCTTGTTTTGTAATCTCTGAAATTACATCTAAATTTTCTCATCATCTGCATCTCTTCCAACAATAAAAATGTGATGTTAAGATTAAACTTTTTAACATTTCCAATCCGTGAGGAAGAAAACGATCAAAGTAAGATGGATATTTTTCCCAACCTTCATCTCCATGGACTTTCATATATGCCCATTGATTGTCTAAATCAAGTGAGATGCTTGCATTCATTTTATTGTTTTTGTTCAAGTTAGCTCTAGTTTATTTTATATTTTACTTTAAGTGATATTATCAATTTATTGTTATACAATAACTTACATTTATGCATTCTGACATTCCCGAATGTCCGTATCGAAAATCTATAATTCTATTTTTAGATCCTTGTAATCTTAAAGGCAGAAACCAGAATGATTGACAATAGAACACTTTAACTATAACTTTTAATTCATTGTTTTATAACACTTTAACATTTTAATATTTATTTCTACAACCGTAGACTCAAATAAATAAAAAGCCCGCTCAAATTTTGTGAGCAGGCTCAATTAAAATAATAAAAATAATTTATTTTAGATTTTTAACATCGGTATACCATTCACTTGAGTTTTCTAAAAGTGAATTTACTCTATTTACCAATTTGTGCGGATCGTATAAAAATCCTTCTAAGAGTAAAGAGGATTCATACAATTGTTCAACAACAGTAGTTAGGTATTCATCTTTGTCATTTTGTTTAAAGACTTTTATTAAGTTTCTAATCAACTTGTGGTCTTTATTAACTTCCATAATTTTAGGCGGCACGGTTGACATTTTGCCAGTGATGTTCATAATTTTTTGCATTGTTGAAGTCATTCCATCATCTGGGTTTACCAATACAATCGGACTTCCTTTTAATCTATCTGATTCCTTAACATCCATTACCCTATCGCCAAGAATATCTTTCATTCTTTTCATCAAACTGGAAAATTGTTTCTTATCATCTTTAGAAAGTTCTTCTGCTTTTTCTTTCTTTTCTGTTTCTACATCTTCAAGTTTACCTAACTTTTTAATATCAGCTTGCTCCGCAGATTTAATATCAAAATCTTTGTATTTCCTCAAAGCTTCCATCACAAATTCATCCATCGGGTCATATAAGAATAATACTTCAATTCCTTTGCTTTTAAATATTTCTAAATGCGGATCAAGAGTAACTGCCTCCCTGCTGCTTCCTGCTAAATAATAAATTTCTTTCTGATCTTTTTTCATTCGTTCAATATATTGATCAAGGCTAAAAAGTTCATTTATATCTTTAGATTGTGAAGTATTAAATCTTAATAACTTGCTAAACTTTTCTTGATTAGTATAATCCATATAACCCATTTTGAAAGTTTTGCCATGCTCCTTCCAAAAAGCATTAAATTTATCTTCTTCTTTTTCTGCCATTGTTGTTAAATGAGCCAAAACTTGAGTAGTAACACTTGAAGAAATCTTAGAAAAGATTACATTTTCTTGTAAAGTCTCTCGCGAAATATTAAGAGGTAAATCTTCAGAATCTACAACACCTTTTACAAAACTTAAATATTCAGGCAATAAATCTTTATTTTGATGCTGAATAAGAACGCGACGGACATACAAATCCAAGCCAAAATCTTCCCTGTTATAGCCAAACATATCCATATTTCTCTTGGGAATAAAAAGTAAGCTTGTAAACTGAATTGGTGCATCGACGCTTCTGTGAATTGTTGTGAGCGGCTCATCTTGATCGTAAGTTAAAAATTTATAAAACTCAGTATACTGCTCTGGTTTAATATTTGATTTTGGTTCACGCCATAACGCAGAAACTGTATTTACCTGTTCGTTCTCAACTTTTATTGGGAAAGTTATAAAACTAGAGTGTTTTTTAACAACAGAATCTAATCTATATTTTTCTAAAAATTCGTCCATATCATCTTTTAGATGAACTTCGATTGTTGTTCCTCTTTTAACTTCCTCACCTAGTTCAGAAATTGTGTAAGAGCCCAAACCATCTGAAACCCATTTCATTGCTGGTTCATTTTTCTTAAATGATTTGGTTTTAATAACAACTTCTTTGGCAACCATAAAAACTGAATAGAAACCAATTCCAAAACGACCGATAATATTGCTAGCATCTTCCTTGCTTTGTGCCATAACTTTCAAAAATTCAGATGTGCCGGATTTTGCAATTGTTCCAATATTTGAAATAATTTCATCATGAGTCATCCCAATTCCTGTATCAGAAATTTTTATTATTTTTTTGTCTTTATCAATGTTGATATTAATTTCTAATTCAAGACCAGAATCAGCAATCTCAGTTCCTTTGTTAGACTCAAATTTTAGTTTATCCATTGCATCTGATGCATTGGAAATTAACTCTCTTAAAAATATCTCTTTGTGAGTATAAAGCGAATGAACCAGAATATCTAAAAGCTGTTTAACTTCAGCTTTAAACTCTAGTTTGGTTTCTTCAACTTTTGTTTCGGACATTATTCCTCCATAATTTATTTTTTTATTTTATAAAATTTTTATTTCTAATTTGATGCAGAAAAGTGCAAAAAGATTAAAATTCAATTGGTAAATTTAACAATTTATAGAGAAAAAAGTTTCTGTGGAAAACGAAAGATTGAAAAGATTAAATGGCAAATAATTATTTATTAAGCATTCGCGGCAAAAAAAACCGCGAATGCAAAAACATATCTAATTTAACAAGGAAGTATAGGAATTATTTTCAAGAATTTTTATTGCCGCAGAAAACTGATTATCATATTTAAGCGATTCAGTAATTCTTCCCTTCTTCCATCTTTTCTTGCAGCAAGCTCTTGCTTAATTTCAGAAATTATATCTGTTTTATATTTATTTAATTCTTTCTCTGTTTTATTTCATCAAATTTTACATCTAATTTTTCAACTTCTTCAAGTAAGTTTGAATTATAACCTTCTTTTTTAATTGATTCTTTGAGATCGCCAATTAATAATTCAGATTGAGTTTTATAATTGAATTCTTCTTTTTCCAAATAATCTAAAAATAACTTAAAAAGTGTTTCATCACTTTCATTGCTTATTTGATCTTCGGTGGTTGTGTTAAAAAGTTTGTCCCAAATTAAAAAACATTCCAGTAGCCAATAATGATCTTACCAAATGAGATTCGGATGAATTATTAATTACTGAATCGGGAGTAATTCCTCCTCTTGCAAAAACTTCTCTTTTATTATCCGTTAAATAAATTTTATTCTCGTCAATAATATTTTCACCGAAAATTTCTTTCTCTTTTGAATAATCTACTTCCTGAATACATCTTCCGCTTGGAGTATAATATCTGGCTGTGGTCATCTTCAGAGATGTATTAAATGAGAGTGGAATCACTGTTTGAACCAATCCTTTGCCAAAAGATTTTGTGCCCAGTACAACTCCTCTATCGTGATCTTGCAGAGCACCAGCAACAATTTCAGAAGCTGAAGCTGAACCGCCATCAACTAATATTGCCAATTTTGTACTTCCACTTACTGGTTCTTCCTGAGCATTAAAAACTTGCTCTTTTGTTTCATCTCTTCCTTTTATTGAAACTATTTTTTGTCCTTTTTTCAAAAACTTCTCACTAACATCAATTGCTGCATCAAGTAATCCACCAGGATTTCCACGCAAATCCAACACAATTGATTTAATTTCTTTTTGCACTCTCAAATCGTGAATAGCTTTTCTAATTTCATCGCCGGCACTTCTGGAAAAACCACTAAGTTTTAGATAAACATTATTGCTTTCTTCTGGGACAAATCCATAATAAGTCAGATTTTTAATTTCAATTTCTTCACTTACTAAATTGAAAATTATATCTCCTTTAACCCCATCTCTTTCAATAGTTAACGAAATTTCGGTTCCCGGTTCCCGTTTTAAATAATTTCCTAATTCATCATAATTTGTTTTTGATATTGAAACAGTGTCAACTTTTTTAATGACATCTCCAATTCTTATTCCTTGCCGTTGAGCTGAATAACCCTCTATCAAATCTACTATTGTAATTTTATCGTTGTATAAACCGACTGTTGCACCAATTCCGCCATACTTTCCTTTTGTAATAAGTTCAATATCTTTTTGATGATTTTCATCAATGTAAACTGTGTATGGATCTAAGGCGGAAAGCATTCCTTGAATTCCTTGAAGCATAAAAGCTTCAGGCTTTACTTCATCAACATAATTAATTGCAACTTCTTTATAGACTCTGCCAAAAATATCAATCCCTTTTGACATCTGAAAATAAATATCAGAATCGCCATTTATAAATCCGCTCAGTATTACAATCAATCCAACTGCAGAAAATCTAAATAAAAATTTTCTCATCTATTTTTTATCCTTTAAATATTTTTTAACTATTTTTTTTATTTCATTGTGAATTATTTCTTTTGTCATTAAACCATCAATAGTGATAAAGCGTTCCTCTTTTTCTGCAATTTTTTTATAACCCAATCTTACATTCTCATAAAAATCAGTTTTAGAAATTTCAATTCTATCCAAATCATCTTTATTAACTTTTGATTTTCTATTCAAAACTTCTTCTATTGGGATATCTAGAAAAAAAGTAAGGTCTGGAATTGCCTCTCCTATTGCAAATTTTTGAAGTTGTTTAACAAAAGTAGGATTTAACCCTCTCCCAAATCCTTGGTAAGCAATAGACGAATCATGAAATCTATCTGAAATAACGATATACCCATTTTTCAGTTTTGGAATAATTTCTTCTCTAACAAGTTGAGCTCTGCTTGCGGAGAACAAAAGCAGTTCGGTTTCAAAGAACATCTCCGAATTTTTTCTATCTAAAATAATGTCTCTTATTTTTTCAGAAATTTTTACTCCACCCGGTTCTCTAATTAATGAAACATTAAAACCGCTTTCTTTAAGAAAAGTCTGTAATAATTTTACTTGTGTGGATTTACCACAAAAATCTAAGCCTTCAAAGGTTATAAACATATTTAATATTTCTTTATGATGTATTCTAATCGTTTTGGTTTGAAATCAATTATTGAGGTGAAATCTGGAATTTCAATGGTTGGTTCAATAGAACCGTTAGTATCGTTAAGTGCCTGCTGAAATCTTACATATACTTTTAGATCCTCGTTTTTTAATTTACTCAATAAGTTTATTCCACCACGCAGAACAATTGTAATCCTCATTGGAGATAAATTCAACTCATAACCAGGTGGGATATTTTCTTTTTTAACTTCAATATTCTCAAAAGTCTTATCAACTATTTTTTGTACATCTAATTTTACTTTGCACTCTTCCGTTCCGATTGTCAAATAATCTGGGTTTTGCACTTTAAGATTAAGTGTTGTTTCTTTTTCTAATTTATCAACTGCAACTCGAGTTGTGTTAAGAAATGAAAAATCATTTACTACGCTTTCCGGTCCGCTTATTTCAACAGAGTCTGGATCAATCTCGACTTGAGATACTAAATCATAGCCTGGTTTATATGTTAATGAAAGTACCGGAATTATCTCCACCTTTTTAGTTATTTTTTTTTCAACTTTTACTGAGATTTTCTCGGGACTAACTTCGGCAAGTTGCAATGTGGATGAAAGCCAAGAGTTTGCGTAAAGCACATTTCTAGATGAAATTGAAGTCTCCCCTTCTTTTTGAGGGGAAGGGATGAAAAATTTTGGATCTCTGCCCAATGTATGTTGAGCTAGCTGCCAACCTTGACCTTTAAGACTTAATGAAACCTCATGGGAAGAAATTGAACTAAGTGCCAAATTTTCTGGAACCCCAGTTACTTGAGTTGGCAAATTAAGTGTGATAGAAAACTCACCAGAAAAAGAAACAAATACCCATAGCAGTATTGAAAATATTGTGACAAGACTAATTGTAATTATTTTTCTTTTCATAAGGTAAATATAAAAAACTCCACACTATTGCGGAGTTCTAAAATACATGGTAAAGTAAATACTAAATTTACTTTACTAAATTTTTAAAATAATCTAAAAGTTTTCCTCGGTTTGCTTTTCGAAATTTCTCTCCCTTTAATCGGGAATTCATTTATGCCACGAGCGATTCTTCTTAGCGAATGAACATTCAAAATTTCCAGCTCAGAAATAGGTGGAACCTTTGTGGAGGATTTAGATGTTAAAGTCTCTTCTTTTTTAAATTCAATTTTAGGTTCGGATTTTTTAACAATATTTTTCTGTTCTTTAACAATTGTTTTTGTGCTTACTTTTTCTTCACCAGAAACTTTTTCTTCTTTTGGCTTTTCGATTTGAGATGCGGGAATTTTAGTCTGAATTTTTACTTCAGCAGTTTTTTCTTTTTCTTGCTTTTTTATTCCCTTTGATTTAGATGTTGAATCATAAAGTAGCATTTCAATTTGATCATCAGGGCGTGGAATAACATGAACAGAAACCAGTTCGCCAACTCGCTGAGCGGCAGCTGCTCCAGCATCAACAGCAGATTTAACGGCTGCAGTTTCACCAACAATTTTAATCGCAACAAGACCGCCACTAACTTTTTCTTTACTTATAATTTTTACTTGTGCGGCTTTTACCATTGCATCTGCTGCTTCAATGGCGGCGACTAAACCTTTGGTTTCTATTAAACCTAAAGCTTGATCCATAATAATTATTTACGTTGCGGTAAAATTATTTCAACATCTGAATGTGGTCTTGGAATTACGTGAACTGAAACTAATTCACCAACTCTTTGAGCTGCTGCAGCACCGGCATCTGTTGCGGCTTTAACTGCTCCCACATCGCCTCTTACCATTACGGTTACATATCCACCGCCAATAATTTCTTTTCCTAAAAGTTCAACTTTTGCAGCTTTTACCATTGCATCAGCAGCTTCAATTGAACCAATTAATCCTTTAGTTTCAATCATTCCAAGTGCGTCAAGTGTCATTAATGTGCTCCCAATTTGGTTATTATTTGTTTGAAAAATAGCTTATAAATTCAATAATGTCAATTAGATTTATTATTGATTTAGTTTAATTTACTTTTAAAATAGCTATAATGTTGATAAGAAATCTTCTAATATAACAGCCGCAGCATTTTTATCAATTAAAGATTTATCTCTTCTCTTTTTTTTCGATTTTACACTAACTTTAATCTGCTCCCATGCAATTGATGATGAATATCTTTCATCTACATAAATAACTTCTATTTTGAATTGTTTCTCAAGTTTAGTTTTAAATTCTTCAACTTTATCTGTAAGAATTGTCTTAGTTCCATCCTCTTTTAAGGGATAACCCAAAACAACTTTTACAAAATTATATTGCTCAATAATTTCTTTAAGTTTTGTAAAGAATAAATTATTGTTATCTATTGTGATTAGGGGAATAGCAAACATTTTTAGCGGATCGGAAATAGCAATACCGATTCTTTTTTCACCATAATCAATTGATAAAATTCTCTCAGCGTCATCTTTCATAGTTTAGTTATAAGCATCAAACCGCTCAACAGAAAATACACCTTTATTCTTTTTCAATCTTTCTATTAAGCGATTAAGATTATTTACGTCTTGAATATAAACTGCTATGTGACCATTAAAGTTTGAGTCACCTGTAGAAATATTTACTGATTTAATATTTGTATTTTGAAAAGCAGCAATTGTGTTGGAAATATCTTTTAAAATTCCGGGTCGGTCTTCTCCCTTAATACTTATTCCTGCTAAGAAGTAAGAACCCGCCTCACCGGGCCATTCAACAGGAACTAATCTATTTTCATTATTCTCGGAAAGCGAAACAAGATTTTTACAATTTTTTCTATGGATCTTTATTCCTTCTCCAATTGTAATGTAACCAACTATGGGATCGCCGGGAATTGGATTGCAGCATTTTGCATAGTTATAAACAAATCCTTTGTGCTCACCTTCAACAACTACTTCGCCAATGCTTTCCCGGGCAAATTTTGCAAAGCTATCAAATTTTAGTTCATTTAATTCCTCTTCCTTCAGCTCAGCTGGATTTAAAATACTTTCCAAATCGAGTTGGTCTTCTGCAATAGCGACAAAAAACTTTGAAGGATTTTCGAATTTTAATTTTTTAGTTAATTTATTTATATCATCTTGATTAAATACGAGCTTGTATTTTTTTAACTTTCGTTCCCATATTTCCTTACCAGTTTCAACAATTCTGTCTTCTTCTTTTTGAATATATTTTCTTATGTTGGATTTAGCTTTGTGTGTTTTTACAAATTGCAACCAGCTTTTATTAGGATTTTGATTTTTAGAAGTTAGTATTTCCAGCTGATCGCCGCTAGATAATGGACTGCTGAGCGGCACGATCTTACCATTAACTTTTGCTCCAATGCAGTGAGAACCAACTTTACTATGGATTTCATATGCAAAATCAACCGGAGTTGAATCGACTGGGAGAATTTTCAAATCCCCTTTGGGTGTAAAAACATAAATTTCATCTTGATAAAGATTTAGTTTAAAGCTTGCTAAAATTTCATTACTTGCTTCATCACGCGAGACGCTTTCAAATATATCTCTAATCCAATTTACCCAATCTTCCAAATCTCTATTTGCAGTCGATAGATTTTCTTTATACTTCCAATGTGCTGCAACGCCTTTTTCTGCAATCTCATGCATTGCTCTTGTTCTAATTTGAATCTCAACAAGTTTACCTTCAGGACCAACAACGGTATTGTGAATTGATTGATAATTATTTTTTTTGGGAATGGAAATAAAGTCCTTAAATCTATCTGGAATTGGTTTGAATAACTGGTTAATAATTCCAAGAACATAATAGCAATCATTCTGATCATTGTTTTCAAGAATAATTCTTATGGCAGTTAAATCATAGATATCTTCTAAAGGCTTATTTTGCTTGATCATTTTTCTGTAAATGCTATAAAAATGTTTTGGTCTTCCGCCAATTTCATAAGCCAGTTCATGCTCATTTAATCTTTGAATAATTGGTTCGCTAATTTTCTTTACATAAGCTTCACGGTCTTTTCTAGTTTCTTTTAATTTTTTTGCAATTTCATTATAGGCATCTTTGTTAAGATATTTAAATGCCAAATCTTCCAGTTCCCATTTTACTTTTGCCAAACCAAAGCGATGTGCAAATGGGGCATATATTTCAAGAGTCTCTGTAGCTATGCGTCTTTGTTTATGCGGACTAACAAACTCAAGCGTGCGCATATTGTGTAGTCTATCAGCAAACTTTACCAAAATTACTCTTACATCATTTACCATTGAAAGTAAAAGCTTTCTGTAATTTTCTGCTTGAGTAATATTATGACCTCTAAAAACACCGCTTATTTTGGTTACGCCATCGACAATTTCTGCAACTTCTTTTCCAAATTCACGCTCAACAAATGTTAAACTAATTTCGGTATCCTCAACAACATCGTGCAGAAGTGCACTAATAATTGAAATGTCGTCAAGAGGAATTTCTTTTGCAACAATCATTGTTACATTATATGGATGAAGAAAATAAGGCTCCCCGGAGGCGCGGAAATGATTCTTATGCGCTTCAAAACTGAGTTTAAATGCTTTTGTAATCAATTCTTCATTATAAGAGTGAAGATTTTTTTTACAAAGCTCAAGTAAATCAGCTAGTAGAGTGTCCAATTTTAATTCATCAATAGCTAACATTAATTATTGTTTTCCAGTTTTTCGTTTAATTCTTCTTTAAGATTTATGACTCTTTCAAATCTGTCTTCTAATCTAAGTTTAATTTCATTTGATTTAATTTTAGAATTTAATATTTCATCACATAATTGATTTGACTGATTATAATCACCTAAATCATTATACAGCATTGCCATTTTATGTTTTAACACAATATCGTTAAAAAAGTTTCTGTTGCTAATTTGCTCAATTGAAATTAAAATTTCATGGTAAATTTCTATGGCTTTTACTTTGTCAATATCTTCATAAGCTCTTGCCAAACCCCAACGGAAAAATCTTGAATCGCTATATTTACTAAGCATTTTTTTTGAAAGTTCGATAGCTTTTTCACTCTCACCGTTGTCAATGTATATCCAAATTAATGAATGAACAGCCAAATACTGATTATAAGAATCATGTGTGATGGCAGATTCGAGAATTGCAATTCCCTCTTCACGTTCATCTTTTACAAAAGGAATCCAATTTAACGATTTTGTTTGCGCACTCTTCCAATACTTATAAATTCCAATAGCAATCAAAGCCTCATTAAAATCATTATCAATTTCTAAACAATGCTGAAAACTATGTAATGATAAAACTCCATCAGCAAATGCTGAAATCAAATTTGAATTCACCGAATTATAATAAGCTCTGTAACCATAAATTAGTGCGTCGTAATAATTATTCCATAAACTTTTATCATCAAAATCCAATAAATCATCTGCCTGTGTTTTAGCAATTGTTAATAGTGAATCGAGCTGGTGCTCATTTAGTTTTTCTTCATAATCCACAGCTCTTGCAATTTTAGCTGCAGTCAAATAAATATGTCCTAAAGGATTTTTAGGGAACTCTATTTTTAATTTATTAAAAACAACTTCGGCACTTTTATAATTTTGGTGCAGCAATTTTTCAATTCCATTTTGCAATAAAGAATCAATTTTGGGATTAGGATGATTTTGTGCAAAAAGTTGAATAGCTGCAAATATAAAAACTAAAGCGATGGATTTATAGAGTACCAAATGTCCTATCCCCGGCATCACCTAATCCTGGCAATATAAAACCGCTCTTGTTCAATTCTCTATCCAACATTGCAGTGTAAATTGGAACGTCAGGGTGATCTTCTGTTAATTTCTTCACTCCTTCCGGAGCAGCAATTAAAGAAGCCATTACACAATCATTAGCACCTTTGTTTTTAAGAAATGTAAATGCTGCCGAAGAACTTCCTCCAGTTGCAAGCATTGGGTCTAAAACAATTACTTTTGATATTTCTAAATTTTTTGGAGCTTTGTAATAATAGTCTATCGGTTTTAATGTTGTCTCATCCCGCTGTAAACCAATATGCCCAACCTTTGCACTTGGAATCATTTCTATAAACGAATTTACCAAACTTAATCCAGCTCTTAATACCGGAACTAAAACAATTGGCTTTGCTAAGTTATAACCTTTTGTAATTTCGAGCGGAGTTTCAACATCAAATTCTATTTCTTCAAATTCTTTACTTATCTCAATTGCCAATGCGTATGCAATGCGACGCAAAGCTAATCTAAATTGATATTCTTTGGTTTCTTTATTTCTTAAATAAGTTATGTCTCTATTGATTAATGGATTAGTAACAATAGTAAGATTTTTCATTAAATGGTCTCCTGAATCTTTCTACCAAGAATAGAAAGCAAATTAATAAAAGGTGATAGCGGCGGTGTATAGTTGTAATTTATTTTTGCCAAATTTAAGACGGTATTTTTATTATAAATAAAACTGCTTATTAAATCAGCGTATCCAGAAACCTCGTTTGATCCAATAAAAGAAGCCCCTAAAATAAGTTTTGAATATCTATCATAAACAATTTTGCCAAAAACTTTGGAGGAGCCATGCATAATTTTAACTTTATTATTTGCTATCGAAGTAATAAACTTTGCATTCACATTATGCTTAACAGCTTGCTCAAAATTTAATCCAACTTGAGCTATAAACTTGTTGAAAAATTTGAAAGAGGAATTAAGAATTACAGCTTCTGCAATTTGATTTCCGCCAGCGGCATTCTCTCCTGCAATGTGTCCGTAATTATGTGCATAAGTAGCAAGCGGAAAATAATCAGCTCGATTTGTTATTTTATTGGTTACTTCAATATTATCACCAGCGGCATAAATATTTGGGTCTGAGGTTTTCAATCGGCTGTCAACAATTAATCCGCCATACTTTCCAGTTTTAAGTTTTGCAGATTCCGCTAAATAAATATTTGGTTTTATTCCAGCTGCAACTATTGCCAAATCAAAATCTAAATATCTACCTTCGTGTTTTAGTTGTGCAAATTTAGCATTCCTAATAATAAATTTTGAATAATTCTCTTTTGTTAAAAAAGGAATTTTATTTTCATCAATAATACTTTTAATTAAGTGCCGAATTTCCAGTTCTGCGGAGGGCAACGGTAATTCTTCTTTATCAAAAATTGTTACTTCATATTTTTTTGCTGCTAAATTTTCCGCAACTTCTAATCCAATATAACCTGAGCCAATAATTAAGATTTTTTCAACATTATTTTTATCGAGGTAAGATTTTAATTTTAGATAATCTGAAACTGATTTATAACTAAAAACATTCTCAAGTGTGTACGGAAGTTCAGGAATTTCATTTGGGATTGAACCGGTTGTTAAAATTAATTTATCATACTCCATTTCTAAAGTATGGTTTGTTCTTCGATCAATGACTTCAATTTTTTTAAGTCTAGCATTAACACTTTTTACAAAGTGATTAATTAAAACTTTAACACCTTTTTCACTGTAAAATTTGTCTGGGGAGAAGAAAACTAATTTGCTGTAATCGTTGATTTCACCGCTTAAAAGATAAGGGAGTTCACAAGTTCCGGTGGAAATAAATTCACCACCCTCAATAAGAATAACTTCTGCATTGGGATTAACTCTCTTTGCCTTTGCTGCAGCACTTGGTCCGGCTGCATTTCCACCAATAATAATTATTCTATTTGAGTTATTCATTTAGTTTTAGATTTGAAAGAAAATAATTAACTCTAAATATAATTATTTTTCTTTAAAACTTACTGTAATTGGAACTCCGGCAAAACCGAAATTTGCACGAATTCTGTTTTCGAGATATCTTCTGTAATGCTCAGGCATATCCTTAGCGTTGCGACAAAAGAAAAGGAATATTGGATATTTTTCACCCACTTGAGTAATAAATTTGATATTGATTTCTTTTCCTCTTTTTGTTGCAGGCGGAGGATTTCTTCTTATATCTTCTAAAAGAACATCATTTAATTTTGAGGTTGGTATTTTTTTAAGTCTATCTACTTGAATTTCTTTTGCGAGATCTATCACTTTGTAAATTCTTTGTTTTGTTAAAGCCGAAATAAAAATCACAGGTAAATAATTTATTCCACCAAGCATTCCTTGAATATTAGCCTCAAATTCTTTTGCGGTATTTGTTTCTTTATTCTCAACCAAATCCCACTTATTTGCCGCAAGTATTATTCCCTTTCGTCTTCTTACTGCTTCATCAATTATTTTCTGATCTTGATTTTCAATTCCAGTTTGTGCATCAATCATTATAATTGCAACATCACAACTTGCCAATGCACGTAATGTTCTAACAGTTGAATAAAACTCAATATTCTCTTTAACTTTAGTTCTTTTACGCAAACCAGCTGTATCAACAAGCACAATTTCTTCACCAAAATATTTTAGAATTGAGTCCAAACTATCTCTTGTTGTTCCGGGAATATCTGTAACAATACTTCTATTAAATCCTAATAGTGCATTTGTCAGAGAAGACTTGCCTACATTAGGTTTGCCAAGTATTGCAATTTTTAATCTATCATCATTTTCAAAGTCATTTTCAGGAAAATTAATAGCCGTAACTAATTCATCTAAAACATCTCCAATATTTCTACCATTTAATGCAGAAATATCAAAAACATTATCTAATCCAAATGAGTAAAACTCTAATTTATCATTTTCAAAACTAGCTGTATCGGCTTTGTTTACTAATATGAAAGTAGGTTTCTTTGTGGTTCGTAAAAGACGTGCAACTTCATCATCCAAAGGAGTAATGCCGTCTCGGCCATCGGTCACAAATAATAGAGCGTCCGCTTCTTCAATAGCAATTTCAACTTGTTCTTTAATTGCAATTTCAAATTTGTCGTCGCTTAGTTTTACATATCCACCAGTATCCATCAAACGGAAAATTTTCCCATTCCATTCAACTTCTCCGTTAATTCTATCACGCGTAACTCCACTTTGATCATCAACGATTGATAATTTACTTTTTGTTAAACGATTGAAAAGAGTTGACTTACCAACATTTGGTCTGCCGACTATTACTACTAAAGGAGTTGCCATAATTTTTATAAGTTAAACTGAATGTTTAATTGAGGAAAATATTCTTTACTAAAACCGATTTGCTCTTCTTCAATGGAAATATTTAAATTTAGTTTTTTATTAAACCTACTTGCCGACCATGCTGCATCAATTGCACTGATGAAATGATTTGAAACAACCGCAATAACTGACCACTTTGCAACTGTATAAAAATCATTTGCTTTGCCTCGCTCTTTTGAATAATACTTAAATTGATCAACAAGCGGATCTACTGACCAAATATAAGACTTATTAACATCATCGCCAAATTCTTCCCAGCCAACATTAAATTGTGAATACTTTCCAATCATCTCATAATACTGCTGATCTCCATATGGAGCTAGTAGTGATGTGAATAATATCCGCTAATGGCATTCTCAAGTTTATTTAATTCAGTCCAATTTACTGTTCATCATTTTTTATAACCGCAAATTGTGTTGGATCAACATTGGGGTTTTATTTTTGTTGCATTGGCTGATGTCCATTTTGCATATCTTTCTGCACTCCAATGTGCATTAGCAAAATTTTGAAAAACATTAGTTTGGTCATCGCCTTTATTATCATAATTTACTGCTAAAATAATTGCTCCAATTTCAACTGCTGCAAATATTCCGGCTTTCAAATAATTCTCAGTATAAATTTGTCCTGCTCCTGGAATAGCAAATGACATTAATCCAGCCAGTATTGGAGTTTTCTTGTTTTGTGTAATATTTAACGAGTAAGATTTTGAAGAATCGAAAAGTGTTTGGTTAACAAATTTAGTGTCATTATTTAAAGACCCACTTAAATAATTATTTTGAGCGAAACAAAAATTGCCAAATAAAACAAAAGTTAGAATTATTTTTTTCATAAGTTTTCCTAAAAGCTAAAATCAAAAAGAATTCCACCGTAAAATTTCCATTCTTTTCCATAGGTTATAACTTCATCTCTTACTAATCTATCTACTTTATCAAAGGCATAAGAAGCATTAAAAAACAAACTTGTGGGGAATAAATAAAATGAGATCATTTTTAATCTAAGCTCTGCACCAATCCCCTTTTTGAAATCATTAAATTTTGGAACATCTCCATTCCAAGCATTTCCTAAATCTCCGTGAACTGAGAAGAATAATTTATCAATATAAAGATGACCTAATCGATAATCTATATTTTTGAATACCGGCAAACGATAAGTTAGATTTAACCATGCCAATTCATTCCCGCTGATTGAATAGAAAGGATAACTTTTCATTCCAATTAATCCGCCTAAGTAAAAATCAAAAAAGTCTGGTACTTGCGGACCTAGAATTGTTCCCAGGCGAAAACGAGTAGATAAAGTGTGATCACTAAAAACTTGTAAATGATTAGTTAAGTTAAGTTCTAATCTGTGAAAACCAAAATCTTTATACACCGGGATCAAGACACCATCTTTAACCTCATATTCGCTATCGGGATTATACTGGTTATTTTCATAATTATACTTTGCCTCAACCTCAATACCAACGGGGTTAATATCCATATCAACCGTTGGATAGAGCGATTTAAAGTCATAAGTGAGTTGCAAATTACGACCAATGAAATAATCATCACTGCTGCTTGGATATAATACTGCGGATTCTGGAAAAATAAAACTTCCAATGGCTGCAGAATATTGACTGTAAATAAATCTTAATTCTAAATTATGCGCAGGATTAAATATTTTATGTTTAGCAGCAATGTCAACTTCAAACAAATTATAAGTTACATCTGTATTTACTTCGCTTTCCGGTCTAGGCGGAGTGTAAGAGCTATCAACACCAAACTGTATGTCAACATCAGCTTTTCTGCTAATTGAAAAAACATCGAGAGATAATTCTGGTTTTAATCCCAAATTATAAAGAAGCGGAACCTTATTTTTATAAATAAATGTTAAAAATAAATCGCGCTCCATTCTTGTATTTATTGAACCTCCGGCAAATAGTGAATATCTATTTAACATATCGGAAGATGTTAAATAAACTCCGGGTTTAATCTTATCAATTGCATTGTTAGATGTATTATAATTATCATAGCGGATGAAAGGCAATACTGTTAGTCGTGTAAACGCGCTTGAGTAATTTTTCTCTTTTACATCAGGTAATTCATAATCGTTAAAATTTCTTAATCTGGCAAATTGTTCATCGCTAATGTCCCCATTTTTTTTATCAACATTCAACGGGGGATTAAAAATCTGGACATATTTTTTAGATGAATTAACTTTTGCCATTTCATCTTTATTAATTTCAAAGATTTTATAACCAGAAGAAGTATAACCTGCGTAAACAATTTTTCCATCACTATTTATTGAAGGCATGAAAGCGCCGCCAGTTACATTTGTTAATTGTACTTTAGATTTATTTTTTAAATCGTATTCATATAAATTAAAAATTCCAGTTTCATCGGAAGCATAAATTATTTTATTTTCATTTAAGTAAATTGGATTTCTCTCATCGTATGCATTATTAAGTATATACTCAAATCCGGCACCATCAGTATTAACTTTGGCAATATCTCTACCTTGATGATAAGAATAACCAAAAATGATTGAGTTTCCATCCGGAGAAAATTTTGGATTAAAAATTTGTTCGCCTTTTTCAAAGAAAGTTAAGCGCTTAAAATTCTTTCCGTTAATATCAACTAAACCAACATTGGAAGTACCGTCTTTCTGAAATAGGAAAACTATTTTCTTTCCATCTTTTGAAACACTAGGATTATTTGCACGCAACCCAAATGTGATTCTTGTTTCTTCCTCTTCATTCAAATCATAAACGTAGAGATCATGAATGTTTGTCCATTTTGGATTGTCTTGACTAAGTTTTGCATAAATAATTTTGTTGCTATCTCTAATAAAACTAAAAGTTGAGCGTATTCCGGATTTGACAAGCTCTTTTTCTTTCTTCTCAAAATTGTATTTATATAAAGCAGAGGTTCCAAAATAATCACTGCCACCATTAGAAATAAAGTAGACAGCTTTATTGTCGGGGGAATAAATGGGATAAAAATTTCCAAATCCTTCCTCAACAATAAGATTTCCTTTAACTTCATTTTCTTTTACTTCAGCAATTCGTTTAGTATAATCTGATTTTAGAAAAGAACTCCACTCATCATAAATTTCATTTCCATCTTTTCCTAAAACATCTTTAAACGCTGCATCAATAGTAAAATTAGTTATCTTACCAAGTTTCTGAGTTATTTCTCTTAGCTTATCTTCACCATATTTTTGAGAAATATATCTAGTAAGTGCAAAACCTGAATTATAAACTGATTCACTACCTAAACTAGTTTTGCTAAAAACACCCATCTGATTCCATGTTAACATTTTATCATCAAGAGCGTAAGAACGTAAAATCATATCTCTATGCGAATCCCAATTATCATAATCAAATTCCTTTCGCATATACTGGGCAGTTCCTTCAGCAAACCATGCGGGCATATTAATTGTGGCAACCGGATATGATGCTATAAAATTAGGAAATCCATAAAGTATATCAGGACGACGTTTATCCTCATAATTTAAAAATTGCAAATAGAAAGCAGGAATTGTTCTACCAATTTTCATGGCGGCTTGAATCTGAACCATGTGAGTAAATTCATGGGAAATAACATTACGCAACCAATTATGAGATCCGCGTAAATCAAAATCCAGTGCCGACGCCCATATTTCAATTTTGTTATCAAAGAAATAAGTTGCACCATTTGAGTAATCGTCAATGTCTTTTATTACGTAATGAACTTTATCCGGTTCATAGCCGTATAAACTTGTGATTGGGCCCCAGACATCTTCTGCAATTTTTAACACAGTTCTTGCAGATCTCTCAGACTCAGTGTGGTAATGAACAAAAACATGTTCGCCTTCAATTGTATACCAATTATAATCTGGGTCAAAATCATCTATCTGCGCAAATAAATTGCACGTAAAAAGAATTAAAATAATTGAGAAATATTTTTTCATAAAAAGATTAGGTTATTTTACGATGGCAATTTTAATAATTTTACTGTCTGTTTTTCCACTGCTTGAGGTTACTTCAAGATGTGCAAAATAAGCGCCGCTTTGAATCTTGCTGACATTCCAAGGTACTTCAGAGTCAAGGCCTCCAATGGCATTGAAAATAAATGCATCAACAAGGTCTCCGGCTAAATCAAATACTTTTACTTCTACCTTAGAATCTTCTGCAACGTATGTTCTTATAAAAGTTTCATTTCCGTAAACCGGATTGGGCCAATTATAAGTTTTGTTCTTTGGGAAAAATGTGGAAACATAATTTCCACTTGCTGCTAAACCTAATGATGATGAATTAAAATTATTTCCAAACTCACTTCCCCAATCAACTTTTCCGTTTGAATTTAGACTCCAGAAATAAAAATCACTTTGTTCAGTTACAGCTGAAAGCAATAAATCATTTTCTCTCTTAACAATTGCTTGAGTACCCGAAAAAGTTCCGCCAATCGAAATTGGGAAACCGGAAATAACTTTTCCCGTTTTACCGGAAACAGCATAAATATTTCCGTCCTTGGTTGTAGAAATTATATCGGTATAATTATCTCCGTTAACATCTGCGGCAAGTGGAGATCCTTCAAACATTGATTCACTATTAAATATAAAAGGAAAATTTTCTGCTGAACTTCCATCAAGATTTATAGCATTAATTGCATTTGCATGATTAAAAACGATATAATTTTCACCGTCATTTTTCAAGTCTGCAAGTGCAATTGATTTTATTTCAAAATTATTTTGCTGAATTATTTTACCGACTGAGACACCTTTTTCAAGGCTGCTAATCATATTGTTTTCTGCTAATATTACCGCTAAATATTTTCCTGAACTTGTTTTGGTTAAAGCCACTTGTTTTATATTAAAATCAAAAATGATTTCTGATTCTCCTTCAAATCTAATTTTGTTAGTACTAACAGCAACAAGTGCATTATCAAGAATTGAAAATTGATTTATTGGAGTTGAAAATAAAGAGATTGTTTCAACCTTAGCCGGTACGGCTTTATTAACCAAATCATATCTATATTTATTTATGTTTCCATCAGAAAGACCAACATAAATATCAACTTCTGTATCTGAAGATTGCTGAAGTAATATTGGAGCAGTGCTATTCGCTTCCATTTCAACAGATGAAAATGAATTACTATCACTTCCAAATTGGATAAGGTTAAGAACATTATCTTTAGCACCAACTACTAATTCAGTGTTGTTAAATTCAGTTAGGGCAAAGTCAACATCAGAAAAATTAGGGATCAATAAACTTGCAAGATTAATTGTCAGGTTGCTTTCATTAACTAAAAATGATTTCAATTGATCGATGTTGTCTGTGAGTTTAAAACTTTGAACAGCTCCAATGCCTTCCATTCTTGCTAAAAGTTTTATATTTTCTGAATCAAAACTAACATCAAAATTCATCTTGTTTGAAATAACAGAAAAATTTGAAATTGTGATTAAACTGTTTGCACCACTGTTTGTCATTGTATTTGGCTTTGTGTCAATTCCAAACTTATTTTCATATAATTTTGAAGTGTTTCCAGAATACCAATAGTCAAACTCATCGCCTTCGGCAATAATTATATCACCAAAAATTGATTGAAATTCTTCACCTATATCTTGAATGCCATCTGCTTCTTCTAAATCAACACCTCTATTTGTTCCGACATTTATTCGGTTAGCTGCTAAATTTTCATTAATTATTTTTTCATCAATATGCCAGATTAAGATTCCATTTCCGGGAGTTGCCCAATCGTATTCATCAATATCTAAAATCACTCCACTTAATGTATCTACTATTGCATTGTTAAATTCATCAGTATCTTCAGTAAAATTAATAGTTTTAATTCCGCCGTTGACTTTATATGTAACTGTAATTCCGTCTTTGTTAACATCGCGCTGTCTATTTTCAATCAAATAATATTCTGTTGAATTTATTGGAATTTTAACAATTTTGTAAATATCTTGATTTAATGCATAAGCAAGTCGGGGAACAATAGTTATATTTTCTCTATTAAATTCAAAAGTGGTAGGTTCTTCCCAACCTAAAAATATTTTTTCCCATGCAGATGGCTCCGGTGGAAATAATCCGCCATAAGCAAAAAGCGATTGTCCATCCATTAAGCCAAATCGCCCAATTGCACTTTTACCGGTTTCTGCATCAAATAAATCCGGTAGACCTAAATAGCTGGCAATATTTGAAACTAAAAGTCCATTAATAGAAAGTTCTATTAAAACACTTCCGCCAAATCCCTCTTCTTCACGGGACTCAGTTTCAGGAAGAATAACACTATTTTGAATTTTTATACCATTCGTAACTGGAATACCATCAAAAGATTCTCCGTAGAATTCCTTAAAAGAATTTAGTCCAATATATATAGAAGGTAGATCGCGCGGTTCGCCCAATAAAGTTGAGGTGCTAATATCTTTTCCAACTCCAGCATGGAAAATTACAAATAAATTATATTGAGAAAAATCTAAAGTTGGATTTTGCTGAGCAGCGAGTGTCCAAACTTCAGTTGAAAAATCTCCCAAGCTTTTAAAGCTCTCACTTTCAACCGGAGAATATTCTCTCATAAATTTTGAAACCGTTACAATATTTGGAATTACGTTATAGGAAATATCGACTAGATTATTTGAAGATTTAGCATAATAGTTTTTTGCGAACTGTAAATGATCTTCAAAATAATTTTTATCATGTGGAAGAGGATCAATTATAGAAGTTCCGTAATCCTTAGAGTAAATTGTGCCAAAAGTTCCATCACCTTTAGTAAGGTTATACTTATCCGGAGGAAACTCTACCATTACCGCTAAAATATTTATGGATTGAGCGGCTTTTTTTACTTCTAAATTTTTAGGTACCGAAAATTTTTGGGCAATAAAAGTCTGGGCATTTATGCTGCCCAAACTTATAAGTGTCAAAAGAAAATATTTTTTTAAATTCATAATAATAATTTATATGCCTCGCGGAAATCCTTTACCAATAACAGAAGTTGTAGATCCCCAACCAATTGATAATGTGAAACGTAAAGTATCGGAAAGCGGATGTTGTTCGCCATCCTTGAATAAATCTGTTGTGATATAACTGAAATCAAAACCATAGAGATCGTATCTAATACCCGCACCAATTGTCACAAATTTTCTATTTCCAAAATCCGGATCTTCGTAAAAGAATCCAGTTCTTAAAGCAAATTTAAAATCTTCATCACCATACCAGTATTCTAATCCCATTGAAGTAACAATATCTCTCATCTCTGTTGAAAATTTATCATCAAACCAAGAAGTAAATATTGCCTCATAAAATGGAGCTCTGTCTGCAGCACTATCAGCTCTATCAACAAGTAGTTTACTAAAATCTGTTGTTAGAGTTAGGGAGTTAAAATCATCTTCCATTAATCTGAAAGCTAAACCTAATCTAAAGTTTGTTGGAATTGGATCTGCTTGCGCTTGATCTATGTAATAAATTTTTGGACCAATATTACTAACATTTACTCCTAAGCTAAATCGATTTCCAAAATCACCGATTAATGGTAAATTTAATTTTTCTGGTCTCCAGATTGTTGCAATATCAAAACTAACAGAAGTTGCAACTCCTTCACCGGATTCATTGCCAGCGCCTTTATCTGATAATTTACTATGGATTAATCTGAAGTTAAGACCTAATCCCCAATCATTGTGAAGTTTTGTTGCATACCCTAAAGTAAGAGCAGCATCAAAAGATCTAAATTTACCAATTGGGTCAGAAGAGCCTTCACCGGTTCTAATAAATTCACCAAAGTTCATGTATGTAATACTTGAAGTAACACTTCCGTCAATTTCTTCAACATATTGGCGATAGGTTAAATAGTCATAAAATAAATCGCTCAATCCAAATTGTGGAAGCCAATTACTATGAGTAATACTGGCCTCAGATCCAGTTAGAAATGCAATACCTGCTGGGTTCCAAAAGATTGCGGCTGAGTTATCACCAAGTCCGCCGCCAGATTCGCCAATGCCACCAGCTCTTGAATCTGGAGCAAGCAATAGAAATGGAACTGCCGCTTCGCCTTGCGCCTGCGCTTTATTTGTAAACAACAATAAAATTGGCATCAAAACCAATATCATTAATAATTTTTTCATAAAAAGTTTCCTCCTAATTGATAAAAATTTTATTTCAAGGCAGTCTTAATGTTACCTAATAACTGCCATTTTTCCAAGTATATTTTCTTTATACTTACCATTTGCGGTTTCTATAATAAGCTTATAAAGATAGGTTCCGTTACCGATTTTATTATTATCTTCGTCTCTTCCATCCCACTCAAGCTTTACAAATTTATTTTCTATATTTGTTGAGTTAATTTCCTTTATCACTCTTCCGGCAATTGTATAAACTTTAATTTTAACATTAATTGCATCATTTAAATTATGCTGAAAGGTGAAATATGTATTTGAGCTAAAAGGATTGGGGTAATTGTAAACTTCCCTTACTGCTAATTTACTATCATCAACAACAGTAAAGAAATTTTCTTCAGCTGTAAAATTATTATAAACATCCCAAGCATTTACTTTTATTTTATATTCTCCGGGTTCTAAAGAAGAAAAGTTATAATTTACTTCACCAGATTTTCCGCCAGAGTTGATATCTCCAATAAAATAATTTGTTAAATCAATTGAGTTTTGTTCATCATCATTTAAAACTGCTTCTAACTTATGACCAATGCCGGTGCCTGTTGTATTAAGTCCGGTTTCATCAAAAAGTTTTACACGTAATTTAAAATTTGGTCCAACCAAATATGAACTCTCTGTTTCGTCATCATACAATATTTCCACATCCGGCCCTTTTCCATCGTTAACATTTGTGGAATCTGTTCCTCCAACAATTATGTTATCTGTATACCCAATACCATCAAATTCATCATTAAAGAAATAAGCAACTATTTTACCATTTTGGTTTTCATAAGAAATATCTTTTGGAACTGTAAAACTAGTGGCAAATTCTCCGTTCTCGACGGTAACTCTTCCTCTAAATATTACTCCGCCCTGATCTTCCATATTGTAATTTATATCGTCAAGGTGAATAATTTTTTTAGAATCGTAAACACTTATTATGCCCTCGCCCTCAAAATTACTAAATGATGAATCACTGTTTTCAACTTTGCCAGTAATTGTAACACTGCTTAATGCCTTTATATTTATTGGCTGCTGAAGATCAGAATTATTTACTGAGGTAATTTTAACAGGAAGTTTTGGAATATTTAACCTTAAGTAAGGATCGCAAAATAAATGAAATTTTTCATCATTATCACTTGTTCGTTTTTGCTTTAACTTCATGTATGCATTTCCTATCGGAAGTGGGTATCCAAGAGAATCTGTAGTTCCGAGCATAAAACTATAAAAGTCATTATTCAAATTAGCATTTTCACCCGAAAACACAGGGCGATCTGCTGAAAGCCCGCCAATCATTCCGGCATTTTCTAATAAAATCATTTCTTCTGTTGCACTTTGCACATTTGGGTCATCATATTTTCCAAAATCACAAGTTGCGGCAGTAAGAAAAAATAGCTCTTTATTTTTTAATTGAGGAATTGAAATGCTTCTATCAAAAACAATTTCATGCGCCCAAACATCTGGATTACCATGACCAACATAATTGAAGATCAGTGTTCCATTATTGATAGCCTCAATAACAGCTATATTGCATTCAGGTTTTCGTCTTCCTAAACCAGTATTTACTGTTTGATAATTTGAGAGATATATTTTCTTCCTATCAAAACTTTGCGGAATATAATTTTTTGAAAGAGTTTCCGATTGATTAGTATGTGTCGAGCGATCATCTGTCACTTGCCCATTTGAAAAACCAGCTAAACCATCATCCGCTAACATTGTAATTCTATTACGCCACAGTCCTTTATCTAAATTTGTCTCATAATTAATAATTTTATCAACGACAATTTTTGCTTCCTCCGTTGAAGTAACACTTAATCTTCCGATAGCAACATCAGCTCTTTCATCACTGCCTGAAATTCTAGCATAAAAATCATCAAAGGGGTATGAATCTATTTCATAAAGAGATTCTATTTGCTGATAAGTAGGAATGAAATTTTTAGCCTTTCCTTCAATATTAAAATAATCATAATCGCCATCACCAAATAACAAAACATATTCAGGCTTTACATCCCAATTGTCATATGCATATTTTAGAAAATCTCTAATTGAAGTTGGATCAAGAAGTCCTCCAGAAAATTCATTGTAAACATCTTGAATAAAAACAATAGTGGAGCTAATAGGAAATTGAGCATCACCAGAACGATATTGTTTTAATCTTTCTGCCTGATCTTTAAATTCTATTGGAGAAATAATTATATATTTTGCTCCGGGATTAATTCCTCTAACATTTGAATTACTTACTTTTGTTCCTTTGGTCGGAGTTTTATATTTGCCTGCATGCACTGCAAGGTATTTTGAATTTTCATTTAAATTTTCCAAACTATTAAATGAAAAAGATCCACCATTAATATTTACATTAACAATTTTGGGATTTGCATAATCTGTAATATTTAATACTTTTAAATCGCTACCGCTAAATCCATTTGCAGAAAAGTTAATTACTCCGTTAAATAATTTTGAATAAAATAAAAGCTCGTTATCAACAGCGGTAAGCTTTTTATGGTATTCAATTTCTAAGAAGTCCAGATGACCTTTATCAGAAATGTTTGAAGGCGTAAATGTAAATTTTAATACCGATCTATTTTCGGGAAGTGCACCTTTATATGTCGCAAACTTTCTATATAAGACTCCATATTTATAATCAACATAATTACCTGAAGCTCCAGCTAGTGGAGTTGAAAAAATTCTATTATTATTTTCATCAATTGTTAAAAGGTTGCTACCTAATCTTTGGCCGTTTACAAACTGAAAAGTATAATTAATTGTGCTATCCGGAATTATCTCATTTAGGGTATTTGTGTAGGTAATACTTTTCATAGAAGTTGTATAATTATCATCTACGTAAAGTAATCCGGTGCTCATTAAGTTTTGGTTATCATCATCTTTAGATTTATATGCAAGAGTTGAAGTCTGATTGAGCCCAGGTGAATTAGTATTATTATTTTGAATACTCATTCGTTTTCCAGTTTCGCCGCCAAAAGTTATCCAATAATAATTTTTCTTTGAATACCAATGTTTATTTCTTGTTATGCGTTTTGAAACAGAATTATATTCCCAAAAATCAACACCTCTTCCGTAAAATAAAATGTAATCGGCGTCACCAAAATTTCCATCTTCCTCACCGGAAATAAAAATAGCATTTTCAACTAAATCTACCGGACGATCGGCAGTAACGGCCCAAGGCAAAATGTATCCGCCGTTATTATAAATTTTAATTGTTCTTGGATCAACAGAAGCAACTGGAATTCCTAATTCGGCTAAGTAAGTTTTATCAATTTTATAAATCCCCTCTGCCGGAGCTTCAAACTTATACCAATCGCCATTTGCCAAAACTGAATTTTGAACACTCTGTTTTGAAAGTTTGATTTGACTTCCAAAGTATTTTGCTACATCTTTATTAATTACAACATCTGATGCTATTTCTTCAACTTTATTTCCACCACTTTTATTATTTACAGCAATATTAACTTGAAAAACCAATTTTGTTAATAATCTTATTTCACTTTTTTCAGCATCAAATTGTATAGGATTTACAACAATATTTTGAACTCCCAAATCTCTAACTTTTCCATAATCTCCAAATTCCAGTAATTCACGATTTTGATGATTATAATATTCTACAGATTTTGTATAAATAAACTGAGGCAGCTCATTAACCTTTTTCACATTAGGAGTAGGTTTAATATTTCCTTTTAAAGTTTTGAAGCTAGAATTTAGAATCTGAATATTATTTCCAAATTCATTTGGAACGCCGACATTAAAAATTCGCTGAGGAAGAGCAGGCATTCCAACAGAATCTTCTAGTGTTGAGGAATGCTTAAGTATTAAGTTTCTATAAGTTTCAGAATTAATTTTTGTTAAAGTAGTATCAAGATAATTTGGTGTGTACTCAACAACAAGTTTGTTAGGTGAAGATGATATAATTTTAAAATCATCTTGAGCTTGTACGTGTATATACAAAAATAGGAAAACTATTAAAAAATATTTTGTCACTACTAAATCTCCATTTTACCTAGTTTATATAAAGTATAAACTTAGTTAAAATATTTTGTGTAAATCAATGCAAATAGTAACAAATACTCTATAAAAATTTCCCTTTTTAACAATAAATGATTTTATTTAAACACAAATTAGATAAGTTTCACCTTAATTGTCAAGTCAAAAGATGCTACTGATGAAAAAATAATCTGTTAAATTTATTTTCGTTCAAAAATAGAAAATGTTTAACTAATAGAATAGTGCAAATTTTATAGACCTAATTTATCTTTTATTCCTCTCATTGCATTTATGCAAAATTGAATATGATCATCCAATGGAATATTCAAATCCTTTGCCCCATTAATTATGTCTTCACGACTAACGGCTTTTGCAAATGCCTTATCTATCATTTTTTTCTTAACTGATTTTACCTCAACCTCATCAATTGATTTACTTGGTCTCACCAAAGTAACGGCAGTAATAAATCCAGAAAGTTCATCACAAGCATATAAAACTTTTTCAAGCTGAGTTTCTCTTTTTACACCTGTATGATCTCCATGCGATAAAATTGCACGCCTAAACACATCAGAGAATCCTTTCTCCCTTAATATTTTTTCACCTTCACTCGGATGTTCTTCCATTGTTGGAAATTTTTCATAATCGAAATCATGAAGCAAAGCCACATTTCCCCAAAGATCAATATCTTCATTAAACTTTTCTGCATAAGCTTTTACACAAGCTTCAAC
Organism: Ignavibacteriales bacterium; assembly: GCA_020635285.1. Classification (GTDB taxonomy): domain Bacteria; phylum Bacteroidota; class Ignavibacteria; order Ignavibacteriales; family Melioribacteraceae. The sequence goes on along the minus strand of JACKAB010000008.1, from coordinate 381,752 downwards.
AGAATAAGCGTGTTTTAGTAAGCTGTCGCTCTTGGTAAACTCAGTTAATAAATTGTGGCAATATTCTCTATTTCTTTCCATTTTCTTTCTCCGGTTTTAATTTCGAACTCGGACAATATTTTTCAACAATACAAATTTCGCATTTGGGTCTTCTTGCAATGCAAACATTTCTCCCATGATTTATGAACCAATGCGTTGAATTTACCCAATCTTCTTCCGGTAAAAGTTCCTTAAGTTCAGTTTCAATTTTATCTGGATTTTTAGAATCAACAATCCCAAGTAAATTAGTAATTCTGTTAACATGAGTATCAACAGCAATTGCTGGAATGTTAAAAGCATGACCAGCAACAACAGAAGCAGTTTTTCTTCCAACTCCTGGCAATTTTGTTAGAAGTTCAAAATCTTGAGGAACTTTTCCGTTATACTTCTCAATAAGCTGAGAGCAGCACCCTTTAATACTTTTTGCTTTCTGTTTATAAAACCCGGTTGAGAAAATTAATTTTTCTAATTCTAAAATGTTTGCATTGGCAAAGTCTTCAGCTGAAATATATTTTTTGAATAAATCTTTTGTAACAATATTTACCCTCGCATCCGTACATTGCGCTGAGAGTATTGTTGCAATCAAAAGCTGCAGAGGATTTGAATATTCCAATTGCGGTTTTGTATTTGGGTATTCATTTTTAAGTAAAGTAAAAATTTGATTTATTCTTGTCAGTTCTTTTTTTGTTTTCATGGAATTTTTATAAAAAGAGAAATTATTTAAGCTTTTCTAAAGATAACAAATTCGCTAAATTTAATTTATGAAAATTCTTATATCACTTTTTATTTGTCCACTACTTTTATTTTCTCAATCATTAATTTTTGTTAATGATTTTTGAAAATTTGAAAATGCTTCCTCTTTTGATATTGATTTATCAGGGAATTATTTCATTGCCGACTTAGGCACGAATACAATTTCTAAAATTGATTCTACCGGAAAATTACTTTTTAACATCGGCGGATTCGGTTGGGATGTTTCACAATTTGATGAACCTGTTGATGTAGTTACAAATACATTGAGCTTATATGTTGCCGATAAAAATAACAATAGAATTCAGCGATTTGATAAAGACCTAAATTTTCTTTCAGAATATTCAGGCACAAATCCAGATAACGAAATTGAATTTGGATATCCAACTTGTATAGATATTTCCGGAATTGGTGATTTGTATCTTTTGGATTCAGACAATAATAGAATATTAAAATTTAATTTAACCGGAGAATATCTACAAGAAATTGGTGGAAATGATGCCGGAAGTTTTGCAATAAGCAATCCTAAAAATTTTACAGTTGATGAACTGAGCAATTTATTTATACTGGATGACGAAACAATTAAAGTTTTTGATCAATATGGAAATGGTAAATTTTATTTCAAACCCGATTTTGCCGCTGATAAAATTAATGTTGATAATGGTAATCTGATTTATATTAACACAAGCCAAGTGAATATTTTTAATATTAATGAAAGAAAACCCATTCACAAATTTGAGAACTTTCCAAACTTAGAAGATGAAAAAATTGTTGACGTAATTATTAAAGGAAAGAGTCTTTTTCTTCTAACGCAGAATCGAATTATTAAATATCTTATTTCTAAATAAAATTGTTCAACATAAAAGTAAATACGTTAAATCGAATTCTGTTTTTCGTAATACTGGCTTGGTGTTTAGGCTTTTTATGGGAGTTTGTAATTCATATTTTTCCTAATTCAATTTATGCTCTTCCTTTTTTAAAATATAACTATTCAATCGTTTGTCATACTCAGCCGGAAAAACTTTTTACAATTTTTAATTATTCAACATTAGTTTGTTCACGCTGCGCCGGTATTTATTTTGGAGGATTGGTTTCAATAATTATTATTTTATTCGGTTATAAGAAAAATATATCAACAAAAATTCTTTTAATATCTTCAATTCCGCTTTTTATTGATGTTATTTTTACAACTTTTAGAGTTTATAATTATTCGCAATATTTTGCTTTAGTGACAGGAATGCTTTTAGGTTCATTGGGATTTTTTTATATTCACAAATCATTTGTTTTGTTATTCACAAAAAATAAAGGTTAATTTTGAAAAAATATTTACCGGCACTGGTAGCGGGTTTTGCTGCGGGAGTTTTACACATTGTTCCAATTGCAAAAGCATTTACATGTTGTCTTGTTGTTCCCGGAGCTGCTTTTATTGCAATTACATTAGCCGCCAAGTCAGAAAAAATTATTGGTGAATTTGATCTGAAACGCGGAGCAATTTTAGGTGTTTTAACAGGAGTTTTTGCAGCACTATTTGGAAGTTTTTTTGATATTTTCATTACGTTTGTTACAAAGAATAATGACCTTCTAAATTCATTTAACCAGCTTTCAACAATGCTGGAAGCCTTCCCTGTTCCGCAAGAAGTTAAACAAGAAGTAATTTCATTAATTCAAAATGTAGCTGATTCTATTAAGACCAATGGATTTTCTTTACTTTATTCTCTCTCTGTTATTTTAAATAATTTAATTGTTGATATAATATTTGGTCTTATTGGCGGATTGGTTGGGACTAAAATTTTCAATTCAAAAAACAGCGGAAAATAAATTATGATAATTGTATTTATCTTTTTTGCGCATATTGTTTTTATTGGTTTTATTTTTTACAAAAGATTAAAAAAAGAATCTTTTGGAACGGCGTTAATTGATCTCACACTTATAATTCTTTTATTTAGTGTAGGTTGGTCAATTGCAGGAATGTTAATAAAATTATTTATTGATCAAGAAGGCTTTGGTGAGTTTTTTGATAGAGATGCGATCTCACTAGTGCTTTTATCTATAGTTGAGTTTTTCTTCTACAAAATGTATTATAAAGATTTACTTACTAATTCAAACGAAAAGGAAAAATAATTACAGCAGTTTGTTCAATATATTTTTGATTTTGCGGAATGGGCTCAAATCTCCATTGACGTAAAGAATTTATTGCAGCTTGCTCAAGTCTTGTATCGGCCTTAATTAAAGGCAAAATTTTTCCAACGCTTCCATCGGGCAATATTGAAAATCTTAGCTTTACATCAATTTCTTTAGAAACTCCATCTGGATATGGTGGTAAAGAATAACTATAAATCTTTCTTTTTCCCTTGCCGCCGAAATCTATTTCAAATCCAAAATTTCCATCACCATCTCCGGTTTCTTCTTTTCCATTTCCGGCTTCAACTTCTTCAGTAACTATTGGCTGAATTTTTTCTGGGGTAGTTTCTTCCTTGGTCTCTTTTTTATTTTCGCTTATAACAACATCATTTGTTTCGTCTGGATTAACCACTTTTGGAACTTCAACTTTTTTTACAACATTTTCTTTTACTTCTTCAATTTGCTGTTCAGGTTGTTTCTTTTGAATTTCTTCAGTTGGAGTTTTAGCCAAGACACCTGCAGAACTCAAGTTTCCAATTGAACCAAATCCAACGGTAACAAAATCATCTTCAACTGGTTCCATGTTAACTTTGATTATAAATAAAATTAACGCAAGAATCAGATGAAACGCGAAAGAAAATAAATATGATTTTTTCTTAGTGCTCAAAATGATTGTTTCTCTGTTTCAATTGTAAATTTATCAATACCTACTGCTTTAGCGCCGTCAATTACCTGAATAACTAAATCTATATTTACATTTTTATCTGCACGAATAACTAAATTATTCTCAGTAATATTTTCTTTTAGCTCGCTCAATTTAATTGCAAGTTGCGATAATTCTATCTTTTCACTTCCAACATAAATTTCTTTTTCTTCTGTGATAGAAACAATTAACTTGGTCGGCATACTTTGCTCATTCATTTTAGATGCTGGTAATTTTACCTTAACTCCAGTTTGAACAACAAATTGGGAAGTTAATAAGAAAAATATCAGCAGCAAAAAAACTATATCCGTCAACGATGATAAGCTAAAAGCGCTTAAAGGTTTTCTACTAGACTCAAATTTCATATTATACCTTATAATTCAATTTCAATATCTTCTTCGCGAACTTTTCTACCGCTATTTGTTTCTTCAATGATATCAACTACATCGTTTGATACAACTTCCATATCTAAAACAAGTTTATTAATTGCCGAAGTTAAATAATTATAAAATCCCAATGCAATAATACCAATTGCCAAACCAACCGCAGTTGTAATTAATGCTTCCCAAATTCCGCCAGCTAAGTCACTTGGATTTGCAGAACCTTGTAAATCTTCAATACGCATAAAGGCTTGAATCATACCTGTTACAGTGCCTAAAAAACCTATCAGAGGTGCGATACCAGCAATTGTGGCAACCACTGTTAATCCTTTTTCAAGTTTGGCAACTTCTTGTCTGCCTGCATTTTCGATTGATTCTTTAACTCTTTCTTGACCAAGATGATATTTTTTTAAGCCGCTTTTAATAATATTAGCAGCAGAGGATTTTTCTTCTATGCAATAACTCATAGCTCCGGAAATATCTTTCTTAATTAACATTCCTCTAATTTTAACAAGGAATGCTGGAACATTTAATTTTGATTTTTTTATTACAATGTATCTTTCAACAATAATGACTACTGCAATAAACGAAATTATTACAAGCGGAATCATTAGCCATCCGCCCTTGGAAAGAATTGATAATAGAGACATATTTTTCCTTAAGTTCTAATTTAAAATTGATTGATTTGATTTTGCTTCGCCAAGAGTTGAGTACGGTCCAATTCTTACTCTATGCCATGTGCCATCAAATTTTTTAATATAAGTTTTAACTAAAAAAGCTGGGAATCCTTTTTTCAGTAATTTTTGTGCTTCTCTTTCTGCAATACTTTTAGACTTAAACGAAGCAACTTGAACCGAATATGTTGTTCCATCAAAATAAATATTTTTTGAGGCTTCACTTTCATTAGAGCTTGATTCAATCATTTTAATTTCATCTGCTCCACTTGTTACGGCAGCTTCTTTAATACTTTCTTTCTTAGTTTCAACAGATTTAACCGGAATACTTTTGGCAATTTCTTCTTGAATTTTTTCATCAACTACTTTGGGATCTTCTTTTACTTGCTCAGCAACTTCATTAACTGCTTCATCATTTGCAATAGTTTCATCTGTATTTTCATTGTTTGCACTTGCTTTAGCTTCTTCAAATTCTTGTGCATGCTTTTCTGATAATGCCACCTCTACATCATGTTCATCTTTAAGTAAATACGGGTCATTAAAAAGTAAATAATAAATGCCAACGGCAGCAACAATTAGAAATAACCCGATTAGAAAATAGAGAATAGGTTTTGGTCTTTTGCTTTTTAATTTTTTTACAGGAATTTTATGTGTTGGAAGTTCACTAAATGATTCATCAGTCAATTTCGGTTTAACTTCAGTAATTTTTTTTTCAACTTTAGCTGCGCCTTCAACTAATTCATTATTTGTATTTTCTGATTCTTCAATTTTTTCTACATCTTTAATTTCTTCAATTTCCAATTTTGTTTTTTCAACTTCATCCAAAATTTCATCATCCCCTTCATATTCTAAATCAAAATCTTTTTCGTTAACAATATCATCTAAATTATTTTCAACAAAGTCTTCAACTTCTTTCTCATTAATTTTTTCTAAATCATCCTCAATTGTTTCTAAAGTTTCTGAAATTTCTTCGTCTTCAAGAAACACCTCATCTATATTTTTACTATCAATATTTCCATCTTCAATTAGATTTTTTATTTCACCATCTTTTTCAATATTGGAAGTGAGTTCATCCAACTCATCACTATTAAGATTTCCTTCATCCATCAATTCATTAAAAATTTCTTCTTCATTTAATTCTTCAAAATCACTTTCATAAACAGTTTTTTTATTTTCTGCAGTTCCATCATCTTCAAGGAAAGAATCTAATTCATCTTTTTTCGCTATCATCAAGTATGCTTGTAGTTTCTTTTTCCTTCTAAATAATCTTCCCAAATATCAAAATTGTCCATTCTTTCTGATTCATCAATCAGTTCAGTAATTTTATTTTCAATAATTTTATTGGGGATTATCAGAATCTTTAGGTGAATCCTTTCCATCTAAATTTATCATTGGTTTATCAATTCCTAATTGAAAAACTTTTTCATCAAATTCAATGGAATCAATATTCTTCGGATCAATTTCTAAAGTAAAAAAAAAGTGAATCCTTATCGGAAATACTTTTAGCTGGAGAAAATAATAAAGTCTTTCTTCCAATTGAAGAATCTTCTCTGAGCTGTTCTTTTAGTTGAAAAACTCCTAAATTTTTAATTCTAATTGCTTCGCCTACTTTAAGATTTTGGACTATTTTTTTTTTTAAAGTATTGAAAGCAAAGCTACTATCATTTTCAGCAACGTTTAATAGTTCAGATATTTTTTGTTCTAATTTCTCTTTGTTCATTCCGACCTCATTTAGTATGGTTAATTTCCCCAATTACCATCTGAATTCAAATCCGGCAATTACATCAACTGGTTTTGCTTTATAGTTTCTAAAATAATAATATTTGTCATTAAACATATTTTGAACCGCCAAAGTTAAATCAAAATTTTGGAATATTTCGTAAGCTAAATTCATTCCCAAGTTAAATGCTCTTGGGATTTCATTTGTGTTTTCCCGGTCTGTAAAAGTTTTGCTCAAGTAATTTAAATTAAAGCCAAGTTTAAAATTGGTCCAACTATATGCATAATTTAAATTGGCAATAACAGGGGAATTATAAGGTAAATCCTTTGAATTAGATCCGGTTACATCCTGAATTTTTACATCGCCATAAAATTCACCAAAAGGACCTTTACGGAAAATAAAATTCATAAAGGCAAAAGATGTTTCAATATCGTCCTTATAAATTGTGAAAAATCCATCATCAATATTATCATCAAAATAAAAATTATTATCTGAATTTACATAACCAACACCGCCGCTTATTTCAAAGTATTTTTCATACTCAAATTTTGCTGCAACTTTTAAGTTAAATTTATTTTCAACAAAAAGATTAACAAAGTCTTTATTCATTTGATAAAATCGATTATTATCTCTAAAATCGCTCAGAGTAACAAACTCTGTGAAAGGTGAAAACTCTCCAAACAGAGATAAACTCTTGTTAAACTTTATACTTCCATATGCGTGAGGTGCAAAAAATGTATTACCTTCACTTTCCGCTAAATAAATACCTCCCTTAATATTCATAAAACTGAAAGGCTTAACACCAAGTGTGGCTTTTGTGTTGAAGTAATAATTATTTCCTTTTGTATATAAGTCAGAAGTAATAGTTTGATTCTTAAAAGAACCTTCAATTTTAAAATCAAAATCCATTATTTTTAGACCAACATAGGCCTGAGTTCCAAAAATATTTTCGCTTATTGCATCATCTTTTTGATTGTAATATCTGTCATTAAAAGTTATTCCAAATTTTCTATAATGATCTGTAACAAAATTGAATCCTAATTCTGCATAACCATCATTTGTTTTTCTATCAATATTAGGATTTTGTGAGCCATAAAAATTATAAGATTCATACAAATAATTTCCGTTCAAATCTATTTCTAAACCGGGCAAAAAGTCCGCATCGTTCCTTATAAAATATTTACCTCCTAAACCTAACCCTGCATAACTTAATCCTGCTTTTTTTACATATTCAAGTTCGTTTAATCCAAATATATTTGCGCTGTAAGAGAAATTATCTTTCCAATCATTATAATAAAATTCACCGGAAGGCCAAGTATGCAATCCGGCATTTAACCTTAATAAAGCATTTGTCTTTTGACGATAAGATGGAATATTCATTATCTTATTTTCTAGTTCCGGAAGATTAATGCTTGTTTGTTCATCGCTTATGTTGGTTGGAGTAAAAAAATCTTTAGATAAAAGCGGAATTAAATCTGGCTTTGATTTTTCCATTTTAGGAACCGAAACATTTTCTTTACCAGTTATAACAAAATCAGGCAATTCAATTCCCTGCCCTTGATTTTCTTGAGCCATCAAAAAAGATGTACAAAATAAAAATGGAATAATTATTTTTTTCATAATTTATCTAATTTTTCTTTTGCTTCTTCAGCATATTGATTTTTTCTGTGTCTCTTTAAAACAGCTTTGTACATATCTGCAGCATCACCTTTAGCTCCGTTAATAACATAGCAATCGCCTAATAATAATAATGATTTTGTATACCACTCATCATACAAAGAATAAACAGATCTAACCTTAATAAGCTCTGTAATTGCTTCTGGAATTCGTTCTTGCTGGAAATAATTTAATCCAATATAATAAAGGGCTTGTGCTGCAAGATCGTCTTTTCTATTTTTTGCAACATCCTCAAAAAGACTTAGTGAATTTTCAAAATTACCCCTTGCTAATTCTAAAATTCCTAATTCAATTTCTGCTTTATGATTAAATAAAGAACCATCTCTTAAATCAACAATTTCTTTTAAAGCTTCATAGGCTTCTGGAATTTTTTCACTTGCAATATAACTTTGAGCTTTAACAAATTTTATTTCTGAAATCCTTTTGGAATCAGAAAGCTTTGGAATTACTTCATCATACAAAACTGTTTCTGCAGCGCTATTATTCATTTTTCTAAAAATATTACCTAGCTCCAACACCGAATTGAAACCTTCTTCCGTATTTAAATATCCATTTTTAACAAATTCAAAAAATGAAATTGCCTCTTCAGGTCGGTTTAATATAAACAAACTTTTACCAAGCCAGTAATAAGTTTGCGGAATTAAACCACTTTTTGGATAATTATCAATTAATTTTTCATATTCAAGAATTGCCGCTTCGTAATTATTTGCGCTGTAATATATTTCACCTATCTTAAATTGAATTTTATCGAGAAAATCTAGGCCGGAATGATTTGAAATAAAATCTCGCAAGTAATTTATTGCGTTATCTTGCTGGTCTTGAACAATAAAAGAATATTGAATTCCATTCACTGCATCAAATACATATTGTGAATTTGGATATTGTGCAATCAATCTATTATAACTTGCAACTGCTTTACTATATTCGCCTCTGTTAAAATATGAATCGCCGATTGAGTAGTAGGCAATTGGCAGTAATGTTGATTGTTGATATCGATCGATTAAAATATTATAATTTTTAATTGCTTCATCAAATTCATTTCTTTGAAATGCGATCCAGCCGATTAGATATTGTGAATCATCGGCATAACTTGATGCCGGAAATTTAAGCTGAATCTGCTCTAAAACTTTTATGGCATCGGTGTAACTACCAGATTTAAAAAGCGATTGAGCATAATTAAAAAATGCTCTTTCATCATTGTTAAATTCATCAGAATTAATAAGTGCCCTTTGGTAATAAGTGCTAGCTTTAACAAAATCTTTTTCAGCATAAAAACAATCTGCTAATCTAAGTTGGCATTCATTTACTTTTTTATCATTTGAAGAATTTTGAATAAACTCTGTAAAATAGTATGCTGATTTTCCAAAATCTTTTAAATTGAAATATGAATAGCCCTTTCCATAACTAACGTTGTTAGTCATTTGAGCGTCTTCGGCTTTTATACTATTATAATCAGAAATTGATTTTGAATAATTGCCAAGAACAAAATTTGCTTCAGCTCTATAAAAATACAATTTGCTTTTATCCAGCTCAGTATCGCCTTCATTAATGGCGTTAAAGTTTTTTATAGCTTCAATGTTGTCATTTAAATAATAATTGGAAACGCCCAATCCCAATAAGCATCTGTCCTTAAGCTCTTTTGGAATTTGAGAAATATTAATTCCATTCTGAAAAAAAGATTTTGCTTTTGAATAGTCTTTCTTTTTTAAATTAATTTCACCTAAAAGTGTGTATGATTTTGATCGGGCTATTGGATCTGGAGAGTTAATTGCTTGAAGTAAAGATTCTTCTGATGCTTCAAAATTATCTTCACTAAACTTACTAATTCCAATATTTAATCTTACACTTTCTGCTAATGGGTGATTAGGATATTTTAACGCAAATCTTTTTTGAATTTCAATCGATTCATCGTATTTGCCTTCATACCTTTTAGATTCACCGCTCCAGTACAAAGATTTTAAAGCAATTGAATCATCTTTAGATTGAGAAAGTAAGTTGAAGAGCTTAAAAGAACTTTCGTAATTTCCTTTTGAAAATGAATCCAAGCCAACCCATACCTAATTTTATTCATCATATCTTCAGAGGGTGAGTTGTTTAAAAATTTTTTATAAGCCTCAGATGAAGAATCGAATTCTTTTAAATTATAGAATGCATTTGCTAAAATATAATCAGCGTCATTTCTATCATCAGAATTAAGTTTTTCGGTTAGTGGATCAGATAACTCCAAAATCGCATTATCATATTCTTTAAGTTGATAGTAACATATTCCAATTCTTAATTGAGCTTGAGCTGCTAATTCACTCTCTCTATGGAAACCCAAAATTTTATCATAAGATGCAACAGCTTTTCTGTATTCGCCTTTTTTCTCGTAAAGATTTGCCAAAGCAAAAATGCTATGATCAACGAATGTATTATTTTGTTTGGAGTTTACTGCAGTACTAAAAAACTTTTCAGCCTTATTTAAATCATTTTCCTCAATAAAAGTTTCACCTATTAAATGATAAGAAGAACCGGAATACTCAGATTTTGGATAATGATTTACTAACATAACCAATCTATCTCTGCTCTTATCATACAGTTTTTTTTTCAAAATAAAGATTTCCCAATCTATAAAGGGCAAGCTCTCGTAAATTCGATGTTGGATATTCATCAATAAATGACTCAAATTGAGTAATTGCACCATCGAATTGTTCTAAACCTAAAAGACTTTCACCAATATATAATTTTGCGCTCGAAAGTAGATTTTCGTCTACTTCTGATTGTTTCGTATAATTGTTAAAACTTGTAATTGCTTTCGAATAATCGCCATTATTAAAGTATTCCATCCCATTAGAATAAAATGAAATATCAGTTTGACCAATTAGCATTTGAGTTATTACAAGAAATATTGATGAAGTTCTAAAAAATATATTCATTTTGTTTGGTGTTAGAATTCGATTATTAAATTTTTTTATCTTTTTAAACGAAAACTTCTAGAAATAGTTCCACAATTTATTAAAAATTATATTTCTAAAATATAAGTAAATAGTAGATTAAGTTAAAGAGAATTATTATGATATTTTCATAACTTATTTGGATAGTGTACTTTAAGTGGGGACAAAAAAACCCAATTCAAAAAATGTGAATTGGGTTACTAAAAAATTATTTAATTCAGCCTAATTGAGATATTTAATTTCGTGATTGCTTCTATCTCTGTATTGTTTATCTGAACTGGCAATTTTGAAATTTTCTTTAGCTTGGGCAGTATTGTTTAATCCTTTGTAAGCCATTCCTTTATAAAAATAAGCTGCACCTTGAGGAACTTTAGATTTTTTTTCTCGGTACTTTAAAGCATTTTCAGCAGCCTCAAGTGCTTCTTGATAATTGCCTTTCTCAATATAAGCATCAGCTAATTTTAAATATGCGGCATCATAATCATCACTAGCAACTGCATTTTTCAAATATTCAATTGCTTTATCAAAATTTTTCTCTTGAAGCGAGTTTTCCCCTAATTTTGTATATGCTAAAGACATATATTTTGCTGCTTGAGCTTTATACTTTTTTTCATCGGTAGTTTCACTAAACTTTTTAAAATTCTCCAAAGCTAAATCGTACTTGCCCCACGAATAATAGTTGGTTCCCATAGAATTATAGGCCAGCGCAAATTTAGGATTTTTAGAAATACAATTCTTTAATGCTTCTTCAGCTTTTTCAAAATTTCTTTGCTTTTTATAAACTGCACTTAACTGATAATAGATTCTATAATCTTTGTCAATTGCTAACGCTTTATTATAATTTTCAGTAGCACCAGCAAAATTACCGGCGTTCATTTGTTTGTTGCCTTCGTTGTATAACTTTGCAGCGTCATTGTTCATTTCTGCATCTTGGGAAAAAAGAGTTGCTGTAAAACTGAACAGCAGAATAAACCCAATTAAAAAGATTTTTTTCATAAATCTCACCTTTCTTTTTTTGTTAATAAAAAACCGTGTGCGGAAAGCGGGACTTGAACCCGCATGCCCTTACGAGCACTACCCCCTCAAGATAGCGTGTATACCAATTTCACCACTTCCGCAAAGTCAATCACAAAGATAAAGTTATGGTGATAAAAATGCAATAGCTTTAATTGGTACTATCTTAAATATTTGTGCTCGTTTTGTAAACAATATTAAATTAAAATTTGTTCCAAGCAATTAATACTAATTTAATTTTGTCTGTTTTGAAATGCTGGAGATCACAATTCCATTTTTATTTGCAGATTTTATCTTAATTTAAGTCTTTCTGTTAATGAAAAAAATTGCTCATCAGACCTTGGAGATACGAAATTTATTAGAGGCTATTTTACATTAATCTTCTTTAAATCTTTTTTTACCCCTTTCTAATAAAGCATCGCGCACGTCTCGTTTGAATTTTCTCTCGAACAAAATTACTTTGGCAATTTGTTCCTCACTTAAAATATCCTTCAATGATTTTAGAAAATTGCTTTTTTCATTTGCAATTTTGATCTCAAGCAAAAGTACTTGATTTATTTGTTCATTATAATTTTTACTTTTAGCATCACTATCTACCAGTGCTTCTAATTTATTAAAAACTTCATCCATTTGATTCATGATTGAGCGCAGGTTCTCTTTGTTTTTGTTCCTACGTGTTATGAATTTAATGGCAGTTGTTTCGTCTAGATTAAGAATTTCTAAAAGCTTTAATTGTTCTAATTGTTCAAATTTTTTACTATGCTTCTTAAAATCACGCGATTGTCTGTCTTGGGGATAAATCAAAGCTGCTGCAAACATAAATAGCAAAAGTACATTTTTTATTTTCATTTTTTCACCTAAAGTATTTTTTTAGAAATTAATTCATCATAAACCAAGTTAAACTCATTGTCACTTAGTTTATTCAATAAGCTATCATTTATTTCAATTGATTGAGAGTTTTCCTCAACATAATTTATAAGCAAGTCATTGTATTCGTATTCGTTATAAATTGCTGAATAATTTTTTTGATCTAATAAATAATTATTATCAATTTTCAGCGCAGAATCAAACAGTTCAGCTGCCATATTCGAGTCGTTTGTAAAAAACGTAAATAATTTTTCAGAATTGAATGGATTATCAATTTTATTATTTGAAGAAAATAAATTAAAAACTATTATTGTAGCTAAAATTAAGATCGGAATTGAATAAGCAATTTTGGGTATTCCCCATAAGTTATTTTTAACTTCTCTTCCTTCTTTAATTCTATTCTTAACTTTAGGCAAAAGAGAAGAAAAATATCTTTCATCTAATTCTGTATTATTGTTCAGTGATTTTTGTTCATTTAGAAATAAATGAAATTCATTACTAAATTTTTCATCTTCAGAAAGTTTAGTTTCAAATTTTTCTTTTTCTTCTGAAGATAAATTATCATCTGTGTACTTAATAAAAAGTTCTAGGTTATTCATAATTTTTTAGCTTCTCAAATATTTTTTTAGATGCATGAAAATAATTAGCTTTTAGCCCACCAACACTTTTGCCTGTTATTTTAGAAATTTCTTCGTAAGACAAATCATCAAATTTTCTTAAAACAAAAATTTCTCGTTGTTTAATTGGTAATTCATCAAGTATTGAATTTAATTTTTGTAATTTTTCTTTATCTTCTATATTGCTGATGATGTCATTTCCTTTTTGTGTTGCTTGATTTTTAATTTCATCCAGACTGAAAAAGTTTCTTACTTTTTTTTTCTTTAAAAAATTTAGGTTTCTCGTTAAAGTTATTTTATATATCCATGTTTTTAAAGATGAATCGAATCTAAAAGTTTTCAACTTATTATAAAGTACAATTATTACTTGCTGCGTTAGCTCATCGGCATCATCATGGTTGCCAACCATTCTTCTTGCATGCCAATATATTTTTTTTTGATACTCATCAACGATTTTATTAAATGAATTTTCATCTCCATTAATAAATTTATTCACAAGTTCAAATTCGTTTTCATCCGCCATAATTTTCCTAGTGCAATAATTTAGACAAAAACTATTGCAAAGTGGTTTAAATAAAATCGTTTAAACCAAATTTTAATTTGCATTGTCAAATATGCAAAACCAAAAATAATAAAAAGGAGATCCAATGAAAAAGTCAGTTTTCTCAATAGTGGTAGTTATATTTTTTGCTTTAATAATAGGAAATACTTTGGCCCAAAATAATCGTCAAGAAAAAAGAAAGCCTAGACAGGCAGGAATTGAAAAATTAAATTTAACTGATGCACAAAAAGATAAATTTGATAAAATTCATTTTTCGCAGGAAGAACAAAACATAGAGTTTAAAGCTGCGCTGCAAAAGAATAAGTTAGAGATTAAAAAATTATTGAAATCAGATAATTTTAATGAAAACGAACTCAAAAATTTAATAAAAAATGGAAGAGAAATTAGAAATGAAATGATGGATGGTAGAATAAATACATGGTTTCAAGTCTATAATATTCTAGACGAAACTCAAAAACAAGAATGGAAAGAAAACTTCAAAAGATTAGCCAATGATTTTGATGGCGGACGTTTTGAGGGAAGAAAATTTAATAGAGATGGAAAAGACAAAAGAATACAGCCAGGCGAGAGAAAAGAATTTAGAGAACAAATGAACAAAGAAAATTAATTTAGAATATATTTGTTTGTTGTTTATGCCGAAGCAATCTTTTAAAATGTAAAGATTGCTTCACATTTATAAAAATAAATCAATCTCTCGATTTCAATTTTTCAATACTTCTCATATATCTGTTATAGCCGTCAGGAATTTTAGGTCCCATTAAATTCATTTTTGCAGAAGCTGATTTTTCAACAATCATCGGCTCTCCAGACTCAGAAACAAAGTAGTGAGAAAGAATTGAAAAAATTTCATCATAACTTTTAATTTTTAATAATTGCTGCCCATAAAGTTGATCAAAAAAGTGAATTAAGTCTTCTTTACTTCCTTTCCAAACAATTTTCTTTTGTTTTTCCTTAAGCTCTCTAATAGAAGTAGAATTATCTACTTGGTTCAATCGTTCTTCATCAAAATCGGTTTGGGATATTTTATTATCTTCCATTTTATTTTCTCTGCTATTATTTGATTTATTATTTTTAGTATTTATTTTTTCACGTTGTTCTGTCCAATGTTCAATTTCGGACTCAATTAGTCTTAAAAATTTTTTATAATTCAAGACTTCTTCACGTAAATGCCTTTTTAGAATTTCCTCGCTTATAAATCTAGTTGAGTAAAGCGGGGAATTATAATAACCAATTATCTTTTTCAAAAAGTCAGTTAATTCTTCACATCCATCATCTGCAAATTTATTTGCTGCAGCATAGTTACGTAAAGGCTGAAATTTATTTTGCGCAAAGCATTTTACAACTTTATTTACTTCTATTTGTATGCTGAATAAATAACTTAATTTTTCTTCTGCACTTGAAAAAGTATCAAGTGTAAAAAGAATTTTATGGTAATTAAATTTACCTGCAACCATTAACGTCTCATTTCAATAAGCAATAATATGCCTAAGCAATCATCGAAATGGCAAAAATAATGTTTAGGGAATTTTTAATCACTGTGATTTGGATCACAACGGAATTTTTAGATAAATAAAAATCTTAAGGATTGTTTGGACGAATCTCCAAATCACTAACTAGAGCACGTTGGGGCAATTTTATTGCGGCGTATACAATTTCAGCAACATCATTTGGTTTTAATACTTGCTTTATATTTTTGTGGATAGGAGAATTTTCAATCATTTCTGTTTCTGTTGAACCTGGACAAACCGTCATAACTTTTATATTATGTTTTCTAACCTCTAACATTAACGATTTTGATAAGCCCATAACTGCGTGTTTTGTTGCAGCATAAGTAGAGCCATAAGCAAATCCACTTTTACCAGCTTGGGAAACTATATTTATAATAGATCCACTTTGCTTTTTTATCATTCCGTTAATTACAGCTTTGGAAAAATTATAAACACCTATTAAATTTGCATCTATTTGTGTTTTAAAATTCTCCAAAGTTGATTCAGTAAATAATTCAAATATTGCAACTCCGGCATTGTTAATAAGTAGATCAATGTTTTTGTATTTTTTAATAATGTCTGCAACAGATTGATTTACAAATTTTTCATCTGAGACATCTCCGGAATAATATTCTGATGAAACTCCAAATTTTACTAAGTTATTTTTCACTGCTTTTAATTTTTTTTCATTTCTACCAAAAATAATTACATTAAAATTTTCTTTAGCTAGTTTTTGAGCAATTGCTTTTCCAATCCCTCTGCTTGCTCCAGTAACGATAGCTGTTTTCCTTTTGCTCATTTATAAATCTCCTGTAATTGGTCTAACAACTAATTCTTCTGGAGATAAACTCGGATCAGTTTTATAAACATCAAATATTAAATCAGCTAAACTTTCCGGTTTCATCATTTTATCTGAAAACTTATTGAGAGATTCTTTTGGCCAAATTTCAGTTGAAGTGGCGCCCGGAAAAACATTGATAATTCGGATATGATGGGAGCGAACTTCCTCTCTCAAAACTTTAGCAAAATAATCTAAACCAGCCTTTGAAGAAGCATAGATAGAACTATTTGTAAAAACAGTTTTTGCTGCAACGGATAAGATATTAATAATTGTTCCATTATTATTTTTTATCATTTCTGGCAAAACAATCTGGGTTGTGTAAATAGAGCCAAGTAAATTCACATTAATAATCTGATCTATTTCTTCTTTAGTGTTTTCAACAAATGGTTTAAAAGATGTTATTCCGGCATTATTAATTAGGCAGCTAATATTGTATTTCTTTTTAGCTCATTTATTTTTTTAGAGAGATCGGCATAATTAGAGACGTCATTTTGAAGCGGAATAAATTCCGAAGTGAAATTATTCGCCGTAATTGTTTGCTGAATTGGTTCAATTCTTCTTGCAGAAGCTATAACATTAAAATTATTTTCTGCAAATTTTATAGAAAGAGATTTTCCAATTCCTGAACTGGCTCCGGTAATCCAAACTGCATTTTTCTTTCCCACACTTAAATCCTTTTGTGAGAAATTAAATCTAAAAATTCACCTCTAGTCCTTGCATCCTTTTTAAATTCGCCATGCATGGCACTTGTCAAAGTATATGAATTTTGTTTTTCTACACCACGCATCATCATGCACATGTGATATGCTTCTGCTACAACACCAACACCTTCAGGATTTAAGTATTCCTGTATTGTTTGAGCAATTTCTTGGGTCATTCTTTCCTGAACTTGCAATCGTCGTGCAAAAACATCAACAATTCTTGGAATTTTACTTAATCCAACAATTTTGCCGTTTGGAATATACGCAACATGAACTTTCCCATAAAATGGAAGCATATGATGTTCGCACATGCTAAAAAAATCAATATCTTTTACAATAACCATTTCATCATATTTTTCTTCAAAAATAGCGCCGTTAAGAACTGTTTCAATATCTTGGTGATAGCCGGAAGTCAAGTATTCATAAGCTTTTGCAACGCGCTCAGGTGTTTTTATGAGTCCCTCACGTTTTGTATCTTCCCCAATTTCTTCAAGTATTGTGTGAACGTTTTTTTCAACTTTTTTAAGATTCACTTTTTCCTACTTTCCTCTATATTCTATAAAATTATTTTCTGTTTCGCGCAATTTAATAGCATGCAATTTACCGGAAGGAATTTTATCAACTAGTTCATCCCAAATTCTAACAGCAAAATTTTCAGTTGTAGGATTTATACCATGCATAAAATCAACATCAAAATTTAAATGCTTATGATCAACTTTTCTGATGATATTTTCAATTAAAATAGTTTTTAGTTCTTTTAAATCAATAACATATCCGGTAGTTTTATCAATTTCTCCGGCAATAACAACTTCTAAAATATAATTATGCCCATGACCATTGGGATTATTGCACTTTCCGAAAATTTTAGAATTTTCTTCATCAGTCAAATTCTCATTATGCAGTCTATGAGATGCAGCAAAAACTTCACGTCTAGTTACATAAATCATTTATATCTCTTTCATATCTTTTAAAACTTCGTCAACATGCCCGGTAACTTTTACTTTTGGATAAATCTTTCTTACAATCCCTTTTTCATCAACTAGAACAGTAGTTCTTACAACGCCCATATATTTTTTTCCATACATACTTTTTTCTTGCCAAACTCCGTACTTTTCAAGTATGGTTTTACTTTCATCACTTAATAAAATAAATGGCAATTCGTATTTTGCAGCAAACTTTTTATGGCTTTCAACAGAATCGGGACTAACTCCGATAACCACCGCTTCAGCTTTTGAAAAATTTGGCAAAGCATCTCTAAAGTCACAAGCTTCTGCTGTACAGCCCGAGGTATTATCTTTAGGATAAAAATAAAGTATTACTTTTTTGCCTGAAAATTCTTTTAAAGATCTTCTTTTCCCTTCAGCATCTAACAAATTAATTGCCGGAGCTTTCTTTCCAACTTCTAACATTTATTACTCCAATTCATTTTGAATATTAATTAGATCTAGAAATTATATTCTTTTTCTTCCAATTTTTACAGTTACTTGAAATTCAATTTTCTCATCCTCGGTTACTCTACCTCGTTCTTCAACAACTTCAAACCAAGAAACTTTTCCTTCAGTATGCGCCTCCAGAACAACTAATTTAACCGCTTCAGAAATGCTTTCGTAAGAGATTCCAACTCTTTCTATAATTTCAAATGATTTTGACATTATTTTAACCTTTCTTTTTTATGTTTATGATCATTCAAAAATTAGGCAATTTAGGAATGATTATAAAGCATATTTTTGAGATTCAGACTTATTTCAACATTCAAAAAATTTGGTTATCTTTAAAGTAAAAACAATGGGCAAAATATTGAAAAACGAAACGGCTCACGAAAAATTTACAAAATATTTAAAGCGTGGTAAACATAGAGTTACTCCCGAAAGATTTGAAGTTTTAGATTATGCACTTGATTATAAAGGGCATTTTGGGGCTGATGATTTATACATCCAAATGAAAACAAAAAAATCGAATGTTTCTAGAGCAACTATTTATAATACTTTAGAGCTTTTAGCAAAGTGCAGTTTATTGGCTAAACGAAACTTTGGAGATGGGATTACCCGTTACGAATCAAGCTATAACAGAAAAAATCATGATCACTTAATTTGTATTAATTGCGGAAATATCACCGAGTTTACATCACCTAAAATTCAAGAAATTGTTCAAAATGTCTGCGAGGAATTGGGATTTGAAAGTGCCGGTTATAGTTTTAATATTTTTGGGAAATGCAAACAAGGTAAAAGTTGCAAGTTTCTAAAATAAATTCATGAGAAAGAAAAATATATGTCAAATACTTATAAACAAAAATACCCGCTTATTTGGAAAAAAAATAATTTTTATATTAAAATTTTCTGTTCCATTCCAAATATTGCAACAGGTATTATATTAACAACAGAACAAGCTACGTTTATTGTTGATCCAGGTGATGGAATATTGCGTGATTTAAATAAAGATTATAGCGCAAAAGAAATTTTGAAAATTTCTGATATTTTTATTTCTCATGGACATCACGATCATGTTGGCGGCGTTTGGTCTTTACTCACTTACCTTTCTGTGATGAAGAAAAAAACTCCTTTGAATATTTATTTTCCAAAAGGATGTTTGGAGATTGAAAGCATATATCGATCTTTTCATGAGGTTTATTCTAGTGAACTTAGTTATAAAATAAATTTGAAAGAAATTGATAACAGCAAATCAATTAGAAGAAAAGACATATCAATTAAGCCATTTAAAGTCAATCACAGAGAACCTTCAGAAAATAATAAAACATCTTTTGAAGTTCCTTCCTTAGGATTTAAATTTAAGAATAATGATAAAACCATTTGCTATGGCGGTGATACTGCGTATTGTGATGAATTGGTTAAAATGGCCAAAGGATCAGATCTGGCGATTATAGAAGCCGGTGCAGAAGATGAAAATGAGAGTGATTTACATTTAACAATTGATCAGGCAACACAAATTGGAAAAACTGCTAAAGAGTACTTTCTGGTTCACGTACCAGAGTAATTTGATTTAAATTAATTAGCGTGTCAATTTTTGCTTGTAAACTATCTTTGAATGTATAATAAGAATTTAAGTTTTCTTTTGAAACAGATTTTGATGAAGGAAATTTTTGAGTTAGATAGTTTACCAATGCACCATTCTTCCAAAATCTAAAATCCAAATGAGGACCGGTAGATCTTCCGGTACTTCCAACGTATCCAATAATTTGTCCCTGTTGAACCCTCACTCCATTCCTTATTCCTTTTCCGTATTTTGAAAGATGCATATATCCTGATGAATAAGCGCTATTGTGTTTTATCTTAACATAATTTCCGGCAGCCCCATTTCTTCTCGCTTCCACCACAATTCCATCGCCAACTGCTTGAACTGGAGTGCCAATTGCCGCTGCAAAATCAATTCCCAAATGTGGTTTGTAAACTCTAAGTATAGGATGCAATCTGTTTCTCGAAAAACTTGAACTTATTCTTTTAAATTTAAGCGGTGCCTTTAAAAAAGCCTTTTGTAAGCTGCCTCCATTTTCATCAAAGTATTCTAATTTCCCATCTTGATTGTAAAGAAATGCGTTATATTCATTTCCTTTGTGAATAAATTTTGCTGCTAATATATCTCCAATTTTAACAACTGCATCGCCAACTTTTTCTTGTTCATATAAAGCAAAAAAACTATCGCCTTTTTGAATTGTGTAAAAATCAATTTGCCAAGCAAAAACTTCTGCCAATTTTCCGGCTAACAACTGAGATGAGTTATTATCAATAAAAGTTTGGTAAAGGGATGTGTTTATAGTTCCGGAAACTGTATTTTCAACAACTTCAGTCTCACGTTCAACTAAATCTATTTTAAGTGAATCGGTTATGCCCACTACTATAAATTCAATTTTACTGATTTCATAAACAAACGAATGAATTGACTGAGTGGAATCTTGATTAAAATAAAACCGATATTTTTTGCCTGGACGAATTTTTCTGAAATCAAATATTGGTTTTGTTTGATTATAAATTCTCGGTAACTAAAGGATAAGAAAAATTATTGGGTATTAAAATATCAGCCAGAGTTTCATTTTTATTTACCTCACCTCTTACCACTAAAAATGAGTCAACTGGAAACCCAAATCGGTCATATTCTATGATTGTTTCAGCTGTTTCTTCAACAGTTTCTTTTGATTGATCTGAACAGTTTATTGAGATAAAGACAAGTAATAATAAAACGATAAAGAAGGAAAGTGACGGTAAATTTAATTGATGTGAATTAAAATTTATTTTAAGTAGTTTTTTTATTCCCAAAATATAAATTCTCAAGAATTATTTTGTAATTAATTTGTTAATTATATCAATAGAAGTTATACCTTCTGCTTCTGCATTAAAACTTGGAATAATTCTGTGACGCAATACCGGAATTAATGCTCGCTTCACATCATCAATTTCCGGTGTGTATCTTCCATCTAAAATTGAATAAGTTTTTGCAGCTAAAATTAAATACTGCGAGGCTCTTGGTCCAGCTCCCCAACTTATTAATTCTTTAATTTCTTTTAAGGAATTTTCGTTTGTTGGGCGGGATAGTTTAACTGCATTAACCGCATATTGAATAACATTATCCGCAACCGGAACTCGCCTTACCAAATCTTGAAATGCCAATATTTGATTATTTGGTAATTTCTTTTCTAAACTAATTTTTCTACTGCTTGTTGTTTGCTTAATAATTTGCACCTCTTCATCAAAGCTCGGATAGTCTAACCATAGATTAAACATAAATCGATCAAGCTGGGCTTCTGGTAAGGGATAAGTTCCCTCTTGCTCAATTGGATTCTGAGTCGCTAGCACAAAGAAAGGATTTGGTAGATTATATTTTCTTCCTGCCGCAGTTACGTTTTGTTCTTGCATTGCTTCAAGAAGTGCAGATTGAGTTTTGGGTGGTGTTCGATTTATTTCATCTGCAAGAATTATGTTGGCAAAAATTGGACCTTTAATAAATTTAAAGTCTCGTTTCTTAGTTGTTTGATCTTCTTCAAGAATTTCAGTTCCTGTAATATCACTCGGCATTAAATCTGGCGTGAATTGAATTCTGTTAAAATCTAAATCCAATACTTCAGAAAGGGTTTTGATGAGAAGAGTTTTTGCTAAGCCCGGCACACCCACAAGCATACAATGACCGCGGGCCAATAATGAAGTAAGAAGATTATCAATTGTTTCTTCTTGTCCAACTATTACTTTAGAAATTTCTGTTTTAACTTCTTTAATAGATTTTTGAAGAAGTTGAACCAATTCTACATCATCATAACTTTTATTATTGTCCAAAATTTAAATCCTAATTTCCCAGTATATTTTATCTTTCATTTCAGCAACCCAATCTTTATAAAGTTTTTCTCGCTTTCTAAATTCTGTAATTTTTTTGATTTCGTTAAAATCAGTTTCTAGAGTTGGCTTATGCTCAGGAATTCTTTTAAGCAACTTAATTATATGAAATCCATATTCACCATTGCCAACGTCAAGCCTTTTTGGAAAGCTAATATCTCCTTCTTTCATTTTATAAACTTGATCAAGCATAGATTTTTCAAGTTGTCCCGCTTCAAAAGTACCCAAAGCTCCGCCAAATTTTGCTGTTTCTTTATCATTACTAAATTTAGATGCATAATAACTAAAATTATTTTTATTACTAATCACACTATCTCTAATATCGGTAAGCTCTTCAATTGCTTTCAAATCTGCTGCATCATCACTTTTAGGTTTCACAAGAATGTGACGGGCTCTAATTGACTCCCCCCTTTTTTCGATTAATTCAATAACATGGAAACCGACCGGAGATTCAATAACTTGAGAAAGTTCTCCTTCTTTTAATCCAAATGCAGCTGATTCAAATTCCGGATAAAACACACCTCGTTTAACAAATCCTAAATCTCCACCAGCTTTTGCACTTCCAACATCATCTGAGTTCTTTTTAGCAAGTTCATCAAAATCAGCTCCATTGGCTATTGAGTCTCTTAAACTTTGCGCAAAAGCTTTTGCTTTCTTTTTTAATTTATCCGTTGATTTTGGATTAATAAAAATATGGGCTATCTCAAATTTTTCAGCAACTAATCCCAAGGAATCTTTATATGTTTCATAAAACTGATTAACCTCTCTGCGGGTTACATCAATTTTAGCAAACTTTTGATTTTTCAACATTTCTGCCATTAAGTTTTTTCGAGTATCTTCCTTCATTTCTCGCTTAATTTTCTCAACACTCATTCCATATGCTTCTTCCAACCGCTCTTGCGAACCGTATTGTTGAGTGTAGTAGGAAATAACTTGCTCCAATTGGCGATTAACATCATCATCAGAAACTTCTATAGAATCTAATAATGATTGTTCGTACATCAATTTATCTTCAATCAATTTATTAAGAAGTTCTTTTTTTAATTCGGGACTAGTAGAATCCAATTTTCTTTGAGCAGCATACATGCCAACTTGAAATTCCAACTCAGAGTTTAAAATTATTTCATCACCTACTACTGCAATTATTTTATCAATAACTTCTTGAGCACTTATGTTTACAAAAAAAACAAACATCAATAGACTTAAAACTTTTTTCATCAATTTTCCTTAAAATACTTTTACTTTCTTTTCCGTAATTAAACTATCTAAAAAATTCCTAACCATTTCTCTCTGATTGTAAATTATATAACTTTCTTGAACTTGATCTTTTACGTAATTAAATTGCGGAACACTATCCCTATTGATTTTATCAATCATTTGAACAACAACAAAATCATTTAGTTCCGTTTGAACAACCAAACTTATTTCTTCTTTATAAAGTTCATTTAATATTCTTAATAGCTTTTTAGATTGTATCTGAGAGAATTTATAAACTTTATTCATTCCTTCTTCAACCAATGCTGTATTGCCAGAAAATGACTTTATTGCATCATCCCAATTTTCTTCAATGGCGTTATTTCTAAATTTTATTGCACTTTCTTCATCTTTAAATATAACAAGATTTAGAATGTAAGCATCTGTTTTAGAACTATAATCATCTTTGTTTTGAGAAAAAAAGCTTACCAAAACCGAATCGTTATAGATTACTGGATGCTGCTCTAAGTAATTATTAATTGAGATAGCAGCAGCTAGTTCTTTTTTTGACTCAGATATTATCCTATCATAGTTTTCATAATTTAAAAGTTGATCTTCCTCGGCCAACTGATACAAAATTTCGGTCTCAATCCATTCTTTAATAAACTCATCTTTATACTTTTTAGAACCTATATTACTTTTTAAAGACAAATTAAGTTCAGATTTAGTAAGCCGACTGTTACCAACTTGTGCAATAATTGTTTCTTTTTGTTCAGCGGTATTATCGCATGCAACAATTGCTAAAGCTGATAAAAATAAACTAATTTTTAAATGCATTCTGCAATTCATCATAAAATACTTTTGGTTCATAAGTCTTTCTTAACCTTGCAATATACTCATTTTCAAGATTAGCGCTTTCAATATCTTGATACGCACTTGTTACTTCTGCTCTTGCTTCATCAAAAGTTTTAATACGAGCGGGATCTTTTTTTACAAGTTGAACAATGCTAAAACCTTTATCACCCTTGATGATTCCGGAATGATCTCCTTCGTTATTCAATTTAAATGCTGCGGTGGCAACTAAGTTACTGCCAACTTCTTTCAATTCATTTTTATAACTTTTTGTTTCAGCTCTATCTTTTTGTTCTCGCATTAATTCTTCAAATGGCGTTCCACTTTTTAATTTATCCATATAATTTTCAATTATAGAATCTTTTGTTGCATACAATTCTAAAAATTGCACTCTATCTGGAAGTGTGTAACTTTCTTTGGTTTGCTCATATAAATTTTTAATGGCAACAGAATCCATTGCCATCTTATTCCAGATTTCACTTTCTTGAAGTTTGAAAATTAATATCCCATTTTTATAGTCTTGCATAAGTTTATTAAATTCAACATTGGTACTTAATTTTTTATCTGCTTCAACCTCAAAGACTTTATCTTCTTTAAATTTGTTTATAAAATTACTTATTGATGTTCCGTTTAAAACATTATTCGCTGTTTTAGGATCCAACATTGTATAAGAAACTAAACTGTCAAAACTATACGGCTTATTATCAATGGTAAATATTTCTTTACTACCATAATTATTATGAAGCTCTGATTCCCAATAGTTGTCGTTCAAAAGAGTAGAATCTGAGTTAGAAATAATTTCCTTGATATTTGCATCATTAGCTATATAATTTAATTTTGCTGCATATTGTTCTAACAATTTATCGTATTCAATTTTTCGTCTGGTTTTTTCAAAAATATCTTTTATGTTTTGTTTTTCATCATCAAAACTTGCATACTCCTTTCTTCCAGTTTGCTTAATTATGTGATAACCAAATTTTGTTTCCACAATGTCGGAAACTTCCCCAACTTGAAGGTTAAAAGCGGCTTCATCAAAAGGCTGAACCATTTGTCTTCTACTAAAAAATCCTAAATCTCCGCCCACTTCTTTGGAACCGGGATCCTCAGAATATTCTTTTGCCAAAGTTGCAAAATCTTCACCTTTTTTAATTCGTTCTAAAATATCTTTGGCTAAAGCAAGGGCTGCTGCATTAGAAGAATCATTAGCTTCTTGCTTTTTTGATATTAAAATATGGCTTGCTTGAATTTGGGGAATTCTTTTTCTGCGATCTGTAACTTTTAAAATATGATAACCGTATTGGGTTTTAAGCGGTGTTAGATTTACTTCTCCAACTTTTGTATTATAAGCTAAATCTTCAAATGCGGGAAGAATATTTCCTGCTGTGATATAATAAATATCACCACCATTTTCTTTGGAAAAAGTATCATCCGAATTTGCCTTAACTTCTTCTTCAAAACTTGCACCATTTTTGATTCTGGCAATTATTTCATCAGCCTTTGCTTTTGCTTCTTCATCAGAAATTTTCTCTGTTCTGATTAGCAAATGGCTAACTCTAAGTTCATCCGCTCTTTTATTATAAAGATCGTGTAATCCTTTTTCAACAAGCTCTTTCTCTAATAAATAACTGACTCCAATCGACTTTCTATAATCTTCAAGTTCTTTTTTAATTTCGGGATCATTATCTAAAGCTCTAACTTCTGCATCGCGTAATTTCATTTTGAAGTTTACATATAAATTCAAAAATTTATCTAATTCAGCAACGGAATCTTTTTTTGCTGCTTCTACACTACCAACATTTTTTGCATAAGCATCCTCAAACTCTTGCATTTTAATATCGTTATTACCGTACTCTGCAACAATTATTTCTGAATGTTTAGGTGAACAAGAAACTGCAAATAATGCAAGTATTGCAAGAAAACTATAAATGAACTTTTTTACCATTAAGAAATCCTCCGAAAAATATTTTTAATTTAGCTTTGAATGTTAGTTATTGTGTCTTATAAAATCAAGGTAATGTGAATGTTGTTTTTAACATATATAAATTAAAATCTAAGTACTGTGCTTCTATTCATTTTTTATTTTGCATGCTTAGTGTATTACGTTCCCAAAAAACACCCTCTTTATAGCCTTGAATTGATTTATTTATTTCAGCTGTTTCTAATCTTTTTATTGCTAGGGCTGCAAATTTTTCATCAAGTTCAACTCCAACAAATTTACGCGAAAGTTTTTTTGCAACAACAGCAGTGGTACCTGAACCCAAAAATGGATCAAAAATAATATCCTCTTTTTTACTGCTTGCCATAATTATTTTTGCCATCAACTTTTCTGGCTTTTGTGTTGGATGCTCTGTATTTTCGGGCATCGACCAAAACGGAATTGTAATGTCCGTCCAAATATTGGATGGATGCGTAAGCCTAAAATTTCCATCTAAATCATTTTCCCAATCTTTTGGATTGCCATTTTCTTTATAAGGAGCCAGTACTTTACGTTTTAACTTTACCTCATCAATATTAAAAGTGTAATCATCGGAATTAGTGCAGAACCAAATATCTTCTGTCGAGTTTTTCCAATTTGTTTTTGCACCCCTACCTTTTTCCCGTTCCCAAGTTATCCGGTTTTTTACTTTGAAATATTTATTCAAAACAATATGAATTGATGTTGAAGAAAGCCAATCACCGCAAACATATATTGAGCTATTTGGTTTTAGGATTTTAATAAGCTGCTTAATTAAATTATCAAGCCAGTCAGTATATTCATCAATAGTTTTTTTTGTGAATTTATTGGAATTAAAAGTTTTACTTAAATTATAAGGTGGATCAATAAATAATAAATCGACAAAATTATTAGGTAAATATTTTATTACTTCAAATAGGTCTTGATTGATAATTTTGTTCTGTAATTGTTTTACGGAAATTTCAGAATTAATTTTTAATAATTTTGTTGATAATCTTTTCTGCTCAATCTCATCAATTCTTAAGGTTCTATTTTGTTTTGAAATGCTCTTTTCTTTCATCAAAGATTATCTAACTTCTGTTCCAGATTTAACATTTTCATCAACTGATAAAACATTTAATTTTCCGCTTGCATCTTCAACTGCTAAAATCATTCCTTCAGAAAGTTCTCCGAAAAGTTTTGCAGGTTTTAGATTATTCACAACTACCACTTTTTTATTTAGTAATTCCTCCGGCTGATAACTTTTAGCAATTCCGGCAATTATTTGCTTTTTAGTTTTACCAACTTCAACTTGTAATCTTAATAATTTGTCACTCTTTTTAATTTTTTCTGCTGAAATAATTTTTGCTATTTTCAATTTTGTTTTGAGAAAATCCTCATAAGTTATTTCTTCATCCTTCTCTTCTTCAATAACAGCTGGCAGTTTATCAATCTGCTTTTGTATTTCTTCATCTTCAATTTTCGTAAATAATATTTCAGATGTTCCTAATTTATGCCCGGCAGGCAAATTATTTTTCCCGCTGTTTAACCAATCAGTTTGTGTGGCATTTAACATCTTAAACACTTTTTCGGTTGAAAAAGGAATTACCGGAGAAAACATTTCTGCCAAAGTATAAATTGCCTGGAGACAAATATTGAGAGTTGTTCCACATTCTTCCTTGTTACTTTTAATTGATTTCCAAGGTTCAGAATCATTAAAATATTTGTTAGCGCTTCTGCCAAGATTCATCATTTCTAAAACTGCGTCTTTTACTTTATAATTTTCAAGTAGATTGGAAATTTTGGCTGGATAGGATTCTATCAATTCCACCATTGCTTTGTCCATTTCTGATAAATTTTTTCTTTCAGGAACTGAATTATCAAAATGTTTGCTCACAAAAATAAAAGTACGATTTATAAAGTTGCCTAAAATATCGGCAAGCTCATTATTATTTTTCGCTTGAAATTCTTTCCAGTAAAAATCAGTGTCTTTATTTTCCGGCAAATTACTGGCAAGTGTATACCGCAAAGGATCTGGTGGAAACAAATTTAAAAATTCTGCAACATCAATTCCCCAGCCTCTTGATTTTGAAAACTTTTTCCCCTCAAAATTTAGAAACTCATTTGCCGGAACATTTTGCGGAAAAATAAATTTACTTTCATTATTATCATTCCATGCTTTTAACATTGCTGGGAAAATAATTGTATGAAAAACAATGTTATCTTTACCTATAAATGCGACATATTTCGTTTTCTCATTTTGCCAATAGTCTTTCCAAAGCTCCGGATTACCGCGTTCTTCAAATAATTTCTTTGTTGCTGAGATGTAACCGAGTACTGCTTCAAACCAAACGTATATTACTTTTCCATCAGCACCTTCAAGCGGAACTTTAATTCCCCAATCTAAATCTCGTGTAACAGCCCTATCTTTTAAACCATCTTTAAACCAGCCTTTGCAATATTGAAGAACATTATCTTTCCAACCATATTTTTGGTTCATTTCATCAATATATTTTTCCAAAAATTCTTGATAATTTCCCAAAGGAAAATACCAGTGAGAAGTTTCTTTCAACTCGGGTGTTGAACCATTAATTTTACTCTTTGGATTTATCAATTCATTAGGTTCATAGAGTGAGCCGCATTTTTCACATTCATCGGAGCGAGCTTCTTCATATCCGCATTTGGGGCATGTACCTTCAACATACCGATCGGGCAAAAACATATTTGCAGTACTATCATAAAATTGCAATGTTTTTTTCTCAACTAATAAATTATTTTTATGAAAACTTGTAAAGAATTCTTTAGCAGTTTCATGATGTACGGGCAAGCTGGTTCTGGAATAAATATCGAAACTCATTCCAAATTTTGTAAAAGCATTTTTATTTGATTCGTGATAGCGGTCAATTATAACATTAGGTTTTACTTTTTCTTTATCCGCAGAAATTGTAATTGGAACACCATGTTCATCGGAGCCACAGACATAAATTATATCATCGCCATTTAATCTTTTATAACGCACATAAATATCTGCAGGAAGGTATGCCCCACTCAAGTGGCCCAAATGAATTGGTCCATTTGCATATGGTAATGCAGATGTTACTAATACTTTTTCCAATTTAAAAATTTCCCTAAAAGAATTCTAAAATAATTACTAAATATACACAAATTTTTGTTTTTTAAGGTGGGTTAATTATTGGATGACCGATAAAAAAATCCCCTTTTGTTAGGGGATTTTTCTAGTCTAATCAGTTTATAAATAATTTTTAGTTTTGAATTCCTTTGTACATATCCTCAATCAAATCTTTATATCGTTCTTCAATAACTTTTCTTTTTAGTTTTAAGGATGGAGTCATTTCGCCATCTTCAATTGTGAATTGTTTGCCTAACAAAGTGAACTTTCTAATTTTCTCAAAGCTTGCTAATTTTTTCTGAAATTCAGTAAAATCTTTTTCCATCATTTCTTCTATTTGTTTTAGCTTAATTAAATCTTCATTGGTTTTATATGGAATTCTATGAGCATCGGCGTATTCTCTTAATGCTTCAAAATCCGGCACAACCAAAGCGCTTATGAACATTCGTTTATCTCCAATTATAATAAACTGATCAATGTATTTACTGCCCAAAAATAAATTCTCAATTGGAGTTGGAGCAACATATTTTCCGCCGGAAGTTTTGAATAAACTTTTTTTACGATCTGTAATAATCAAAAATCCTTGTGCATCAAAAACTCCAATATCCCCGGTATGCAGCCAACCGTTCTTTATCATCTCGTTTGTTTCTTTTTTCTTTTTATAATAACCTTGCATGATATTTGGACCGAAAGCTAAAATTTCTCCGTCATTAGCAATTTTCACCTCAACACCAGGAACGGTTTTTCCAACACTTCCAAATTTATAATCATTTTCTCGGTTAACTGTTATTACCGGAGAAGACTCAGTTAATCCATAACCTTCTAAAACCAAAATTCCTACTGATTCAAAGAACACACCTAATTCTCTGGCAAGTGCAGCACCGCCTGAAATAAAAAACCTTAAATTCCCGCCTGTAACTTCTCTAAGTTTTTTAAATACTAATTTATCTGCAAGTTTATGTTTAATATTTAATGCAAATGGAATTGGTTCTCGATTCCTATTAAGTTCGGCAAATTCTTGTCCAACATTAACTGCCCAACTGAATATTTTTTGTTTTTTCTCAGGCTGCTTTTCAACATTCTTTTTAATTTTCGCGTACATCCTTTCAAAAAGTCTTGGAACCCCAGTCATTACTGTCGGTTTTATCTCACCCATATTTTGTGCAATTTTTTCAATGCCTTCTGAAAATGCAACTGTTGATCCACAAGATGTAGCTAAATAATATCCCGCCATTCTTTCAAAAATATGACTTAAAGGGAGAAATGATAAAAATGTATCCTTATCTGTAACAAGAACAACTTCGCAGGCACTCTTTACATTTGATAAAATATTTTTGTGAGTGAGCATTACGCCTTTTGGTTCTCCTGTTGTACCTGAGGTGTAAATAATAGTACAAAGATCATTTTCATTTATGAGTTCAATATTATTTTGAAAATGTGTAGTGTGTTCATTTTTATAGATTTTTCCTTTTTCTATAACCTGTTTAAAAGTATAAACTCCATCTTCGTCTTCTGTATTATCATTATTCATATTGATAATAAAATTGAGATGCTTACATTTTGCTCTTATCTTTAAAACTTTATTTAATTGAAATTTTGTTGAAACAATAACTCCGACAGATTCAGAATTATTCAGCATAAATTCAATACTATCGGAAGTTGAAATTGGATAAAGCGGAACATCAACTGCGCCTAAACCGAGAATTGCAAAATCCGAATAATACCACTCAGGTCTGTTCTCGGCAATAATTGCAACTTTATCTCCACGCTTAACCCCAAAAGAAGCTAGCCCCAGAGCAAGATTCTCGGTTATTTCTCTTGCTTCATTATAATTAATATCAATAAATTTTCCATCGACTTTATGTTTTAAGTAGACTTTATTGTTAGCGTATGTCTTTGTAACTACGTCAAACATTTCTGGAATAGTTTTGAAATCTTTAATTGGTGGCATTTTTACTCCTTAGAAAATTCTATTAAAATTAACTCAGAAAAAATAGAATTGCAAATAAAGTATTGAGAAATAAAAAAGTAAATTGAATTAAACTTTAATAAATATTTTTCTGCTATAAAGAATCCACATGAATCCTAACCAAATTAAAATATATACTACCGCCCATGCGAGTGATGCGTTGATTGGCTCTAACCAACTTAAAATAAATTATTATATAAAAATTCTTTTTACTGTTACTTCTGTTCCAGACGAATCATTAAATTTGATTAAATACAGAAGTCTCCCAACAATCCCAGAAAGAAAAAAAACTGTTATTGCATTCATTCCATAAACTTGGAAAGGTTTTATCCACCAAGTAATTTTCTTTTACATCAATTAGCCAAAAACAAATTGCTAAAAAGTTAAGTGCTAATCCGCCCGTGTAAAGAACGTATGAGCTGGTCCAAATACTTTTATTCATTGGGAACCAACCATCCCAAACGTAACCGAAGAACATTAAAAAACTTGATGCAATAAATAATCCAACAGTTAAATAAGTTTTATCATTTTTACTCTGTAACCAATGGCCAGTTAAAACTCCAATTAATGCCGTGGAAATTGCCGGAACAGTACTTAAAATTCCTTCAGGATCCCAAGTTTTTGTTACAGACCACATATGTCCGGTTAGTAATTGGGAGTCTAGCCAAGCTGCTAAATTTGTTCCAACTTCAAAATTTGCGGGACCAAAACCAGGAACCGGAATAAAAGCCATTAAAAACCAATAAATAATTAAAAAGAAAACTGTAAAAAATATTTGAACATTTAAACTTGATTTCAAAAATAAAATTGATGTGATTAAATAAACAACTGCAATCCGTTGCAGCACTCCGGGAATTCTTATTGTGGTAAAATCAAAATACGGGAATCCGCTTAAAATTAACCCAAGAGCAAAAAGTATTGCACTTCTTCTTAAGATATTCAACATTATTTTATTTTGATCATCACCTCTTTCTTTTCTTTTTGATAAAGAAAGTGTAATTGCAATCCCAACAATAAATAGGAAGAACGGGAAAATTAAATCTGTTGGTGTGCAGCCATTCCATTTTGCATGCTCTAAAGGAGGATAAATACTTCCCCATGAGCCAGGATTATTGACTAATATCATTCCGGCAATGGTTATGCCCCTAAATACATCTAAAGAAACTAAACGATCTTGTTTTTGCATAAATAATCTCTCAGTAAAGTTTTTATTTTTTGTATTATAACTTAACTAAAAAAAAATTATTTGCTTAATATGATCTTAAGCACTTCTATTTGCTAAAGTGCTTGCTTTACTGTTTCTTTACAATTCCTTTTTTATTTTACAATTAAATAAGAGTTTAAATGCAATTTGTTAGAAAAATGTACGATTGGGTATTGCACTGGGCTGAAACTCCATATGGTCCAGCAGCCTTATTTTTATTAGCTTTCGCAGAATCATCCTTTTTTCCAATTCCGCCGGATGCGTTGTTAATAGCTCTTGCATTGGGGGCAAGAAGCAAATCTTTTAAGTTTGCAGCAATTTGTACCTTTGCTTCGGTTTTAGGCGCACTATTAGGATACGCAATTGGTCATTTTGTTTGGTGGGGTGTTGGAAATGAATTTTCTTCTGTAGCAAATTTCTTTTTTGATAATATCCCCGGATTCACTCACGAGCTATTTTACAAAGTTCAATCTCTTTATGATGAGTGGAATTTTTGGATTGTCTTTACCGCGGGATTCACTCCAATACCTTATAAAGTTTTTACTATTTCCGGTGGCGCATTTAATATCAATATTTTTCTTTTTGTAATTGCATCAATTGTGAGTAGAGCAGGAAGATTTTTCCTTGTTGCGTTTTTAATATGGAAATTTGGCCCCCAAATAAAAAGTTTCATTGATAAATATTTTAATTGGTTAGCAATTGCTTTTACTGTGTTACTTGTTGGCGGGTTTGTGGGAATTAAATATTTGTTATAGTTTTTATATTATCGTCATTGCGAACTCCAAAGTTTTTATTGGAGTGAAACAATCTTTATTTTTATAGCAGATTGTTTCGGGGAAAAACTCCTCGCAATGACGATTATTATTTTATTTTTACTTCAAAATCATCTTGGCATTCTTCACAACATTTTCAACTGTAAAACCATATTTCTCAAAAACAATATTTTGCGGCGCTGATGATCCATACTTGCCGTCAATTGCAATTGCAACACCATCTAGGCCAATATACTTCTCCCAGCCTTGACTAACGCCGGCTTCAATAGAAACTCTTGCTCTAACTGATTTTGGCAGAACTGATTCTTTATATTCATCGCTTTGCATTTCAAAAATTTCCCAACTTGGAAAACTTACTACTCGAGTATTGATTCCTTCTTTTTCCATAGCTTCAGCTGATTGAAGTGCTAAATCAACTTCTGAACCGCTTGCCATAATTATTAATTTTGGCAAGCCTTTTGAATCTTTCAAAATATATGCACCTTTATTTAAACCTTCTTCAGAAGCAAGTACATTTCTATCAGCAATTTTTAGATTTTGTCTTGTTAAAGCAAGTGCAACCGGACTTCCCTTGTGTTCCAATGCAAACTTCCAAGCTTGCGCAGTTTCATTTGCGTCAGAAGGACGAATAAGAACTAAGCCTGGAATTGTTCTTAGGGATGACATTTGTTCAACGGGTTGATGAGTTGGTCCATCTTCGCCAACTCCAATACTATCATGGGTGAAAACATAAATAGGTTTAATTTTAGAAATTGATGCCAACCTAATTGAAGGTCTTAAATAATCTGCAAATACTAAAAATGTTCCGCCGTATGGGATTAAACCGCCATAAATTACAATGCCGTTCATTATTCCTGCCATGGCATGTTCACGTACTCCGTATCTGACATATATACCTTCTGGAGTTTTTAGATTAAAATCCGGATAACCTTTTAAATCAGTATTATTTGATGGTGTTAAATCAGCTGAGCCGCCAAACAAAGATGGTATTTCAGAAACAATTGCATTTAATACTTTTCCAGAAGCAGATCTGGTTGCCATAGCTTCCCCATAGTTTTCAAACTTAGGAAGTTTCTTTTTCCATGAGTTGCCAAGTTTTCCACTTAACATTTGGTTTAATAACTTTGCCTCTTCAGGATATTTTTCTTTATATTTTTTAAATATTGTATTCCATTTTGCTTCTTCCTTTTTTTCCATTCACTTTTACTGATGCAAAATGTTTGGAAACTTCTTTTGGAATATAGAATTTTTTATCAGCTGGAAATCCCAAATTTTCTTTGGTTAATTTTAATTCAGCTTCGCCCAAAGGTGAGCCATGAACTTCTGATGTCCCTTGTTTATTTGGGCTTCCTTGACCAATATTTGTTTTAGTAATTATTATTGATGGCTTATCTTTTGCAGATTGAGCAGCTTTTACTGCTTTTTCGAGATCTTTTAAGTCCGTTCCATCTTTAACAATTTGAACATGCCAGTTGTAAGATTCAAATCTTTTCTTAACATCATCAGAATAGGAAAGAGAAGTTGGACCATCAATTGTAATTCCGTTATCATCGTAAAACAGTATTACTTTACCAAGTTTATTGTGACCGGCATATGAGGAAGCTTCATGCGAAATACCTTCCATCAAATCACCATCGCCAGCTTCTACATAAATGTAATGATCAAATAAATTGAATCCTTTTTTATTAAATATGCTTCCTAAATGTTTTTGTGCAACCGCCATACCAATAGCATTTGTTAAACCTTGACCAAGCGGACCGGTTGTAGTTTCAACGCCGGGAGTTAAACCATATTCCGGATGACCTGGAGTTTTACTTTTCCATTGTCTAAAACTCTTAAGTTCTTTAAGTGGAAGATTATAACCTGAAAGATGCAGAATACTGTAAAGAAGCATGCTTCCATGACCTCCGGAAAGAATAAACCTATCTCGGTTTAACCATTTAGGATTTGCCGGATTGTGTTTCATAATTTTTGTATAAAGTAAATATGCAATTGGAGCAACACCCATTGGCATTCCCGGATGTCCGGAATTTGCCGCTTGGACTCCATCAGCAGCTAATAACCTAATTGTGTTAATACTCTTTTCTTGAATTGAACTTTTGTCTTAGCCATAGGTCTTCCTTTATAAAAATTGAGTTTTACTTTTTTTTAAAAAATATTAACTGTAAAGTTAAAAAATTTAGAAGCTATTTAATAATAGTTTATTTGATGATTATAAACTTAATGGTTTATTTTTATTTTTTAATACAAAATAACTAATAAACAAAAATAGGATAAATGCAAAAGTACATAAAATACTTTCTGCAGCTTCCAACATTCCAGGAACAACTCTTGTAAAAATGAATCCGGGAATAAATGTTATAGTATAACCCAAGAATAATATTTTACTGAGGTTGGTGTTACTACTTATTTTACTGACGTAACTATTATAACCTAACATTATTATTGTTGTTAATATCGGAAGATAATAAAACAATCCGTATAAAAATCCCAGTGGATAATTATAAGTTGCATAAACTACTGTGCAGCTGGTTACCGCAAATTCCCCAACAACAAATAAATAATAAATGCTGAAAAATATTGCCGGAAGAAAAATTAAAGAATAGCGACGATCATTAAAATTTAATAATCTTAGGGAAATGTAAAGAGACAAAGGCGGCATAAATGTAACTGCCAACAAAGCAAAGTATGCAAATAGAGATGTGCGCATATCAAGTCCGCAAATTAAAAACTCAACAAACTGATAAGCAAAAAGCAGCCGCATTAAAGAGATTGATAATATATTTATTTTATTTTTCTCTGCTTTAAAAGCTAAAAATAAAATTATTACCAATTCAATAACAGCAAGAATTAAAGAGAGTAAACCGTTAAAATTTTCCATAAGTCAATTATGTTAGATGAAATGAATAAGAAGATAGGTAAATTTTATACTTTTATTTATTATAAACTTTTAGTTTTAAATGTTTTACAAATGGTTCAAAATCTTTATCATTGTGCAATAATGTTAATTTGTTCTCAATACAAAATGTTGCTATCATGGAATCAATAGTTTTTCTAACTGTTACTCCTTTTTTTCTTAAGTAACGATAATTGCTCGCGCTTTTTAATGCTATTTCTTTTCCTCCAATTTCAAAACAAGGAAATGATAGAAGTATACTTTTTGCTTTCTGATATTCTTTATCGCTTTTAAATCCTTGTAAAACTTCAGTTAAAACATAATCTCCAATAACAACAAGTTCTCTTCCAAGTATTGAATCTAAAATATCAACTTGCCAATTATTCTTTCCGTTGAAATAATCAATCAGAACAGTTGAATCTAAGAATATCATTTATCAGTTCTCATTTTTTCGATATCTCCTTCCCATTTTAATTCTCCTCGCAGCGATTTTAACTTCAGCTGACTTTTCATTTTAATTAATGCTTTTAAACCTTCTTCTACAACTTCTTTTTTTGTTTTTAACCCAGTTGATGCAAGTGCTAAATTCATTAATTTATCATCGATTACAATATTAGTTCTCATAGTTTCCCCTCATTAATGATGTGTATTATGCTGATAAATATACACATGTTAATTTAATTTCACAAATATTTTCTAATTTTAGAACTTCTTTTTAATTTTTTATGTGAGGAAATTATAACAACTTACAAAAGGAATTAAGTTTGCCAGCCATATCACCACTACTACGATGGACATTAAAAACAGAGAGATTAACTACTATTAATTACACAATCTTTAATATAGGCTTTTACTAAAAACTTTTAGCGAGCCTATATTAAATTACATCTAAACAAAGCTCCATTAAGCTTGAGCAATTTCCTTTGGGTTAAAAGTATTCTTTAAAAAAATCTTCATCAACCTGATAAATTATTTTTGGAATAACACCGAGTTGAAGTTTCTCAAACATTTCAACTAGTTTTTCCCCATCAACTAATTCAATTGGAGGCGCTCCATCTCTTCTTGCTTCTTTTTTTGCTTCGCTTGTAAAAGAACCAGTTGTAATTATTATGCCCTTGTCTGCTCGACCTTGCATAGCACCTCTAAAATCACGTACTTGTGAAGCAGAAACAGCTCCTTTGTATCTCTTACTTTGAAACAATACATTAAAACTAACAAAAGGATTGATTTCTAATATACCATAGCCATCAATTCCACCATCATTACTTTTCCCAGTTACTTTTACTTCTTGAAATCCAGATTCTCTTAATAATCTTTGGCAAATTTTTTCAAAACCATCTGGAGGTAGAGAACGTAACACCTCTAATAGATTTGTTTCTGTAAATAATTCGGGTTGATCTTCAACATCTTCCTTTTGTTGATTTAATTTTGGCTTTTTATTGTGTTTACTTAAACGGTAAGCCTTTCTTTGTTCACGAATAATTTTCATCGCCATTTTTCTTCAGAAAATTTATCCTCTTGACCTTTTTTGGTTAGTGTCCAAATTCCTCGCTGAGAGGAAGAAATATAGCCGCCTTTGACTAAATATAACCTTGCCCATTGAGCTTGATTTCTTACCCTTGATTCTCCATTTTTTATTGTTGCTTGTTGTTCTTTTTCTGAAATGGAAAGTTTGTCAATTGCCAAATCAATAACTTCCGAAGGAGTACCTGAGCTGCCAAGATCTTTTAAAGAATCTATAATTGGTACAAAAACTTTAGAAATTGTGGTTTAATTTCATTTGCCATATATCACCTTTTCTAACTGAATAACCAATTTACGAGGAGCTGTCCTTCCAAACAGCTCCCCAAAATAAACCTAAACTAAGCTTTTGGCCCAACCATACTCTCTGGTTTTACAAATTCTTTAAATTGCTCAGAAGTTAAAAGTCCAAGAGCGACGGCAGCTTCTTCAAGAGTAGTATTTTCTGCATGAGCTTTTTTTGCAATTTTAGCTGCGTTATCATAACCTACATGAGGATTTAATGCAGTAACTAACATTAACGAATTTGTTAAATGTTTTTTAATGTTTACTTCATTGGCTTCAATTCCCACAACGCAATGGTCAGTAAAGCTTTCGCTGGCATCTGCAAGCAAACGAATTGATTGAAGCAAATTAAAAATCATTACGGGTTTAAAAACGTTTAAGCTCAAAATTTCCGCTTGATCCACCAATATTTATTGTTGTATCATTTCCAAAAACTTGAGCGCAAACCATGGTCATTGCTTCTGACTGAGTTGGGTTTACTTTTACCCGGCATTATTGAACTTCCCGGTTCATTGGCTGGCAGATTTAATTCTCCAATTCCGCATCTTGGTCCAGAACCTAACCATCTTACATCATTTGCAATTTTCATTAACGAAGCTGCTAAAGTTTTCATAACTCCGCTCGCTTCAACAATAGCATCATGAGCTGCAAGAGCTTCAAATTTATTTTTTGCTGATGTGAACTTATTGCCTGAAATTTCAGAAATTTTTTGTGCGGAAAGTTCGGCAAATTTAGGATGCGTATTCAAACCAGTTCCAACAGCGGTGCCGCCCAAAGCCAATTCGGATAAGCGCGGTAAACATCCATTAATTCTTTCTAATCCATAGGTTAACTGCTGAACGTACCCAGAAAATTCTTGTCCCAAAGTTAATGGAACTGCATCCATTAAATGAGTTCTTCCAATTTTAATTACGTTAGCAAATTCTTTTGATTTTACTTCCAAAGCATCTCTAAGTCTTGTTACCATAGGAATTAATCGTCTGTTAATTTCTTCAACAGCGGCAATGTGCATAGCAGTTGGAAAAGTATCATTAGATGATTGGGCCTTGTTAACATCGTCATTTGGATGAATCGGTTTTTTGCTCCCCATAACTCCGCCAGATAATTCAATTGCACGGTTTGAGATAACTTCATTCGAATTCATATTTGTCTGTGTTCCACTTCCGGTTTGCCAAACAACTAAAGGAAAATGTTCATCAAGTTTGCCTTCAATAACTTCTTGTGCTGCTTCAGCAATAAGTTTTGCTTTTTCATCACTTATCATTCCCAATTCATTATTTGTAAGTGCCGCAGCTTTCTTTAAAATGCCCAAAGCCCTTATCAGTTCTCGAGGAAAGCGGTCCCCTCCAATTTTAAAATTCATAAGCGATCTTGCAGTCTGCGCTCCGTAATACATATTAGCAGGAACTTTAACTTCTCCCATTGTGTCGGTTTCAATTCTGTACTCCATGTTATCCCCTTTTTTATTGTATAAATTTTAATTTCTTTCTCGTCATTGCAAGTCAAGCCGCTAGACACTGAGTTTTGCCCCGAAACAATCTGCAGAGCAAGATAGATTTCTTCACTCCGAGAAAAGAATCTGAGTTTGCAATTACAATTTAATTTATTATCCAAACTTTCATTTTTTTACTGTAACTCTGTTTGCACCAACAAATCTGCTCGAATAATAGTAATTATTCAAAGATGAAATTATTACTCCATTTGAAGAACTAGCGTGTGCAAATAAATCATTCTGCAAATAAATTCCAACATGTCCCGGAAAATGTTCATCAGATGTATCGAAATAAACTAAATCTCCGAATTTTAATAATTCTTTTTCTCTAAAAATTTCATTTATTTTATATTGTTCTCTTGCAGTTCTGGGAATACTTACGCTTAAACTATTTTGATAAACTTGTTGTGTAAATGCAGAGCAGTCAATACCATTTGCATCAGTTCCGCCATACTGGTAAGGCGTATTAAGGTAATTAGTTATTTGATTTAGAAATAATTCCTTTTTCCTACTTGGTTTTATTCCTTCATAAATTCTATTCAAAATTGATTTTTGTTCAAGCTTTAAATTATCATAAGGAATTTGTGGAATATCGTCTTCAGCTTTATCGTAATTTGGATTTGGTATATTAGAAGGAGTATTTATTTTTTTAACTTTATATTTCCCATCTTCCATGTAGGTTGATGAAGAGCAAGAAATTAAGTTTAATAATAAAATTATTATAAGAAATGATTTAAAATATTATTAAAAACTTTTGCATTAAAATTGCTATCCAAGATATGCCCGCAAATTTTTACTTCTAGATGTATGACGAAGCCTTCTTATTGCTTTTTCTTTAATTTGTCTCACACGTTCTCTTGTTAGTTTAAATTGTTCCCCAATTTCTTCAAGAGTTAATGAGTGTTCACCATCAAAACCAAAATAAAGTTTAATTACTTCGGCTTCCCTTTCAGTCAATGTTAATAGTACTCTTTCAATTTCTGATTTAAGAGAATCAGACATTAGTGAAGTATCGGGTAAAGGATTATCACCACTTTCTAAAACATCCAACAGACTATTTTCTTCGCCTTGTGTAAAAGGAGCATCCATTGATAAATGCTTACTTGACATTCTTAAAGTTTCAGAAACTTCTTCAATATCCATTTCAAGTTCTTTTGCAATTTCATCGTGGGTGGGCTCACGCTCATATTCTTGTTCCAAAGTGTTATAAGCTCTTCCAATTTTATTTAAAGCTCCCACTCTATTTAGAGGAAGACGAACTATTCTTGATTGTTCTGCCAGAGCTTGCAGAATCGATTGACGAATCCACCAAACGGCATAAGATATAAATTTAAATCCGCGAGTTTCATCAAAACGTTTGGCTGCTTTAATTAAACCCAAATTTCCTTCATTAATTAAATCCCCCAAAGATAATCCTTGATTCTGATATTGCTTTGCAACGCTTACGACAAAACGTAAATTTGCTTTTACAAGTTTTTCCAAAGCAACTTGGTCGCCACGCTTTATTCTTATTGAATAATCAACTTCCATTTCGGGAGTAAGTAATTCAACCTTCCCAATTTCTTGAAGATACTTATCTAAAGAATGACTATCACGATTTGTAAATTGTTTAGAAATCTTCAAAAACTTCTCCTAATTAATTTCTGAATAAATAGAATCAACAATGCCAACAATTGATGCATCTACCGGAGCCATATCAACCTCCATGGCAATTACTGCTTCGCTTGAGGTTGCATAAAAAATCAATTCGCCCGGTCCTGCTCCAATAGTATCAACGGCAATAATTGGCTCACCAATTTTTTGTTGTTGAGAATTTAGAGGTTGAACAAGCTGCATTTTATATGAATTCAAAGTTTCATATTTTCTTGTTGCCCAAATTGTGCCAATTACTTTTCCAAGTATCATAAAATATTAACTCTTCACCGATACATCAAGTTTATCAACAATAGCCATTATTACTGCATCAACCGGTTTGTCTTTTGTCTGGTTTGTTTGCCTAGCAGAACTTCCTGTTGCACATAAAACAATCTCACCAACTCCGGCTCCAACAGAATCGACTGCAACAACAAAATCTGTTTTAAAATTGTTTTCTAAATCTAATTCTTTAACAATCAAAAATTTGGATCCAATTAATTTTTCATCTTTTCTGGTTGACCAAACTGTACCAATAACTTTACCC
This sequence comes from Ignavibacteriales bacterium, assembly GCA_020635285.1. Taxonomy (GTDB): domain Bacteria; phylum Bacteroidota; class Ignavibacteria; order Ignavibacteriales; family Melioribacteraceae. The sequence goes on along the minus strand of JACKAB010000008.1, from coordinate 339,902 downwards.
AAAAACAATTTTATTTCCTTATTTAAATGATTGTTAATTATTAATATTAATTTCTTTAATTATATTTTTCAAGGTTATCTAACTTACATAGAACTGATAATAAATACAATGTAGTTTAATCTTAGCGAAACATTCAAACAATAATTAAATTATCAGGAATTCATTTTATAATGAATTTATTACGAAATCCCTTTTACTAATTTAAAAAGCTTTTCCCATTAAATTTATTTTCAATTTGATAAAAATCTGCCACAGTTTTTGCAACATCCGCAAACGTTTTTCGAGTTCCCAAATTTTTAGATGTATCCTCTTTTGAAAAATAAAGCAAAGGAACATATTCTCTGCTATGATCGGTACTTGGAGTTGTTGGATCATTTCCATGATCAGCCGTTATTACTAAACGGTCAGTAGAATCAAGTGCTTCCAAGATTTGAGGTAAATAATTATCAAACTGAATTAGTGCATTGTGAAATCCTTCCGGATCATTTCTGTGCCCATAGTAAACATCAAAATCAACCAAATTTACAAAAATAAAACTATTTTTTTCTGATTTTAAGCTCTGTAATATCTTTTCAATACCTTCTAAATTTGATTTGGATTTTACTTCCTTATTAATTCCCCTATAATTGAATAAATCGTTCACCTTTCCAATTGCAACCGTGTTTATATTTTTTTTATATAGTAAATCAAGAATAGTGTCTTTAGGTGGATTTATTGAAAAATCTTTTCGGTTGGTTGTTCTTGTATAATTTCCTTTTGTCCCGATAAATGGTCGAGCTATTATTCTTCCAACTGCGTGTTCATTGATACAAATTTTATTGCGTGTAATTTCACATATTTTATAAAGTTGATCAATTGGAATTATATCTTCGTGGGCTGCTATTTGAAATACTGAGTCTGCAGAAGTATATACAATTGGTTTTCCGCTTAGTAAATGTTCATTTCCGTATTCTTGAATTATTTCGGTACCAGAAGCGGGTTTGTTAGCTAAATATCCACTAAGTTTATTTTCTGAAATAAATTTTTGCATTAGTTCTTCAGGAAAACCATTTGGGTAAGTGGGGAACTCAAAATCAACAACTACTCCACCTATTTCCCAGTGACCGGTTGTTGAGTCTTTACCGGATGATACCTCCATCATTTTGCCATAAGAGGCATCTGGATTTGTAACCGGATCAAAATTGAATAAATTTTCAATATTTGCCAAACCAAATTTTTGAAGATTAGGAAGCTTTAATCCGCCTACTTTTTTTGAAATATTTCCTAAAGTGTTACTACCGGAATCATTGAATTTTTCAGCATCGGGAGCTTCCCCAATTCCAACACCATCTAAAATTATCAACAAAAAATTATTCAATGTAATTCCAATTTAGTTAATGCTCTTTACAGTATTTCCACCTTTTTGGATTGCTTTGTTAAGTGCGAGTTCGGCATTTTTTAATACTTCTTCAACATCGGTCTTTTGATGTGAAGATGCAACACCGATTGATACCGTAAATGTAGTTTGTTTGGACACGACTGATATTGGTTTTCTAGCAATTTTGATTCGTAATTTTTCTGCCCAAAGAAAAACATCTTTTGAGGTTGCATTAAAAAAGAAAATACCTATAAGTTTTTCACCTAATCTGCCAACCAAATTAAGCGGACTTACTTCGGCTCTTATTGCTTGATTAATTGAGGATAAAACTTTGGGAAATGGATCAGTTTCAAATAAAGAACGTTCTTCTAGAAATTCATCAATCTGAATTAAGGCCAATGCACTTGGTGCATCAAATTCTTTTGCTTTTATTAAATCACTGCCTACTTGACTAATAAATTCGTTATAAGTTAGCGATTTGGTTTCAACATCTACCGAAAGAAGATTTTTTAAAATATTATGCGTGGAATATGTATAAACAAAAAACGAAAATATTTTAACCGCATTCCGCATAAATTTAATATCGGAAGTTGAATATATTTTTTTCTTCAAACTTTCAAAACATAGAACGCCAAAATTTTGATTATCATAAACTAAAGGTAATGCTAGAAATGAACCACCTAGGCCAACATCTTCTGTTTTAACAAATCTTGCAAATTGGTTAACAGCTGTATCTTCAATGTTTACGGGCATTCCGCTTAACACAGCTTTACCGACAAGCGTGCCTTCTAAATCAATTTCTAAATTTTCGCCAAGATATTTTAAGGAAGTTTTATTATCAACTTTTTTAATTATAAACTTTTGTTTCTCTGGTTCAAAATAAACGAAAGAAAAAGCATCGTAATGAAGTAAATTTTTAATTATGTTATCAATTGTTTCTAAAATATCTTCATCGTTATCAAATTTTCTTTCTGTCTTAAGAATACTTAAAAGTGTTTCTAATCTTTTTTCTGCAGTTGAACCTGAAAATTTTTCATCGAACAAAGAAATGATAATTGCAATAATCCTAACAAATCTGCCAAGTGAATAAACTGTTTCAATTCCGAAAGCATCTGGAGCTTTTGAATCAACAACTAAAACACCAGTTAGCTTTTTGGCAAAGAATAAAGGAACACCAACCAAACTTTTTATACCTTGGGCGTTATCGTAGTATCTAATAACATCCATTTCTGCATTGCTGGAAATTTCATTTAAGTGAACTGGTTCTTCTGTTTCAACAATTTTACTAATTATATCATCTTCAAGCGGAAAGTTCTTTTTTGTGATTGCTTCTGGAGAATTGCTGTAAAATTTTTGAAGAGTCAGTTCTTGCCTAATTTCATTATGCCAAAAAAATATTACGGTATTTGCAAGGTAAGCATCTTTAATTACATTAAGAATTTTTTCCAACACAAAAACAAATTGTTCATCGCTGTTAACATCTGCAGGCAATTCTTCAGAAATTATTTTACCAAAATGTTCATTTAATTCTTCTGCACTTACTTTTGGGGTTAATCCAGAATTTATTACGGGTTTATAATTCTTTTCTGTAATAATTGAATTAGAACTTTGTTTTGAAACTATTTTAACATCTTCACCAAAATCAGAGTCATATGTAAGTTTTTCATGTTCAATTTCCTCTTCTTCATCTTGATTTTCATAATTTTCATCCTCGGATAAAATATCTCTCATACGAACTGAATCCCTAAGAAATATTATAAAGGCAACATAAACGACTAAAATTAGTGCGGAAATTGATTTGATGATAAAATCCTCGGAAACAAGCGGGATAATTGCCAAGAGTGGAATTATTAAAAAGATTAGAATTCTTTTTTTATTTCTTGAGCTAAATAGCATATAAAAATGGATTAAAAGACTTAAACAATTTTATTTTTTTCATCTAATAATTATAATAAAAGTTTTATTAAATAGCATTAAAGGAATAGCTTAGCAAGCCTTGTTTCAACTTCTTTCTTACCAATATTTTTTATTGATGATGATAACATGAGGTTATCTCCAAAATTTAGTTCAGGAAAAAACTCTTTTATTCTTTTAACGGATTTTGATTTTTCCGCTTGATTTAATTTATCAATTTTGGAAAGTATAACAATGTATGGTATTTCAAAATTGCGTAACATTAAATTAAGAGCAATGTCCAATTCAGTCGGTTTATGTCTGCTATCAATTAGGTGAAATGCTAATGAAATATTTGTACTATTTGACAAAAACTCATTTATTAATTTTTGCCATTTTTGTTTTGCAGCAATAGAAACTTTCGCGTATCCATATCCTGGTAAATCAACAAGATGAAATTTTTCCTCCACTAAATAATAATTTAAAGATCTAGTTTTTCCTGGAGCTGAACTTGTTTTAGCTATATTCTTTTTTTTAGAAAGAGAGTTAATAAAAGTTGATTTACCGACATTTGATCTCCCGCATAAAACAACTTCTGGGATTATTTCAGTTGGCAAATCCTGCACTCTAAAAATAGATTTTGTGAATTTTATATCTAGCATAAATGTTTCATTAATAATTAAAAAAGGTTGCAATCGTATTCTGTAAATCAGCACAAACAAAAAGAGCAGCGTAAAGCTGCTCCATAAAAAATGTAAATAAATATTTTATTTATTCTTTAGCTCTTCCACCATCTAATTCATCTTGCCATTTTTTAAGTTCATCCCATTTACCTTCTGCAGCTAATTTGGCTTGTGCAGGCCAGGTTTCTGGATCGTGAGATTTATATCTACTTCCAGCTTCGGCTAAAACTTCTCTTAATTTTTCAACATCAGCTTCGGCAAGAGTTGCAAAGGTTGGGAAGCCAGCAGTTGAAAGTATTTCAGAAATTTTTGGTCCAATGCCTTCAACCTTTGTTAAATCGTCACCACCAGTTTCTACAACTTTTTTGGCTTCTTCATGTGTCTCAACTTCTTTTACATCATCAACTATTTCTTCCGCTTCTACAACAGTGGCAGCTTCTTTAGATTTTGAATCTACTTTTGCTTTAGCAGTCTTTGGTTTTGCAGTTGCAGTAGTTTTGGTTTTCTTTGTTTTGCTTGAAACATCATTGTAATCAACCAATTCAATTATTGCCATTTCAGCTGCATCACCTAATCGATTTCCTAATTTTACTACTCTTGTGTAACCGCCAGGTCTATCACCAATTTTAGGAACTATTTCAGTAAATAATTCTTTTATAATATCTTTATCATTAATACTTCTTGCAATAATTCTTCTTGAATGAACATTATCAGTTTTAGCTTTGGTTATCATTGGTTCAATTACTAACCTTAATTGCTTTGCCTTAGCAACAGTAGTTGTAATTTTTTTGTGCTTAATTAACGCAGTTGCTAAAGCACTTAAAGTTGCTTTTCTATGCGAAGCTGTTCTACCTAATTTTCTACCTTTGACTCTATGTCTCATTATTTCAACCTTTTAACAGAATTTAATTATTATCAGTTTTTTCATTTATGTATTTGTCAACGTCCATTCCAAATTCCAAATTATATACATCAACAATTTCCATTAACTCAGCAAGAGATTTTCTTCCAAAGTTTCTAAATTTAAGCATTTCACTTTCATCTTTACGAACAAGATCGCCCATAGTTTTTATATTAGCAGCCTTTAAACAATTATGAGATCTTACGCTTAATTCTAAATCATCAACACTTGTTGTTAGAATTTTTTTAAGTCTTTCAAACTCTAAATCTTTTTCATTATCAACTTTGTCTTCTTCTTGCTCAACATCAAAATTAATGAACATATTTATATGATCTCTTAAAATTACACCAGCGCCAGACATTGCTTCTTCAGGTGTAATTGATCCATCAGTAAAAAGTTCTAAAGTTAATTTTTCGTACTCATTACTTTCACCAATTCGCACATTTTCAATTTCATAACGCACATTTTCAATTGGAGTAAATATTGAGTCTATTGGAATTATACCAATTGTCTGATCAACAATATTTTGTTTAGCAGCAGGAACATATCCTTTTCCAAAACCAAATCTTACTTCCATATTAAATTTAGCACCTTCACTTAAAGTTGCTATATGTTGATCCGGATTTAAGATTTCAATATCTGGACAGCTTTTTTGAAGTTCTGAAGCTTTAATTTCTTGAGCGCCACTAAGAGAAATATCCAATTTAGTAGTTTGTTTGTTAATTACATTCAATCTTACTTTTTTAAGATTGAGAATAATTTCTGCAACATCTTCAACAACTCCAGGAACTGTTGTAAATTCATGCAATACACCGTCAATTTTAACAGCTGTAATTGCCGCGCCAGTTAAAGAAGATAATAATATTCTTCTAAAAGCAGTACCTAACGTAACTGCAAAGCCACGTTCAAGTGGTTGTATTGTAAATTTTCCATATTTCTGATTTGACGTTGCTTCATCTAAAATAACACCATCTGGCATCTTAATAAAGGGATAACTCATTTAGAATCCTCTAATTTGAATTTCTATTTAATTACAATTTATTTTGAGTATAACTCAACGATTAATTGTTCATTTACATTTATTGGAATTTCACTTCTTTCTGGAAGTTTCATAAATCTTCCAGAGAGATTAGCTTTTTCAACTTCAATCCATTCGTAAGGATTTGATTTTCTTACTCTAAGAGCATTATGAAAAACATCCATTTTTTTACTTTTTTCTTTAACAGTAATCACATCACCAACTTTTAAGCTATATGAAGGAATGTTTACTATTTCACCATTCACATAAAAATGTCTGTGCAGAACTAATTGTCTTGCTTGAGCTCTTGAATTCGCAAATCCAAATCTATATACGGTATTGTCTAATCTTCTTTCTAAAAGCTGGATTAAGTTTTCGCCAGTAATTCCCCTCATGCGTTCAGCTTTTTTGAACATGTTTCTAAACTGTCTTTCGTATAAACCATACATTATTTTCAGTTTTTGTTTTTCTTTCAACTGAAGACCGTAATCAGAAACTCTTTTACGTCCAGCACCATGTTGTCCAGGTCCGTATGGTTTATTACTTAAAATCTTATCAAATTTGGGATTTCCAAAAATATTTTCTCCAAATTTTCTAACTAATTTTGCTTTAGGGCCAGTATATCTTGCCATCTATTTGATTTCCTTTTAAATTAAACTCTTCTGCGTTTTGGTGGTCTACATCCGTTATGAGGTATTGGAGTAATATCTTTGATTGACATGATATGCAATCCAGCAGTATTAAGTGCTCTTATTGCAGCATCTCTACCACTTCCAGGACCTTTAATAAAAACGTCTACTCTTTTTAGACCTAAATCATGCGCTTCTTTTGCAGCGGCTTCTGAAGTTGTTTGAGCAGCATATGGTGTATTTTTTCTAGATCCTTTAAAGCCATTTTTACCAGCTGATGACCATGAAATTGTATTGCCGTAAACATCAGTAATTGTAACCAGCACATTATTAAATGTAGCTTTTATATGCGCAATACCAACAGCATCTACGTGAATTTTCTTTTTAGATTTTCTTGTAACTTTTGCCAAGATAAAACTCCTTAAAAATTTTATTTATTATTACTTGAGACCTGGTTTTTTCTTACCTGCAACAGTTCTCTTTTTACCTTTTCTGGTTCTAGAATTTGTCTTGGTTCTTTGACCTCTAACAGGCAAACCTTTTCTGTGTCTTAAGCCTCGATAAGTACCAATATCCATTAATCTTTTAATATTCTGCTGAACTTCACTTCTTAAAGCACCTTCTACTTTTAAGTCAGCGGTCATAATTGCTCTAATATTAGCAACTTCTTCTTCAGTAAGATCAAGAATTTTTTTATTGGGATCAATATTCGCTTTAGTTAAAATATCTAAAGAGGTATGTTGACCAATACCATAAATATAGGTTAAACCTATAAAGACTTTTTTTTGTTTTGGTAAATCTACTCCTGCAATTCGAGCCAAACTATTATTCTCCTAAATTTGAATTAACCTTGACGTTGTTTATGTTTCGGATTCTTACAAATCACGCGTACAACACCTTTTCGCTTAATTATTTTACAGTTGTCGCACATTTTCTTTACAGATGCTCTAACCTTCATGATAGCTCCGTTATTTATACCTATATGTAATTCTGCCTTTATTCAAATCATAAGGTGATAACTCTATTGCAACTTTATCACCAACAAGTATTTTAATAAAATGCATTCTCATTTTACCTGAAATGTGCGCTAAAATTTCGTGCCCATTTTCTAACTTAACTTTGAAATGAGCATTCGGCAGAGTTTCACTAATTGTACCATCTACTTTTATTGATTCTTGTTTAGCCATTAACACACTGATAATATTTCTGGTTTTCCATTTATGATTGCAATGGTATGCTCAAAATGAGCCGAAGCTTTTCCATCTCTGGTAACAACTGTCCATCCATCTGATTTTACATTAACCTCTTCGGTTCCAATGTTTATCATCGGCTCAATTGCTATTGTCATACCATCTTTTATTTTCGCACCGCTATTCGGTCTACCGAAATTTGGAACTTGCGGATCTTCGTGTAAATACTTACCAACTCCATGTCCGCATAAATCTTTAACAATACTTAAACCTTCACTTTCAACATATTCTTGAATTGCCCAAGAAATATCACCAATTCTATTCTTTGTCTTTGCTTGTTCAATTCCAATATAAAGAGATTTTTCTGTTACTTTCATCAAGTGGGATTTTTCTTCAGAAACATCTCCAATTGAAACTGAAAGTGCTGCATCTCCAAAATATCCATTCTTTTTTACTCCAACATCAATAGAAAGAATATCGCCATCTTTCAATACTGTGTTGCTCGGAATTCCATGAACAACTTCATCATTAAGTGAAGAACATATTGTACCGGGAAAATCTATTGACCCAGCTTGTGAATAACCTTTAAATGCTGGTATTGCATTGTTACTTAAAATATAATCTTCTGCTATTTTATCTAATTCTAAAGTTGTCTTACCAACTTTTGCATAACTTTTAACTAATTGTAAGGTTTCAGCAACTATTTTTGAACTTTCTCGAATAAAATCAATCTCTTTTTTACTCTTAATTAAAATCACTAAAGCTAACTACCTTCTACCTTTCATTTTACCGGATTTCATAAATCCATCATAATGTCTCATCAATAAATGAGATTCAATTTGCTGCAATGTATCTAATGCAACACCAACCATAATTAACAAACTTGTTCCGCCAAAAAAGGATGCAAACGAACCTGAAACTCCTAACTTAGAAACGAATGCTGGTAATATTGCAATAATTGCTAAAAATATTGAACCAGGTAACGTAATTTTGGTTAAAATATTGTCAATAAACTCTGATGTTTGTTTACCAGGACGTATACCAGGAACAAATCCTCCTTGCTTTTTCATTGTCTCTGCAACTTCTTGAGGATTAAAAGCAATGGCAGTATAAAAATATGTAAAAAATATGATAATCAATGCATAAATAAACGAATAAGTAAATGATGTATAACTAAAATAACCAGCTAGGCTTTGCATAGCTTCGCTATTTGGGAAAAATGATAAAACGGTACTAGGTAAAAACATTATTGCTTGAGCAAATATTATTGGCATAACGCCAGCTGTATTTACTCTTAAAGGAATATACTGTGTAACACCACCGTAAACTTTTCTTCCAACAACTCTTTTCGCATATTGAACCGGAATTCTCCTTGTTCCTTGAGTAACTAAAACAATTCCAGCAACTATAAAAATCATAAAAACAATAATTGCAATTTCAATAATAATATTTCTAGTTCCAGCATCTATTAGTCTAATCTCATCTAAGATTGCAAAAGGTAGTCTATTGATGATATTTATGAAAATAATTAAAGAGATACCATTGCCAATTCCCTTTTCGGTAATTTGTTCACCCATCCACATCATAAATATTGTACCTGCAACCAATATTATTACTGATGAAACTACAAACCCAACACCTCTAATTTCCTCGGGAACAACTGAAACTCCATTAAACTGAAGATTCATAATTACGCCAGTTACAACTCCTAAAGCTTGAAAAAGCGAAATTAAAACTGTTCCGTAACGTGTAAGCTGAGTGATTTTTTTTCTTCCTTCTTCTCCTTCTTTCTGTAACTTTTGGAAATAAGGTATTACCGCTCCACCTAGCTGAATAATAATGGAAGCTGAAATATATGGCATAATTCCCAATGCAAAAATTGCAGCATTCGAAAAAGCCCCACCAGCAAACATATCATATAAACCGAGTAAATTGTCAGAAGTCTTGTTTGCCATTGCTTCAGATAATAAATAGGAATCAATACCGGGAAGAGTAATATGTGCACCGACTCTTACAATAACTAATAAAGCAAGCGTGTAGAGAATTCTATCTCTTAACTCGTGAATCTTAAAAATATTTCTAAAAGTATCCTGAATTTTGCCCATTAAACTTTAGTCTCGCTTAATTTACCACCGGCAGCTTCAATTTTTTCCTTTGCCGATTTACTGAAATATTTTGCTTCAACATTTAATTTAGCTTTTAACTCACCATTACCAAGTATTTTAAATGGCTCATTCAAATTTTTAATTAATCCGTTACTAAAAAGAACATCAGCATTAACAACATCTTTAATTTTTTTAGCATCTACTAATTTTTGTAATTTATCAACATTAATTGGTTGGTACTCAACTTTGAAAATATTAGTAAAACCTCTTTTAGGCACTCTTCTTTGCAGGGGCATTTGACCACCTTCAAACCATGCTCTATTTTTATGACCAGATCTTGATTTTTGGCCATTCATACCTTTTGTAGAAGTACCACCATGTCCGCTGCCTTGTCCTCGTCCAATTCTCTTACTTTTCTTAATTGAACCTTCAGCATATTTAAGATTGCTTAAAATATCCATTATAAATTCCTTAGTCTTCTATTTCTTCAAAAGTAACCAAATGAGAAACTTTATTTACCATTCCTCTAATTTGAGGCGAATCATTGTGGATTTTGCTATAATTTGGTCTTCCCAAACCCAATGATTTAATGGTCAATTTTTGATCTTTTGGTCTATCAATTACACTTTTTGTTTGGGTAATTTTTAATTTCTTTGCCATCATATCCTCGTTATACAGCAAACAATTGACTAATTTCTATATCTCTTTTATTAGCCATAGTTTTTGCATCTATTAAATTTAATAATCCTTGTAAAGTAGCCTTAACTTGATTATGAGGATTACTTGATCCAAGTGATTTAGTTAGAATATCTTGAGCACCAGCCATTTCTAAAACAGCTCTAACTCCACCGCCAGCAATTAAACCAGTACCAGCAGATGCAGGTTTTAGTAAAACTTTTCCAGCCCCATATTTACCAATAATTTTATGTGGAATTGTTCCCTTGTGCAAAGTAATTCTATAAACATTTTTCTTAGCGTCATCAATTCCTTTTGAAATAGCATCTGTAACTTCATTTGCTTTTCCCAATCCAACACCAACGTGACCATCGCCATCGCCAACAACTACAATTGCATTAAAGCTAAATCTACGACCACCTTTAACAACTTTAGCAACACGATTTATATGGACTACTTTTTCTTTAAGTCCGTCTAATCCACTTACTTTTTTATACTTCAATTTTTACTCCTTAGTTACAATATTTTGTTGCCGGAAGAGGATTCGAACCTCTACAGACGGCGTCAAAGGCCGTTGTCCTACCATTAGACGATCCGGCAATGAAATTTTTTCAAATTAAAACTTAAGTCCGCCTTCTCTTGCGCCTTCTGCTACAGCCTGAACTCTACCATGGTATCTGTAACCAGCTCTATCAAATATTACTGTTTCGATACCTTTTTCTTTAGCTACTTTTGCTAAATGTTTTCCAACAATTTTACTTTTTTCTATTTTACTTTTTGCATTCTTAATATCTTTTTCAATTTCTTTAGTTAATGAAGAAGCAGATGCTAAAGTTGAATTATTTGTGTCATCAATAACTTGAGCATAAATTTGAGTTAAACTTCTGAAAATAGCAACTCTAGGTCTTTCAGCAGTACCAGATATTTTTTTTCTAACTCTTATTTTATTTTTAAGTCTTTTATCTTTCATTTTAAGTTCCTATTTACCTGCTGTTTTTCCTGCTTTACGAATAATTGTTTCATTAGAGTATTTTATTCCTTTACCTTTGTAAGGTTCGGGTTTTCTAAATGATCTAATTTTAGCTGCAACTTGACCGACTAACTCTTTATCGCAACCAGTAATTTTGATCTGAGTTGGAGTAACAGCTTCCAACTTAATATCATTAGGAGGCATAAAATATATTGGGTGAGAATAACCAATAGTCAGCAAAATATTATTATCCTTTTGTTCTGCTTTATAACCAACGCCAACAATATCAAGCGTTTTTGAAAATCCTTCAGAAACTCCATCCACCATATTGCTTAATAAAGCTCTTGTTAAACCATGTAATGCTCTATTTTCACGCAAATCATTTGGGCGGGTAACTAATACTTCATCACCTTCAATCGAAATTGAGATATTTGAATGAAAAGTTTTTTCAAGCTCTCCAAGTTTCCCTTTTACTTTAATTGAATTACCTTTTTGTGATAATTCAACACCTTTAATATTTATTGGTTTTTTACCAACTCTAGACACGTTTTAACTCCTAAACTTATATTACCAAATATGACAAATTACTTCGCCACCTACAGCTTGTTTTTTTGCCTGTTTATCAGACAATAATCCTTTTGATGTAGAAAGAATTGCTAAACCTAATCCATTTAAAACTCTTGGAATATTATCTTGATTACAGTATAATCTTAATCCAGGTGTACTTATTTTTTTAAGACCTGTAATTGAAGATTCGCCTTCTTTATATTTTAAGTGAACTCTTAAAATATTTTGCTTGTTATCTTCAATAATATTAAAATCTTTTATAAAACTAGATTCTTTAAGTATTTCACTCATTCGCACTTTCATTTTAGAAGAAGGAATATCAACGAATTTCTTCTTAGCGTGTATTGCATTTCTAACTCTTGTTAAATAATCCGAAATTGGATCTGTAACTGCCATTAAATTTATCTCCCTCTTTTACCAGCTTGCTTTTTGAATTCCAGGAATTTCACCTTTTAAAGCCATCTCACGAAATACTAAACGAGAAACTCCAAATTTTCTAGAATATGCCCTAGGTCTTCCAGTTATAATACATCTATTTCTTAACCTAATTCGCGAAGAATTTCTTGGAAGCTTTTGAAGTCCATCCCAATCACCTTTTGCCTTTAGTTCTTTACGAAGAGCAGCATATTGCTCAACTAATTTTTGTCTTTTTTGTTCTCTTGCTAATAAGCCTTTTCTAGCCATAAAATTCCTTAACTATCCGTTGTTTATTTCTTTTTTCTTAAATGGAAAACCAAATAATTTAAGTAATTCAAAAGCTTCTTGATCACTTTTTGAATTTGTTACGAATGTAATATCCATTCCTACAACTCTATTTATTCGGTCAATATTAATTTCAGGAAATATAATTTGCTCTTTTAATCCGAGTGTATAATTTCCTCTACCGTCAAATGATTTATCAGAAACACCTCTAAAGTCTCTAATTCTAGGCATGGCGATTGAGATAATACGATCCAAAAATTCATACATCCTATCTCTTCGCAAAGTTACTTTAGCACCTATTTTCATACCTTCTCTAAGTTTGAAATTAGAGATAGCTTTTTTTGCAGTTCTTAAACTAGCTTTTTGTCCTGTAATAGTTTCTAAATCTTTTACAGCTTCGTCTAAGGCTTTAGAGTCTTGCACTGCAGCCCCAACACCCATATTGACAACAATTTTTTCCAGTTTTGGAACTTGCATAACGCTTTTGTATGAAAATTGTTTCATTAAAGCAGGTGCAATCTCACTTTTATATTTTTCAAACAAACGTGCAGCTACTTTTGCTTCACTTGATTCAGTTTGCTCTTTTTCTTTCTTATTTGTTTTTTTAGTTTTTTCAGCCATTTTTTTCTCAAAAGTCAAATTAAATTATTACAGCATTTCTCCACTAGTTCTGCTTACTCTAACGGATCTTTTTTTACCGCTCTTATCATCAATTATTATTTTTTTACCAATTCTTGTAGGTTCATTGCTTTTTGGATCCAACAACATCACATTTGAAGCATCAATTGGAGCTTCCTTTTCAACAATTCCACCTTGCGGATTTTGCTGATTCGCTTTAGTATGTCGTTTTCTTAAATTTACACCCTCAACAATCACTCTGTTTTTTTTTGGAAATACTTTTAAAATTTTGCCAGTTTTTCCATTAAAGTTTCCAGAAATTACTATTACGTTATCTTCTTTTTTTACTCTCATTAAAATCCTCTTTATAATACTTCTGGTGCTAGTGAAATAATTTTCATGAACTTTTTATCTCTTAGCTCTCTAGCCACAGGTCCAAAAATTCTGGTTCCTCTTGGTTCATCTTGAGCATTTAGTAAAACTGCTGCATTTTCATCAAATCTTATATACGAACCATCTTGACGTTTAATTTCTTTCTTGGTTCTTACTATAACGGCTTTAGAAACTTCGCCTTTCTTTACACCGGCATTTGGTAATGCTGCTTTAACCGAAACTACAATTAAATCACCAACACTAGCATACCTTCTGTTGCTACCACCTAAAACCCTAATGCATCTTACTCTTTTTGCACCCGAGTTATCTGCAACTATTAAATTTGTTTCTTCTTGTATCATTTCGAATAGATTCCCCTATACAAACCTTATTTAGCTTTTTCTATGACTTCAACTAAACGCCACTTTTTTAATTTGCTTAATGGTCTAGTTTCCATAATTCTTACAGTATCACCAACTGTACATTCATTTTTTTCATCATGAGCCATAAACTTGGTAGTTTTCTTAAAATATTTTTTATAAAGTGAATGAGCTACTTTTCTTTCAATTGCCACTAAAATACTTTTATTCATTTTAGTTCCAACTACAATTCCAACTCTTGATTTTCTAAGGTTACGATTTTCCATTTATTAAAAATTACTCCTGGATTATTTTTCGTTTACAGCTAATGATTTTAATTGTCTTTCTTTCAAAACTGTTTTCATTCTTGCAATATCTTTTTTGATTGTGTTCAGCTTTGCCGTATTAGTTAGGTTTTTAAGTTCGTGCTGAAATCTTAAATCAACTAAATTAAGTTCTTCTTCCTCAATCCGTTTTACAATTTCTTCATCAGCCATTTCAATTATTTCATACATTTTCATTACTATTCTACCTTAAAAATTATTCAAAATCTGGTCTAGTAACCACTTTGGTTTTTATTGGCAATTTATGTGAAGCTAAAGTTAAAGCCTCTATTGCTAATTCTTTTGTTACACCGGCAACTTCAAACATAATTCTACCAGGTCTTACACATGCAACCCAATATTCTGGTGGCGCTTTTCCTTTACCCATTCTAGTTTCAAGTGGTTTTTTGGAAACTGACTTATCAGGAAAAATTCTAATCCAAACTTTTCCGTCTCTTTTCATTTTTCTTGTAATTGCAATTCTGCATGCTTCAATCTGCCTACTAGTTATCCAATGGGGTTCAAGTGCTTTTAGACCTAAATCTCCAAAATTAACTCTAGCACCACGTGTAGCATTGCCCTTCATTTTTCCACGTTGATGTTTTCTATATTTAACTCTTTTTGGCATTAACATAATTAAAACTCCTAAATATCTTAATCGGTTACTCTTTTACCTAAAATTTCACCGCGACAAATCCAAACTTTTATACCAATTGCACCATAAATTGTATGAGCTGTTGTCGAGGCATAATCTATATCAGCTCTTAAAGTATGCAATGGAATTCTACCTTCTTTATATTGTTCAGTTCTGGCCATTTCAGCACCGCCTAATCTTCCTGAACACATTATCCTAATACCTTCTGCACCCATTCTCATTGATGAAGTTATAGATTGCTTCATTGCTCTTCTAAAGGAAACTCTTCCTTTAAGCTGATTTGCAATATTTTCACCAACTAAATATGCGTCCAATTCAGGTCTTTTGATTTCATTGATTTGTACTTTTACTTCTTTGTCAGTAACTTTTTTCAATTCTTGTTCTAATTGAGAAATTTCCTTACCACTTTTACCAATTACAACCCCTGGTCTAGAAGTATGAATTGTTAGAATTACATTTTTTGAAGTTCGGTTAATGATAATTCTAGAAACACCAGCTTTTGTTAACCTTTGTCTAATGTAACTTCTTAATTCTTTATCTTCTTTTAATTTAGATGCGTAGCTTTTACTTTCATACCAATTTGATTCCCAACCACGTATTTTACCAACTCTAAGACCTATTGGATTTGTCTTCTGACCCAACTAAACCTCCTGCAATTTTTTTTTCAAAGCTACAACAATTGTAACATGATTTGCTCTTTTTTTGATTCTAAAAGCTCTTCCCATTGGAGCAGGAAGTAATCTTTTAAGAGCAGGTCCTTGATTGACAAAAGCCTCTTTTACGTATAATTCGTTTGGCTCATGTTTATTTTCTTCGTCTTTGTTAAAAAGATTTGAAATCGCAGACCTTAAAACTTTTTCTGCATCCCTTGAAGCATGCTTAGGATTAAAATGCAGTAATTCAATAGCCTTATCAACTGATTCACCTCTAATAAGATCAATAACTAATCTCATTTTTCTAGGAGATGTTCCAATGTATCTGTGTGTAGCTTTTGCTTCCATTAAAATTTTTCCTCAACCCTATTTTTTCATTCTTGAAGCTTTTTCAGCTTTAGTTCCGGGGTGACCCCTAAAAATTCTTGTTGGTGAAAACTCACCTAATTTATGACCTACCATATTTTCGCTTACATATACGGGAATCATTTTATTACCATTGTGAACTGCAATTGTATGTCCAACAAATTCAGGCGATATTGTACTTGATCTTGACCAAGTTTTAATTATCTTTTTTTGTCCTGTTTGATTCATACCTTGAATTTTGGCAAGCAGTTTCAAATCAATAAATGGACCTTTTTTTACAGATCTTGGCATAATTTACTCTAGCTTTTTCTTCTTTTAATAATAAATTTATTTGATTTTTTTCCAACTTTTCTAGTTTTTAATCCTTTAGCTTTTTGTCCCCAAGGAGAAACTGGATGACCACCACCAGATGTTTTACCTTCTCCACCACCCATTGGGTGATCAACAGGGTTCATAGCAACACCTCTAACTTTTGATCTTTTACCTAACCACCTTGTTCTACCAGCTTTTCCTAAACTAATATTCTCATGAGCTGAATTACCAACTGTGCCATATGTTGCTTTACATTCTAAGCTTACCAACCTAACTTCACCAGAAGGCATTTTTAACTGACCGTATTTTCCTTCTTTAGCTGTAAGTTGAATTTCAGTTCCAGCCGATCTTCCTAATTGACCACCTTTACCTGGTTTTAATTCAACATTATGAATTACGCTACCCAAAGGTAAATCTTTAAGTTTAAGAGCATTTCCAACCTTAATATCGCTGCCAGGTCCTGATTGAACAGTTGTTCCAACTGTTAAACCATTAGGAGCCAAAATATATTTTTTCTCTCCATCAGCATAATGTAGTAACGCTATTCTTGCAGATCTATTTGGATCATATTCAATTGAAAATACTTTTGCAGGAATTCCATCTTTATTCCGTTTGAAATCAATAATTCTATATTTTCTTTTATGTCCGCCACCAAGATGCCTGGAAGTAATTCTTCCCTTGTTATTTCTACCGCCCGATTTACTTAAAGGAGCAGTTAAAGATTTTTCGGGAGTAGATTTAGTAATTTCCTCAAAAGTGGAAACTGACATAAATCTTGTTCCAGGTGTATTTGGTTTAAATTTTCTAATTGCCATTTATCATTAACTCCAATACTAAACTTCGCCGAACAAATCTATTGTTTGTCCTTCTTTCAATGTTACCAATGCTTTCTTAAAAGAAGCTGTTTTTCCTTCAAACCGCCCTTTTCTGGTAAATTGAGATTTAGTTTTTCCTTTATATTTAATTGTATTTACGGTAGCAACTTCTACATTAAATTTTGCTTTTATTGCTTTCGCAATTTCTATTTTATTAGCATTAACATTTACAACAAATCCATATTGTTTTTGCTCTTCCGATAAAGCATTCATTTTTTCTGTAACCAAAGGTCTAATTAAAATGTTTCGCATTTTTTTACCAATAACCTAATTTAATATTTTTTCAATTTTTTCTATTGCACCTTTTTGAACAAGTAATATTTGATTGTTCAAAATATCATATGTTGATGCATTTGTTGCTTCAAGAATATTTATTTTGGTAATATTTCTTCCTGATTTATACACATTTACTAAGTTATCTGATGTTAACAATAATGTTTTCTTTCCATCAAGATTTAAAGATTTTAACATTGAAGAAAAATCTTTGGTTTTTGGTGAATCAAAATTAAAATCTTCAACAACCATTATTTGCTCAGCTTTGGCTTTATAAGATAAAGCAGATTTTCTTGCTAATTTATTCACTTTTTTATTAATAGTCTGTGAATAATTTCTTGGTTTTGGTCCAAATATAGTTCCACCACCAACCCATAATGGAGATCTTGTTGTACCAGCTCTAGCTCCACCTCTGCCTTTTTGTTTCCAAGGTTTCCTTCCACCACCTCTAACTTCATTTCTTTCCTTTGCTTTAGAAGTACCTTGTCGTTTATTAGCAAGATGAGCTTTAACAGTCAAGTATATAACATGATCATTGGGTTCAATTCCAAAAATACTCTCATCAAGAGTAATTTGCTCACCAGCTTTTGAACCATCTATTTTGTAAACATCTAAATTCATTTATTTACCAATTACTTGTTTATTTCAATTATTGAATTTATTGAACCGGGAACTGAACCTTTAACGTATATTAAATTTTCTTCAGCATTTATTTTTAACTATTTTTAATCCTTTTATGCTGGTTTTATCATTTCCCATTCTGCCGGCCATTCTAGTTCCTTTCAAAACTCTTGAAGGATAAGAACTTTGACCGATTGAACCGGGTGCACGCAATCTATCACTTTGACCGTGAGTAGTTCCACCAACACCCCCAAAACCATGTCTTTTCATAACACCTTGAAAGCCTTTTCCTTTGCTGATTCCAGTGATAGTTACTTTTTCACCTTCAGTAAAAAGACTTGCTCCAATTTCTTGGCCAATGTTTAGTTCATCAAGGTTTGAAAAATTCTTAAACTCTTTCAAAACTTTTACAGGTTCTGAATTTAATTTTTCAAAGAATACTTTTCTTCCTCTGTTCAATTTTTTTGACCTTTTAACTCCAAAACCTAATTGAACAGCTTCGTATCCATCTTTATCTTTAGTCTTTTTGGAAAAAATTTTACAAGGTCCAACTTCAAGGATAGTTACCGGTAAAAGGTTTCCATCTTGATTAAATAAACTTGTCATTCCAATTTTTTTTCCTAACAAACCTGGCATTTTAATTTCCTATTATAACTTAATCTCAATATCAACACCCGCCGGTATATCTAACTTACTCAAAGAATCGACGGTTTTATTATTTGAATTATGAATATCAATTATTCTTTTATGAGATCTAATTTCAAATTGATCTCTAGATTTTTTATCAACATGAGGTGACCTTAAAACTGTATACAAAGTTCTATTTGTTGGTAATGGAATTGGTCCGGAAACCACAGCTCCAGTACTTTTTACAGTTTTAATAATTTTGTCAGTAGATTTATCAATCAAAATATGATCATATGATTTTAATCTAATTCTTATTTTTTGACCAGCCACATTTTCTCCAAAATTTATTCCGACTTATGAAAATTTCACAAGTCGGAATTAAAATATTTTATTTATGAATTTTCGTTACAACACCAGCGCCAACAGTTCTGCCGCCTTCACGAATAGCGAATCTTAAACCTTCATCCATTGCTATTTCAGTAATCAATTCAACTTGCAATTTAACATTATCACCTGGCATAACCATTTCTGTACCTTCTGGTAATGTAGCAACACCAGTAACATCTGTAGTTCTAAAGTAAAATTGTGGTCTATAACCATTAAAGAATGGTGTATGTCTTCCGCCCTCATCTTTTGATAAGATATAAACTTCTCCATCAAAATTAGTATGGGGTGTGATAGAACCAGTTTTGGCTAAAACCATTCCACGTTGAATTTCATTTTTGTCAATACCTCTCATAAGAACACCAGCATTATCTCCAGCCATAGCTGCATCTAATTCTTTTCTAAACATTTCAATACCGGTAACAACTGTCTTTTTATGAATTCCAAGACCAATTAATTCAATCTCTTCACCTAATTTAACTTGACCTCTTTCAACCCTACCAGTTGCAACTGTTCCACGTCCTGTTATAGAGAAAACATCTTCCACAGGCATAATAAATGGTTTATCAACGTCTCTTTCAGGAATTGGTATATATGAATCAACAGCATCCATTAGTTCCCAAATACAATTTAGTCTTTCGTCTTCAGCTGTTGCATCATCTGAACTTGAAGCTTCTAAGGCATGTAATGCTGAACCTTTAATTATCGGGATTTCATCGCCTGGGAATTCATATTCAGTCAATAATTCTCTTAGTTCCATTTCAACTAATTCTAATAGTTCAGGATCATCAACCATATCAACTTTATTCATGAACACAACCATTTTTGGAACGCCTACCTGACGAGCTAAAAGAATGTGTTCTCTAGTTTGTGGCATAGGTCCATCTGTAGCAGCAACAACAAGTATAGCACCATCCATTTGAGCAGCACCAGTGATCATATTCTTAACATAATCTGCGTGACCAGGACAATCAACGTGTGCATAATGTCTATTCGCAGTTGAATATTCCACGTGAGCGGTCGCAATAGTAATACCTCTTTCTCTTTCTTCAGGGGCATTATCAATACTATCAAAAGTTCTTTTTTCTGAAAGACCTTTCTTTGCTAAAGCCATTGTAATAGCTGCTGTTAAGGTAGTTTTACCATGATCAACATGACCGATTGTACCGATGTTAACATGGGGTTTACTCCTATCAAATTTTTCTTTTGCCATTGATTCTCTCCTTGTTGTTTCTCTATTCTAATTTTATGTTATTCTTCTGCTAATTTTTTAGATTGTGTTTTTTCAATAATTTCATCAGCAACTGATTTTGGCACAGGTGAATAATGTGAAAATGTCATCGAATAAATAGCTCTACCTTGTGTCATTGATCGAACAGTTGTAGCATAACCAAACATTTCTGCAAGAGGAGCAGTTGCTTTTATAACTTGCGCATCTCTTCTTGACGTAAATCCTTCTATTTTTCCTCTACGAGAATTTAAGTCGCCCATTACATCGCCTAAATATTCTTCAGGCGTTGTTACCTCCACACTCATTAGTGGTTCAAGAATAACTGGATTAGCTTTTCTTGCCCCAGCTTTGAATCCCATAGAACCAGCAACTTTAAATGAAATTTCATCAGAATCTACATCGTGGTATGAACCATCAAATAATTTAACTTTAACATCAACCACTTGATATCCTGCCAAAACTCCATTTCTTAAAGCTTCTTGAACACCATTAGAAACTGGTGTAATATATTCCTTTGGTACAACTCCGCCAACTATTGCATTTTCAAATTCAAAACCTTTACCTGGTTCGTTTGGAGATATTTCAAGCCAAACATGACCGT
Organism: Ignavibacteriales bacterium; assembly: GCA_020635285.1. Classification (GTDB taxonomy): domain Bacteria; phylum Bacteroidota; class Ignavibacteria; order Ignavibacteriales; family Melioribacteraceae. The sequence continues at coordinate 318,942 of JACKAB010000008.1, read as the reverse complement.
ATTTACCACGTCCACCAGATTGTTTAACAAACTTACCTTCGGATTGAACAGTTTTTGTAATAGTTTCACGATAAGCAACTTGTGGCTTACCAACATTTGCATCAACTTTAAATTCTCTTCTCATTCTATCAACTAGAATTTCGAGATGTAATTCTCCCATTCCACTAATCAATGTTTGATTAGTTTCATCATCAACTTTTACTTTGAATGTTGGATCTTCATCTGATAATTTTTGCAAAGCTTCAGATAATTTATCTTGATCAGCTTTAGTTTTTGGTTCAATAGCAATTTGAATAACAGGTTCTGGAAACGCCATTTTCTCTAAAATCACCGGATCTTCTTCACTGCAAAGTGTATCACCAGTTCTAGTATTTTTTAATCCAACAAACGCTACAATATCACCTGCTCTAATTTCGTCTAAATCTTCTCTATGGTTTGCGTGCATTTCCAGTAATCTACCAACTCTTTCTTTTTTATCAGAAACTGAGTTTAAAACATAAGATCCTGCTTTTAGACTACCGCTGTAAACTCTGATAAATGTTAATTTACCAACAAAGGGATCCGTCATAATTTTGAAAGCTAAAGCGGTAAATTTTTCATTAACATCAATTTTTCTTACTACCTTATCATCTTTATACATATGATGAGCAATTAATTCCGGTGAATCTAAAGGCGATGGCAAAATCTCTACAACTGTGTCTAATAATTTCTGCACACCTTTGTTCTTAAATGAAGATCCACAAAGAACTGGAGTAATTTTTAATTCGTTAGTTGCTTTTCTAAGAACAGCTCTTACCTCATCCTCAGTAATTTCTTGACCTTCTAAATATTTCTCAAGCAATGTATCATCAACATCTGATACGGCTTCTAACATTAAAGTTCTATATTTATTTGAAATAGCTTTAAGATCTTGTGGAATTTCAACATCTTCAAAAGTAGATCCAAAATTAGAATCATCTGTGTACATTCTTGCTTTCATTGACATCAAATCGATAACTCCAGCAAACAGATCCCCTTCACCGATTGGTAAAGTAATTGGAACCGCATTTGCTCCTAGTCTCTCTTTCATCATGTCTACAGCGTGATAAAAATCTGCACCAACTCTATCCATTTTATTTACAAAAGCTATTCTTGGCACTTTATATTTATCAGCTTGTCTCCAAACTGTTTCTGATTGAGGTTCAACTCCTCCAACAGCACAAAATAAAGCAATTGCACCATCTAATACTCTTAATGATCTTTCAACTTCTACCGTAAAATCCACATGCCCTGGAGTATCAATAATATTAATCTGATGACCTTTCCATTCAGCTGTAGTGGCGGCACTAGTAATTGTAATTCCTCTTTCCTTTTCTTGCTCCATCCAATCCATTGTAGCTGCGCCGTCATGAACTTCACCTAGCTTATGAACTCTACCTGTATAGTATAAAATTCTTTCTGTAGTGGTTGTTTTACCAGCATCGATATGTGCCATGATGCCAATATTACGAACCTTCGATATTTCGACTCTTTTCTTTGCCATTTATTCTAATTTATTTCCTTTACCATTTGAAATGAGCAAATGCTTTATTTGCTTCAGCCATTCTGTGAACATCATCTTTTTTCTTAACCGATGAACCTTCACCGTTTGAAGCAGCTAATAATTCTGCTGCTAATTTTAATGTCATCGTTTGATCTTTTCTATCTCTTGAATAATTTTTAATCCATCTGAACGCTAATGCTATTCTTCTTTCAGGTCTAACTTCCATTGGAACCTGATAAGTAGCACCACCAACTCTTCTGCTTCTAACTTCAACATATGGCTGAACATTATTAACAGCTTTTTTGAATACCTCAAGAGCAGGTTTTTTTGTTTTTTCTTCTAAAATTTCAAAACTTTGATAAACAATTTTACGTGCGGTAGTTTTTTTTCCATCCCACATAATATAGTTTATAAACTTTGATACTAACACATCATTGTACTTAGGATCTGCCTTAACAAATCTTTTTTCAGCTCTTCTTTTTCTCATATTCTTCTATTTTGATTTTGGTTTCTTAGTGCCGTATTTAGATCTTGATTTTTTTCTTTCATCCACACCGCTTGTATCTAATGCGCCTCTTATTATATGATATCTAACACCCGGTAAATCCTTAATTCTTCCGCCTCTTATCAACACAATTGAGTGTTCTTGAAGATTATGTCCTTCACCTGGAATATATGCTGTAACTTCGTTTTGGTTCGTTAATCTTACCCTAGCAACTTTTCTTAATGCAGAATTTGGTTTTTTAGGGGTAGTAGTGTAAACACGAGTACAAACTCCACGCTTTTGAGGGCAGGCATTTAATGCCGGAGCCTTGTTTTTAGCAATAATTTGCTTTCTACCTTTTCTAACCAACTGACTTATTGTTGGCACTTATTTCCTCCATTTAGTTTGGCACTTAAAAAAAATTCAGATTCAAAATATAAAAATATCCCTTACTATTAGCAAGGGATATCATATAAAATATGCAAATATTTTAATATTTTTTTACGCTTCAACGGTCTCTTTAACTTCTGAAGCTTCAGGATCTTCCATTTTCTCTTCTTCAGTTAAAATAATTTCATTATATCTCTTCAAACCAGTACCAGCTGGGATGATATGACCCATTATAACATTCTCTTTTAGACCTAATAGTGTGTCTACTTTTGCAGCGATTGATGCATTAGTTAAGACTTTAGTTGTTTCTTGGAATGATGCTGCAGATAAGAAACTCTCTGTCGAAAGAGCTGCTTGTGTAATTCCTAAGAGCACATTTCCAAAAGTTGCAGGTTCTGAATCTCTAACAGTAACTTTCTCTTTATCTTTCCTAGTTAATTCTGCATTTAATTCTCTTAATTTTGCTTTTGTGATTAAATCACCTACCATTAAATCAGAACCACCAGCATCTTCAACAACACTCATTGATTTTACTTTTTCATTTTCTTCAATAAATTTATTTCTGTTAACTAAATCTTCTTCAATAAATGAAGTATCTCCAGAAGAAACTACTCTAAGTTTTTGAAGCATTTGTTTTACAATAGCCTCAATGTGTTTGTCGTTTATCTTTACACCTTGCAATCTATACACATCTTGAATTTCATTTACAAGATACTCTTGAACAGCATTAGTTCCTTTAATTTTTAAAATATCATGAGGATCAATAGGACCATCAGTAATTTTTTCACCTGCTGGTATTTCATCACCTTCTTGGACTAAAATATGCTTACCATATGAAACATTATATACTTTTTGAACCGATCCATCAAAGGATTCAACAATAATCTCTCGTGATCCTTTTTTTCTATTTCCAAATTTTACAATTCCTTCAATTTCAGAAACAACTGCTGGATCGTGAGGACTTCGTGCTTCAAATAATTCAGTTACTCTTGGCAAACCACCAGTAATATCTCTTGATTTTGATGTTGATTTAGAAATCTTAGCTAGTGTAGTACCCGCATCAACTTTTTCACCTTCATCAATTGCTAAATAAGCATTAGTTGGCAAGTTAAATATTTTTTCATCACCATTATCAGCAACAATCCTGATACTTGGAGTTAGATTTTTATCTTTTGATTCTATAACAACTTTTTGAACGTGACCGGTTTGTTCATCTGCAACTTGCTGAATTGTAACGTTATCAACAAAATCTATAAATGAAACTCTTCCGGAAATATCTGTTAAAATTACTGCGTTGTAAGGATCATGATTATACAATGGCATTTTCTTTTTTACAGCTTGTCCATCATTAACTAGTAGTTCAGCGCCATAAGGAATATCATATTTTTTAATTTGTCTGTTGTCATCATCAAATATTCCTATTGAACCTCTTCTACCTGTAATAACTTTTACATTGCCTCTAAAATCTTGTTTTTCAACATATGCTATTCTATCGAATTGAACTTTTCCATCAATACTTGATTCAACCTGAGACTGACTTGCGATACGTGAAGAAGTCCCTCCAAGGTGAAATGTTCTTAGAGTTAACTGTGTACCAGGCTCACCAATTGATTGAGCAGCTACAATTCCAACAGCTTCCCCGATATCAGCAATATTACCTGTTGTTAAATTTCTTCCGTAACATTTTGCGCAAACCCCACGTTTTGATTCGCATGTAAGTACTGTTCTAATATAAACAGAATCTATATTTGCTTCATCAATGCGTTCTGCAACTTCTTCAGAAATAAGTTCTCCGGCTTCAATAATTAGCTCATCAGTCTTAGGATCATAAACATCTTCTTGAGTTGTTCTTCCTGTAATTCTTTCTGCTAGTGGTTCTCTTTCCATCTCAACATCTTTAAGAGCAGATATATAAACACCTCTAATTGTTCCACAATCTAACTCTGAAATTATAACATCTTGGGCTACGTCGCAAAGTCTTCTTGTTAAATAACCAGCGTCAGCCGTTTTAAGAGCTGTATCGGCAAGACCTTTTCTAGCACCGTGAGTTGAAATAAAATATTCAAGTACAGAAAGACCTTCTTTAAAGTTAGCAACAATTGGATTTTCAATAATTTCACCAGATTGCCCGGTTAAACTTTTCTGCGGTTTCATCATCAATCCACGCATACCGGCTAACTGACGTACCTGTTCCTGTGAACCTCTTGCACCTGAATCAACCATCATGTGGAGTGAGTTAAATCCGAACTGATCAACCTTAATTTTTTCCATCAAAGACTTACTAACATCGTTAGTAGTGTGAGTCCAAACGTCAATAATTTTGTTGTAACGTTCAGCATCAGTTATTAATCCTTGCTCATGTTCATCTAAAATTGAAGAAACTTTTTTATTTGAATCAGTGATTAATAGTTTCTTTTCTTCTGGAACAATCATGTCACTAAAGCTAATTGAAATACCCGCTTTGGTTGCATATTTGAATCCTAAAGTTTTCAAGTTATCTAAGAACTTAGCAGTTACTTCGTTGCCAAGTTTGATAAACATTTTATAAATAAACCCACTAAATACTTTTTTAATCAACAATTCATTGAAAAATTGCAATTCTTTTGGCACAATTCTGTTAAAGATTACTCTGCCGGTTGTTGTCTCAATGAATTTACCATCAAATTTAAATTTAATTTTTGCATGCAAATCCAATTCTTTAGCATTATAAGCTATTAAAACTTCTTTTTCATCGCTATACATAGTTCCTTCACCTTTTGCTCCGGCTCTTACTTTAGTAAGATAGTAGCAACCAAGGACTATGTCCTGTGTAGGAACTACAATTGGACTACCATTTTGAGGTGATAAAATATTATGGCTTGAAAGCATTAAAACAGAGGCTTCAAGCTGCGCTTCAAAAGATAGTGGAACGTGAACTGCCATCTGATCACCGTCAAAATCCGCGTTAAATGCGGTACAAACCATTGGATGCAGCTGAATTGCTTTTCCATCAATTAATTTAGGTTGAAATGCTTGAATACCAAGTCTGTGCAAAGTTGGAGCTCTATTAAGCATTATTGGATGCCCGACTATTAATTTCTCAAGGATATCCCAAACAATGGCTTCTTTTCTATCTACAGCTTTTCTTGCACTTTTTACAGTTTTATAATACCCACGATCAAGTAATTTTCTAATAATAAAAGGTTTGAATAATTCAACTGCCATATCCTTAGGCAAGCCGCATTCATGTAATTTCAATTCTGGTCCAACTACAATTACAGATCTACCGGAATAATCAACTCTTTTACCAAGTAAGTTTTGGCGAAATCTACCTTGTTTACCTTTAAGCATATCACTCAAAGATTTTAAAGGACGATTGCCATCACTTCTTACTGCGCTTGATCTTCTTGAATTATCGAATAATGCATCAACAGACTCTTGAAGCATTCTTTTTTCATTTCTTAAAATAACTTCCGGAGCTTTAATATCAATCAATCTTTTTAAACGATTATTTCTAATTATCACTCGTCTATAAAGATCATTAAGATCACTAGTTGCAAATCTACCACCTTCTAAAGGAACAAGTGGTCTAAGCTCTGGTGGAATTATTGGAACAACACTGAGAACCATCCATTCAGGACGATTAGGGACTTTACCTTCATACTCTCTGAAAGCTTCTAAAACTCTAAGACGTTTTAATGCATCATTACGTTTTTGTTGAGAAGTTTCGTTTTTAAGTTCTGCCTTAAGTGTTCTAAAGGTTTTTTCAACATCAACACCTTTTAAGAGATGTCTAACACCGTCACCACCAATTTTTGCAACAAACTTATTTGGATCATCGTCATCCAGAGAATCATTATCATGCGGAAGCGAATTTACAATCTCAAAATATTGATCTTCTGAAATTAAATCTTTGTGGTTCAACCCAGTTACACCCGGGTTAATTACTGCATACGATTCGTAATAAATAATTTTTTCAAGCTCTTTTGTTTTTATTCCAATAATATTACCAATTTTGGAAGGCAATGATTTAAAGAACCAAATATGAACAACTGGAACAGCCAGATTGATGTGTCCCATTCTTTCTCTTCTTACGCTTTTCAGAATAACTTCAACTCCGCATCTATCGCACACAATACCTTTGTATCTAATTCCTTTGTACTTACCACATGCACATTCCCAATCCTTTACAGGACCAAAGATTTTTTCACAAAACAAACCATCTTTTTCTGGACGGAAAGATCTATAGTTTATAGTCTCCGGTTTAGTAACCTCTCCGTGTGAACGGGAAAGAATATCATCCGGACTTGCTAAACTTACAGTCAGTTTATCAATATGTTTTATTTTTGATTCTTGATTTCTAAATCTCATTAAACTTGCTCCTTAAAACAGATATAAATAAGTTTTAACTAGTTTATTTTAATATCAAGGCCTAACCCTTGAAGCTCTTTAATTAATACATTAAAGGATTCTGGTATATTAGGTTTACCCAAATTTTCGCCCTTAACAATTGCCTCATAAGTTTTGGCTCTACCTGTAACATCATCACTCTTTACCGTTAAAATTTCTTGCAAGATGTGTGCTGCTCCATAACCTTCAAGAGCCCAAACTTCCATCTCTCCAAATCTCTGACCACCAAATTGGGCTTTACCACCTAATGGTTGTTGAGTAATTAGCGAGTATGGTCCTATTGATCTTGCATGCAATTTGTCTTCAACCATATGACCTAATTTAAGCATGTAGATATAACCGCATGTCACTTTCTGATGAAATTTCTCACCAGTTCTACCATCGTACAATGTAGCTTTACTTCCCTTTGGCAGATTAGCTTTTTCTAAGAAATCATCTACATCTGTATAACTTGCTCCATCAAAAATTGGAGTTTCAAATTTTAATCCCAAATTTTTACCAACCCATCCCAAAGCAGTTTCATATAACTGTCCAAGGTTCATACGGGAAGGTACGCCAAGTGGATTAAGAACTATATCAACAGGAGTTCCATCTTCATGGTATGGCATGTCTTCAATAGGTACTATTTTAGCAACAACACCTTTATTACCGTGCCTTCCGGCCATTTTATCACCAACCGATAATTTTCTTTTTTTAGCAACATAAACTTTTGCTAATTGAACAATCCCAGGCGGTAATTCATCGCCACTTTGAATATTTGTTCTTTCTCTCTTAGATTCCTCATTTATTTCAGAAAGAGTATTGAAATAATTAACAAATACTTCTCCAACAAGCCTATTGGATTTTTCGTCTTTGTACCAATCTTGAGTGTAGTCCAACTTAGTTACATCTCCTATACCAGGAAATGTTGAGGATTTAATGGCAGTTCCACTTCTTAGAACAATTGTTCCATCTAAATCTCTAATTCCAATTGTTGAATTACCATCACCAATTTTTGTCAATTTTTCAATTAATTTTTCATAGAGTTTTTCAGTTGCCTGTTGATTTTTCTTTTCAAGAGCGTCAATTGCTTTTTTCTCTAGTTTCTTCGATTCGTTATCTTTTCTCTTTCTACTGAAAAGTCTTGTTTTAATTACAATACCTTTCAATCCAGGAGGTGCTTTAAGCGAAGCATCTTTTACATCCCCTGCTTTATCACCAAATATAGCCTTTAATAATTTTTCTTCAGGAGTTGGATCTGATTCACCTTTTGGTGTAATTTTACCAATTAATATTTCTCCCTCATGAACAATTGCACCTTCTCTAATAATTCCATTTTCATCTAAATTTTTAGTTGCTTCTTCACTAACGTTTGGTATATCTCTAGTTAATTCTTCTTCGCCGCGTTTTGTTTCTCTAACTTGCAATTCAAACTCTTCAATATGAATTGAGGTAAATGCATCTTCAGAAACCATTTTCTCACTAATTACAATAGCATCCTCAAAGTTATAACCGCCCCAAGGCATGAATGCAACCGAAACGTTTCTTCCTAATGCAAGTTCGCCGTTTTCAATCGCTGGACCATCAGCAAGAACATCATTCTTTTTAACTTTTTGACCAACTTTAACAATTGGGACTTGGTTAAAACATGTTTCCTGATTTGTTCCGGTAAACTTAATTAATGAATAAGTTACTCTTCTTTCATCATCAAAAGTAGTAATTGCTAAATCACTTTCCGGATCAATCTCATATTTAACCGTTACAGTTTGAGCATCAACATATTCAACAATACCGTTATCTTCAGCAAGAATAACTGAACGAGAATCTTGAGCGATTTTTTGTTCCATCCCAGTTCCAACAATAGGAGCTTGAGGTTTTAATAATGGAACCGCTTGACGCTGCATGTTTGAACCCATCAAAGCTCTGTTAGCATCATCATGTTCTAAGAATGGAATTAATGCTGCACCGGCACTAACAATCTGAGAAGGAGCAACATCCATATAATGAACTTGATCAGGAAGTACTACAGGGAATTCACCTTTATAACGACATTTTACCCTTTCGTTCAAAAATTCGCCTTTATCGCTTATAGGCGCATTTGCCTGAGCGATTGTAAAAGCATCTTCCTCATCAGCATTTAAGTAATGAACTTCTTTTGTTACTTTACCATCTTTAACTTTTCTGTATGGAGTTTCTAAGAATCCATAACTATTTACTCTTGAATAAATCGTTAAAGAGGAAATTAAACCAATGTTTGGTCCTTCAGGGGTTTCAATTGGGCAAAGACGGCCATAATGAGAATGATGAACGTCACGAACCTCAAAACCAGCTCTTTCCCTTGTTAAACCACCAGGTCCTAATGCAGAAACTCTTCTCTTATGAGTCAGCTCTGAAAGTGGATTTGTTTGATCCATAAATTGTGATAACTGATTGGTACCAAAAAATGCATTAATAACGCTACTCATTGTTCTAGCGTTTACTAAATCTTGAGGCTGCATGTTTTCAGTATCACGCATATTCATTCGTTCTTTAATAGTACGAGACATTCTGGAAAGACCAACATTATATTGCTGTGCTAATTGTTCGCCAACAGTTCTAACGCGTCTGTTTCCTAAGTGATCAATATCATCAACGTTTACATTACCAATTTTAAGTTTAATTATACTTGACATAATTGCGATTATGTCATCAGGAGTAAGTACAGTTTTATTTAGAGGAATTTCAAGTCCTAACTTATCATTCATTCTAAATCTACCTACTTCTCCAAGATCGTATCTTTTTTCATTGAAGAATAATTTATCAATTAAAGATTCAGCTGTTTCAGCATCAGGGGCTTCACCAGATCTTAATTGACGATAAATAGCAAATAGAGCTTCTTCTTTATTTGTAGAAGTATCTTTTCTAAGTGTATTTAGTATCAAATCCTGATCTTGAGTAGCTTCTGAATTAATTAACTTGATAGTCTTAAGACCTGAATCTTGTAAATTTTCAATAATTTCTTCAGTAAGTTCTTCATCTTTGGCTACAAAGATTTCACCAGTTGTGGTATCAATTAGATCTTCAGCAGATAATCTTCCAGCAAATGTTTCATTAAGATCTTTAATTTTTTCTTCAACAACCAAGTTAAATAACTTTAAGATTTCTTCATCGGAATTAAAACCTATGGCCCTAAGCAAAGTAGTTGCAGGAAATTTCTTTCTTCTATCAATATAAACATACATCACATGATTAATATCAGTAGCAAATTCTACCCAAGAACCTCTGAAAGGAATAATTCTGGCTGAGTAAATTGGTGTACCATTAGGGTGAACAGATTGTGCAAATGCTACACCTGGTGATCTGTGCAACTGACTTACAATTACTCTTTCAGCACCATTTATTATGAAAGTACCGCTATTTGTCAAAAACGGTAAATTACCAAGGTAAACATCTTGTTCAACTGAGTTTACATATTCTTCTGTTTCGTCATCTTTTGTAGAAAGTCTTAATTTTGCCTTAAGAGGGGCTGAATATGTTAGTCCTCTCTCTTCGCATTCACGAATTGAATACCTAGGTTTCTCTATATTATAGCTAATAAAATCTAATCGATAAAATTCCTTATTATCAAATATTGGAAAGTTAGAAACAAAAGTTGATTGCAAACCTTTGTTTTCTCTTTTATCCAATGCAATATTCTGTTGTAAAAAATCTTCAAAAGACTCTAACTGAATATTTAATAAATCCGGATTATCAATAGCTGGCGTAATGGAGGCAAATGTAATGCGGTTATTTTTCTTATTAGTTTTGAACTTCTCCAAGCCGATACCTCTCTAAAGAATTTAACTTAAAATTTGTTTTTAAAATGCACGAAAGTGGTAACGCTTTTTGTTCACATTACCACTTTGAAATATTTGGATGATTAACTAGGAATTACTTAAGTTCAACAGTTGCGCCTGCTTCTTCAAGCTCTTTTTTAACTTTTTCTGCTTCATCTTTAGAAACTCCTTCTTTTACTGTGCTTGGAGCGCCATCAACTAAATCTTTGGCTTCTTTTAATCCTAAACCGGTATGAGCTCTTACAACTTTGATAACGTTAATCTTTTTGTCACCAAAAGTTTTTAAAACTATATCGAATTCAGTTTTTTCTTCAGCAGCAGCGGCAGCTTCACCAGCAGGTGCAGCACCAGCCATCATCATGGGTGCAGCAGCAGTTACGCCAAACTCTTCTTCTAAAGCAGTCTTAAGTTCTGATGCTTCAACTAGGGTAAGAGCTTTAATCTTTTCAACGATTTCAGCTATTTTCTCAGACATTCTTTTATCTCCTATCAATTAAAATTACTTTTTGTTTTCTCTTAAATTAAGCAGCTTTTTTCTTTGCAATTTCGTCAACTAGACTAACCACATCTCTTAAAACTGCGTTTATTGCACCAACAATTCCAGAAGCAGGAGCAGCAATACTTCCAATAATTGAACTCATAACTTCTTCTTTAGTTGGCATTGATGCAAGAACATCTAATTTGTCTGCACCATAAAATTGGGAATCTATATAGCTGCCTTTAAATGAAAATTTATCTTTTTCCTTAAAATATTTCTTAATTATTTTAGCAGGAGCAATATAATTTTCGCTAGTAAATGCAACGCCAGTCATGCCAACCAATAAAGGATCAAATTTATCATAACCGCCAACATCAGCCAAAGCGCGTTTTAGTAATGAATTTTTGAAAACCTTGTAGTTAACATTTTCTTTTAGAAATTCCCTTCTTAGTTGTGAGATATCTTCAACATTTACTCCAGAGTAATCAACGAGATATATCCCATTGGATTCTTCAATTAGAGCTTTAATTTCAGATACACTCTCTACTTTTTCATTCTTCTTCATCTTTAACCTAATTCATTAATTCAAAAATAAACAACGAAGCTTTTGTTTATGTTTTTAATGAGTGCGTAATTCTTATTTAATTTCTGCAAAAAGATCATCTTTTGATATTTGCAGTCCAGGTCCCATCGTACTCGTTAAATAAAGGCTTTTTACATAAGTTCCTTTTGCAGCAGATGGTTTTAATTTTACAATTGTTTTAAGAAATTCTTTTACGTTTTCCTCTAATTGGTTTTCATCAAAAGATAATTTACCCAAAGATGCATGCACAATTCCGGTTTTATCAACTCTAAAATCAATTTTACCAGCCTTAACTTCCTTTACTGCTTTTGCAACATCAGGAGTGACAGTTCCAGTTTTAGGATTTGGCATTAAGCCTCTTGGACCTAAAATTCTTCCTAATTTACCTAACTCGATCATAGAATCTGGAGATGCAATAATAACATCAACATCAGTCCAACCCTCTTTTATCTTCTCAAGATAAACTTCAAAACCAGCATATTCAGCACCTGCATCTAAAGCTTCTTGTGCTTTAGGTTCCTTAGTAATAACTAATACCCTAACTTCCTTACCGGTTCCATGAGGAAGAGAAACTGTTCCACGAACCATTTGATCTGCATGTTTTGGGTCAACCCCAAGCCTAATAGCACAATCTAATGATTCATTAAATTTAACTCCGCTTACTTCTTTTAGAGTTTTAATAGCATCAGTTAAAGAATATTCTTTAGATACTTTAACTTTCTCTTTATAATTTTTTACTCTTTTTGAAAATTTCATTTTAGACCAACTTTTTTATTTAACGGTTATGCCCATACTGCGTGCTGTTCCGGCAATCATACTTTTTGCGTGTTCAATATCATTAGCATTTAAATCCACTAATTTTGTTTCTGCAATTTCTTGAACTTGCGCATCTGAAACAGTTGCAACTTTTGTTTTATTTGATTCAGCCGAACCTTTTTCAATTTTGGCTGCTTTTTTTAGTAATACTGCCGCAGGAGGAGTTTTGGTAATAAATGTAAATGATTTATCAGCAAATACAGTAATCACTACAGGAATTATCAATCCAGCTTTATCAGAAGTTTTAGCATTAAATTGCTTACAAAACTCCATGATATTAACGCCTTTTTGACCTAACGCAGGACCAACCGGAGGTGATGGATTTGCAGCACCGGCAGGTATTTGCAATTTAATGTAACCAGTAATTTTCTTAGCCATTGTTTGAACCTAATTTTATTTTTCTAATTCAGCTTGTACAAAATCAATTTCGACAGGTGTTTTTCTGCCGAAAATTGAAACTAGTACTTTTATTTTTAATCTATCTTCATTTACTTCTTCAATTACACCGGAAAAATTATTAAAAGGACCATCGATTATTTTTACATAATCCCCAGTTCTAAAAATAGTATCAGTTCTCTCAGCTTCCTCATCTTTTGTAATTCTTCCAATAATTCTTTTTACTTCATCTGGCTGTAATGGATTTGGTTTTTGCTGTCCACCTAAAAATCCCATAACGGAAGGTGTATTTGAAATAAAATCGAGTACCTTATTATCCAAATCTGCCTTAACTAAGATATAACCCGGGAAAAAGTTTTTAGTTTTAGTTCTTTTTTTTCCGTCTTTAACTTCAAATACTTTCTCAACTGGCACCAATATTTCTTCAATTCTAGCTCGAAGTTCTGTATTTTCAGCTAATTCTAGATCAATAATAGATTTAACTTTATTCTCATGACCTGAAAAAGTTCTGACAACATACCAATTGAAATTTGTATTTTCCAAAATTAAAACAATCCTTGAAATATTTGCGTTACACCCATATCAACCACATATGTAAATACAGCAATAATTAGGCAAACAACAATAACTATTGTGGTAGACTCTTTCAACTCTACTTTAGTTGGCCAAGTTACCTTTTTCATTTCTTTTACAACGCCGTTAAAAAAATCTATTATTTTTTCTTTCATAGTCAAAATTTATTTTTATTGATGCACGTCAGGAGGGACTCGAACCCCCAACCTGCGGTTTTGGAGACCGCTGCTCTACCAATTGAGCCACTGACGTATCTACTTAGTTTCCTTAAAAATTACATGCTTTCTTACAACAGGATCATACTTTTTATATTCAACACGCGCAGGATGATTTCTCTTGTTCTTGCTTGTTGTATATCTGAAGCCCGTTTTAGCAGTACTTTCTAAAATAATATTTTGTCTAGCATTTTTAGCTTTAGCCATTTTATCCTCAGAAAATTACGACTGAAAAATATTGAAACAAATTGTAAGCTCAGCAGAGCTGACGACCGGGATTGAACCGGTGACCTCATCCTTACCAAGGATGTGCTCTACCAACTGAGCTACGTCAGCTTTTATAAAGGTAGAGAAAAATTTAAAAAGCAAAATCCCCAAAGTAAGTGAGCGGGAGACGAGGCTCGAACTCGCAACCAACAGCTTGGAAGGCTGTGACTCTACCAATTGAGTTACCCCCGCTTAAAATTGAATGGGGAAATGTGGGCGGCGAGGGATTCGAACCCCCAAAGGCGTACGCCAACGGATTTACAGTCCGCCCCGGCTCTCCAACTCCGGCGTCCGCCCATATTTTGCATTAAAATTTTTATCAAGTCTATAAATCTATGATTCCTTTTTTTAAAAAGCAAGAATTCTGCCAAAAGAAAATACTATTTTTTTGATTTTTTTGTGTAAATCATGAAGAAACAACCATTGAAGTAATAATATTTTTATAAATTCTTAAAAAAATGAAAATAACTTCATATTTTTACAAAAAATATTGCCTATAATATTTACTTTGATTTGACAGATTTAACAATTCATTAAAAACGAATTTATGATTGAGAAATAAGAAATCAATATATAGTTTTTTTCCTCTTTTGACATCTTTTAAAGACGATAAATTTAATGGTTCCACAATTCCCTATCCAAACTTCTATATTGAATTGCTTCGCTAATATGATTTGGTAAAATATTTTCAGAATTTTCTAAATCTGCGATTGTTCTGCTCACTTTTAAAATCCTATCATAAGCACGGGCAGAAAGTCCTAACTTTGTCATAGCCATTTTAAGTAAATTTGCACCGGCTTCATCTAATTTGCAATACTTCCTAACTTCTTTAGAACCCATATCAGCATTATTGAAAATCATTTTATTTGACTTAAATCTTTCATTTTGTTTTTTCCTGGCCAGAACAACCCGTTTTCGAATTTCGGATGATTTTTCACCACTCTCTGTTGATGATAAATCTTTGTACTTAACAGCTGGAACTTCAATATGGATATCAATTCGGTCTAATAATGGTCCAGATATTTTTGACATATATTTCTGAATCATTCCAGTATTGCAAGTGCATTCTTTATTTGGGTCGGTAAAAAAGCCGCATGGACATGGATTCATTGCACTAACCAAAGTGACATTTGCAGGAAATTCTAACGACATTTTTGAACGGCTAATTGTAACTTTAGAATCTTCTAACGGCTGACGTAAGACTTCCAAAACATTTTTTTTGAATTCCGGAAGTTCATCTAAAAATAAAACTCCATGATGAGCATATGAAACTTCTCCAGGTTTAGGGTAAGAACCACCGCCAATTAATGCCGCATCAGAAACTGTATGATGTGGACTTCTAAAAGGTCGTTCAGTAATTAATGCTTTATCTTTAGGAAGTATTCCCGCAATTGAATGAACTTTAGTTGTTTCCAAAGCTTCATCAAAAGTTAATGGCGGAAGAATTGATGGGAATCTTTTTGCAAGCATTGTTTTACCGGATCCGGGTGGGCCAATCATTAAAATATTATGTCCGCCAGATGCTGCAATCTCTAGTGCTCTTTTTACATTCTCTTGTCCTTTAACATCAGCAAAATCTAAATGATATAAATTTATCTCCGAAAATATTTCATCCAAATTTGTTTTATGTGGTATAAACTTTTTTTCATCATTTAAAAACGCAACTACATCTTTAAGATTTTCAAAGCCATAAACATCTAATCCATCAACTATTGATGCCTCTTTAACTGAATCAATTGGTAAAATTAAATTTTGAAATCCACGCTGCTTTGCTTCAACTGCAATTGAAAGACCTCCTTTAATTTTTCGTAAGGTCCCATCTAATGCAAGCTCACCTAAAATTAAAGTTGTGTTAAGTTTAGCTTCTTTAACTGTTTCACTTGCAGCTAAAACCCCAATGGCAATTGGTAAATCAAATGAACTGCCTTCTTTTTTTATATCTGCAGGAGCTAAATTTACAGTTATTTTTTTTAACGGAAATTCATATCCGCTGTTTCGGATTGCAGGCGTTACACGATCACGACTTTCTTTAACTGCACTATCCGGCAAACCAACAATTGTAAAAGCGGGAATTTGTTTTTCACAATTTGTTTCTACCTCAATAATAAAAGCATCAATGCCGAAGGTGGCGCTGGAAAAGATTTTTGAAAGCATATTTAGAAATGATTTTAATTTTATTAAAGCTTAAAATTAAAAAATAATAAGCTACTTTGCCAATATCATTTTTTTTAACAACATGGGCCTTGGGTGAGATTGCCTCATAAAATAAATTCCGGATGGAAGACTTGAACCATTAAATTCAAAAGTATGCAATCCTTCTGGCAAATATCCTTTGTGAAGTTGTGAAATAGAATTTCCAACTAAATCATAAACATTAACTTCAATTCTGAGCCAACGGCAACATCAACATAAATACTGGTAATTGGATTAAAAGGATTTGGATAGTTTTGTTTTAGCTTAAATTCTTCAACACTTTTATTCCCAATTTTAATTTCTGCGGAATAAACGGAGGAGCCATCTTTATTAACCTGCTTCAATCTGTAAAAAGCTACTTCATTCGAAGTTACTAAATCATCTGTATAATAATAAATTTTTAACGGGTCATCATCTGCAAAAGTTTTATAAATATTTTGGAAGGAATTATTATTTGTAGATTTTTCTAATATAAATTCTTTAGCAACATAGTATTCTTGAACATACCAAACAATTGAATTATAAGATGAGCCAATATTGACAGTCAGTTTTGGTGCTCTGGAAAAAATTGGGGCAGTTGATTTTTTCGAAATCTAAGTCTTGGTATTTAATATAAAGTTCATTATCTTTTTTAAAATTTGTCACTTCAGATTTCTCATCAAAGTTAAATTGCGCAATTAATTTAGAGCTATCTGCATCAAAACTTAAATAGTGTTTGGTTTCAAAAACAGTGTTAACATTATTCCCAAGTTTTGTTAACCTAACTCGATCTAATTCTATATCATTATTTGGTGTATAATTTTGGAAACTAAATTTCAATAATTTTTTAATTGATTTACCTAAAATAATTTTTGAATTTGCTAATTTGGAATTGATATAAACATTAAGAGTAACATCATTGAAATTTTGTTTTAAATAAATCCCAATATAATTCCAACTTGAATTAGGTAAATAAACATCGTTACGCACAATATCATTTTCATCAAATGGAGTTGATAAAAAACTCATATCGCTTTCTTCCAAAGTGAAAAATGTATCCTGTTTATCAACATCAATAATATTGAGTAGTTTTTTAAAACTCTTTAAACTCTTTACCCAAAACTCAAGATAAATCGGAGTTTCATCATTTTTATTGAGGTAGTTAATTACAAACTTAGAACCATTTTTTAAGAGTAAACTTTTTCCGGCGGTTTCTTGATATTTATAAAAATCAATTTCTCCATTTGCAGAATTTAAATCTGAGTTTGATAAGTCCGAAGTTTTATCCAAAGAACCTTTATAGAATAATAGTTCTTCAGTAACTTTGGTAACTCCACTTACTTTACAATTGAATATAATTTGATAAGGGAAATTATCTTCAATTTTAAACTTTGATGAGTCTATATTTAAATAGAAAGCGAGCGGATCATCGCTTACTTCATTAATTTTTAATTGATTTCGTTTTCCATTGTAAAAAATAGACGCGGAATTAACCATGACAAGATTAGACTTGCTAAAATAAAGTTTAAACGATTCCGAAGGGTTATCGTTTAACTTAAACACAGCCGAAACCTCGAAGTTATTATCAGCCAATACATGCTCGGGAAAGTCGAAACGAACCATTGAAGGTTCAGTTTGAGCAGTAATTGGAATTGATAATATGTAAGTTAAAATTAAAGTTAGTAAAAGTTTATTCATAGGCTCTGTTTTACTTTTCAACAAAAACAATGTAATAATTTGAAAATAATTATTCCACTATAAAATTAAATAATTAAGTTTTTAGAGGATATGAGGACCGTTGATAAATTTTGAGGGTCTAGTAAATTTTGTGAAAAATTTAATATATCTTCTTTTGATACAGATTCAATTTCAAACATTGATTCTTCAACTGTTTTAATTTTATTAAAGTATAAAAGTGAGTTTCCCATTCGCATCATACGGTTGGAAGTGCTTTCTAAACTCATTTGTACATGCCCTTTAATATATTCTTTTGCACTTTTAAGTTCCTTTTCACTTACACCTTTTTCTCTAAATTTATCAAATTCACGTTCAACAATTTTCTTTGCCTTTTTAAGCGAACTTTCGTTAGTAGAAAAATAAATGCCAAAAGAAGAAGTATCATAAAAAGAATTCATAAAGGAATTTATTTGATATGCGATTCCGTTTCGCTCGCGCAAACTTTGGAATAAGCGGGAACTGCTTCCCTCGCCTAAAATATTTGTAATAAGATTTGCAACTGCTCTTTCTTTGTATTTGTAACCAAAAGTACTTCCACCTATAATTAAATGAGCTTGGTTAATATCTTTAGGTACAAAAAGATTATTTGTTTTTTTCTTATTAAAGTATTTTCTCTTTTTTCCATTTCCCAATTCTAAATTATTCAGGTACTTTTCGGCCAATAAAATAAGTTTATCTTGATCAACATTACCGGACGCAATTATATAAAGGTTTTTAATTGAATAATGTTTTTTTATGTAATTAAATAAATCTTCTTGTGTAAATTTTGAAACGTTTTCTTCTGTACCAATGATTGGCAAACTTAAAGAATTTCCACGATATAGATTTGTTTCAAATTTATCAAAAATTAATTCTTCGGGTGAATCTTCGATATCATAAAGTTCATCAATAACAACCTTACTTTCTTTCTCCAACTCCTTTGGTGCAAATAAAGAATTTTGAATCATATCCGATAAAACTTCAAAAGTTTTTTCTATGTGGCGGGTAATACCTCTGCCATAAAAACAAGTATGTTCTTTTGATGTAAACGCATTTAGGTATCCGCCCAATGATTCTATCTCGTTCGAGATCATTCTTGCATTACGCTTTTTCGTTCCTTTGAAAAACATATGTTCAATTAAATGGCTTATTCCATTAGTATCTTTTGTTTCATCTCGTGAGCCAACATTGAACCAAAATCCTAAAGAGAACGAATTTACATGCTCAATCCTTTCACTGGCAATTCTAATTCCGTTAGCTAATTTTGTTATATTATAATTATTCAAAAAATAAATCTCCGGTTTTTAAAAATATAAATGCCGGAATTCATCATTTGATAAACCCGGCATTCCTAAAATAAAAATTATTTATACTAATTACTTCTCAAATTTTTCAACATACTTTTGGAAAAAATCGCCGATATTTTTATAAGCTTTTTCCAAAATTTCTTCTTGAGGAAGAAAAACGAGTCTAAAATGATTTGTTCTAGGTTTCTGTCCAAAACCTGTACCGGGAACAACTACAACACCAGTTTCCTTGATAAGTTCTGCCACAAAATGGTTATCAGAATTTTTAATTTCTAATTTTGGAAAAGCATAAAAAGCACCTTCAGGTTTAACACAAGAAATTCCCGGAATTGCATTCATCATTTCAAAAGTTAAATCTCTTCTTTTAGTTAACTTTTCCATTGCAACAGTTAAATGTTCTTGAGTGCCTTCTAAAGCGCCAACAATTGAATATTGTTCAGGGTGATTTGCTGATAAACGAGAACGTAGTATTTTGTTAATTGCTTCCAAGTATTTGCTGAGCTTATTTTTATTTCCGCTAACAATTCCCCATCCAATTCTAAATCCAGGAACCATATAATTTTTTGATAATCCGCCAAAAGTTATTACCGGCACTTCACTATTTAATGATGCAATAGAAATGTGATCCTTGCCATCCATTAAAAGTTTATCGTAAATTTCATCGGCAAAAATTATGAGATCATGTTCCAAAGCCAAATCAATAATTTGCTGAAGCGCTTCTGTACTGTAATTAGAGCCGGTTGGGTTATTTGGATTTATTAAAACTATAGCTTTTGTTTTATCATTAATCTTACTTTTAATATCTTCAACATCAGGCTGCCAATTATTTTCTTCATCAAGGTAATAAGGATTGGAAATCATCTGCAGCTTACTTTGAATAGCAGTGTAAAGCGGATAGCCAGGGGTTGGAGTTAAAATATTTTCACCTTCATTAACTAAAGATGTTAAACAAATATCAATAGCTTCACTGGCGCCGGTTGTTATAAACACATCTTGAATATTTGTGATTCCTTTTTTTTCTGCATTTCTAATTATTGCAGCAAGTGCTGGCTTTATTCCGGATGAAGGAGAATAGCCATTGTGATTTGCAAGCATTGCTTTGTAAGTATCTTCAATCATATGTCTGGGAGGTGCAAAGTCATAAATATTTGGATCACCAATATTTAGATATAACATTTCCTTTCCAGTTTTTGCGACTTCATCTGCGATCAGTAAAACATCTCTTACAGCGTATGTAATATTATTTGTTCTTTTAGCAGCAGCAATTTGCTTATCCATTATTCCCTCAAAAATTAAAATTTACTTATTATAAATTAAAGAAAGAAAAAGTTATAAAAAAGAATGAATCAATAGGATCTCAAGCTTCAGAAAGATTGAGACATAAGAATTGCTAAATAAATTTGAACCACACAAGTCATATATCTTTCAATAAAATATTTTAATTTCTCTGAATATGGTGCTATATCATCAATCATTTGTGCTTTCTTTCGGTTTATAAATAACGCCTTTACTCTTTTGGCTACTGAGCTTACTAATTAATGGATTTGAAAAGTTCAGATGTTTAGTATATTTAAATTCTTCGATCGGTTCTTTTTTTGTCAACCAATCCCAATCAATATAGCTTTCTTCATCTTCCGTTTCATTTGTAAAATATCCAATTCCAAATGATGTTATATTGTGGAAAAAGTGTGAACCTTGTGAAGGAGTTACACTAAAATCTTTGAATCCACTTTCCACAATTATTGATGCACCAGAAATCTGATCCCAAGTAACTGGAATTCCGAGCCATGGATCTGTACTTCCCCATCTACCAACTCCAATTAAAATATAAGGTCTTTCTTCCTTTACAAGTTTGGAATTAATTTTTGAAATTTCATAAGCAATTTCTTGACTTTTGCTTCTTTCAAATGTATCTCGATTAACAACTATAACGTCATAAATATTATCGTAAATTCCATCGCCTAAAACTTTTTTACTTGAACAAATTATTCGTTCTTTTTCAACATTATCGAATTCAATATTACTTGCCTCTCGGGTCATTACCATTGGGCGCATTTGTAGTATTGCAAACTCCTTTAGTTCACCTTTTGGTAAAGACATATTCAGCGCAAATTCAATTTCAACTTGAGTTCCCATTCCGTAAGTTCCAAAATTTAAAATGAGTTCTAAAATTTGCGGAAGTGGGAAAATATTATGTTTCAAAATTGGTGCAAAAGTAACAACTCTAGTTCCCGGTCGGGATATTCCATCATAAACAGCATCATTCTCCGGAGAATATGTTGAACCCGTATAAAACAAAGTATTGTCTTTTTCGGAAACAGTTAAATTATATTTTGCAACCAAATTATTTGGCATTTCATTTGTCCCAGTGTAAAGTTTTCCTTCAACATTTAGTGCAAAGAAATCCTGCTGAGCATGCTTTGTTATTTCTTTAGAAGAAAAAAATTGCATTAAATGTTTTGGATACTTTGGACAAAACCGAACAGTGTTTCCACCTTCAACCACGGTTTTTCCTAGCCCAAGCGCAACGAGAGCAATTCCATCTTGTGAGGTTTGTGGAGCAATTGGATAAAAATTATAAGACTTTGCTACACCGGAAATATCCGGATAAAATCTTTCACTATGCTGACTTCCAACAAGTTTCTGAATTATCACAGCCATTTTTTCTTCTTCTAATCTGTAAGAAGTTGCCTTTAAATAATCTTTTGCTTTTTGCACAAATGTTGATGCATAAACCAACTTAATTGTTTGAAGCAATTCATCCAAGCGCACGTCTAAATCTGCATCTT
This sequence comes from Ignavibacteriales bacterium, assembly GCA_020635285.1. Taxonomy (GTDB): domain Bacteria; phylum Bacteroidota; class Ignavibacteria; order Ignavibacteriales; family Melioribacteraceae. The sequence continues at coordinate 297,051 of JACKAB010000008.1, read as the reverse complement.
TATTTGGAATCATATAAGTTTGATAAACTCCGGCAAAAGGCTGGAACTGGGAATCTTCCAGCAGGCTTGATGATCTAACAGCAAGTGGAGTTTTTATCAGGTTTAAGAATTCAATTAATTTTAATATTACATCGCTTGGAAATTTTTCTGCTTCCAAAAACTTTGAGATAATTACTTTATCATCACTAGCGCTTAAAGAAAAATTGAGCAGATTGTTTTCTTCCATAAAACTATCAAATACTTCTGTTGCAAGAACAACTGCAGAAGGCACGTAAATTTCAACACCATCAAATTTATCTTCAATATCATAATTTGTAATTAATGAATTTATAAATCCCAAGCCTCTTGCCTTTCCGCCCATTGAGCCGCCGCCTATGCGCGCAAAACTATTTTTAGGATCAAAAGTTTCTCGGTCAAATTCAGTAACTGTTCCTCTTTGTCTAAGTTCTTGATAATACTTGATATTTGAAATTAAATCATTACGCAATTCATTAACTGAGTTAAAGTCACTAATTTTTTTAGGTCTAAAATGTCTTGCAAGCCAGAACTCAGTGCGGGCTTTAAGCCAATTGGAAAAGTGATTTCTTTCGGAATGATATAAAATACTTTCATCTGAAATAATAGCAAGCTGTTCTCCAAGAGCCTTTAGATTTTTAGCTCTTCCAACTTCAGTACCATCTGGAATTTTGAAAACAAAATCTCCAAATCCAAAATTAGATATTAGGAAATTTTTAAGATCAGCTAAAAGAGTTGGAGAAGTTTTCTGTAAAAATGTTGCTTGAATTTCTTCAGCCATAGATGCATGCGCGGCTTGGCTTGATTGAAGCAAAATAGGAATATCGTCTTGAAGCTCTTTTACTTTTTTAGCAAACTTTAAACCCGCTTCCGGATCTTTAACACCTTCATGCGGGAAATTTACGTCTGAAATAATTCCGAGAATAAATTTTTGATATTTTGTAAAATAGTCCCAAGCTTCTTCATAGGTTGTGCATAAAAGAATTTTTGGTCGTGCGCGCATTCTTAAAAATCTGTGAGAAGTATTTACGCCTTCTGATATTAGTCTTTGCGACTGTTTAAAAACTTGTGTATAAATCAATGGCAAATAAGTGGAGTAAAACTTTACATCATCTTCAACCAAAATTATTGCTTGAACTCCAACGACTGAGGTATCATGCTCAATATTTTTTTTATCTTCAATATATTTTATAATTCCCATCAGCAATCTGTAATCACCTTGCCAGATAAAGAATCGATCGAACACATGGGAATCTGGGCTATGTTTTATTTCCTTCCTTTCTTGATTATCATAGGCGAGTAAAACAATTGGCATTTCTGGATCGACTTTTTTAACACGTTTAGCAAAATCGGTTACATGCATATCTTCTATATGCATTGTGGTAATTATTAGATCAAAACTGTTTTTGCCCCTAACAAGTTCAATACCTTCAACGCCTGTTGTAACGTGGGTTATCTCTGGTGTGTGACTTAAATTTAATGTGTGATATTCTTCCCTAATCAGTTCGTATAATCTTCCGTCCTCTTCAAATAAATAATTATCGTACAAACTAGAGACAAGCAGTATGTCTCTAATTTTGTACTTCATCAATTTTTGGAATTTACTTAATCTACTACCAAAAACATTTTTAATTTCTATATCGCCTATTCTTTTTTCTATCATTAAAACCCTAATTAATAATTAAACTAGTCCCTGATCCATCATTGCATCAGCAACTTTTAAGAAACCAGCAATGTTTGCTCCGTTAACATAATTACCCGGCGTTCCAAATCTATCTGCAGTCTCAATACAAGTGCTATGAATTCTTATCATAATTTCGTGTAAGCGTTTATCAACTTCTTCTTTACTCCAAGGAAGTCTCATGCTATTCTGAGTCATTTCCAAACCAGATGTTGCAACTCCGCCAGCGTTAGAAGCTTTGCCCGGAGAGTAAAGAATTCCAGCTTCCATAAATACTTTATATCCTTCAATGGTGGTTGGCATATTTGCTCCTTCGCAGACACACATGGTACCATTAGCGACAAGTTTTTTTGCATCCTCTTCCATAATTTCATTTTGAGTTGCACAAGGCAAAGCAACATCTGACTTAATTTCCCAAGGTTTTTTTCCGGCATGGAATTCAGCGCCAAATTCTTTTGCATAATCCTCAACAATATCTTTATTACTTGAACGGAGCTGAAGCATATAATCTATTTTTTCTCCCTTAATACCATCTTTATCGTAAATGAATCCATCCGGTCCGCTTAAAGTAACCACCTTTCCGCCAAGCTCGGTTGCCTTTTGAACAGCTCCCCACGCAACGTTTCCAAATCCGGAAACTGCAACTGTTTTACCGTCAAAAGTTGTGTTCTTGGTTTTCAGCATTTCTTCTGCAAAATAAACAACTCCAAATCCGGTTGCTTCAGGTCTAATAAGTGAACCGCCCCAATTTATTCCTTTACCTGTTAGAACTCCGGTAAATTCATTTTTCAATCTTTTATATTGTCCAAAAAGAAATCCTATTTCTCTTCCGCCAACACCAATATCACCGGCAGGAACATCTGTATTTGGTCCAATGTGTCTAAATAATTCAGTCATGAAACTTTGACAGAATCTCATAATTTCATTATCACTCTTTCCTTTTGGATTAAAATCTGAGCCTCCTTTTCCACCGCCCATTGGCAAAGTAGTTAAACTATTTTTAAAAACTTGTTCAAACGCTAAAAATTTTAAAATTCCTAAAGTTACAGAAGGGTGAAAACGTAAACCACCTTTGTATGGACCAATAGCACTATTCATTTCAATTCTGAAACCGCGGTTTACATGAATTTCGCCTTGATCATCCATCCATGGAACTCTAAACATTATCACTCTTTCAGGTTCAACCATTCTTTCTAAAATTTTGGCTGAACGATATTCCGGATGTCTTTCTAATACTAAATCTAAAGATTCGGTTACTTCCTCAATGGCTTGATGAAATTCTGGTTCACTTGGATTTTTAGCTTTTACATCAGCTAAAATTCTTTTTACATAATCAGACATTTTAAACTCCTGCTAATAATTTTTAAAATTTTTATTTAACAGATATAAATATTTTTCAGATTTGAACGATTTGATGGGACAGTATTTTCGGTTGAATTTTAGAAATTCAGAAATGAATAAATGAAATGTATTTACTTTTAAGATAGACATTTAATCCAAAAATAAAATCGTCTTGAAATTACCTATATCGGACTTCTTAGTGGTATAAAATTATGGTTGTTAAATATAATTCGCAAGTACTTTTTTCTAAAAAGGAATTCTTTATTTTATAAAACCAACATTGCTGACTATTTTATAAGAATCATCTTTTTTACAATCGATTTTTGATCAAAATCTAACTTATAAAAATAAATTCCAGTCGAAAATTGTGATGCATCAAAAACTATTTCATAGTTTCCAGGATTCTGTTGTTTGTTAACCAGAGTAATTACTTGTCTCCCAAGAAAATCAAAAATTGATAAATTAACATTCTTTGCGGAAGTCAAATTTTCATCATTGGCACTGATTGAATAATTTATAATAGTGGTTGGATTGAAAGGATTTGGATAATTTTGCTTTAATTCAAATCCTATTTCACTGGCAGAGATACTCTGCTGCACATCTGTGATAGGAGTAATTGTATAGTTATATTGAGTGGAATTTACCCACTGACTTAAATCTTCATTCCAATTTTGATAAAGCTCGGTAAGTATAAACCCTTGCTCATCATAAGTAAAAAATGCCTGTTCATAATTTATCCAAACAGAATTTCCATTATCCCAGTCTTCTGATAAATATCCTGTTTGATTGTTTGCTTCATCATAAGTATAAATATCTCTGTACCAAGTAATCCATAAACTGTTATCTTCATCCCAGTATTCATAATAATATTCAGTGTTATTGTTTTTATCATCATAGACATATTTATGTCTCGATGAATTCATCCAATCAGAGGCATTCCATATTTTAATTAACTGTTCTATCTGATTTTCATTTTCATCATAAACATATTTGGTTTGATTTGCATTTTCCCAATTGTTTATATTCCAATTTTGGAGAAGGTCTTCAACTAATAAATTACTAGAATCATACTGTCCTGTATGCAGCCAAACATTAACCCAAATTGAACTATTAAAATCCCAATCTTGCTTTAGATAATTTATATTGTTACCATTTTCATCATATTCATAGAGATATAGTGAATAATTTTCCCAAATTGATGAATCTTCATTCCATACTTGTAGAAGATCCTGAGTAATATTATTGTTTTCGTTATAGCTTGTAGTATAAAGGAAGTAATTTACCCAGGTTCCTGAATTCCATTCTTGGTTCATGTAACTTAACCAATTTCCATTCGCATCATATTCACTTTTAAAAATCTCTACATTTACCCATTCATTATTAACGTCATCCCAAATTTGATAAAGACTTTCTATTTCGTTTTGATTGTCATCATAAATATTTGTAAAGCGTTCTGAGTTTTTCCAAGTAGAAGTAGTCTCATCCCATTCAGAGATAGTATATTCGTATTTAAAGCCATCAATAGCATTTGATTTGTATAGTTTTATTCTATTCTCCGAAGATCTAATTTTTGAAAATTATTAGAATCAATTTTGCGATTAAATGATTCTGCTCTTTTCTTAGATTGCTTAAGATGAGCTTTAGTATGATTAATATTTTCCCACGAAAATGATTGACAAACAAGAGGTAGTGATAATGTGAAATAGATTATTAATATTATATTTTTCATGGAATATCTCAATATTATTATTTAAATATTTGCAACGGTTTCTTATTAGATTTTGAAACTAAATAAAACTAATCAGTAATTCAACAAAATAACTTTCACAATGTATATTCGTAATTAATCTTTTGTTAATAAAACTGCATTTGGACTTATTATCGGTAAATGGTTTCTATGTTTAATAACTATGTAATAATTTCCAGGATCTGCCAATAATCTAATTGTGCTGGCCATACCATCATCAGCAACAATTCTTCCATCTCTATGAAGTAGAGCGCTGTGAAGAAGTTATTGCAGAGCTATTTAATGTTGATCTCAACTCAACTAAAATCCAATCAACAATATCATTCGGCATATATTCCAAAGTTCTACTATCTTCAGAATAAGGAGATGTTAATGGTATTAGTCCATTTAAATCCGTAAGCATTTCACCATTGAAAGAAAATAAGCACCTTCAAGTTTACTTTTAATTGAGCAACAACCGAGGGAATTTCATTCATTGCGGCAGAGTGCATCAATTACTCCCCATCCATATAAATTGTTTGGAGCAGTTGTTCTATATGTTGTATTTTTAATATTTCTCTAATTGCAATTGGCGTGAGAGAATAATCTTTTTCTAGCATAATATTGCCAGACCAGCCGCTAAAGCAAGAAGCAGATGTTCCATCAAAGTTTGATCTGTAACTTGAATTGGAACCATTTCCGGCTGCATAAGTCCCTGAACCCATTGCCATTAAATCTGGTTTAATTCTTCCATCGTAAGTTGGTCCAACACTACTAAAACTGCTCTAATTTTACTTATATTTACAGCTCCAATCGCAATTACACTGTCTCCATCTGTTTCCATTGGTTGGAAATTCATATAATTAAGATGTTAATCCATTTTGCCGGCAGAATTAAATACAACAATTCCTTTCCCAACTGCTAAATCAGCTGCAATTGTAATTGCATAAGGGTTTCCATTCATATCTTCGTATGTGTAATCATAAACAGTTCGTCGAAATCAAAATATCCTTTGAAGTTTTAAAAATATCTGCACCTATGCTATCAGCCCATTCTGCTGCGGCAATCCAATTATCTTCTGAACTTGATTTTCCCCAACAGTATTTTCCGTTAAGTCGCCAAAATATAATCTTTGAAAAGCAGTTCCAACTAATTGCCCTTTTTTAAATCCGCCAGTGGATGATAAAGTACCTGTTCCATGAGAACCTTCTCCTTGATAGGTTCCATTTTCAACATCATTATCATTATTCACAAAATCATAAGCAGCAACAATATTCATTGTGCTAAATACTTCATGAGTTGAAACTTTATCAAATCCAGAATCCATCAAACAAATTAAAATTCCATTGCCAGTGTAACCTTGGTCATGAACATCTGCAATTTTCATCACTTCAATTTTGTGTTAAGGAAGGCCCATAATCGTAAGTATGCACATTAATTGAAGTTGGGACATTTTGTTTGAATAAAATATTTGTTTCAATGGGCAAAATAAAATTTTTTCCTTTAAAACTTTTAACAAACTTAATTTATTAACTGAAGATAAATTTTTGATTTTTTGCAGTTCAGTTTTTTGTTACATATGCACTTACAGCATTGAGCCATTTTGATTTTCTTTTTATTTTAATCCCTAAATTTTCTAAATTTCTTAAATAAGTATTATTATCGGAATATCAGAATTATCGATTAAAGTGAAATTGATTTTAATTTTGCTCTTTTTTTAAGGAACGCTCTGAGACAACTGATGTGGGATTACCGTAATAACTTTGCGTATTTTGACCTTTACTGTCAAGATAAATCCAGGTAAGTATTTTTCATCAGCTGAAACTTGAGAAATTCTTTTTCTAATTGAGAATCTATTTTTGAAATATTCTTTTGCGCAAATGAAATCGTATTGAGAAAAAGAAATGGTAAAACTATAATGATATTTTTCAGAATAACTCCATGAATAATCTATATGAAATATTATTAGATGTGAATTTTCGCAAAATTACTGAAACAAATAAACTTCCATAAATAATAAATAGAATAATTTATTTAAGTAAAATCATTTTTCGTATTTTAATATTTTCCCCTGCTGAAACTCTGTAAATATAAGAACCGCTGCTCAAACTTGATGCATCAAAATTTAGTTTGTATTTTCCCGGCAGTTGTTCTTTATCAAGTAATTTTTAACCAGTTGACCAAGTATATTATAAATGATGATTTGAACTTTACTTCTTTCAGGTATTGAGTAAGCTATTGTGGTAATTGGGTTAAACGGATTTGGATAATTTTGTGCTACATCAAATTTATTAGGAATACCAAGGTCAACTTCAACAGATTCAGTATATTTATATTCACCATCAATATCAATTTGTTTTAATCTATAATTATATTTTCCACTTATATCCGCTGTCTTATCAATAAAAGAATAATTCCTTTTTGAGTTACTATTTCCGTAACCTTCAATAAAAGCCACTTTTTTCCATTCTGCTTTCTGACTGCTCAATGCTGACTTTGTCGCTCTACATCAAAGCCAAAATTGTTTACCTCAGTTTCTGTTTCCCAAATTAGCTGAATTTCGTTTTCAATCACAAATGCAGTAAATGAGGAAAGCTCAACCGGCAAAGCTCCATCATTCTGAATATCATTTAAATCTCTCGGCAATATTTGATATCCAAAATTATACGGAGGACTTGAATCATACTGAGTTAGAATTCCAACTACATCTTTTGGCCAGACTGGCTCGGTTGTTCCGTCTATCTCCGTATCTTTGTCAACTCTTAATATATATTTTGTCGTTCCTCCATCATCAGTAATTTCTACATTTGCATTTGCTCCTACAGTCGGCCAACCGTCTCCTCCATTTGAATTACTAACATGTTTAATACCGATTAGCATTCCTTCATAATCTTCTGCGTTCAATAAAAATTCTGAAATTGTTTTTACAATTGGCTCTGGCATTTCATTTATTGAATTTGATTTATTTAAATCGGCAGAACGCACGGATACTATTCCGATGTCAGAAATATCGTTTGTTAAATCATCTGGAATTATTTCTGCCTTACCATAATATTGACTTATCAAGCCTTCTACTATATAACTATTACCTCGAATAATATTAGTTATTTCACCATATTTAAAAATATTAATTCCGCCCTCATCATCCTGAATATAAACATCCAAATTTTCAGTTGAAAAAACTCCGCTTGCCACAGTAGCAATTCCGCTTATTCTTGCGTAGGTATCCAAATGATTCAATCTACCTTCATCATTAATTGTTTTAACCTTAGCAATAGTTGTTGTGCCAGTAAATACTTTTTGAATTGCACTTGCAGATTCAGCTCCATCAATATCTTCTGCATAAACCCAATACTCTAAAAGACTTCCATCTGTATAAATAGAACTTGGAATTGTTGCTTCATAAATTGAACTACTTGAATTGACTGCATTAATTTCTTGCTCAATTCCGCCATCAATTTTAAATATTATTTTTACAAACCCAACTCCTCCATCATCAGTTATTGATGCAGAAATTGTGGTGTTTTCATCAACGGTTGGGATTTTAGGATTGCGGCTTAACTCTGTTATTATTGGCGGTCCGGCATTTACAGCGTGAGTTCCAAGTCCGTCAAATGTATCTTCTGGAAAACCCAGCCATTCTATACTTGGATCAAATTCATCAGTCCCATCCATATCTCCAACACCAATTGAAGCCCTTCTTCTCAAAGTATTATTTTGGGTCGAAATATCTCCACTTCCCCATTCATCTCCCGGATCGAATCCAATTTGACCAATTACATCAACAACTTGATCTCCTCTTAACAGTGTTATAGCATCATCACCATTAAAATTAATACTTCCGCTTGTTTGGTCTGAAACATTCAGAATTACTTGATCTGCAGCAGTATTGGAAATAACAAATACATCTCCATCAACTAAATTTCCATTCAGATTAATTGAGTAACTGGATGTAGTTCCACCATTCGAGTAAATTTCAATCTTATAGCCATCAGCAGCTAAGTCAATACTACTGCCGGTTTTGTTAAATATTTCAAGAGCTTTATTATCACTACTTCCCTCAACGTACTCAGTAAAGAAGAGGCTATTGGAAAGATATTCAACCTCCATAAAATCAATGTAATTGACATATTCCGGATGATCAATAAAAGGATTCCTATTGCCTTGAATAGATTGTACATAATTATTTCTTTCCATTTCCCATTCATCCGGCGGGTCTTGCTCGTGCCAGTCTAATAAAACATTAAAATCTTGAGGAGCTCTGCCGCTATGTGAATTAACCCAATTTAAGCCCCAATCATTTCCATCAATATCATCATAACGGATTATCATATATAAAATTGCTCGGGCAGCATCACCTTTGTGGGCATCTCTTGGTTCATAAACAATATTGCCATCAGCATCAGTTCCGAACTTGGCATCTAAAAAAGTACTGGAAATATTTGTTACATTGCCAAATGGATGATTACTTCTAACTGAATTTGCTTGATCTTGATTTGCCGGAAACAAATGATGTTGGTCTGCATATTCATCTCTCTCAATTGGTGTGTCAGCAGGATTTGTCGGCATCCAACTATGAGGGAAAGTATGTTCTCGGCTTAATACGTCCCAAACAAATGTGCCCGAATAAATATATTCAAAATTAGAATAAACACAGAATACCGATCTTGTGCCATCCCCATTATCTTTGGAAGCGAAGTCTGCAATGTTTGTCTCGTCATATTGTGAGTAAGGTACATAATTATAAGGAATTCTTATTCTGTTTTTTAGGTCACTTAAAAATGTTGTAGAGTTTGGATTAATATTATCATAATAATCTCCGCCAGACTTCTCAATAATAGTTAAGTTAAACTTTGATTCTGTTCCAACCGTTGCAAGATATCCGCCATTTACATTTTGAATTTCAAAAGTTAGTATTTCGTTTCCTTCAGTAATTCCATCATCAGTAATTAAAATAGTTAATAATTGTTCTGCAAAACTACCCGGGGGGAATGTAATGATTTGTGTGGTATAATTCTCAATATCAGCAGCATCTCCATTTACTAAAACCACATCTGCAGTTGTTGGATTTGAAGCATCCGGATTTGAAATTGAAATTTGAATATTAATCGTTCCGCCAGTTTCAATAACTGAACTGCTGCTTTTTGAAAATTGAACAGTTGTGCTTTGCTGAACATCTGTTTTTACTCCAATAACATTTGAATTATCTGAAGTTCCGGCAGAATTAGAAGCTCTTATTCTATAAAAATAATCTGTATCAAAATTTAAATTTGTGATTGAATAATTTGTAACATTTCCAACATTTAGATTCTCGTAACCGGTAAAAAAATTAGAAAAATCAGAAAGTTCTGAAACATCTATTGTATATGACGTTGCTCCGGTTGAGGTTTGCCAGTTTGCAGTAAAACTATTAGATGAAATATTTGAGGCATCTATAGCAATTGGAGGAGTTGGAATTGTTGAAGAACCTCCATCTATGGTAAATGACACAGAAGGCATTATTTGCCTTGTAGTATTTGAGCCCGACCAATTTATTTTATTGCAAATAGCAGCCAGTAATTCAGAACGTGTTCCGGATGTTGTTCCAACATAAATTACATTTTGTGTTTCATTAATGGCAACGGCGGATTCACCATTTATCAATCCAGTTGGAATTGCAGAGGTATTTGCAGAAGTTGCATCATCTTGCCACACGCCATCACCTTCGTTGTTAAAACCAAATATAAAAGTTGGTGTAGAATCATCACCCTGATATATTAAAACTTGATCACCGCTGCCAGAAAATGCCACTGAAGACAAATTTGGATTTATAATAGTTCCTGCTAAAATATTGGAAGGAAATGAATAGGTAAATGTACCTTCGTTATTTCTAAATCCTCCAGCGCCTAACCACCCATTATCAGTAATTTTTATTTGCGTCCCTGCGGAAATATCTATAAAACAAACAAGAGCTAATTCATCAGGATTAGTGGCGTTATAACCTACTACGGCTATATCACCTGGGTTTAGTGTTTGTGCATAAGTTAAAGTTGAGCTAAAAACTGAAATGATTAAAATCAGTAAGTTGGCTAATTTCATTATTATTCCAAAGGCTAAAAGAATTAAATTTTATAAATCAATTTAAAATAAAATTACTTAAAGTACGAATGACTTTTAGATGAAGTTAAAATTAAGATGATAAATTGGATTTTGAAAATTTGAAAATGGAAAAATAAAATAAGGTAGTTGAAAAAAAATATTTGCAATGATATTAAAAAATACCCACTCACAATTTGAAGCTGGAATTTTTTAATTTACAAGGACATATTTTTTGAAAAATATATATATATATAAGAATCTGATGTTTGGGAAAACTAAATGAATGTTGAGCTAAAAGTAAAAACTGAGATAATATTGAATGAGAATTCATCATTTGATGAGATAACTAATTCAATCGATGATTTATATAATAATTTCTCCGAAATATCTAAGCTAAATGGAAAATTGGAAAAAGCTGAGCAAGGATCATTATTACCAAACGGTGAAGCATTATCTCCACAAACTGCGGCGGGTTCTATCTTAGATTATATAAAAACTGCAAAATTTTAAGGGAATTAAAAAAGCAATCGATTTTAAATTAAGTTCTACCCAAAAGGATAAAATAAAAATCATATATGTTGGAACTGGTCCTTTTGCTAGCCTTATCTTACCTCTCATTCCAAATTATAAAGAAACAGATTTAGAAATAAATGTTATTGATTTTCATAAAGTTTCAATAGATGCTGTAAATAAAATTGTTGAAAAGTTTGGATTCAAAAATTACTTTGATGAAATTTTATCAATTGACGCAACTACATATCAAAATCCGAAACATAAACAATTTGATATTGTTATCATTGACACCGTTCAAAAAGGTTTATTTAAAGAACCACATGTGGCACTTACAAAACACTTTTCTAAATTTCTGGCAACTGATGGAATACTAATTCCAGAAGAAATAAAAATATCTGCTGTATTAGCCGATTTGCCAACTGAGTTTTCTTTTTCTAGTAGTAAATGGACAAATTTCTGGCTGAATATTAAACGTAAAAATGCAATAACGAAAAGAATATCTTTAGGTGATATTTTTGTGTTAGATAAAAATGTTAATGTAAAATATAATTTTTCCAACCTAGTAAATAATCAGCTGGTTCTTAACTCTGTGAAAGTTAGAAATAAGCCCGGCAGTATGAAAAACCTAATTTTACTTACAGAGATAAAAGTTTTTGAAGATATAATTCTCTCTGAAGAAGATGAAACTGGTTTAACAAAACTTTATTTTGATAAAGATTTACCATCAATTGAAGAAGGGATGGAAATTAATTTTGCCTATCAACTTGGGAGTTATCCAAAGTTTTTGATTGATGTGAAGACTTAGAATCTGCGGCTTTTCTAAAAATTTTGAGTTCGATTAAAATATTATTACGGAATTTCAAAAATTAATAATATAAAGCCCGCATAAGCGGGCTAAATAATTTTGTAATCATCGGTTAATTAGTATTAAGAGTAACCGGGTCTTTGCTAATAATAGGCAAATGATTTCTATGTTTTACAACAATGTAATATTGTTTAGAATCTCCAGTCAGCCTGATTGTACTGCTAATCCCATCATCAGCAACAATTCTTCCATCCTTATGCAATAGTGCACTGTGTGATGAAACTGCAGGTCCGTTTAACGTTTCTCTTAACTCAACCAATACCCAGTCAACTATATCTTGAGGAATAGAAAGTACCGTTCGCGGATCTTCAGAATAAGGAGATGTTTTTGGAATAATAGTATTTAGTCCAGTTAACATTTCACCAGTTGCTGAGTTATAATTACCCTCCAAGAAAATAGTTAATTCTACAGATACAGAATTTGTTACATCACTGACATATCTTGGTAATATTTGATAGTCATTGACATATGGATAGATTTGATCGTATTGTGAGTAAATTCCAGTTATATCTTTTGGCCAGGTTGGGGCTAATCCTAAATCAGTGCTGCTATCGTAATGCAATGTAATTTGAGTAGTTCCTCCATCATCTGATAAAACTACACTTTGACCTTGTGCCCAAGTGCCGCTTATCAAACTTAAATTATGAATCAATACGAGTCGGCCCTCCATTGTTTCTGCATTTGTTAACAGCTGAGCCAAAGTCATTTCGAAAGGTTGAGGAAGAGTTGCAGCTCCATTATCAACAATATCAGCAGAGCTTACTTCGGGGATTAATTCAGTTTTACCATTAAAGAGATCTAAATTTCCTGTTATTGTATAACTATGCCCCAAAATAATTCCGGCTGTTGCATCGCCTGCTTTATAAATAGAAATGCCGCCCGTTTCATCTTGAAGATAAACATCTAAACTCGATTCAGAAAATGTTGGAGTACCAACTGTTGCTACACCATTTATTTTTGCCAAAATGCCATCATACTCTAATCTTCCATCCTCTTTAACACTGTGAAGTTTTGATATATCGGTTACTCCAGTAAATAGTTGCTGAATAGTTCCATATTTTGGGTTACCTTCATTATCTTCAGTATAAATGTAATAACTTAAATAACTTCCATTTTCATACACACTTTCTGGAATTGTTGCTGAATAACTATTGCTGGCAGTCGCCATATTTCCTTTGTAAAGTGCTGAGCCTCCACCTGACACTGACATAGGAATTGTAATTAGAGAACCGTTATCAACTGAATATTTTATTTCAGCTTTACTTATAAAGCCATCATCAGATATATCAGCAGTCACAACTATGTTTTGATCATGATCAGGAATTTTAACATTTCGATCAACATTAGCAATAATTGGCGAATTTGGAGCTGATGCTCCCCAAATTAAATCAACCCACTCGGGATGATCAATAAATGGATTACGATTAAATTGATAACCGTATACTATATTATTTCGTCTAATTTCAAATGCATCTGGAGGATCTTCAGCATTCCAAGTCAATAGTGTGGATAGTTTCCCAATTACAGGTTCACCGGTTGCAGTTGCGGTATAATCGACAAGATGCAATTCAGGATCAGTTCTTTCTCCATCATATCTTACATCCATATAAAATAACATTCTGGCAACATCACCTTTAACTTCATCTCTAGGTTCCCATGAATCTTCATCTGTATAGCAATCAATTGGTACTCCTCCATCAGAAACTTGGGTTCCACCATCATCAAAATCTTTATTACTCCGTGTTGAATTTACTGAGGCATCAGAAGCCTTTAAGTGATGAGCATCTGTTCCAGCAGCCGGATCAGTACCAAAGTCGCCTCTAGATTTTGCCCAAACGTGTTCTCTATTCCATGCGTCGTCACTCGTACTTGTGCTGGCATTAAAAGTTTTTACTTGCGATCTGCCGGTATAAATTAAAATAACATTAGCTGAATTTTCAGGGTCTTCATCGGCATCCATTAAAATATCCCAAACATCTGTTCCTGAAGAAGAATAAGGATATTCTAAATGTCCTTTGATTAAGTTATGTAATTCAAAATGTAATTGATCCCCAGCCGCACCTAAAGTAATTGGAGCATAATAGTTTCCGCTATATCCCTCTATTATTGTTAAGTTGAATTGGGAAGTTGCACCAACTGATGCTGAATTACCTCCGCTTACATTTTGTAATTCAAAAGTTAGAGTTTCATTTCCCTCCGTTATTCCATCATCAGATATATATATAGTTACCATTTGATTTGTTGAACTACCGGCTTGGAAAGTAACTGTTTGTGTAGTATAATTACCAATATCAGCTGCATCTCCAGAGATTAACACTATATCTGCTGTAGTCGCATTGGAGGCATCGGGATATAAAATTGAAATGGCAATATCGAAGGATACTCCGTTTTCTGCAATAGACCCAGATGCATTTACAAATTGAACTGCAGTTGATGGAATATCAAGTGTTCTCACTTGAATAGTATTAGAGTTTCCAGAAGTTCCGGCTGTATTACTAGCTCGAATTCTATAAAAATAATCAGAACTTTCGACAAGACCTGAAACACTATAAGTGCTAGCATTGCCCACATCAAGGTCATCAAATTCCGTTATAGAAGAAGAAAAGTCTGGGGCTTCAGAAACATCTAAAAAATATTTTGTAGCCCCACTTGATTTACTCCAATTAGCGTAAAAACCATTATGTATTATGTTAGAAGCTGTTAATGCAATTGGAGCATTTGGTACCGTTACATTCCCATTTGCATATGTTCCAAGTGGAAAAGGAATAATACAAGTTTCATTTGTTGAACCACCTTCAAGTTTGTTTATACCACTGTAATTCCAATTTGCTTCTACAAATGTTAAACCATCTGGTCCGGTTTCATCTATTCTATAAGCCCATCCATCTAAATACTCCCAAGTCGTCCCAGTACCATCAACACTAATATTACCAAATACATCAACAACAGATCCCTCTTTGAATAATTCTATTGCATCATCACCATTAAAATTTGCAACATCACTACTTATAAAATCTGGAGAAAAGCCAAAAAAAGAAACGAAGGATACATTATCTTTTGAAACATAAATGAATGTGCCATTATTTATTGAAGTGGAAGGAAATGTAAAACTTTGACTAACACTTCCCCCACCATTAGAGATTAGACCAAGTTCGTAAATTGAGAGGTCAGCTATATCTTCATAGACATATAATTCAATTACTTTTGGAACACCGCCTGTTAGTGGCCCATCAGCAACTCCTGTTATTAACATTTGTGCATTTAATGTTTGTATGCTTATTAATAGAATAAATAAAAACAGTAATTTTTTAATCTGCATAAATCTCCTGACCTAAAATTTGAATAAATTATTAATTTATGAAAATCCCCGTGGCAATTTTACAAATTGACTTAGTTATTTGCTTGATTTAAATCACTTTTCTCAATATTTAACAAAAAGTTAACATAAAAAAAGTCCGACAATTGCCGGACTTTAGTTGTAACCTAAAATTGATCTAACTTATTTTACTAACATCATTTTACGGATTTGCATGAAATTATTTGCTTCTAATTTATAGAAGTAAATTCCACTATTGAGCTTGCTTCCGTTAAAATCAACACTGTGGTAACCGGCTGCAAAGTTTTGATTAACTAATTCCGCAACTTCTTCTCCCAACACATTAAATACACTTAATCTTACTCTGCTATCTAACGGAATGGTAAATTGTATACTTGTTGTTGGATTAAATGGATTTGGATAGTTCTGATTTAATACAAAATCTTCCGGTGCACCAAAATTAACTTCAACTGCATCTGAATATTCAAATGTGCCGTCTATATCTACTTGCTTAAGTCTATATAAATATTTACCAGAAGTTGTTAAAGATTTATCTGAATAAGAATAATATTTAGGTGAATTGCTGTTTCCATGTCCTTCAACAAAAGCTATTTTTACTCCATTCTCCAGCTTCGGTTTTCTTTCCACATTGAAGCCATAATTATTTACTTCTGTTGCTGTTTCCCAATTAAGACTTACACTTTTCTCAACAATGTTTGGCTGAGAAAGTTGTTAGTTCTACTGGTAAAAGTTGATTCGATTCTAAATTACCAGGTATCCTGAATCATCTAATTTAGTTCCGTCATAATCACTTGAGCTATTGAGTCCGTAGTTAATCATGATTCTCTTTAAACTAAAACAAAGCCTGAAAAGAAAAATTCATTATCTGTAGCTGGGTCAATATTTATTCCAGAACTATTTTCAAACAAATAAATTCTGTCTCCATTCATCTGAGGGCAAGAGCCACCAGAATTTATAACTAAGTATCATCTCCATTAAAAACAAATGTAATCCCCAAAAAGATTCAAAGTTTGTTATTTTATCTGCATCTCTGGCTATCAAATTCAAGAAACCAATTATTTGCTGGTATTGAAGTTCCATTTGGAATTGTCACAGACTGAGTGCTATTTGTTCCTTGTCTCATTACACAATTTGATGCGTGAAAATTCATCTGTTCCATCATTATAAAATTCCATCATACTCATAGAAGTAATTTCCGGTTCCTCCAGCATCTGAATACTCACTAATGTAAACATTTTGCCCAAACGCCAAACTGCTAACAAATAATAAAGCCGTAATTAATTTCTTCATCCTTCCTCCGTTCGTTATTAACAATAAATTAAATTTTCGTTTAGTTAAATATGTTTTTTAAAGTCTCACAAAGAGATTGATTCTTAAAGTAAGACATACAATATTTAATATCTTCTGCAATTTTGCTTAAAAACACAAATTAGAAGTTTATTATATAAAACTATTATGCCAAGTTTTTCAGTTATTTAATAATTTACTTTAAGTAAAAACCATAAAGTATTTTAATTAAATAATTTACAAAAGACTTAAATGTCTTGTTTATCTATAAAAGAAATACCGTTTGTTTTACTATAAACTGGAAATGATAAAGGTTTAATTAATCCAAATTTTATTTGATTAATTATACAAAAAACATTGCTTTAAATGCAAATTAATAAATTGTTAAGAAGCGTTTTTTTGCGAGTCTTTTTTGGATGAGTTTGGCATCGGTAAAATTTGAGCTGCTTTATTTTTTTTAATTGTGTCTTTATATGTATTGCTAACATACCACCAATCTGAGGGAACTTCAATTGTATATTTCCCTTCAAACCGTTCTACTTTTTCTAAAATAAATTTGGCAATACCATCTGGCATATTTAAGGTTACTTTTAAATTAGAGGAACTATCGATGTAGGTTGAGACTCTTAAACCGGTAGCACGTGGTGTGAAGAAAATTGAATCAGAGTTTTTTGCTTGAATAACTACCGTGGTTGTGTAAATAATTAATTTTAAATCTAAAAATGGGGAGGCAACTTTTTCATATAGAGATTCAAGTGCAATCATTCCAATAATGCCTTCAGATCTATTTCCGAAAAGCTGCCATAAACCAGAAATACCCGGTTTATTCTTAAACATTCCTCTTCGTGCGTATAATTCCGGGGAGACTTTTTTCATAGTTTCTAAATCATCCATCATTAGCGGTCGCGGACCAATAATATTCATCTCACCTTTTATTACATTTATCAATTGCGGCAATTCATCCAATCCCGTTTTTCTTAACCATTTAGAAAATGGCGTAACATTATCTTTTAAATTGGGCTTTAAGAATATATCCTCTTCATTTTGATGTGAAATTAATTTTAGATTCTTTTTAAGCGTTCTAATCTTAAATATTTTGAATCGGTTATTCTCTAAAGTCATTCCCCTTTCTTGAATAAAGAATGGGAAACTCCTAATTTCCAAAAAGATTATTATTGAAGTGATTAACAAGAAAGGTAGTGAGATAATTAACAAAATAATTGCAGCAATAATATTGAATAGTTTTTTTACCATAAAGTTATGCTAAAATATTAATGACCATAATAGATAATCTAAAATTAAAATTACAGCAGAAGAAATCACAAAAGATCTAATGGTTGAAAGACCTACTCCTTCTGCGCCACCTTCAGTTCTAAAACCAATATGACAGCCAAGTAATGCTGTCATGCTTCCAAACATCATTCCTTTAAACATTCCAAACATAAAATCGCCCATGGTAAAAAATCTTTTTACAGATTCAAAATAAACTGCGTAAGAAACATTTAAAGATAAATTAGAAACCAAATAAGCTCCAAGTATTGCAATAACATTTGCAAATATAATTAAAACCGGAAGCATTATAACTGATGCAAAAAACCTGGGCATTGCTAAATATCTGATTATGCTGATCCCCATCGTTTCTAAAGCATCAAGCTGTTCCGTAACTTTCATAGAACCAAGCTCGGCAGCAATTGAGGCGCCAACTCTGCCCGCAATAATAATTCCGGTTAATACTGGGCCAAGTTCTGTAATAATTGCGCGACTGGTTGCCGTCCCTAAAAATGAAATCGGCGCCAATCCCTTTAGTTGATACGCAGCTTGCCATGCTGCAACCGCTCCGGTAAATATTGCAATAATTATCACAAGCGGAAGCGAATCAACACCAATGTGTTTCATTTGATCAAATAATAATTTTCTGCTTTTTACTATTTGTGGTGTAAATCCCAAAACTCTAAAAAACAAAATTGAGACTTGACCAAACTCTTGAAAAAAATCAATAGTGCGTTTGCCGATATAAGAAAAAATATTTAGGCTCACAAAACCTTTGGAATTTTAATTCGATAATTAAAAATAAAAATTTAACAAATATAAAAATAGTAAACGCACTTTACTAATCTAAAATATAGTATTAAAAACATTTTGCAAGATTATTATCGCAAGAAAACACATTTTTATAAAGATAATATTATATTTATAATACAAAAGTAAAACAAATAATTAGGTGATTATGAGCACAATAAAATTTGAAGAAGCTGAACAAAAGAATGATGTTAAAATACCTGATAATTTAGTATTTGGACAAAATTTTACAACCAATTATTTTCAATTAGATTACGATACTAAAAAAGGCGGATGGCATAGCCCGACAATTAAGAAGTTTGAAGACTTCAAAATTTCCCCGGCAGCATTGGCTTTTCACTATGGGCAAGAAATTTTTGAGGGATTAAAAGCTTACAAACACGCAGATGGAAAAATTGTTCTTTTCCGACCTGAAGAAAATATTAAACGATTAAACCGTTCTGCAAAAAGATTGTGTATGCCGGAAGTGGATATGGATTTAGCGTTAACTGCACTTAAAGAATTGGTTAAGTTAGAACAAGATTGGATTCCAACAAAACCCGGTCATTCACTTTACATTAGACCTTTAATGTTTGCAAGCGATCCTTACATTGGTGTAAAAGCCGGAGATCAATACAAATTGATGATAATGCTTAGTCCAGTTGGACCATATTATCCGGAAGGTTTTAAACCAGTTCCAATTTTGGCAACAGATGAATATGTAAGAGCGGTGCGGAAAGGAGTTGGTGATTGTAAAACTGCAGGAAATTACGCAGCAAGTTTATTAGCACAGCGCGAAGCTAAGAAAGAAGGTTATAGCCAAGTGCTTTGGTTAGATGCAATTCAGCAAAAATATATTGAAGAAGTTGGTACGATGAATATCTTTATTCATTTTAAGGATGAAGTAGTAACTCCAATGTTAACTGGTTCAATATTGCCAGGTGTAACAAGAATGTCTGTTATTCAAATTCTAAAGGATTGGGGATATAACATTGTTGAAAGAAATATTTCAATCGATGAAGTGGTTGAAGGATATAAAAACGGAAACTTAGTTGAACTTTTTGGAACCGGAACTGCTGCTATTATTTCATCAATAAGTAAGCTAAAGTACAAAGACACAGTTATGGAATGGAGCAGCGAGCATGCTGGCGTATTAGGAACAAAACTTTATGAGGAAATCTTAGGAATTCAATATGGAGAAAGAGAAGATAAACATAATTGGCTTACTTATGTTGAGTAAATAAGGTTTTATATTGAGATTAAATAAAAGCTGCCGTTTGCAGCTTTTTTTTTTATATTAACACAAAAATTGACTCTTATATTGTTTAAAATTGATCTAATCAATTTTAGTAAGCTAACAAAAAAATATTAAAGATTTCACCTTTAAAATGTTCTATTAAAAAATATTTAAAATGATTTGTTGATATAAAATTATTATAATTAGTTATTAATTTTAATTGACTAAAAATAATTAAAGTGTTTTAATTTGATTATTTTCATATTATAAGTTTATAGTCTAGTATTCTTTGGAGGATATATTAAATTGATGAATTTTGGAATCAAAAGTTTATTCAATTTTTCATCTTCAAAAATAATCAATTCTATAATTCAAATTATTTTTGTATTCTTACTATATTTTGGTGCTGATTTTATTGGTTCTAAAGTTGCAATAGATAAAATCTATACTTTACCAATTTGGGTCCCTGCCGGTATTATTCTAGCTGCTTCAATTATTGTTGGGTACAAAATATTGCCGTCCGTTTTGATAGGCATACTAATTTCTATAATCGCCATTCTAACTTATGATTTCAACTCGTTTTCACTATGGGATTTTTCTTTTACATCTATTGGTATTGCAATTGGTGAGACTTTAGAAATATTTATTGGCACTTTTTTAATTAAGAAAATCATTAAAGAGAATGATTTTTTTAATCACCCATCTTATTTTACAAGGTTTATATTAATTGCACTCTTAATTTCAATTATAGGAGCCAGTATTGGTTCAACAGTTCTTGCATTAGTTTATTCTGGAACAGCGGGAATTTATTCGACAGTATGGTTAACTTGGCTAATAAGTCATTTGACTGCTTATGTAGTAATCACACCTCTAATATTAAGTTTGCGTGCAAAGTCTTTCTTACAATGGACAAATAAAACAATAATTGAAGCCATTGCTTTTATTATCATTTTAATTATACTTAGTCAAATAATATTTGGGGAAGAAATTCCCAAAGCAGTAATTTTTTCATCACCTTATTTAGTTATTCCACTTTTACTTTGGGCGGTAATAAAATTTAGTCACCGCGAAGTGGCAATTGCTTTGGTTGTTCTTGCCGGATTTGCAATTTGGTACACAGTGCGTGGTAGTGGTCCATTTTACAATGGAAATCTTGAACGCTCTATCTTATCGTTACAGGGATATTTATTAATAATTTCAGTTTCTACTTTACTTTTATACTCGGCCATTTCTGAATTACGAGCAACTGAGAAAGAATTAAGATCCTATAAAGAAAATCTTGAATTAAAAGTTGCAGAACGATCTGAAGAAATTAAACAAAACAATATAAAGTTAAGGCAAGAAATTGAAGTAAGAATAAAAACTGAAAAAAACTTAAGAGAGCTATCAGAAGCTGTTGAACAAAGCCCCGCATCTGTTATTATTACAGATAAAAACGGAAACATAAAATATGCTAACCCAAAATTTATTCAGTTAAAAGGTTATCAACGCGAAGAAATTATTGGGAAAAATCCGAGATATTTTAAATCAGGCGTGCACGATGAAAAATTTTATAAGAATTTATGGGGAACTATAACAAGTGGAAAAATTTGGCAAGGTGAAATATTAAATAAAAAAAGCAACGGAGAGATGTTCTGGGAATTAGCTTTAATTTCTCCAATTCTTAATGAAGAAGGTGAAATTTACAGATTTGTTGGAATTTACGAAGACATTTCAAAACAAAAAGAAGCCGAAGATGAAATTCAAAAATATATTGATAAACTCACTGAATCTGAATACAAACTTCAGGAACTAAATCATAATAAAGATAGGTTTTTCTCAATACTGGCTCACGATCTAAAAGGCCCTTTTTCATCTTTGCTTGGCTTTTCTGAATTTCTTGTAAATGATTTTGAAGAGTTAACTTTAAATGAAATAAAAGCCTATTCAATTAATATCCATGAATCGACAAAAAATACATTTAAACTACTTGAGAATCTTCTTGAGTGGGGAAGAATACAAAGAAATACAATTGAATTGGATTTCCAAAATTTTAATTTGTATGATAAAGTTATTAAAGTTGTTGAATTATATTAAATGGAGCTGAAAAAAAAGAATATAAGTTTAGAAGTTAATGTTGATAAAAATACAATTGTTTATGCCGATAAAAATACGATACTAACAGTAATTAGAAATCTTTTTTCTAATGCAATAAAATTCTGTAAAGACGGAGATGTAATTTTAATATTCTCAATTAAAAAAAATAATAATATTGAAATTTCAGTTTCTGATTCTGGGGTTGGAATGTCCGAAGAAGATCTTGCAAAATTATTTCGTATCGATGTTCACCATACAAGCGTTGGAACTGCCCAAGAACGAGGTACAGGATTAGGACTAATATTGTGTAAAGAGCTTTTGGTAAAAAATAATGGAGACATAAAAGTTGAAAGTGTTTTAGGAGAGGGAACAACTTTTACATTTACGCTTCCGGAAGGAACAGCTTAGCAAAACATAAATAATTTATCTTAATCAAGAACCTTCAAGTATAAATATTTTGCATCATCTGGCGCATAAAAATCTTTGAGAACAGCTTCTTCCTTATAGTCACATTTTAAATAAAATTTACGAGTAGATATATATTGTTCTTTTCCTGATGTCTCAACATAAATTCTTTTTCCACCCAATTTGTTTATTGCTTTTTCACTTTCTTGCAATAATATTTTTCCCAATCCTTTATTTTGATAATCTTGGTGAACAGCAATCCAATAAAGATCATAACTTAATTTAGTTGCTGGTATTGGTCCAAAGCAAGAATATCCAACTGTCTCCCCATCAATCTCTGCAAATAAAAAAAGTAACCGCTAGCCTCTCCTTTTAAATATCTTTCTTCAACTAATTCAGCGGCAATGTTAATTTCATCTTCTGAAAAAAAAACCAGTAGAGCTAACAATTTCTCTTATTATTTCAATGTCTTCTTTTTTTACACTTTCTCTACAAAATATTTTTCCCAACATATTATATTTCCAAATTTAAATTACTTTTCGTTAAACCCTTTCCACAATCCTTGAAAAAATCTGCGAGCATTTATACCGAGTGATCTAACTTTGTAACCACCCTCTTGAACAACAACAGTCGGTATTTTAAGCTTACCTAATAAAATTCCATTCTCCTCAAAATCATTAGCAGATAAGCTCCAAGTTCCAGTAGGATCGCCTTTTGCCGGATCTAGTCCGAGCGCAAGTACTAAAAATCTTGGTTTATAATCCTTAATATTTTGGATGGCTTTTTTGAGATAAGTTCTATACTCAAGTCCATCTATTTTTTCTTTAAGGGCATAATTAATATTAAATCCTTCACCTTCTCCACTTCCCTTCTCATCTTCAAAACCGCTAAAATATGGGTATGCAAATTTTGGATGACCATGAATTGAAATGGTTTGAACATCTGAGCGTTCATAGAAGATATTTTCTGAGCCGTTTCCATGGTGATAATCAATATCTAAAATTGATACTTTGCCATGTTTTACAAGATACTGTGCGGCAATTGCATTTGAATTAAAATAACAAAATCCTCCAAATGCTTTATGTTCTGCATGATGTCCTGGAGGACGAATTAATGCATATGTTAAATTATTGCCAGCTAGTAATTCATCGGTAGCGGTAAGAACACAATCAACAGCTCTTCTTGCGGCTAAAAACGCATTCTGATTAAGTGGTGTAAAAGTATCTAAGCAATAATAGCCTGCCCTAACTGGCAAATCAATTGGTGGTCTTGCTGCATTTCTTATTGGAAAGACATAAGGATAAATTGATTTATTTGCAGGAACATTCTGGCATACCTTTTCTAAATATTTGACATATTTCTCATCGTGAACAGATAGAATATGTTTTAAAGGATAATTTTTAGGAGCAACTGATTTGAATAATCCGGTCGGTTCAATTTCTTTTAAAATGCTTTTTATTCTTACAGGTGCTTCAACATAACCACGTTCATTAACATGATGAATATCATGCTTATCATTTATCACTAAGGATATTTTTAAATCTTCTGCAATTTTAGGTATTTCATTCTGAATTGGTTTTACTTTTATATACTTAAGTTCACGCAGTTTTACATTTTCGTTCTTGAATGATTTAACAACCAAATTATTATACTCTGGAGAGCAAACATCTGCATATTTTTTTTCTAAAATTTCCCTAACAATCTTTTGCAATTTATTGCTCTCAGGAAGTTCATTAGTTTCCAAGCCATCAAATACTAAATAAGGAGGGCTATCAATCTCAGCACCAATAGGAGTTTCATAAGCGGAATTTATTATTGGGCGAGCATTATATTTTTCATAAAATCTTAATCTCGCAATATTCTGTTTTAAAAATTTCTCATCTTCATTAATGATGGATCATCCGGCAAGCATTCAAAAAATAATCCAACAGAATTTAAATGTTTTCAGCAATTCTTACCCTATCGTAAAGTGCACTTCCAACTCCTCCGCCAGTTGTGTTTGGCGCTGTTGAAACAAAATCCAAATAGCAAAAATTTAGACTTGCAAAATAGTAAACCAAAGCAAAGCCTAATACTTTGCCTTTGCCATCATCGACTACTAACAATATTGTTTTGAACTTATACTTTACGGGATTTTTTAAAAGATCAGGTATTTTAGTAATATCAGATTCCGGTAGTTCATTGAATTGAGTTCTCAAAATATCTTGAATTTGTGAAATCTCAAGTTCATTAATTGGTAATAAGTCATCATAAATTCTTCTTATTCTAAACATAAATCATCCTTTATTTTGTTACTGAACCTAAAATTACATTAATCATTTGTGTATAATCCCATCCGTACTTAACTGCTGCAGCATAAAATCCGCTATTTGGTGCAATTCCGGGATTTGCATTTATTTCTAATACGTAAATTTTATTATTTTTATCAACTCTAAAGTCTACACGGGCATAGCCACACAGATTAAATTTTTCCCAACATTTGAGAGTTTCTTTTTCAAGATTCGCTAAAAGGAATTTGTCTTTTTCTTTAAAATCAAAATGCCTCACTGTGTGAGAGTATTCGAAAGAATTCTCATCCCACTTTGCATCGTAACTTACAATTTTTACTTTATCATCTGGATAGTCTTCAAATCTAATCTCAGCTATTGGTAAAACTTTTACACCAGCTTCAGTGTCTAAAATTGAAATATTAAATTCCCTTCCATCAACGAATTCTTCAACAAAACATTCTCCATATTTTTTTACTCTTTCTTTAAATTCATTTTGAAGTTTTGAGGAGTCATAAACTATTGATGAATCATCGAGTCCAACGGAGGCATCTTCATAAATTGGTTTAATTATGCAGGGAGTTTTGATATTTACTTCATCAGAAATATTTTTTGAAGTTATCCATTTTGGAGTTCGGATTTCATAAGTATTTAATAATCTTTTAGTAAAAACTTTATTAGTCGTTGTGAAAAGAGCTTCAGAACTTGCACCTGTAAATGGTAAATTTAATTTTTCTAACATAACGGGAATGAAATGCAGATACATTTCAACTCCATTAATAGATTCAACCAGATTAAAAACTAAATCAGGCTTAACCCCATTTATTTTTTTTTCAAATGATTGTAAATCGAGAGAAATGCCTATTGGTATTGATGAATGACCTAATTCTATTAGTGATTTTTTCACTGCTTCCACTTGAACTAGAACGTCTAAATCATCGGCCGATTTTTTATTTGCCGGAAGATTATAAGCTATTGCAACTTTCAATTCTTATTCTGATTTATTTTGTTTAATGGATATAGATCGGTCAATAATTCTTTCAGATGCACTTTCCAAAATCCAAGTAAATAAAGTTTTATATGATATATTATTCAATGTGCAAATAATTGGCAAATCAGAATTTGTTGGATGAATACCAGCGAGTGGATTAAGTTCAATGATACTTGGAATTCCGTTCCTATCAACTCTAACATCAACACGACCAGCATCTCTGCATCCTAATCCATTCCATGCTGCAAGCACATACTCTTCTGCTTTTTTTACAACTTCATCATTTACTAATTTATACTCAACCTTACCAACCCAGTTTTCTTTATTAGCATATGAATAAACATCTTGTTCGGCATTTGTTAGTAATAGAACTTCCATAGCACCAACGGTTCTAGCTTTACTGCTAGTGCCAACAACACCGATTGTAAATTCTCTACCCGGTAAAAATTCTTCAACCAAAACAGGCTGATTAAACTTTAGCAGCAATTCTTTGCAGATTTTTTCTAACTGGGCTTTATTTTTAATTTTTGAATCAGCATGAATACCCTTCCCCGTGCCTTCTGCAATTGGCTTTGCAAATAATGGATATTCTAAATTTACTTTATCAATATCTTCAATAGATTTAACTTCATAAAAATTTGGAGTGGGGATTCCTAAGTCTCTAAGAACTCTTTTTGTCATTCCTTTGTGCAAAGAAAGTGCAAGTACTAGTGGATCTGAAAAAGTATATGGGATATTATAGGCGTCAAGAAGAGCAGGCACCTGAGCTTCTCTTCCAATTCCTCGTAAACCTTCAGCAATGTTAAAGACTAAATCCCAAGATTTGCCATCAAGTAACTTCTTAGATAAGTCCCAAATATTTCCAATGCGTTCTGTTGTGTGACCTAATTCTATAAGGGTATCTTCTATTGCACTTATTGTACTTTCTTTATCGAACTCCGCGGTTTCTTCTTCGCTATACCCAAGCTTCAAATATTCATCACGCAGGTCGTATGTAATGCCAACTTTCATTAAAACTTTTTCCTAAAATATTTTTACATCTACAAGATAAAATTTCTTTTGGTTTAATAATCAAAATAAATGAGAAATCTAGATTGCTGAATTATTGCAATAAGATTTCTCATTATCTTAATTACTGAACGAATAAAAACATGAATATTATTTTTTATCCGTCTCTTCAATCGCTTCATCGTAATACTTAAAAATTTCTCCTTCATAATTTTTAAGTAAAACATAATTCCCTTCTCTACCTTGATAATACTCTGGCAGCAATGGAATTTTACCGCCACCACCAGGAGAATCAACAATATAGCTAGGAACTGCATATCCTGTTGTATGACCTCGTAAACCGGCAATCATTTCTAAACCTTTTGCAATTGGGGTTCTGAAATGTGCTGTTCCCGCAACTGGATCACATTGATATAAATAATAAGGCTTTACTCTAATTTTTAATAAACCATGATAAAGCGGTTTTAAAATATCAACTGAATCATTTACACCTTTTAATAATACTGTCTGACTTCCAAGCGGAATGCCTGCATCAGCAAGTCTAGAACAAGCTTCTTGTACTTCTGGAGTAAGTTCATCTGGATGTGTAAAGTGAACACTTAACCACAATGGATGGTATTTTTTTAGAATTTTTGTTAAGCTAGGGGTAATTCTCTGCGGTAAAACTGCAGGAACTTTTGTACCCATTCTAATAAACTCAACGTGAGGTATTTTTCTCAAGTTGGATAAAAGCCATTCAATTTTCTCATCAGATAATGTAAGTGGGTCACCCCCGGAAATAAGTACGTCTCTAATTTCTGGATGTTCTGAAATATATTTAATTGCATTTTCCCATTGCGGCAAATTGTATTTATATTCTCCACCAGGATTGCCAACCATTCTTGAGCGTGTGCAATAACGGCAATATACTGAGCAGAATCCAGTAGCAAGAAATAAAACTCTATCCGGATATCTGTGAACAATACCTGGAACTGGTGAATCGCCATCTTCATTCAATGGATCATCTGATTCCCCTGGAGATAATAGTTCTTCATCTTTAACCATTATTACTGTTCTACGTATTGGTTGATTTTCATCAGACCCTTCAATTAAACTAGCGTAATAAGGGGTAATTGCAAAAGGTAATGGACCTTTATGCGCAAGAATTCCAGATTTTTCATTTTCAGAAAGTGTAACAATTCTTTCAAGGTCTTCTATTGTCCTAATTCTACTGCTTACTTGCCAATGCCAATCATTCCATTGAACATTGGTAATTTTAGGATAATACTTTTTACGAAAGGCCTGAACTTTAGGACTAATTGGAAATAGTAAACTATTAACAATGTTTATAGTTCCATCGTTGTTTTCTTCGTTTTGTTTATTTGTTATTGTGGACTTACGTTTTTCCGATAAGGTTGCTTTACTAGATTTGGTAGTGGGTGATTGATTTTTTAAAGTTATAACTTCTAAAGAAGTTGTTTGAGTTTGCTTCCCAGAAGGAGGCTCCTCTTTTTGGTTTAAGAACTGTTCTTGTTCCATAGTTGTTTTTTTTCCTCTCAAAGAAAAAAGTTGATTTGTTAAATATGTTAATAATTATGTTATTCATTTCGTCTTTATTTTTACGAATTATTTTTTATTGACAAGCGATATGTAACACAAAAAAGAGCTAATTGTCAATAACTATTTTCAATAATTTATTCATTTTTAATTGAGGAATTATCGAAAGATTTTTTTGTAAATAAATCTAAAGCGACAATATATCTAAAAACAAATTTTAAACTTGACAAAGTGCACATATGTTCACTATATTTCTAGTGAACAAAATAACACTATAGGTTAGCATGACTGACAGACAAAAAGATATTCTAAAATTTATAAATGACTTTATTGAAACAAATGGATTTCCACCATCTTATAGAGAAATAGGAAATCATTTTAACATTGCAAGTACTTTTGGGGTTAAACGTCATTTGGATGCTTTGATTAAGAAGGGTTATTTGAATATAGATAGTAATTCAAATAGATCGCTTACTCTTACTGAAAAATCGAATTTAATATTTAATGAAGTAAAGGAAAACAATTCACTTGAAATTCCAATTCTAGGAAGAGTTGCAGCAGGTTATCCGGTCTTTTCGGAACAAAACATTGATGGAACTTTATTAATTGATGTTAGTCTAATTAAGAAAGGTTCTAAATATTTCGGATTAAAAGTACGCGGCGATAGTATGATTGATGATGGAATTTTTGAAGGCGATACAGTAATTGTGAGATCTCAATCAGAAGCAGTGAATGATGAAATAATAATTGCAATGGTTGATAACGACACAACTGTTAAAAGATTTTACAATAAAAAAAATCAAATTGAATTATTACCAGCAAATAAAAATTACGCACCAATTGTAGTAAATAACAAAAATGATTTTTCAATACTAGGCAAAGTTGTTGCCGTTTTTAGAACTTATAATTAAAGGGAAACATGAAATCAGAAATTTTTAATTCAGCAATAAGTGATAGAAAAAAATTAAAATTTTTATATCAGTTAAACCAAATAGAATTAGAACCTTATTATTTGACAGTAAATAGAAAAGGAAATAAAGTTATATACGGAAGAGTGAACTCAACTCACGAAATCAAAATGTTTGAGTTCAATAAAATTTTCAATATAAAAGTTTTGTCTAATTCACGGTTTTCACCAATTATACCAATATTAAATTAGGATTGAGCCATGAAAGAAAGTATGCCCCAAAGAAAAGTGGATGACTTGGTAAGTCATTTTTGGCGAAATGGTTATTTAACTTTAAGTAGAAAGTATGGTAAATATTTGCCCGAACCAAATAAGTTAGGTAATTATGAGGTAGATGCAATTGGTAAACTTAAAAAGAAATATGCAATTGGTTTAACCTTAACTGAAGAAGAGTTGAACGATCCTAAAATTTACTCTAAGCTAGACTTTCTAGCAACTCGTCATACTAAATATTCAAATAGTAGAGTTACATTATTTTTGGGAGTTCCTAAGGAACTTTTTAATAAAGTAAAAATTTGTCTGAAAAACCTTAGTTCAGAAGCTCAAAAAAATATTAAGGTTGTTGCAATTGGTAATGAAAAATCTGTTAATAGTAATTTATCTTAAATGACTTACCATATTTTAGTTATTATTATTTGCCAACTTCTTAAGTTTTCTCCATTATTTAACAACTAATTGTTATTTGTATTTTTTTAATTCCTTTAATTTTGCCTCACTTTACTTTTAATATTTCATATCAAAAAGTGTTAATCTTACTTTACTACTAAATTATTACCCTTAAAAACCATTTTTTTTGAGAACTTATTTTTTTTCTTGTTGTACAATTCATTTATGTATTATAATAGATAGCTCTTAAAGAACCTTGACATTTAGATTTTACTCGGTTATTTTAAAAATCTGATTTAAAATTTAGTTGAGAGTTTCTGTTGGCAAAAACATTAAGTTCCAAAGACTTAGCCCAAATTGAAGAAGTTAAGAAGAATGGAAACATTCCCGAACATATTGCCATTATTATGGATGGCAATGGAAGATGGGCTAAACAGAAAAGTTTGCCAAGGGCTGCTGGTCATAAAAGAGGTGTTGAAACTGTAAGAACAATGGTGCAAGCGTGCACTAATCTTGGAGTAAAATATTTGACTCTTTACACCTTTTCAACTGAAAATTGGAATAGGCCACAAAAAGAGATTACCGTATTAATGCGGTTAATGGTTAGAAGTCTTAAGAACGAAACAAACGAACTTAATGCAAATAAAGTAAAAATAACAACTATTGGTGATTCAAGAAGTCTACCAAAAATTGTTCAGCAAGAACTAGAACACGCAAAATTTAAAACCAAAAATAATGATAAACTGGTCTTGAATTTAGCATTAAGTTACAGTGGACGTTGGGAATTAATAGAAGCTGTAAAAAAGATTGCAAAAAGTTGCGTTGAAGGCAAAACAAAAATTGAAGATATTGACGAAAAAGTAATTGGACAAAATTTAACAACCGCTGAAATGCCTGATCCTGATTTAATGATTAGAAGCGGCGGTGAACACAGAATAAGTAATTTTTTAATTTGGCAAATTGCATATTCAGAACTTTATGTTTCAAATGTTTTATGGCCAGATTTTAACTGTAATAATTTAATTGAAGCAATTGAAGACTATCAACATAGAGAGAGAAGATTTGGACTCATCAGTGAACAGGTTTCTGATACCCGCAAAAAAATTCAGACTGGAAAAAAACATACCAAGCAACCTGTTTAAGTTTCTATTTATTTCATTATTAGTTTTAAGCTCTAATCAATTTGCACAAGTTAATAGAGCTAACTATAAAATTTTAGGAATTACTGTTGAAGGAAATAAAACTGCCGATGCCAACACTATAATAGCAAACAGTGGATTGAAAGAAGGCGGTGAATTAGAAATTCCAGGCGATGCAACCAATAATGCAATCAAAAGATTGTGGGGTTTGGGAATTTTTGAAGATATTCAAATTTTAGTTGATAAGAAAATTGATAACGGCATTTTCCTTTTAATAAAAGTTAAAGAATTTCAAAGAATGGAAAAAGCTATAGTCCGCGGCAACGATGAACTTGATGAAGACGACATTCTAAAGAAAATTTCTTTTGTTAGCGGCCAAACCTTAAAATCTCAAGAAATAAAAAGAATTACCACCGAAGTTAAAGATCTTTATATTGATGATGGTTATCTCAATGCCCAAATCACTCCTTTAAAATTTTCTTTTGTTAAAGCAGATACTTCCGATGATGAAATAACCGTTACTTGGGTTGATAATAATAACCCTGATGATGAAGAGACAACTACTTATGAATATGATCCTGAAAGAAAATCTAATATTATTAATAGAATCAAAGACAGATTATTATTAGTTCTAGATATTGAAGAAGGTGATGAAGTTATAGTAAAGAGCATTTCTTTTGAAGGAAACAATGCATTTGAAGACGATGATTTGAGATCTGAACTTGATGAAACTGTCCAGGACACTTGGTGGAGATTTTGGAAATCAGCTAATTATAAAAAAGAAGATTACGAAAAAGATAAAGACTTATTAAAAACCTTTTATCAAAAAAATGGCTATAGAGATTTTGAAGTTTTATCTGACTCTATTACTCTTAGTGACGATAAAAAATTTATGGATATAACTCTAAATGTTTTCGAAGGCCCTCAATACAAAATTAGAAATATAACGTGGGAAGGCAATACTGTTTATCCTGATGAAGCTTTGACAGAGCGTTTAGGATTCAGAAAAGGTGATATTTATAATTACGAATTATTCACTCAAAATCTTTATGGCAACCAAGCTCAGAATGATGTTTCATCTTTATACTTAGATAATGGATACCTAACTTACCGGCAAGATGCTACTGAGCAGAAAGTCGGAAAAGATTCCATGGATGTTTCTATAAAAGTTATTGAGAATAGTCAGTTTAGAATTGGTAAGGTTGAAATCCAAGGTAACGACCGAACAAAAGATAAAGTTATTAGAAGAGAACTTTACACAATTCCTGGCGATTATTTTAGAAGAAGCAATATATTTAGAAGTATTCAACAACTTGCAAATATTCAGTATTTTAACGTCGAAAAACTCTACCAAAAAGGTGTTGATTACAGACCCGCTAACGATAGCATTGTAAATTTAATCTATAATGTTGAAGAAAAATCAAGCGATTTTATAAACGCTTCTGTTGGTTATAGCGGTTCGTATGGATTTAGCGGAGCTATTGGGGTTACACTTAGTAATTTTTCAATTTCAGAGCCATTTCAATTAGGTGGCGGACAAATTGTAAACTTTAACTGGCAATTTGGAGTCGGAAATTTTTACAGAACCTTTAGTTTAGGATTTACTGAACCATGGTTTTTAGATACACCAACTTCTCTCGGATTTGATATATTTGACACAAGACAACAATATATTTATTATTTATCACAGACGGGTATTACTTTGCGTGCCGGAAGAAGATTAACTTGGCCTGATGATAGATTTTATTTACAAGGACTTTTAAGGTTTCAATACAATGATGTAATTGATGGAAGAAGCTATTATGCTGAAGGTATTTCCCGTCAGTTCACTGGTGGTTTAACCATTAGCCGAAATGATATTGATAATCCGATCTTCCCTTCTACAGGTTCAAAATTTTTATTAACCGGAGAATTATCTGGTGGTCCTTTTTTACCAGGTGATGTTGATTATTACAAAATGGAATTTAAGGCTGATTGGTATAGAAGATTATTTAATTCTAACCGTTTAACATTTTATTCAAGTGTAGATTTAGGTTATATACATGAATTAGTTAAAGGGACTCAAATTCAGCCGTTTGAATTTTTCTATATGGGCGGTAACGGATTAGTAATTGCAACTACTCCTCTTAGAGGTTATGCAGATAGATCTGTTGGGCCGGAAAAATTAGGTGTGACGATTGGCGGTAGAGTTAAAGTAAAATACACTGCCGAAATAAGAGCTGCATTAACATTAGAACCGATGCCAATTTACTTTTTGGTATTTGCAGAAGCGGGCAATACTTTTGAAAATCTCCCAACCGCAGATTTATTTGATTTAAGAAAATCTGCAGGTGTTGGAGCAAGAATTTTAATAAATCCTATTGGACTAATAGGATTTGATTATGGTTATGGTTTTGACAGAAAAGCTGTCGACGGCAATGATCCACAATGGGAATTTCATTTCCAATTTGGAAAAGGCTTTTAATTAAAAATAAATAAAACAAACACGAGGTTAAATTGAGAACAACATTTTTTTCTTACTGATTTCTTTTCTTGTAACAGTTTCGTTATTTGCACAAACAACTCAAAAATTGGATGGGTTAATTCTGAAGTTATCCTTCAACAATATCCACCGGCTATAAAAGCTCAAGCCGATTTAGATGCATTAACTTCTGAATGGACAAAAAGTATTGAAACAATGACAACAGAATTGCAGACAGCTTATACCGACGCTCAGAAACAATTTACTAATATGACTCCTGACAAACAAAGAGAAATTCAACAAGAGTTAGTTAAAAAGGAACAAGATATTCAGCAATTTAGACAACAAAAATTTGCACAGCCTAATGGCGAACTTTTCTTAAAACAAGATGAATTATTAAGACCAATTAAAGCTAAAATTCTTGATGCAATTGATAAAGTTAGAGAAAAAGAAGGAATGACATTTGTCTTTGATAAAACCGGAGATGTTATTTTACTGTTTGCAGATCCACAATTTGATTTAACAAATGCAGTTTTAGATAGACTAAAAAGAGGCTAAAACTTTTAATAAAAATTAATAGAGGTTTGAGAATTGCGCAAATAAAATTAGCAAGTTTCAAACCTCTATGTTATTTTAAAGAATCATTTTAGGAGAGATTGGTTATGAGACTTCGAAATTATTTATTTTCATTGATTATTTTATTTTCAGCATCAAATATTTTTGCTCAATTAAAAATTGGGTATGTAGATTCTGATGCTGTTATTAAACAATTACCCGATGCACAAGACGCCCAGAAAAAAATTGACGCTCAAATTGAAGTATGGCAAAAAGAATTGGACGCAATTAAAAAGGAATGGAAAGATAAATATGATGATTATGAGCGTAGAAAATTAATAATGGGAAATCAGAAAAAAGCGGAAACTGAAAAAGAACTGGTTGCTCTTGAAGATAAAGTTGAGCAATACAGACAAGCTAAATTTGGTGTAAATGGAGAGCTCTTTAAAAAACAAGAAGAGTTGATGAAGCCAATACAGAATCAAGTATTTACTGCCATTGAAGAGGTTGCAGTTGAAAAAGAGTTAGATTTTGTATTTGATAGAAGCGGCGATTTGATTTTTTTATACGCCAAAGAAGAATATGATATTACTCCAGCTGTCCTTAGCAAATTGCAGTAAACTTTTTGATATTGCTAAAATTTTGTCATCTTTTATTCTGATTTAGATACTCATTTCTAATTTGGATTTTTTGTTTATAATGCAATTAGAATTATTCGAGAAGGTGCCATCACAAGTTTTCTGTTCAAGTAAATCATTGGCTTGGCATCTTATTTTTTTCGTTACTTATTATTAAATATTCTATCTTAATTTTATAGATACTTTCATAAACAAAAATTATAATGAAAATAAAAATCTCAGAAATTGCGGAACTAGTAAATGGAGAAATAATTGGTGATGCTAATTTAGAAATTTCTAAACTCTCAAATATTCAAGATGCTGTTCTTGGCGATTTAACATTTTTATATATCGGAAAATATAATCACTTCCTCAATACAACAAAAGCTACAGCAATTTTAGTTAGTAATGAAATTGAACAAACAAATCCACATTTAACATATATTATTGTTGATAAACCGAATATTGCTTTTCAAAATATTATCAACCATTATTTTAAGCCTGAGTTTAATTTAAAAGGAATAAATCCAACTGCAGTAATAGATGGAAGTGCTAAATTAGATAATTCGGCATCCGTAGGTGCAAATGTTTTTATCGGTACAAATTCGTCAGTTGGCAGCAATTCTAAAATATATCACAATACTGTGATTCTAGAGAATTGTAAAATTGGAAATAACGTTCTTATTTTTCCAAATGTAACAATTAGAGAAAATTCAATAATTGGCAACAATGTAATTATTCATCCTAATTCGGTTATTGGTTCAGATGGTTTTGGATTCTCACCAGATTCAAATGGAGTTTATCATAAAATTCCGCAAATAGGAAATGTAATAATTGAAGATGATGTTGAAATTGGTTCAAATGTTTCAATTGATAGAGCAGCAATTGGTTCAACAGTTATTGGTAAGGGTGTAAAGTTAGATAACTTAATTCAAATTGCTCATAATGTTAAAGTTGGGAAAAACACTGTAATGTCTGCACAAGTTGGTATTTCAGGAAGTGCTAAAATTGGTGAGAATTGTATATTAGGCGGACAAGTTGGCTGCGTTGGTCACATTGAACTTGGTGATAATGTTCTGGTTGGCGCTCAAAGTGGGATTTCTAAATCACTGCCAAAAGCTGGTACTTATTTCGGCTCACCGGCAAAAGAAATTAAAACTACAATGAAGTTAGAAGGTCATATTAGATCTCTTCCAAATTATTTAGAAAGAATTAAAAAATTAGAAGAAAAAATATTATTACTAGAAAAGAATTCTCAAATAGAAAAGGAAAATAATTAATGCTCGATCTACAGACCACTATAAATCGATCAATATCAATTTCAGGAGAAGGTCTTCATACAGGTACATTTTGCACAATGACTTTTAAGCCTGCTCCGGATAATCATGGAATTAAATTTGTAAGAACCGATTTAGCTGATCCATTTGAAATCCCAGCCCTTGCAGAATATGTTGTTGATATTTCTAGAGGAACAACTCTTGGTATCGGTGAAATAAAAGTTCACACAGTTGAACATGTTCTAGCAGCTGTTGCCGGTTTGCGAATAGATAATATTACAATTGAGATTGATGGAATTGAACCGCCTATTGCTGATGGTAGCTCCAAACCATTTGTGGATAAATTATTGGAAGCCGGAATTGTAAAGCAAACTCAACCAAAAAATTATTTAATAATTGATGAAACAATTACATTTCATAACGAAGAAGAGCAAGTAGATATTGTGGCTCTTCCTCTTGATGGATTTAGAATGACAGTAATGGTCGATTATCATAACCCAGCTTTAGGCAGCCAGCACACTGGTTTATTCGATTTGGAAAAAGAATTTATAACGGAGTTTGCGCCTACAAGAACATTTTGTTTTCTGAGCGAAGTTGAAACACTTGCCGAGCAAGGATTAATAAAGGGTGGAACTATTGACAATGCAGTGGTAATTGTTGATAGAACAGTTTCCGAGGAGGATTTAACAGAACTATCTCAAAAGCTGGGAATTGAGAAAAAAATCTCAGTTGGTAAAAATGGTTTCTTAAATGAAAATAGTTTGAGATTTAAGAATGAACCCGTAAGACATAAACTTTTAGATATGATTGGCGACTTTGCCTTAATTGGTGTACCAATAAAAGCCCAAATATTAGCCGCACGTCCGGGTCATAAAGCAAATGTTGAGTTTGCTAAAAAAATTAGAAAACTTTATCAACAGAAGCAGCTTGAAAAAAAATATCAGCATGTAAAAAAGGAAGGAGTAGTTTTTGATTCAATTGCAATTCAAAAAATTCTTCCACATAGATATCCATTTTTGTTAGTTGATAAAATTATTCATTTAGAAATGGATAAAAAAGTTATAGGTGTAAAATCTGTAACCTCTAATGAACCTTTCTTTCAAGGGCATTTTCCTGGCAGACCAGTAATGCCCGGTGTTTTAATAGTTGAAGCAATGGCACAAACCGGCGGAATATTAATGTTAAATTCTGTCCCTGATCCCGAAGAAAAATTAGTTTTGTTTATGGGCATTGATAAAGCAAAATTTAGAAAACAAGTTGTACCTGGTGACGAATTAATTCTTGAAGCTGAACTAATTAGTCAGCGAAATAGATTTGTTGTAATAAGAGGCAAAGCCTTTGTTGGCAATGTTTTAGTAGCTGAAGCAGAATTAAAAGCTGCAATCGTTGATAGAGTTGAAACAGAGAAATAAATGAACACTTTAATCCATCCATCTGCAATTATTAGCAATAAAGCCCAAATAGGAAACAACACTACTATTGGACCCTTTACTATTGTTGAGGATAATGTTATTATCGGTGATGATTGTATTATTGGT
Source organism: Ignavibacteriales bacterium (assembly GCA_020635285.1). Lineage (GTDB taxonomy): Bacteria > Bacteroidota > Ignavibacteria > Ignavibacteriales > Melioribacteraceae. The sequence continues at coordinate 259,470 of JACKAB010000008.1, read as the reverse complement.
CCTAATGTTGGAATTTACGAAGGGGCAAGAATAGGTAAACGAGTAAAAATATACCAAGGAGCCTCCATTTCAAATCATCCGCAAGATTTAAAATTTGCAAATGAAGAATCTATTTTTGAAGTTGGTGATGATACTGTAATTAGAGAATTTGCCACTTTACATCGCGGGACAAAAGAAACAAAGATATCTAAAGTGGGAAAAAATTGTTTGCTAATGGCTTATTCTCATGTAGCTCATGATTGTATGGTTGGTGATAATTGCATTTTGGCAAATTCCGTTCAACTAGGTGGACACGTTGAGATTGGTGACTGGGTTATAATTGGCGGCGGTTCAATGGTTCACCAATTTGGTAAAGTTGGAATGCACGCAATGATCGGTGGTGGTTACAGAGCAGTTGTTGATGTTCCGCCATTTGTTCTTACAGCAGGTGACCCGCTCAAATTTGAAGGACTTAATACAATTGGCTTGCGAAGACGAGGATTCACAAATGATGATATTTACAGGTTGAAAAATATTTATCAAATAATATTCTCGGGAGATTTAAATCTTACTCAAGCCAAACAAAAAATTAGCGAAGATTTTAAAGATGATAAATTGGCAAACGCGGTTTTAGAATTTCTTGGTAAAAGTACAAGAGGCATAATTAAAAAGTGAACTGGAAACTTATAGAATATAATACATACACTGGCAAGCATAATATGGAATTTGATTTGCAGCTTGTTAAAAATTGTTTTAGCAATGAAGCCTTCTTAAGATTTTACGGATGGGAACCTCATTGTATTTCACTAGGTGCAAACCAATCTTATGATGACATAAATCAAGAACTTACAACTAAAAACAATATTGATGTTGTAAAGCGACCAACTGGTGGAAGAGCAATCCTGCATTCTGATGAATTAACTTACTCGGTTGTAATGCCAAATAATCAACAATTAAGTGGAAGAACCCTTTACGAAAAAATTTCTGAAGCAATAATTATTGGACTTGCAAAATATGATTCGATGTTGGAAAAGGTTATGCTGGAAAATCAACAACCCAATTTTCAACAACTGTTAAATCAGCCTTCGGGCTCTCTCTGTTTTGCAAGCACCGCTAAAAGTGAAATTAAATTTGAGGGTAAAAAACTTGTTGGAAGTGCGCAGAGAAAACTGGGCAATACTATCTTGCAGCACGGCTCAATTTTAATAGGCCCAAATCATAAATCGTTGGTTGATTATTTAAATCTTGATGAAGAATTAAAATTAAATTTACAGAATGAAATGGAAATGAAAACTACAGAAATATCCACGATACTAAATAAGAATGTCGATATTATGGAACTTCAAAAAAATATAATCTTTGGATTCAATAAAGTTTTCAACTCCCAATTATCATTTAATGCATTTGCCTCATTACCAACCTTATAAGATCTGAATATGATTATTTATAATAGAATGAATAACTTTATCTCATTCATTCATTTTACAATGCTGATTTTTTTCCTCTTCAACTTACCATCTTCTGCTCAATCAGAAAATGTTGAATCATTTTAAAAAGGAAAAGTAATCACAGATATTAAAAATGATGGTGTTGATATTTGGGTGGCCACTGAAGGAAATGGAATTTACAAATTTTCAAAATCTAAAAATAAGTGGTATAATTTTTCTTCAGAGAATAAAATAATCAAACAAGATTTTTTTATTGTTTAGAAATTAACAAACAATTTGTTTGGGCTGGCTCTGCAGATGGTTTATACATTTATGATAAACGACGAAATAGCTGGAGTAAAAGAAAATTTGGATTGGGCGGACAATTTGGTAATTGGATTAGAGCTTTGCAATATGACAGGTACGAAAATACATTGTGGATTGGCAGATTCAAATACTTAACAAAGTATGATTTAAAAAACAAAAAATATGATGATATTGATTTAACAATCGGGAAAAACGATAAAGCAAACTCAGTAAAAACAATTGCCATTGATGGCGATAGCCTTTTATGGATTGGTGTTGAAGCAGGTTTGCATAAAATTATTAAAAATTTACGCGACCAAAATGGTAACGAAAAAATAGTTTATTTTGATAGCAAAGAAAGTTATTTCATGGGTGAAAGTGATCAAGTATCCATATCAAAAATTTTGCCCGATAAAAATTTTATATGGTTTGGCACTGACGAATTTGTCACTTCGGAAAATCCAGAATTTAATGTTGGAGGGTTATTTCGGTTTGATAGAAAAATTAATTGGATTAAATTTAGTGAGTACAACAAACTGAATGCAAATGGTATATTTTCTTTAGAAGAAACAGGTAATTATATTTGGACATCAGTTTATAAATTTGATCCTCAATCAAAGGGTGCTATAGGTCAAGGTGTGTTTTTGATTAATAAAAAAAACATTGAGCATAAAAAAAAATTGAAAGTGATATAATACCTGAGACAATTTTATCTATGCACTTTGATGGAAATAATATTTGGCTTGGCACAAATAGAGGTCTTTATAAAGTTGCACTTATTAACGACTTAATTCCAAATTTTAGCAGATAGGCAAAAATGATTACCGCAAAAAGATTAAAAATAATTGAACAAAATTTTGCTGGTCAAAAAATCGCAGTTATTGGCGATGTTATGCTTGATGGATATTTTTGGGGAGATGTAAAAAGAGTTTCACCAGAGGCTCCAGTTCCAGTTGTTGAAATTGATAATGAGTTCTTCAGATTTGGTGGTGCTGCAAATGTAGCATTAAATATTTTAAAACTTGGTGCAACTCCAATTTCTATAGGAGTAATTGGCAATGATTCCGATGGAAAGACTTTTCTAAATTTAATGAAAAGTGAGAAGTTAAACTCTTCAGGGATTTTACAAGATAAATCTAGACCAACAACAATTAAAACACGTGTAATTGCTGGTAATCAGCATGTTGTAAGAATTGATAAAGAGAGCAAAGAATATATTTCATCAAAAATTGAAAAAACGATTATTGATTTATTAACTTCAAAAATAAAATCAATTTCTGCAATAATTCTGCAAGATTACAACAAGGGAGTTTTGACAGAAAGTCTAATTGAAAAAATAATAAGCATGGCAAATACTAATAATAAGATTATTACTGTTGATCCAAAATTTATAAAATTCAAAAAATACAAAAACGTAACTTTGTTTAAACCCAATAGAAAAGAAACTGAAGATATCCTTGGTATGAGAATTTTATCCGATAAGGACATTTCCATTGCCGGAAATAAATTACTTGAAATGCTAAAAGCCAAATATATACTTTTAACATTGGGTGAAAAAGGAATTGCGCTATTTGAAAATGGGAAAGAAGAAGTTCGGATTTCTACAAAAGCCTAGAAAAGTTGCAGATGTTTCAGGTGCCGGTGATACAGTTATTTCTACTTTAACTTTAGCTTTGGCAAGTGGTGCAACAATTACAGAAGCCGCATATATTGCTAATTTTGCGGCTGGAATTGTTTGCGAAGAAGTTGGTATTGTACCAATTGAGAGCACTAAACTTTTTTCAGTAATTAGAGGTTATTTAAAATGACAAATACACTTATTCCATTAAGCGATCTCTTAAAAATCCGCAAAGATTTGAAACTTAAGAATAAAAAAGTTGTATTCACTAATGGATGTTTTGACATTTTGCACGCTGGTCACGTTGATTACCTTGCAAAAGCAAAAGCTTGTGGAGACATTTTAATTGTTGGTTTAAATAGTGATAAATCCATAAGAGAAATCAAGGGAAAAAACAGACCAATAATTAATGAATTGGAAAGAGCGTATATTTTAAATAACTTGAAATCCGTTGATTATGTTGTATTATTTGAAGAACCAACTCCCTTGCAATTAATTGAAAGAATTATTCCGGATATTCTTATTAAGGGTGATGATTGGGCAATTGAAAACATTGTTGGCCGAGAAGTTGTTGAAAAAAATGGCGGTGTAGTTACAACTATTAAATTTATTACGTCTCAATCTACCAGCAATATTATTAAAAAGATATTAGCTACTTACAATGAGTGATGAAAAAAAAGAAAAGAAAAATTTTAAACGACCAATTTTTCATAAAATTGTAAATGTCTTTATTGGGTTCTTTGCGATTCTTTTCTTTTTATTAATTGTCTTCTTTGGATTTTCTCAAACAAAAACATTCCGTGGTTTTTTAAAAAACCAGATAACTGACCAAGTCTCAAATTCAATAAACGGAAATCTTTATATTGAAAGAATTGATGGTTCTATTTTTTCATCAATCATTTTAAATAATACTGTTCTTACCTCGCTCAATGATACATTGATAGACGCAGAACAAATTTCAATAAAAACAAGTCCGGTTCACCTTTTACTTAAAAGAATTTTAATTAGAGAAATTTCTATTCGAGATGCTAAAATTAATTTGCTTCAAGATAGTGAAGGTGTTTGGAATCTATCTAGATTATCTAAAAGTGAAGATGAGCCGGTTGATACATCAAAATCAACCTTCCCTTTTACAATTCAAGTTAACAATCTAAATTTTCAGAATTTATCTTTTATTCGCCAGACTTACCCAAATTTAAAATCGAATAAATATTATAATCATATAAATACCGATGATTTACGATTTACCGGTATGTTCTTGGATGCAAAAATATTTGCTAATTTATCTGCATCTTTGGTTAGAATGGATTTGAACAATCTTTCAGTCACACCAAATTTTAAATCTTTTAATCTAAAAAAACTTTCTGGGCATTTTGAATTAACTGAAAACTTTGCTTTAGTTAAAAATTTATTTTTTGAAACCGATAGCACAAATTTAGCCATTAATGCTAAAATGGATAAACTAAATTTATTGGGAAATGTGGAGCTCCGAGATTTTAAAGATTACCCTATAGAAATTGAGGCAACCGCTACCCCTTTTCACTTTAATGATTTATCAACATTTATTGAAGCGACTGATTTTCTTAGAGGAAACGCTCATTTTGATTTGAAGGCAACAGGATATTTTGGAGATTTTGATGTAAGCAAACTTAGTGTTGCATTTAAAAATTCGGATATGCAATTAAACGGAAATGTAAAAAATTTGCACATACCCAGTAAATTATTTTTTGATGTGAAGGCTACAAGCAATAAACTGGTTGAATCTGAGATTTTTGATTTAGTCGAAGGTTTACAAATTCCAAGATACGAAAACCTTATTGCTGAAAAGTTGAGTTTATCTTATAAAGGAGAACCAACAAAATTTAAAGCTAATTTAACCGGAAATGTAAATGATGGGAAAATTTTTCTAGATACATACCTTGATTTGCAAAAAGAAAAAATGGAATATGATATTAAATTTGCAACTGAAAAAATTAATGTATTTCCTATTGTTGGATTTAATTCGTCAATAACTGGTAATGGAAGTCTGAAAGGAATTGGAACCGATCCAGAAGATATGGATGCAAATTTTATTATTGATGCCAAATCTTCAAATTTTTATGATATAAAATTAGATTCCCTAAAATTAGTAAGTCAAATCAATTCTAAAATCTTTAATCTTGATTTTAATGCACTTGTAAATAACGCCAAAACATCCGTAAAAGGAATTTTAGATTTAAGAAATTCTGAAAATCCTACATATGATTTAAATGGTGCGACTAATAATTTAAATTTGCAAACTTTTACAAATAACAAAAGTGATTCTTCTAATTTAAATTTTGCTTTTATGGCAAAAGGTACAAACCTAAACTTGGATAAGCTTATTGGTGAATTTGAAATAAAACTTGAGCCTTCTCAACTAAGGGAATTAAAGTTAGATGAAACAAATATAAAATTGAGTTTAAAGAAAGATGAGGAACTAAGGAAAATAAATTTAGTTTCAGAATTTGTTGATTTTAATATTAATGGAAATTTTTCGTTGGAGAAAGCTATTGAGCTTTTAACATATGAGGGCAAAACAATTGCTTACTTAATTTCAAAAAAAATAGATGAGTTAAATCCTATTGAGGATGAAAGTGTTAAAAATACCGAGATAGAGATGGTTGAAATATCACCAATTGTAAATGAAAGTGTGGAGTTTAACTATGATTTTACTTTCAAGGATTTTAATCTAATTGCAATTTTTCTTAAAAATGATGAGTTAGATATTTCTGGGTCGGGAACTGGTACTGTAAAAAACGATTCTCTCCAATTTAGAATTTCAACTGAAATTGATATACAAAATTTGCTCAATAAAAAAGATAGCCTGCTTTTATATTTATCAGATTCTAAAGCAAACTTAAATTTCAGCAGAGATAATCAAGAAATATCGTTTAATAAAATTTTTGGTTCGGTTTCTTTAGAAGGAGATAAAATATATGCCGGTGCTGAATTAAACGATGTTCAGGCAGATTTTATTTTTAACCAAAGTAAATTATTTTTTAATACATCATTGGGAGTTGGCGAAAATTTAACAACAGAAATGGAAGGAACAATAAGCACATTTGCAGCTGATGAAGAAATAAGATTTAATGCCATTACCTTAAACTACAAAAATATTCCTTGGGCAAGTTTTGATACCTCCAGCGTAATTTTTACTGGAAGTGGAATTCAATTATCTAATTTGATTTTAGAAAATGCAAATGCATTAGTTACTGTTAACGGTCAAATTAATAATGATGAAAGTCATAACTTTTTTGTTGAGATTGAGAATTTGCCTGGTGAAATTCTTTCTTCTTACTTTGCCAACGAAAATGATAATCCACTTAAAGGAGATGTAAATTTAAATTTTTCATCAACCGGTTTTTTAACTGAACCAGAACTTAATGGCGATATTTCGTTTAATGAAATTGCCTATAACGATGTGGTTTTTGGATCTTTGACCGGTAAATTAAAGCACTATAAAAATGTTTCGCAGCTGGACTTTGAATTTAATAACCCAAAACTAAAATCGATAGAACCTATTTTAACACTTCATGCAGTCTTGCCTTTCAGCCTTAATTATAAGGGTGGAAATGAAGTTATTGATCCAGATTCTGATATTGATATAAGTTTAAAATCATCTGATTTTAATTTAGGTGCTTTTGGAAATTTAATTCCATATATAAAAAACCAAAGTGGGATAATTCAATCTAACATTCAGGTAAACGGAACATATTCAAATACCGTTACTAATGGGTTTTTAAATGTTGAAGACGGCAGATTTACTTTTATTGAAAATAATTTAGATTACTCATTTTTGTTAAACTCAACTTTTGAAGATCAAATTGCAACTATCAACCAGTTCCAAATTTCAAATCATGCTGGTTCTAAATATACTGGGAAAATAAATGCCGTTGGAGAAATTGAATTAAAGGAATTTCCATTCAATAAAATTGATGTTTCCATAAATGGTTCATTGGCTCTGCTAGGCAGTAAATCAAAAACCAAAGATGCATCTATTTATGGAGATCTTTTCATTAAGACCGATAATAATTGGAAATTTACGTATGAAAACGATCGTTATAATTTTGATGGAGATATTTTGGTTGATAAAGCGGAGTTAGTTTATGCATCTAAAAATCAAGCTAACGGTCGTTTCAATAATAGAATAGTATACAAATTTGTTGAGGATAGTTCAAATATTAATTGGGAGAACCAAAAATTTATAAGAATACTAAATGAAACAAATAATTCGAAAACCATTAAAATAGAAGATAAAACTAAATTTGATTATAACACAAATATTATTATTAGAAACATTGCATCATTTAATTTTCTAATTGATCCTGAACTAAATCAAAAATTAAACTTGGAAACCACAGGCCGGCTTGAGTTTGCAACAGTTAACGATCAATTAAGAACACAAGGGGCTTTAGAATTATTAGATGGCTCTCGAATTGAGTTTTTTAAAACTTTTGACGCAAAAGGAACAATTAGGTTTGAAAGTGATGTAATTGATCCGCACTTAAATATTGTGGGAACTTATATTGGTGAAATTGATAACTTTGAAGCAAGTGGCAGAACAGAAGAAGTTGCCGTAAAGTTAAAAATCAATTCTCCCCTTTCTAAACTTGGAGAAAATCTTTCTGCAGAAAATGAAAATCTTTCGGTATATGTAGGCCGAACTAATATTGATAATGATATTCCCGATTTAAAATATGGTGCTTCCAATGCTTTAACTTTTATTCTATTAGGCCAGTTAAGCCTTGATCTTAACGAAGAGCAAAAAACAGCACTTGGAGCAGTTGCAGAAAATACTGCCTATTCTTTGCTCGGCTCGCAATTGACGAGTTATTTAAACTCAACGCTTGGTGGTTTAGTTAGTAATATTCGTTTCAATAAATACTCCAGCAACAATTACAAATTGTTATTTTCAGGAAAGTATAATAATATTAGATATTCGTTTGGTGGAAATACAAAATATCTTGAGTGGAACAAAACAGACATAAAATTTGAGTATTTAATTAACCCAAGTTTTATAATACGTATGGAACAAAAAGATCCAATTGTTGAAACAACAACCGGCGAAAAAATTCAGGAACTAGGTCTAAAATATAAATTCGAGTTTTAAATGAAAAATTTAATCAAAGCATTCTTTAACACAAATCCAAATGTTGCAATTAATTCTAAAACTTTAGGGAGTAAACTTAAAGTTAAAAAGAAAGATTATGAGTTCTTTAAACAAGAGCTTTACTCTTTGGCAAAGGAAAATTTTATTAAGAAAACCGGCAAGCGGTATAAATTGAATAGAGAATCTAAAAATAAATTGGTCGGACAGTTACAACTTGTAAACGGGCAGAATTATGGTTTTGTAATTTTGAAAGACAAAAATCAAAAGGATGTTTTTATTTCTGAAAAAAATCTTAAAACTGCTTTTGATGGAGACAAGGTTGAGGTTTTGCTATTCGCAAAGCGCACTGGAAAAAACCAAGAAGGTCAAATTATTAAAGTAGTTGAACGCAAGCGAAGTGAAATTGTTGGTGTCTTAAGAAAGTCAAAATCATTTTATTTTGTTGAACCTGATGATAATAAAATTCACAGAGATATTTATGTTTCATCAAAAAATTTGAAGAAGGCTAACGACGGTGATAAAGTTGTGGTTGGTAAAATTGAATGGGATGAATCTAAATTAAATCCAGAAGGAATTATTACCGATGTGTTGGGCAAAGCCGGAACTTATGATGCAGAGATTGCTTCTATTGCAAGAGAATTTGGCATAAAGTATAAATTTGCAAATCCGGTAATTAAAGAAGCAAATAGCATTTCAAATGAAATTCCGAAAGAAGAAATTAAAAATAGAATTGATATTAGAGATAAAAATGTTTTTACAATTGATCCTAAAACTGCAAAAGATTTTGATGATGCTGTTTCAATTGAGAAGTTGGGAAACGGAAATACAATTGTTGGAATTCATATTGCTGATGTTAGTCATTACGTAACACCTGGCTCGCAAATATTTAAGGAAGCAGAAAAAAGAGCAACCAGTGTTTACCTTGTTGGCAAAGTTATTCCCATGCTTCCCGAAAATTTATCAAATAATATTTGTTCGCTTGTACCTAACGAAGACCGCTTAACTTTTAGTGTGTTTGTGGAGTTTGATAAGAAGTTTAAACAAGTAAGTTATCAAATTGCAAAAACCATTATCAACAGCAAAAGAAGATTTACTTATGACGAGGTTCAAGATATTTTAGAAACTGAAAAAGGTGATTTTGTAAATGAATTAAAAAGTGTAAATAAAATTGCAAGATTTTTAAGGGATGAAAGAACAAAAAACGGAAGCATAAATTTCACTACTCCTGATATTGAATTTGAATTAGATAAAGACGGAGTTCCAGTTGAAATTAAAATTAAAGAAAGCAATGAAAGTCACCAGCTTATTGAAGAATTTATGCTTCTTGCAAACAGATTAATTTCCTCACACATGAACAAAGGTGATACCCGGGATAAAAATCCTTTTGTTTACAGAGTACATGATTTGCCAAGTGAAGAAAAAATTAATGAGTTCGCAAAGTTTGTTCAATCCTTGGGTTACGAATTCAACCCTCAAGCACAAAATAAAAGTAAAGAGCTGCAAAACTTATTGGAAAAAGCTAAAGGTTCAGAAGAAGAAGCTGTTGTTAACGAAATTGCAATTCGCTCTATGGCAAAAGCAATTTACTCAACACAAAATATTGGACATTATGGTTTGGGATTCAAATTCTATTCGCATTTTACTTCGCCAATTAGACGCTTCCCTGATTTAATGGCGCATTTATTAATTTTTGATTTCATAAAAAAAGAGAAGGCTAAATTTACTTGGAAAAGATTGGAAGAAATTTGTGATCATTCATCTTTAATGGAAAAAAATGCAACTAATGCCGAGCGATTATCTATTAAGTTGAAACAAATTGAATTCCTAAAAGGTAAAATTGGAGAAACTTTTAACGGTGTAATATCTGGAATAACTCACTTTGGAATTTTTGTTGAACTTAGTGCAAATCTTGCAGAAGGTTTAATTCAATTGCGTGATCTAGACGATGATTATTATGTTTTAGATGAAGACAGTTATTCAATTAAGGGTTCCCATACTGAAAAGCAGTTTAGACTTGGCGATAAAATTCAAGTAAAATTAAAACGAGTAGATGAAGAAAAAAAGAGATTGATTTTACTCTTTCTTAATGATAAGATTATTTTTATAATTGATATAGAGTATTGTATAATTACATTTCTCGAAACCTACTGATTTAGGTTTTTATAGTAGAATAACGTGAATAAAAAAATATATAAAATTATTTACTGATCAAGGATAAGTGGAAATTCAATATGTATAATCCAACAAAAATATTAATACTTTTGTTATTAGCTTCAAACATTATTTTTGCACAGTTTGGTAAAAATAAAGTTCAATATCGAGATCATGATTGGTATTATATTCAATCAAAACATTTTGATATTTATTTTTCTGAAGGTGGTGAAGATGCTGCAGAATTTGCCGCTCAAGTTGCAGAAGAATCTTTGGAAGATCTTCAAACAAGATTAAATTACCAATTAAATAACAGAGTTTCATTAGTTGTTTATAATTCCCACAATGAATTTCAAGAAACAAATACTTCCGATGGATATTTATCGCAAGGAATTGGCGGATTTACCGAACCTTTTAAAAATAGAGTCGTGTTCCCTTTTGAAGGCTCTTACAGTAAATACAAACATGTAATACATCACGAGTTAGTGCATGCCGTTATGCGTGATATGCTTTATGGAGGAACTATTCAAAATATTATTGCCAAAGGAATAACATTACAATTACCAATTTGGTACCATGAAGGAATGGCTGAATATCTTTCCAGCGGTTGGGAAACCAATTCCGATATGTTTATTAGAGATGCAATTATCAACGAATATCTTCCTGATATAGAAAGACTTGGGGGGTATTTTGCATATCGCGGAGGTCAGGCACTTTTTAAATATATTGCAGATACTTATGGTGAAGAAAAAATTGCTGAACTATTGAATAACGTTAAAGGTAAAGGCAATGTTGATGCAGGCTTCAAAGCATCTATTGGAATTGATCTTAAAGAACTAAATGATAAATGGAAGAAAGATATTAAGCGAAGATACTGGCCTGAGATTGCAGAAAGAAAAGATCCTGATGAATTTGCAAAAAGATTGACCGACAATAAAAAGCTTGGCGGATTTTATAATATTAGTCCGGCAATTTCCCCGCAAGGTGATAAAATTGTTTTTATTTCCGATAGAAATATTTACTTGGAGGTATATTTAATGAACTCCTTTGACGGCGAACTAATTAAGAAAGTAATTGAAAGTGGAGATACTGAAGATTTGGAAGAACTCAATCTTCTTTTCCCAGCATTAACATGGGCACCTGATAATAGACGAATTGCGCTCTCAAGTAAAGCTGAAGGCTATGATGTAATAAAAATTATTGATACTGAAACCGGGGAAGATGAAAATCTCCCATTCAGACTTCATGGAATTGAATCTGTGAGTTGGTCACCAGATGGTAAATATATGGCATTTCTTGGTGCAGATGCAAAACAATCAGATATTTATATTTACAATTTTGAAACTAAAGCACTTACAAATATTACAGACGATATCTTCAGCGAATATGTGCCAAGCTGGTCCCCTGATAGTAAAAAAATAATTTTTTCTTCTGATAGAAATGGATTTACAAAAGATAATTTTGATCAAGATGGTTTAACTATGTCAACGTTAAACGGATTTCAAATGGATTTATATCTGATTGATATTGACTCGAAAAAAATTGATAGAATTACTGATTGGCAAAACAGTGATGAGAAACAGGCCGTATTTTCTGAAAATGGAAACGAAATAATTTTTATATCTGATTACAATGGAATTGATAATCTTTATAAGAAAAGAATTGTTCTAACAAAAAATGATTCTTTAAAATCAATTTTAGAAACACCGGCAATTGCATTAACTAACTCATTAAACAAAATTGAAAGTATTTCAATTACTTCAGATTCAAAAAAATTAGTGTTCTCAGCTTTTTACAATGCTGGTTTCAACGTATTTTTAATTAATAATCCTTTCGAGTTAGAAGAAGTTAAAGATATTGAGTTCACTGGTTACATGGCTCAATTTTATAAAGACCAGGAACCCGCCTCGCAAGAAACTTTTACTGATAAAGAGCTTCCCGAAGTTGGCAAAGAATTTATATATAAAAATGATGAATTAAAAGATTCAACTGTAGAAAATAATTCTAGAATATTTACCGGACAAATAATTGATTATGGTAATGCAGTTGAAGATACTATCAAAACAGATTACAAAGATTATGTTTTTGCAAAAACTGATCCATTCTTGAAAGATGAAAATCCCGAAAAAAAACCTGAACTACTTTTTAGAGAAAAATTAGACCAAGAAGGAAATTTTTTAGTAAACAAGTATAAAGTCGATTTTTCTCCTGATATCATTTATGCAAACGCAGGCTATAGTTCATTATATGGAGTTCTAGGAACAACGGTCCTTTCATTCAGTGATGTGCTTGGTAATCATCGCTTAATCGGAATGACAAGTTTGCAGATTGATTTAAAAAATAGTGATTATGGTTTATCTTATTATTATTTACCCGAAAGAATAAATTTTGGAATTTCAGCTTACCACACCGCACGTTTTGTTTACCTATCTGGATTTTTTGGCAGTGATCTTTACAGATTTAGAAGTTACGGCGCAAATGTTTTTGCAAGTTATCCATTAAATACATTTCACAGAATAGATGCTGGAATAAGTGTTCAAAGAGTATCTAGGGAAAATTTAGATTTTATTGATGAGCCGGTTGAGAAAGCAACTTTTATAATTCCGTCAATTAGCTACGTAAAAGATAATGTTATGTGGGGATACACTTCTCCAATTCAAGGAACCAGATACAATTTAACTCTTTTTGGCAATCCAGGATTCGGAAAAACCAAAGAAAGTTTTGCGTCTTTAACTTGGGATTACAGAAAGTATTTTAGGTTCTTTTATGATAATGCTTTTGTTGCAAGATTTTCTGGCGGCTATTCAGTTGGTTCAAATGCTCAGAAATTTTTATTGGCGGAACAGAGAGTTGGATAAATAGAACTTTTGCTACCGGTGATGTTCCTCTAAGTAGCGCCTCTGATTTTGTATTTTTAACTCCAGCCCTTCCCTTAAGAGGTTACAATTATGCAGAACAAATTGGGACCAAATATTCACTGGTGAATCTAGAACTAAGGCTTCCTTTAATTAGGTATTTGCTAACAGGTGGAATTCCACTATTTTTCCAGAATATTCTTGGTACGGCTTTTATTGATGCCGGTACTGCATGGAATGAGAATACTGGATTAAGATTATTTAAGAAATCTCCTGAAGGAAAACTAATTACTGATGATCTTTTGGTCGGTACTGGATTTGGAGCCAGAGTTTATTTTATTTTCCTTTGGAAATTTGACGTTGCTTGGAAATATGATTATCAACATTGGTCAACCCCAAAATACTATATTTCACTTGGGCTAGATTTTTAGGATGCATGGATAATAATTTTATATTGAAAATTATTTTTTAGAAAAGTATAATTTAATTTTAAGGATGAATTAATATTCATCCTTTTTTATTTATCATTTGAATTTTTGTCTGAACTTTTAACATCTGTTTTTTTACTTTCTGTTTTCGTTTCTTTGGCTGGTTGCGCATTTTCACTCTTAGAAACAGTCTTTTTTTCTTTCTCTGGTCCACCACTATTTTTATAATCGGTTTGATAAAAACCAGATCCTTTAAAAATTGGCGTAGTTCCCGCACCAATTAATCTTTTTAGTTTTCCTCCACATTCCGGACATTTTTTCAATGGTTTATCCGTCATTTTTTGAAATTCTTCAAAAGTTATATTACATTCTGTACATTTATAGTCATAAGTTGGCATTTAAAAAACTCCTAAAATTTTGAATGGCAAAGTTATATATTATATTTTACAAATAAAATAATTTTTCATTGCACAAATTTGTTATGTTTTTACTTATGAAAGAAATTAATTATAAAGTTAAAAATTCCATTTTTATAATTTTTGTAACATTGTTTATTTCATCTTGCTTAAATTATAACCAAGTTACTACAATAAAGACAGATAATTCTGGTAAAATGTTCATCCATTATTGGATGGCAATGGACCCAGACCTTGATTCGCTATTAATAACAAAAATTGGATTGTTTAGTCCGGAAAATTTAACGGAAAATTTCACGGCTAGTTTTACAAAATTAAATTATGCAAATACTTACCACGATTTTACAGATAGCACCCTGCATGCACAAATTGAATTTGAATTTACTGATTTTGATTCTCTGAATTTATTGTCATTTTTCAAACATTCTGAGCTATCTATAAAAGAAGGTCCTGAGGATACAAAAATATTTTCTCAATTTATTCAACCAATAACCACAACTTTTGGTCTTTCAGAAAAAAATTATAATATTTCTTACGTTTATTATTTACCTGGTAATATCATTAAACATAACGCTAATTCACTTTCAAGAAATAAACTTGAATGGAATTTCACTTTAGATGATATTGGAAACGGGAAAACAATTTCTGCTACTTTTATACCCTTCAAACTAAAAGAAACACCAATCTGGATTTACACTTTGGCAAGTATTGTAATTCTTATTGTGCTAGTTTTTTTGTTCAAAAAGGGGAAAAAGTGAGTCTCAATCATGCAAAATTATATTTATAGTAAAAAAATGTAAATTTGTAATTTTTATTTCAAATTTCAAAATCTCCTTTCTGTTCAAAAAAGAATAAATCTGCTAATCTAACTAAACATCTTGTTTGACATAACTTAGAGTTTTAGTTATATTTATTGTTTGTATTAAATTTTCTCACTAATAGATTTTATTAAGAATGGCTGCTGCAGGTCCAAGAATTTTTTCAGGTTCATCAAATCCTGAATTGGCTCAAAAAATTGCTGATTATATTGGAATTCCACTTGGATCTATTGATCTGAAAAGATTTAGTGATGGTGAAATTTGGGTAAAATATAAAGAGAATATTCGCGGAGGAGATGTTTATCTGGTACAATCCACGCATCATCCTGCAGAAAATCTTATGGAACTCTTGATAATGATTGATGCTGCAAAGCGTTCATCTGTTTCAACTGTTACAACAGTAATACCTTATTTTGGTTATGCAAGACAAGATAGAAAAGACCAGCCAAGAGTTTCTATTACTGCAAAATTAGTGGCAAATTTAATTTCTGTTGCTGGTGCAGATAGAGTTATTACAATGGATTTACATGCTGCCCAGATTCAAGGATTTTTTGATATTCCATCTGACCATCTTTATGCTTCACCAGTTTTTATGGATGTTTTTAAAAATAGATCAGAGGATTTAGTCGTCGTTTCTCCGGATGTTGGTGGAATTAAGCTTGCTCGATCTTATGCTAGAAGACTACACGCAAATTTAGTTGTAATAGATAAAAGAAGACCAAAACAGAATCAAGCAGAGGTCATGAATATCATTGGAGATGTTGAAGACAAAGATATTTTAATAGTTGACGATTTAATTGATACAGGTGGAACTTTTGTTTCAGCAATAAAAGCTCTAAAAGAAAAAGGAGCAAGGAAGATTTTTGGTTCTGTTACTCATGCACTACTTTCTGGGGAAGCTATTGAAAGAATTGAAAATTCTGAAATAACAAAACTTTATGTAACAGATTCAATTCCTCTTAGAGGAAATATTAAAAGCAAAAAAATTGTAGTTAAATCGGCAGCAAGTTTGCTAGCAGAAGCAATAAGAAGAACTCACAACCACGAATCAATTAGTTCGTTGTTTGATACAGATAAAAGTTAGAAAATCAAAGTAATAATTGGAGTAAATTAAATTATGTCAAACATTAATATAGCAGCTCAGAAAAGAGAAAAATCTACAAAAGGCGCTGTTAACCAACTTAAAAGAGACGGTAAAGTTCCTGGTGTTCTTTACTCTAAAGACATGGAACCTGTAAATATTACAGTAACTGAGCTCTCACTTAAACCCGTTGTGTACACAACAGAAATGAACTTGGTAGATTTAAAAATTAATGAGAATGAACCAGTTCCTTCTATCTTAAAAGATATTCAATTTGATCCTTTGACAGATAGAATAATTCATGTTGATTTTCAAGCTATTACAGTTGGCGAGGTCATTGAAGTTCAAGTTCCTATTTCTTTAATTGGTTCTGCAATTGGAGTTAAAGAAGGTGGAAAACTTATTCAAACCCTTCATAAATTTGATGTTGAATGTTTACCAAAAGATATCCCTTCACATTTAGAAATTGATGTTACAAATCTACACGTTGGAGATTCAATTTCAGTAGCTGATTTATCCTATGAAAACATTACAATATTAAACTCTGAAGATACTTCTGTTGTTGCTGTAACAGCAATTAAGGAAGAGGAAGAAGATAAAGCCGATGAATTATTAGGTGATGATGAAGAAAAACAACCTGAAGTTATTGGAAAAGGAAAATCTGACGAAGAATCTGAAGGATAATTTTTGAGGGCAGTTATCGGAATTGGAAATCCGGGGAGAAATTATATTGGAACCCGCCATAATGTTGGTTTTTATATTTTAGATTCTTTTGCACACAAAAACAAATTAGATTTTTTACCGACAAAAAGTGATTTTTGGAAAGCGGAAAGTGTCATTGATACTTTCCGTTTTTTATTAATAAAGCCGACTACTTATGTTAATAATTCAGGTTTGGTTATAAATGAACTTATTGATAACTTTAATCTAACTATGAATGATTTGTTAGTTATTTACGACGATGTGAATCTTGATACTGGGAATATAAGAATCAGAAAAACTGGAAGTGATGGCGGACATAACGGAATTAAATCAATAATTTATCATTTGCAATCAGATTCATTTCCCAGAATTAGAGTTGGTGTTGGAAAACAAAAAGATGATGAATCATTAGCTAATTACGTTTTAAGTAAATTCAATAAAGATGAAATTAATCTAATTGATCAAAAGATTCCTCTGTTACAGCAGTTAATGATTGAGTTTATAGCTAATGGATATGAAAAAATGCTAGATTATTTTAGTAAAGAATCAAATACAAATTCTTCTAATTTATCATAAATTAATAGGAAACTAAATATGCAATTATTTATTGATAACATCATCTATTTCATTCCCCTTCTTGGTCTTGCAGCGCTTTTCTTTTCTTATACAAAAAATGTTTGGATTACTAAACAAAGTACCGGTTCTGAAAAAATGACCAAAATCTCCCAACACATTAGAGATGGAGCTATTGCATTTTTAAAAACTGAATATAAAGTTTTACTCTGGGTGGTTGTAATAATTGCCATTTTATTAGCGTATTCAAATTTTGGAAACGATGAGTCATCTTGGTTAATTTCTGTATCATTTATAATGGGAGCATTTTGTTCTGGACTTGCTGGTTTTTTAGGAATGATGGCTGCAACAAAAGCGAATGTTAGAACAACTGAGGCTGCAAAAAGAGGTTTAGGACCCGCTTTAGAAATTGCATTCTCTGGCGGTTCTATTATGGGAATGAATGTAGTTGGCTTAGGAATTCTTGGCTTGAGTACATTATTTATAGTTTATTCAAATATGGATTGGGACGTTACTAGAGTTATAAATGTTTTATCAGGATTTTCACTTGGTGCTTCTTCTGTTGCATTATTTGCAAGAGTTGGAGGTGGAATCTACACTAAGGCTGCTGATGTTGGAGCAGATCTGGCAGGTAAAGTAATTGAAGGACTTCCTGAAGACGATCATAGAAATCCTGCAACAATTGCTGATAATGTTGGTGATAATGTTGGTGATGTTGCTGGAATGGGCGCAGATTTATTTGAGAGCTATGTTGGAGCAATAATTGGGACAATGGTTTTGGGGGCAGTATTTACTTCTTCACAAGTTCCGGAGTTAAATTTAGAAGCTGTAATATTACCTCTTGTTTTAGCTGGCGCCGGTATTATACTTTCTATTATTGGAACTTATTTTGTAAAAGTTAAGGAAGGTGGCAATCCTCAAAAAGGATTAAATTTGGGCGAATTTGGAACCGCCGGTATGATGGTTGTAGCATCTTACTTTATTATTAAAACGATCTTACCGGAATCATGGATGTATAATGATTTCGAATATACAAGCTTAGGAGTTTTTTATTCAACACTAATTGGATTGGCAGCCGGAACTTTAATTGGTTTAATAACTGAGTATTATACCGGAACTGAATATAAACCAGTTCACAATATTGCCTATCAATCCGTTACTGGGTCTGCAACAACTATAATTGCAGGTCTTGGTGTTGGAATGAGTTCTACTGCTTTTCCAGTAATTATCATTGCTGCAAGTATTATTGGCGCATTTGAATTTGCAAATCTTTATGGAATAGCAATCGCAGCTCTTGGTATGCTATCAACAACTGGTATACAATTAGCAGTTGATGCTTATGGACCAATATCAGATAACGCCGGTGGAATTGCAGAGATGGCTGAGCTTCCAAAAGAAGTTAGAGAGCGTACTGACAAACTTGACGCGGTTGGAAATACTACTGCAGCAATTGGAAAAGGTTTTGCAATAGGTTCAGCGGCATTGACAGCACTGGCATTATTTTCAGCTTATATGCAGCAAGCTGAAATCAGCATTATTGATATTTCTAAACCAATAATTATGGGTGGATTATTTATTGGTGCAATGCTTCCATTTTTATTTTCATCAATGGCAATGGGTGCAGTTGGCAGAGCGGCAAAAAAAATGATAATTGAAGTTGAAAGACAGTTTAGAGAAATTCCAGGTTTAAGAGAAGGAACTGCAGAAGCTGAATATTCGAAATGCGTGGAAATTTCAACAAACGCAGCAATTAAAGAAATGATTCTGCCGGGTTTAATGGCAATTTCGGTTCCAGTAATCGTTGGATTTGCATCAAAAGAGATGCTTGCCGGTTTATTAGCTGGTGTTACTACTTCTGGAGTTTTAATGGCAATTTTTCAATCAAATGCCGGTGGAGCTTGGGATAATGCCAAAAAATTAATTGAAGGCAATTTAAATATTGATGGAATAATTTACGGAAAGGGTTCAGAACCTCATAAAGCTTCTGTGGTTGGTGATACTGTTGGCGATCCTTTTAAAGATACTTCCGGTCCATCACTTAATATTTTAATTAAATTAATGTCTGTAGTTTCATTGGTAATTGCACCATTAATTAAGTAAATTTAGTACTTATATTTTTTTATTAACCCTGCTATTAAAATATTTTTAATAGCCAATCGTCCAAAGGGAGGAACACAAATGGCAACAAGACATTACGAGAGTGTTGTGGTTATCAACGCAGCGCTTGAGGATCCCCAGGTTGAGGGAATTATTTCTGCTATTCATCAAAGTATAAAAACGAATGGCGGAGAAATTTCTGATATCGAAAATTGGGGAAGAAGAAGACTAGCTTATGCAATTGATAATGCAAAAAGCGGTTATTATTTAATTACAAGATTTGAAGGCGCTCCTTCAATGATTACAGAATTTGAGAGATTTCTTAAACTTGATGAAAATGTAATCAGATATATAACAATAGTTCTAGACTCAAAAGCACTTGAAAGCATTAAGAATGCAGCCAATAAAAAGGTAGAAGAAGCAGCTGAAGAAGGAACTGAAGTTCAAGAAAAATCTGATAAAGAAAAAAGCAATGACTAATAATAAAATGATCGGATGGAGGTAACTAATGGCTGATTTGAAAATGCCCGAACTAAACAATGTTATTATAGCTGGTAATTTAACTAAAGACCCTATCTTTAGAGAAACTTCTAATAATACTCCAGTTGCAAATTTTCATGTTGCTGCTAACAGAAGATATAAAGATAGTAACAATCAATGGCAAGAAGATGTTTGCTATGTTGGGGTTGTTGCTTGGAATAAATTAGCTGATAGTTGCAAAGATAGATTGAGAAAAGGAAGCGCAGTTTTAGTTGATGGAGAATTACAAAGCAGAACTTTTAAAACTGAAGATGGGAAAAACAGAACAATCGTTGAAATAAAAGCAAAAAGAATTCAATTTCTAAACAAGTTAGGAAAATCTTCGGATGAAATATCAGATACAACTTCCGATGATTCAGATGATCTAATTGAAGATGCATCTTTTGACAAATTTTTAAATGATGAGGAATCTGATCTCATCAATGATGACAAAAATTGAGGTTTAAAAAATGAAGAATAAAAAAGCAAGAAGAGTAATTGATGATTACATCGATTATAAAGACAGTAAAAAACTTCAAAAGTTTATTTCTGA
This sequence comes from Ignavibacteriales bacterium, assembly GCA_020635285.1. GTDB lineage: Bacteria > Bacteroidota > Ignavibacteria > Ignavibacteriales > Melioribacteraceae. The sequence goes on along the minus strand of JACKAB010000008.1, from coordinate 238,816 downwards.
TCAAGGCAAAATAATTCCACGCAGAATTACTGGATTAAGCGCCAAACAACATAGAGAACTTGTTAGAGCTATAAAAAGAGCAAGACAAGTTGCAATTTTACCATTTGTTTCAGAAGCAGTTAAGTAAGGAGTTTACAATGAAAATTATTTTAAGAAAAAATTATGACCAACTTGGTAAAATTGGTGATCTTGTTGATGTGAAAAATGGTTTTGCAAGAAACTTTTTATTACCAAGACAAATTGCATACATTGCAACTAAAGGTAATGTTAGATCTTTAGAAGAAGAAAAACATCAATTAGCAAAGAAAGAAGTTAAAGAACTTGAAGCAGCCAAAATTTTAGGTGCTGAATTGGAAACAGTTTCAATCACAATTCCAGTAAAAGTTGGTGAAGAAGATAAAATATTTGGTTCTGTAACTTCTCAAATGATTGCTGATGCACTTAAAGAAAAGAAATATGATATCGATAGAAGAAAAATTGATTTGGAAGAACCTATAAGAGCTTTAGGTATTTATAGTGTTAATGTAAAATTACACCCTGAAGTAACTACTATTGTTAAAACTTGGGTTGTACGAGAATAAAATCGTATTTAAATGAATTGAGTTAAAGCCTTCAAAAAGTAAATTTGAAGGCTTTTTTTATATAAATTTTTCCGAATCATAATATGCATTTTCAATTTGTTTTCATTGATTTTTTTTTACCATCTATCTATATTATCATTCTTATTTAAAAATTAAATTTATAATTAACTAAAACCATCAGGCAATATGAAAGAGTTAAGATTTAGGATAATATTAGTAGTCGCAGCAGTAGCTCTCAGTGTTTACTTGCTTTTCCCTACTTATCAAGATTACAACAATAATAAAAACATATCTAAAATAGTCACAAGTCTAAAAGACAGTATTAAAACTTCAAACAAAAATTTAACGGATAAACAAATCGAATCTATCATTGAATTTAAAGAAGATAGTATTAGAGTTGCTGATCCATCAATAAAAAAGGCTCGAGAAAAAAGAATAAAACTTGGGCTTGATCTTCAAGGTGGAATGTACCTTGTTATGGAAGTGAATACTGCTAAGTTACTTGAGCGTTTAGCAAAAGATCCTGATTTACAATTTCAAAATATTTTAAAGGAAACTGTAAAAATCAGCAAAACGTCCGATCAAGATGTGGTTTCAATCCTATCCGGCAAACTTGCTGAAAGCAACATCAGACTTAGCAGGTATTTTGGATCAATAAGGCAAGAAGATTCCGATATTATTAAGGATCTTAAAGAGCAAGAATCAGATGCGGTTACACGTGCAATTGAAATTATTAGAAATAGAATTGATCAATACGGAGTTTCAGAACCTTCAATTCAGAAACAAGGTGCAAGAAGAATTATTGTTGAGTTACCTGGCGTTGCCAAAAAAGAAGAAGCTAAAAATCTGTTGCAAGGTAGAGCAATGCTTGAATTCAAATTGGTTAAAGATGCGGAATTTGCTTTTCCAATTATGAATAAAATTGATGAAGTTTTAGCTGGATCTTCAAAAGATTCCTCAACTATTACGGAAAAAGATTCTCTTCTTTCGGATGGTGAATTATCTGCAGAAGAAGCAGCAAAGAAACATCCTTTTTTTGCTATTGCAAAACTACTTTCCCAAAACAGTGCTGACGCCGTAGTTGAAGAAAAAAACAAGGACGTACTTAATAATTTCTTAAATCGACCTGAAGTTAAAAAAGTAATTCCAGATAACGTTGAATTTCTTTATTCTGCTAAACCTGATATAGTTCAAGACGGTGTGAAATTTTACAGATTATACTTAGTAAACAAGCAACCGGAATTAACAGGTGGAGTTATTGTTGATGCACAGGCTAATATTAGTCCTCAGACAACTGAACCTGTTGTAAACATGCAAATGAATGCAGATGGATCTAGAGAATGGGCAAGAATTACTGGTTCTAATATAAATAAAAGATGTGCAATTGTTTTGGATGGCTATGTTTATTCTGCTCCAAACATAATTGGTAAAATTCCATCAGGCAATTCACAAATTACAGGAAGTGCTAATCTAGAAGAAGCCAAATTACTTGAAATAGTACTTAAGGCTGGTGCATTACCTGCACCTGTGGATATCATTGAAGAAAGAACTGTTGGTCCTTCTTTGGGTCAAGATTCTATTAGTCAAGGGTTTAACTCCACTTTAATCGGTTTTCTTATTGTAGCTATGTTTATGCTTGTTTATTATAGAAAAGCAGGGTCATTTGCTGATTTAGCTTTATTGTTTACAATGCTTTTTATAATGGGAATTCTTGCTGCATTTAATGCAACTTTAACTTTGCCTGGTATTGCTGGTATTATTCTTACAATTGGTATGGCGGTTGATGCTAATGTACTTATCTTTGAGCGAATTAGAGAAGAACTTGAAACCGGTAAAACAGTTAAAGCCGCTGTAGAAGGCGGTTTCGCAAATTCTTATTCAGCAATTTTCGATTCAAACATTACATCATTTTTTACTGCCGTTATCCTTTATCAATTTGGCAGCGGACCAATTCAAGGTTTCGCATTAACTTTAATGATAGGAATCTTGGCAAGTTTATTTAGTGCTTTAGTTATAACTAAACTTATGTTCGAGTTTATGATTGCTAAGGGATATAAAGTTGATATTGGCAGCAGATCAAGAGTTTTTGATAAACTTAATTTTAATTTTCTTGGAAATCGAAAAATCGCATATGTTATTTCTGGTATTTTGTTGGTTATCGGAATTATTAGCTTGGTAGCAAGAGGTTTAGAACTAGGCATAGACTTTAAAGGTGGATCTGAAATTGTTGTTCAGTTTGATGAACCTATTGATATTAGTTCCGTCAGAAAAGACCTAAGTTCAATAGGATTAGGAAATGTTGAAGTTAAAACTTTTGGCGATGCTTCTGGGATCCTAGTAAGAACAGAACTTCAAGATATACCAAGAGAGGTTATTCCTAATATAATTTCTACGTTAGAAAAAGCAATTGAAAAAAATGCTCCAAACATTCAAAAAACAATAGTTGATACAACCTTAAGTTCAATTACGTACGAGTTCCCTTCTGCTGAAGAAACAAATATGTTAACTGAAAAACTTTTTGCAAATGGATTCCAAACCACAAAAGTTTCTGCAGAACCAGATAATAGAAGAATGATTGTGAATTTAACAATTGCAGATTGGATAAAAGAAAACTTAATAGTTGAACACGCAGATAATCCCTTTAGAGTTCTCAAAGAAGAAAAAGTGGGACCAAAAGTTGGTAAAGAATTAAAGATTGATGCTTTGATTGCTATTGCATTATCTTTATTAGTTATACTCATTTATCTCGGATTCAGATTTAAATTTGGTTTTGCAATTGGTGCTGTAACTGCTCTTTTCCATGATGTGCTAATTACACTTGGGGTATTCTCTATTTTATATGGTTTAATCCCCGGATTAAATTTAGAGATATCTGTAAGTGTTGTTGCTGCATTTCTAACTTTAGTTGGTTATTCAATTAACGATACGGTAGTTGTGTTTGATAGAATTCGTGAAGATATTAAAATTCACAAAACTGCCAACATTGAAGAAGTGATGAATAAAGCAATTAATAAAACTATGAGAAGAACAATTATAACAAGTTTAACTACTTTAATGACTGTTACTGTTTTATTATTCTTTGGCGGTGAAGTTCTGAGAGGATTTGCATTTACTTTATTCTTCGGTATTATTATTGGTACTTATTCTTCTATATTTGTAGCAAGCGCATTTGTTTTAGAGTTTGCAAAAAGATCCGGAAAAAAGATACAGTTTTAATATTCAGATTATTTCAACAAAAAAGGCAGCCAAAATGGCTGCCTTTTTTTTTTTTGTTTTATGGAAAAGATTTTGGTTTAATATTATGACTGCATATATACTTAAAAAACTAAGTTTTAGATTTCACCCTATCAACTATTTATAAAACTTTTACTACAACCAAAGTAATATCATCATTTGGTTCTATATCGCCTCTAAACTTTTCTAAACCTTTTATTGAGCAATTCAATATTTCATTTGAGCTTTGATTTGATTTTTCCTTGATTATAGAAATCATTTTTTCATATCCATATTGTTCATTTTTAAAGTTCATTGCCTCATTTATGCCATCAGAAGAAAAAATAAAAATATCACGCGGGGCAATATTCATTTCCAATTCTTCTAAATGCTCAGTAAATAAACTTCCATTTTCTAACCCAACCCCCATTCCACTTGGTTTAATATATTGAACTACACCATCAGTAACTTTTATTGTTGGTGTATGACCGGCTCTACATATTTTAATTTTACGTTTTCCAATATCAATAAATGAAATTGTTAAGGTTATAAACCATTGCTTATCAATATTTCCAAATATTCTTTTATTAAGCTCAACAAGAACTTCTTTTGGCGATTTAGAGTCATTACAGAATAGCTGAACCATTGTTTGCAGCTTTGACATATAAAATGATGCTGAAAGTCCTTTACCTGATACATCGCCTACTATAACAAATAATTGGGTATCGCTTACTTTAATTAAATCAAAATAATCTCCACCAACTTGCATTGCTGGTATCATGGTTCCGGCTATATCTAGATTATTAATTTTAGGCATGGAAACCGGTAATAAACCCTCTTGTATTTTACGCGCAACATCTAGCTCGCGCTCAATTTTGATCTTCTTTGTTTCCTCTCCATAAAGTCTGGCATTTTCAATAGAAACCGCTGTTTGATTTGCTGCTGCAATTAATAAGTCAATATCTTTTCCTGCAAATTGAGCTCCTGAGTGTTTTAGCCCAAACAACAATAAACCAACCGTTTTACGCTTTATGAATAATGGGATAATTGTAAAAACTCCCTCTTCTTCTAACTCTTTATAGGCACAAGGGAAAATATCTTCAAATTCAAATTTATCAAATGCATTTGGATGTTTGACTTCTAACTTTTCATTAATTTTTTTTGTAATAATATTGTCACAATTTGGGAATGAGAAATTTTTATTTTTAAAGCCATCTTCCCTTACCAAAATAAATTCATCTGATTTTGAATCTTTAATTGCAATTCCGAACTTTTCAACTTTAAGGGAATCAACAAAGGTTTCCTGTACAGAATCTAAAATATTATCCATTCCAACAATTGTTGCAACATCATTGCTAAATTTCATTAAGACTTTTTGATAAGCAAATTGTTCCGGATAAAATGATTTTGTAATTACGGCCTGAAATTTGTCTTTTGTTGATTGAAAGATTAGTGCAAAAAGTATAAATATTCCTGCAGCAACAAACGCTTGATATTCTGAAGTAATTGCTTCACTTATTGTTGTGCCAATAACATAAATTAATAAAAAATAAACACCAGCAATTGAAACTGTTGCTGTTCCATAAAGAATTGCGTTTTTTAAGACGTCGCTTACATCTAGTAACGAATATCTGAAAATAGAATACCCAAAAGCAAGCGGAAGTAAAATTATTAAAAATATTGGTAAGTAATATTCGGGGTGGTTAAAAATATTTTCAGCCAAAACACTTGCAAACGTATTGATATATATTATTGAAGCTAACCCAATAGAATAGCCAATTAACACAACAAATATCGCTCTTCTTTCCTTTACATCTTTTAATTTAAGGTAGCTTCTAAATAGAGAAATTAGACCAATAATCAAGGCAAGTAATATTAATGCATTTATAAGAAAAATTAATAAATATGAAGCTAATCTGTTATCTGGTAAATGTTGAGACGTAGGATAATAGATAAAATAAATTCTTGAAATATAGTGCCAAAATAAATAGAATTGCTGGCGTATATAATAAAATTTTAGATGTAAATTTTCTACTAATAATTTTGGTTTCAAGTGGGAAAACCCAAAAAAAAATAGACAATAATGAAAGGAAGAAAGATTCCTCCAAAAACCCATAGAATATCAGCAAGTAAAATTAATAGCGGATATTGATAAATCGGATTCAACATTTGATTACCACCAAAAATAGAACTTATTGTGTAAAGAACAAATAATGCCCCAATTCTATAGAATAAAATTTGAGGAAGTCCGAAAGGTTTTGATGATATTACAACAAATCCAACTATTAACCATAAGATACCAAGAATGGAAAAAGCCAATTGCGGAAATTGGATAAGCTTCTTTACTTTTACTGTTGCATTAAAAATTTTGCCTTCACGAGCTACAGTAAAAAGTAGTGAATCGCCCGAAGCTTTTCTGTCTGCTAAATAAGAAGCATGATAAATACTTCTTAAGTTCTTTCCATCTATTTTTAGAAATTGGTCCCCGTCTCTTATTCCCGCATTCCAAGTTACACCTTCAAATTTTACCATTGTAAAAATAATTTCTACGCTGTCTTTACTCTCTTTTACGGGAGTCCAAATACATTCATCGTTGGTTCTCGGAGTAATGTTTAATACAAAATAAATATTAATAAATCCAATGAGCAACAAAATAATAGTCACTGGAAGAATGAGCTTTTTTCTATATTTTTGAAGTAATTTGCTTGCCATAATTTATTTTATCTTTAATACTAAACAAGTAATATCATCCGATTGCACTGAGCCGGCTGTATGCTTAGTTACATCATCTAAAATATTTTCCAAAATTATTTTTGAATCAGATTTATAATTTTCAGTAACTAATTTTTCTAATCTTTCATCGCTGTATTCATCATTATCTTTGTTCATTGCTTCCGTGATTCCATCAGTAAAAAGTAAAATTAAATCATCTTTTTGTAACTTAACTGTTTCACCTGCATATGGAATTATTGTTTTCATTACTCCCAGAATCATTCCGCCTTTCTTTAATTTTGTTATCCCTTTTTCATTTACTAAAAGCGGCGGATTATGTCCCATATTTACGTATGAAAATTCATTACTTTCAGAATCATAAACTCCCCAGAAAAAAGTAATAAAACTTCCGTTCGTTGTATTCTCTGAAACCAAATCGTTTAAAAAATTAGACGCTTCTTCCAGTTTATAGTTCTGTTTATATATAGATTTTAAAAATGCCTGTAAATTTGCCATTAACAAAGATGCTTGAATTCCTTTTCCGGAAACATCTGCAATTGCTATAAGTGTTTTAGTTTTTGTTAATTGAACAACGTCATAAAAATCTCCGCCAACCATTTTTGCGGTTCTGTTAATTGCAGAAATTTCATACTTTTCAGACGTTGGTAATTTTCTCGGTAATAAATTTTTCTGAATGCTTCTGGCAATTTCTAAGTCTTTTTCTATAATTTGCTTCTCAACAGCCTGTTTAAATAGTCTGCTATTTTCAATTGAAATTATTGCCAAATTTGCTACAGATGATAAATATTCTAAATCGGATTGAGAGTATGAGCTATTTGTAATACGTTTGCCCAATAAAATAGAGCCTTTGGTTTTCCCTTTAATTACCATTGGCACGATAACTTTTACGCCGAGTTCGTAAAGTTCAATAAAATCATTACTTTCCTTACTAATTATTTTGGGAGATAAAATTGTTTTACAATCGCAATTATTCAATAAATCTGTAAGATTTTGTTTATCAAACTTGCTCTCAAGAATATCAAAATGGTTTTCATTAAAAATGATAATTGCATATTTAGAAACAAGCATTTGAGCACTTATTGAATATATTAATAGTTTAGAAACTCTATCAATCTCCAAAATACTGCTGAACTCTTTTCCTAAATCAAATAAAGAATTAAGTTGATTAATCTTACTATCAAGCTGTTTATTTATGTCATTTAACTTTTCAAAATTTTGAATATTCTTAATTGTTGTACTGCCAATCTTCACAATTGTTGAAAGGAATTGCTTATCCTCAGCGTTGTATTCCGTTTTAGAAAGCTTTTCGCCCAGTAGAATAAATCCCAGTAATTGATCTGAAGAAATTATTTTTTCTGTAATTCCAATTTTATTTTTTTTGGCGAAGAGATTAAGTTCTGCTTCAAAATTCTCTTTGGATAATTCTTCTAATTTATTTACTTGGGTTCCATCAAAGCCCTTATTCAGCTTTGGTTTTAGTGTATTATTGTCAAAGAGAGCAATTATTCCTTTAGTTGTTTGTAATTTTCCGAAGCATGTTAAAAGCAAATTATTTAGCGCAAAATCTAAATTTAAATTTGAGTTTATATTACTAGAAAAATCTACGAGCGCAGATAGGTTGCGAGATGCAATATTATTATCTGATAATTGCATAATTAATTATGTAGATATTTGACAAGCGTAACTTTATTTTGCTTTTCGTTTGGCTGAGAGTATTTTACTTCATCCATAAGTCGCTTCATAAGAAACATACCTAATCCGCCAACTCTTCGTTCTTGGTAATATTTTTTTAAGTTTGGCTCTGGAATAGAAGATGAATTAAAGTGTGAACCGTTATCTGTAATGGCAACAGAAAACTTTTTATTATTATATGAAATATTAATGCCTATTTTACCTTTTGTTGAAAATCTATAAGCATGCTTAATGATATTTGTACAAGCCTCATCCGCAGCAAGCACAATCTTGCTGGAAGTATCTTGATCAAATCCGGCATCTCTTGCAGCAGATTTAACAAAATCCCTTATGGTCGATAAATTATCAGTTGTACTTTTAACTGTAATTCTTTTTCTAATATTTTTGTTTAGTGTGTTCAAACTTATTTTGCCTGGTTGTATTTTTCAATTGCTTCAGTTTGGTCTTTGTAGAATTCATACAATAATGGAAAGCCTAAAAGGTCGAAAATATTATAAACATCATCTTTAAGATTACTGAATTTAATATCTCCATTATTTTCACGCATAGTTTCTACATAAGCCATAAACACGCCCAAGCCGGCGCTGCTTATATATTGAAGGTCTTTGAAGTTTACCACAACCTTATACTGCTTTTCATTCAAAAGCGTATTAAAAGCATTTTCAAGCTCAGGAGCAGTGTGAGCATCCAAAAACCCTTTAACGTTTAGAACGCTTACAGCACCAACTCCGTGCTTGTTAACATCAAAATCTGCCATTAACTTTCTCCCTTAAATTATGTGGGAATTCCACTTTAATAAGACTAAGGTTATATCATCATGTTGAGAACTATTTTTTGAAAACAAGGTAACCGATGTCATAATTTGATTTGATAACTCGTCAACTGATAATATGGAATTTTTATTTACTACATCTTCTAATCTTCTGTAACCGAATTCTTCTTTAAACTCGTTTTGAGATTCATTAATCCCGTCTGTAAACAACATAATAATATCGTTATTATTTAGCTTAATTTCCATTTCTTTTATACTGCCGTTAAATTTGTCAGTATAATCTAGACCTAATCCAATACCCTCAGGAATTAATTTTTGAACTTTATCACCGTCATAATAATACAGAGGTGAATGCCCGGCGCGGACAAAATTAAAAGTTCCTTTTTGAGTATCAACTATTCCATAAATTGCTGTAACAAAGCTTTTTTTAGATAAACAATTTTCTAAAATAGAGTTAGCCTGCAACATAATTTCTTTTGGCGAATCGTAAATTCTAGAAAGTGCGGAAAATACACCTTTAACTTCTGCCATAACAAAAGCAGCTTCAATGCCCTTACCTGAAACATCTGCTATTACTACCCCTAATTTGGTTTCATCAATTTTGAAAAAATCATAATAATCTCCGCCAACTTCAAATGCGGGGATGAATAAAGCCGAAATATCTAAATTTTTATACTTTGGTGTTTGCTGAGGCAAAATCTTATATTGAACATCTCGAGCAACATCCAGCTCTTTTTCAAGTCTTTCCTTCTCAATAGATTCCTCAAATAGTTTCGCATTTTCAATTGCAACCGCTGCAAATCCGGCAAATGTATTTACTGATTTACTTTCTTCTTCTTCAAATATTCTAGAAGTTTTTCTGGCTGCAAATAAATAACCATTATTTCTATTTTGAATTAAAAGAGGTGCAGAAACAATTGATTTCATATTTTTTGCAAGTTTATGTTTTGCATCAAATAATTGTAAATCAGTTATTTTAACTTCAATTTCTGATAGTAAACTATTGCTGATTAAAAAATTAGAAATATGATTTGCATCCACCAAACCAATACCGGAGATTGAATGAATTTCAAACCCCTTATTATTATTTATAGCAATCCATGCTGCATCTGAATTACTTACTTTTATTGTCGTAGAAGTAATTGTTTCAGAGAGTTCTTCAAAATCAAAAACTTGACTCATTAATTTTGTAATATCTTTTAAACTGGTTAATTCTTCAGATTTTCTATCAATTGCTTCGGCGGTTGGAAGATGAAATAAAGTTGTGAAAAATATTACCGTAAAATAAATTATTCCGTATGTCATAACCAGACTTGCAAAATACTCTAATGCTGGAGAGAAATTTCTAACAATGCTAAAATCTTCTGCTTGAGTTGTAGAAAAATTTACAGCTGATAACACAATTAAAACTATTGAAATTATTAAAAGCGAAATTTTTTGTTTTTTATTTAAGAATGCAATCCATGCAACTCTTAATGAATTCAAAAAAATTAAACTTACAGTTAGAGCTAAAAATGTGCTGTAAATAAAATCATAAGAGTCATCCAAAACAAAAGTTATACCATTCCCAGATTTATTTATATTTAACAAAGAAGCTGAAAGTGAAGTTAGTATTATGAAGACAATTAGTGTGTTAAAATACAAACGTGGATCTTTTTTCTGCATATGAAAACAAAGTTTTTATAAGCAGAAAAAAATATACGCCAATGACCCAATAAATATAAAAACAATCAGAGTAGAAAAAAGTACGTAAATTAATCCGGAATTAATCACACCTTCAGTTTGTGCAAAAAGCCAAGAGGTTACGGATACAATAAAAAATATTAATGCATTTAAAATTCCAGTATTTATAACAAGCGAAAGTGGTTTGCTTAATTTTGGATTAATAAATTCTGATACATACAATACCCAAGCAACAACACCTAAAAAACTAAGTACTTCATTTATTAAAAGCAATAATAGGCTATTACTAACCGGAAAAACTATTTTGAAAATAAATAGCAATACAGAAACAAAAAAACTGCATTTTCCAGTTTTCTGTTTCCCAAAGATGTTGAGTTTAAATTTGCAATTTAATTTTTCCGGAAATAATGTTTTTTTTAATTAATTAAGAAATCGGTTATAATTTTTCTATTCTTCAAAATATTTTAAGATTCAGTTATGTCAAATAGCTGAAAAGCAAAAAAACAAATTTTTATTTTACTTTTTTTTCTTCTATTTCTTCTAAACCAGTGCTCCCTTTAAGACTCAATTTCATTCTTGTAAGGTTCTAAAATTATTTTCAAACTTTCTCTTGCTCTAAATATCCTTGATTTTATTGTGCCGACTTCACACTCAAGTTTATCTGCAATTTCTTGATAACTAAAACCATCAATATCTCTAAGTACAAGCGGTTCTTTTAATTTATCTGGTAATCTTTCAATTGCATCTTGTACAATTTTATGAATATCAAAATTTTCTGCATCATGCTTTCCAACTTTTTCAAATCCAGAGTCTTCAATTGGAACAAAAATGCTTCGTACCTTTTTTCTTCCTTAAATAATCTCTGCATTTATTTACAGTTATTCTGTAAAGCCAAGTTGTAAATTTAGATTCAAAGCGAAAACTTTTAACTTTATGATAAACGTTAATAAATACATCTTGAGAAATATCATCAACATAATCAACATCACCCAAAGTTAAAAAAACTAAATTCCTAACTTTATCCTTATGTTTTTGCACAAGCTCAGTAAAGGCTTTTTCTTCACCATTTTTAAATTTCTCAATTAATGGGAAATCATCATCGGTGATGCTATTTGGAATGTTTTCTTCGTTATTCAAAATTTAGACGAACTTAGTTGATGTAAGGTTCATTTAATAAGCAAATATATTTTAATATTTATTCAGTAAGTTTAATTAATAATTTATAAATATATAAATTCCTTTCCAGAAAATTAATTTAAGATTTTGAAAGTTAATTTAATTTCAATATATCTTTTTGATATCTTTTCTTGACTTACAAATTACTTATATTTAATTTACTAATAAACAAATTGGAGCAAAAATGAGAATAAAAACTTCGGAAAAATACTCAGCAGTTATAATAGAGTTAAAAGGAAATGTAATGGGCGGGCCAGAAGCCGAAGAGTTTAGTAAACTTTTACATAGCTATATTGATGAAGACAAAAAAAATGTTGTTGTTGACTTAGGCAGTGTGAAATTTATGAACAGCTCCGGATTAGGTATGTTAATAAGTGGTTTTACAACAATGAAAAATGGCGGAGGCTCACTTAAGTTAGCCAAAGCGACTGAAAAAAATTAACAGTTTGCTTGTAATTACTAAACTTATTACAATTTTTGAAAATTTTGATTCTGTTGACGAAGCTATAAAAAGTTTCGAATAATTTTTATTTAGTCAATTTTATATTTTTAAAATCCCAAATTATTTTTTAATGATTTGGGTTATTTTTTTGTCTTCAATCCATTTTATATAAATTTTCAAATCATTTTATTCATATAAGAAAAAATCAAGGTATTATAATGAGTGTTTCAATTGTTGTTGGCAGTCAGTGGGGCGATGAAGGAAAGGGCAAAGTTGTAGACTTATTAAGTTCCCAAGTTGATATTGTTGTGCGTTATCAAGGTGGGGCAAACGCTGGCCACACAATTAAGATTGGGGATAAACAATATATTTTTCATTTAATACCTTCAGGAATTTTACATAAAAATGTAATTTGCGTAATTGGTAATGGCGTTGTAATTGAACCTCAAGCTTTACTTGATGAATTAAAAATGTTGGAAGATAACGGAATTGATTTTGAAGGTCGTTTATTTATTAGTCACAATGCGCATTTAATAATGCCATACCACAAATTAATTGATTCAATAAATGAACAAGGCACACAAAAAATTGGAACTACAGGAAGAGGAATTGGTCCTTGCTATATAGATAAATACGCAAGAAGAGGAATTAGAATTGCGGATTTGTTAAATAAAGATGATTTGAAAATTAAGATTAGAAAAAACCTTGCCGAGAAAAACAATATATTAGAAAAAATTTATGACCACGCAAAATTGGATGTTGATGAAATAATTGATGAGTGTTTAGCATTTGATGCTAAAATTGACAAATATATCACTGATACTGCAGAATACTTAAATGATGCGATTTCAAAAAACAAATCAGTTTTACTTGAAGGTGCTCAAGGAGCCTTATTAGATGTTGATCATGGAACGTACCCTTATGTAACATCTTCTAATCCAACTTCCGGTGGAGCTTGTACGGGAACTGGAATTCCACCAACAAAAATTAATAACGTGATAGGAATTGTAAAAGCTTACACAACTCGTGTTGGACTTGGACCTTTCCCAACAGAGCTTTTTGATGAAGACGGACAAAAACTTGGTAAAATTGGAGCTGAGTTTGGGGCCACAACCGGCAGAGCAAGAAGATGTGGTTGGTTCGATGCATTCTTAGTAAACTACTCGCGTAAGATAAACGGGATTGATAGAGCGGTTATTACTAAGTTAGATGTGCTTGGCCACTTTGATGAAATAAAGGTCTGTATTGGTTATGAAATCAATGGAAAGAGATTAAAATATTTCCCAACTTCTTCTGCTGAATTAAATTCTGTTGTTCCAATTTATCAGTCCTTTAAAGGGTGGAATTCTGAAATTTCAGAGATTACAAAATATGATGATTTGCCAACTGAAGCGAAGGAATATTTGACCTTCATTTCTTCGGCATGTGGTTTTGAAATAAAATATATTTCTGTTGGTCCAAAAAGATCTCAAACAATTGAACTTTAGTTTTTAAATAAGATAGTTCAAATTGTCTTTTAAAACATCTACTTATTTAGTAATTTTCTTGATTAATATTTTAATTAAGAAAATGCTGCTTCGTTGATTCAAATAAAATTATGAATATAAAACTAGTTTTATTAGTTATTGCTTTGGTAATAACTGCAGGTACTTTTTATTATACTCAATATCTTGTAAATGACTTACAAAAAAGTGAGCGGCAAATCGTTGAGTTATATGCAAACACGCTCGAGTTTATTGCAAATCCAAATTCTGACAATAATACCGACCTTACTTTTATTTTCGAGAATATAATTAAGAGAATCAATTTTCCGCTTATGCTTACTGATGCTCATGGCGTACCAATGAACTATGAAATTGGAAGTGGAATAAAAAATATAGAAATTGATTCCACTTGGGATGAAGCTGAACTTGTAACATTTCTTAAAGACAAAGTTAACGAATTGGCCAGTATTCACGAGCCAATTAATGTCTCTTATAAAGATGCCAAGGGAAAAGAAAGAATTTTCAACAAGATATATTTCGGCAATTCCGATCTTATTCAGAAATTAAAATACTATCCTTTTCTTCAAGTATTATTTGCGATTTTATTTTTGGTGCTTTCATACGTAAGTTTTAGTTACGTAAAACGCAATGAGCAAAGCAACATTTGGGTTGGAATGGCTAAAGAAATAGCACATCAACTGGGGACACCCATTTCAAGTTTAATGGGCTGGACAGAATTATTAAAGATGAAAATTAATAAACCGGATGAGGTTTTATCTGTTGCCGAAGAAATGGAAAGTGATTTATCTAGATTAAACAAAATTACAAATAGATTTTCTAAAATTGGCTCTAAACCAATTCTAAAACCAAATGATTTAAATGAAGTTTTAGAATCAGTAGTAAAATATTTTGAGAAGAGACTGCCGCAAACCGGCAAAGATGTTCAGCTTATATATTCCAACGGAACTTCAATAAAATACAATATGAATGCTTCTTTATTTGAATGGGTAATTGAGAATTTAATTAAAAATGCCATTGATGCTATAGGAAGTGATAAAGGAAAAATTTTGGTTACACTTGAGGAAAAAGAAAACACTATTGAAATTGAAGTTGCCGATAACGGTAAAGGTATAAATCCTAAAAATAGAAAAGATATTTTTAGACCCGGGTATAGCACAAAAAGTAGAGGCTGGGGATTAGGATTAAGTTTATCAAAAAGAATTGTTGAAGACTATCATAAAGGAAAATTAATTTTGAAGTCTTCGATATTAAACGAAGGAACAATTTTTTTAATTATTTTAAATAAAAATATTTCTAAAATATTAGAGAAAAAATATGAGTGAACAAAGACCCTCTTGGGATAAATATTTTTTAAAACTTGCAATGCTTGTTTCAGAAAGAGCAACTTGTCCGCGAATGCATTGCGGCTGTGTTTTAGTTAGAGATAAGAGAATTTTATCAACTGGATACAACGGATCAATTCCGGGCGATGCGCATTGCGAAGATGATGGCTGTATGATTGTCGATAATCATTGTGTGCGCACAATACATGCCGAGATGAATGCAATACTTCAATGTTCTATACATGGAGTTAGTACACAAGGCGCAGCTGCTTACATTACTAATATGCCATGCACTAACTGTTCCAAAGCATTAATAGCCGCTGGTATTAAGGAGATTGTTATTTTTTCCGATTATCATGATACAAAAGCAGAAGAGTTTTTTAAAATTGCAAATATTGAAATAAGAAGATTGGAAATACCAAATAATTCTATTAATTATGATTTGAAAAATTATTCCTCTGCTAAGGAAATAAAAAAGTAAGAGAACATATGCTTAACACCGAAGATCTCCAAAAATACTTAGAACCAAATAATTTTATTAATCGCGATTTAAGTTGGCTTGAATTTAACAAACGCGTTCTTGAAGAAGCTTTAGATCCTAATTTACCTTTGCTCGATAAAATAAAATTTATCTCAATATTTTTTACAAATCTAGATGAATTCTATATGATTAGAGTCTCCGGACTTAAAGAACAAATTAGAGCTAATATTATCACATCCACAATTGATGGTTTAACTCCTTATGAATGTTTGCGAGAAATTGATATTGAAGTAAAAAAAATGCTTTCTATTATTGATGATTTGTGGAACAAAACAATTCTTCCCGATTTGGCAAAAAATAAAATTAATCTTTGTAAAGTAGATGAATTAACAAAGAGTGAACAGAAAGCCTTAAGTGAATACTTCCATAATGAAATCTATCCGGTGCTTACTCCCCTTGCATTTGATCCGGGGAGACCTTTTCCATATATATCAAATTTAAGTCTTAGTTTTGCAATATTAATCTCCAATTCTAAAAAAGAAAAGCATTTCGCTCGCGTAAAAATTCCAAGTATTTTACCTCGATTGTTGCGAGTTGATAAAATTTTAAATCCGAATAATAATAAAAGTAACGGATCACACTCGGCAAAGTTTGTTTGGCTGGATGATTTAATAAAACAAAATTTATGTTTTCTATTTCCGGGTGTAATAATTGAGCAAGCACATCAGTTTAGAATTACCAGAAATACAGACTTAAGCATACAAGAAGATGAAGCCGATGACTTGCTTGAAGTTATTGAAGAAAATATTAAGCAAAGAAAATTTGGTTCAGATGTTAGATTAGAAGTAGAAAAAAGTATTCCGGATTTTATGTTAGAAACCTTGATGGACAATCTCAGGATTAAACCTTCCGATATTCATATAATACAAGGGCCAACTGCACTTAGTAATTTGATGGAACTATATAGTTTACCATTTCATCATCTGAAAGAAACTCCTTACCAGCCAAAATTATTCACAAATATTGATGAAAATGAAACTATTTTTTCTGTAATAAAAAAACGGGATGTACTGCTTCATCACCCTTATGATTCTTTCGCTCCGGTTATTGATTTTATAAAGGAAGCATCACAAGATCCGGATGTTCTTGCAATTAAACAAACTCTTTATCGAGTTGGACCCGATTCTCCAATTGTAAAATACTTAATAGAGGCTGCAGAGCGCAGAAAACAAGTAGCTGTGCTGGTTGAACTAAAAGCTAGATTTGATGAAGAGAACAATATTTTTTGGGCTCGTGAATTAGAGAAGGCCGGCGTTCATGTTGTTTATGGTTTGGTTGGATTAAAAACACACGCAAAAATGACAATGGTTGTGCGAAAAGAAAGTGAAGGAGTGAAAAGATATGTGCATTTGGCTACCGGAAATTATAATTCATCAACGGCCAAACTATATACAGATCTGGGATTGTTTACGTCTAATAAATTAATTTGCGAAGATGTTTCAGGAATATTTAATTATTTAACAGGATACTCAGAAAAGAATGATTACAAAAAACTATATGTATCTCCGTTAAACACTAGAAATATTTTTTTAGAATTAATAAACAGAGAAATAAAACATGCAAAAAAGGGAAAGAAAGCTCACTTAATTTTTAAATTTAATTCTCTAGTTGATAACACTTTGATAGCCGCCTTGTATGAGGCTTCAGGGTCAGGAGTTAAAATTGAATTAATAGTTAGAGGAATATGCTGCCTTCGCCCACAAGTTAAAGGATTAAGTGAAAATATAAATGTTAGAAGTATAATTGGAAGATTTTTAGAGCACAGCCGAATCTATTATTTCTATAATGGTGGAAATGAAGAAGTCTATTTGAGCAGTGCCGATTTAATGCCAAGAAATTTAGATAGAAGAGTTGAAGTCACATTCCCTATAGAAGATCAATCGGTTAAGAATTATATAATTAAAAATATTGTTGAGGTTTTTCTGATTGATAATACTAAATCAAGAGTATTAAATTCTGATGGTAATTATGAAAGACTAAGTCCAGAAAAAAATGAAGAAGAAATTTCCGTTCAAGAATTGTTCATGAAATCAGAATCTTATAATATACAAAAGTGATTTAATGTAGCTCCATTTATTATTTGATTGGTTGTCCGTTCATTTTTTCTTAAACCAAAAACCATATTTGAGCAACTAAAAAACAAACAACTAATCCCAATATTATTGGGTATACCGTTGAAAAGATTGTCCACTTTAAACTACCTGTTTCTTTGTAAATAGTATAAATTGTTGTTGAGCATGGATTGTGAATTAAACTGAATAGCATCAGATTAATTCCAGTTAAAACTGTCCAGCCGCCGGCTCTTAAAATATCTCCGGTTTCCTTAATAGAATCAAGCTCAAACATTACCCCATTTCCTTGTCCAGTTCCAATGAGTCCGGTAGTCATAACAGTAAGCATTAATATTGTTGGAATCACAATTTCGTTTGCAGGAATTGCAATAATATAAGCGAGAAATATTACTCCATTTAAGCCAATAAATAATGCATATGGATTTGTAAAATCAATAAAATACTCAGCAAGCGATAAATCATAAATATGAATATTTGAAACAAGCCAAATTACCATTCCTGCAGGAACTGCAAAAACTATTGCCCGCCATAAAACGATAATTGTTCTATCAATTAAAGATGTATATAGTGTTCGTAATATTACAGGTGGCCGGTAAGGAGGAAGTTCTAAACTAAATGCTGACGCTTCTCCTTTTAACACTGTTTTAGATAAACCCCAAGAAGTTACAAGACTTAAAAATATTCCAAGCAGTGCAACGCCAACAACAGCACCTGCTGAAACTAATCCAGCAAGACTTGCAGGAGCTAAACTACCAATAAATATTGAGGCAATTAAAATTTGAGTTGGCCATCTTCCGTTACACAAAGAAAAATTATTTGTAATAATTGCAATAAGTCTTTCACGTGGACTATCGATAACCCTTGCTGCTATTACCCCGGCCGCGTTGCATCCAAAGCCCATACTCATTGTTAAGGCTTGCTTTCCATGAGCACCGGCTTTTTGGAAAAGTTTATCCATATTGAAAGCTACTCTTGGTAAATATCCAAAATCTTCTAATAAGGTAAACAGAGGGAAAAATATTGCCATTGGCGGAAGCATAACGCTAATAACCCAGGCCATGGAAAGGTATGCCCCGTCAATTAAAAGCCCATCAATAAAATGTGGAATACCTAGAGAAGCAGATAAACCTTTCAACATTGGATGAAAGTCATCTATTAAAATA
Source organism: Ignavibacteriales bacterium (assembly GCA_020635285.1). GTDB lineage: Bacteria > Bacteroidota > Ignavibacteria > Ignavibacteriales > Melioribacteraceae. Next base: position 219,921 of record JACKAB010000008.1, on the reverse strand, counting down.
CTTGATAAAAACTGCGATGGAACATTTGCCCCTTCTATAGTTAACCAGAATACTAAAGACAATAATAAAAACATTATGGGGAAACCGAAAATTCTACTTGTAACCAATCTATCCAAGGAAACTTCCCAGTTGGTTCTTACTTTTTTATCAATACTTGAAACGCTTTTTGAGGCAATAGAATAAGCATCTTCAAAGATTGTCTCTGTTATTGAGTCGTGTAAATTTTCACCAAGTTCCCAACGTAATGAATCTGCGTAAGAAACCAATTCTATATTTTTATCTAAAAGGTTATTGTTACTTTTCATACTGCTTCACTTATACTATTTGATGTTGATACAGAAATACTCCCTATTTCTCCAGATTTTACTGCGTCTATTATTGTTTGATCACCTTCCAATAATCTAATCGCTACCCATCTCGCATTTGGAAGATCTGGAAATAAAGTTATAATTCTTTTGCTAAGTTCATCAATGGACTTATTAATTTTTTTTGAGTAACCTTTTATTCTATAAGGTTTACAAACATATTCTCCGGTAGCAACTTGGTGAATATAATTTAAAAGCTCATCCATTCCAGTTCGGCTTCTTGCTGACGTTGGAACAACGGGTATTCCTAATTGTTTGGAAAGTTCGCGTTCATTTATTTTAATATTTTTTCTAGTTGCTTCATCAATCAAATTTAAGCTAACCACAGCTCTATCTGTGATTTCTAAAATTTGTAGAACTAAATTTAGATTTCTTTCTAACTTTGTTGAATCAACCACAATTACAGTAACATCGGGCTGACCAAATAAAATAAAATTTCTTGCAACTTCTTCATCAGTGCTTGTTGAAAGTAGAGAATATGTTCCTGGCAGATCAACTATTTTAAATTTGTTATCTTTGAATTCATAACCGCCTTCAGCTCTTGATACCGTTTTACCAGGCCAATTTCCCGTGTGTTGTCTTAAACCGGTTAAATTATTAAAAATTGTACTTTTCCCAGTATTTGGATTTCCAGCAAGCGCAACAACATAGTTAAACCCTTCCATATCAACGCCCAGCTTTACCAAATTGGCCACGTTATGGACTGGACAATTGACACAATCGCTATTTATATTTTTATTTTGCATCTTCCTAACTCACATTCTTCAAGATTACTTGCTTTGCTTGATCTTTTCTTAACGCAACAATTGTATCTTTTACAATATATGCAATGGGATCGTTCATCGGGCTTTTCATTAAAACTGAAATTTCCGATCCAGGAACTATACCAAAATCTAAAAGTCTTCTTCGCTGCTGACCTCTGCAAACTGGAAGAATTCTTGCAACAACGCCGATTTCACCCTTTTTCAAACTCAATAAATCTCTTTGCTTCTCCTCGATAAACTCACTTTTTGCGACATGTTCAACATTTATATTTGAAGCTAAAAGTGGGGTAATTGTTATCTCTTCTCCATCAGCAGAAAGTTTAATCTTTTTAACTGTCTTCAAAATTACTTTAATTACTCTACCTGGAAATAAATTTACAGAAACCAACTTCGTATAAATTGATTTTGGTTCATCTTCAATATGTAAAATACGAAGTGTTTCTCCCTCTTCAACCTCATTCAATGAAACGCCTTTTTTAACTGGCATAATTCCATCAGTGGAAGGAATTGGATCTCCGTGCGGATCAAATTTTGGATTTCCCATTTTAGCTGAAAGTGCATCTGCTTCTTCCGGAGTAAGTGAATGTTCAATCATTTCAGCTTGATCGTGCCATTCTAATTCATTCATTCCAATTTCTTCGGCCAAGTAATTTTCCCATAATCTATGCACGCGGATTACACGTAAAGCATAGAGTTTTCCATCTTCAGTCAGTGAAACTCCTTGATCATTTATCAAAATTAAATTCGATTTTTTTAATTTTGAAACCAACTGCGAGGCTTTATCTGTGCTTATTTCTAAATTACCGGCAATACTATTTAGGGTTGGTTTTAAGTTATGATATTCATAATCAAAAATATGTTTTAATGCATCTTCAAGCTGATTTTTTTTGCTAGAAACCTTTAATTTAGCATATTTTGCAAGAATTCCTCTTTTAGGGTAGATTAATAAAATGCCTAAAACAACAATTACTGCAAAAATTGATAGCGATATAACTGGGTTTATTTCCATATCTAATTCTTTATTTCTCTTACAAAAATGTTTTCAATTATTTTCTCACTTAGCATATGTTTTATTTTATCTATCTCAATTTTTAGTGAGCCGTCAAAAGCTAATTTTTCAATAACAATGAATTCTTTATTAAGTAAAAACTTTATTTTTGATAAATATTTCATAAAATCATCTGAGCGATCATTTACTCTTACTATACTGTAAGATTTATTTTCAACACATTCTTTCATAGACATATCATTCCATACAGTACGAAAATCTCCATTTTTGTTGGGAATTGGATCGCCGTGCGGATCAGTTTTAGGAAATTTTAAATGTTCGTCAATTTTATCAATTAAAAAGTCTGTTGTGCAATGTTCTAATTTTTCTGCTTCATTATGAACTTCATCCCAACTTAATCCCAAAGAATCAACCAAAAAAAGTTCCCATAACCGGTGCTTTCTAATAACAGAAATTGCAAGTTTTTTACCCTTTGATAGAATTTTTATGCCTTTATATTTTTTATAATCAATAAAGCCCTGGCCTGCTAATCTGCTCGCCATTTCAGATATTGCTGCTTTGGAAACATTTAATTCTTTTGCAAGACTAGTTGAGCTAACCAGCTTACTGTTTCCTTCACCTAAAGTGTAAATAGCTTTTAAATAATTTTCTTTTGAGATTGTTGCCATGAGTAAAGTTAAGTATACTTAAATAATTTGTCAAGGTTATTTTATAATATTTTTAGCTATGGTTGATAATTCACAACTTGGTAATGAGATCCTTAATTCATATTTTTAAATTCTAAATTAATTTTACAACTTTAACGAAAGATGAATTATGGCAGAGAATATTAGTGATCAAATTGGAACTTTAAGTAATAAGATTTTACCAAACGTTAAGTACACAATTGCTGTAGCTAGCGGGAAAGGCGGCGTTGGTAAAAGCACCGTGGCTGTAAACTTAGCTTTGGCACTTTCAAAACTTGGGGCAAAAGTTGGGTTGTTAGACGCCGATATTTATGGCCCAAGTGTTCCCCTAATGATGGGAATTGAAAGTCGCCCACAAGTTATGCAAAAAGAAGGAACCAATAAAATGATTCCTTTAGAAAATTATGGAATTAAGTTAATGTCTATCGGCTTTTTAATTGAAGAAAATAGTGCTGTTATATGGCGTGGACCAATGGCAAGCGGAGCGTTAAAGCAGTTTATGACCGACGTTGACTGGGGTGAATTGGATTATTTAATTTATGATATGCCTCCTGGAACTGGTGATATTCAATTAACTTTGGCTCAAACAATTCCTCTTTCCGGAGCAGTAATAGTTACAACTCCACAAGAAGTTTCCTTAATTGATGCAAGAAAAGGTCTAAAAATGTTTGAGAAAGTAAACGTTCCCGTTTTAGGTATAGTGGAGAACATGAGCTATTTTATTGCTCCAGATACAGGCAATAGATATGATATTTTTGGAAGTGGCGGTGGACAAAATTTAGCGAAAGAACTTGGCACTGAGTATTTAGGGGAATTCCGATTGACCCAAGAATAAGAGAAGGTGGTGATAACGGAAAACCAATTGTAAATGAATTACCCGATACTGAAGAAGCAAAAATTATTTTGAATATTGCTAAAAATTAATGACAACTGTTGAAGCAAATTCTTCTTCAAACCAAGATATTGAAATTGAGTTATAAATTTGAGCTTAATAGATAAAAATAAAGTTGAACAAGCTTTAGCTTCAATTAGACCTTATCTGAACGAAGATAACGGAGATATTGAATTAGTAAATATTACAAATAATGGAATTGTTGAAGTTAGATTACTTGGCGCATGTACTGATTGTCCAATGTCTACAATGACTTTACGAGCTGGTGTTGAGCGAGCACTAATAAATGCAATTCCTCAAATCAAAAGAGTTGAATCAATAAATTAAATATTGGAGAAATATGAGAAAGTATATTATTGCAGGAAACTGGAAAATGCAAAAAAATCTTTCAGAAGCAATTCAATTGGTTTCTGATCTAAAAAATGAATTAGAAGGAAAGGATATTATTGCAGAAGTTGTTATTGCCCCACCATTTATGGCTTTGGAAGCAGTTAAATCGTTAATTAAAAATTCTGTTATAAAACTCAGTGCGCAAAACATGCACTCTGCCGATTCAGGTGCATTTACTGGGGAAGTTTCAGCGGATATGTTAAAAAGTGTTGGCTGCGAATATGTAATTTTAGGTCACTCTGAACGAAGAACAATTTTTGGTGAAACAGATGAATTCATAAATTCAAAAATTAAGCAAGCTTTAAAAAATAATCTAATACCTATTGTTTGTTGTGGTGAATCTTTAGATGAAAGAGAAAATGGAACAACATTTAATATTATTGAATCTCAGATCAAAGCTGCATTTAACGGATTAACAAATGAACAAGCTGAAAAATTAGTAATTGCTTACGAGCCAATATGGGCAATTGGAACAGGAAAAACTGCTTCACCCGAACAAGCTCAAGAAGTTCATGCTTTTATTAGAAAAATTATAGCCGGTTTAACAACACAAGAAATTGCAAACGGATTAACAATTCAATATGGTGGAAGTGTTAAGCCAGATAACGCCAAAGAATTGCTTTCTAAACCAGATATTGATGGTGCTTTAGTTGGCGGAGCTTGCTTAAAAGCCGATTCGTTTAGAGATATAATTCTTAGTGTTTAACATTTTTTAATTAGTTTGGGGCAGAATAAATTATTCTGCCCCGATTCTTCTTATAACTTCTTTATTTACAACAAGTTAACAAAAAAAATCTAAATTGATTTCGCCTCTTTTTTTTAGTATATTTTGGGTTTATATAATTATAAATTCTTGCTAATTAAATGATAAAAAAACTATCCGCCCTTTTTCTAATTTTAGTTTTATTTCAACCAATTATTTTTGCACAATTTAAAATTGACCAGCTTTCATCAGATTTCAATCAACTTAATGATTCTTTGTTTCTTGGAATAACCAAAACAAGATCTTTACAAAGTTTAAATGATAACTGGAAAGTTTTTACACGGATGAATCTGGAAGTGCTTCAAAAGTTTCATTTCCAATAAAATTCACATCTACAAAAACAATTATTTTTGAAAAAGAATTTACCATTTTAAGTAATAAACTCTTAAAGAATTTTATTAAACTAAATTTTCTTGGATTAAATTATTCAGCAGAAATTTTTCTAAATAACGCAACAATTTATAAACACGCAGGCGGAGAAATTCCATTTTCTATTGATTTAACTGATAACATGTTAAACTACGATATACCAAATACTCTCCGTATAAAAATTCAATATGATATAAATTCCGAAAACACAATTCCACTTCTGCAAAGATTTCTTTTCCCTACAAATTTTGGAGGTGTTTTTAGAGATGTTTATTTATCATTTAAACCCAAATTCGGAATCAAAGATGCATCCTATAAACTGGAATCAGAAAGTAAACCTTATGCTGGTAAATTAACATTTGAAGTTCAGTTTGAAAATTTATCTAAATTGATTCCTGACTCGTTATTTGAGAATCACGACGGACGTTTTAAAATTCAATCTTCGGTTAGATTGAGTAGTGACACCAACTCAATTTATTTTAACATTTGGAATATCAATCCCGTTGGTAAAGATGATTATACAATGGATTTTTATTTTAAGATTAAGGATATTGCAAATTGGAGTCCAAAATCACCAATTTCTTATATTGCCACATTTAAATTAACAAACGGCGATAATTTTGTTTATGATGAATTTGTTAAAGAGTTTACAATTCTTAATTTTGCTAAAAAAAATAATTCACTAAAATTAAATGATGAAGATTTTATAATAAAAGGTGTTACTTATATTCGTTCAAATATAGAATCTGTTTCAAATTATAAAAAAATAGAAAAAGACCTGCTCACAATAAAAGCTGCAGGTTTCAACACTGTTCGTTTTAGTAAAGTTATGCCCCACCCTTACGCAGTTTATCTTTGCGATAAATTGGGAATGTTTTCCTTAATCGAACTTCCTCTAAATTCAGTTCCTGAAGTATTTACAAGTAATGAAAACTTTAAGGACAGAGCAAGTTCATTTTTAACACGAACAATAAATTACTTTGATAAATACCAAACAGTAGTTGGCTATGGAGCTGGTGGTTCTTACCTTAGAAATTCTGAAAACCATGTTCAATTTTTAAGTTACATGAATAAGGTAATAAAGAAAAATGCTCCAAACAAATTATCGTACTCATCATTTATTGAGGTATCAAAAGGCGAAAAAAATACCTGGTTTAGATTTATACGGATATGAAATTTATGCAGAAGAACCCCCACTTTTTATAAATAAATTTGCTAACTCAACACTTAATGATTCTTCAATTTATTTTATTAGTGAGGCAACCTACCCAAATTATAAAGGCGCGACCAATGGTTATTTAAATGACTACTCTTTTGAAGGGCAAGCTAAATTTTTTGATGGTATAATGGATGTGACAAACGAATCGAACTTAAAAGGTTTTGTTTTAAATACTATGTTCGAATTTTACGGTGATTACACTCCGTTTTTCGCAGGTTTTAATACAGAAAATAATTATGCTATTGGTATACTTTCTCAAGATGATGAAGGTTCGCGATTAAGCTATAACCTTGTAAAATCAAGGTTGACAAGTGGAGTTAAAACTTCGGTTCCAATTGGAAGTAGTGAGGAAGACGCACCATTATTTTTTATTATTGCCGCTTTACTAATATCAATAATAATTGCACTGCTAATTAATTCCAAACGTAAATTTAGAGAGGATTCAACGCGAGCTTTACTACGCCCCTATAATTTTTATTCTGATTTAAGGGATCAAAGAATATTGGCAAGTTTTCATTCAACAATTTTGATGCTTTTATTAGCTGGTTCTAATGCGTTGATGTTCACAATTTTACTCTACTATCTTAAAAATAATATTCTTTTTGAGAAAATTATTTTAGCATTCGGAAGTTATAAATTCAGTTCAATTGTTGGTCATTTTGCATGGAATCCTCAGCAAGCTTTTATTTACTTGTATGTGGTAACAATTGGGCTTTTTCTTTTGATCAGCGTTATTTTTCATATGGCATCTTTCTTTGTTAAAACAAAAGTGCATTATTCAAGTGTTTATTCTGTTGCAATATGGGCTTTTCTTCCACTTGCACTTTTGGTTCCATTTGAAACTATCCTTTACAAAATCTTACAGCTTCAAAGTTATAACAACATTATTTACTTAATTATAATTTTATTTATGCTTTGGAATTTACAAAGGTTTCTAAAAGGTATTTTTGTGATATTTGATGTGAGACCTTTCTATGTGTATTTTTTCAGCATAACTATTTTTGCAGGAATAACTACCGTTGTTTTATTTTATTTTCAATTTTCAGCTAACGCTTTTGATTATATTAGTTTAGCCATCAAACAGTTTTCACTTTTATAAAGGTAAGAATTATTGCATCTATCTAAAGTTGAAATATTTGGTTTCAAATCTTTTGCGAATAAAACAGTAGTTGATTTTACTCGAGGAATTACTGGTATTGTTGGCCCAAATGGTTGTGGCAAAACGAATATTGTGGATGCAATACGCTGGTCTCTTGGTGAGCAGAAGAGCAGTACCCTAAGAAGTGACAAAATGGAAAACGTTATTTTTAACGGCACAAGGACCAAGAAGCCAATGGGAATGGCAGAAGTTTCTTTAACTATTGTAAATGATAGAGGAATTTTACCTACTGACTTTTCCGAAGTAACAATTACACGCAGAATTTTTAGAAGCGGTGAAAGCGAATATTTACTTAACAAAAATATTTGCCGACTCAAAGATATCACAAATCTTTTTATGGATACTGGAATGGGCACAAATGCTTATTCTGTAATTGAGTTAAAAATGATTGAAACAATCTTGAGCAATAAAGCCGAGGAAAGAAGAAGAATGTTTGAAGAAGCCGCTGGCGTTAACAAATATAAACTTCGTAGAAGACTTTCCTTAAATAAACTTGATGAAGTAAAAAAAGATTTAACTCGTGTAAATGATATTGTTTCTGAAGTTGATAAAAATGTTAAATCATTAGAAAGACAAGCAAAGAAAGCTAATCGTTACAATCAACTTCAAACAGAATTGAGAGATTTAGAACTTGGTTTGGCGGAACGTGAATTTTATTTATTCAGCACTCAGCTTGCAAATTTTGAAAATGAATCTTCTTTTCTTTCTGAACAGAAAGAAAATATTGATACCGAAAGAAGAGAAATTGAAAAAAAACTGATTGAGCTTCGTCAAGATATTACTTCAATAGAAGCAAAGTATAGAGAAAAATCCAGTGCAATTTCCAAACTAACTGAGAAAATTTTTGATTTAAATAAAAATATTTCTGTTTCACAAGAGCGCTCAAAATCACTTTCAACCAATATTGATAGGTTTAAAAGCAATATTGAAGAATATACTTTTGACAAGGAAGATCTTGAACAAAACATTGTCGATTACAAAGTAAAGCTGGAGCAGTTAAATAATAATTTACACGAAAAAGAAAATGATGTTGAAAAAAGTAAATCTCAACTTGAACAAAAAAGAAATACGCTTGCAGAAAACAGAGAGATATACAAAGCTAAAAATGATTCTTTTAATGCAAGTCAAAAAGAAATTTCTGCTATAGAAAATAGACTTTTTAATAGCAAAAATGCTGTCCTTCAGTTTAACCAAGCTGTAGATAAGCTAAATAATAACATTCAATTAATAACTTCTACAATCGCTAAAAGCGTTGGTTATTTAGAAGATTTAGAAAATGATGAAAAAAATCAAGCTCAAACAAAATTAGAAGAATCAGAAAAAAAATATTCAACAAATTTAGAATTAAAAGAAAATTAGAAAAAGAAATAGCAGATTTAAGAGTTAAAGAGCTTGAAGAAAAAAATAATATCAACAACATAAAAGATAAAATTGAATTCTTTCAGACTCTCATAAATAATTTAGAAGGTGTTTCTCAAGGTTCTAAATCATTGATTGAAAGCGATGGCTGGACAAACAATCCTAAAAATCTTTTAGCCGATGTTGGCTCTCCCAAAGAAGAATACCGATTTGCAATTGAGACCGCCCTAAAATCTGTGTTAAATAATATCTTAATCGATTCAACTGATGAACTTTTATCCGCAGTCGATTATCTTAAAAAAAATCAACTTGGTAAGGCTTCTTTTTTACTTCAACAAAATCAAATAGCAAAAAAAGGTTTTATAAATAAGCTTAATAATTATTCACTTAAACGTAAATCAAAAAAAATAGAAAACGAAAGCAGTTTTGTTTTTTGGGCTAAAGATTTAATTGAGACTAATGATAAATGGAAATCGTATTTTGATTTAAATCTAAACAACATCGCAATTGTAAATAATATTGAAACCGCAGCAAGTTTAATTAAAACTTATCCGGAGTTTAGCTTTGTAACTGTAGATGGCGATTTTATTAGCAATAAAGGAGTTGTTGAAGCCGGTTCATCTGTGAACTTAGAGGATTCACTTTTTGGAAGAAGAAAACTTCTAGACGATTTAAAAAGTGAATACCCAAAACTTGAAAATAACTTAATAAAACTGCGCCGATTGATTGACGAAAAAGAAGAGACTGCTTCAAAAATAAATTTAAAAGTTATTTCTGATCAAGGTAAAATATTAGTTAATGAGATTAACAATATTGAAAAACAAATTTCACAATTTGAATACGAAAAAACAAAATCGGCAAACGATATTGAACGTATTCAAAATGAAATTCAAGAAAATATTACTGAATTAAGCATTACCGAGAATGAGTTATCAAACTTCACTTTGCAGCTTGAAGGGAAAAGTTCCTCAATAAATAATCTCAAAGATGAGCTCAACAATTTTGAAAATTACCTAAAAGAACAAGAACAAGGTTTCTCTGAGTTTCAATCTAACCATAACAATGCTCAAATTGAATTAGAAAGAATTAAGGGTGAAATTCAAAACACAACAAGCTTACTTAACAAAGCAAAAGAATCAAAAGAATCACTTTCAAACTCAATTGAAAAACTTCACAAAGAAATTCATAACTCTGAGCAAGAAATAAATACTATTAATTCTTTAGTGGAAGATACCCAAATTGAGCATGATGAAATTAACGCTGAAAAAACCGTCGGCTCAGAAAGCCTTATCAAAATTGAAGAAGAACTTAAAAGTAAAAAAAATGAATCTTCTGAACTTGAACATAAATTAAACAATGTTAGAAATGAACGGCAAAACATATCAGATAGGATTCATCAAATTCAAATTAAGCAAAATGAAATTTCTATTCGTTTTGAAAATTTAGTAAATCATATTAGAGATGAATACAGCGTTCAATTAGAGAAAAAAGAGTTTGATGATATAGAAACTTTCAGCTTTAAAACTGTTTCCGAAGATGTTCATTCATTAAAAGAAAAACTTAAAAATCTCGGTCCAATTAATCTTCTTGCATATTCTGAGTATGAGGAGGAAAATGAACGTCTGCAATTTTTGGAACAACAAAGAACTGATTTAATAAATTCTGAAAAAGATTTAATTTCCACAATTAAAGAAATCAATGAATCTGCGCAAAAAGTATTCTTAGAAACATTTGAACAAATTAGATCCAACTTCAAAACTATTTTTCAATCAGTTTTTAATCCCGGAGATGAAGCTGATTTATTGTTGGAAGAAGGTGTTGATCCTCTCGAAGCAAAAATAGAAATTATTGCTAAGCCAAAAGGTAAGCGCCCAACTGGGATTGAGCTTTTATCCGGAGGTGAAAAAACATTAACCGCTACTGCCTTATTGTTTGCAATTTATTTGGTAAAACCAAGTCCATTCTGTATTATGGATGAAGTTGATGCGCCGCTTGATGATGCAAATATTGATAGATTTACAAAATTATTAAAGGATTTCAGCGGAAACACTCAGTTTATAATTGTTACTCACAACAAAAGAACCATGGAAGCAGCAGAGAATATGTACGGCGTTACAATTCAAGAAGAAGGCATTTCTAAATTGGTTGGCGTGCAGTTTAACGAAGACATAAAAGTAAGTGCTTGATGAAAAATAACGAACCTAGAAATTTTAAAATATACATAGATTTTGATGGAACAATAACCAAGCGTGATATTGGTGAACATATGTTTTTAGAATTTGGTGATCCGATTAAGAGTCAAGAAATTATTGATGAATGGGTTGCGGGTAAAATTAATTCTAAAACAGTTTGGCGCGAACTTTGCAAAACAGTTAAGAATTTTGACGATACTAAATTTGATAAATTTTTAGATACAATGGAAATTGATCCCTATTTTATCGACTTCCTTCAGTATTGCGATGAAAATGATTTTCCGGTGACTATTTTAAGTGATGGTTTAGATTATTATATTGATAAAATTGCAAAGAAATTTAATTTTGATCATGTTCCATTATTTTCAAACAAACTTACTTTTGATGAAAATAAAAATCTTATCCCCACGTTTCCCTATACTGATGAAGAATGTAAAGATTGTGCCAACTGCAAAAGAAATCATATTCTAAATTCTTCAAGTGATGAGGATATTACAATTTACATTGGCGATGGTTATTCTGATAAATGTGCAGCTGAACATTCTGACTATATTTTTGCAAAAAAATCTTTTATAAAATACTCCGAGCAAAATGGTTTGCCGTATTTTCAGTTTAAGGATTTTGAAGATGTTAAAAAAATTGTTGTCCAATTAGCCAATAAAAAAAAAATAAAGAAAAGGCATCAAGCTTCCTTAAAAAGAAGAGATGCTTATATGCAAGGGTAAAAATCAAATGACGTTTACTGAGAAATTAAGAAAAATACTTTTTAAGAATAGAAGTTATACGCCTATTCCCTTTTTAATCATTATGGTAATTTTTCAACAAGCAACATTAAATAGTATTTTGCTTGGTTTAGCAATTGTAATTATTGGTGAGCTTTTTCGATATTGGGGAGTCGTTTATGCCGGCAGTGCAACTCGAACCACATCGGGAGTTGGAGCAAGAGAGTTAATTGTTTCGGGGGCATTTGCTCATCTTAGAAATCCACTTTATCTTGGAAATATTTTAATCTATTTTGGCGTTGGAATAATGTCCATGGCACTTTTCCCTTACCTTCAAATATTCGCATTGATATTTTTTATTTTTCAATATCATCTTATAATTGCTGAAGAAGAAGATTTTTTAACTAAAACTTTTGGCAAAAAATATGAAGAATATAAAGCAGCTGTGCCAAAATTATTCCCAAGAATTTCAGCATATAAATCAAATGAAGCAATAAATCAGCCGCTTAAATTGAAAGCCGGATTAAAATCTGAAAGAAGAACTTTACAAGCAATTGTTGTTACTTCTCTCATAATTATTTTGCAATATATTTTTATTTAACGTGAATAAAAAAATAATGATTATAGCCGGCGAAGCTTCTGGCGATTTACACGGTGCAGCTTTAATTGATGAATTATTGAAAATTGATCCGCAATTAGAAATTTCGGGAATTGGCGGAGATAAAATGATCAAAAGCGGACTGAAGAAAATTTATCATATAAGTGAAATGTCGTTCTTAGGATTTGTTGAAGTTATAAAACATTTACCATTTATAAAAAAAGTGAAAGCAAATTTAATCAATCATGTTCAGATAGAAGGAATAAAAACAGTTGTGCTTATTGATTATCCCGGATTTAATTTAAGCATTGCAAAATCGTTTTATAAACTTGGGGTAAAAAATATCTATTATATCTCACCTCAAATTTGGGCTTGGGGAAAAGGTAGAATAAAAAAAAAAAAAAAATTATTAATAGAATGATTGTCTTCTTCCTTTTGAGAAAGAACTTTATACAAGTAATAATGTTCATTCAGATTTTGTCGGACATCCGTTGGTAAATAAAATTGAGACCTATGATTTTTTATCAAAAAAAGAATTAGTTGAAAAATATAATTTAGATGAAGAAAAAAGATATTTTGGTTTTACTTCCGGGAAGCAGAAAGCAAGAAATAAGTGAGATTTTTAAAGATGTAATTGATGGTGCAGAAAAAATTGCGAATGAATTTAATTTACAAATAGTTATTGCAGGTGCTGATAATATTGAAGAAGAATACATTCGCAGTTTTTCAAACTCTAGTAATTACAAGGTTATTAAAGGAGATACTTATAGTTTATTAAAAAACGCCAAGTTTGCAATAGTTAAATCAGGTACTTCAACATTGGAAACTGCGATTATTGGAACTCCTTTTTTAGTTGTTTATAAGACAAGTTTTTTAACTTACTTAATTGGTAAGTCACTAAATAAAAATTAAGAATATTGCTTTAGCCAATATTGTTGCAGAAAAAACTATTGTTAAAGAGTTAATTCAAAATGAGGTAACAGCTAATAATATTTACAAAGAAGCAAAAAATATTTTGGGTGATCAGAAAAAAACAGAAAAATTGAAAAATGATTTGAGTGAAATTAAACGAAAACTTAAAACTGAAGGAAACCCAAATAAAAAAGCAGCAGAAATTATTTATGCGGAATTAAATGCAATTTAAATCGCTTAAAAAAAAGTTTTTAAATTTTTTAGGCAAACATTTTTCTGGAATATTAATTAAAGTTTTATGCAATACTTTAATAGTCCAAGAAGAAAACAAACAGACGATTATTGACTTGGAGAAAAATAATCAAAATTTTGTTTTAGCTTTTTGGCACGGCAAAATGTTAGTTCCATGGTTTTTATTTAGAGAAACAAATTCTGCAACAATTATTAGCGGAAGTAAAGACGGAAATATTTTAGCTGATATTTTAACCAGTTGGAAATATGATGTTAAACGAGGAAGCAGCAGTAAAGGAGGCAAAGAGGTTTTAGAAGAATTAATTTCTGAAGCTGAAAAAGGAAAAAATATTTTAATTACTCCAGATGGACCTCGCGGACCAATAAATAAAATGAAAGCTGGCGTTATTGTCGTTGCAAAAAAAAATCAAATTCCAATCGTGTTAATTGGAGTTTGTTACAATAAAAAAACAAAATTAAAAAGTTGGGATAAATTTGAAATCCCGTGGTTCTTTAGCAAAGTCAAAGTTATATACTCAGAACCATATTTTGTTGAAGAGGATTTATCATTTGAAGAAACAGGCAAAATGATAAATTACATTGAAGGGAAATTGATCAATTTAGAAAGTGAAACGGAGAAATTGTGTTAAAGTTTATAAGAATTATACTTTCTCCGTTAACAATTCTTTATAAATTTATAATCAATTTGAGAAATTCTTTTTTTTATAAAAACACTTTTAAACAGACCAAGGTAAATGCCAAAGTTGTTTCGGTTGGTAATTTAACTGTTGGTGGATCTGGTAAAACACCTTTTGTTATTATGCTTACAAAGTATTTAAAGAGTAAGAAGAATAGAGTTGGCGTTTTAAGTCGCGGTTATGGGAGAAACAGCAAAGGATATCATTTAGTCTCTAAAGGTGATTCTCCTTTAATAGATGTAAGTAAATCCGGGGATGAAATTTTACTCGTTTCTGCTGAATGTAAGGTTCCAGCTGCGGTTTCTGAAAAAAGAGTTATTGGCGCACAAAATTTTTTAAATGATGTTGAACTTGATACTATAGTTCTTGATGATGCGTTTCAACATAGATGGATTTGGAGAGATTTAAATATTCTAATTATCGATCAGAAATTTTTAAGCAATGTAAATAGTATTGATCAAAACCTATTACCGTTAGGCTCAATGCGTGAGCCGTTTGAATCAACTAAACGTGCTGATCTAATTGTGATAAATAGAAAATTTTCTCCAAAAATTACTTTGCCATCAAAGTTAAAACATTACTTCTTAGAAAAGTCTTTGTACTATAGCTATTATAGTGTTGAAGGCATTTATGATGTTAAGGATAATAAAAAATATACAACTAAAGATTTTGAGGGACAACATAGTCTTGTAGTATGTGGAATTGCAAAACCATTTTCTTTTTTAAGAGTTCTGGAAGAAAATAACATTAACATCAAAAACAAAATTATTTTTAATGACCATAAAAATTATACCATTAAGGAAGTTGAAGAAATTCGTAAAAAATTTTATAGCACTAATTCTTATTCAGTTTTAACAACTCAGAAAGATGCTGTAAAGCTAATGCAATTCCGTAAGGAACTGGATGATATTGATATATATTTTCTAAAAATAGAATTGCAGATTGAAGATGATAAAAAGTTTTTTGAAGAAATAGATGCAAAAATATTAAACTAAATAATCCAATAATCATAATTGCTTAGAGGGAAAACAATGGCAAAAAAGAAAAACGCAAAATATGTTTATTTCTTTGGCGGAAAAAAAGCCGAAGGAAAAGCAGAAATGAAAAATCTACTAGGTGGCAAAGGTGCTAACCTTGCAGAAATGGTAAACATTGGTCTACCGGTTCCAGCCGGATTTACAATAACAACCGATGTTTGTACATATTATTACGATAACAAAAAGAAATACCCAAAAGAATTAGAGAAACAAGTTATTGATTCAATTGCAAAAATTGAAAAAGTAATGGGTGCAAAATTTGGCGATAAGAAAAATCCTCTTCTGCTTTCAATAAGAAGCGGAGCTAGGGCTTCTATGCCTGGAATGATGGATACAATTCTTAACCTAGGTTTAAATGATGTAACTGTTGAAGGATTAAGCAAAAGAACCAACAATCCAAGATTTGCTTATGATTCATATAGAAGATTTGTTCAAATGTATGGAGATGTAGTTCTTGGTTTACAACCGGAAGGCAAACATGATCTTGATCCTTTTGAAGTAATTCTTGAAAGAAAGAAAAAACAAAATAAAATTGAAAAAGATACTGAATTAACTGCAGAACACTTAAAAGAATTAGTTGCAGAGTATAAAAAAGAAATTAAAAAACAAACCGGTCACGATTTTCCAAGTGATCCTAAAGTTCAGCTTTGGGGAGCAATTGGTGCAGTGTTTAGCTCTTGGATGAACGAAAGAGCCAATGTTTACAGAAGAATGAACAACATTCCCGCAAGTTGGGGAACTGCCGTTAACGTTCAATCTATGGTTTTTGGAAATATGGGTGAAGACTCAGGAACAGGAGTTGCATTTACTCGTGATCCTGCTTCAGGCAAAAACCTTTTTTATGGAGAGTATTTATTTAATGCTCAAGGCGAGGATGTTGTTGCCGGTGTAAGAACTCCGCATCAAATTTCAGAATTGAAAAAAGACAATCCAAAAATTTATAAAGAGTTAGATGACATACGCAAAAAACTTGAGAAACATTATAAAGATATGATGGATGTTGAGTTTACCATTCAGCAAGGTAAATTATGGATGTTGCAAGCCAGGGTTGGAAAAAGAACTGGCTTTGCTGCAATTCAAATTGCAGTGGACATGGTAAGAGAAAAATTAATTTCTAAAAATGAAGCTTTGCTTAGAATTGACCCAGAACAATTAAATCAATTATTAAGACCTATTTTTGATACTGCTCAAAAAGCAAAAGCAATCAACTCAGGTAAACTTCTTGCAAAAGGATTGAATGCTGGACCTGGCGCGGCAGCTGGTAAAGTTGCTTTCTCTGCTCAAGATGCAGAAATTATGGCAAAGAAAGGCGATAAAGTAATTTTAGTTAGAATTGAAACTTCACCCGAAGACATTAAAGGAATGAATGCTAGTGAAGGTATTCTTACAGCAAAAGGTGGAATGACTTCCCACGCAGCTTTGGTTGCTAGACAAATGGGAAAAGTTTGCGTTGCCGGATGTGGAGCTTTGATAATTGATTACAAAAAAGGAACTCTAAAAGTTGCCGATAAAGATATTGTTGTAAAGGAAGGCGAGTACATTTCTATTGATGGCTCAACTGGTGAAGTTATTCAAGGTGAAATTCAAACCAAACCTTCTGAAGTTGTCCAAGTACTTATTACAAAAGAATTAGATGCTAAAAAATCTAATGTTTACAAAACTTACAAAGATTTGATGAGCTGGGCTGATTCAACAAGAACTCTTGGGGTAAGAACAAATGCTGATCAGCCTGATCAATCAGCAAATGCTATTGCATTTGGTGCTGAAGGAATTGGCTTATGCAGAACCGAGCATATGTTCTTTGGCGGAGATAGAATTCTTGCCGTAAGAGAAATGATTCTTTCTGATAATGAAGAAGGAAGAAGAAAAGCTCTTAAAAAATTATTACCTCTTCAAAGAAAAGATTTCGCAGAAATTTTTGAAGTGATGAAAGGAAGACCAGTGACTATCAGAACTTTGGATCCTCCTTTACATGAATTTTTACCTCATGAAGATAAAGAACAAAAAGAAGTAGCTAAAGCATTAAACATTACTGTGGCAAAATTGAAAGCTAAAATGGAATCCTTAGCTGAGTTTAATCCTATGCTTGGATTTAGAGGATGCAGACTTGGAATAACTTACCCTGAAATAACAGAAATGCAAGCACAAGCAATTTTTGAAGCTGCAGTTGATGTTGCTAAAAAAGGAATTAAAGTTAAACCAGAAATAATGATTCCTTTAGTAGCAACTATTGAAGAACTAAAATTGCAAGAAGGCATTGTAAGAAGAGTGGCAAAAGAAGTTTTTAAAGCCAAAGGTAAAAAAGTTGACTACTTAGTTGGAACAATGATAGAATTACCAAGAGCTGCTTTAACCGCTGATGAAATTGCTGGAGTTGCAGAATTCTTCAGTTTTGGAACAAATGATTTAACTCAAACAACGTTTGGTTTATCTCGTGATGATGCCGGTAAATTCTTACCTCTTTATGTTGAACGAGATATTTTACCAAGAGATCCTTTTGAAAGCATTGATCAAAATGGAGTTGGGCAATTAGTTGAAATAGGGACCCAAAAAGGTAGAAAAGTAAATCCAAAGTTAAAAGTTGGTATTTGCGGAGAACATGGCGGCGAACCTGTATCTGTTGAGTTTTTCCACAGAACTGGATTGAACTATGTTAGCTGTTCACCATTTAGAGTTCCAATAGCAAGATTAGCTGCAGCAAGAGCAGCCTTAAGAAAATAGTTGTAAAGTCTTATTTTTGCAAAAACCAGGTTTATTTATTGTAAGCCTGGTTTTTATATATTGGTAGATTCCTTAAAGGAACTAAATAGTAGTTTCAAATTGTATAACAAACTTAAAATGGAATTAAAAAGCCAATAACATTTTGATAACAGGAGAATAAATGAAATTATCTGAATTTAAATATGTTTTACCAAAAACTGCGATTGCAAAGCATCCAGTTAAACCAAGAGACTCTGCAAAAATGATGGTATTTGAAAGAGGTTCTGGAAACGCAGATCATAAAAAATTTACTGATATTGTTGATTATATGTCTAAGGGTGATGTACTTGTTGTTAATAACACTAAGGTAATGCAAGCTAGATTGTTTGGACATAAAGAAAGAACCAATGCAAAAATTGAAGTTTTTGTCTTGAGAGAACTAAACAAAGAAGAAAATATTTGGGATGTAATTGTTGACCCTGCAAGAAAAGTAAGAATTGGAAACCGAATTTATTTCAATGATGATCTATGGTGTGAAGTAATTGATAATACAACATCGCGTGGAAGAACTGTACGAATTAATTACAGCGGAGATGATATATATAAAGCCATTGAAAAAATTGGTCAAACTCCACTTCCCCCATATATTAAACGAGCTACAGAAAAATCTGATCGCGAAGATTATCAAACTTTATTTGCGGAAAGAGACGGATCAGTTGCAGCTCCAACAGCTGCATTGCATTTTACCAGTGATTTGATAAAAAAAATAAAGAAAAAAGGCGTTAAAATTGTTCACGTAACACTCCACATAGGATTAGGAACTTTTAGACCTGTTGAAGTTGAAGATTTAACAAAACATAAAATGGATTCTGAATTTTTTGATATCCCTCAAGAAACTGCTGATGTAGTAAACGAAGCACTAAAAGCCAAAAAGAATATTTTTGTTACGGGTACAAGTGCAACCAGAGCTTTAGAAAGTAGTGTTACAGCTGAAGGTTTTGTTAAACCAAATTATGGGTGGACGGATAAATTTATTTTTCCTCCTTATGAATTCAAGATTACTAAAAAATTAATTACAAACTTTCACCAGCCTGAATCTACATTATTAATGCTAACAGCGGCTTTTGGCGGTTATGATGAAGTTATGAAACATTATCGTAAAGCATTAAAAGAGAAATATAGATTCTTAAGTTACGGTGATGCAATGCTAATTATTTAAATGAGTAATATTGCAGTAATACCCTCAGCTGGTTCTGGTTCTAGATTTAATTCCCCAATTCCAAAGCAATATTTAAAGGTTTTGGGGAAAGAACTTATTGTTTATACTTTAGAAGTTTTTCAAAATTGTGATTTGATTGATGAAATAATTATTCCAGCTGATGAAAAATATTTTTTACTTCTGAATAATTTAAAAGAAAAGTATAATATTAGCAAAATTAGTAAAATAGTAAGGGGCGGGAAAGAAAGACAAAATTCAGTTTATAATGGAATTACCGCAAAAAAGTTTGATACTAATGATTATATCATAGTTCACGATGCAGCACGACCGCTCTTATCTAATAATTTATTAGAAATTGCTATAAAAAGAGCATATAAATACGATAATGTTGTAATTGATTTAAAAGCTAGAGACACCTTAATTAAAGGTGAAATAAATGTGGAATCATATCTAGAGAGAAGTATGATTTATTATGCCCAAACTCCTCAAATATTCAGATATGAAATTTTGCTTGATTCCTTTAAAAAAGCTGAAAGGGAAAATTATACAGCAACAGATGAATCGATGTTAGTTAAAAATGCTGGTTACGAAGTCAAAATTGTTGAAGGTGAATTTATAAATTTCAAGGTAACAGAAAAAAAGGATTTAATATTTTTAGAAAAATTATTGATAAAAACATCCTCAAGTATCTAAAAATTTTTATCATTGAAAATCAATTATTAATTCAATAACTTGAATTAAATCATTAGGAAAAATATGGCTAATCTTCTTTTTATTATCGTACTTTCTTATTTGGTTGGCTCAATTCCAATCAGCATAATTTTAACTAAATTAGTTAAAGGCGTTGATGTACGCAATTTTGGCAGTGGAAATGCCGGCGGCACAAATGTTACAAGAGTACTTGGTAAAAAATATGGAATTCTTACTATTCTTTTAGACGCAATGAAAGGTGTTGTTGCAGTCGTTTTTATTTCCCGATTATATTTTGGAAGCTTTCCCTTTCCAAACACAACTCCTTTTGATGATTTTACATTAATTCAAATTATAGCAGGGATTTCTGCGGTAATCGGTCATATTTGGACAATCTTTGCTGGCTTCAAAGGTGGTAAAGGTATTGCTACAGGTCTTGGTGTTTTTATTTCTATTGTAACTTTAGATATGCTTTTAGCTCTTGGAGTATTTTTTATTGTAGTTTATTTCTCAAAATATATTTCTCTTGCCTCAATTTCAGCTGCAGTATCAGTTCCATTAATAATGATTATTAGAGAAAATATTTTTGGAGTTGATATTCCTAGCTACCATAATATATTGCCTTTTGTAATTGCTCTTGCTTTGTTGGTTATCTACACTCATAGAGCAAATGTAGAAAGGCTTATCAATGGAAATGAAAATAAAATATCATTATCTAAAAAAAAGAATAAATAATTAATGCGAATTTCAGTATTAGGTGCGGGAAGTTGGGGAACAGCTCTCTCAATTATACTTCACTCAAACGGTCACAACGTTACTCTTTGGGAATACAAAAAAGCTTTTGCTAGAAGCATCATCAAAACCAGAGAAAATAAAATCTACCTACCAAAAATTAAAATTCCAAAAGAAATTTTAATTACAAATTCTTTGAAAGAAGCTTGTTTAGACCAGCATATGATAGTGCTCGCTGTTCCTTCTCAATTTATTAGGGGAGTCTTAGCAAATATTAAAAAATTTAATTTTGATGATACAACTTTTGTAAGCGTTGCAAAAGGTATTGAAAAAGAAACACTTTTTACAGTTTCGCAAATTATTAAAGATGAAATTCCGAATATTTTAAATAAAAATATTGGAGTACTATCAGGACCAAGCCATGCTGAAGAAGTTGCAAGAAAAATTCCAACTGCAGTAGTTTCAGCATCATCTGATTTAGAAACTGCAATGCAAATTCAGGCCGCATTTAGCACCTCTTATTTTAGAGTCTATCACTCAACCGATATAATTGGTGTTGAGTTAGGTGGAGCAGTAAAAAATGTTATTGCTATTGGTGCTGGAATGGTTGATGGGGCTAAATTTGGTGATAATACAAAGGCTGCTATTATGACCCGTGGAATTGCTGAAATTACCAGAATAGGAATTGAAATGGGTGCGCGACCAGAAACCTTTGCCGGACTTTCTGGCGTGGGTGATTTGATTGTAACTTGTATGAGCAAACATAGCAGAAATAGATACGTTGGCGAACAAATTGGAGCTGGCAAAAAATTAAAGACCATTTTAAAATCTATGCAAATGGTTGCAGAAGGGGTAGCAACATGTCAATCAACATATGAGCTTGCCAGAAAGCATGATGTAGAAACTCCGATTGTTGACTCGGTATATGGAGCTTTATTTTTAGACAAAGACCCAGCCAAAGTAACCTATGAACTTATGGCTAGAGATATGAAATCAGAACATTAATCTAAAAATATTCCTCAATAATTTTTTATCTTTCCTACCAAACAATATTTTTAAAATATGCAATCCAAATCAATTACAGATTCAATTCAATTTTTAAGCGGTGTTGGTCCTAAAAGAGCAGAATCGTTTAATCAGCTTGGAATAAAAACAATTGAAAACTTATTATTTTATTTCCCTTCCAAATACTTAGACAGATCTAAAATATTAAGCACTGTAAAAGTAATGCAGCACGTTGTTAACGGTTATGAAGGCGAAGTTACAATTGTTGGAAAAGTTGTAGATTCAGAATCTATTAATTACGGGAAAAAGCAAATATTTAAAGTGATTTTTAAAGATGATAGTAACGGAATTTTTGAATGTGTTTGGTTTAAGGGAATAAAATATTTTAAAACTTATTTTAAAGTTGATGAATACTATGCTATTTCAGCGAAGCCTGTATTGACCAAATTTGGCAATTTACAATTTACGCATCCTGATTTCGATAAATTTTCTATTGACGAAACTAATGATTTTATAAACACCGGGAAAGTAATCCCCTTCTATTCAATCCCAAAAGAGCTTAAAAGTAAAAATATTGGTGATATTGGATTAAGGAAAATGATTAAACATGCACTGGAAGATTATTCGGATTTAATTGTTGAAACACTACCACAAAATATTGTTACTTCAAATAATCTACTAGAAATTAAATCTGCCGTAAGAAACATTCATTTTCCTGAAAATATGGAAACACTTGAACTCGCAAAGAATAGATTTAAATACGAAGAATTGTTTTTTATTGAGACTTTAGTTGCATTAAGAAAGTACAAATATCTTTCAGTTTCAAAAGGAATTAAATTTTCCATTCATGCAGATATAATTAAGAGATTTCTGGATAGCTTGGATTTTGATTTAACCCACGACCAGCTAAATGTTTTAAGTGAAATTAAAAATGATATGATTAGTCAAAAACCAATGAACAGACTTTTACAAGGCGATGTTGGAAGCGGGAAAACAATAGTAGCTTTAATAAGCATGTTAATCGCTGTAAGTAATGGATACCAAGCAATAATAATGGCGCCGACTGAAATTCTTGCTCAGCAACATTTTATATCAATAACCAAAATGCTTAAGAATTTTAACTTGAATATTGAGATGTTAATTGGCGGCACAAAAAAAAGTGAAAGAATTAATATTTTTGAGTCAATTAAAAATGGCAGCTGTAATATTATAATTGGAACTCATGCATTAATTGAAGAAAATGTTGAGTTCGCAAACGTTGGTCTGGTTGTAATTGATGAACAACATAGGTTTGGGGTTGCCCACAGAAGTAAAATTATTAATAAAGGCTTAACTCCAGATGTCTTAATAATGACCGCGACTCCAATTCCAAGAACATTGACGATGACCGTTTACGGAGATTTGGATTTATCACTAATCAAAGAAATGCCAAAAAACAGAATGCCGATTAAAACAGTTTTACGTGGCGAAAACAGTCTTACAGAAATTTATAAATTTATAATTGATAAGAATAAACTTGGATACCAAACTTATATTGTATTCCCGCTTGTTGAAGAATCTGAAAAAATGGATTTAAAAGCTGCAGAAGAATATTTTGAGAAACTACGTAATACCGATTTAAAGTCAATGAAATTAGGGCTTTTACACGGAAGAATGAATTGGAAAGATAAAGATGAAACCATGCAGCGATTTAAAAATAAAGAATTTGATGTGTTGATCTCCACAACGGTTATTGAAGTTGGGATAGACATTCCCTCCGCAAATATAATTGTAATAAATGATGCTGAACGATTTGGACTTTCACAGCTTCATCAATTGCGAGGAAGAGTTGGTAGAGGAAGCGAACAAGCTTATTGTATTTTAGTAACTAAAAATGATTTAGCAGCAAAAACAAAAAACCTTTAATTTTAATTTTGATTATTTGTCAAACGCTCAAATTGAATTTCATAAATCTAAAATTAGATTGAACGCAATGGTAAAATATTTAAGCGGATTTGATTTATCTGAAGTGGACTTAAAATTAAGAGGACCGGGAGATATTTTTGGGAAAATGCAAAGCGGTTTTCCAAAGCTGCAATTTGCTGATTTGATTGCTGATCAAGAGATATTAATACAAGCAAAAAGAGGATGCATTTAATATTGTTGAGAACGATAAAAAATTAAATAAACCTGAAAATTTAATGATAAAGAAAAAACTTAATAATTATTATTCAGAGAAATTTAAAGTACGCAACAATTGGATAAAATTTTATTTTACTATTTCAACTAAATCTTCTTCTAATGTTTCCATTGGCGATTCTATAATTCTTCCAATTTCTTCACCTTTATCATAAACAATTATCGTTGGAACTAATTCAATATCTAATCCATTAACTTCGTTTTCTAAACCTTCTTTATTTCTATCGACATTAATTAATTCCAAACTATCTTTGGGAAAGCCAATAAAATCAAGTATTTTAATAAATCGTGGAACTTCCTTTGGCTATCGCTGCACCAAGTTACCAAGCACAATTGTGATTTTTTATCAATAACATTAGCTTTGTGTTCACTTACTAAATTTGTATCTACATTATACTTGTCATATGAATAATTAAACCACCAAGAAAAATTACTGTCTTGGTAAGCTTCAACTGTAGATATTCCAAGAAGAATCGGTCTGCTGTTTTTTATATCTTCAACTAATTTACATTCTTGAGAAAATATTGCCAAACTTGAAAAAAGTATAATAAATATAAATTTCATTTATAATTCCCTGCCGTTCTGAAATTTTCTAATGTCAATTCCCCAATATAATTTTTTTTCTTAGTATTTCAAAATAATGTGTTTGAGTATTGTGTACTAAATTTAAATCATATTTACTTTTTGTAATTTCAATAATAGCAGTTGGTTTAAGATAACTTACTCTCTCACCATCACAAATTATTTCAACATCTTCGTGCGGGGAGAATGCTTTTATAACAACTTTCTGATCGCTAGAAACTACTAAAGGGCGCATTGTTAAGGTATGGGGAGAAATTGGACTTAACGTAATTGATTTGGTCTGAGGATTAACAATTGGTCCACCAGTTGAAAGTGAATAACCCGTTGAGCCGGTTGGAGTTGCAATTATAATTCCATCTGCAGAAAATGTACTTACATATTCATTATCAATTTCAATTGTAATTTCAATCATTTTAGGATACTTGCCCCTATCCACAACAATATCATTTATTGCGTATAAACTTTCAGCCTTCTCAGATAAACATTTCCCCTGAAGTGTATTTCTTTTTTCAATTATTAAGTTGTCTTTTTGTAAGTAGGAAATTAAATCATCAATTTTTTCGGTATCATATTCTGTTAAGAAACCAAGTTTTCCAAAATTTACTCCAATTAATGGTGTGCCCGATTTTCTTGAGTGATACGCAGTATGAAGTAAAGTTCCATCACCACCAATTGAAATAATAACATCGCAATTTTTTGCTAGTTCCTCTTCACTAAATAATTTAAAATTATTCCAGTCTAATTTAGATTTTTTTTCCAACTTTAGAACTGAGTTACTAAGTACAAAACTTATCCCAGCCTTTTGTAACTTAGTTAATAAATTTTTCAAGAACGGAAAGATTTCTTTTTTTTGATAGTTAGGTGTTATTCCTACAATCATTTTATCATCTATTATTTATTGATATTATTCAAGTGATCTAAATTGCAGCTCATATAATTTTTTATATAAACCATTTTCATCATTCAATAGTTCTTCGTGTCTACCCTTTTGAACAATTTTTCCTTTATCTAAAACTAATATAACATTAGCATTTCTAATTGTACTTAATCTATGAGCGATTACAAATGTCGTTCTATCCGTCATAAGCCTTTCAATAGCCTCTTGTACAAGCATTTCAGATTCATTATCAAGAGCTGATGTTGCCTCATCAAAAATCATTATAGGTGGATTTTTTAACAATGCACGTGCGATTGAAAGTCTTTGTCTTTGTCCGCCGGAAAGTTTTGTTCCATGCTCCCCAATCATAGTCTCATATCCATTTGGCATTTCTTGAATAAAATTATGAGCGTTTGCAATTTTAGCAACCTCTATTACTTTATCTATGGAACAGTCTTCCAATCCATATGCAATATTTCTTTTTACAGATTCATTAAATAAAACTGTTTCTTGGGTTACAATTCCCATTAGTTTTCTTAAACTTTCAATTGATACATCTTTAGTATTGTGACCGTCAATAAAAATATTCCCCCCAGTAGGATCAAAAAAACGTGGAATTAAATCAACAAAGGTTGTTTTCCCAGCTCCGCTTCCTCCAACAAGAGCTATTATTTCTCCCTTTTTTGCAGTAACGGAAATATCTTCCAGCACATCTTCATTGGAATCATCATATTTAAATTTAACATTTCTAAATTCAATCTTATCATTAAATGAGTCAATATTTATAGGGTTTTCAACGTTTTTAATCGTTGGGACTGTATCTATCAATTCAAAAACTCTATCACCGGCAGCAATTGATTCCTGGACTTTATTATTAACTGTTGCGAGCGTTTTTAGAGGTGGAATCATTTGAAAAACTGCGAATAGAAATCCAAGAAACTCACTTGCTTTCATGGATTGATCAACAAGTACTAAAATTCCTCCATAATAGATTATAACAACACCAACAATAACTGAAATAAATTCAGTAGTTGGAGAGGCAATATTCTGCGTTCTTATTTTTTTCAAAGTTGTTTTAAAGTACTTTGCTGTAAATCCTATAAACTTATTGTTCTCATAATTCTCCATTCCAAAGGCTTTTACAATTTTTACCCCACTAATAGATTCCTGAAGCACAGCAGTAATATCACCCATTTGCTGCTGGAGCATTGTTGTTTGGGTTCTAAGTTTAATTCCAATCCAGCCAATTAAACCACCAGAAAAAGGCACAACAACCAAACTGACCAAAAACAATTTCCAACTAATTGAAATTGCAATAATCATAAAGACAAGAAGTGATACTGGTTCTCTAAAAATACTTGCAAACACAACTGAAAAACTATTTTGAACAAGATTAACATCATTTGTTATTCGTGAGATTAAATCGCCAGTTCTTTCATTTTTAAAATAACTCATTGGAAGTTTATGCAGATGAGCATAAGCATCGTCTCTAATCTTTTTAATAACCCCTTGTTGAACATATGATAAATAATAATCTTGTAAATATCCAAAAACTGCTTTACCCAAAAATGCCAATAAAATTAAAACAGAAATTCTTATTAATATCTCCTCTGTTTCGCCTGTAAAAATAAATTCATGGAATGTATTGGAAACAGATTTTACAGTTTCGGTAACAAAATCCGGCAGCCAACTTTGAGTATTATCTTTTTTTATAAGTGCACTATTACTTGCTGTCTCTTCTTGCTGAAATAAAGTATCAAGCAGAGGAATTGATAAATAAACTGAAGCACCATTTAGTATTGAGAACAAAAATGTAAAAATAATTGCAAGTATAAGAGGCTTCCAAAATGATGTGAAATATTTTAATATTCTTTTATAAGTATGCAAGAAAGTATCTTTTTAGTTGAGAATGATCATATTTTTTTATTATTTCCCAAAGATAAGCAATCAGAAAAATGTAACCAAATTGAATAAATTTAGGTAAATAAAGACATCAAATTTTTAAGTAAAATATTAATTTTGATAATTAAAATTAAGAAGAAAAATCCTTACTATTCATTTTATTATATTTCACTAAGATTTTTCAAATCTAATTAATATGGAATAAATGAAAATTGATATTGTTTATACCTGGGTAGATGGTTCCGATCCTGATTGGAGAAACCGTAAATTAAAAAGAGCAAAAGAAGTTGGAAATATTTTACCCGATTCTAATTTTGATTTCCGCTTCATGGATAATGATGAACTTAAATACTCACTAAGATCTGTTGAAAAATTTGCTCCTTGGGTAAATAATATTTTTATTGTTACAGATAATCAAATTCCAGGTTGGTTAGATACTTCTCACCCAAAAATTAATATTGTTGATCACTCAGAAATTTTTTCTGATAAAAAAAAACTACCAACATTCAGCGCACGTGGAATTGAATCACAAATTCACCATATTAAAAATTTGCAAGAACATTTTATTTATTTTAATGATGATATGTTTCTCGGAAATTTTGCACACCTGAATATTTTTTTACAAAAATGGATTACCAAGAATTTTTGTTTCGGAAATAATACCAATTCCAAATAGAAAAGCATTTGATATTTCCTTAAGGCCAGAAAATAAAAGGAATAATCACCAATATGCTATTGTTAATACACGGAAATTAATTAAAGAAAAATTTAATAAATCGGTTTACTCAAATATTCGACATGGCATAAAGCCATTACTAAAATCTGTGCTTGCCCAACTTGAAGATATTTTTAATAAGAAAATCACAAATACCAGCAGTAATAGTTTTAGAACAAATGATGACATTTTAATGTTTCATCTTTTTAATTATTATGCAATTATTAAAAAACTTGGCAAAACAAAATATGTTAAGACTGTAGATACCAAAAAGAAATTATTACATCAACTGACAGCACATTATAATAAATTTACTTTTGGATATATTAATTTACATGAAAAAGATGTTGATGAGCACTTAAGTAAAATGAAGGAAGAAAAGCCATTTACCTTTTGTCTTAATCAAACTGAAAATACTCCAGAGAAAAATCTTATAAAAATTAAAAATTTCCTCAAAGATTACTTTCCACTGAAAAGTTCATTCGAAAAATAAATTACATTTTTTCAATTAAATATTAATTTATTTTTTTGAAGCAACTCTTTAATTTTATTTCCCGCTCTCTCACCTGCTTTACCATCCAAACTAAAATACATAAGTTCATTTGCTGCTTTTCTTTCAAAAGACTTTTCATTAGGATTTTCAAGACATACTTGGATTGCAGAGGGTAATTCATTGAAGTTATTAATTTGAATAGAAATGCTTTTTATCAATTCTGTGATTTCTTTAATTGTTCTGCTGGATTCCAGAACTTTAAAAGTTATAATTGGTTTATTAAGTGCGCAAAATTCACCAATAATGGAACTATAATCACCCACAAAAATATCTGCAATTAGTAAATATGGCGTTGCGTCATATTCTTCAATAAAATAAGCACTTTTAATTGATCGTAATTTATCTATATACTTTTGTTCTGTCCATGTATGAACAGTAAATAAAATATTATATTGATTTGTTAATTTATGTACTTCATCAATCCATCTGGGAAGCGCTGAAAGCCCTTCCACATTCCAAGTTGAAGTAAAAATAATTGTTTTTTTATTTGGATCAATATTTATTTTTTTCTTTAAATCACTTAAATATTTTTCATTATAAAAACCGTTAAAGGCATTATCCAATTTGGGATATCCAATTGCAAAAGTTGAATTTATTCCCATTGATTTTGCAGTTTCAACTTGCCTTTTACTAGAGACAAAATAAACATTAAAACCATTATAATTTTTTGGCGATGTCCATCTTTTAAATTGGTATAATCCATGATCAAAACCAATTTTAATTATCTTTTTTACTGGAAATTTATACGGCTCGTGTCGTGCCATAATAACTGCGTTTGGGAAAGCCGGCATTGATTTAAAGGCTATCCCTTTTTCACTGAGATAGTTTTTGGTTTTTTTATTCTTCGCAACAATTGTAACATCAGACAAATATTTCTTGATAGGAAGAAACATTTCATAATCTAAAGGATCGGAACAATAAAATATTACTGATTTACTTCTAAAAAGTTGCGCTAAGTGCCAAGCAATTTTATATGGATATTTATAAATGTAATATGAAAAAACCATAACTAGACTTCAAACTTTCTTAATACTTCGGAAGCAACAAAATCTGGTTCAATTAAGTACATACAATTATGATGTTCAAGCGGACAAGTGTTTGTACCATGACTGCTGCAAGGTCTACAATCTAAATCAACCTCTAGAACTTTATCATTTTCTCTGAATGGATAATAACCTATTTTTTTTACAGTCGGACCAAAAAATGCCATAACATCCGTCTGCATTGCGTTTGCAAGATGTAAGGCACCGCTATCGTTGCAAATCATTAGATTGCATAATTTTATTACCGCTGCTGATTCTAACAAAGAAAGTCCCCCGGCTAAATTAATTGAGTTTTTTTCAGGTTTAATATCTTCGCATAATTGCTGTTCTTGCTTGCTTCCAATGAATATTATGCCAAAGTTTTTATTGGATAATTTATTAACTAATTTCTCATAATAATCTTTGGGCCATTTTTTTGTAAACCAATTGGAACCGGTGCAATTGCAATAATTTTTATAACTGATTTATCAAAAGTTGAAATTATATCTGCGGCCTTATTTTGCATTTCAGTAGTCGGGAATAATTCAGTTTGAATAGAGAATTTTTCATCCGTAAATGGAGAAATTAAATAAAGATTTTTTTCAATTTTATGAACATTTTTTAAGTGAGGAATTTTATGAGTCAATAAATTACGTGCTGCCCATCTTGCAAATCCTACTCTTATTTTAATTTTAGCTAAAAACATTAAAAATGCAGTTGTCATGGAACTATGCGGTGTAAGAGCAATATCATATTTATTATTTTTAAGTGTTTTTAAAGTTTTCAAAAAGGAGAAAAACTTGTTCTTACGTTTATCAAACTTAATTATTTTATTTACTCTGGGGTTATTTTCAAGAATTCCAGAAGTTTCCGGAATTACCATAACATCAATTTTTGCTTTAGGGAATAATTTATTTACCGCAGCAATTAGTGGAGTAATTAATATTACATCACCTATAAACGCAGTTTGGATTATTAGAATATTTTGAGCAGAGTTTTTTATTTTTGGATCAATTTTCATTTACTATTTTTCGTTCAATAATTGATTATATAAAATAATATTTTGTTCAATATTATTTTCAATTGAAAATTTCTTTACACTAACCTTTGCTTCAAAACCCAATCTTTCTTGTTTATTTTTTATCATTGATTAAATCAATTAATGCTTCTGCAAGTTTTTGCGGATTTTTTGGTTCAACTAAAATTCCATTTTTATTATCTAGGATAATTTCAGGAATTCCTCCGGCACTTGTTGCCACAATTGGTAATCCAACAGATTGTGCATCCAGTATTGAAGTTCCGAGACCTTCTAATTTTGAACTCATTACAAAAATATTAAATATTTTTAAGTGCTCTCCAACATTATTTTTAAAACCGGCAAATATAAATTTATGATTAATATTTAATTGACTAACTAAGTTTTCCATATCAGTTTTTAACTCACCATCGCCAAGTGCAAGAAATGTTACATTATTAATTCTATTACAAACAATTTTTGCAGCATTAATTAAATTAGGATAATCTTTGTGTCCGACAAAAGCAGCAACAGTTCCAACAACAATATTTTCAAGAGGAATATTATAAGATTTTTTAAGATCCGGTGAAAACTGAAAATTACTAAATCTATTTATATCAATTCCATCATGGATGGTTAAAAGTTTACTCCCAGCAATATTATCATTAATTAGTACATTTTTTATTGCCTCAGAAACGCATATAATTTTATTTAATAGATTAGAATTGTATTTCCACTTGCTAAAGAAATTTTTCTTTATGTGAAAATCAACTCGCCTAACTCCAATTAGTTTTACTTTTCTGTAAAATAGTTTTGCTAATAATGCTATTGTAAGAGCATGCCCTGAATGAGCTTGAATAATATTGATTTTTTCAATTTTGCAAATTTTTGAAATTTTATAAGCAGCGATTAAATCTATTTCGCCAAGCATATTTACAATTTTTACAGGAAGTTTTTGTTCTTCTAACCTATTTTGAATCGCAGAATTGGAATTACAAATAAATAAAGAAAAAATATTCTTTTCAGTTAATCCTTGATGAAGATAAAAAGCTTGCTGCTGACCGCCTCGCCAACTTTTTTCATTATCAATATGTAGGATTCTTATTTCTTTATCTGGCATGTTTTTACATATTTTAAATAAACGCTAAATGCAGAATTGTAACACAATATAAATCCAATTCTTCCATCGAGAAATCCAAGTTGAATAAAATACATTTTTATAAATCTTACAATCCCAAAAATAACGGCAGAAAATACTGAATAATATTTTTCCTTCTTAATTAATTCTTCAGCAGCTAAACTTGAATAGCGATTTACTTTTTCAATGTGAGATGCGATTGTCTGATATGTGTAATGTAAAAGAGGTTCGTGAATTTTGGATTTTTCGCTCTTAATTTTTATGGATTCGTGAACTTCTTTATCATTAAAATTTCCAAAATTTCTATTGAACAATCTAACTGGATAATCTTTATTCCAGCCGCAGTGTTTAACTTCTTTGCCCAGATAAAAAGATTTACGTTTTATATAATATCCTTTGTAATTAGGCTTAACTAACAATTCTTTAATTTTTTTTTGCAATTCCGGAGTAACTTCTTCATCTGCGTCAATTGATAATATCCAATCGTGCGAAGCATTATCTACAGCAAATTTTTTGGTTTTACCAAATCCAAGCCAGGCAGTTTGGATTACTTTACAATTAAACTCATTGCAAATTTCAACTGTTCTATCTGTTGAATAAGAATCAACCACAATTATTTCATCAACCCAACTAAAGAGATTTTAAACAACGAGCAATATTCTTCTCTTCATTTTTACAATTAAAGTGGCGCTTATTTTTTCTCTCATACTCTAATTATTTTTTTATTCAAATACATTAATTTAGTTCAATTACTTTTATCTGTTCATCACCTAAAGGATTATCAAAACCATATTCACATTTCCAATTAGAATTAGTGATCATTTTTTTTTTGATTCTCATAATAAGTTTTATTTACTCTATTTCCCGCTTGATGATTCGGTTCATGATATAGATGAATTGGGTATTCGCTCCAAAAGGGATTATATCCAATTATATTTGCAGCATAAAGTCGATTGCCTAAATCATCGTCTTCATTCCCCCAACCTTGGTATTTTTTTCATCAAAGCCATTTACTTTAATAAAATCGTCTCTATGAATTGCAAACACTCCGCTCCTTAATTTAGGACCTTTTTTATTAATCTTAATTTTTTTTCTGAAGAAAAGAAACATAATCTTTGACAAACTGTTTCTTAATTTTATAAAGCTGTTTAGTTTTTAGAATTGAGCCATAGCTAAAATTTTCAATCATGTTTTCATCCACAGCTTTCGTTTGTTCTTTTGTTAAGCGGACTGGATAAGAGACAATAAACTTATTTTGTTCAGCATGATCTACAAAAGTCTTTACATAGTTTTTTGTTGAAATTATATCCTGATCAATAAAAAAATTAGGAAATTATTTTTTGCCGCTCTTACTCCATTGTTTCTTGCTTTAGCTGCACGGAAATCTCTATGTTCTTGCCAAACATATTTTAATTTATACTTTAATTTAGGTGCAAGTTCTTTTAACACATTTAAAATATTTTCCTCTGAACCATCATCGGTCACAATAACTTCATCAGGCAAATGCGATTGATGATTTAAAGAAAGGAGTGACTTTGTCATCAATTCCGCTCTATTAAAGACAATAAGAACTACGGAAATTTTCATTATAAAATATTTTTTTATTTTTCTAAGCAAAAAGTAATTTGTATTTAAATTGTAATGTGAAATTTACACATTTTGTATTAAATTAAATTTTCTTAATAAACCATCTGAAATTATAATACTTTCTTTCCCAATAACTATAGTATGTTTGGTGAATTCGTTGTTTTTCATTTTTAATTATTTCATCACTGTTAATTGTTGAAACTCCACCTTTATTAAATACAGAAACAATAATCTCATTACGCACAAAAGTCATATTATATTTTATTAATGCTCGAACAAACCATTCGTAATCGGCAGAGATTTTATAATTTGTATCAAAAAGACCGCATTTCTTAAAAGTATCTGATTTAATAAAAGTTGCCGGATGAGGGATTGATCCCCGGAATAAAGAATATTTTGAAACTTTTGCAGCTTTCCAAAGATTACCAATTCCATTTTGCTTATTGAAAATTAATACTTTGCCAAAATAAATATCTGCCTCTTCTACTTTTTCTGATGTTACATATTCTACAAAGTTATTAATTGTATTTTCAGAAATAAGGAAATCATCCGCATTTAGAAACAAAATATAATCTCCGGAGCTAGATTGCACACCTTTGTTCATTGCATCATAAATTCCAGTATCTGGTTCGCTAATTATTTTAGAAATTTTGTCTCGGAAATTATTTATTATGCTGATCGTTTTGTCGTTAGAATCTCCATCCACAATAATATATTCTAAGTTACTGTAACTCTGATTCAACACACTATCAACACATCTCAATATTGTCGATTCAGAATTTTTACAAACAGTAATTATTGATATTTTAGGATTTTGATTCATTTATTTTGGATTATATTAAGTAGTTATAAAACACTTTCATAAACTAACTTAGTTTGGGCTGCAGTTTTTTCCCAAGAATATTCCTTTAATTTTATCGATCCTGCAGAAATTAATTCTTTTCTTGCTTTCTCATTAGTAATTATTTTTTTAATTGCGCCCTGTATAGATTCAATATTCTCTGGATCAAAATATAATCCGGCTTCACCAGCAACTTCAGGAAAGGAAGAGGTATTGCTTAATAAAACAGGACATTTACATGCAAAAGCTTCCAAAATTGGAATTCCAAATCCCTCATACAAAGAAGGAAAAATAAAGGCTAACGCATTACTGTAAAAATATTGAAGGGATTGATCATTGATTGAAAAGTGTTTCACTTTATTTGTCAAACCCAATTCTTTTATTTTATATTGTTCTTCTTTACTAAAATTACCGCCGCCCGCACATACAATAAATATATCATTGAACTCATTCAAAATAGTTTTTGAAGCCACCAGTAAATTTCCAAAGTTCTTATATGCTTTTCTGCTGCCGACATATAAAAGATATTTTTCAGGCAAATTTATTTTAGGGTGTTCAATATTTTTTGGAAACAATGAATTTGCAAGTGGAGTTATAATAATTTTTGATTCTTCAATGTTATAAAATTTTATAATGTCTTTTTTTGTGTTTTGAGATATTGTAATAATTTTTCCAGCTTTAGCTGCAAGGAATTTCTTATATTCTGCGGTCTTATCGTTTGTTCCAAATAGATTTGGAAAAACTTCATATGTCATGTCATGGATTGTTAGCACGAATGGCTTATTGCCCAATAGCTCAATAAAATAAGTCTCATAATACGTAGGATGTATTAAATCATAATTTTGTCTTGCAATAATATCTGAACTAATTTTAATATTTTTTTTATTAAGTTTTCTAGTAATATTATTTTTTAAGCCAAAAGAAGTATTGGGAAAAAATGTTTTGTGATTAGAAAATTTTGCTGATTTAATATTTTCGTTATTAGAAAAATATAATGGAAACTCAATTTCAATATCTTTTTGTTGATAGAAATTATTCATCAATTCATAAAAATATCTTGAGATTCCTCCATATTTTTTTGTAGAGTAAATATTTGATAATCGAATAAAACTTTCATTCTATTTTACTAATTATTTTTAATCATCATTCGTGAATCTGAAAATGTTTTTGAGTTAAGTTTTTTATTAATGTGTTTACTAAAATATTTACTTTTCTTAAAAACAAAATCATAATAATTTTTATTTATTTTCTTATCAGTAAATAAATGTAAAGTTTTACTGCACGAGTAAAAATTTAGTCCGAATTCTTTTGCAATGAACTTAAAAGTTTTTTTTTGAATAAAACGAAACGTGCTGTCCATGTTCCAGCCCGTAATACCACCAATCGTTTGGTTTTGGAATTGGCTTAGGAATAACATTTGTTGAAAAAATAATATTTTTAGAAAATTTTAATATTTTAGAAATCTCTTCAATTGGATTTACAAAATGCTCAAAGCTCTCGAAAGTAGTTACCAATTCAATTGATGATTGTGATTCATCATATTCAAAATTTTTTGCAAATAAATTTTTTGTGAAAGGATCCTGCCAATAAAAATCAAATCCAATATCTCTCATCAATCTTGTAAAAACTCCATATCCACCGGCATAATCTAAAAACTTTCCCTCTTTATTAAAGAAAAAGTAAATTAATATTTTTGCTTTTTCAGCAAATTCAATATTTCTATTTAATAATCCAATATCTGTACTATTAATTGGATTTGCATAAGCCTCTTCCAACCAATAAGGATCTTCGGTTTGAACAAGAAAGCAATTTGGGCATGAAAAATATTTTACGTCATATTTAGATAAAACTTTGGCCGTAAATAATTGAGTGCAATTAGAATTGCATAATCGGCATTTCATAAGTTTAGAATTTCCTCCACCTTTGCAAAAGCTGCTTCTGGACTAATGCCAAAGGAATCATCTTTATCTTCACGTTTTATTTTATCATTAAAAACAATGATGATGAGTTGTAAATATACTTGCCGGCGACCAGCTAACGACATCAGTTGTTCCAAAAATTGCAAGCGTTTTTACTTTTGCTGCAACAGCTAAGTGATTCAATCCGCCATCATTACAAATTAACAATTTAGATTTTTTAATTAAAGCGCTTATTTGCATTAAATCAGTTCTTGGAGCAAATAGACAATTTCCTTGAGTTTGATAATAAACTTTTTCTGCACTTAATTTTTCATTGGGTGCCCATACAATTACAACAGGCAAATTTAGTTTTTGATTTATTAAGCCGGCTAATTTGCTATAATTTGTTAATCGCCATTGTTTACCCTTAACCGGACTTGCAGGAGAAATAACAATAAAAGAATTTACTTGTAACTTATTTTCACTTAGCCAGTTATCAATATATTGTTGAGCCTCTTCAGAAATATGAAAAAACAATTCGTACTTTTCTTCCGCAATTCCAAGCGGGGCTAAAATATCAAATTTTCTTGAAGCCGAATATCGAATTTTTCCGCGCTTAGCTTTGAGATTATATGCAAAACTGAAACGGGCATCATCATAACCTAATCTATATTTAGCTCCGCTTAACAAGGCAATTAGCTGCGTAGCTGGTAATTTTTGTTGATCGATTATCAGATCATATTTTTCTTTTCTAACTTTATAAAAACTTTTTATTCTTTCTAAATAATATTTAAAACCTTCAGGTGTTTCAATCACCAATATCTTATCAATTAAAGGATGGTTATTAATGGCTTTTTGATATTTTTTAATGATTAAATAATGAATTTCAACGCCAGGTATTTTATTCTTAAGGGTTTGAAAATAGGAAGTAGTTAAAAATGCATCGCCAATGGGAAGTAATTGAATTACAAGAACTTTTTTTTTATTGTTGATAAATCAATTTTATTGGGATTTGATTTCATAATATTTTTAGATCGACTTGTTTTTATAGTCAACATATTCTTTTTCTTCAATCAATTTTGAGCCGGTAATTAAATTAATTTTTTTTCTTGATTGCAGAGCGAACATCATTTTTAAAATAGACAGATCTTGCAAGTTGAATGAATTCCTCATCAAACTCTTTCTTCTGTTCTTTTGTTCTGATTTTATCCTCAATTTCCCAAAGCGCTTCATTTATTTTTTTTAGATCAATGTAAAGAGTAGAATGTTCGCTTATGCTTGTTTCACTTAAATAAGTTTTCAATATTTCATACTCTTTTTTTACATTAGATATTTTTTTAGCGTCTTTGATTCGTTCAATTTTAATTTGAAGAATTGTAATTTTATCAACTAATTCACCAATTGATATCTCTATTTTCATGATAAATTCATTGCCTTTTGAAAAGAATATTAAGCCGTCAATTTGAGACTCATTACCTGAACAATTTAATTTTATCTATCCAATAAAATATAATTTTTAAAGCCGCCAATACTTTCGCCATTCTTAAGAGTTTTCTCTAGCCAACTAACAAACTTATATTTAAATGTCTCATGTTTGTGAGGTTCCCTAAATTTATTTGGCTTACCGGAATTTTGAAGTTTATCCTGCCAATTAAAATTGTCAATCATTTCTTTCATAACAGCGGGATGCGTTTCATTAAACTCTGCTAAAAGGTTGAGGGGACCATAATCAAATTCGGTTGGAGCTTTCTTATAATAATCTTCTGCACGGTTTAATCCCCAGTGGACTGAATCTAATGCACGCTTTTTATTCTGCATCAAATGCGGCGGTCTTACCCAACCATAATGAAACACTTCCGCATCAACTTTAGCAACTTTTAATTTTGAGTGACCATCTTCTTGTCGTGGATTATCGTAGTATTCAAACTTTCTAAAAGACTGTGCGCTTTGCCAAGAATGAATTTCTGAAAGATTTCGCACAATTCTTATTTCATTCGGATACCAGCCATGCCCATTATGATAATGATGATAATCGCCCCAAAAATGCTTATATCTAAAAAGTAATCCTTCTACTTCTTTGTCATCTAACAATTGTTCGCATCTTGTTTTTATGGTTGGCAAATATTTTTCATGAACAACTTCATCAGCTTGCAAATAAAAAAGCCAATCACCACTACATTCTTTCATTGCAATATCTGTTTGAATTGAATTAATAATTCCTTTTTTGAAATATTTTTCTTCCCAAACTGTATCAATAATTTTTACTTTTGGATCATTGATTTTTGCAATTTTCTCTCGCGTATCATCGCCTTCTTTACTTTGACCAACTGCAATAATAAATTCATCTACTATCGGCAATATTGATTTTATTGACTCAACAATAGGGTAATAGAGAGAAACGCCATTTCTTACAAACGAAAATCCACTAATTTTCATATAAATTATTCACTAATTTTAGATTAAATGTGTTCTTTGGAATTCAAAAGATAATAACAAGTTGAAGAATCTCAAAACAGTTTATATTAGATATTGAAGAATGCAACCATCCAATTGACCCAATTCATAAATATTTGCCAAAGCGGACTATAAATAAAAAGGAATAGCAGGACAGTTCCGTATATTCCCAAGTTTAAAAGTTTAGCTGTGTATTTATTCGGGAATAAATCAAATAAAATATGTGAACCGTCAAGAGGTGGAATTGGCAAAAGATTAAAACAAAATAAAAAAATATTAAAAATTATTGTAAGTCTAAAAATATTATAAATAATATTTCCTACTTCTATTCCAGATGCCGTGATTAATAAATATATTAGATAAGTTAAAATTGCAAATACCAAATTTGAGAACGGTCCCGCAAAAGAAACAATGGCATCATCTCTAAAATTATTTTTAAATTTATTTCTATTTACTGGAACAGGTTTAGCCCACCCAATTAACATAAAACCAGATGTAAAGGCAAGAATTGGCATAACAATACTTCCTATCAAATCAATATGTTTAATTGGATTTAAGGTAAGTCTCCCTTGTTTTTGAGCAGTATCATCCCCAAATTTAAAAGCTAATACTGCATGAGCATATTCATGAATGCTTAAAGACATTAAAAATATTGGGAGAAAATAAAATAATAAAATTAGTTTTTCGCTTATTTGAATTTCGGGCAAAATTAACCTCTTGGATGAAAATCTTTATGAATTTGTTTTACATATTCTCTATCAATATGAGTGTAAATTTGTGTTGTTGAAATATCTGAATGGCCAAGCATTTCTTGAACAGCTCTTAAATCAGCTCCACCTTCCAACAAGTGTGTCGCAAAAGAGTGGCGAAAAGTATGCGGATGAACTTCTTTTTCTATTTTAGCATCATCGCAATATCGCTTTACAATTTTCCAGATTGACATTCTAGAAAGTTTTGAACCTTTGGAATTGAGAAACACTATATTTTCACTTTTCATTTTCTTCTGTAAAACCGGTCTAACTTTCGTTATGTATTCTGTTAACCAATTTATTGCGCTTGTACCGATTGGTACTATGCGTTGTTTAGAGCCTTTTCCTATTACTCTAATCACTTCTTCACTTAAAAATAAATCTGATATTTTTAGATTAAGCAATTCAGAAACTCGCAATCCGGAAGAATATAATAATTCAAGAATCGCTTTATCCCGCAAACCTAAATTTTCTTTTATATTTGGCTGTTCTAAAATTTTCTCTACTTCGTTAAAAGATAATACGCTTGGAAGATTTCTTGATAGTTTTGTTGATGAAATATTTGAAGTGGGATTATTTTTAATGTAATCTTGCTGCTTAAGATATAAAAAAAAACCTCGCACAGAAGATGAATAACGGCTTACTGAAGATGAGCTTAATCCTTCTGTTCTTTGAGCTGCAAAAAATTCAGTTATGTGTTTTATATTAACTTCGTTAAGGTCTGATATCTTTAAGTTCTCAAAAAAAAATAAAAGTTTTGTTAAATCATTTCGATAAGAATTTATGGAATTATCAGATAAATTTTTTTCTACTTTTAATATCGATAAATATTCTTTTACAAACTCTTGCATCACTTTTCAGAACTTTCTGAATTAATTTCTTCCTTACTTTCTAATTCGTCTTGTTTTGGGTACCTAATTCTTTTATGATGTAAGGCAACCAAGGTTGATACAAATGATTTTTTAATTTTTGTTAAGTCCCCAAAAGTCAGTGGAGATTCTTCAAGTTGACCGTCTTTTAACCTACTGCTAATTATATTTGCAGCAACATTTTCAATCTTCTCTGGAGTTGGTTCTGTCATTGCTCTAACAGCTGATTCGCATGCATCCGCGACCATCAATAGCGCAGTTTCCTTTGTGCTCGGCTTTGGTCCGGGATAACGATAATCTAATACTTTAACATTTTCTTTACCATATTTTTCAACGGCCTTATCATAAAAGAAAGACACAGACAAAGTTCCGTGATGTGTTTCTATAAACTCCATGATTTCCTTTGGAAGATTTTCTTCCTCAGCCATTTTAATACCTTGAGCAACGTGATCGATAATTATTGCAGCACTTTCTTCAGGTTTTAAATCGTCGTGTATATTATAATTGTCTATTTGATTTTCAACAAAAGCATTTGGATTTTGTGATTTACCAATATCATGATATAACGCTCCGACCCTTACCAATAAAGGATTTGCCTTAATTTCTTCTGCAGCGCTTTCTACCATATTTCCCATTGTTAATGAGTGATTAAATGTACCTTGAGCACTTTTAGCTAGTTCTCGTAAAAGTGGAGTATTATAATCAGTCAGTTCTAATAGAGTTATTTCCGTCGTTAGTTTAAATATTTTTTCGAAGAAAATAATTAATCCATAAGTAAGTACCGGACTAAACAAGGAGTTAGAGGCTGCAAATCCGCATTGCACTAAAATTTCTTCCCATGGAGCAAATCTCTCTAAACCAAAAGCCACAATACTTAAAGTATAGCCTAGTAGAATATATAAGAAAGATCTAAAAATTTGATTTCTATTTTTAATATCACGCACTGTGTAAGCCGCAAAGCCGCCAGCAACAATGTTCATAACCGCTAAAGCGTAATCGTTACCACGCAAACCCCCAACAATTAAGGCAATCACAACCGTACTATAAAATCCAACGCGCGAATCAAAAAATATAGTTATTAACATTGAAACAACTGGCACCAAAATTAGCAGTTCAACCGGTGCATTTACATTTATTTGGTTTATGAGAAATGCGATAAAGCTTATTAAGACAATAATTATTGTGATTAAGAATATTTTTGAATTATCTTTATAAATTTTGGGACGGAAGGAATAAATATAAAAACTAAACAATGAAAGAATAACAATTACGTGAAGAACTTTGCCCAAACCTTGTGCTATTCTAGACCAAAGCCCTCTTTCTTCACCTTTGGCAATTCTATATGAATCTATTTTAAGTTTTATGTCTGGAGTGATTCTATTGTGTTTTGCAACTATTCTTTCATCTTCTTCAACAAGTCCAATGTTTCTAGAAACTCTATCTTGAGCTAATTTAACTTCTTGATCACTTAATTGTTTGTTAAATGTAACTGGTGCTTTAATAAAATTTTGAGCGTATTCGTAGTAAATTGCCAGGATATTTGGATTATTTGGAGCATACGAACTTACAATACCATCTATTCTTTTTTGGTTTGAAGTTTTATCTAAAAATCTTTTTTTAGGAATAAGATTTTCAAATTTACCATCTCTAAGTGCAATTGTATCTTTTTCAATTTCTTTATAATCAAGATTTAGAAATTCTCGACTATAAATTTCATTAGTCATTTTAATTATATTAGAAAAAACTTTACTGGTTGTTATTGGATAAGAAACTGAAAGTAATTTTTCATATTTTCTGATTTCTTTAATTTTTTTAAAACTTTCCGTACTTAAAAATCCAAAACTATTGCTTCCAATATTAGTTTCCAATTGTTTATCAATATATTGAATTAGATCATCATTAAAGCTTTTTATTGAATCTTCCACAGATTTAGAAATTGATTGATTGATCTCAAAAACCGGATAGACATTTTCAGCTGCTTTGAGTTTTTCGAGACGATATGATTCAGGATCTTTTAGTATTTCGAACGGCATTGAAGCTATTAAATCTTCTTGAATCCAGATTGATCCAATTGCAACATCTGATTCTAGCGATTCACCACGCGGAAACATTGCGGCTATAAGAATAGTACCAATTAGAATAATTATTATTCTAATATTTGTACTTTGTTTAATCCAATTTTTTGTGTCTTCACTAAACATATTAGCTCTTTTTAGCTTTTAGGATCATCTCCAAAAATTCCGCTGTACCGTCTTCTTCATTGGTTCTTTTGGTAATAAAATCAGCCATATTTTTAATATCATCAACTGCATTTGCAACAGCAATTTTTAATGCCTTAGTTCTAAATAAAGACCGGTCATTATACCAATCTCCTATAACAGCAGTTTTATTTATATTCAATTTAAGATATTTTAACAACTTTAGTAAGCCATCACCTTTAGAACAATTTTTATTTCTGATCTCTAAAAAATAAACTCCATCTTGATCTTGAGATTTATAAAACGAAGTTTTCAAATTAAAGGCATAAGGGAACTGCATTTTAGCTTCAATCATTTTTATAGAATCTCTGAAATCACCTGTAATTACAATTTCTAAAGTTTCATTTATAATTGTTTCATAAGAATCAATCACTTCAAATTTGGCTTCGTATTGTTCCATTAGTTGTGGAATAAGCGAATTCGCCTCAGTATAATAAATTGCCTCGTGATGACTCAATGCGATTTTTAACAAATATTTATCAGACATTTCCAAAGCGCGTCTTACATACTTTTCTTTTAAGTAAGATTCATAAATAATTTCATTTCCCGGATAACTTTTAATTATTGCACCATCTAAAGAAATTAACGGGGTTTGAAGTTTTAATATTTCTGCATATTCAGTAATTGAATTATGCAATCTTCCTGTTGCAAATGTAAAATGAACGCCTAGTTTCTTAAGCTCTTTTACATATTCAATTGTTTCTTCACCAATACGCGCATATTGATTGAGTAAGGTTCCATCCAGGTCAAAAACCACTAGTTCAATTTTTTTTAATCGGTTTGTATCAAGCATTAAGACTTTGTATTTGTTTGAAAAATTAGATTTTATTATTACTTAAATATGATAAAAATGTTCCAATAAGCAATGTAGCGGCAACTCCAATTATTGTAAACCAAGTCCAAGCCACTAACTGAAGTGAAATTACAGTAACCATAACAAAAATACCACCCGTAAAAGCAGCCAACGCATCTTCTTGTTTTGCATTTTTTACAAATAATCCAAGCATAAAAGTTCCGAGTAATCCGCCATATGTAAATGATGCAATGCTTAAAGCTAACTCAACAACTGTTTGTGGAGAGTTCATAAAAAATAGAGCCGCAAAAATTAACATTATTGCCCAAAAAATTGTAAACATTCTTGAGACTTTTAAATCATTATTTTTATTTCTACTCTTTTTAAATGGCTGATAAAGATCTAACATAGTTGAAGAAGAAAGAGCACTTATTGAGCCCGCTAAAGTTGACATTGCAGCCGCGAATAATCCCGCAATTATAATTCCGGAATATGGGGTTGGCAAACTTTCGATAATAAATTTTGGAAAAACTTCATCTGATCTTAAATTTAATTTACCATAAAAAGCATAAAGCGCAACACCAACAACTAAAAAAATAACAAATTGAAAGATTACAATAATTCCACTTCCAACAATTGCTTTTTGAGCTTGCTTTAGATTTTGCGTGCTTAACAGTCTTTGTACAATTAATTGATCAGTTCCATGAGATGCCATTGATAAGAAAGCTCCGCCAAGCAAACCACTTATTAACGTGTACGGTTGTGCAAAAAATTCCGCAATGGAACCGCTGTTAAATCCTAAATTTATTATGCTTAACTTATCATCAGCTTGTGCGGCTGTAATAATTGAATTAAATCCATCTGGCAAATAATGCGAAACTAAAAAATATCCGGCTAGCAGCGCACCACCTAAGTATATACCCATTAAAATTACATCAACCCAAATAATACCTTTTACCCCGCCAGTTATTGTATAAGCTAGTGTTATAATGGCAATTATTACTATTGCAGTAGTATAATCAATTCCCAGCATAAGTTTGAGCGGAATTGCAGTTGCAAATAGTCTAACCCCATCTGCAGCAGTTCTAGTAAATAAAAATACTATAGATGAAAAAGACCGAGTTTTTTGTCCAAACCTATTTTCCAAAAAAGCGTAAGCTGTATTAAGTTCTCCGGTGAAATATGAAGGCAGAAAAAAAACAGCTATAATAATCCTGCCAATTAAATAACCAAAAGTTACCTGAAGAAAATTAAGATTTGTTAAATATGCCAAACCGGGGATTGAAATAAAAGTAAGCGTGCTGGTTTCTGCAGCAACAATTGAAAACATCACTGCCCACCAAGGAACATTTTTAGAACCTAAAAAATAATCCTCAACAGTGTTTTGTTTACCGCCTTTAA
The DNA here is from genome assembly GCA_020635285.1 of Ignavibacteriales bacterium. Lineage (GTDB taxonomy): Bacteria > Bacteroidota > Ignavibacteria > Ignavibacteriales > Melioribacteraceae. The sequence continues at coordinate 175,378 of JACKAB010000008.1, read as the reverse complement.
ATATTCCAAAAAGAGCAACGCCAATTAAAAAAGCGATTATTATTAAATAGTCAAGAGTTTTATCCACAAATAACCTTAAATCTCTTTTAATTCATTTACTGCTTCATCCACAGAATTTTTAATTGGTAAAACTCGATCTAACTGAGAAATTTGAATAAGCGATTTTACACTCTTTTGTGGGGCAGCCAATCTAATTTGACCTTCATTAGTTTGCAGCATTCTGAACGCGAGTAGAATTGCGCTTAAGCCGGAACTATCACAATATTCAACTTCCGATAAATCAAAAACTAATTTTTGCACATCATCAGCCGAAAGAAGAACTGTTAATTCCCCTTTTACTAGGCCAGCAATAGAGGCATCAAATGATTTTTCCAGTAATTTGAAAATAACCACTCCATCAACTTTTTTGATTTCAATATTAATATTATCTTCCATAATTTTTTATTTTATAGTAACCTTATAAATTTTATAACTTAAAACATCTTTAACGAATTTAACAAATTTCTGTATGATATTTCTGAATTTATTTTTGTATTTACTAGCTGAAAATTATAAAGATTTTCAATATTTGCTTTCTTAAAACCCACTTTAAATTTTGCATTTAATAAGCTTGCTATTGAAGCCAAAAACAAATTTTCATCTCTTTCCAAATCGATTAAAACATCAAAATTATGTTTTTCTATTTTAGTAGTTAAATCTTTGTTGGGCAATCCAAACTTTGTAATTTCATCTAAGTTATAAGTCAGTGTATTATAGTTATTAGTAATTGAGATTAAATTTTTTCTATATTCGGGTAAAAATAAAGTAACATTCTTCTTGTGAATTTTAAAATATTTTGCAACATCAAAACTGTTATTAAAATCTAAATCATTTAGAGGTAGAATAAGAACATAATCAAAAGATTTTTCAACAAAATTGTTGAATGAAAAATTGGAATTATAATTTTTCAAAATTTTCTTTTTGAAAATGTAATGACCAATTTTATTTTTATATTCTTCAAACAATTACTGATTTCCTAACATTTTTTTAAATTCGTTTTCATCAATTGTCTTTACATTTAACTTTTTAGCTTTCTCTAATTTTGATCCAGCATTTTCTCCGACTAAAACAAAATCCGTTTTGCTACTTATTGATGAAGTAACTTTTCCGCCATTTTCTTCAATAATATTTTTAGCTTCGTCTCGCGTAAATTTTGAAAGAGTTCCTGTTAAAACAAAAGTTACGTTTTTAAATATAACATTTCGATCTGATTTATTTTCAATTTCAAATTTTAATCCAGAAGATTTTAATTGAGTAATATTCTCTAAATTTTTAGGGATATTGAAAAACTTTTTTACACTTTCCGCAATTCTGGGACCAATTTCGGGAACAGCTTCAATTTCATCTGGAGTAGCATTTATTAAATTTTCAATTTTTTCAAAATGATTTGCCAATTTTTTTGCTACGCCGGTTCCAACATATCTAATTCCAAGGGCAAATAATATTTTCTCAAAAGGTTTATCTTTACTTTTTTCAATTGCATTTAAGAGATTAATTACACTTTTTTCCCCAAACCGTTCAATATTTATAAGGTCTTCGCGTTTTTGAAATAATGAATAAATATCAACATAAGATTTTAATAATCCCAAATCAACAAATTGATTTACTATCGATTCGCCGAGACCTTCAATATCCATCGCGCCGCGGGAAGCAAAGTGTTCTATACTTCCTTTTATTTGTGCTGGACATAAATTGTTTATACAATAAATGGCAACTTCTTCTTCTGAATAAAAAAGTTCTTCATCACAAACCGGACAATGAATTGGAATTTGAGATGGCTTACTTCCCTTTTCCCTTTTCTCTAATACTACTCCCGTAATTTTGGGAATAACATCTCCGCCTTTTTCAATAATTACCGTATCTCCTACACGAATATCTTTTCTTAATATTTCGTCTTTATTGTGCAGCGTTGCCCTGCTAATTGTTGATCCGGCTAAGAATACTGGTTCAAGTTCTGCTACAGGCGTTACTGCTCCAGTTCTGCCAACTTGCCAAGTTATTGAAAGTAATTTTGTAGTCATTTGTTGAGCAGCAAATTTAAATGCAATTGCCCATCTTGGAGATTTAGCAACATTCCCCAATTTCTGTTGCAGTTTAATATCATTAACCTTAATCACAACACCATCAGTTTCATATGGAAGATTGGCGCGTTTTGTATCCCAAGTTTTGCAGTAATTAATTACTTCATTTATATTTTTACATAAATTAAAATTATTGTTTACTTTAAATCCTAATTCCTTAAGCTTCTTCAAATTATTTTCTTGAGTAGAGGAAATATCTTCTTCACTCAATAAATAATAAGTAAAAATATCTAACGGGCGCTTTGCAACAACTTTTGGATCCTGAAGTTTTAATGTTCCAGCAGTTGAATTGCGAGGATTAACAAAAGTTTTTAGATCTTCTTCTTCACGTTGTTTGTTAAATTTTTTAAACTCTTCTATTTCCATAAATACTTCACCTCGCACTTCAAGGTGTGATGGTAAGTTTTTATGTTTTGAATTTATTCTTAACGGAACTGATTTAATCGTTTTAATATTATTGGTAACTTCTTCCCCAGTAAAACCATCTCCGCGAGTTGCAGCATTTTTTAATTTTCCATTTTCATAAGTTATACTTATCGAAACTCCATCAATTTTCAATTCGGCAACATATTCAATATCATGGGTTACATCTAAAATATTTTTGATTCGTTTATCAAAATCTAGGAGTTCTTGTTCATCATAGGAGTTTGCCAAACTAAGCATTGGGGTTTTATGTGTAACGGTTAAAAATTCTTTCGTTAAGTCTGAACCAACTCTCTGTGTTGGAGATTCTGGAGTAATTAAATGTGGATTTTCTTCTTCTAACTTTTGTAATTCTTTATATATTTTGTCGTATTCAAAATCGCTTATTTTACTTTCTGCGAGCACATAATAATTATAATCATATTCTCTGATTTTATTTCGTAATTGCTCTATTTTATTTTCAACATTAGCATTCATTTTTAATTTGTACTAGGGCGTCTTAAATATTCAATACCGTCTTTTTTTACAATAAGTTTTCTAACTCTATTTAGCTCTTTGCTAAATTCTAACTCTTTATTATTTAAAAATAATTTAACAGCTCCGGAATTTCCAATATGCAAAAAATATTGTTTATCGGCGTTCAAGACTTTAGTCATTCCATTAGTTAAAATAAATTCGTTATTATCTTTTTCATCCACAACAACTCTAATCCATGATTTATCACTTGCAACAATTTTTAATTCTAAATCTTGTGGTTGAGTTTTTATTAAATTATTTACCTTTTCTTCAGTATTCTTAATAATACTTGGAGTTTGTCTTGCAAGTTCTAATTGAGCTACTTTTTGTTGAGTTGTATCTAAATTTGGTTTTGCCATTTCTTTATTTAACATAATTTCTTCAAACGGTTTTTCTGTAACATTATCATTACTGGAGGTTTTCAAAAATGTTATATAAATTATATAAATGAATAGCATCATGATAATTCCAGTTAAAACATAATACAGGGATTTAGTACTACCTTCAGGTATATGTGAAGTATTTTCTAAATTAACTGTTTTAGCTTCTTCGGGGTATGCTTCTTCTTCCTTTTTTTATTTTCTTTTTGGGTTTTAGCCTCTTTTTTGGCATCTTTTGTTTTTTGTGGATTTATTTGCTCGTTTACCTCTGAGGATTCTTCTATTTTTTCTGGTTCATTTTCAAAATTTAAGCCCTTATTTGCAAGTTCAAATTTCTCAAGAACTTCGGAAGGATCAAGGTCAATGGCTCTTGAGTATTCTTTAATAAAAGCCTTCATATAAACATCAGGCATAATTGAAAAATTACCCGATTCAATGGCTTCTAAAAACTTTTTATCTATTCTAGTTTTAGTATTTATTTGATCAATAGTTACTTTTTTTTCTTCTCTAATAGCTTTTAGCTGTTCCGAAAATTTTTTTAAATATTCGTTCATTTTTTCCATCCACTTTTAGGATTTTCTCAAAATTTTTGCTGCAAAAGCACCATCCATGTTATGTTTACTAGTTAAAGTTTGCACACATCCATTTTCATCAATCACGTCTTTATTAAAAGTATCACTCAAATTTACTAATTCAAAGTTATTATTTGATGCTAAAAATTTATTCACAATCTCAATATTTTCTTCAGGTTCAGTAGTGCAAGTGCTGTAAACAATAACACCTCCTGGTTTAACTAACTCGGAAGATTTTTGTAAAAGTTTTAGTTGAATTACATTTAATTTTCTAATATCGCTTAAATCTTTCTTCCATTTTATATCAGGTTTTTTTTGTCATCGTCCCAATTCCACTGCAAGGAACATCTGCTATCACTCTATCAAAATCTCTCTCATTAAAGTGTAGTGAATCTTTTGCAACTGTTCTAACATTTGTAATCCCTAATCTCTCCATATTTTTTTTAAATATTTCTAACCGGCTTTCAAATTTATCGATAGCAACTATTTCTCCTTCATTTTTCATTTCGTCGGCTAAAAATGCTGATTTGCCTCCTGGCGCGGCACATAAATCTAAAACTTTCATTCCAGGTTTTGCATCTAAAGCCTTACATGAAAATCCCGTACTTTCATCCTGAATTGAAAAATATCCTTTCTGAAAATACTCCCAATTTGTAATATTTGTAATTGAGAAAAGCTCCAAATATTCTTGTAAGTAAGTGCCAGGTTTATATTTTAAGCTAACGGAATCTAAAAGAGTTTTTAATTCTTCATGATTTGTTTTTAATTGATTTACACGTAAGGTATGTTTAGGTCTATTATTATTTGCTATTAAGAGCTTTTTTGTTTCTTCTTCCCCAAATCTTTTGATCCATCTTTTCACCATCCAAGAAGGGTGCGAATAATAAGCCGAAAAATAGCCAACTATATCTTCATCTTCTTTAGGATAGCGAATTCCGTCTTTATTTCTAATAATATTTCTTAGAACCGCATTTGTAAGATTTGCAGATTTTTCACCCTGTATTTTCTTTACAAACTCAACGGATTCAAAAACAGCAGCGTGTTCCGGAACTTTATCTAAAAACAGAATTTGATAAAGAGCAACTCTCATTGATTTTTTACATTGGGAATGCATTTAGAAAATTGACCTTTATAAAATCCGTTAAGCACCCAATCTATTCTGCCAAGCCAACGGATTACTCCGTGCACTATTTCAAAAAGTAAGGCTTTATCTTTACTGTTTAATTCAGAATTTTTTATTTCAATTTCTAAAAGTTTATCTAAGTACGCATCTGTTCTATCAACTCTGTTAAGAATTTTAACGGCAGCAATACCTCTTACGCCGGCATATAGATTAGTTTCTTGACCTATTACAACTTGTTGCATAATAAAATTTTCGTTTATTTAATAAAATTATGTAAACGTTAAATTTACTAAAAAGAAAGGAAAATAAAACAATTTTAGATGTGAAGAATGGATATGAAAAAGCTTTCACAAATAAAATTATTTAGCAATAATAAATTTTTGAAAGTTTTAAATTATTTTTTTAAACCATATTTCTTGTTAAATCTATCAACTCTACCAGTTGAATCTAACAATTTTTGTTTTCCTGTAAAGAATGGGTGACATTCTGAACAAATTTCTAATTTTATGTGATCTACAGTTGATTTCGTGGTAAATGTGTTTCCACATACGCAACTTACTTCACAATTTTGATATTTAGGGTGTATTCCGTTTTTCATATTTTTACCTAATAAAATTATAGCTTGTAAAAATAGCTAAACTCTAATTTAAATTCAATAATTAGTAAAATTTATCTTAACTAAATTTAATTTTGATTTTGCATTTCTCGCTTTAGTGAATCTAAACGAGCTTTCATAGCTTCGACATATTTTTTATCAACTTCTTCTCTTATATAAAATCCATCAAAGAATAAGGAGGAATTATTTCCACCAACTAATGTTGCTCTTCCATTCTGGCTTGGCAAAACATTATTATTATTTAATACTTCATCAATATCAGTAGATTTATAATTTTTGAATGGAAACTCAACATTATTATTTTTAGAGTTAAATCTTAATTTATTTTCAGCTTTTGGTAAAACTGAAACAATTTCATCAGTTGAATTTTGTTTGATAATAACATCATTATTACTTATCTCACCTTTAATAGCTTTGCTGGTGGTACTTGTAAAGTTACCCATCATTTCACTTCTTAATTGTGGTTGCATTTTAAATGGATTTTCAAAATTTTCGTTTGAATTAAATGAGTACAATGAAAATACTAAAAAATGCTGCTGCAACTGTTCCGGCTGGAATAAAAATTTTCCATAGTGAGAAACCTACTTTTTTCTTCCCTTATATTAAAATTTTTATTCTCAATTCTTACTTTTAAGTTATACTCAAAATTAGCATCTGTTTTAACTTTTGGGAGATCATTAAGTAGATTTATTACTCGTTTATATTTTTCATCATTAGAATTGTAAAGATTTTTTTTCATATGCTACCCACTGTAAATATTTTTTAATAATTCTTGAAGATGTTTTCTTCCTCTATTTATTCTAGATTTTACTGTACCAATTGATAAATTTGTAACTTCAGCAATTTCCTCGTAAGAGAGTTCCTCAATATCCCTTAAAATAACAACTTCTCTGTAAACAGGCTTTACTTTCAATAACGCCTTTTGGATAATTTCTCCTTTCATTTCACTATCAGTAGAGCGCTCAGGAGATACAAACGATTTATCTTCTATCTGAATTTTTCTATCGTCATCATCACCTGTGTTATCCAAAGAAAAAATTGTGCGTCTTTTTTTCTTCTTTTCAATTCATTACGAGCAAGATTACCGGCAATTGTGTAAATCCACGTTGAAAATTTTGCAAAAGATTTATAAGAATCTTTGTGAATATAAAATTTAATCATCGTGTCTTGCACGATATCTGTGCAAATATCTTTATCACCCAGAAAACGATAAACATAGTTAGTTAACGGATCTTTAAATCTGTTAACAAGAATTTCATATGCTTGGATAGTATTATTATCTTGAAATTCTTTAATTAACTCTTCGTCAGTTAAATCAGTAAGTCGTTTATCCAATGGTCTTTATACTTTTAGTTTCGAAAAATGTTTCAATTTTTTATATAAAATTACCTAAAAATTGCTTTAATCCACAAAAATATTGGTTAATAAAACAGTAGCCAAAGTTTTCCCATCTACTGAAGTAGTTTTTAAAGCTAAATCAACATTGTAAAGTGATTGAAATGCTTTTGCAAGTTTTTTCTCACTTCTAAAATACTTGGCATTTTTGCAATTTTTATAAAAATATGGAGAAAGTCCGCCTCCTATTGCTTTTGCCGCATCAAAATCATTAAGATTTCTTGCAGCTAATTCCATAGATTGTGAAATTACGGTAAAATATTTGGTTAACATTACTACAATGTAAACCATATCTTTTCCCGTATCAAGCAAATTATAGATTACTTTTAATGAATTTTTCTTTTCACCTTTTCCAAGTGAATTCATTAAATCAAAAATGGAATATTCTTTTGTGGCAGATGACAAACTTTTAAGCTCTTCGGTTGTAATTTCTTGTTTATCACTTAAGAAGCTTTTTATTTTCTGGAATTGCATTTCCAGTAAGGATTTATCTTCTCCAACAATTTCTATTAAGGTTTTAATATTTTCTTGACTTATGTTAACTTCTAATTGAGAGCTTCTTTTCTTTACCCAATTTTCTAACTCAGCTCCCTTTAATTCCCTTGCCTCAAAGAGATATTTTTTTTGATCGAGAAGTTTATAAGGATCAGAAGCAAGGTTTGAAATACTTCCGTAATTTGCAATTACAAGAATTGTTGAGTCTGATGGATCTGAAACGTAAGAATCGAGTTGTTTCTTATTAGTATAATTTTCAAAATTTTTAACTACTAATAATTTTTTCTCAGATCCAAATGGAAATGTATAAGCCAAATCAATTAGATTGGTTGGGGTATCTTTTTTATTTATATCAATGGTTTCTTTATCAAAATCACTGGTAATAAATTTTGAAACCTTCTGTTCAATTGCCTTAATTGCTGCATTTATTGTAAAATGGTCTTCCCCAAATAAAAAATAAATTGGCTTTAATTCAGATGAGCCTAATTCATCAATTAAAGAATATATTGAAGGAGCCTTTATTTTTGCCATAGTTTTTAAAATTAAAAACCACCAAATTAATAAATATTAAAATGGTGGTTATACAATTAAGTTTATTTTGAACGTTTTTCGAAAGTGACTTTATTCATTTTAACATCTTTAAGTGGTTTATCAAATGGTTTTGAGGTTGCAACTTTGCCAATACTATTAACAACATCCAATCCATTTATAACTTTACCAAATACTGAATGTTTGCCATCTAACCATGGAGTTGGAACTAAAGTAATAAAAAATTGACTTCCATTTGTATTTGGTCCAGCATTTGCCATTGATAGAATTCCAGGCCCTGAATGTCGGAGTGAGTCATTAAATTCATCAGCAAAGGATTTACCAAAATAACTCTCACCGCCAGAACCGGTTCCTGTTGGGTCTCCGCCTTGAATCATAAAATCCGCAATAACTCTATGGAAAATTATTCCGTTATAATAACCATCAGTTCCTAATCCAACAAAATTTTCAACTGTTTTCGGTACCAAATTTGGGAATAATTCTATTTCAATATCTCCCATTGTTGTGTTAATTTTTGCAACTAACATTTCGTCTTCTGCAAGTGTCATTAGTTCTTTCACTTTTGCCTCATTTATTTTTTGTTTAGAAATTGTTTCTTCTTTCATAACTGTTTTTTGTTCGTTGCAGCTAAGTAATAAAAAACTTACGAACAACAATACTCCAATGTATTTCATTTAACCTCCTTAAGGATTAATTAAACCATTATAAACCATAAAAATTATTGCAGCACCAATTGCGATTCTGTAAATAACAAAAACTATAGTAGAATTACTTTTTAAAAATTTGAGTAAAAATCCGATAGTTAAATAACCACTTATCGCCGAAGCAATTGTTGCAACAGTTAAAGTAATTATTCCGGATGAATCAATATACTCAAGCGCTTCGTAAAGCTGAAGTAAACCGCTGCCAAGAATTGCTGGCACACTCAATAAAAATGAAAACCGAGCGGCTGTTTCTCTCTTAAATCCTAAAAATATTCCGGCAGTTAAGGTTGTTCCAGATCTTGATGAACCTGGAATTAATGCTAAGGATTGAGCAAATCCAACAATCACAGCATCGTACCATTTTATATCTTTTAATTCTTTTTTAAACTTTCCTATCTTTTCCGCAAATGCCAATATTATGCCCAATACTATTAAACTAGAGCCAATTACGTATAAATTTTTTGTCAATGCACCTTCTATAATATCTTTAAATCCTAAACCAATAATAACTACTGGGATTGATCCAATAATAATATACCAGCCCATTTTAGAGTTTGCAGTTTGATTTGAGAATGATTTTCGTTTTAAAAGGTTATCATTAAAAAAATCAATTGTGATTTTCCATAAGTCATTCCAAAAATAAATTAATATTGCAAGTAAAGTTCCTAGTTGAATTACAGCAATAAAAGATGTCCACTGCTCCGGATGTTCTTCAGAAATTAATCCCATTAATTTTCCGGCAACTGTTAAGTGACCAGTACTGCTTATAGGTAAAAATTCAGTGAGACCCTGAATTATACCCAATATTATCGCTTCAATTATGCTCACGTTATTTCCTTAAAAGTAATAAATTGCACCAAGCTTAAGCCCGATACCAAGAGTATTTAAATTAAATTTTCCACCATTAAGTGTATTTATTTCACCAGGTAAATCATAGGTTATTTCTCCAGCAATTAGTGCATAGAGATTTTCACCAATCAGTTTTGTATCTCCTTGTGCCTTTGCAATAAAACCCATACCGGAAGTAAAGTAAGTAACAATACTGCCGTAAAGTTCTTCATCAGCACTAGAAAATCTTAACCCCATTCCACCTCCAAATTTTAATTTGTACCCGTTCCCAGAAAGGTAATAAAAAACTAAAAATGAAGGTTTGTGATTATTTAATTGCAAATCATACAGGCCAATTCCAATATTTGAATTATAAGAATAAATATTGAAATCATATTCAAAACTTAATTGTGTATGCTCTGAAATATTGTAATTAAGTTCAGTGAAAAAATCTGCTGATGTAGTAAAAGACGGCATATCATTTCCAGCAGAAAAATTTGAATTGATATAGTCTCTTAAATCTGGAGCATTAAAAAAGACAAACCCATTCCTGCGCCAACTTCAAACTGTGCATTAATAGTTTGAAACAAAAAGATTATAAGTATAAAAAAGTATTTTTTCATTATAATTTATCTTTACTTTTGAAAACTGTCAGAAAATTTGCAACTGGAAGATTTTTCCTTAACTGCCTTTTATTAATATAATAAGTAAAAAGAATTGTCGATAAAATAAAAAGAACATAAGTTGTTGTGTGTGTAAGAATAGCAAATGCGCCACTAATTTCACTGCTGAAACTGTAGAGGCTTACGAGCACTGAAATTACAATTAAATGATAAGAACCAGTTGCGCCAGGTGTAGGTATTATTACCCCAAAAGCACTAATAGTCATTACAATCCACGCCATCGAATAACTTATTGGCTGTATTTCATCCATATGCAATGTTAAAAATCCAACGTAAGCTGTTAAGCCATAAAGAAACATTATTATTGCAGAAAGGATAGTTACAAACAAGAAATTTTTACTCCCCTTTAAACTCGCAAATCCATCTGTCAATAAATGAAATGCGCGTGCAAGTCCATCCGCAATTTTTTTCGAAAATTTTCCAACAAACCTTAAAATTGCATTGTAAAATTTTTCTTTGAACCTTACCAAAAAATAAAGAAACACAATAAGTCCAAACATTAAAACAAATCCAATATAAACAGTTGATTTTAGCCAACTGATATCTTGGTAAAGGTTGCCAGAGTAAATTGCAACACTTATTAAAACTGAAAATCCTAAAACTAAAATATCAATTACCCTCTCAACCACAATAGTCCCAACCATTGAAGAGCGAGAAATATTTTCCCACTTTCCAAGAAATAATCCACGGTATAATTCACCTAATCTTGGCACAATACAATTAACCCCGTAACCAACCATTGTAGCGCCCAGCAAATTTGTAATAGAAATTTTTGGCTTTACAGATTCAACAATTATTTGCCAACGAATTGCACGAAATAGATGAGATAAAAACCAGACTACCAAGTAAGCTAAAAACCAAAGTAACGACATATGTTCTAAAATATCTAATACTTCTCCAATGTCTATATTACTAAATGCAAAATATAAAAAGGCAAGCATTAGAATAACTGGGAATGAATAACTGAAAATCTTTTTCAGCACCGATGTATTTGAATTATCTGAGGTCAATAATTTTATATTCCTTATCGTTTTGGAAAGTGAATAATTTTGGGCTAAGATTTGTGTTTAGATTAATATTAGTAAATTTAAATTCAAATTGATTACTGGTAAAATCTTCGAATAATATTTTTGTTATTATAAATTCATTGTTTACAAATAATTTTGCAGTCTTAAAATTTAAGTTAGCTTGATTTGCATCTAAAATTAATAGAGAATTGTTTTTGTCCATTTTCTCTTCAGTAACTTTGCATTTTTCCGGGTAATCATAAATATATTCTTTTAATGAAAATGCGAGTGGATCTTCATCAATATTTGAGATAATAACTTTGCTTCTTTTATTATCAATATTCCAAATTGATTTTCCATCAGAAATTATGGTATTGTTCTTAAGTTCTATTCTGTAATTTTCATCTTTGGAAAAATAAAAATTACCTTGCATAATATTTTGACCGTTAGAAGACTGAACAAAATCAGCTTGTAAATTATTAATGCTTTCAAACTTATTTTGCATTTTAGAAATTAAAGAATCAGATTCACTCTGAAAAATCAAAAATAAAAAAACTAGTATTGTATTTATCATAATGACCTTAAAACTGTTTCTAACTGTTGTTCGTCTTCAATTATTACTTCTCGGGCTTTGCTACCATTGGATGGACCGACAATACCCGCTTCTTCCATCTGATCAACAATTCTTGCAGCACGAGAATAACCAAGCTTTAGTCTTCGTTGCAACAGAGAAACTGAACCTTGTTGATGACTAACTATTACTCTTGCCGCCTCTTCAAACATTGGATCTAAATCGGTTAAAAAACTTCCGCCCTCATTATTTTTTTTCTCAAACATTGAAGGCAAGAAAAATCTTTTTTTATATCCGCCTTGGGCATAAATATAATTTGTAATTGTCTCAACTTCATCGGTCGATACAAACGCGTTCTGCATCCTAATTGGTTTTGGAATTCCACCAGGTAAAAATAACATATCTCCACGCCCTAAAAGTTGTTCTGCTCCATTCATATCCAAAATTGTTCGTGAATCAATTTTAGTTGCAACTTGATAAGCAATTCTTGCAGGGAAGTTTGCTTTGATTACACCAGTTATTACATTCACAGAAGGACGTTGTGTAGCAACAACTAAATGAATGCCAACAGCCCTTGCCAATTGGGCCAAACGGGCAATTGGTGCTTCAACTTCCTTGCCGGATGTCATCATTAAATCTGCAAGTTCATCAATAATAACCACAAGATATGGCATTTTGTAATGTTTCATCTTCTCCGAATCTTGAGGTCTGGTTTTTGGGTTTGCAATTTTTTTGTTGTAATCAACAATATGTCTAACTCCAACTTTAGCAAGTTTGTCATATCGTTTTTCCATTTCATGTTCCACAGCTTTTAACACAAGCAGAGCATTTTGCGGATTTGTAATTATCTCTTCATTAAGATCGGGAGAAACTGCCAAATAATGTTTGTTTAATTTTCCGTAAAAAGATAATTCAATTTTTTTCGGATCAATGATTACAAATTTAACTTCCGACGGATCTTTAGCATAAATCAAACTTATAATTAACATATTAATGCCAACACTTTTTCCAGAACCGGTTGAACCGGCAATTAATAAGTGAGGCATAATTGCAAGGTCCGTAATATAAACTTCACCAACAATTGTTTTACCCAAAGCAATCGGAAGTTCAGCTTTTGATTTACTTAAATGGGCAAGAACAGAACGTGCACTAACTAATTGCGATTTATCATTTGGAATTTCCACGCCGATTGCACTCTTACCCGGAATTGGAGCAATGATACGAATACCCCTTGCAGCAAGGGCTAAAGCAATATCGTTATCTAAACTTACGATTCTGCTAATCTTAACTCCTGGGGCAGGTACTATTTCATATAAAGTTACAACGGGGCCGGGTGTTACAGAAATATCTTCAATATCGATATCAAAAAGTTTTAATTTTTCTTTAAGAAGCTCAGCATTTGTCTTTAATTCTTCTTCAGAAACTTTTACGTTTTCATCATCAGAATATTGCAGTAATTCCAAAGTAGGCGGATTGTATTTTAATTTTTCATTCCACTGATCCGGCAGTTCGGCTTCAAGATTGGGATCAATTGCTGGAATTATTTCATCGTCATCATCTTTTTTATTTTTAGAACTTGATACAATTACTTTTGGATCAACTTGTGGTTTTGAAATTTGAGCCTCTTCATCGGCTCTTAATATTCTTATTTTTGTTTCTTTTTCAATTGGTTCATCTTCTATTTTTTCTTCATCTTCTTCTTCAGCTTCTTCAGGTTTTTTCTTCTTAGGAATTTTTAATTTTTTAATTTTTTCTATACTCTTGGAAATTGAGTCTTTTTCTTCAGTATTTATCCTGATTGTTTCTTCTGGTTTTTCTCTATTAAGGTAATCAGAAATATATTTACGTATCGCTCTAAACCTTAAATCAAAAGCAATAAAAAGCGAAACAAACATTCCGGTTACCAAAACAATTAAGCCACCTAGCATTCCAAACATTCTGCTTAGAACAGCACCAAAAAAATCACCAATGTTTCCTGCAAGTTCAATGTTATTAAGGAAAATATCTTGATCGGTATTTTGCCGCAAAACACCGAAAAAGGTTGCCAAAATAATTCCAAATATTAAAAGAAAGTTTGAGATATTAAGTGCAAGTTTTTTATCAGTATTTTTTAGAACTGTATAGCCCCAAACAAAAAGTACAAAGGGAATTACAATGGAAGAATAACCAATAGTTGAGTGAATTAAAAAGTGTGCCGCATAAGCTCCAAAAATCCCTAGCCAGTTATGAGTATATTGAGATCGATGGATATAATCAGGGTCGGTTGAAAATACTTTGAAGAAATCTGTAAAATCAAAATGCAGCCTTGCTTGATCAAAACTTGAATAAGACAAAATACTTAGCAAAAGTAAGACAGAAGAAATGATTAAAAATAGTCCTATTAATTTCTTTTTTTTTTCTAAGGAAATAATAAAATAATTTTGTTCAATGGAACTTTGATTATTTTTTTTACTTTGTTTTGCCATTAAATAATTGTGTTGCTAAGTTTAGTTTATTTTTATTAAGCCAGAATTACATGTTGGAACAATATCAAATTTATTTTCTTGTGCGGCAAATTTAATGTCTTCTCTAAATCCCGCCGATATTAGCTTTTGACCGTGTTCTGTTTCAGATAACATTTTTTCTAGATTGTTTTTATTTTTATCATAAATAAGTTTACTTACTTTACTGCTATCATTAAGCTCAATATTTTCTTTCAAATCTATAATTAAGGAAATTAACATTCCAGCACATGCTGAATCTTCGAATGAAAATTTACCGCTATTACCTGAGCATAATATTTCTACATCTTCGTTAAGACTAATAATTTTTTGTGCCGCTGCTTGAACATTTAAAAAAAGATAAAATAAATAAATTGGTAGAGAATCTGGCTTTAACAATTGCTTTAGATCCATTAGTTGTAAAAAGCACAATTGATTTTCCTTTTACAATATTAGGAACATACTCCAATGGAGAATTACCTAAAGCAAAACCATCTATTTTAAGAGTATTTCTTTCTCCACCAAGAAGCGTGTGCCCACTAAATGCATTTCCTGAGACTTGCATTGCAAATTCAACAGAACCAACCGGAATAATTTCTTTAGCTCCGTTTTGTAATGCTGTAACAATTGTTGTGGTTGCTCTTAGAACATCAATAACAACTGTGTTCTTTTTTGTAAAGTAAAGCTCATCCGCGTTAAGTGGGGTTAATAAAGTATTAACTTTCATGTTAGGTTTTAATAAATGGTAATTTAGTAATTTTAGCTTTTACACCCTTACCCCTAATATTTGCTTCTACAAAATTTCCTTCTTCAACAAATTCTATATCTAAGTATGCTAAAGCAATTGGTTTTTCTATACTTGGGCTAACTGTTCCACTTGTAATTTTACCTATTACTTTCCCTTCATTCATAATTTCATAGTCTTTGCGGGGAAATGCTCTTTCATCAAAAATAATTGGGACTAATTTTCTTTTTAGTCCATTTGCTTTAATATTTTCCAGAGCATCCCTTCCAATAAAATTACCTTTTTTTAATTTAGTAATCCAACCCAAACCAGCTTCCAATGGATTTGTTGATTGATCAATATCATTTCCGTAAAGACAATATCCCATTTCTAATCGCAAAGAATCTCGACAGCCTAATCCTGTTGGTATTATATCAAATTCTTTTCCGGTTTCAAAAATTTTTTCCCATATATTTTCTGAAAACTCTTTAGATCCTTTGAAATATAACTCAAATCCTAACTCTCCAGTATAACCGGTTCTGGAAACAATAACTTCAACATCATTAATTTTGGTGATGAAAAAATTATAGTATTCCAAATCAATTTTTTGATTGATTAATTTCTCTACAACTTTTTGTGAGTTTGGTCCTTGAACTGCAAGTAAAGAATACTCATCAGATTCATCGATGATTTCTACTCCAAATTGATTATTCTTCTTCATCCATTCAAAATCTTTATCTTTGTTTGAGCCGTTCACAACTAACAAATACTTATCATCACTTATTTTATAAACTAATAGATCATCAACAATTCCGCCGTCTTCATAGCACATTGCAGAATATTGCACTTTTCCGATTTGTAACTTTGAAGCATCATTAATGGTAATGTATTGAACAAAATCTAAAGCTTTTTCACCTTTAATTATTATTTCGCCCATATGTGAAACATCAAATAAACCAACAGAATTTCTTACAGCTTTGTGTTCTGCAATAATTGATGAATATTGGATTGGCATCTCGTAGCCGGCAAAATCAACTAACTTTGCACCATACTTTTTATGAACATCAATGAATTTAGTCTGCTTCATAATTACTATCCGTTTAGTTTTTTCCAATCACTTAGGAATTTTTCTAAACCACTTGCTGTTAATGGATGATTAAATAATTTCTTGATTACATCAAATGGAATTGTTGCAACATGAGCGCCAAGTTCAGCAGCTTCAACTAAATGAAGCGGGTGACGAATACTTGCAACAAGCACTTGTGTTTCGTAATTATAATTTCTGTAAATGGTTAAGATTTGATCAATCAATTGCATACCAGAATGACTTATATCATCAAGTCTGCCAACAAACGGGCTAATATAAGTAGCACCGGCTTTTGCCGCCAGCAAGGCTTGCGATGGTGAGAAACAAAGTGTAACATTGGTTTTAATATTCATTGCGGTTAGAGCTTTTACAGCTTTTATCCCTTCTAAGATTAAAGGAATTTTAATAACAATATTTTTATGAATTGCTGCAAGTTCTTTTGCCTCCTTCATCATTCCATCAAAATCTGTTGAAACAACTTCAGCGCTAATTGGACCATCAACAATTTTTACAATTTCATTTAGCAGTTCTTTAAAATCTTTTCCCTCTTTTGCAACCAAAGATGGATTTGTTGTAACTCCATCTAATAATCCCATGGATACTGCTTCTTTAATTTCATCAATATTAGCTGTGTCAATAAAAAATTTCATAATATCACCTTTCTTATTTGTTAGACTAAACTCTTAAAATTTTATCGCCGGTTTTTGCTGATTTAACCTCAAACTCTTGCGGATTAATTTGTGCATTATCTTCTAATTTAATTCTTAAAAAATATTTAAACTGAATTTTATTTAATTTTGAGAATATACCAATTTTTAGATCATTACTTAAAGATGGATGAACACTTAAAATTAAACTTCGCTCTTTACCTTGAGATTTATATTTTTTAAACCATTCGTCAATATCATGAATAACGCTTGATCGTTTTGTCATCAAACCGGATCCATTACAGTATGGACAAACTTCATTAATTGATTGAACAATATTTTGTCTAACTCTTTGTCTTGTAATTTGAACAATTCCAAAATCAGTCATTGGAAGCAATGCTACTTTGGCTCTATCTTTTCTGAATTCTTTTCGTAGTTCGTCATAAATCTTCTTGCGATTTTTATCTTCTTCTAAATCGATAAAATCAATTACTAAAAGCCCGCCAATATCTCTTAATCTTAATTGTCTTACAATTTCTCTCGATGCTTCTAAATCTGTTTTAAGAGAATTTAGTTCCTGCTCTTTTTTTGCTGCATATCTTCCGCTGTTTACGTCAATAACAGTCATTGCCTCGGTATGATCAATAACAATATGTCCCCCGCTTGGCAAAGGGACTTTCCGGCCCATTAAGGTTTTTATGTGTTCTTCGATTCTGAAAGTATCAAAAATAGGTGCACTTGATTTATAATATTCAATTTTATCTAACAATTCCGGTTGAACAAGTTGAACATATTCTCTAATTTCTTTGTACAAACTTTTAGAATCAATAAAAACTTTAGTTACATCAGGCGTGAATAAATCCCTAATAACACTTGTAGTAGTGGATAAATCTGTATGTAAAAGATATGGTGGAGATGATGATTTTACTTTTTCTTGTATATTCTGCCAAGTATTAACTAAATATTTCAAATCACTTTCAAGTGAACTTTCTTCCTGTTCCTTTGCAGCGGTTCTAATTATTAATCCGCAATTATCCGGCAATATACTTTTAGCAAGATATTTTAATCGCTTTCTTTCTTTAAAGTCAGATATCTTTTTAGAGATTCCAATTTTATTATCAAATGGAAGGAGAACACAAAATCTTCCTGGGATTGAAATTGAGGAAGTTATACGAACACCTTTATTTGCAACAGGCTCTTTAATAATCTGAACGATTATATCTTGTCCTTTATGCAGTTTTGGAATTGTATTTGTTCTTTTTTCAGAATCATTAGATTTTTTCGAATCGGCAGAATCGTCATCTTCAATTCCAATTTCAGTTTCATCTCCGTCATCTTCCAAAACTGATTGAAATTCTTTAAAGGCATCGCCAATATCTGAAAAGTGAAGAAATGCATCGTGCTTCAAGCCGATATCAATAAATGCAGCTCTTATACCCGGCAAAATTCTTGCAACTTTACCAAGATAAACATTGCCAACCATTCTTCTTTTTTCTGGGTTATCTACAAAAAAATCGATTAGTGTACCATCTTCTGTAATGGCAACTCTATTTTGCGAAGTAGATGAATTTATTATAATTTCTTTTTGCATATAATTTCTATTTAACAACTATTCAATTATGCAAAAAAGGTTAAAATGCTTTTACACTTTGAGTAAAATACTGATAACTATTTTTTTTTAAATAATATTTACCTAATCTGAAATTTCATAAAATAATTATCTTAAACTTTTACTTCCTCTTTTGTTAACCAAAAAAGAACTCTATTGTTAAATTTTTTCCTTATGTCTTCCACATCTATTGGTGGATAAAAATTTTCTTGTAATTTTAATATGTGGTTGTTTAAAACTCCTTTAATCCCATCAAAATTATTAACAGGATAAAGTTGATCTATTAAATCCCAAATTCCACTTAAATATTTAAAATACCAAATAATATTTTTTTTGGCTCTATCTAAATTTTTAACTAAGCCTTGTTCTTTCTCCAACAAATCAATATGGTGTTTCGCAGTTTCTCCAATTTCTGAAATTGTTGGAGTATAATTTTTTCCTTCAAGCAAATAATTTATTTGTTTGAAAATAAATGGATTTCCATAAGCACCACGACCTAACAAAACAGCATCGCAATTTGTTTCATTTAGCATTCTTACTGCATCCTCAGCATTAAAAATTGAGCCATTTCCCACAACCGCAATATCTACGCTTTCTTTAACTTTTTTAATCCATTCCCAATCTGGCTCATCATCGTATCTATCTTTTCTTGTACGAGCATGAAGTGTAATTAAAGAAGCACCGTTATCTTCAATAATTTTTGCAATTTCCAGAACATTAATTTTATCTTTTGGTCCAAGCCTTATCTTAACAGAAATTGGAATCCCTTCAGAATTCTTAACCATTTGCTTAACAATATTTCCAAGAACATCCGGCTGCGAAAGAAGATACGCGCCCATTTTGCAACTAAAACCTTATCAACCGGGCAGCCGCAATTTAAATCAATTACATCTGGCTTATGCCTAACTAATGAGCTTACAGCAGCACCCAAAATCATTGGATCATTGCCCAAAAGCTGCACACCAATTGGTTTTTCATTTCTGCTAAATGAGAACAAACGAAGAGTTTCAAAATTATTTTTAACAACTCCATCTGCACTTACCATTTGTGTAAAAGTTAAACCGCAGCCATAATCTCTTGCAATTTTTCTAAATGCAAAATCAGTAACTTCTGCCATTGGAGCTAAAAAAGCTCGACTATCAACATTTAATTTACCAATTTGCAATTTTTATTCTTTCTTTCAATTTTCAAAAAACAAACCCTAATACTTCAGCTGAGTGAAATATTAGGGTAAATTAATTATTCTTCTGTTTTAGCTTCATTTGTCATTAATGCTTTTCTTGATAAACTATATTTACCATTTTCAACTTTAATAAGTTTTATAGTTATCATTTGTCCTTCTTTAAGAACATCTTCAACTTTATTAACTCTATTCACATCAATTTGGGAAATGTGAAGTAAACCTTGTTGCCCCGGAAGGAACTCGCAGAAAGCGCCAAAATCCATAATTTTAATTACTTTTGCTTCATAGGTTTTACCAATTTCCGCTTCAGCTGTAATTCCAATTATTTTATCTTTAGCTTTTTTAACATTTTCAGTAAGTTGTCCTGAGATAAATACAAGTCCGGACTCTTCAATATTAATAACAACTCCAAACTCTTTTTGTATACCTTGAATCATTTTTCCGCCAGGCCCAATTACCATTCCAATTTTTTCCGGATTGATTTGAGTGGTTAATAGCTTAGGCGCATAAATAGACAATTCCTTTTTAGGTTCTGGTAAAACACTATTCATAGTCCCAAGAATTTCAAGTCTTCCAACTTTTGCTTGCTTTAAAGCATCTTCCATAATTTGAAGTGAAAGGCCTTGAATTTTAATATCCATCTGAATTGCAGTAATTCCATTTGATGAACCAGCTACTTTAAAATCCATATCGCCAAGATGATCTTCATTTCCAGAAATATCTGAAAGTATTGCATAATTATCACCTTCAGTGATTAACCCCATAGCAATTCCAGCTATTGGACATTTTACAGGAACTCCGCCATCCATAAAAGCTAAAGAGCCTGCACAAACAGTTGCCATTGATGATGAACCGTTAGATTCAAGAATATCTGAATTAATTCTTAATGAATAAGGAAAAATATCTTCTTTTGGAATGATAAATTTTAAAGCACGTTCGGCTAAATTACCATGTCCAATTTCTCTTCTTCCAGTTCCGCCAAATCTTCCAACTTCGCCTACGCTAAACGGAGGAAAGTTATAATGAAGTATAAAACGTTTTTTATATTCGTCATCAAGTCCATCAATAATCTGCTCATCGGATTTTGTACCAAGAGTTAAAGTTGTTAAACTTTGTGTTTCTCCTCTTGTAAATAAAGCAGAGCCGTGAGTTCTTGCTAATAAACCATGTTCAATTGTTATAGGTCTAATTTGAGTTGTTGTTCTTCCGTCTAATCTATTACCTTTATCAAGAACTTGTTTACGCATTAAATCTTTTTCAATATCATGTAAAATTTGTTTAATGGTAACAGTTTCTTCTGGATATTTTTCAGACAAAGCTTCAAGAACAGATTTATTCAACTCACTATTTTTTGTTGAACGTTCATCTTTGCTTAAAGTGGTAGACACAATTTCTGCATATTTATCATAAGCTAGTTCGTTAATATCTTTTACAAGCTGCTCATCAATAACTTTTTCTTCAACAACATATTTTTCTTTTCCACATTCTGCTCTTAACGCATTTTGAACTGCAACAATTTTTTTAATTTCAGTGTGGGCAATTTTTAAAGCTTCAAGTAAATCTTCTTCGCTAATTTCCTCTGCTTCGCCTTCAACCATTACAATTGAGCTTTCTGTACCGGCAATTGTTAATTCCAGGTCAGATTCTAGAATCTGTGTTCTATCTGGATTGACAATATACTTTCCTTCATTTCTTGCAACTCTAACTTCTCCGATTGGTTCCAGAAAAGGAATCTTTGAAATTGTTAAAGCTGCCGAAGCACCAACTGCGGCTAAAACATCGGGATCATTTTGACCATCATAAGAATAAACTTGGGCAATTACTTGCACTTCATTTGTAAATGCACTTGAAAATAAAGGCCTAATAGGTCTATCAATCAATCTGCCTGAAAGAATTTCTTTTTCAGTAGGTCTTCCTTCCTCTTGAAAAATCCTCCAGGATATTTGCCGGCAGCAAAAGCTTTTTCTCTATATTCAACTTGAAGTGGAAAATAATCCATTCCTTCTTTTGCTTCGTTTGCCATTGTTGCAACAACCAATACCATGGTTTCTCCACAAGAGACCATAACTGCTGCATCTGATTGCTTTGCATATCTGCCATATTCAATCTTTATTACTTTACCATCAATTTCTACTTCTTTAGTATAAATCATTAACTGCCTCTTTATTTTCTAATATTTAATTCTTGAATTATTGTTCTATATCTTTCAACATCTTTTCTTCTCATATAATCAAGCAATCTTCTTCTTTTACCAACCATTTGCATCAAACCTCTTCGCGAAGCGTGATCCTTAGAATGAGCTGTAAAGTGATCTCTTAAATCGTTAATCCTTGCTGTAAGAATCGCAACTTGAACTTCAGCTTTTCCGCTGTCGCTTTTTGATGCTCCAAACTTTTCGATTAACTCTTGTTTTTGTTCTTTTGTTACTGGCATTTTGTACTCCTTGTTTCTTTATACGATTAAACTCCAGTTTTCACCGGAATTAATTAATTGAAATGTTTAACTAAATTTTTACCTAATTCTACATCAATGTTAATTTGCTTTTCTAATTCTTCTATTGAATCAAATTTGTGTTCTTCTCTAATTTTTTTTATAAACTCAATAGTAATAAATTCATTGTAAATTTCTTTATTGAAATCAAAAATGAATACTTCTGTTATTGGCTCTTTTACATTGTTAAATGTTGGTCGCAACCCAATATTTGCAACTCCAAAATATTTATTGTTATTATAAGTTACTCGAACAAAATAAACTCCATTTTGAGGAATCAGTTTATTATTTTCTGCAGGTTTTAAATTTGCAGTTGGGAAACCGAGCGTTCTTCCACGTTTTGCACCTTCAACTACAATTCCTTCAACAAAATAAAATCTGCCGAGCATTTTATTTGCCAACTCAATATAACCTTCTAAAATTGCTTCTCGGATTTTTGTACTACTTACTGCTGTATGTTCAATTTCTTCTGGACCAACAATTGTCATTTCTATATTTTTCTCTTTCGCGTATTGTTTTAATTTATTTTTATCGCCTTCTCTATTTTTACCAAATTTATGATCATAGCCAACAATAATATGTTTGGCATTTGTTTGTGTAAAAATTATTTCATCAAAAAATTCTTTATATGTTTTTTTTGAAAACTCTTTTGTAAAAGGTATTATATATAAATAATCTATTCCAAGTTTTTCAAAAAGTTTTATCTTTTCTTCAAGCGGAGTTAAAAGTTTTATATCGAATCCCTGATTAAGCACAACACGTGGGTGAGGATAAAATGTAATAACTACGCTATATATATTAAGATCTTTTGCCTTTTTTTTTAAGCTTTCAATTATTTTATTATGTCCAACATGCAATCCATCAAAAGTGCCAATTGTAACAGCACTTTGTTCAATTTCAAATTCACTTTTAATGTCTCTAATAATCTTCATAGTCTTTAAATAATCACCTAATCTTGAACATCAAAATTAATCTCTAAATTAGTTAACTCTTCCAAAGTGAGTGCATTATTAACATCATAATCACCTATTTTTGTGCGTCTAAGTTCTCCTAAATAACCACCATAACCAGTTTTCATTCCAAAATCATTAGCTATTACTCTTATATAAGTGCCTTTAGAACATTCTATTTCAAAAGATATATAGGGAATATTTATTTCAGTAATTCGGAAATTATAAATTGAAACTTTTCTTGGTTCACGCTTAACTTCAATTCCTTTTCTTGCATATTTATAAAGTGATCTTCCTTTATGCTTTAATGCTGAGAACATCGGCGGAATTTGCTCAATTTCTCCTAAAAAAGAATCTCTAATTTTATAAATTTTCTCTTCTGATAATTCTTTAACATCTTTCACATTTTCAAGTTCAGTTTCTTGATCCATTGAAGCTGTCGTTGCTCCAAGTGTGATAACTCCCGTATAAACTTTATGCAATTCTTGAAATTTAGAAATTTCTTTTGTTTTTTTTCCAGTACATACAATCAATAAACCTGTTGCCGCTGGGTCCAAAGTTCCTGCATGACCAACTTTTTTAATCTGCAGTTTTTTTCTTACCCACCAAACAGCATCAAATGATGTTTTTCCTTTTGGTTTATCAATTAAAAGAACACTTCCTTCTGATAAATCAGAGGAGTTAAATATTCTCGTCTGTTTTGTTATTATCATTTTTTATAGAACTAAAAATCTTATTCATTTTTTCAACATAATCTTGAGTATCATCAATATAAAAATGAAGTTCGGGTGTAATTCTTAAGCTAACTCTTTTTGCCAATTCCGATCTTATATAACCTTTCATAGATTCAATGTGTTCAAGAGCGTATTTTCTCTTCTCTTTTTCATAAACTGATAAATACACTTTTGCAATTTTAAGATCCGGCGTAACTTTGGCACTAGTTATTGTTACTAATCCCAATTGCGGATCAGTAATTTTTTCTAGAAAAATTAAACTTAAGGTTTCCTTTACCAGACTTGATATTTTCTCTTGACGCAATGACATTATGATGACTGTAATTTTTGTTTAGTTTCTACAGTTTCGTATGATTCTATAACATCACCAATTTTTATATCGTTGAAATTAGCAATATTTAACCCGCATTCATAACCTGCATCTACTTCTTTAACATCATCTTTAAATCTCTTCAAAGTAGCTAACTGACCTTCGTAAATAGTAACGCCTTCTCTAAATAATCTTATCTTATTGTTTCTTGTAATTTTACCATCTGTTACATAACAACCAGCAATTGTTCCAACTTTTGGAACTTTGAAAGTTTCTCTAACCTCAACTGTAGCAACCAGTTTCTCTGAAATAATTGGGGAAAGCATTCCTTCAAGTGCAGATTTCACTTCATTGATTGCATCATAAATTACGTTGTACAATCTAATATCAACTTTTTCGGTTTCAGCAAGTTTACGTGCATTCACATGTGGCCTTACATGGAAACCAATAATGATAGCTGCTGAAGCTGCTGCCAGAAGAACATCACCCTCTGAAATTGCGCCAACTCCTTTATGTATTACTTGAACGCGTACTTCGTCATTTGAAAGTTTCATTAACGAATCTGCTAAAGCTTCAACTGAACCATCCACATCACCTTTAACGATAAGTGGCAGATCTTTAAGTTCACCTTTACCAATTCTACTTGCAATATCATCAAGTGTAACCAATCTAACTTGTCTTTGATCTTGTTCACGCTGGAGCTGTTGACGTTTCATTCCAACTTCTCTTGCTTCTCTCTCAGACTCAACAATTACAAAAGTATCCCCAGCCTGCGGAGCACCCTCAAAACCAAGCACCAGAACTGGTGTGGAAGGAGTAGCTTCTTTAATTTTATTATTTCGCTCATCAAACATTGCCCTTACTCTACCATAATGATTTCCGGCAACAAATGGATCGCCAACTTTTAATGTGCCTTTTTGAACTAAAACTGTTGATGTAATTCCTCTTCCTTTATCAAGTTGAGTTTCAACAACTGTACCTCTTGCGACTCTATCAAAATTAGCTTTTAAGTCCAACAATTCTGCTTCTAAAAGAATTTTCTCTAATAGAAGGTCAATATTAGTTCCAGCTTTTGCAGAAATTTCAACACATTGATATTTGCCGCCCCAATCTTCAACAAGAATTTTTCTATCGGCTAATTGTTGTTTAATTTTTTCAATGTTTGCACCAGGCCTATCAATTTTATTTATTGCAATGATAATTGGAACGCCTGCGGCAAGTGAATGATTAATTGCTTCAACCGTTTGCGGCATCACAGCATCATCAGCTGCAACAATAAGAATTACGATATCCGTAACCTTAGCTCCTCTTGCTCTCATTGCTGTAAATGCTTCGTGACCAGGTGTATCAAGAAAAGCGATTTCTTTGCCGGGTTCAACTTCAACTTTGTAAGCACCAATATGTTGAGTAATACCACCAGATTCTCCAGCAACAACATTTTCTTTTCTTATATAATCAAGCAGAGATGTTTTCCCGTGATCCACGTGTCCCATAATTGTAACAATTGGAGGTCTTGGTTTTAACGACTCTTCGGGATCTTCAATATCCTCTAAAACATCTGATGTATATTCCTCTTCAAACTCAACTTCAAATCCAAAATCATCTGCGATTAAAGTAATTGTATCAACATCTAATCTTTGGTTTATAGAAACCATTAAGCCTAAACCAATACACTTTGAAATTACTTCACTTACAGAAACTTTCATCAAATTTGCTAATTCATTTACAGCAATAAATTCAGTAACTGAAATTTTTGTATCTTTATCTAACTGTCGTTGCTCTTGAATCTCTTCTTCAATTTCATGTTTTTCTTTTCTCTTTTTCTTTCTAACATTAGCTCTTCCGCCTAAACCTGTATTACCTACGCCTTGCAATGTTCTTTTAATTGAAGCATCAACTTCTCGTTTATCTACAACAAATTTTTTGACCTTTTTGTTTTTCTTAGCTTTGATTGTTTCTTCACTAAGTTCAATTGATTTTGCTTTATTTTTAACTTTTAATTTTTTCTTATGTTTTTTATCTCCATCATCACTTGCTTCATCTTTAGTACTTTTTGTATCTTCAGCTGCTTTTTTCTGTGGAGTTTCTTTAGTTTTAGTTTTTCTATTTAGCTTTCTTTCGTCTTGAAGATCCATTTTACCAACAATCTTCAATCCGGATTTTTTCTTTTCAATTGCTAATTCTGAAGCTGTTTTAAAAGATTCATTTTTTTCTTCAGTAGGTTCAGTTATTTTTTCTACTTCTTCTACTACTTCTTCTTCCAATTCAATCGATTCTTCTTCAACTTCTTCCTTTGACTCAATTACTTCTTCAGTCGGCTCCACTTTCTCTTCAATGTCTTCTTGGACAATTTCAGGTTCTTCAGCAATTGTTTCCACAACTGTTTCTTCTTCAATTGGCTCTGCTTCTTCTTGTTTTTTGCCAATACTCTTCTGAAACTCAGAAATTTTTCTATAATGATTTTCTGATTTTTCGATATCTTTTTTAAAATGAACCTTGATATCTTCAATCATTTCGTCGGTTAAAAGTGAAGCATGCGATTTAACATTATAATCTTTCGATTTCAAGAAATCTACCAATGTATCGGTAGATAAATTAAACTCGGCTGCAAATTTGTATAATCGTAATTTTTTTACTTTAGTATCTTCAGACATAATTAGTGTACCGTTTTTTTATTCTTCTTCTTCAAATTGACTTTTAATAATTTCAACTATCTCTTTCGCTTTTTCTTCGTCCAGTTCTGCAATTTCTTTTATTTTCTCAACTCCGGCAGAAAGTACTTCAACCGCAGTATCGTATCTGTTGTTAATAAGTAAATCGACAATTTCAGTGCCTAGTTCTTCTCTTAAGCTAACAAGTTCTATATCATCTTCGTATTCATCAAATTGTTTTTCTTCTCTAATGATTTCAATATCATAACCGGTTAGTTTAATTGCAAGACGGATGTTAACTCCATTTCTTCCGACAAGTAAAGAAACCTGATCACTATCTGCGTTTACAGTGCAAGTTTTTGCTTCTTCATCAAGTTCTAATTGTTTAATTTTTGCTGGAGCAATTGCTCTTTGAATATAAACAATTGGATCATCAGAATAATTAATCACATCAATATTTTCGTTGCTTAATTCTCTAACAATTGCATGTATTCTAACACCTTTCATTCCTACGCAAGCTCCAACAGCATCAATTCTTGCATCGTGAGATTCTACTGAAACTTTAGCTCTTTCGCCAGGTTCTCTTGCAATATCTTTAATCTCAATTATTCCGTCATATATTTCTGGAATTTCAATTTCAAAAAGCCGTTTAAGAAATAGATTATCTGCTCTTGAGATTACAATTACAGGTCCGTTAGGAGTTTTTTTGATTTCTTTTATAACCGCACGAATTGTATCACCTTTCCTGTATCTTTCTCTAACTATCTGTTCTGAGCGAGGTAAAACCAATTCATTTTTATTATGATTAACAAGAATATCATTTCTTCTTACTTGATAAATGTCTCCAACAACAATTTCACCAATCATTTCAGAATATTCTTTGAAGATAATTTCTTTTTCAATTTCTCTAATTTTCTGATTTAGATTCTGGCGGGCAAGATTAATATGTCTTCTTCCAAAGGCGCTTAAATCAATTTTTTCAATATAATCTTCACCAACTTCAAGTTCGTCTTCGTTTCCTTTTGCGTTCACTTCATCAATACTTATTTCCGTTTCCGGATCTTCAACTTCATCAACAATTGATTTTTCAAGAAAAATCTCAATATCGCCCTTATCCATATTTACTACAACTTCATATTTTGCTTCTTGTCCGTATTGCTTTTTAACCAACACTCCAAATACTTCTTCAATTATTCCGCCAAGTACATCTTTATCAAGACCTTTTTCTCTAACCATATAAGAAAACGATTCAACAATAGAACTATTCATTTGTTAAGCCTCCATCAATCAAAAACTTAGTTTTACTTTTGCTTTTTTTAGATTATTAAATTTTATTATTAACTCTTCTTTTTTATAGATGAATGTTAAAACATCATTATCAATATTTGTAAGTTTTGCCTCAATACTTTGAACTTTCTCACCGTCATCAAATGAAATTTTGAAGTCTCTTCCGATGTGCTTATAAAACTGATCAATAAATTGAAGTGGTTCATCAATTCCCGGAGAAGATACTATTAAAGAATAGTCAACTTCGGCGAATTCTGTTTTCTCAAATTCATCTTTAAATTCTCTGCTATAATCTGCACAAATATCTGCCGTAACACCATTTTTGTTATCAATGTATATCTCAAAACTTGGCTTTTTGCTGCTACCTCTTATAATTAAGTTCATAAGAAATAAGTTTTGATCATCAGCAATTTTTTGCGCAATTATTTTTACAGTGTTCTTCATAAATTATCACAAACAAAAATCGCCCTTACGGG
Organism: Ignavibacteriales bacterium; assembly: GCA_020635285.1. GTDB lineage: Bacteria > Bacteroidota > Ignavibacteria > Ignavibacteriales > Melioribacteraceae. The sequence continues at coordinate 146,768 of JACKAB010000008.1, read as the reverse complement.
CGAAAAAGAGAATACTTAAAATAATATATTATCTGCATAATTTCAATAAATATTATATAGGTAAATAATGGATGTGATATTCAATTCGGACAAATGGTTGATTTATTAATTTTCATTTTATCTTTGCTAAATTGCAGAAAATTTAATTGGATAAAACTTTAATTTAATTGTTTCTTAAATTTAGTAAAATAAAAAATTGAAAGCGTTAATCCACGCATAACCATAAATATTGTTAAGGCAAACCAAATTGAGTGATTACCAAAAACATCTTTTGTTATATAATAACTCGGTAAAAAGAAAACCAAAACACTCATAATCATAGAGATCAACATTTCACGAGTTTTAGTTGCGCCGATAAAAATGCCATCCCAAATAAAACTAATACTATTTATAATTGGAGAAAAAACAATCCAAATCATAAAAACCATGGCGGTTTCAATCACTTCAGTTTGATTTGTATAGATTTTTAAAATTTCATTTTCAAAAAAGAAGTAAACAACTCCAAGGAATGCACTTAAAGAAATTCCCCAATAAAATGAAAACTTTATTACTTTTTTAACATTTGAGTTCTCATTTGCGCCAATATATTTGCCGACTAAACTTTCCGCAGCAAATGCAAACCCATCAACACCATAAGAAACAATAAGCCAAAGTTGAAAAAGAATAAAATTAGCCGCCAAAGTTACGTTATCAAATTCTGCTGATTTTGCAGTAAAGAATGAAATGGCAAATATCAGTAACAAAGTTCTTATAAAAATATCGGTATTAACTTTGAAGAATCTAATAAGTTTTTCTTTATCAATAATTTTCCTAAAATTTATTTTTGATAAATAATTAGAATACGATTTTACAATTAAGATAATTGAGAAAATTAAACCTAAATATTGGGAAATAACCGTTCCTAAAGCTATTCCGCTTACTTTCATATCAAGTTGATAAACAAAAAACAAATTTAAAATGATGTTAAGAATATTTACGAACAAAGAAATGTAAAGTGGATATTTTGAATTCTGCATCCCCAAAAACCAGCCATGAATTGAATACATTGCCAAGGTTGCAGGAGCAGCAAAAATTCTTATATGAAAATATTCAGATGCATAATTTTCAACTTCCGGACTTCCTTTGATTAAATAAAAACTTATCTCTGCAATTATATTTTGTAAAAAAAATAAAACAAAACCCAAACTAACACCTATCAACACAGAGCGAAAAAGTGTGTTCTGAATTTCTGAATTATTTTTTGAACCGAATACTTGAGCTGTTAATCCAGTTGTGCCCATCCTTAAAAAACCGAATCCCCAATAAATAAAATTAAAAATCATTGAGCCAAGTGCAATTGCTCCAAGATAAACTTCAGAGTTTAAGTGTCCCATAACCGCGGTATCAACAGAACTAAGTAAGGGAATAGAAAGGTTACTGAGAATATTAGGAATTGCTAATCGTAGAATTTGTTTATTCAATGAGAAAACTTTTTTTATTTTTTTGAATGGACAATGAGTTTGATAACTAAAAAACCTCCAGGAATTAAACTCCTCGGAGGTTTAGTTTGAAAATGATTCGGAATAACTTAATCTTTATTAGAATAAATCTTTTGGGCCTTCTCCGCTGCAGTTACAATTCCTTTGATCATTGACGAACTGAATCCGTTATGCTCCATTTGGTTTAAGCCAGAGATTGTAATTCCTTGTGGAGTTGTTACTTTATCAATTTCTCGCTCCGGATGTTTACCTTCTTTTAAAAGCATGGTTGCAGCGCCCTTTGCTGTTTGTGCTGCCATTACTAAAGCTTCATGCGAATGAAATCCGATTTCAATTCCACCTTGAGAGGCTGCTCTTACTGCCCGTAAAAAGAAAGCTGTTCCACAAGCACATAAAGCAGTTGCAGCACCCATTAAGTCTTCATTTATTTGAATTGTTTTACCAACTGAATCAAAAATTTGTTTTGCTAATTCCACAGAAGATGCATCTCTTTCATCTGCACAAATGCAAGTCATAGATTCTTGAATTGCAATTGCAGTATTCGGCATTACCCGTACAACCGGAACTTCCATACCAATATTATTTTTAATTTGTTTGATAGAGGCACCCGACACTACCGACATAATTATATGTTTTTTAATATTAATTGCTGATTTAATATCATCCAATACAACATTTAATTGTTGAGGCGTAACCGCTAAAATTATTATTTCTGATTTGGCAACTGCTATTTTATTATCGGTAGCTGTATTAAAACCTTTGGATTTATATTCTTCTAAATCTTTAGCTTTTCGTTTAGTCAAATATATTTGGGATGGTTTGTAGCCAGTACTTACCAATCCATTTGCAATGGCGGAACCAATATTTCCACAGCCAATTATTGATATTGTTTTCTTATTTTTCATAAATTTCCTTTTTTATACTTTTAATATTTCACCTTCTGATTTAGCAATTACCACTGCTGCGCAACTATCACTCCAAACATTTATAACTGTTCTGCTCATGTCTAAAAGCCTATCAACAGCTAAGATTAATCCAACTCCTTCAAGCGGTAAACCAACTGCAGTTAGAATAATTGTCATCATTACTAAACCAGCCATTGGTATACTTGCAGCACCAATTGAAGCAAGCAGCGAAGTTAATACTATAATTATTTGCTGAAGAATTGATAGTTCAACACCGTAAGCTTGTGCAATAAAAATAGCTGCAACACATTCATAAAGAGCTGTTCCATCCATATTGATTGTTGCTCCGAGTGGAAGTGTAAAACTAGTAATTTTGTTTGATACTCCGGAATTATATTCAACTGCTTCCATTGTTAAAGGCAAAGTTGCACCTGAAGAAGACGTTGAGAAAGCAGTTAATAAAGGAGTTGTCATTGCTTTAAAATGTTTAAATGGATCAGCTTTGCCAATAAATTTTATAATCAGTGGAAGTGTAATTGTTCCATGAATAAATAATCCAAGCAATACCGTGATCATGTAAATACCAAGTCTCCCAAATATTGAAAGCAACGAATCAACATCTCCGGCTTGTTCAGCAACTATTCCGGCAACAATTCCTAAAATTCCTAATGGAGTAAATAATATTATAAACATGGTTAATTTCATCATAACTTCAAACGCAGAGTTGAAAAAATCTGTTAAATTATTTTTAGATTTTTCATCAACCTTGGTAATGAAAAAACCAAACAGCAGTGAGAAAAATATTATTGATAGCATTTTTCCTTCTGTAAATGCCACAAATAAATTAGATGGAATAATACCTAATAAAGTTTGACCAAAAGATCCACTGGTTGCATCAAGTCCTTCTACTTCCTTAACAAATCCAAGATCAGCTCCAACTCCAGGTTGAAAAATATTCACAAGTAACAGCCCGACCAAAATAGCCGACAAACTCGTCATTATATAATAAGCGAAAGTTTTCAATCCAATTCTGCCTAAATTTTCTCCGCTGCCAATATTTGCAACGCCAGAGATTATTGAGGTTAAGAGCAATGGAACTATTATCATTTTAAGGGCGCGCAAAAATAATTCGCCCATCCAAGAAATTAAATAAACATACTCTGTAAAATAAATTCCATAAAAAATTGCAATAATTAGAGCAACTAATATTTGCCAATGCAAGGCTATTTTTTTCATTTTTCCATTAAATTAATTTTGAAATTATTTCATCACAAATGATGTAACCTTTTTGCGTGCAGCTTATTCTTTCCTCTGTTTGAATTAAATATCTTTCTTTTATAAAGCTATTTATATTTTCTTTCTTTTCAAAATACCAATCATCTGAGTACTTTTTTATTTCACTCAAATTTATGCCTTTGCTTCTTAAACCAAGCATAATATATTCATCTAAAATCTGTGATTTGTCTAAAATTTCACTTCCCCGTTTTGCATTTCTATTTATTTCAATTTCAGAAATATACTTTTTTAGACTGGAAAAATTCCACCATCTTTCTCCATTTACAAACGAGTGAGCAGCTGTTCCAAAACTTAAATAGTCTCTATATTCCCAATAATAAAGGTTATGTCGGCACTCGTAATTTTCCTTTGCAAAGTTAGATATTTCATATTGAGTAAAACCTTCGTTTGTCAAAAAATCCATTGTATATTTATAAAGTTCCGCATCGTGATTTTCACTTGCCATTTTAACTTTGCCATCAAGAACCATTTTGTTAAGAATTGTTCCCTTCTCTAAAATTAAGCTATAGGTTGAAATGTGTTTGATCGGAAGACTTGCAGCAATGTTTAAATTCTCAATCCAAGTTTTCTTTGTTTGATTTGGAAGACTAAAAATTAGATCGATACTAATATTTTCAATTCCTGCCTCTGCAGTATTATAAACTGTTTTAATTGCCGTTTCTTTATTGTGAATTCTTGTGAGAAATTTTAATTCTTTTTCATCAAAAGTCTGAATACCAATACTAACACGGTTAATTCCGGCAATTATAAATTCAGCCATTTTTTGTTTTGAAACTGTTCCAGGATTTGTCTCTAAAGTTATTTCCGCATTTTGATCAAGATTAAAATTTTTAGAAATCTCAGCAATAATTTCTCCAATGTAATTTGGAGTCATAAAGGAAGGTGTTCCGCCGCCGAAAAATATTGTATCTATAATTCTATTTTGTGAATACAGCTTAGCGTAATAGGCAATTTCTAATTTTAAGTATTTAAGATACTCTTCTATGTTATCATAACTGACTAAAGAATAAAAATCACAATAGATACATTTATGATCGCAAAAAGGAATGTGAATATAGATGGCTGTATTTTTCAATTAAGGATAATATTTGTTTTTGAAGCAGAATAATACTAAAGTTTGAGGTAAATTTCTGGTAAGTAAAACAAAAAGAGGACTATAATTAGTCCTCTTTTAAGTAATATTTATTTCTATTTATAAAGCTACTGTTGTTTCCAAAACGATTTCAACTCTTCCGGTTAGTTGGAAAGGTGTTGTTGTTCCTGTTATGCTTGAGATTTTGTATCTTCCTTTTATGGAAAGATCATTATTGTTCGAAGTCAAAGTGCTTAAATATGCATCAAATAATTTAATTTGAGCTTCTGAAAAACCTAAAACATAAGCATTATTTATGTATTTAGTTGGATCTACATTTTTTATTGTTTCCGAAAGCATCACTGTATTTGTAAGTGGATTATAAACTTCTACTAATATATCGCCTTTCAATCCAGCAGACACACTTTCAGTATAGTACGCTGCAGAAAGATATTTAACAGATTCGATATCATCTTGGTTGTCTCTCCATTCTTGAACATCAGAAAGTCTTATTGTTGCTGAATCTGATAATGCTGTACTAGAGCCTGATGTTGAAAATGGGAAAGCAACCGGAATATTTAGAGGAAGATTATTTAACTCATCGCAGCCTGTTGAAAAAATTACACTACCAAAAATAATCAGTAATATAAATTTGTTAAAAAGTACTTTCATTTTATTTCTCCTTTATAATTCGAAATTTAACCCAGCTACAATGGCAGTCTGGGATCCAATATTAACATCAGCATTTAGCACAAAAAACGCTAACTTTAAAGCTGCACCTAATGTTAATCGTACATTATTATCACCATCTAAGTTTAATTTTAACTTGTTTTGATCAAGATCCCCAAAACCAGAACCTGTAAAAGTATACTCCATATCCATTGCAGTAGATTCGTATTGAAGACCTCCATATACAGAAACTAATCCAAATGACTTACTTGCATGAGCGTTGAAGGCTAAATTAGTTGTGCTCAAATCTAAGTCTGGAGCTGTAATTGATAATTTATTATACATTATTTGAACAGCAATGTCTAAAGGCATCAAAGGGAAATATTGACTAATACTATGTTTTATACCAACTCCAAGCATACCAACTTCAACATCATCAAAAGCTAAAGTTGGAACAAATCTAACCATAACCTCACTTCCCAAAGTACCAGCAGATATTTGAGGAATTCCGAAAGGAACCTTTGTTTGATTTACTCCAGGAGGATACACTGCATAACCTTGCGAACCAGGAACTGCCGCACCTTTATCGCCAAAAAATGTAGCTGATTCAGTGCCGTCATCAAGTTTAAATGTTCTTTGGTCATCAGGAATAAAAATCATCATACCAACTAAACTAATTTTGAAACTAAATAATTTGGGAACACTGGCGGAATAATATCCCCCGGAATTTAAATACGTACCTGTCCATGTTGCTAAAGGTGTAGAATAACCTTTCATCTCTTGTTCAGGCAATTCTGAAAGGCCATCAAAAGCCTGCGCATGAACTTGAATAGAGAAAACAATAAGGAACAAAGGTAATAATATTTTTTTCATCTATTACTCCTTTTTTAAAATGTTAAAGAATTATTGAATGCAACTTATTTAATTATTATTAAGCTAATATAATGAACAATAATTGAATCGCAACGCAAAAGTTATTATAACTTATTATCGATATATTTTTAAATTTTATAAATCATTTGAGTTGATTTATTTCAATTAATTCTTTTGCAGCAGCAAGATTGCTTTGGGTAACTTTTTCGCCGCTCAATAGTTTAGCAATTTCGGTTACTCTTTTATCATTATCGAGAGAAATTATTTTACTAATTACCCGCTCACCTTTAGTCTCTTTTTCCACGGAATAATGATGTTTTGCAAAAGCTGCAATTTGTGGTAAATGTGTAATAGAAATTATCTGATGAGTTTTAGAAAGTTCACTTAAAACTTGTCCAACCTTCTGGGCAATTCTGCCGCTAACGCCTGTATCAATTTCATCAAATATTAATAGTGGAAGTTTTTCTGAATTTGCAAGAACGCTTTTAATTGCCAGCATTACACGAGATATTTCACCGCCCGAAGCAATTTTAGAAAGTGGTTTTAAGTCCTCGCCCAAATTTGTTGAAATATAAAATTCAACAGTATCAAATCCCTTTTGGTTTAGACTTACTTTTTTAGAATCGATATTAATATAATTTTCTGAATTAACTTCATTATCAATTTGAAAATTAATTTCAAATTTGGAATCATTTATTCCTAAAAAAGAAAGCATTTTCACAATCTCTTTTTCAATTTTTTTAGATTCCTTTTTACGCTTTTCACTTAATAAAACAGCATACGTTTTAACTTCTTCTCTTATTTTATTTGCTTGTTTATTAAGCTCATTGATCTTCTCTGTAAAATTTTGGGTAATGTCTAATTCTTCTTCAATTTTGTTTTTGAACTTTAGCACACTCAATAAAGTTCCACCAAATTTTTTCTTTAACAAATGAATAGCGCCGGCTCTATTTCTAACCTCGTCTATTCTGTTTGTATCAATATCAATTTTATCATTATAGTTACGAACAAAATCCGCAATTTCTTTTAACAATTCCATTGCAGAATCAATCTCTTCTAATTTTGGGCTAAAGTTCTCATCAATCTCGCTTAAATCTTCAATTTTATTTTTTATGTTCCCCAGCAAATCATAAATTGAATTTTCATCATTATATAAATTGGAATAAATTTCAGAAGTTGACTCAAATAATTTTTCGGAATTTTCCAGGATCAACAATTCTTTTTCAATTGAAATATCTTCATCTTCAACAGGTGAAATTGCGTTAATTTCTTTTAACTGAAATTCATAAAGTTCTGATTTTTCTTTTAAAGTTTTTTCATTTGACTTAAGAGATGAAATTTTAGACAGTGTTTCTGCAAGCTGTTTTTTTATGAAAAATGAATTTTGATAAATCATCATTCAAATCGCAAAATTCATCAAGAAAATCTATATGGGTTTCATTATTTAAGAGCGATTGATGATCATGCTGACCGTGAAGATCAATAAGTAGATTACCAATTTGCTTTACAAGCGAAAGTTGAACCGGACTATCGTTTATAAAACATCTGTTAGAACCTTTAATAGAAATTTCACGCCGTAAAATTAATTCTTCAGTAACCTCAATTTCGTTTTCTTCCAACAAAGAAATAACTTTTTTATTTCCGCCAATATCAAAGAGTCCTTCTATTATTGACTTTGCAGCACCTTTCCTAACAGTTTCAGTAGAAGCTCGTTCGCCCAAAAGTAAACTTAGCGCACCAATTAATATTGATTTTCCGGCGCCGGTTTCGCCGGTAATAATATTCAATCCGCTTCCGAAACTTACTTGAATGTTTTCAATAAGCGCGTAATCTTTTATTTCGATGGAAGTTAGCATATGCAATTATATTACAAGTTATTCTTAGTTCAAAATTAGTGATATAATAATAATATTAAAAGTACCTTGATTTTTTATATAAAAGAGTTTAGTTTTACTGTCCGTTTGAGAATTGATAAGAACGGAAATTTAAAAAAGTTTAATTTGAAATTTTGAATATAAAGTGGGATTTATAACCCAATAATAAAAAATTATATCGCGGGATGGAGCAATTGGTAGCTCGTCGGGCTCATAACCCGAAGGTTGTTGGTTCAAGTCCAGCTCCCGCTACAAGAAAAAACCTCAACATTTGTTGAGGTTTTTTGGTTTTAAATCAAAACTCTATTTAACAATTCTAGCTTTCTTAATTTTTCTCAACATGAATACTGCCGCCTGAACTTCTTAAATATAATTTTGGACCGCCATCATTTATTGCGCCTTGCAATTGTGAGCTTTTAATTTTTCCCTTTACTGAAACCGGGAAATCGGTTTGAACAGATCCTCCGCTTGTTTTTGCATCTAAATATAGATTTATATTACTGGCAAGTTTAACTGTAATTCCTCCGCCGGAAGTTTCTAGTGAACAATCTTCATTTGGCTGCTCTAATATTGATGCAAAAACTGAACCTCCAGATGTTGATGCTTTTATAGGTCCGTAAACTTCATTGACAGTTATTCCTCCGCCGGAAGTGTGAGCATCAACTTTTCCTTCACATTTTTCTATTTTAATTCCACCCCCAGAAGTACTTATATTTATGTTTCCTGAACACTCTCCAACGGTGATTCCGCCACCTGAAGTTTCGCCATCTATGTTGCCCTTAATATTTCCAAATGTTAAACCACCACCGGAGGTTTCGGCTTGAACAAATCCCTCCAAGTCGCCGACACTTATTCCGCCACCGCTTGTGTTTAAATCAACATTGAATCTTTCCGGAACTGTGATTGTGAATTTAACGTTTAGTTTATTCCATTTGGAACCGCCAAATAAATTTTTCAGCCAACTTTTATCACCTTTATATTTAGCTTTAATGGTTAAGTCTGAACCATTATTATCATAATCAACAACAAATGCCTTAATGAGATCATCGGCGAGTTCTTCGTCTTCTGTTTTCACCTTAAATAAAATTTCCACATCAATTGATTCTTGTGGATGTGTTTTGACCGTTATTGATCCTTTATCAGTTTCAACTTTTAACTGACCGCCGGATTTCGCTTTAAATGTTTTTGTTTCTAATTTTTCAACGGCTGCAAATAGGCTTACACTTGTAAATAATGTGACTAAAATAATTGTGATGATTTTTTTTAGGTTGGTCATTTCAAACTCCCAAATAATTTATAATTCATTCTTGTTTTATTTTATTAACATTAGTTTAGACTAGCATAAACTAAAAAGGTTGCGTTGAGATGCGAATTATTTTTAAGAATAGAAAAATTACTAAAAATATATTTTTTATAAATTATTTTAAGCAAACCATTTTCTTGGTTGCAACAAAATTACCGGCTTGTAATCTGTAAAAATATGTTCCGCTTGTTAAACGAGAAACATCAATCGGCACTGTATAATAACCAATTGACTGAGTTTGATTTACGACATCTAAAACTTCGTGCCCTAATAAATCAAACACTTTTAAGGAAACATGAACGGTTGAAATAAGTGAGTAACTAATAGTTGTATTGGAATTAAAAGGATTTGGATAATTCTGAGTAAGACTAAATTCCGTTGGTAAATATTCATCATCTACTTCACCGGCAATTAAATTAACAATTACATTTTGGTAAGCATATGTTGTATCATTTCCAAAAACGTCTGTGGTAGTTGCAATAGCTTTAAAGTTTTTTTCGCTCAAATTATTTGAAACTAGTTCGTATTTTATAACAGTATCTTTAATTGCAACATTGTCCGTTATTATTGGATAGCCGGTTATTTTTGGATGCAAACTATCATCCTTGGTGATTGTAATAGTTTCTAAATCTTCAATAATTGGTTTTTCAAGATCTCTTACTTTTATTTTGTAGTTCATTGTATCACGTGCTTCTCCATTATCTAGAGCTGCAATGTAGGTTCTCGTAATATCTCTATTAGCCCAAGGAAATTTTTTAGAATAAGATATTTCAACATCAATATAATTTAATGTATAACCGGCAGAAGTGTACTGAGTTACTACAGTCGGCTCAGCTTTTATTCCCTCTGCCTCTAAAGCACCTGAGCTTAAATTTTGATATTCAGATTCCGCATTAATTAGAATGTCCGCTATATTACCAAAATAAATTTTAGGTTTTAAAACATTTATAAATTGAGGCGCAAAAGTTGTGTCATTTCCAAATACGTCAATCAATGTGTGAAATGCGTGATACACTTGTTTTTCTTTGTTTTCATATATGAATTGATAATTTACACTTTCTCCAACTTTCAGATTTGAATTGTCGTTTACATCAATCATTTTACCGGTAATAGTAGTACTCAATCCGCCATACGTATCTTTTAATTCTTTGGTTATACTAATCTCCGGAGGCACAATTCCTTTTGGTTTTTCCATATCACTAACTATAATTTTCTGTATAACACTTCCAGCTTTTGTAATTCCTCTTTGGGTCAATTTAGCTGTCCACGTTCTAAAAAAATAATAATTTTGATTTGGATAAGTATTGTTAAGTATAATTTTTTTTCCATCTGCATAATCTAATGATGCAATTTGTTTACTCTTTCTGACAGTAACCTTTGGAGTTCCTGTTAAATTAGGGGTTGTTTCTAAATTAGCTTGATAGTTTATTTTTGTATCAGGCATTTCCTCAATTTCAACTTCAAACATGTATGGATTTTCGAGCAAAAGTCGTTCCGAATCATATTCACTCAAACTTCCAATATTTTGGTTCAAATCAAAATTCAGTAAATTTTTTACATAACCAAAATAGTTGTTGCTAGATACTGAATCCGTTTTAACTAATGCTGTTTTAATCATTTTAGCATAGTGATTTCCATCCATATCAAAATCACCTGGGAAAATTCGTGCATAATTATTTTCACAATTCATGCTTATAAAATACCAATCATAAAAATTTAAGGGATTTTCCCCGACTAAAACTCCTCCAACTGCGTAAGGTTTTCCATTTGTATTCACAGTTGCAAAATATTGTAAAGGTAAATTAAACCTCGCATTGTGTGGTTTATAATACTCAACTTCGCCTGCAGCTTTTTGTTCATTCACAAACTTTTCAATGTTTGAAATTCCGTAAAAATCAATTTCCATTTGCTGAATAAAATTCTCGCAAATCCATTTGTCAGAGTTGTATTTGTAAACATCTTCAACAGCGATCATTTTTTCAAGCCAATTTATTTTTTCATCTTCAGTTACTAAAAGATTCCAATGAGAAGGCAGATGTTCAATATTTTCATTTAAATAATTCTGTAAAATTGTTCTATCAATTGAAGTTGAAGACATGCCGTCTCCATCAATATCGCTCATATCATTTTGCGTGCCGCTGAGCATTGCCTCTAAATCTTTATTATTTATTACTTCGTCATTGTTTACATCACCCGAGCCATACCATTCATATTTTTTCTTACCAACTTGTAAATGAACATTTGGTTGTGAGAATACATCACCTAATATATCCCAAGAAGTAGGTCCATTTAGTTCTTGAGAAAATAAGTCAGTATTTATGAGTATTAAACAGAAGGTTATTGCAAAAACAATATTTTTCATAATTGCTAAAAATTTTACAAATTGTTGATGGTAAAAATAAGATTTTTTTCTGGAAATTTTTTATTGATTAGACTTAGCTTTTTATCTAAGTGATTTCATCATTTTTGAAATAACAATATTGAAACTCATGGTTTTTACAATATTCTCTTAATTAAATAATTTATTTGGTCTTATTTTAATTGATTATATTGTTCAAAAATCATACTTTAATTAGATAAAATAATTGGGGGTTTAAATGAAAAACAAATTTTTACTTTTTTTGCTAATTCTTATGGGTAATTTCTCAGTATCTGCACAATTGCTAAACGGCAGTTTTGAAACATGGAATGAGTTAGGTCCGGAGTTTTGGGTAAATTCTAATGTGGCAACTCAAATAAATAGTGTTATTAAATCTGATGATGCACAAGATGGTTCATCGTCCATTCAGATGGAAATAGTAAACTTTGCGAACCTTCCTTTCCCTGCATGGGTTCAATCTATTAATGCTGATGGCGAATCAGGGCATCCAATTTCTCAAAAATATAGTGTTTTAAGAGGATATATAAAAACCGACTTAAAAGGCTCTTCTCTATTTCTTATAACTATATTTGTAAGTGATGAAACAAACGGCGCTTTCGGAGTAGGCGGTTTGGAGATTAATTATTCAATTCCCAGCTGGAGTTCATTTGAAGTGCCTATAGAGTATTTTTTAGATTCTACTCCCAAATCTATTTATGTTCAATTTACTCTATCAGATTCTTCCAATAATGGTGATCTAAATTCAGTTGGCTCAACTGTCAAGATTGATAACCTATCATTGGATGGAGTGACAGATATTAAGTTCAATGAAAATGTACCGTTGACGTATTCTCTAAATCAAAACTATCCAAATCCGTTTAATCCATCCACAGTAGTTAATTTTACTACACCAGAGTTAAGTCAAACTAATGTTACAATTTATAATTCCTTAGGTGAAGAAATTAAAACCCTTGTTGATGAAGAATTATCAGCTGGATTTCATGAAGTAAATTGGAATGCTGAAAGTTTACCAAGCGGAATTTATTTTATTAAAATTAATGCCAACTCAACAATTTCATCAAAACATTTTACCGATGTTAAAAAGGCAATGCTAATCAAATTAATGTTATATTTTTTTTATTTAAATTTATAATTAAATGCGAGTTAATAATGTAAATTGATTCGCATTTTTATTTTAAATAGACTTTAAATAAATTTTATCGGGATTAAATGAAATTCAGTATTTCTTTTTGCCGGTTATAAATTTGATTTGAATAAAGTAAACAATATCTTTACAATTAATTCAATATTTTTGTAATAATATCGATTGAAAAAAATATATGCTTGAAAGCCTTATAACAGTAATTCTTGTCGGATTTTCAGCCGGCTTTATTTTCTCTATGCCAATTGCCGGTCCAATTAGTATTATTATTACATCAAATGCGTTAAAAGGAAATTTAAAATTCTGCATACGCACAGCTCTTGGCGCTTCGGTAATTGAATTTATTTATGTGCTGGTTGCAGTTTTGGGATTATCAGCACTGGTTACGGTTTATAGTGATCTTATTCCCTATTTATTGTTGGTTGGCTCAATTTTTATATTTATTGTTGGCATACGAATTATAAAAAGTAAAATTAAATTAGAAGATATTGAAAACAAAAAAAGTAAAAGAAAAGTAAATGAAAAAAGTGGAGGTTTGAGAACCGGAATCATACTCAACTTAACAAATCCATCATTTTTCTTTGGCGTTTTAACTGCATCATTTTTAGTACTCTCATTTGCTTCTTCAATTGGATTAAATACCGGAGGTTTAGATTTATTGGTTGAAGAAAATGTCACTTCACTGCAAGAAATTACAGGCAAAGATTTAACTAATAGTGATTCAACTTATATTGCACCCAACAATAATGAGGAAACCGAACATACATCTTATACATTATTATTAAGTAACGTGTATGCTTTTTCTTTAGCTTCAGGCAGTTTTATCTGGCTTATAATTTTAGCGAAGCTTCTTGTAAAACACCGTAATAAAATAAAAGTAGAAATTCTAAATGTTATAATCAGAATTTTAGGTTTAATTCTTTGTGGAATTGGAATTTATCTATTCTGGAAATCCTTTGATATTTTATTTAATTAAATAATCTTTTATAATATTACCTAACTCACTTATTGAACAAATTTTATTATTTTTACTTTTTGATTGATGTTATTAATTAATTTGCTATTTAAGGAATTATTACCATGGAAAAAATTTATCTTGATCGTAATGAAAATAATTATGGCCCAGCACCAAAATGTTTAGAGATTGTTCAAAATGCAACCCGCGATTTATTTTATCAATATTCAACAGATTATAAACGTGGGATGAAAAGTATTCTTTCAGGAAGACTATCTGAAGAATTTAATATTCCCGAGAAAAGAATATTATTAGGCTATGGAGCCGAAGATTTATTAAAACAAGTCGTGCAATCTCATCTTGGCAAAGGTGAAAAACTATTAGTGCCGGACCATTCTTGGTGGTATTACAAAGAAATTGCTAACGAAGTAAATGGTATAAATATTGAGTATCCTTTGGTGGAAGGAAAAGATTCTTATCATTATGATATTGAAAAATTAATTGATATTTACAAATCTGAAAAACCTGATATTGCATTTATTAGTTCGCCGAATAATCCAACCGGAAATTCCATTGAGCCAAATGACTTGCTTAGGGTGCTTGATGAACTTAAAGATTGCACAGTTGTACTTGATGAGGCATATTGGCTAAGCAGCGATAATAAACTTGCTGCTAATCTTGTTAATAAATATCCTAACCTAATTATCATAAGAACATTTTCAAAACTTTATGCACTTGCCGGCATTAGAATTGGTTATGCACTTGTTGGTGAAAACCTAAATCTCTTAACCAAACTTTCTAATAGATATTTAGGATATAATAGAATTTCTCAAAGAATCGCCATCGCTGCCTTAGATTCCGCTGAGTATTATAAAGACGTTGCAAACAAAATGGCTGAAGATAGGAAATTGTATTTTGATGAATTTAATAAATTTTCTGGATTTAAAGCTTATAAATCCGATGCAAATTTTGTTTTAGTAAAAATGCCAAAAGAGTCAATGACTCCGCTAAATGATTTTTTAAAACAAAGAGGCATAATAATTAAATTTATGAATGAAGAATTATTAAACTCTCATATGCGTATTTCGCTTGGAACCCAAGAACAAAATAGAGTAGTTATTGAAAATGTGAAGGAATTTTTGAGTGTTGGGATTAATTAATGAGTTGGCTCCAAGAATATAAATCTTCTCTAAAGCTCATTGAAGTTGAGGAATTATTCGATTTAATTTTTTACAGACCTTTAGCTTTTATTTTTGTAAAAATAATTTACTCAACAAATCTTACTCCAAACCAAATAACTACTTTGGCTTTAATTATTGGTATGATTGGCGGCGTTGTAATTTCTTTTAACACTTATTCATACCTTATTATTGCCGCAATTTTATTAATAATTTATGATGTGCTGGATTGCAGCGATGGACAATTAGCTCGGTTGAAAAAAAACGGGACTCCTGCTGGAAGAATTCTAGATGGAGTTGCAGATTATTTCGTTACCATATCAGTTTATCTTGGTATTGGTTTCGGATTTGCAAATGACTCAAATAATCCAGTATTCTATTGGGTTTTATTAGTCTTGGCAGGTGCTTCAAACATAGTTCACGCAATTGCTTTGGATTATTACAGAAATAGATTTTTAGATTATGCAACTAATCGCGAAAGTTTACTTGGAGATGATTTAAAAGAATTTGAAGATGAATATAAAACTTTAAGAGCTCATGGTGGAAATTATTTTCAACTTTTTATACTTTGGATTTACCTGAAATACTCAAACTTACAACTTAAAGCATCTAAAAATTCTTCGGAAACCATTCAAAAGAAATATGATTCAAAGGACTTCTACAAAAAGAATAAAACAATAATGCATTTGTGGACATACATTGGTCCTACTTCTGAACTTACATTTATAATTTTTACTGCCTTAATAAATCGTTTAGATATCTATTTAATTGGAATGATAACATTTGTAAATATTTACGCAATTATTCTTTTTTTCGTTCAACACAAAATTGATGGTTCCACAAAATTAGCGGAGATAAAATGAAAGCTGTAATACTTGCTGCCGGCATTTCGGCACGACTGAGACCTTTAACTGATAATACTCCAAAATGTTTGTTAAAAGTTGGGGCCAAATCCATACTAGAAAGAACAATAGACAATTTAATTGCAAATGAAATTAATGATGTAATTGTTGTCACTGGTTATCTAAAGGAAATGATTGAGGATTTTCTTCAAAAAAAAATATCCAAAATTAAACTTTACATTTATTTATAATGATAAATATGATTCCACTAATAATATCTATTCTCTGTGGATGACAAAAGATAAAGTTCTTGGGAATGACATTCTGTTATTAGACAGTGATATAATTTTTGATAGTAGAATTATCAGGCAATTGCTAAACTCAAATCATGAAAATTGTCTTTCTGTTCGCTCCGATCATGAATTGGGCGTAGAAGAGATTAAGATTTTGATCAATGTCGATAAGAGTATTAGAGAGATTAGTAAATTGATAAATCCTCTCTCTGCCGTTGGTGAATCTATTGGAATTGAAAAATTTAACAGCAATTTTGTGGAACATTTATTTAAAGTATTAGATAAAAAAATTATTGAACAGAAAAAAGTTAATATCTTTTATGAAGCCGCATTCCAAGATGCCATAAATGAAGGTGCTAAAATTTTCCCTATAGATGTTGAAAATTATAAATGTGTAGAAATTGATACTGCTGAAGATTTTGAAATTGCTGCAACATTGGTTGAGGGAATTTCTTAAGTATTTATTTCTAATGATAGAATTTTTCTTAGCGAAGAAGTATCATCTTTTTTGTTTCAAGAAAATCTGCAAAACTCAATCTATAAAAATAAACTCCACTTGGCATAGTGCTCGCGTTCCACTCAACTTGATAAGAACCTGCTCTTTGTTTTTGATTTACAAGTATTGCAACTTCACGACCTAAAATATCACTTATAATTAATTTTACTTCTTGAAATTCATTGCTAATATCTTTTGGAATTGAATATCTAATTGTTGTTGATGGATTAAAAGGATTTGGATAATTCTGCTCTAAGTAAAAATCATTATTTAAATTATTCCTAGCTACAGATGTAACCTTTTCAGATTTCAAAGTATGTTCCGCAAATAAAGTTCCAAATTCATCAATTAAACTTAATTTAACTGAATCTGAGCCAAATACAGTAACCTTTCCAAATGCATCATTAAACTCATTTGTTGTAAGTCCATGTCCTCCTTTATTCCAAATACTAAGACCAAAACTTTCAAATAAAGTAACTGTTTTAGAGTTTGTTATATCTAAATTTCCCGCCATAATTTCCGGTAATCCGGCATTTGCTCCATCATCAATAGCTGAATTATGTTGATCTCCACTTAATACAATAATATTTTTTAGATTGTTATCTTTAATAAAATCTAAAATCGTTTTTGAATCTTCTGGAAATCCACTCCATCCATCGGCCAGCTCAAAGGAGGCTGCAATTGCTGTAGTCCCTTCTGGAGCTCCTTCTATTGAAATCACAACATTCTGAAGAAAAAGTCCCATATCTAATGCAGCACGTTGACCAATATTAAACGGAACTGAACTCATAATAAATTTCCATTCAGCTGTTGAATTTTTTAAGCTATTTAAGAACCAGTTTAATTGACTTTCCCCTTCTCCAACAGTTTCATCTCTTCCAATAATTGTGTGTCCAGCAGGAGGATTAAATTCCCATAAATTGGTTGATTCATTTTTAACAAATGCATTTAACGCAGAACTCTTCTGCGCTCTTAAGTCCAGGGCAAAAAAATCTACATTCCCGTAAGAAAATTTATGGAAGATTCCACGACTCTCATTTTCTAACCGATAACCAGGCATGTTTTCTTTGTAACCACGAATACTATTTTCTCTTGCGCCTGCAGGATTATTAATTTCCATTTTTACAAAATCAGTGGAGAGAATATTTGGTTTGTATGGAATATAAAAGCTAGAGGTTAGTGCTGAAGAATTGTTATTCATATAATCATGATCATCATAAATATAATCAACTGGCATTTTACTTAAAAGCTTATCAATTGGGTACTCTTTATTAAATTTACTCCAATAACTTTCTTGAACAAGACCATAATCTGCAGCAAAATAATTATTAGTGAGCGGAGTAAAATCAGTTGTATCGGGATATCCCCAGTCGCCAAGCTGCAAAAAGAATTTAACATCATATTTAATGATTTCATTAAATACACTTTGCTCGTTTGTATTGCTTGGAAGAAAATTTCCACTTTGCTGGCATGATCCAAATGCAAATGAAAATGTAGAAGAAGTTCCATCTTCCGGAAAAGTATTAAACGATCTCTCAATATTATCTATAATATTCGAGCCCGAAATCGCTCTATAATAATATTTTGTATTTGGCTCTAAGCCAGCTACTTGTATAATTCCTGAATTACCGGATTCTGTAGTTGTTAATATTTCTGAACCTAAAATTGTATTTGTAAAGGCAAGATCCGTTGATAGTTGAATGTTAACTAAGGCTTGGGATGATGTTCTTACCCAAAATCTTGCTGAGTTTGAGGTAACTCCACCAACTACAATACTATTTGTGATTTCAATATTTTGGGCTGAAACTGATAAATTTGACAAAATAAAAAATACCAGCAATAAAAATAAATTTTTAGCCATTATGTTCTTTCATATTTATTATTGAAAATACAAAATAAATAATAAAAATTGCTTCCTAAATAATATTCAAATAAAATTTTTTATGACACTAGAGCTAATTGATTAGATATACTTCGGCAAGATTAATATTTTATAATATCTTAACGAAGGAGAATCATTTTTTGTGTTTGTATAAATTCCCCAACTTTAAGTCGGTAAAAATAAACTCCGCTTGTCTGTGAGCTTGCATCCCAAGTTACTTTGTAAAATCCCGATTTTTGTTTTTGATTTACAAGTGTTGCTACTTCTTTTCCAAGAACGTCAAAAACTTCTAGTCGAACATCTTGTGCCTCAAATCTTAAATCTGAAGGTATTTCATATTTAATAGTTGTGCTTGGATTAAAAGGATTGGGATAATTTTGAGAAATAAAATATTTAGTTGTTAATTGTGAATTATATTTATCAGCACTTGTTGCATCTGATGAATTTACTTTTCCCGGCGTTCCGCCAAGAATAAAACTGGCTTGCCAATTTTCGATATCAGAATTATCAAGTAATTCATCCTTTAATTCCAAAGTTGATCCGTTCCCGTTTGGTTTAGTCGGCCAAGGGAGATCAATACCATAAGAAATAGAGTCAATTAAGAAATTATTATTATCAAAGATTCTTAATGTTTCACCTTCATTGCTAAGTTTAAAATTAAAATTTCCAATTAAGTTTTTCACTTCCGAAAAAATATCTTTTAACTGCAGTCGTATCTTCTGAAAGCACAATATATTCTTTTGATTTTAGAATTGTATTCATAGGTATTTCATAATTATTATCATCATTTTGATCTTTAAAATTCCAGCCGGAAATATCAATTTCAGAATCACTAATGTTGGCAAGCTCAATCCAATCTTTACTATTAAGCTCTGTCGATGAATTATAATTTATTTCATTTATTACAATACTATTGTCGCTCAATATATCTGTTTCAAATATTGCTTCAATACTAATCGTATTTTCTGTTAGAGTTAAAGTAGTTTGCGGATCATTAATTTTAACATTACCATTTATTACCCACTCAACAAATTTAATTCCAGTTTTACTAACTGCTTCTAATTCAACTGAAGTGTTTAAAAAATATTCACCATCCCATGGAAAATTATTTATTTCTATGTTATTTAATTTTACCTTAACTCCTTCATTCAAATTAGTACCGATAGCTAGATTTACCAATCCGCCAAGATTAAACTGACTTATAAATTGCTGCTGCATATAGGGGATTCTATTTTTTGTGCAAAATTCTTCAACACATCTATATTACTATTCCAGTCTGCGAGGTTATTTCCCCATTTAGTAAAATGTCTCGGCATTTCAGTTTCAATATTTTCTTTTATTCTCTGGATTTTAGAAACAACTGTATTAGGATAAAATCTTGTATTTGAAAAATCAGCAAACCTATTAATAAATTTGTTTTAAAATCTGAATTTTGTATCAATCCGTTAAATACAACCGAGGGATGATTATCTGGACTTGTTATAACGCCAAACATATTTACCATCACTTGAAGTGGACTGTATAATCCAAATCCCCAATCAGTATCTTTCAACATCCAACGCCATTTCCCGTCTGAAGTTTGAGGTCTCCAGAATTTCATATTGTTTGGGAACCAGTCAATATTTACAAAATACATTTCTGCAATTATGTACGAGATGTAGTTGTCAATATCCATCTGAGCTTCTATATATGAATAATTTTCAGCCAAGCTCATATCATTATTTTGAATAAAACTATACATGGCATCATAATGATCTGCGCTTCCTTTAACAACAGTTCTGCGGTTTCTTAAAACATCTATTGCATCTGAATCTACTCCTTTATGCTGAGCAATGTAATGTTTATTCATTCGTTCTCGAATATTATGAATTCCCCAATACTCTCCGTTTAAATAAACCAGCGCAGGACGATAAGCTTCAGTTTCCATGTCCAGTCCTTCAACCAAACTTTGCATCATAGCATCGCGAAAAAAAGTGCTTTGATTATCTTGCCCAGAGTTGCGCAACAAGAAAGCATTATATTCTTTAAATTCTCTATTAGGGAAAAGCTTATATGGAATTGACTTGCCACCATAATGTGATTCAGAAAATATTTCTAAAGATTTTTGCGGATTTTGTCGGGACCATCCACCATGAATTTTAATTCCAACCCCCATATTTATTTGGATTGAGCCATCTGTCTCAAAAAATTCTAGATTAGCAGGTCTTTCCCAAGGTTGATTATAATTTTTAGGTTCAGTGCTGCCATAACCTATTATTCCATTTGTGCCTACAGTATAAATTCCAATTTCATCATCCCAAAAGTTTTTAGGATCTGTAGAAATTGAGACCACCGGAAGTGTGGAATTTTCATTAATAAAAAATGATCTTGTCGCTGTTGCACTCGGCAATAAATCATCTCCAAAACTTTTTGCCTTAATTACAGTTGTGCTATTAATTGTTAAATCATTGGTGAATAAATTTGAATTTAGATTTGGTTCAGAGCCATCCTCAGTATAATAAATTTGAGCTTGTTCATCATTTGAAAAAATATTCACACTAATTGTGCCGGAATAAAACCCACTTTGAATTGATAAATTCGGAGTTTCTGCAGATGCTAAAAATCCAGTTGAATTATTTGCAGTGCTAGGTGTTGGAACATCAAAAAACAACCATAAAGATTGATCATCCTTACTTCTGCCAAGTGAATGATCTGATGGAATTGGTATTGATTTTATTGAATCAACAACATGACCAAAAGAATCACGCAATCGAACATTTTCACCAGAAGATTTTATTTTAAAATTTGTGTGTAAGTATTCACCTGTTCTATTTTTTCCAGAGGCAAAAATTACTAAGTAGTTATTGGGATTTAGATTAATATTGGGAAAAATCCACTTGTTAGGCAATTTTACATCATCTGATAAAGAATATCCAGATAAAGAAATTATACTATCTGTTGGATTATAAATCTCAATCCAGTCTGGATAATCACCATCTTCATCAGCCAAAGCTGAGATATTAGAAGACATAATTTCATTAAGAATTATGGGTTGAGCATTAATTGAAAAGGTAAGAAGAAAAAGTAATATTATATTTTTATTTAGAAATTTCATTTTGAGCTTTTTTTATACATAAAAGTCAAGAATTAGAATGATTCAAAACGTAAACAATAGTATTGGGTTATTAAATGTGTGATCCAAAACAATTTTAATAATAAGTTTTGAACTCAATTATTAATTTTCTCAAGTTCTTCCCATCTGGAATAAAGTTTTTTAACAAGTTCTTGAGCATCTTTAAGTTCTTCGTTAAGTTCATTTGTTCTGGAAGCATACTTTTCATAAAAATTTTCAGATGAAAATATTTCTTCAATTCTTTTAACATTTTCTTCAGCATTTATAATATCTTCTTCAATTGTTTCCAATTCCTTTTTCTCTTTCCAAGTCAACTTTTTAATTTTGGGTTTTACTCTGGTATCTTCTTTGATAATCTTTTCCGAATCGTCATCCTCATTCTTTTTCCTATTTTTTTTCTTCTCAATATAATATTCATAATCACCTTCGCTGAAATAGACATTTCCGTTTCCTTCAAATGCTAAAATTCCATTGCAGACTCTATTAAGAAAATACCTATCATGACTAACAACCACAACGCAACCATTAAATGATAGCAATGCTTCTTCTAGTATTCGCAATGTCGGTAAATCTAAATCATTTGTTGGTTCATCCAGCATTAAAAAGTTACCACCATTTTTCAATATACGGGCAAGAGTCAGTCTGCTTTTTTCACCGCCAGAAAGTCTGCCAACTAATGTATTTATTCTATCATCAGTAAATAAAAATCTTTTTAAATAACTCCAAACAGTCATTTGCTGATTACCGAATTTTATAAAACTATTTCCTTCACTAATTGCTTCAATTACTGAATCATCATCATTTAAAAGTAAACGTGATTGATCAACATAATTGAAATCTGTTTTTTCACCTATTTCTACTATCCCTTTACTTGGTTGCAATTCGCCTAAAATAATTTTAAGAAGCGTTGTTTTTCCAACACCATTTTTCCCAACAATTCCTAATCTTCTGCCTGGAGTAAAAATAAAATTTAGTTCGTCAATTAATTTTTGTTCACCTAAGTTTATTCCAACATTTTTTAGTTCTAAAATAATATTGCCAAGTTTTTCTGGTGGTGGAATAACTAAATCAACATCTAGTTCAACCTCTGTATTTTGTTGAGATTCAATTTCATAAAAATTATCTAATCGGCTTTTAGACTTTGTTGTTCTAGCCTTTGGTCCACGTACAACCCATTCCAATTCACGACGTAAAAAGTTTTGACGCTTTCTTTCTTCAACTTCTTTAATAGCCTGTCTCTCGGCTTTGTTCAAAAGATAATCAGTGTAATTCCCGCGGTGAGAAATAAATTCTCCGTTAGAAAGTTCAACAATTCTGTTTGCAATTCTATCCAGAAAATATCTATCATGAGTAACAAAAATACATGTGCCTTTATAAGCGGATAAATAATTTTCTATCCACTCAATAGATTCAGTATCTAAATGGTTTGTCGGTTCATCTAATATTAATAGATCTGGTTGAGCAATTATTGAACGGCAAAGAGCAACTCTTCGTTTTTCTCCGCCAGATAATGTTTCAATATTTCTGTTTGCTTCGGGAGCGTTTAAAGATTGAAGCAATTGTGTGATTTTATTTTCTAAATTCCATCCATCAAGTAACTGAATTTTTTCTTCAAGAATAATTCGTTTTGCTGAATCGTATGGAAGTTCTTCATATTGATCAATTAACTTTAGAACACTTTCTGCACCGACCATAACATTTTCAAAAACATTTTTGGTCTTGTCAAGAGTAAACTCTTGCGTTAAAAATCCGACAACAAGTTCTTTCTTTTTTGCAACAGTTCCAAAATCAGGCGGCATTGTTTCAGAAATAATTTTTAGAAAAGTTGATTTACCTGCTCCATTTCTTCCAACCAAACCAATGCGATCTCCTTCATGAATACTAAGAGAAGCTTTATTAAGAATAATTTGCTCTCCGTAATGAACTTCAAGTTCCATTGCGGTTAATATTACTGGACTTATATTATTTCCCATAAACTATAATTTAATTTTAAAATTGAATCGCTAATATAAAGAATTGAATAAACTAATAATGGTTTGGTTTAATAGTCAGTCTTCTTTAAAAATTCCTTCCCCCAATTGACGCATTTGTCGTTGAATCCATAAAACCCTTCTTTGCTGATATTGATTAGGTGAATTAACCTTATAGCGTTTGGGATTTGGTAAAACTGCCGCCATCATTGCCGCATTCTGATATGTTAACTGACCGGCATTTCTATTAAAATATTTTTTTGCAGATGCTTGAACTCCGTAAACATTTTCTCCGAACTCTGCAATATTTAAATATACTTCAAGGATTCTTTCTTTCGACCAAAACAATTCCAGCAATAAAGTAAAATATGCTTCCAATCCTTTTCTGATAAAACTTTTACCCGACCAAAGAAATAAATTTTTTGCGGTTTGTTGAGTTATTGTACTTGCCCCTCTAATTCTTTTTGATTTTTTATTTCTTGAAATTGCTTTCTCAATAGATTCAATATCAAATCCAAAATGATCTAAAAATTTTTGATCTTCAGCTGCAATAACAGCTAATTTAATTGAATTTGAGATATTATCTTTTGAGACCCAATCGTATTCTATGTGAGTAGATTTATCAGAAAATAAATTTGAGATTTTATTTTGAACCATAAATGAGGATGTTGGAATTGGCAAGAATCTAAAAATTATTACAATGGTAATTGTAATAAGAAAAAGGAATATTATAATTTTCGAAATTATTTTCCAGAATTTTTTAAGCATTTTATCTAATCAATTTTTAATTCTGAAAAATAATATTTTAGTTCTTCAGATATAAGGATAATCTGATGTATTAAATTTCCAATAATAATTTTTTTATAAGATTTTTAGCCAATGGAATTTTATATGAATTCATTTCCAATGCATCTGTTTTATTAAAAGCAGAATCGGAAAGCTGATTAATGCTTTTTTCATCAATAGAAATATTTTTTAGTTTTGCATTTAGAGTTTCTTCTTCCCAAGGGATTGGCGCTACTCCGCCAAAAGTAATTTTTCCATCAAGTATTTTTTTATTCTTAATGTTAAATACTCCGGCAATGCTAACTAATGCAAAATCCCAAGCACCGCGCTCTTTTACCTTGATATATTTAGAAACTGTTTCAGTATTAGGATTTGGAATAATTATTTCAGTTAATATTTCGCCATCTTTTAGAATATTTTCTTTCATATCATCAACATCTGGAAGAACAAAAAAATCTTTCGCTGGAATTACTGTTTCATCTTTTCCATTAAAAATTTTAAATTTAGCGTTCAATGCTAAAAGAGCCACAGCAGAATCAGAGGGATGAACAATATAACAAGGCCCTCCTCCAACTATGCAATGATATTTATTATTGCCGGTTAATGCAAAGCAAGTATCGCCGCCTTTTCTAATGCAATCAAAATCTCCTCTAAAATAAAAACATCTTGGTCGCTGACAAATATTGCCGCCAATTGTTCCAACATTTCTCAGTTGTAAAGTTGCAACTTCGCTTATTGCTTGGCTCAACAAGCTAAATTTAGTCCTAACAATCTCATTATTTTCAATATCACTTAGTTTGGTCAACGCACCTATTGATAATCCATTTTCATTATCATGTCTAATAAAATTTAAAGAATTTATTTTTTTTAGATTAACTAATTGCTTTGGTGCAACAATATCATCTTTAATTAATCCAAGTATATCAGTGCCTCCAGCAAATGCATAAGATGAATTATTTTTTACCAAAAATTTAGACGCAGATTCCAAATTGTTAGGCTGCATATATTCAAAACTGTTCATTGTTCATCCTCAGTTATTATTTAGCGCATTAATTATTTTATCTGGAGTAATTGGAAGACTTTTTATTCTTACTCCAATCGCATTATAAATTGCATTCCCAATTGCTCCTGGAGTTGGAATCATTGCTGGTTCACCAATTCCTTTTACACCCATGTTGTTTGCTTGCTCATCCATTTCCCCAACAATAATTACTTCAATTTCAGGAGTATCCATCATTGTTGGAATTTTATAATCATGGAAATTTGCATTTAACATTTTCCCATAATCATAATCCATTATTCGTTCTTCCATCAACGCCATTCCAAGTCCCTGCATGATTCCACCGTGAAACTGGTTCTCTAAAGTTTGACGATTTAAGACTCTTCCAATATCATGAGCGGCAACTACTTTTTTGACTCTAACATTTCCGGTTAATGTATCAACTTCAACATCCGCAAATTGAGCTCCAAAAGTTTGGACTGCCAATCCTTTAATATTTTCTTCTCGGCTTCCTTTCACAAGTAGGCTATCTGCTTGCACTTGACTCGCAATTTCTAAAAAGAGTAATTATTTTTTCATTTTTATCTGAATAAAAAATTCCTTCTGAATATTTTAGTTTGCTTTCAGCTAGATTTGTTAAGGCAGCTGCTGCTGAATAAAGTTTCCTTTTCATTTTTTCTGCGGCGTCTCTAACAGCTGGAGAAATTGATGGAGCTGTTGTACTTCCACCACTTGATGGACCATATGGGTATTCAGTATTTCCTAAATGAACTATGATATTCATAAGCGGTACTTCTAAAATTTCCGCTGTGATTTGCGAAATAAAAGTATAAGTCCCGGTTCCAATATCTTGAGTGCCTGAGTAAACATTAACTAATCCATCTTTGGTAATTTTAATATTTGCATGGGCTGGTGGTCCGCCGCCGCCCCACCAAATTTGAGTTGCCATTCCAATGCCCGATTTTATATAACCTTTTCCCAAATTTGCCAACCTATTTTTTTCAGCACCAATTTTATAAGCTTTTAATTTTTTAGAATTCCAATGCCCGACTTTTTATATAACATAATTTTTTAATCTAAACTCCTAATTTTTATCAATTAATGTTCTGCAAACCTATTTGTCCAGGACGAGCTTTTCCAGTATTTGTTAGCATACTAAATTTTATTAGCTTTTTTAATTTTAGCTATTTTTTCAGCCCAATTTTATAAGCTTAGAACTATATTTGGCTCCAACTTGGTCATTATCAACATAATTTTTTAATCTAAACTCAATTGGGTCCATATCTATTTTCAAAGCGGCGTCATCAATTAATGCTTCAAATGCAAACGTTCCTTGCACATGTCCTGGTGCTCTAAAAGGACGAGCTTTTCCAGTATTTGTTAGCATACTAAATTCTATGGTTTCAACATTATCACATTTATATAATGTTCTCAATGGCCAACTACAGCCGCCTCCGCTTGGGTAAGCTCCAACACTTGCAATTGTTTCTTGGCTCAAAGCTGTAAGGGTTCCATCTTTTTTCATCCCAAGCTTTAATTTTTGAATCGAGTCTGGACGATTGCCAACTGCAAGATTCATTTCTCTTCTGTCTAAAGTAATTTTTACTGGACGTTTTATTTTTTTTGATAAAATCGCCGCCATTACTGTATATTTTCCAGCTTCCAATTTGCTTCCGAAACCGCCCCCCATATATTCTTTAATAACTTGAACCTTTTCCTCGCTTAATCCTAATGCTTTTGCCACTGTTTCTCTTACTTCAAATATTCCTTGCGTTGAATCATAAACAATTAACTTATCATCTTCCCAATTAACCACACTGCAATGAACTTCGGTTGGATTATGAATTGCAACTTGAGTTGAAAAAAGTATCTTCGATTATGTAGTCAGAACTTGAAAATCCTTCATCAATATTGCCTCGAGAATATTCATCAGGTTTACCTTTATTTATATTTCCCCAATCATGAACTTTTAGCTCGGTATTGTTTAATAATTTTTCAGCATCTACTTCAAAAGGTAAAATATCATAACTTACCATTATTTTTTTAAGTGCTTCTTCTGCAGAATTTTCAGTTTCGGCAACTATACATGCAACTTCATCTCCTTCATAGCGAACGTGTTTATCAAAAAGTTTACTGCTTTCTCCGTACCAATTGATATCATCAGTATTTTCAAAAGTCAAAATTTCTAAAACTCCATCTTTTTTTTTTTGCTTTAGAAATATCAATACTTTTTATAATTGCATTGGGATGTGGTGAGCGTAATGTTCTTGCAAAAGCCATATTTGGCAGATTGATATCAAAAGTGTAAACAGCTTTGCCGCTTACTTTATTGTAGCCATCATAACGGGGAATTTTCTTACCGATATATTTTAACTCCTTGTTTATAGGAAGTTGCGGATATACTTCATCAGAAACTTCGGCAGTGGTTTCTATGAAATCTTCTTCAAAAAAATGTTTTGATTTTTTAATGGACATTATTCCTCCAATGCTCAAATTTTCTTGTTCATTGCATCTTTAACGGAATCAAATATTTTGGGATATGCGCCGCATCTGCATAAATTACCAGACATTCCTTTTTAATTTCCTCATCGGTTGGATTAGAATTATTTTTTAACAAAGCATAAGCCGACATAATTTGTCCAGGTGTGCAAAAACCGCATTGCAATCCATCTTCATCAACAAAAGATTGTTGAATTGAGTGAAGTTCATCTTTGTCTAATAATCCTTCTATAGTTAAAACATCGGTCCCGTCTGCATCTAAAGCTAAAAGATGACAAGAGTATACAGCATTTCCATCCATAAAAACTGTGCAGCTTCCACACTCACCTTGATTACAAACTAATTTGGTCCCAGTTAAATGTAATTCTTCTCTGATAAATTCAGCGAGTGTGGTATTTGGTTTTATGCCTTTTGATATTTTTTTACCATTAACAGTCAAGGTCAATTTAACTTTTCCTTCAATAGAATCAGAAATATCTTGAGGTAGATTTTTAGCATTTAATTTTGGAGTGATTGAATACGCGCCAACTATACCTGCACTAACACCTTTTAAAATTTTTCTTCTGGAAGGATCAACTGGTTTGTCTGATTTTTTCATATTCCCTCTTTAATAGAGATTAAAATCTAATTCTAAGTTAGAAATCAGTGGAATCAATTGCAATAGGAAAGTTAGAAGTTAGAAGTTAGAAGTTAGAAAAAATATTTAATAATGGATTGGATATTAAGTAATTTTAATTGCCGGCAATCGGATGGTTTTAAGAGTTAGCTAATTCTTAGATTTAATTACAAAAGTTTATTAATTACTAACCAAATAATTATTCTCAAACAATTTTACATTTTCAAAAATAAAATTACGAGGATTTAAGCAAACACCATTGTGCCTTACTTCATAATGCAGATGCGGTCCTGTTGATAAACTGCCTGTATTTCCAGTAAACGCAATTACATCTCCACGTTTTACTTTTTGTCCTCTTTTAACTTTAAATTTTGATAAATGTGCATACAAAGTTTCGTAACCGAAACCATGTTTAATTTTTATAACTTTTCCATAACCGCCCTTTTCACCAATAAAAGTTATGATGCCATCTCCTGGAGCTAAAACTGCATCACCAGTATTAGAAAGAAAGTCCAAGCCATTATGCATTCTATTTACTTTTAGAATTGGGTGATACCTTGAACCGAACCTATCACCTATTTTTGCTTTTACTGGTCGTATTGCAGGAATTACTTCGTAAAGATTTTTGTTATCATTAAATTTATTTTTAATTTCTTCAAAATTACTTGTTTCATATTTTATGTTTGTTTCAATTTTATTTACGTAATCATAAATTGAATTAAACTTTTCTTTTCTTTTATCAAATGAGGCATTCATTATATTATTAAATTCTGAGCCTCCTATTCCGTAGTTTTCATTCTCGTTTTCTAATGAAGGCAAATTTACTGCTAATCTTAAAGCTCTTGTCTCATCACTTAGTTTTTCAAATTTGGAATAAAGTTTATGGTATTTCTTTTTCAAAATTTCTATTTCGCTGCCAAGAAGTTTTTTCTCTGTGAAATTATTTAATAATACTTCTTCTAAATTTTCGCTTTTTAAAATAGTATTGTTCAAAACTACCGTGGTTAGCACAAACAAAATTAATAATGTAAATAATCCAAAGATTGCTTTGGGAATAAAATTATGAATTTGTACTAATTTTAGTTTATCTGGAGAATAATAGTAAAATTTCTTAATCTTCATAGAATCAATATTTTTAGTTTTGAATAAAAAGGACATTTAGCAAAAATCCAAATTATTTATTACTAATTCTCTTTTTTCAATTTCTGAGACAATACTGTTATAAATATCAGAGTTTTCAAGCCATTTTTGCGGTGTTGAACACCTTAGCTGATATTTTGTATTTTTAATCTTTTCAAAAAGAGAAATGTCATAAATTATTGCACGCTTTTCCTTTTTATCTAGTTTTCTCAGTTTTTCTTTATAGAGATACTTGAATGTTCTCTTTAAAAAAAGATATGAACAAACAAGTTGTGTATTATCAAAATCTGTAAAATCTTTTTGACTTTTACCAATTTCTACTTGATACATTTTGCCCCTCAATTTTAAAATTTACATAATGTTTGAGGCATATTTTGTGCCAAAAGTCACATTTTATTTATTATCAAGCAGAAGTTTGTGTTTTAAGGCAAAAGAAACTTTATGATTCACAGTGTTTAGTGTAAAAGCATGCAATAATATTTTACATAGAACTGGGATTTCGGCATAACTTGTTGTTTTTTAATAAATTACTCACTTTCTGCAAAAATTTACCAGCAATTTTTCTTGCAATACTTCTAAAAAGATTATCGTAAAAAAAAAATCATAATTGATTGTGACTAGCATCATTTCTAATGATTTTCTATTCAATAGATTAGCAATTACAATTTGTGTTTCATAAAAGAACCCAAGTTGTTTTAAGAAGCAACAATATTTTGAGACACATTAGAAATAATTATGAATGAAAATAAAGAAAAACAATTGCCAAATCCTTTAGAAACCAATTCTAAAAATGTTAAAAATCAAAAACTTACTATCTCTGATGAAAAGAAGTTCTTGCTTTCCTTTAAAACCGGATTATTTGCATTTAGTATTGTTTTAATTTTCTTTTCTCTTGGTAAGGCGTTAGCTTTTGCTACCGGAGAAATTTCTGTCTTTACTATTACTTCGAATGAAATTGGTTATTCAATGTGGGCATTTATTTTATTTTCTTTTATCGATTTTATTAGCCATTTCAAATCTTAATTTTCTGCGGAAAATAATTCCCCAAATACTTTTTCTTCAAATTAGAAAAAAAAGGTTTATCTTTAAATTTATTTTCGATTTAAATTCCTTATAGATAGTTCATAAGGTATAAGCTTACATTGGTGAATAATTATGATGTTACAATGTAAGAAGTACTTTTTACGAACGATGATTCGTAAAAATTTAATTCTTCCAAATAATATTTATTATAATCATTTAGAAAGCAAATTAACAGAACTTTATTTTGTGTCAATTCTAAAATTAGTAAATGAATAAATTTAATTTTTTCAGCGTAATTGGAAAATACTTTACCTTTAACCAGTATAGAAAGGTTCTTAATTTTTTAAACCATTATGTAGTTGGTTTATTCAGAAGAATTGATGACCATCATATATTCCTTTCTGGAGGTGGGATTGCTTTTTCATTAATACTTTCTACCGTTCCTATTTTACTTCTATTATTTGCCTTATTAGGTAATATTATTGATCCTCACACAATTGAAGAAAACTTATCTAAATTGATAGTTACGATTATTCCTTATCCAGCCTATGCAGAATTCACTAAAAATGCAGTTTTAAAAAGAGTTCCGGAAGTTTTTCAATATAGCAATGCTGCCTTCTACTTGGGAATTATAGGTTTATTTTTTACTTCAACTTGGCTCTTTAGCAGTATGCGCACAATATTAAATAGAATTTTTGGTTATGATAAAAACAAAGGATTTATCACCGGCTTAATGCGCGATTTTGGAATGGTACTTTTGGTAATTGTTATGATTTTGGTTTCAACTTTTGTGCTGCCGGCAATTAATATTTTTATAAAGGCGACAGAAAATTTTGATTTTTTGGTAAATTTCAAAGTTGATGAAATTATGCACTTAGTATTTTCATTTACCTCAGTTATAGTTGTTCTGCTTTTATTTTTTATTTTTTATTCGCTTATTCCATATGCTAAATTAAATAGTAAGGCTACTTTTATTGGTGCACTTTGGGCAACAATTTTATGGGAATTAGCAAGATATGTTTTTGGATATTATGTTGAACATTTTTTACAAGCAAATAAATTTTACGAAGCTTTTTTGCTCATAATTGTTTTGTTATTTTGGCTTTTCTATGCATCAATAGTATTTATAATTGGCGCAGAAATAACACAACTTTATATTGAAAGAATGGAACAAAAAAAATTAGGAAGCAAAACAAACTAAGCTTGTTCTGCTTCTTTAACTGAATCAAATACTTGAAATACTTTATCCAATCCGGTTGCGGAAAAAATCGGTAATCTATTTTGATTGCTATAAACTAAATAAAACTTTTTATTCATAACTTTTAATCTTTTAACACCAGAAACTAAAACTCCGAAAAAAGAAGAATCAACAAATTCACATTCATTTAAATCAACAATTATATCACTGTTTTCGTCGGCAATTGTTTTATCTAAATAAGATTTAAAGCTGGAGGCTTCTCTTAATGTTGCTCTTTCAAACTTAATTTTTATTATAGTAAAACCTTTTGACGATTCTGTATCTTTTTCAAATAAATTTGAATGTTCCATTTTTTTACCAAGAAGAGAACTTCCTTCAATAATAAATCTGTTTTTCAATCTATTTTGAAATTGGCTTATACCTTGTTCTACTTTTTTTTCATCAACATTTTGCATTATTGGACCCCTTAAGTTTGAAAATTTGCTTTAACTCATAATTTTATTTAATTGAAATTCTACTAATTTTTCATTTACTAAATTTCTATCATATTGATCTTCAATTGAATCAGAAATAATATGCACTAAACTTTCGCCAGTTTTGTTTCCATTTTCATCAACTTTTAATTCAAGAATTGTTGATGAATTTTTGATTAAAAACTCCCCTGCATTACCTTTAACTTTTTTGTTCACTTTATTACCTCTTTTTTTAGATGTAATAAGTAGCCTTTATCCTAACAAGTCAGTGATCTAGAGCATCTAAATTATTATTCTTTTCAACTTATTTGGAATAAATCTTACTGGTATTAATCGGTAATTTTTTATTAAAGTTGAATAAATTTTGTGATATAGATCACTTTAGAAAAAAATCAGTTCTATTACTTTGTGACAGAATTTGATTTTTTTTTAGAAGTAAAATAATTTTTATTGTAAATAGATTAAATCCTTACTAATTTTCGACAGGAGAAAAATTAATGTCTAAATATATACAAAACCCTATCTCACATCCTGAATGGAACCCATCTATGGGTGACTTTTTTAGTAAAAGAGTGTATGAAGAAGACAAACTTTATGAGAAAAAACAATTTAGAAAAAAAGTTTTTATCAGCGGTTTAGTTTCAGTTCATATGCTTATGCTAATTGGGGTCATCTATTTTTTTTCATAAAATAGCTGTACACTTTTCTAATCATTTTACAATAACAAAAGAATTTTTAAAAGATTTCTTTTAGAAAACTTCTTTATTAGTACGTAATTTTATACTATTTTTGAACTTATTATGGTATAAATTGGAGGTACAATGAAGATAGCTGTTTGCGTAAGCCACGTTCCAGATACAGCAGCAAAAATTAAAATTGGCAGCGATGGAAAGTCAATTGATCCAACAGATGTTACATACGTTTTAAATCCCTACGATGAATTTGCAATTGAAGAAGCCTTAAAAACAAAAGAAAAATTAGGCGGCGAAGTTGTTGTAATTTCACTCGGCGAAGAATCATCAAAAGAAAGTATTAAAAAAGCTCTTGCAATGGGAGTTGACGAAGGAGTTCTATTAAAAGACTCTGGATTTAGAGATTCTGTAAGTCTAGCAAAAGCCCTTTCTGAAGAAATAAAAACTCAAGATGCAAAAATAGTTTTTATGGGTAAACAAGCCGTTGATTATGACAATTCAATTGTTGGACAGTTAACCTCAGAATTTTTAGGATATAATTGCGTTAGCGTTGTAGTTGCCTTAAATATTGAAGGTGAGAAAGTTATAGCTGAACGGGAAATTGAAGGTGGTAAAGAAGTTGTAGAAACCTCACTTCCTGTTGTTATTACAGCACAAAAGGGATTGAACGAACCACGTTATGCTTCTCTAAAAGGAATTATGGCAGCAAAAAGAAAAACAATTGTAGAAAAGGATGCTTTTGCATTTGGGAATAAATTAGAGGTACTAAGCATGAATAAACCTCAAGGTAAACAAGCCGGTAAAATTATTGGAAGTGACGCTAGTGCCGTGCCGGAATTGGTTCGTTTATTAAAAGAAGAAGCAAAAGTAATTTAGGAGATTATTATGGCAAATAAAATTTTAGCTGTACTTGAACAAAGAGATAATCAATTGAAGAAAATTTCTTTTGAAGTGGCAAAAGCAGCTGTTGATTTAGGGAAAAAATTAAATGTAAAAGTTGAAGCAGTTCTTGTTGGAAATAATACCAAAGATAGTTTGAACGCTATTGGTGGATACGGAGTTGAATCGGTTACTCTTTTTAGAAATGAGAACTTAACTCAATATTCTTCATCAGCGTATTCAAAAATTATTGCGGATTTTGCAAAAGAATTAGAAGCAGATATTTTAATTTTTGGCAATACTTCAATGGGAAAAGATTTAGCTCCAAGAGTTGCGGTAAAACTGGATGCTGGTATTGCGGTTGACTCAGTTAAGTTAGAAGTTGATGGTTCTGATGTAATTTCCACACGACCAGTTTATGCAGGAAAAGCATTATTAGATGTGAAAATTAATTCTGCAGTAAAGGTTTTTACAATTAGACCAAATGTTTTTAATGCAGGAGAACCAACTGGAGATGTTCCTGACCTTATTGTAGAAGAAAATATTGATCAACCGGACCTTTCTTCCAAATTAATTGAAATTAAAAAAGCTGAAGGAAAGTTAGATGTAGCAGAAGCTTCAATAATTGTTTCAGGCGGAAGAGGGTTAAAAGAAGCAGCTAACTTTAAGTTGGTTGAAGATTTAGCTGAAGTATTAGGGGCAGCTGTCGGAGCCTCAAGAGCGGTTGTTGATGCCGGCTGGAGACCTCACTCAGAACAAGTTGGACAAACTGGGAAAACTGTTTCACCAAATCTCTATATCGCACTTGGCATTTCCGGAGCAATTCAACATTTAGCTGGAATGCGTTCATCCAAATATATTGTTGCAGTAAATAAAGACGCAGATGCGCCAATTTTTCAAGTTGCTGATTATGGAATTACCGGAGATGTTTTTGAAGTTGTTCCAGCTTTAATTGAGGAATTAAAAAAGTAATCTCCGCATTTTATTTTTTGAACCTCCGAGGTTTTTAGAACGAGCCTTGGGGGTTTTATATTAAATATTTATAAACTCATCCCAAATTTTATAAAGTTCATTTGTTGCTTTCACATCTTCACCACAATAAACTGCAATGTCTTTTATTTTTCCGGCTTTGTAGAGTTCTTTTATTTCCATTCCGGTAATACCTTTAGATTTTGGAGATTTAATTCCAAAGGCATGACAGTAAAAATCTAAATTAAATTTTCTGGTGATTCCATAAAATGTAAATTGGTCAAGCAAATCAATGTGATGAGTTATGTTATATCTATTACTGATTAAATTGTTTGATGGTTTAACTCCAAGCATTGCAGAACGCAACATTAGAAAGGGGATGTCAAAATTTCTTCCGTTAAATGTAATTACTTTATCAGTTTTAGAAATGTAGTTCCAGAATAATTTTAACATTTCCGTTTCACTAACACACTTATATTTAATTTCTTTTTCTTCAACAAAAACTTCTTCAACATTTTCATCATCATATAAAACAAGGGTTCCATTAGATTCAGTATTTAGCATTCCAATTGCAATTAGTTTTGCAGTAAATGGATATAGACTTAAATACCGCTCTGCTTCTTCTCTTTTTTCTTCTTTAACTTTTTCGTCTTGTTCTTTTTCAGCATATCTAAGTAAAAATTCTTGTTGAGATTCTGATAAATTTTCTAATTCGAATCCAACGGTTTCAATATCGAAAACAATTCCCATAATTACCTCGCTTTAATTTAAGAACTCCTTATTACTTTAACCCCCTCTTCAAAATCATTTAATGCTATGTAAAACTCTTAAGGTAATGGAAGTGATTTTTTTGTTTTCAAATTTATGTGAACAAGAACACCACCGCCTTTTGCAATAACCTCGTTCGTTTTTTTATTTATGACAAGGTGACTAAAAGTAAAACTTGTATTTTTCACTTCGGAAATTCTTGTAAGTATTTCTAAAGAATCATCGAATGATGCCGGTAAAATATAATCGCATTCATTATGTGCCATTATAAAAATGAATTATCTTCCATTATTTTAAGATTGTATCTTATTTTTAAGTCTTGAAGATATTTAATTCTTGCATCTTCAAAATAATTGAAATATACAGCATTATTACAAACCCCATTAAATCAACTTCGTGGAACTTTACAACTTCATCGATTTTATGTTTGTAGTCTTTAATATCCATACTCTTTATTCTTAGTAAGTAAATTTCTAGTTGATTTTCTAAAATTATAATGTATTAATTATAGTTCAATTAGTTTAAATATAAATATCATATTTTAATTATAAAAGTTTTTTTTAATCCTAAAAAAAGGAACATATTTTAGCAAACTGAATTGCCTTAGTAATTGTACAAGCAGGTAAAGTTAGCTAAATTTGTTTAACTAAAATTATTATGATTGAGGTAACAATGAAACAATTTTTCAAATTTACTTTTTGCTTCTGTGTTAGGCTTTTTATTGCTTTTTTTTTTTTTAATGACGGTTTTATTCTTCATTTTTACTTTTGCAATGATTTCTGCAATAGATACTGAAGAGACTGTTTCTGTAAAAAGTAATTCAGTTTTGGAAATAAAGCTTGATTATGATTTACCCGAACGAAGTTCAAAAGATCCAATTTTAGAATTGGGAATGGTTCCAAACCTAACAAAATCAATAGGTTTAAACGATTTACAAAATGCAATCTACAATGCAAAGGGTGATGATAATATAAAAGGTATATATCTTGACCTTGATAATTTTGCCTCAAACAGCCTAGTTAAACTTGGTGAAATAAGAGAATCATTAAAAGATTTTAAGGAATCTGGAAAGTTTATAATTGCACACGGAAACACAATAAGCGAAGCTGGTTACTTTTTGGGCTCCGTTGCAGACAGCATTTATCTAACCCAAACCGGGAATATGGAATTTGATGGTTTTGGAATTGAGATGACATTCTTTAAGAAGGCACTCGACAAGTTAGAAGTTGAGCCGCAAATTTTTCAATATGGTAAATATAAAAGTGCTACTGAACCTTTTAGAATCAGTAAGATGAGCGATGAGAATAGAGAACAGATTGGTAAATATGTAAAATCAGTTTATGATGATGTGATTGATAAAATTTCAAAAAGTAAAAATATTAGCACTGAAGAATTAAAAAGTTTGGCAGGTAATTTAGAAATAAATTCTGCTGTGGATGCAAAGAAATATGGACTTATTACTGCCTTAAAGTATGATGATGAAGTTGATTCTGTAATGGCAAAATTAATTTTCAATTCAGCAAAAAAAGATTTTAATAAAATTTCATTTAAAAAATATGTTAAATCTTATACTCCTCAAAATTATTCAAGTGATAATAGAATAGCCATAATTTATGCACTTGGTGAAATTACAAATGGAAAAGGTGACGAAACCACTATTGGTACTGAAAATATTATTGAAGCACTGGACAAAGCCAAAGAAAACAAACGTGTAAAGGCAATTGTTATGCGAGTAAACTCCGGCGGAGGTTCGGCATTGACTTCTGATATGATTTGGCGAAAAGTTAAACTGGTCCAAAAAGAAAAACCAGTAATTGCGTCTTTTGGCAATGTTGCTGCCTCGGGTGGCTATTATATTGCTTGCGGTGCAAACAAAATTGTTGCTGAACAAAATTCTTTAACTGGTTCAATTGGAGTTTACGGCATTGTTCCAAACGCGCAAAAGTTTTTTGATGAAAAATTAGGTATTACTTTCGATAGAGTACAAACAAGCAAAAACTCGGGTTGGGCAACGATTACTAATCCGTTAAACGAAGTGCAGAAAAAGTATATTCAATCCCAAATTGATCAAATTTATATTGATTTTGCAAGCCGGGTTGCAGAAGGTAGAAAAATGACGTTTGAGCAAGTTGATGAAATTGGTCAAGGTAGAATTTGGAGCGGTGTTGATGCTAAATCTATTGGACTTGTTGATACTTTGGGTGGAATGGATTTAGCATTAAAGATTGCTGCAGAGGCTGCAAATATTAAAGATTATAAAACTGTTGAATATCCATTTCAAAAAGAAACATTTGAAAAAATAATGGAAATGCTCTCAACTAAAATTGAGGTTAATTTTTCGAATTCACTTTTTGGAGAACCATTAAATCAAATTGATAAATTATCTAAAGCTCTTAAATATTCCGGCATTCAAACACGTCTGCCTTTTGAATTTGAGATTAGATAAGTAATTATAAAAACCTCCGAAATTTCCCACCCAGCAAAAAGGCCTTGGAGGTTTATAATTCTACTAAAATAGAAAAATTATTTTAAGTATTTAATTAAAGCTGCTTTTACATTTGCTGAGCTAGTCTCACTCCCCGGTATCCCTATCAATTCCAGTTATAACAATAGCATCTGCACCTCTTTTCATGGCCTCTATTTCTAATTTTTTTGCATATCTTCGAGAAGTCCTGGACTAGTTGTAATATGTCCAAAAACTGTATGATCAATAAGAACTTCGTCAAAAGTATAAAACACATCTACTTTATTTGTTGCTGTATATGTTTTTCCTATATAATCAACTGTTCCGCAACTTATAAATAATACGAATGCGGAAAATACTAGAAAAAGAATAAGCATAATTTTTATTTTCATTTTATTCTCCTTTAGATTTAATAACCTCCAAGGCTGTTTTAACTTTGGAGGTTTATAAAAATCAATAATAAAACTTAAAACCAATTCTTGCCATTAAACCGCTCATGTCAAATTGTCTTTCTAGAATTTGCTTTCTACCAACTCTCGGATCATCAATTTCGTATGTCCAGCTTGGTGCCGAAGAATGATAAGTAAGTTCAGCAATAAAATCTGAACGTCTTCCAAGCTGATAAGCAACTCCAAATCCTAAACGCCAATTAAAATCAAAAGCTCCTTCAAATTCATCTTCATAAGGATTTTCATAATTTCTGTAAAAAATAAATAATGCTTCAACTCCAATTCCACCAGTAACAAAAGAAGAAATGCGTGGTGCCATTGGAAATTTTGCCGTCATATTAAATAATACTGGAATACTATGAAGGTTTGTTTTTGCTCTAACTTCATTTAGCTGGCTATCAAAATATCCGTAATATTCGTTCAAATCAGAAACTAAGGTTTGATCAACATAGTTTTTACTAAACCAATCAACACTCCAACCAATATCAAAATTGCGATCAATATATTTTCCGCTTTCATATCCAATTACAAAACCGGATTCTGTTGCTGCTGGACTAAAATTACCTAATTTTATTGAGCCCGATTTTGGTTGGGCGAATATTTGAACTGTAAAAAAGACTAACAAAATTATAATTGCTCGTTTCATAATTACCTCACTTGATCATATATTAAATGGAGATTTTAGAGAAATTATTTGCTGCATAGTAACAAATACAAATGATTTTCTAAATCTCTTGAAAGGTATTATTCAATCTTAGTGCCAAGAAAAAGGATGAAAAATGATGATTTTACTTAATATAAATTTGAATTGTGTATAGTAGAGAGTACAATGAATAAAAAAAGCAACAATATTTTTAAATTATTCCAACAGCAATTGCAATTCCAAGGAACATGAGCATAATTCCAACCACCATGTGAATTGCTTCAAATGTTACTTTTTCCAATAAATATTTACCAATTGATGAGCCGACAAACGCAGAAAGTGTTCCGGCAATTAAAAGAGTCTTAAGGTTTCCGTGTTGGAACATTTCTGAATTAAAATTTAAAAAAGTTAAGCCGTAAACTGAAAGACGAACAACATCAATAACTATTGCTGAAATTACCATTGTGCCGATAAATGACTTTTTATCCAAGCCAGCATGAATTAAAAAAGCTGTTCGCAATGCGCCTTGATGCCCGGATATTCCTCCAAAAAATCCAGATAGTAAACCGCCAACGGGAATCATTTTATTACTGAAATTAATTTTTTTTAAAAATGGAATTAATTCAATTAATGCAAAAAGGATCATTAAAAATCCTATTGCTAGATTGATAGGAGTAATTGAAAAAGTTTTATCAAATAAAGTGTATTCTAAAATTGATGATAGATCTCTAAAATAACTTAATAAATATGCACCCAGCATTGCTGTAAAAGCTGCGGGAATTGTAAAGGATAAAACCACTTTTAAGTTTGCGTATTTTCCCATTAAAAATCCCTTGTAAATATTATTTGCAAGGTGAACAATTGCTGTGGCTGCGATTGCAATTTCAATTGGAAAAAATAATGCGAAAGCCGGCATTAATAAAGTGCCCAAACCAAATCCACTAAAAAAAGTAAGCCCGGCAACAAAAAGCGCAACTATTGAAATAATAAAAATATCCATAAGCAGATAATATCAATATCTAATAAAAGAAGGAAATTATTAAATTGTTAATTAATCAGTTATCTTCCTTATAAATAATACTATATTTGGAAATTAATCTATGGAGCGATCTTCTATCCAAACCACACTCTAATGCTGTTTTGCTAATGTTTCCCTTATTTTTTTTAAGGTGATAAGAAAGATATTCGGTTTCAAATTCTGCAATTGTAGTTTCTTTTGCATCCATATATTGCAGGTTTAATATATTGCTGGAAATTGGCAGATCATCTTTAAGAATATATTTTGGTAAATCATCTTTCTGGATAATGTTTGAAGTAGAAAGATAATAAGCACGCCCTATCATATTTTGAAGTTCTCTAACATTGCCGGGCCAGGTATAGGCTTTTAGCAATTCTTTTGCTTCAGTAGAAAAAGTTTTAACAGGTTTATTTTCTCGTTCACAAAGTCCTTTAATATAATGTTCAAGCAGCGGCATAATATCATTTACCCTTTCTCGTAAAGGAGGAATGTGAATGTGCATTGTATTTAATCTATAATACAAATCTTCGCGGAAAGTTCCTTTTGCAACTTCTTTTTCCAAATCTTTATTTGTCGCAGCAATTATTCTCACGTCAATATCAATTTCTTTTTGACCGCCAACTCTTCTTATTTTTCTATCCTCCAGCATTCTCAATAATTTAACTTGCAACGGCTGACTCATATCCCCAATTTCATCAAAGAAGAAAGTTCCTTGATTAGCAAACTCAAGCAACCCAGGTTTGGTTTTTACGGCACCGGTAAAGGCTCCGCGCTCATGCCCGAATAATTCACTCTCAAAAAGATTTTCCGGAAGTGCGCCGCAATTTACAGGGACAAATGGATTTCCATCTCTGTTACTTAACTTATGAATAATTCTTGCAATCAATTCTTTGCCGGTTCCGCTTTCTCCAAAAACCAAAACATTCATCATTTGAGGAGCAATTTTTTTTACAAGTTTAATCACTTCATTCATTTGCTCGCTTTTATAAATTATTCCTTCGTTTGTAATTTTAGGATCAATATCAGATGGATCAAATTCTTCAACTTCAGTTTCTTCAAGAGCTTTATCAATACATTGAAATAATTTTTTGGATGTAAATGGTTTTTCAATAAAATCAAATGCCCCCAACTGCATTGCCTCAACGCTTGCTTCTATAGTTCCATACCCGGAAATCATTATAACTTTTGTTTCGGGAAAATTTTCTTTTGAACATTTCAAGATGTCAATTCCAGAGAATTCATTCATCTGCAAATCTGTTAAAATCAAATTATATTTTTTATTC
This sequence comes from Ignavibacteriales bacterium, assembly GCA_020635285.1. GTDB lineage: Bacteria > Bacteroidota > Ignavibacteria > Ignavibacteriales > Melioribacteraceae. The sequence goes on along the minus strand of JACKAB010000008.1, from coordinate 105,149 downwards.
TTAATTTTATCTAATGCTTCTTGCGGATTGTCTAAAGCAGTAATTTTTAGATTTTTTCTGCTTGATAAAATCTTTTCTAATCCAACCAGCATTTCTTTTTCATCATCTATTAAAAGTACTTCAATCATTATTGCCCTTTCCAAATGTTATTATGAAGGTTGTTCCTTCATTTAATTTACTTTCACATTTTACTTCTGCATTATGATTTTTACAAATATTTTGAACAATGTATAATCCCAATCCTGTTCCTTTATCTGCCTCTTTATTTGTATAAAAGGGAGAAAATATTTTTTCAAGAGAATCAGCGTCAATACCTATTCCATTATCCTTCACCAATAATTGTATTTTATTTTCTTCAGTTAATTGAAGAATAATTTTGAGTTCTCCACCATTCGGAAGTGCATCTAATGCATTGCTGACTAAGTTTAAAATCATTTGTTCAATTTGATTAGGATCGCCATTAATTTGAGCAGAGCTAAGTTTAATTTCTTTAATCAATTTAACTTTTCTTTTTTTAATCAGAGGCTCAACCATATAGCAACTATTTTCGACTAATTTAACTAAATCAATTTCACTGAAAGACTGTGATAATTTTTTGCTATGCTTTAAAATATTACCAGTAATTTTTGAAATTTTTTCTATTTGATCGTTAACAACATTTAGATCTTCAATACAAGCAGAAAGTTCTTTATTATTTTCTGCTTCATATAAAAGAAAATCTGCGCGTGACATAATAATTGCAGAGTGATTATTAATATCATGGGCCATTGAAGCTGTAAGTTCACCAAGTGTAACCATTTTATCAGCTCGCTGTAATTGATCGAAATGCATTTCATCAATTTGTTCTCGGGAATTTTTCAGCTCATTTGTCATTCTATTATAATGATAATTCAATACAGAGAATTCATCTTTTCCATCTGCTGGTAATTTTAAGTTAAGATTTCCCCTTTCAACCTCTTCCAATGCTAATGTAAATTTATTTAGCGGATTATTAATCATTTTATTAAAAATAAGATAGAAACTTAGAGCAAGAAGAAAGATTAATAATAATCCCAAAAATATCATATGAAAAGAACCAGTATAAAAATTAATTTCGGCTTTAGTCAAATCTGTATCAACATCTAGATAAGAAATTATCTTTTCTTCTTGATGGCAGGATTGGCAACGTGTTTCAACAAGTATTGGCTCAATTGCTTTATAAACATTTGTTTTTTTATCTAAAAATATCTTTCTTTCAGTAATATCATAAATTTGCTCTTCTATGTGTCCAGGTTCAATAATCTCAATATTTTTTCCAATTTCATCTTTTTGGGTTGAATATTTGATTATTCCAAGTTTATTAAATATTCTTAAATGTTCTATAGTTTTATTCTTTGAAATTTGTTCAACTATATTCTGAACATTTTTCTGGTCACCCATCATCATTGAACTATTCAAACCATAAATCATAAGATCAATTGCTGATTCTACCATTATTTCAGATCTATCCTTAAAATTTTCACTAAGCTGATTTAGCAAAAATCCAACTGGTATTCCAATACTAAGAATTATTACAATTACTGAAAGCGCAATAAATTTACTTTTAATGGTTTTAAACATTCATGCCTTTTTATAAAAATTTATCTTAATAATTTAACAAATATTGACCCTTTGTTAAATGTAAATCAATTAACTTAAAATATTTTTTCTCAACCAAAATTACATAATATTATTTACAAGTGTGACATAAATGTCCCACTGCGACAATTGAAGCACACTCTTTTTTAGTGATTCTGGAAAATTTTATTTTTTTTAATTTTAGAACATTTTGAAACATCGAAATCAGCCCATAATCAAACCTTTTCCTATTTTTTTTCAAAAGATATTAATGTCATTATATTTTAATTTGTGGCATAGCAATTGTATATTAACTATTACTTATGTCAAAAATGTTATTAATATCGAGCGATTTTAACCTTAATTCTTCACTGAAAAAGCTTTCTGATGAAGTTAAATGTGATTACTGCTTTTATGATAAATCAGAAGATCCATTAGATATTATTTCAGAAGTACTAAGTACCAACGCAAGATTAATAATTTTAGATGACGATTTTATTGCTCCCGCTTCTGCTAAACTTTTAGAATCAATTAAAAAAGTAAAATCTAAACTTTCGATCATTTTTATTACGTCAGATTCGAGTTTAGAACTTGGCAGAACAATAAATAATATTGGTGTAAAATTTTATTTAATTAAACCAATTTCAGAAGAAAATTTAAGAGAATTTATTAAATCAGTTAGAACACAAAATCAAGAACAAATTTACTAATCAACTATATAGGAGGAGCGTTATGCTCAAAAAAATCACTTTTACAATTCTGTTTATGGTTCTTTGTCTTGGAACAATGAACAGCCAAACACTTCAAATTAAACCATATGGTATTTCTGATAGAGGAGTTGCCGCTGATACCAATGATATATTCGATCTTAAATATAATGGTTTAGAAAACGTTGGTGTTGGAACCAAAGTTTATTTATCGGGAATGGCAGTTGATACTGTTTATTCTAGCCCTCAATGGAACATTGTTACAAAACCTGCTGGATCAACTGTAGCAGTTCTTGGAACACAAGTATTTAATGACACCTCTAAACAAGTTGTGTCTATGGTGCTTGATATGGAAGGAACTTACACTGTTGAGTTTACAGATGGTGGAATGACAGCTTCTATTACATTAAATGCAGCAAAATACCAAGGTTTACCTGCAACTGGATTATCTTGCGGAACGTGCCATGCTGCAACATATGCAAAATGGGAAGGAACAGGTCACTCAAATACTGTTCAACCATATACAGATGATTCTACCGGTCATTTTCAAAATTTCTGTATGGGTTGCCATACAACTGGTTATGATGCAAATGCTGCAAATGATGGTTTTGATGATTTTGATTTTACATTCCCAACAAAATTACAACCAGGCAATTATGACCAATTAGTAGCTGATTATCCAGCTGCAATGCAAAGAGCAAATGTTCAATGCGAAGCTTGTCATGGACCAGGCAGCTCACACAATGCAGTTACAACAGATTCTAAAATGGTTTCTTCACAAGCTAGTTCAGTTTGTGCAAATTGCCATGACGCTGGAACACATCATGCAATACCAGCTCAATTAGCTGATGCCGGTCTTGACGCAACAGAATTTGACGGTCGTGGATTTCACGGTGGTCATACAATTGGAGCATTTGTTTCTTATGCTGGTGGCCGAAATGGTTGTTCACCATGTCATAGTGGAGCAGGTTATGTTCAATGGATTAAGGAAGGAAGACCGGTTGATGCTTTAGGTTTACCAGCTGCAACTGCAGAGATGCCCGAAGCTACTAATTTTACATGCGTTACTTGTCATGATCCTCATGATGCAACTAATCCATACCAATTAAGAGCAACTGAAACTACTCTTGGTGACGGAACAGTACTTTCTTTTGATAAATATGGTACCGGAGCACAATGTATGGATTGCCATAGAAGCCGTCGTCAAGCATCTACTTATGCTTCTGATATAAAAAATGGAAGTGCACATTTTGGTGCTCATCATGGTCCACAAGCAGATATGTTGTTAGGTAAAAATGCTCCTGATTATGGTGTTGAATTCCCAAGTTCTCCACATGCTGTTGCTGGCGGAAATGCTTGCGTTGATTGCCATATGGCTGGAGAAAGTGGTGTTGATTCTGAAGGTAATGTTTTAACTTTTGGCGGACACACATTTAATATGAACAACGAAGAAGGTGAAGATAATGTTGAATCTTGTGCTGATTGTCATGGTGAAATTGGTGAGAAATTTGCAGATAAGAAATTCTATATTAACGGAAGTGCAGATCTAGATGGAAATGGAATTGCAGAAGGTCTTCAATTAGAAGTTCACGGTTTATTGGAAGAATTAGCAACCTTCTTGCCAAAAGATCCAAATGGCGTTGTTTTAATTCAATCAAGTGCAGATTTTACAACTGCTGCTGATGATAGTTTAACACCAAGAACAATGAGAGCTGGTTATGTTTACTTCTTTGTTGAAGAAGATAGAAGTATGGGTATTCACAATCCACAATATACTGTTGCAATGTTAAAAGCTGCAATAGATGAAATGGGTGGCGTTACTGGAATTAACTATACTGATAACCAACTACCTCAAGAGTACAAATTATCACAAAACTATCCTAACCCATTCAACCCAACAACAGTAATTAATTTCTCATTACCTGAAGCTGGAAAGGTAACTGTTAAAGTATTTGATGCATTAGGTAGAGAAATTTCTACTCTTGTTGATGAGCAAATGAATGCCGGAAACTATAGCACTAATTGGAATGCTTCTAATTATGCTGCCGGAATTTATTTCTACTCAATTCAAGCAAATAATTTCGTTTCAACTAAGAAGATGGTTCTTCTTAAATAATCCTAATATGTGTATGTGAATAATGAAAAGCTCGGCTGAAAAGTCGAGCTTTTTTTATTTATACAAACAGAATTTAATCTTTTGGTTTACTTATTATAACTTTAGTAGAATACTCTTCCAAATTATAGTTTACATTGCTTTGGGGATAAGGATATACATCAATCAATTCAATGCGATAACCTATAATTAAAGTATCCGTATTAAAATAGTTTTTGGAAGTATGTAATGAAAAATCAAATAACGTATCATTTTTCTTTAGTGAAAATTTAACTTCGGCATCTCCTTCCCAAACACAAATTGCATCTATAGGACATCTAGAATCACCGACTAACGACTCAAACTTAATTGAAATATCTTCTTGTTCATTATATAGAATTTGATGGTATTTAATTGTTAAAGTATCAGAGAGTTCAAAAGTTCTGTAATTTGATTCATTAATGCTATCAGTACAAAAACAAAGAATAATCGGAAGTATTAAAGCGATGTAAATTTTTAGTTTCATATCAATTTAATCAGTAATTGAGTCTAAATTATATTTCATTTACAATTAAATCAAGGGGAATAAAAAATGCATAGAAAAGAAATAAACTTTATTGAGGCATCTTAATAAGGAAATATGAACATTTTAATATCCTCAAGGGGTTTATTAGGTTGATCAATTTGCTCATTGGGCAAAAAAAAGAGCAAATAGAAAATTCTATTTGCTCTTTTTCCAAAACTATATGATAATGTGAATTAAGTTTCTTTAGTTCTTTTTACAGCAGAAATTATAAATCCAATCACCATTAAAATTACTCCGCTCCAAATTAAATTTATAAAGGGTTTAATACTAGCCTCAATTGAAAGAACCTCTTTTGGAGCAGCAACAATCTCTTGTTTATCGCCGCTTAAACTTCTTAAAATAAGATTTACTGTGCCGCTTGCATCAAGATTTGTCATTTCAACAACTAAATCTAAATCTTTTACTTCAACAGGAACGAACTCACGTTTTCCATCAACACTTTTCATCTTGGGTTCTACTTTATAAGATTTACCGCCATAAGCTTTTACAATTAGATTTGCTCCTATTGTAAAGTTTCCACCGCCCATCATCGCAGACATCGCATCAGCAGGAAAATCGAAACTTTCAAAAACAATATTATCTCCTTGATAATCAATGCTCTCGCCCTTTTTCAGGGTTACTTTTTTACCAGCACTTTTAGTTTGTGTTTCTCCATTTTCATAACTCAACGGGGTAACATAGAAATCTTTTGTAAGCCTATTCCATATAGCAGGTTCGCGCATTAAACTGTTATTCATTGATGAAACAAACATTATTGGCGCAATAGTAGAAGATGAATTCCCTTTTTCAACTTTTATATTAAATTCAAATTTTTCAGTATTTGGGATTTTACTATAACCTTCAAATGTTAAATCATATCCAAAAATATTGGCTGTTTTACCCTTTTCCAAATCAATGGAATCTTTTTCTGAAAAACCACCCGTTGCAACAACACCCAATAAAAACAAAGCAATGCCGATATGTGCAACATATGCGCCAATACTTGTAACTTTTTTTCGTGCAATTTTATAAGCAATTTCAAAATTTACAACTAGTGCAAATAATGCTGAGAAGGATAAAAGAATTAACATTACGTCATAAACTTTTCCGAAGAAAATTACAGCAATTGTAAGAACCAGAGATATAGAAAACGGTTTTATAAGCTTCTTAAATAATTCTTCACCTTTGTTTTGTTTCCATTTTAAAAGAAGACTAAATCCATTTAAAAATCCTATAATGATTGCAATTGGTAATGTAAGTTCATCATAAAACCTTATTTCAACCGCATGCCCAAAAATTGGTGCTGATGTTCCGGCAAGAATGATTATGGCTGAAGCCAATATTGCGACGGCACCGGTAAATAAGGCAAGCTCCCTTGAAAGAACACTTTCCTCAGTTTCAAATTCATCACCGCTTAAAGTTTTCCATCTATATATAAATCCGAACAATCCCATAAGCAGAAAGGTCATCATAAAAATTACAAGCAATAAATAAACTAACATTCCCGGTTCTGTAAATGAATGAACTGAAGAATCACCAAGTATACCGCTTCTTGTTAAAAATGTGCTGTATAATACAAGGGCATAACTAAGCATTGCTAGAATAATATTTGTTTTAGCAAATCTACCTGCGCCGCCTTTTGATTGCGTCTTTTTCTGAATTAGCAAAGTATGGATTGCTGCAACACCAACTAACCAAGGTATTAAACTGGAATTTTCAACCGGATCCCAGCCCCAATATCCGCCCCAGCCTAAAATACCATAAGCCCAATAACCACCCAACATAATTGCCAAACCTAAAACCATTGTTCCAACCAACATCCATGGCAATGCTTGTTTAACCCAATCTCTGTAGTCATTTTTAATAAGAGCAGCATTAGCAAATGCAAATGGAACTGCCGACATTGCAAAACCTACAAATAAAATTGGAGGATGTATTTGCATCCAAAAATTTTGCAAGAGCGGATTTAAACCTTTTCCATCAGCAATAAACTGTTTTACTGTAATTCCAGCCGCAGTCAACTGAGCATAAAGTTGTGAGTCCATTCTTACAAAACTTTTTCCACCAGCATTATCTTGAAAAATGAAATCTTTAATAAATGGAAGTGAAAGAAATTGACTATTAATATTTTTTAAGTCAATAAAACTTGGATCCATCCACAAATAGTTAAACGGACTTTTTAATAATGGATTTACAAGAAGTAAGAGAAATGTTAAGCTAAGAGTAAAAACCATCATAACTCTTGGTTCTAAATCTCCTCTTTTAGATGTGTATTCCAACAAAACAATTCCAATTATTGCAGTGAAGAGCGTCCATAACAAAAAGCTTCCTTCTTGTCCACCCCAAAATGTTGAGAGCAATAATCCAGTTGATAATCCGCTTCCGCTATAACTAAAAACGTAATTATATTGATATTGATGAGTTAGAACGGCATGAACTAAAATTAAACTTGCTATAATTGTCATTGTTGCCGCAACATGATAACCAATTCTAGCTTTTACCAATGTATTTGTATACCCTTTATGGGTAAGGTAATACATATAAAATGTGAACAATCCAGCCAAAAAGCCGATTGTTAAAACTATATTTCCTAACATAAATAGCTGCCTTTCAGATTACGACTTTTTGGTTTGTGATTCATCAAATTGCTCTTCATACTTAGATGGGCATTTGGTTAAAATATCATTGGCGTGGAAATAACCGTCTTTATATTTGCCAGTAACAACAACAGAAGTTGCAGATTCAAAATTATTGGGTATTGTTCCATCATATACTACTTTCATTTCGGTACCATTATAATCTTTCATGTAGAAAGAGAACTGTTTGTTGCTTTTATCAACATGATAGCTTTTTCTTTTACCCAACTTCCGGTTGCTTTCATGGTTTTTGAAGAATGAATAATTTCACTAAAATTTTCTTCATATGAAATACTTGTTTGGGTAAATAAGTAACCCATAATTCCCATAAATACTACTATTATTAAACCGCCGAATATATATTTGTTTTTCATTTGTTATCTCCTTTTAACTCAATTTCAATTTCTTTTAATCTTTTATCAAGTGAATTCATATATGTAAAAATACCGGCCCAAATTGTTAAAACAATAAAAAGCACAATGTATATTGAATTATTTTCTAAAAATCCGAATAAATTTTCCAAAGAATAAGTTCCTTAAATAATTTTTTTATGTAATCTGTCTTTAATAATTATTGATTTGTAACCAATTTTCCACATCCAATAGTAAAACATTGTAAACGCAATTAAAGAAGTATAAAAAACAATCTGCATTGTACCGTTCATTTTAAAATCTACAACCGGACCTAAATTATCATCATTAGCTGAACCAGGATGCAAACCACTCATAATTCTTGGCATAATAAAAATAAAAAATGGAACAGTTAAAAATGCAATAATGGAATATACCGCAGAAAGTTTTGCACGCTTATCTTCATTTTCGATTGCGGATCTTAATGCAAAAAGTGAACCATAAATTAGAAGTAAAATAAAAATACTTGTCTCACGCGGATCCCAATGCCAAAAAGCTCCCCATGTAAATTTTGCCCAAATTGAGCCGGTTACTGTTGCAAGAATTGTAAAAATCATTCCAAGTTGAAGAGCCGCATTGGATTTTGCGTCATCATCCATATTTTGCTTTCTTAAGTATTTAATACCATAGATCATTGCCATTAAAAATGCAACAACTGAAAGCCATGCGGTTGGAACATGAAAGAAAATAATTTTAGCTTTTTCTTCCAATCCGGGAATGTTAGGAATCTCATACCAGACTGATGGACTAGGCACAATTGGTAATGAAAATCCCGCGATAATGACAAGTGTCATTAAGACAAAAAGAATAGATTTATATATCATAAAAAAGAATTTTCTTAATAAATATTACAGTACCAAATCTACTTAAATTAATGATCATAATAAAGATTATTTGGCTTTATACATTACTTAAAACTGATTGAAACTTATACTGTTTGAAAGTAATAATCAAGACTATTTTTTTTCTTCTTACCAAGTCATATTATTGTGATTTTAATTTTGACAATTGTTTAATCTAATTTTCTGTTAAGAGCTTAAGGAAAGAAGGACCAGTCCAATATGATTTAAGATGAAGTGTGTTTAATCTGAGAAATTCAGTATAAATAAAAAAACCTCCCAAAGGAGGTTTTTTTACTAACCAATGAGGAGTGCCCCTATTTACGTCCTCTGCCTCTTCCCTTACCATTTTCAGTTTCAGATGAAATAATGGATTGGAATTCTGTTTCATCTAAATATTGTGGTTGATACTCAACACCTTGTGAGCTTAAATTTCTAACAAAAGCCCTTAAGTGATTTCTTGATCCCCGTGTTAAATTTTCATATACAAAGGTGATATCTTCATTATCAACAAGTGCAATATTTTCGTGCAAATCTAAAATATCAATTTCTTCAATTGCAGCACCAACTTTTAATGCCTCAACCAATGATGTTTTACCTTGCTCAATAAGCGTATTATACAAAGCTAATAAATCTTCATTTTGGAAAACTCCAACTTCATCCGTAGTAACCGGATCTTCAATAGAATATCTATCTAATAGCATTTTTATTGCATCAGTATGTTTTTGTTCACTTTGAGAAATATTATTAAATACTTTCATATTCCAAGTTTGATAAAGAACTATATAAACATCTCTTGCAAGTTTTTCTTCTTCTCTCATGAATAGTAGACCTTCCAATTCGGCTGGACTAATTTCCTCAACCGGCATGGCTTTTAGCATTTCTGCAATATCTTGGTCATACATATTATTGTTAGATTCCACTGGTGAGTTACATGCGGTTAGTATAAATACTGCAGATAATATTGTTACAAGAAATTTTGTTGCTCTTTTTGTTATTGTGTCCATTTCATTCCTCCTTTTGTTTTCACCCTTGAAATCAATTGTCGTGCCATGATTGATTCTTCTATTTTTCCCTACAATGTATAATAGAAAGAATAGGTTTTTCGACCATTTAGTCGAATCGATCGACATAATTGTTGGGTTATATATCTTATATAGTTTATGATTTTAAATTCTAAAATTCCAGTCTAAATAATTTTCTGAATTTTCAGTTTTGTGCCATTTTCAGCACTTCCTTAATAAATAGGGTAGGTGCAGAATATGCAAAATGCTGGCATAATTCTTTATACTCTTTTAACACAAAACATTCATGAGGGAAAAAATGAAAAAGAATTTTACACTTTGGTTATTCGTTGCTGGCCTATTTGTATTTAGCGCAAACATCATGGCTCAAGATTCAAATGCGGTTAAAACTAAAAATCAAATCAAAACAAAAACTAATAACGGAAAACAAACCGAAAAAATGCATGGCCAAAAATTTGTTGATGAAGATGGCGATGGTTATAATGATAATGCACCAGATCATGATGGCGATGGAATACCAAATGGATTAGATGAAGATTATATGGGTTCCGGTAAAAAAGGTTTTGTTGATTTAGATGGTGATGGAATCAATGATAATGCCGGCGGAGCAAAAAATTCAAGACGTGGAATTGGTATGGGAAAGAATAAAAACCAGAATTCAGTTCAGCCACAAAATGGAAATGTTAGTGGTGCAGGCAACAATGAAGGAAGCGGAAATAGTGGAGATATGGGTAGAACAAGAAAAGGCAAAGGCGGAAAAGGTAATTAATCATTTATTGAAGAAGAAAGTTATTATATGAAAAATTTAGAATTACGTAATAGATTTAAATTTTTATTGTTTGCAATTTTATTTGGAACAACACAAATTAATGGGCAGTGGAACTTTAGTTTGGCAACTTCTCAGGAATATTCTGATAATCCTTTCCATTCTCCAGTGCCCCTTTCTTCTTTAATAAGCTCTCTAGATTTTGGTACTGAATATAATATTGAATCGTTTGGCGTTGGATATTATGCTGATTATTCAATGTTCCATGAAATACCGGAGAGAAATTTTTATTGGCACCAATTAGGTTTATGGAATTCTTCCGACAATGCAATGTATGGAATTTATCTTGAACAACGTAAAAATACTATTGAATATGAACTTTATGATTATGCAAATTATAATACGTATTTGAGATATAAATTTTCTTTGGCAGATATTAACTGGTTTGCAAATACAGCCATAAGTTTAACTGATTATAGTTATTTGGATGACCTCGATAATTTACTTGGAACGGTTGGAATTTCATTCAATAAAAGTTTTGAAACCAAAACTACTCTTATTGGCGGAATAAATTATAATTATAAAAATTATTTTGAAACAAACTTAAATGATCCATTACTTATTGGCGATTCACTGGATCAATCTTTTTCTTCAAGTGCATTTACAAGCCAGTTTAGCTTTTATGGTAGAGTAGCTCAATCCCTATTTGAAAATACCGGTTTAGCAATTCAATTTTCACAACAAAATATTATTGGCGGAACTGCCAAATATGTTAGACAGTTGGATTATATTTATGGGGATGAATCTCAATATTTTGATGACCCGGTTAGCTTATGAAGGTTATACTTTAACAGCTCAGTTAACCCAAATTTTACCGGCTTCAATCATACTTAAAGGAATATATTCTTATACAAATAAAGATTATCCTTCTCAAGGTGTGTACTTAAATTCGGAATTGTTTGACTCTGGTATTTTAAGAAACGACAAACAAAGTATGCTCAAATTTTCACTTTCTAAAAATTTTAGTTTGGCAAATAGCTTTATTGTTTTATCATTATCATATTTAATGAATAATAATGAATCAAACAGTTATTGGTATAATTATAACTCAAATCAACTAACTTTAAATTTTGATTACCAATTTTAGTTAAAATAGATATGAAAAAAGTTTTAAAACTGATATATTATTACACTTCTAAAATAAAATTCGTTAGCGAATTCACAAATTTGAATAAATAGTATAATTAGATATCATTCTAAAACAATGGCAAAAATATAGAGAGTGAAATAATTTATTACCATTTAGAAATCTTCTATTAAATATTAAGATTAAATTACAGAGTTTAACAACTAGTGAATCTCATTTGTAATTAGTACATCTTAATTGATGTAGATTTATAAAAATTTTTCTGGAATTTTGGGAGGATCAGTATTTTGCTCAAAAAAATTATTTTTTTACTTACTTTACAAACAACCATCCTATTAGCTCAAGAACGCTTTAACCTAGACTCATTATCAAACGAAAACCTCTCCCTAAAAAAGGCTCTGGATTTCGCTCTTGAAAACAATCCTGAAATAAATAAAGTCCGTGAACAAATTTTTATAAAAGATGGCGAATGGTGGAGTTCATTCGGAATCGATTCACCAACTTTTTCCTTTGCCAAAGAAGGTATAGATAAAAACATCCCCGATTCTTTTCTTGAACAAAGATGGCATATACAGCAGTCTATTGATTTTCCATTAACAACATACTTTCGATTAAATAAAATATCGCGTGAGAAACAAGCCTTAAATGAACAATTTAAAAATGCTTCAAATGAATTAGTTGCAAAAGTAAAACTCAGCTATGTTGATGTTTTGTATAATAAAAGAATTTTAGGTTTGAGAAAGAAACAAATTGATCTTGCCGAAGAATTAAAAAAAGCTGCAACCTCAAAGCTAGAAGCTGGAGAAATTGCTGAGCTGGAAATGATGAAATCTGAAATTCAATTAGCTGAAGCTCAAAACTTTTATGAAGATGCAACTCAGCAATACCATAAAGCAAGATATAATTTATTTAATGTTATTGGTTTAGATCCATCTTTGCAAAAATACGATATTGTTTTTGATGACACTCTTCGTATTGCAGTTCAAGATTTAAGTGAATTTGATGAGAAAGCCGATATTGATAATCAGCCATTAGTTTTAAGTTATAAAAATTTATTAGAATCCTCCTCATCCAATATTAACGAGGCTTGGAGTACTTTTTTACCAAAGATAAATTTCAATTATTTTAAGCAAGATTTTGGAAATGGATTTAATTTTAATGGTTATGAGATTGGAGTTAGTGTTCCCATCTGGTTCATATTCAATCAAAATGGTTCCATCCAAACTGCAAAAGCACAATATAGAGAAATTGAATGGTCGCTGAAAGAAGCAAAACTTAAAATTAAAACTGAAATTGAAAATGCTTGGCATGGTTATGAATCAAGTAAAGCAAAAATTAATAGATATGAAAAAACCATTAGGGATTTGGCAGATGAATTACAATCCTTAACATTAACCGGCTATCAGTTGGGAGAGCTTGATTTGTTAAGACTGTTAGATGCACAGCAAACTTATTTAAATAGTGAAATTAATTATTACAATGCCTTAAAAGATTATTATCAGCAAATTATTTATTTAGAAAAGTATTTAGGAAAAGAGATAATCTTTTAATAAAATTTTTTATAAACTCCAGGGTAAAATGATGAATACATCAGAAAGAAAATTATTTTTAAAAAACTTAATATTTATGACTGCAATGTTTTTATTGCTTTTATTTTTTACTGCATGTGATAAAGATGAAATCAAAATTGAAGATGCAAGTGAGATTGAAGTTCCCCCATCAATTTCTGAAAATAATAAAATTAAAACAAAATATATTAGTCTGAATAAATCTCAAATAGACGAATTAAAAATTGAGACCATTGCAATAAAAAAAGAAATTACATCCCACATTTTATCTGTTCCAGGATTTGTTTTTCCTGCTCCAGATAATATTTCCATTATTAGTGCTCCTTTAGATGGAAGAGTTGCTAAAATTTATGCACATGAAGGTGAACATGTAAAAAGGGGACAAATTTTGCTTGAACTGGAAAGCTATGAATATGGAAATCTGGTAGCTGAATATCTTCAAGCAAATGCAGAAAAGGTTTATCAGGAGAATAAACTTACTAGAATAAAATTACTGGTCGATAAAAAAATAAGTAGCATGAGCGATCTTGATAAAGCAGAGGCAGAATTTACCAGAGCCAACGCAGTTTTGAGAGGAGCATATTCAAAACTTAAGGCTGTTGGAACAACTGAAAATGATATTAACAATCTGATAAACTCAACAACAATAAATTCTAACTTAAAGATTTTTGCTCCACTTAGTGGAACAATTGATCAGCATTTAATTGAACATGGTCAATCAGTTATTGCATATGATAAAATGCTATCCATAATTGATTTAAGTAAAGTATTAGTAAGAGGGTATGTTTCGCCAGATGATGGGGCAAACGTAAAAGCTGGTGACAAAATAAAAGCTGCTCAAAAAAATAATGTTTTAAATTTTATTGAAGGAAATATTTCTACAATTAATCCTGCACTTGATGAGATCAATAAATCAATTGTTATTAATGCTGAGTTAAACACAAAAAATAATTGGCCCAAACCGGGAGAAAATCTAAAAGTTGAAATAACAGTAATAAGCTCTTCACCTGAAATTACAATTCCACTAAGTTCTGTTGCATATGATGGTGATCAATCTGTAGTATTTGTAAAAGCCTCTGAAACAAAATTTGAACAAAGACCAATTATAATTAAGAAGATTTACGCACAATCTGCTATTGTTTCAGCCGGTTTATATGAAGATGAAGAGATTGCAGTAAATCAAATTTTCAGTCTAAAAGCTCTTATACGTTTTGAAGATTATGCCGAAGAATAAAAGGAATTATAAAAATTATGTTAGATAAAATTATTGAGTTTAGTCTTAAGCAAAAATTTGTAGCGATTTCGTTAGTTCTTTTAATGACAATTGCGGGACTTTCCGCCTTTTTTAATATCCCAATTAATTCATTACCGGATGTTACCCCAAACCAAGTTTTAGTTATAACTAAAGCAGGAAGATATTCTCCATTCGATGTTGAAAAATTGGTCAGTTATCCTATTGAAACAGCAATGAATGGATTACCAAATGTTTCTGAAGTTAGATCTGTTTCCCAATTTGGTTTATCTGCTGTAACAATTGAGTTTGAAGAAGGAACTGATACTTACTTTGCAAGATCAATGGTAAGTCAAAGAATACAAGCAATAAAAGATGAATTACCCGAAGGAGTTTCTGCACCTCAACTTGGACCAATATCCACAGCCTTAGGTGAAATATATCAATACGTTGTTCGCGGTCCGGGGTATTCTTTAACTGAATTGAGAGATATGCAGGAATGGTTAATTGCCCCGCAACTTAAAACTGTAAAAGGTGTAACTGAAATAACAGCTTTTGGCGGATTTGTTAAGCAATATGAAGTTACTGTAATACCTGGCAGAATGCGCGCATTTAACATGGGATTGAAAGAAATCATTGATGCAATTCAGAATAATAATAGTGTTTCCGGAGGAAATTATTTAGAACATAATAGAGAACAGTATATAATCAGAGGTTTTGGACAAATAAGAACAAAAGAGGACATTGAAAACATAATTCTCGTAAACAAAGATAATAAACCTGTTTACATAAGAGATGTTGCGGATGTTTCACTTGGCAAACAATTAAGACAAGGAGCTGTAACTCAAGATGGCAAGGGCGAAATTGTAACAGGCATTGTAATGATGTTAAAAGGCGGTAACGGAAAAAATGTAATTGCAGAAGTTGAGAAAAAAATTGAAAGCATAAATAAAGGTTTGCCCGAAAATGTAAAAATTGAGAAATTTTATGATCAATCTGAATTAATTGCCAGAACAACCTCTACAATTTGGGTAAACCTAATTGAAGGCGGATTTTTTGTTGTATCAATTTTGCTTTTGCTTTTAGTAGAAATCACCGGTGCACTTATAGTTGCTTCTGTAATTCCTTTTTCAATGCTATTTGCATTTATTGGAATGAGTGAATTTGGATTGGCTGCAAATCTTATGAGTTTAGGCGCAATAGATTTTGGAATGGTGGTTGACGGCTCTGTTGTTATGGTAGAAAATATTGTGCATAGACTTCAAAGTAAAGGTAAAGATGAAAATGTTGATGATGTGATAATGAAAGCCTCTAAAGAAGTGGCAAGACCAATATTCTTTGGAGTATTAATTATTCTTATGGTTTACGTTCCAATAATGACGTTCAAAGGAATGGAAGGCATTTTATTCCGACCAATGGCAATTACAGTAGCCGCAGCAGTGTTGGGTTCTCTTATTTTAGCTTTGGTTTATGTTCCTGCAATTTCAGCTTTGATTTTCAGAAAAGGAATAAAAGTCAGAAAAAATTATTTAATAGATTGGCTTAAACCTAAATACAAAAACTTTTTAGAAAAATATTTAGAAAAGCGCAAAAAAATATTAACTGTGGCTTTAAGCGTTTTTGGTATTTCAGTAATTCTGATGTTTTTTATTGGAACAGAATTTTTACCTGAATTAGACGAGGGCTCAATATTAATTGAACAAGTTAGAATGCCTTCGGTAACACTTACTGAATCAGTTGAAAATGCAAATTGGTTAGCAGGGATTTTGACGACAAAAATTCCGGAAATTAAAACTGTTGTTCCTAAAACCGGAAGATCAGATTTAGCTAATGATTGGATGGGTGTTCATCAAACTGATATTTGGGTTATTTTAAAACCGAGAGATGAATGGCGTTCAGGTGTTACAAAAGAAAAAATCACTGAGCTTATTGAACCTTACTTAAAAACTGAACCAGGGCTTTCATATAACTTTACACAGCCAATTGCAATGAGAGTTGATGAATTAACAAGCGGAGTAAAATCAGATTTAGCAGTAAAAATTTATGGCGAAGACCTCGATATTCTTAACAGCATTGGTATTAAACTATCAGAAATAATTCCAACTTTAGAAGGCACAGATAATTTCTTCCTTGAGCAAACAATTGGTCAACCTTACATAACTATTGAAATTGATAGAGATGCGGTTGCTTACTATGGATTAAACGTTGATGATGTTCAAATTGTGGTTGAAACTGGAATAGGCGGACAAGTTGCAAGTGAAGTTTATGAAGGACAGAGAAGATATGACATTGTTGTTAGGTTTCCGGAAGACGTAAGAAATACTTTTGATAAAATAATGGATGTCCCGGTTTATTTACCTAGCGGTGATTTTGTTCCCTTAAAACGAGTTGCAAAAATTGTTTCACAAGAAGGTCCGAGAGAAATTGCTAGAGAAAATGGATGGAGAAGAGTTATACTTGGAATTAATCTTGACGGAATGGATATTGGCACATATGTAAGTAATTTACAAAAAGCTATAGATGAAAAAGCTAATATTCCTGCTGGATATTTTTTAGAGTATGGCGGTTCGTTTGAAAATCAGCAACGAGCTATGAACCATTTAATGATTGTTGTTCCCATTTCACTTTTGATTATAATAGGTTTGATGTATATGATGTTTGGTCAAATCCGTTACGCAATGCTAATTTTAATAAACTTACCTTTTGCATTATCTGGGGGAATATTTTTATTATGGATTCGCGGATTATATTTATCAGTTTCTGCAAGCGTTGGTTTTATTGCTTTATTTGGAGTTGCAGTGTTGAATGGAATAGTATTAATTGCACATCTAAATGAATTGAGAGCAAGAGGAGTTTCTTTAAGAGAAGCTGTGATTGATGGCGCTGCAGATAGATTGAGACCAGTACTTATGACTGCACTAGTAGCAAGTTTGGGATTTATTCCAATGGCTTTTAATACTGGTCCCGGCTCAGAAGTTCAACGTCCATTAGCTTCAGTAGTTATTGGTGGATTGATTACCGCAACTTTGTTAACACTGATGGTACTACCCACAATATATTATTGGTTAGAGAAAAGACAGGAAACTAAAATTCAACTAAAAAAATAAAATATATTCTTTGTGAATATCTTTAAAAAAATAAATTTACAACCAAAAAGCTTACTACTGATTTTTATTGCGGTTGCCATTTTAATTATATCATCAGCACTCTTTGAGCTTTACCAAAGCAAAAAAGAATTGTATGATTTAATGGCCGAGCAATCCCATTCCCTATTGGAGACTACTTTAACAGCTTCAAACAACGCACTATCATCTTATGACACAATTGATAAAGAATTGAGAAACAGATTACTCAACAATGCAACACTTATAAAATTGTTATATGAGAACGGTCAAATCAATGATAAGGTGTTAAAAAACATTGCCGATGAAAATAAAATTTTCCGCATCAATATTTTCAATAATAAAGGTGAAAAAATATTTACCAATCAAACTCAAATACATTTTGATTTAGAAGCTAAATTTAATCCAAAAGATAATCTTTCCCCTATTTTTAGTGGATTAACTGACACACTTTTTCTTGGTGTAAAAGAAGCACGATTTGAAGATGGTTATAGATTTGCCATAGCAATTGCTGCAAAAAACAGAACCGCAATAGTTTTAAATTTCGATGCAAATGAACTTCTAAATTTTAGAAAGCAAATTGGATTTGGAAGTTTGTTAAAAAAATTGACTCTCAGCAATAATATAATTTATGCGGCTCTTCAAAATTCAGAAAATATTTTAGCTGCTTCAGGAAATATTGATAATATGGAAACTATAGATGAATCACATTTTCTACAAAAAGCTTTAGTCGATTCTACATTTTCATGGAGAATAATTGATTCTGATTCAGTTCAAATTTTTGAGGCGGTTCATCCTTTTGCACATAAAAATAGAATGGTAGGATTATTCCGCTTAGGACTTTCTTTGGAACCTCTAAATACTATTAATCAAAGGATTATTAGAAGACTAATAATTATCGGAATTATTCTATTTTTCCTCGGGTCACTTTTGTTGACTTATATTTTCACCAGACAAAATTTTGATTTACTTGAAAAAAGATTTAAAGTTGTTGAAGGATATTCTAATAAAGTAATTCAGAATGTCAGCGATGCAGTAATTGTTCTTGACGAAAACAAAGTAATTAAAATCATTAATTTAGCAGCGCAAAAACTTTTTGAAATAAGTGATCCATCTAAAGGACCAAAAAAATTAAGTGAGCAAATTAATATTGAAGATTGCCAAGCACTTTTAGATTCAAAAAATGGGTTAACTCAAATTGAATGTATAATCAATAATCAAAAAAAATATTTACTAGTTTCAAAAAGTGAGTTTATTACAGAAAATAATCTAACAAATACTATTTTGGTTATTAGAAATTTAACTCAGCAAAAGTTAATTGAAGAGCAAATGCAGCGCAAAGAAAGACTAATAGCCATGGGCGAATTAGCTTCTGGAGTTGCACATGAAATCAGAAATCCGTTAAATACAATCAGCACGATTACTCAGCAATTAAATAAAGACTTCGAGCCAATGGAAAAAGCTGAAGAGTTTCATTCGTTAGCGGGATTGGTTAGTAAAGAAATTAAAAGAATTAACGAAACTGTTAACAGCTTTTTACGATTTTCTAAACCTGAAAAAGTTTTATTTAAAAAGTTTCTACTTTCTGAGTTATTTTCACAAATTGAAAATCAGTATAAGCCAATGTTAAACGAAAAGAATATCACGTTTGAAAAAGAAGTATTGTGGAATGGTGAAGTGAATTGGGATAGAAATCAAATTCAGCAAGTATTGATGAATCTAATTCAAAATTCATTTGATGCGATAAATGAGAATGGAACTATCAAATTAAAATGCACTTACGATAATAACGAACAAATTAAAATCGAATTGTCAGATAATGGTCAGGGAATACCTAAACATATTTTGAATAAAATTTTTAACTTATATTTTACGAACAAAGCCAAAGGAACCGGCATCGGTTTGAGTTTGGTTCAACGAATAATATTAGAACACAATGGAACTATAACGGTTGAAAGTGAAGAAAAATTAGGCACAAACTTTATAATAGTTTTGCCAATAAATCCAATAATAACTTAAGTATTAATTACTATGAATAAACTCTCAGTATTGATTATAGATGACGAAGAATCTCAATTGCTTTCATTAAAGAGTTTTCTCAAGAGAAGAGATTATGATGTTTACACGGCATCGGATGGTGTTCAAGGATTTGATATAATAAGTACTACCTTTATTGATGTTGTACTAACTGATTTTAGAATGCCAAATTGGGATGGATTTACTGTACTAAAAAAAGTGAAAGAGTTTAATCCGGAAATTGATGTTGTTGTAATTACCGCATATGGAAGTGTTGAAGATGCAGTAAGCATTATGAAAGCTGGCGCGTATGATTATCTTTCAAAACCAATTGATCTTGATGAACTTGAAAATTTACTAAATCGCATAAAGGAAAAAAGATTTTTAATTTCAGAAAATAAATTGCTAAAAAACCAACTTGAAGAAAGGTTTAAATTTGATTCTATTATTTCTGAAAGTGGGATTATGGAAGAGGTCTTAAACACCGCCGGAAGAGTAGCAAATAGTAAGGCATCGGTTTTAGTTAGAGGCGAAAGTGGAACTGGGAAGGAACTTATAGCAAAAGCAATTCATTATGCAAGTCCGCGAAAAGATAAACCGTTTGTAACAGTAAATATTTCGTCATTATCTGAAAATCTTCTTGAGAGCGAATTATTCGGTCATGAAAAAGGGTCATTTACAGGCGCGGCAGTTCAAAGAATTGGAAGATTTGAAGAAGCTGATGGCGGAACTTTGTTCATTGATGAAGTTGGCGATATTCCACTGCAAGCCCAAGTAAAATTATTGCGTGCAATTCAGTTTAATGAAATACAAAGACTAGGTGGAAATACAACGATAAAAGTTGATGTAAGAATTATAACGGCAACGCATAGAAACCTTGAGGAAATGATAAAAGAAAATGAATTCAGAGAAGATTTATTTTACAGATTGAATGTAGTGTCAATTTGCCTTCCAACTTTAAAACAAAGAAAAAGTGACATCCCAATTTTGATTGATCATTTTATCAAAAAACATGCAGCAATTAATAATAAAAATGTAAAATCCGTAACTTCAGAAGCACTTGATGTATTGATGAAATATACTTATCCTGGAAATATAAGAGAGTTAGAAAATATTATTGAAAGAGCCGTAGTTTTGTGCAGAGATGAATTCGTCACAAAAGCTGATTTGCCTAACTTGATTAATAAAATTTCTGAAAAAAAAAATATTTGATACGACAGACCTAGAAGATGGATATGAGACGAAAGTGAAAGCTTTTGAAAAGGAAATAATTTTAGAAGCTTTAAGTAGAACTAATGGAAATAAAAGTGCAGCCGCAAGAATATTAAATATCACTGAAAGACATTTAAGATCTAGATTAGATATTTTGGGAATAGTTTACAATAAGGATTTGTAAGAATATATTTTAAATAAATATATTTAAAAAATAAAAAGAGAAGCAAATGCTTCTCTTTTTTTAATTTACATTAACTAAATTTATTAGTTTCTGCCTGATCTTTTTACACTTCCTTTTGGACCAGTTCCATCACAATCAGCTGTTCCAGTTCCAACACCAGCACCTAAACCAGTTCCGTCTTGTGGTCTTACACCTGTTCCATCACCAAATCCACCTTTTTTATTTCCCTGTTTTGCTCCCTTAGCATTTGCGCCTTTCATTTGTTTGCCTGAATCACCGGTTCCAATGTTATCACAAAGTCCATCACCATCGGCATCAACCCAATTTGGACCAGGATTATTTGTTCCCTGAAGAGTTTGATTTTTTACCATTTTTCTCTCTTGAGTATTAACTTCTTCTTGTGCCATAATTGAACTTGCGAATACAGAAAGAACTAATAAGATTACTGATAAATTAATTAATCGTTTCATTTTGTAACTCCTTTTTTTTGTTGATTGTTTACTATGCATCAAACAAAGAAAATACCATGCCATATTTTAATGCTTAAAATTCCGCTAAAAAATCATGTTTCTAAAATTAGGATTGGATAAAACTACTTATGGGTCGGGTGATTCGTCTTTTTGGTCGAATGTTAAATTCATATAACAAAAAAAAATGCCAACCAAAATTAATTGATTAGCATTTAATATTAAATAATGGTTTTAATGTTAGGGAATTAAGGTATGCCTAATAACTTTATTTGAATCTGACATATCAAAATTGTTTCCAGTAATTGGATTTACAAATAACGCGCAGCCTTCAACTTTTACAACCCCAAAATCTTCAGCAAACCAAACATTCGCAGAATATGTTTGTAAATTATTTGCAAAAAGATTTGCCATATCTGGAATATTGATACTTATTGTATACTCAATCCTTTCTGCTGAAATAGCTTCTGAAGCATTTCCTAATACAACTGATTCAGAGCCAATGTATTTTGCTTTTAATCCAAAGACATTAAATTTGAATGTGCCAAATACAGCTTTGCCATTATATACATCCCAAGTTGAATTAGCTTCTAAAGGAAGTTGCAATACTTTAAATGTTTCATCTAATTCTAGTTGAACTTGTCCAGCCAAGGAATCTGGGATTAGCTGAGACGCACCCTCATTATCAGAATAAAACTCCACCGTATTTTCTGAGAGTTTTACCTTTGATAAAAGATTGGCATTTTGCAAGTAATCATAAATCTCACTGCATACATAATAATCAGCTTCTGCCCTATCTATGCTCATGGTGCGAGTACCTAAATTTACATAGCTAGCATTGGTTTTATCATAACTATCCACATTGTAAACAAATGATTTGCCAACTTCCGCGGGAAATAATTTTGCAATTTCAGCCGAATTATTTGGTTCTTCGGGAACCGTTGGGGTAGATGTTTTATCAGAACAATTTAATATTAAAATTGCTGAGATTATTAGCGCAAGTAAATTATTTTTTTTCATTTTTAGTTTCCTCTGATCCTTTATAAATATTATTTTTATTTGAATTTGAAAATTTGATGCTGAATTGTGTACTGCTTCCTTTTTTGCTTTTAACTTTAATGTAAGCATCATTAAGTTCGCAATATTTTTTAACAAGAGCCAAGCCTAAACCATTCCCATCAAACTTCCATCTATAACCTTGCTCCTCTTGTGTGAAAGGTTCAAAAAGAGTCGGTAAGAATTCTTCTGAGATTCCAATTCCAGTATCTTTTATATCAACACTAAGCGCACCTTGTTCATCATTATAAACATTTATTTCAACGTAACCTTCTTTAGTATATTTTAAGCCATTATCAATTAAATTTACAAAAAGCTGTGAAAGTGAATATTTATCACCTAAAATTTTTGATGATTCGGCAGTATTTTTATACTTTAATTCTAACCCTCTTTGTTTAGCTGTGTGTTTAAATTCTTCGTAAAGTCCATCAAGTATATCTTTGGTCAAATCAATTTGCGTTCTGAAGATTTCAAAAGTGCCCGATTGAAATTGAGCCATGTTAAGTATGGAATCAATTGTTCTGGTTAAACGTCTGCTTCCTAAATCTATTGCATGAAACAAGTCTTTATAAACAACAGCGTCCTCTGTATTAAGTTCATTCTGCAGTAAAGAGATATAGCTAAGTATTGTGTTAATGGGAGTTCTGATTTCGTGAGACATTCCTGCAAGGAATTCTGTTTTTAATTTGTCAGATTCTTCAGCCTTTTCTTTTGCCTTTATAAGTTGTTTGTGATATTGATCTTGTAAGGAAACATCTTCAATGGTTCCATCAAAAAAAGGACCATCTTTGTCGCCCTTGATATAATTACCGCTTAGGCTTATAGTTATTCTTGCACCATCTTTCTTTTTTGCAAAATATCTTTCACTATTTATTGAAGTCTCTAATTTTAATTTTTCAATTAGTTGCTTCCAATCATCAAGTCCGTTTTTAAAAAACTCAAATGCTTTTCGATTTCGAATTTCGTTTGAATTTGTAAAACCTAATATTTTTACTAAAGCCGGATTTATTAAAACAAAGCTTCCATCAAGTTTAGTTCTAAAAATTCCCATTGTTGAATTTTGCACTAAACTTCTAAATCTTGCTTCATTTTCTCTTAGCTTTGCTTCCATTTTATGTTTATACAATGCCATTTCAATTGTGGTATTCAGTTCTCTTTCTTCAAAAGGTTTAATAAGATAACCAAAAGCATCTGAAACTTTGGCTCTTTGCAGAGTTGATTCATCGGCATTTGCTGTTAAATAAATTACCGGAATATCTGATAGTGTTCTAATTTTTGTTGCGGTTTCAATTCCATCCATATCACCCTGAATCATAATATCCATAAGTATTAAGTCGGGTTCTTCTTTAATTGCATTTTCTATTGCCATTTGACCATTAGAAACAATCCGAGTTACTTCATATCCCATTGCTTTCAAGCGTTCGGCAATTTCCATTGCAATTATTACTTCATCTTCTACTACTAATATTTTTGATTTGTCCATTAATTAACTCGCCATTGCATATTTAGGGTCTTCAAAAATTAGTTTAACCATCGTGCCATTTCTATTAATAAATTCTACTTTTCCATTAAGCTGCATAGTTAAATTATTTACTAATCTTAGACCTAAAGAATCACTCTCTTCAATATTTAAATCTTTAGGAATCCCCTTCCCATTATCGCTTATTTTTAAAATTAGTTTATTGTTTTCATTATGCCCCATATCTATTCTAATTTCACCGCTCATTTCACTATCGAAGCCATGTTTTAGTGAATTTGATATAAGCTCGTTTATTATTAGTCCGCATGGAACTGCTGTATCAACGCCCAATTCTATATTTGCAATGTTAGTTTTTAGTTTTATTTTGGATTGGTTAACGCCGTATGATTGGAATAAAAAGTTTGCCAATTTACGCACATATTCTTTAAAATTAATGTTTGCCAGGTCATCTGATTGATAAAGTCTTTCATGTATTAAAGCCATTGATTTTACTCGGTTTTGACCATCTCTAAACATTTCTAGAGTAACTGGATCTGTAATTTTTTTAGATTGGAAAAAGAATAGACTGGAAACAATTTGCAGATTATTTTTTACTCTGTGATGAATTTCTTTAAGCAGTACTTCCTTTTCTTCAAGTGATTTACTGATTTCTTTTTCAGCCTTCTTTCTAACATCATTTTCTTTTTGTAATGATCTTAAGGCTCTTTCTAATTCTACGGTTCTATCAACAACGCGCTGTTCTAACTCTTTATTAATTACTTCCATCTGTTCGTTTGTTGCCGCTATTTTATCAACCATCACATTAAATGAGTTTGCCAAGTACCCAACTTCATCGCTACTTTCTACTTTTGCTCTTTGCGTGTAATCTCCATCACTAATTTTATTTACAGTTTTAACCATTTCCGTAAGTGGTTTTGTAAAAAACATACCAATGAAATAAACTAAGATAGAACCAACTAAAAATAGTAATAGACTAACAATACCAATATTTGTGCGGAGTTCTTCAATATTGGCATAAACTAACCTTAATGAATATCCAATATAGATATCTCCAATATGATCACTTCCGAGCATAATTGGAGCATGAATTTTCATTATCTCCCATTTACCAGAAATACCATCGTCTTTAATATCCTTAAAATGATTCATTAGTGCAGTGAAATAATTAAAGTCATAGTAGAGCGAATCTCTTTTTTCAATTACCACATATCGAATTTCTTCATTTTTAATAAGTGATTCGATTTCATTTTCTGAGGATTTTTCATCTTTGAGATAAAAACCAGAAGAGACACCATAAGCTGCAATTTTAGCAACGGAATTAGCTTTTTCTTTAAGGCTTTGTATTCTTTCTTGTTCAAATTTCTCCGGGAAATAGAAGTATATAAATAATGAAATTAAGCCTAATACAATTGTAAATAAAGATGTAAGCTTAAATTTGAGAGAAATTCTTAATTTTCTTTTCATAATTAAATTTGTAAAAATATTATTAAATGAGAAAAACCAAATTATTAATTGTTTAATAATACTATCGCAAAAGAAAATTATTTTTTAAGCTTGAAATGAATTATTTAAAAAGAGAAAAATTATTGTGAGCTGGAGCAAAATGTTTTAAGAAGCAGATTGTAATTAAATACCTACTTATACTTTTTGCAGAATTGAAAGGTTAAAGAAATTTAATTAATACGAAATATAAAAATTTAACAGGTTTTTACTAGAGGCAAATTAATTCAGATAAATTTTAAACTCTTCATCTTCGGGTCTTAAGTCATCATACATTTTTCTTAAAGAATTGTAAGCGGCTTCATTTCCTCTTCTTGCAGCTTGTCTATAAAGTTTTGCAGCTTCTGCTTTATCTTTTTTAACCACAATTCCATGTTCATAACAATTTGCAAGAGCTGCTTCTGCAAGCACGGAACCTTTGTTCGAATATTCTTTTAAGACTTCTAAATGTTTGGAACTGTCTTTATCTTTATCATTGCTAATTTTTATATATGCCAAACGGATTTCTGCTTCACTGCTTCCTAGTTCAACTGCTTTTTCAAAATACTCAATCGCCTTTAATGAATCTTTTTTAACTAACGATCCAGAATAGTAAGCTAAACCAAGTTCAATAATTGAACTTATATGTTTTTGTTTATCAGCTTTTTTCAGCAGATCAAAAGCCTCTTCTTCTGTAAGGGAATAATCCATTCCAAGCGCAATTAAACCTGCCCAAACATACATTGCATTTGGATTATTTGCTTTTTCCTGTTCCCGAATTTTAGTTGAGAAATTATTACTTCTAGAAATCTTCAATAATGATTCCGCTGCTTTAAACGAACCTAATCGGAATGCCTTGAGATAATTAGCGGCTGCCAGAATTATATTTCTCTTAATTCCTATTCCCTGCTCCAAAAGTTTTGCATTAATTAAAAGAGCTTCCGGACTTCCAGAATTTGCAGCAAAATCAACTAATCCTAAAGCTGATGTATCTTTAATTTCATTGGTTAATTCAGAGGTATTAATGTTCAATATTTTTTTAAGTTCATCATTTTTAGATGTGAGAATATTATTTAGATATGCTTTTTCTTCATCTACAGTAAGAGAATCTTCTTTAAAGTCAAAAAAGTCCAAATTATATTCTTCCAAAGTAAATGATTTTGTTTTTGCAGCTGGCAATGTCTGTACTACTTCTTCTTTGGTTTCTAGCGAATCTTCGTTAATATTTATTCCGCTTTTCTTAAATTCATCAAGCACTTTTTTTGCTTCTTCAAAACCTTTATCTGCAGACTTTTTCAACCACTCAACTGAAGTGATCATATTTTTATTGACAATTAAATTATCTGTGTACATTAGCCCGATTATATATTGAGCTTGTTCCATTCCACTTTCAGCTGCAATTTTAAAATTCTTAAACGCCTTAAAAGGATTCCACTCAACCCCGATTCCATTGCTAAGCATAATTCCATAATTAAAATTTGCGGCGGGTAAATTTTTTGATGCTGCTAAACCAATCCACTCTGCAGCTCTTAAAGAATCTATTGGAACTCCAACACCTAAAATATATCTAATCCCCAATTCATGCTGTGCAAATGGATCTCCGGCTTTTGCTTTTTCCGTAAGTACAAAAGTTTCTGCAAGATTATAACTGGGGTATTTAGGTTTTAATAATGGAGTTCGGTAACTAAGTCCGGTTTTTTTTATTACTTCACTTTTAACCTGGTTTTGGGCAAATGTAAAGATGTTTACAAATAAAAAAAAAGAGAAGAAAAATTTAAAAATCATATTGGGGAAATTTTAGTGGTGGAAAATTTTCTAAAAATTTTTAACCATCGTAAAGCTGTTTTTGTTCCCGATGCGCTGATAATTTACTTCATTCATAAGTTGTTCAATTATAAAAAGTCCCATTCCGCCTTCAGGTAAACTATCAACATCTTCAGGGTCAAATTCAAGTGTAGGTTTGTCTAAATTAGCTCGTTCAATACCTGTATCTTCTAGAACTATTTTAAATTTATTTTCGGAGTACTCTAATAAAATATTTATAATATTTTCTTCATTCCCTTTATAAGCATGTTTAATAATGTTATTAAGTGCCTCGGCAAGACAAAGTTCTATTTCTCTGATTGTGGCTTCAGGAACAATATGATCTTCGCAGAATGTTTTGGTAATAAAACAAACTGAGCTGACATTTTTATATTCGCTGTTAATTGAAAATTGTTTGATATTCATCAGTGTTCATATTCGAAAAAAAAATTGCTTTCTTGAAGAAAAATATTCCTTTATTAAAAATAGACAATTAAATTATTTAGACAAAAAAAATCCAGCGGAAAGCTGGATTTTATAAAATACTTTAGTCAAGAAAACAGAAACTAAACAGGTTGTACATCTTGTGCTTGAGGACCTTTTTGTCCTTCGCCCACAGTAAATTCTACCTTTTGACCTTCTTCGAGGGTTTTGTACCCATCGCCAATAATAGATTTAAAGTGAACAAATAAATCTTCACCATCTTCTTGTTGAATAAATCCGTAACCTTTAGAACTGTTGAACCACTTTACGGTTCCTTGTTTTCGCTCTGCCATTTTACAGCGCTCCTTAAAATATTATACAAAACCGAGGTGTTGAACAGAGCTTCAAAATAATACAAGTTTGGAAAAATACCTTGAAAAAAACTGATCAATCCTACCTATTTAAATAACCCCCCAAGGGTTATTGCGGAGAGTTAGGGATTCGAACCCCAGAAGGACTTGCATCCTTAACGGTTTTCAAGACCGCCGCATTCAACCGCTCTGCCAACTCTCCAGTTGATTTAACACTTATAATCGCAACTTTTGTAAAAGTGTTTAACATTAAATGTAATTCAATGATTATAAATTGATGCCCATTTGAGTGATCAATTTATAACCTTTATTTTATCATCAAAATACCAAACAATAAATTTTAGTATAGACTCAAAAATTAAAGATTTTTTACATTAAGAACAAAAAGAAAAAGATTTAAAAATATCTTAAAATATTGCGTAAATAAATGGCGCTAATGCAGAACCTTGCGTTAGTACAATTAAACCGCCAAGTAAAATCAAGAAAAAAACTATTGGTAATAACCACCATTTTTTTCTGACTTTAAGAAATTCCCAAAGTTCAACAACAACTTTAATTTTGCTCATTTATAATTTTATCCAACAAATTATTAGTTATTATTTCTAAATATAATAATAATGATTTAATTTGTGGAGTAATTTGAATTTATTTAGGACCATTTATGAAAGCCTATTTTAAACTATGTTTTTACATTTCTTTTTTTGTATTACTCAATAGCTGCAGCATTTTTAATCCAACTGAAAAAATTAGTGACGCACAATTAATTGATAATTTTAAAGATTCATATCATAAAAAAGAAATATCATTTTCAAAATTTCCATATGTTAAGATTGACTCAATAACAATTGATAAAAAAGCAAATAAGCTAAACATTAATTTTGATAAAAATTTTTCATACATGCCGTTTCGTGAAGAAAATGTTGATTCAATTTATGCGGAGATTAATAATTATTTTTTACCAAACTTTAACAATTATCAAATATCTGCAAGGACTCTTGGGTATGATATACGAGAGTTAATTCCAAATTATTATAGAAAAAATATTTCTAAAATTGATAAAAGCAGAAAACCAAAATATTCTGAAGATAAAGCACCGGTTGTGTTTAATGCAAGTAAAAATCTAAAACTTGAAAAGGGATTATTCAATAAAAATGTAGCTATTTGGCATAGCCACGGTTGGTATTATAATCACAAAATGGATAGGTGGCTTTGGCAGCGTGCGAGGCTTTTTCAAACTGTTGAGGATATTGGTCCAATTTCTTTCACACTTCCCTACTTGGTTCCAATGTTAGAAAATGCCGGTGCAAATGTTTTTCTGCCACGGGAAAGAGATACCCAAACCTTAGAGATTTTATTGGATGACACAGATAATAATGTAAAATTTTTCTCTGCAAGCAGCAGCTGGCAAGAAGATACTTCAAAAGGTTTTGGAACATTTGGCAGCTCCATAAAAGGCAATACTAATCCATTTGAAATTGGCGGGTATAAATTTATTCATTCAGAAACTTCTCCATCCGCTTATGCTGAGTATATCCCACATTTTTCAAAAACAGGTTATTACGGAGTTTATATTAGTTATCAGTCCGTTCCAAATAGTTGCGAAGAAGTAGAATACACAGTTCATCATTTGGGCGGACAAACTAAGTTTTTAATAAACCAATCTATTGGTGGCGGTACATGGATTTATCTCGGTAAGTTTAAGTTTGAAAAAGGAAAGAATCAGAGTTCCGGTAAATTGGTAATTTCGAATGAGTCCCAAAAAGGAAATAAAATAATTTCTACTGATGCTGTTCGGTTTGGCGGTGGGGTTGGTGTTATTGAGCGGAACGGCTCAACCAGCGGAAGACCTAAGTTTGTTGAAGGCGCAAGATATTACTTACAATATGCAGGAATGCCCGATACGCTAGTTTACAAGTTAAATGATGAAGATGATTATAAAGACGACTACCAAAGCAGAGGGGAATGGGTTAATTTTCTAAAAGGAAACCCGAGTGGACCAAACAAAGATAGAAAAGTTAAGGGTTTAGGAATTCCTATTGATGCTTCTTTAGCTTTTCACACTGATGCGGGAATAACAAGTAATGACACAACAGTTGGCACATTACTCATTTATAGTATTCAGGGAATTGATTCATCCATAATTTTTCCCGAAACTTATTCAAGATTGGCGAATAGAGATTTTGCAGATATAATGCAGACCCAATTAGTAAATGATATAAAAGCAAAGTATGATCCCGTCTGGAATAGAAGGCAATTGATGGAGGCTCAATATAGTGAGGCTGCTAGACCAAATATGCCGTCAGCACTGCTGGAACTAGCTTCTCATCAAAATTTCTTGGATGTACGATTTATGTCTGATCCTAGATTTAGATTTGATGTTTCCCGTGCATTGTATAAATCAATTTTGAAATTTGTGAGCACACAGAATAATTTAGAATACGTTGTGCAGCCATTGCCCGTAACTCATTTTACAATAGAGAGAATTAATAATAGTATTAAACTTAGTTGGAAGCAGAAAGAAGATCCTTTAGAACCTACTGCAACCGCAAAACATTTTAGGCTTTACACAAGATTAAATGGGAATGATTTTGATAATGGAATTAGGGTTGATACAAACTTTATTGTTTTGGATGATTTAAGAAAAGGAAAAATTTACAGTTTCAAAATTACGGGTGTAAACGATGGCGGTGAAAGTTTTCCTTCAGAGATTTTATCTGCATGCATTCAAGAAAATAATGTCCCAACAATTATGATTATTAACGCCTTCGATAGAATTGCTCCGCCAGCCAGTGTTGTTTCAGAAAATTTTTCTGGTTTTTTAAATAATATTGATGAAGGAATTCCGGATAAATATGACATTGGTTTTACCGGTGAACAACATGATTTTAATACTAATTCAGTATGGCAGAGTGATGACATTCCGGGACACGGCGCAAGTTATGCAGATTATGAGACTAAAATAGTTGTTGGAAATACTTTTGATTTCCCTTACTTGCATGGTTTGGCAATTCAGCAAAATAATTTGTCTTTTGTTTCCGCAAGTGATGAATCTATTTCTGATGAAATAATTTCGATTTCTAAATACCCAATAATTGATTTAATTATGGGTGAAGAAAAAACCACAAACTGGACAAAACCCTTTACAGATAGTCTCTTGGGCTTGCAGTATAAAACATTCGACGTTAAATTACAAAAAGTGATTACTGATTATTTAGACAATGGAGGGAACTTATTCGTCTCTGGTTCCTACATTGCTAGCGATTTATTTTTAAATAATAATTTATCCGATCAAAAATTTGCTTCGGAAGTATTAAAGTATAAACTGGCATCAGATCATGCTGTTAAAAATGGGAACGTAATTGTAAACGATACAACATTTTTACCAAAAAATTATTCCTTTACTTTTACGACTGATCTTAATGATAGTGTATATAATGCTGAAGCGCCCGATGCACTTTCGCCAATTAACGGAAGCAAAACAATATTGAGATATAAGGAAAATTTTTACAGCGCCGCAATTGCTTTCAAAGATAAATTTTCCATAGTAGCTTTTGGATTTCCTTTTGAGACAATAAAAACCAATGACGCGAAAAACGAAATTATGAAAGCAATAATTAATTATTTTAATGTATCAAATCAAAAATAAGTTTAACTTTTATGAATAACTCAACCATTCTTATGTTACTATTCCCTATACTTATATTGGCTCAAACAGATTATCCAAAACTTAACTATGAAATTAATAATGGAAATTTTTCTGAAGCGAATAAAATTATTGATATATATTTGGACGATCCTAGACTAAGTGAAGATCAGAAAGATTTGTTGAAATTTGAGAAAGAAAGACTTGAGAGAATAAAAAAAGATTTTAAATTAACGCAAACAGATGTTTTAGATTATATTAAAAAATTCATTCCTGAAGCAAATGAAAATATGCTTTATAAATGGGAAAGTGACGGCTCATTAGAAATTAAAGTTATAAATGGTGAAAAAAAATATTTTAATAGAAGTCATACAAACCTATTTAGAATTAATAAAGAAGCAAAAGAAAGAAAAAAAGCAATTACTCTTGAGACAAAAGATGGATTAGATTTACTGCTTGAAAACTTAGTCCCTCAAATACTTAGTGATATAGATAGCGGATATGGGATGCCGCAAAAGATAAAACTAAAATACACTATTACAGTTGAGAAAAATATTGTTCCACCAGGTGCAACTTTAAGATGCTGGATTCCTTATCCAAGAGAAGGGAATGAGAGACAAAATATTGTTGAGTTTCATACTGATGACAAATCAATCATTGCTGATAATAATAATTTACAAAGATCAATTTACTTTGAAAAGAAAGTTGAGAAAGATACTCCAACAAAATTTTCTTATGAATTAGTATTATTAAATAAAGCTTACATTTCTAATATTAATAAAGATCTTATTAAACCTTACCAAAAAGATTCGGATTTATTTATCGAATACACTAGTGAAAGAAAACCACACATTGTATTCACAGATAAAATTAAAAGTCTTTCAAAAAATATTATTGGCAATGAAACAAATCCTTTCTTAAAAGCAAAATTAATTTTTGAATGGATAAGCAATAATATACCTTGGGCAGGCGCCAGAGAATATTCAACTATTGAAAATATTTCTGATTATTGTTTGACAAATATGCATGGAGATTGCGGAATTAAAACCTTGTTATTCATGACTCTTGCAAGATATAATGGTATTCCTACCAAATGGCAGAGCGGTTGGATGCTGCATCCGGGTGAAAAAAATCTGCATGATTGGTGCGAAGCTTATTTTGAAGGTTACGGCTGGGTTCCCGTTGATCAATCATTTGGAATAATTGATTCCGATAATGAAAGCGTAAAATATTTTTATTTGGGAAATATAGATCAGTACAGATTTATCGTAAATGACGATTACAGCAAACCATTTTATCCAACAAAAAATTTTCCAAGGAGTGAAACCGTAGATTTCCAGAGAGGCGAAGTTGAGTGGGAAGGCGGAAATTTATATTTTGATCAATGGGACTACTCAATGGAAGTCGAGTATTTAGATTAGTTTGAATAATCCCTATTGATATAGTAAAACTTTTAATCCGTATTCTTCAAATAAATAAATTCATTTTAATAACATTAACTTTTTAGTTGAAAGAAAACTTCCCGCTCTTAAGCTATAAAAATAAATTCCGCTTGATAAAGAACTTGCATCAAATTCAATTTCGTATTTTCCGCTATTTAACTCTTTATTGACTAAAGTGCGAACTTCTCTCCCTAAAACATCATAAATCCGCAGCGTAACCAATCCGGGAGTTGGTATTTGATAGCTTATTTTTGTAACCGGATTAAACGGGTTTGGATAATTTTGATTGAGTCTGTATTCTTCTATAATTACACCTTCAACCTCATCAATATTTACACCTACTGGTTCTTCTCCTAAATAAAAAACTTTGGCTTCATAACCATTAAGCTCAATAAAAACTGGTCCACTAACGGGTTGAATGTCAATGACTGATCCATCAATTAAATTTGTAAGAAACTTAGTACCTTCAGGTAAATCCTTAATATATACCGAAACATTTTTACTCTCATTCCTAAAATTGGCTATTGTTAAAATATTATTACTTTCAGATCTTGAAATATAGGAGTAAATATCAGATGGTAATGAATTTTCAATTCTATCAAGTTTAGGATTTGATAAGTATTTTTTTCTTAATGCAATTAAAGATTTAAAATAAGATCTTAGCGTATCTGGGTCACCCCAATCAATTAAATCTCTGTTGGTTAATTCCCCTACCTCTCCTCCAGAGTAAATAAGCGGAATACCATTAGCTGTCATTAAAATAGTATGCATTAGTTTTGATCTATTTGCATCGTGAGATGAAGCAACCCTAACTTCATCATGATTTTCAACAAATCTGAATGGTCTTGCGTAATAAGGATATGATTTTCTCAATTCAGCATCAAGAACATCTATGGAAACTGAGCCATTTGTTGCATCAATTAGTTTGTTTCTTAAATCCCAATCATTTGCAGAATCAAATCTATTCTGATAAAATACTGGAATACCGGATGAGGCTTCTGCTTCTAGGAAGAGTTCCGGTTTTATATTTTTTAAAGCGTTTCTCCATTCCTGCCAAAACTCAGTATTTCTTTCTTCAACTCCCCAAGCAACATCACATCTGTAACCATCAATATCATATTCAGAAACCCAATATTTAGCAGCCTTAATAAAATAATCTCTAACATCTTTGTTTTGGTGATTAAGATTCGGCAGGGTTCCCCAATCAAAATAATACTGATAATTTGAAACACCTGGTTCACCATCCCAAATGTAAAAATTTGCCCATGGAGAATTTTCTTTATATTCCAAAACATTCTGCATAAACGGATGTTCAATTGAAGTATGATTGACGACAAAATCAAGGACCACTTTTATTCCAGCATTGTGAAAAGCTGTTACAAGTGCTTTAAAATCATTTGCATTTCCAAAGTCTTCCTCAAAATCAAAGTAGTCTGTAATCGCATAACCATGCAATGTAGGCCCTTTGTAAATTGGCATTAACCAAACTGCATTAATTCCTAGATCCAGCATTTCAGGAATTTTATTTTTTATTCCATTAAAATCTCCAGTTGAACTATAACTTCTGGGATAAATTTCGTAAAATATTGCGTCGTCAATCCAAGCTGCATGATCATTTATTTGAGGAATATAAACAGAATCGCCATAGGCATTAACTTGAAGCCTTGCCAAAGCAATTCTACCTTTAGAATCTCTTACTCTCACATCAAAAAAATATTCTCCGTCAGTTTGTGGAATTGAAAAATTTATTGATTGATTTAGAGAGATTACATTTATATTAACCGGATTTCTATCATCGCCTCTCCAATAATATGTAATTGCCAAACTATCAGGCGAACTACTTTCTGCGCTTAGTGAAACCGCTCTGCCTTCAATTGAGCCCACAATTTTAACTCTTGGATTTGCATCTCGTTCATA
Organism: Ignavibacteriales bacterium; assembly: GCA_020635285.1. Taxonomy (GTDB): domain Bacteria; phylum Bacteroidota; class Ignavibacteria; order Ignavibacteriales; family Melioribacteraceae. The sequence goes on along the minus strand of JACKAB010000008.1, from coordinate 69,952 downwards.
AGTTAAAATTAGATTTTTTGAAATTGATGTATAATTTTTTTTATCCTTGGCTTTTACATAAACAATATTTTCGCCTTCATTAAGAATTAAAGGAACCGTGAATTCTGAATTTATAACTTCCACAGTACTTTCAATATCATTAAAATAAAATGTGATATTGGAAATTTCAGCATCACTCAAATTTCCTTTTACAGTTACATTTGGGTACCAGTAAGTAACGGGTGGAGTTAGAAAATTAATTGCCGGTCCATAAGTAGCAAGGCTATCAGAAATATCTGATGCAGTTAAAGATATTAGTCCTCTTCCTTTTCCATTTAACGAAACCGATCTTGGTCCCATTCTTCCGCCTGCCGGAATATAATTTGATAATGCCCTATTTTGCCAAAATCCACTTCTAAAAAATGCTGCATCATAAATATCCGGGTCTTCTAGTTCATCACTTCCACCTTCCAAACTTGTAACTTCAAAACCGTTTCCACTTTTATCTTCAGCAGCTAAATATGAAAAAAGATATATATCCCCTCTCTCGTCCAACTTCCCAGCAGGCTATCTAAATAAGCAAGACTAATAGTGAAGATAAATTTATTATTAGCGATGGACCCAGAATTCAGGACTAAATTTCTTTCGCTAATAAGAGCCGGATCTCGTTGTTCCCAAAATTTATTTTCTTTTTCAGAATTAAAATAGGAATTACCCGGAGCGCCGAATGGAATAAACACACCTTCATTTTGCCAATCTTCGGTTTTAATTTCCAAATCTAAAGGATCTGAAGCAATTAAAGAGTTTTTGTTGGTGATCAATAATCCCAACCTTGTTCTATCGCTGATTTTCCCCATCTCAATTTCAAAATATAGTGAGTCGTGAGTTGATACTTCATCTATTTTAACCGATAAAATATCTGCGCTTCCATCAGGGGTGCTGATTGGATAATTGTATTGTTCATCGTTTATTGCATCTGCATAAAACAAACCAGTGTTGCCGGTGTAAATTCCATAAGTGTATTCTTCACTTATATTAATTCCATCTGTATTGCTAAATTCAACTTGAACTTGATGTGTCCCTTCTCCATTCAAACTCACACTGGCTGAAACAATATTCGAATCCCCATTAAAAGTATGAGAGACGATTTCTCCATCAAGCCTAATATTTATTGATGATTCGTTAACTTTAGATTTAACTCCAGGTCTTACAAGTGATTTAAATATAAAATTGCTTGGGTTAGATGTATAAACAGTTCCCTCAATCGGAGAAATTAATTTAATTGATGGAGTTGAATCAGCAATTACCACAAAAGTATTATTATCATTTAGTAAGCTAAAATTTGGTTCATCTGGATCAGCAATCCATAATGAGTTATTGAGTTTAAATTTATATTCATATTCTCCTTCTTCAACCAGAGCAGTTGTTTCCCACAAATGATCTTTATTCTTGTCATCCATCTTGTTAAAAGTTTCGTTCCAATTATTAAAATTACCTACAACAGAAACTGCATTTACTATTTGCAAAATATTTGAGTTTGTATTGTATTCGTCAAAATAGAAATCAACAGGAATCTTATAAATTACAAGTCCGGGATTTCTATTAAAAGTTGAAGTTTTTGTAACTGTGCCTAATCCAGAAGTAATGGAAACCGAAACGGTATGTTGACCTTTTGCCAAAGGAGGTAAAGGTTGATAATAAAATTCTTTTTTCGCTTCAATGTAATATTGGGCAGGATTAGCAATTGCTGCTCCATCAAGTGTGACAACTAGAGAGTTTATATCAATGGGATTGGCCGCAGAATATGCAAATATTGCCCTAATAGGCTCACCACCTGCTGTTGTATCCACATACATTTCACCAGCCGTATTCACACCTCTTGGTAATAAGTATGTTATGAAAGGATCCGTAACATTCAAAACTGAATTATCATTATCTGATATTTTAACATTTGGATTGTCGGCATCATTCCATGCAAAAGACCAATTTGCATCAAAAACAAATTTGTACATATGCTCAACATTTTTAGTGAATTCTTTGGTAATCTCATAAACTCCATCACCATCAGCATCAGTCATAACCATACTTGGATCATTATTATTCCATCCATTAAAATTCCCAACAAGTCGTAATGTTGTAAACTCTTGAATTATTGGTTTGTAGTGTAAAGTGACTGGAACAGTTTGCGCAAATTGTTGAAATGTAAAAACAAAGGAAAGTAAAATAATTTTCTTGAAAATTGACATTTCATAAACTCCTATGCTAACTTTTTAATAATTCAAATTTAGTGAAAAACAATTCTAAAAAATATATCTTTATACTTGAAAAGCTTAAATTGCTGGTGCAATTATCTATCCCCTTTGTTTTAACAGAGATTAGATTTTAAATAAATTATATCAGGTTTACATTGAACACGAAAAAAATTTATAAACAAGAATCAAAAAAGAAAACACCAAAGTGGTTTTACCTGGTAATAATTTTATTGCCAATTTTATTATTAATTATTTTAGAAATTTCTTTAAGATTTTTTAACTATGGAAATGATTATAAAGAATGGATTGATCTCACTGAGCGATTTGAAATTCTTAATCCGGATATAGCCAACAAATATTTTTCAAACATTGAAAATATTCCCTTCTCCTCTGAATCTTTTTTACTGAAAACTAAGCCGGAAAACTCTTTTAGAGTAATTTCACTAGGCGGAAGTTCTGGCGCAGGTTATCCTTACCAAAACTCAGGATCATTTACTAAGTACGTTCGGAAAGCATTAGAATTTAGCTTCCCAGAAAAGAAAATTGAAGTAGCTAACATAAGTATGGCAGCAATTAATTCATACACTATTTTAGATTTACTTCCGGAAATATTAGAGAAAAAACCCGATTTAATTTTAATGTATTTGGGTCATAATGAATATTATGGTGTTTTAGGGGCAGCTTCAAATCAATCTTTTGCTTCCTCAATATTTTTGACAAATTTAATTATAAAGCTAAAAGAATTTAGAATCACACAACTCTTAACCAATTTTTTAACCAGTGCATCACAAATAATAACAACGCATGAAAAAATTAGTGATGGTACTTTAATGTCCCAAAATACAAAAAAAAAATTGATTGGCTTGAATTCTCCTTTATTTAATAAGGGTTTAGAGCAATTTGAAAGTAATCTTTCTGATATTCTTGAATTGTGCTCAGATAAAAATGTGCCGGTGATTATCGGGACTCTGGTTTCTAATTTGAGAGATTTAAAACCTTTTAATAATGTTGATGATGGTAAAAATCCAAAAGCCGATTTAATATTTGAAAAAGCACAACAAGCTTTAGTCAATAATGATTTACAAAAAGCCGATTCGTTATTTAGGGATGCAAAAGATTTAGACGGCTTAAGATTTAGAGCACCGGAGATTTTTAATAGTGTTATAAATAATTTGGCCGTAAAATATAATTGTGAGATTGCAAAAATAGATTCCTTTATAAACTCACAAAGTAAATTTGGAATTGTTGGTAATGATTTAATGATCGATCATCTTCATCCAAATTTAAAAGGTTATCAATTGTTTGGTAAGCAATTTTATAAAAAAATTATCAACTCAAATAAAGTTGCATTAGGAAAGTCTTCACTCGATTCTTATTCTGAGATAGAAAAATTAGTTGAAGAAAATTATAATTTCACAAAATATGATTCTACAATTGCAGCTTTTAGAGTTAAACTTTTGAAAAATGATTGGCCTTTTTTTCACTGATGGAAGTAGAAAGGATAAATCGAAATTGTTAATTATTGCTAGCTTTGAAGATTCAATTGCCGTAAATGTTTTAGAAAATAAAATTTCTCGATTGGATGCAAGATTAAAACTTGCTGAGCATTATTATTCTTTGAAAGATTTGCATTCGTATGAAAAAGAATTGCTTGCACTTTCAGAAGAATTCCCGATAGACAATAAAATATTAGATGAAGCAAGTGTAAAACTAATAAATGCTCATCAATACAACTATGTTGGAAATATTCTTGAACGAAGTTATAAAATCATTCCAAATGTGTTTAACACAAAGTGGTTGGGAATTATGAATTTATCCAATAATAATTATAATTCAGCAATAAAATATTTAGAAGAAAGTAAATCATTGTTTGCAAGGGATTCACAAGTTTTATTTAATTTATCTGGTGCTTATATGAAGGCAAATAATTATAATTTAGCTTATCAAAATATTATAAATTGTTTAGCAGTTGATCCGAATTATAGCAATGCACAAGAAGTTAAAAATCAACTTGAGAAGTTCATGGAAAATAATAGAAAAAAGTTTTATGGAAAAGAAAAAAACGCCACTTTGGTTTTATTTAGTATTGTTCCTCATTCCAATATTAATAATTTTTGTTTTAGAAATATCTTTAAGAACTTTTAATTATGGAATTAATTTAGATCAGTGGTATAGAGTTAACAAAGAAAAAAATCATTCTTAATCCCGATGTTGCAGGGAGATATTTTTTAATACAAAAAATTTTCCTCAGTCTAATAATGATCCCTTTGACATAGTTAAAAATAAAAATTCGTTCAGAGTATTTGTTTTAGGCGGAAGCACTACAGCAGGATTTCCATTTTCTCCAAATGGAACTTTCACAAGATATATTAGGGATAGACTTGAGCTAAATTTCCCAGATAAAATTATTGAAGTAATTAATTTGGGAATAAGTGCCATTAACACTTACACAATTCTTGATTTACTTCCAGGTGTAATTGAGCAAAAACCCGACTTAATTATTATCTATGCAGGTCATAATGAATATTATGGTGCGTTAGGAGTTGCCTCAACAGAATCAATTGGCAGTTCATCAATATTTATTAAGCTCTATTTGTATTTAACTAAGTATAAAACTTTTCAGTTGATAAAAGATGCGGCGGGAAAAGTTACGAAATTATTTTCATCTGAGAACAATAATACTTCCGGCACTACTTTGATGGCTAAAATGGCATCCGAAAAAACAATTAAGTTTGAATCAGAGTTATATAATGCGGGTGCGGAACAATTTAGGAATAATTTGAATGATATTTTGTCTGAAGTTACTGAAAATAAAATTCCGATTATTATTGGATCTTTGGTGTCAAATTTAAAAGATCAGAAGCCATTTATCTCAACCGAATTCAATGGAATTAGCGCCGAAGAAGCTTATCAGCAAGGACTTTCAACTATTCAGAATAAAGATTTTAATAAAGCTGATTCATTATTTAAAATTGCGAAAGATTTAGATGGATTAAGATTTAGAGCTCCGGAAGAATTTAATAAAATCATTTTTGAAGAATCTAAAAATTATAATGCAAATGTTATTGATATTGCCAGCAAATTTAACTCGGTCTGTCCCAATAATATTGTTGGTTCCAATTTAATGGTTGATCATTTGCATCCAACACTAGAAGGCTATTTACTAATGGGAAAATGGTTTTTTGATGAGATGACAACACTAAATCTGTTACCCGGTAAATTATCAAACCAGTATTCTTTCGATCAACAAGACAGTATTGTAAAATCTAATTTTGCTTTTACTAGATTAGATTCCGTTACCTCTAATTTTAGAATTTTAAATCTATTGAATGATTTTCCCTTTGTTAAAATTAAAAATCGAAATGCAATTCAACAGATAATTAAGAAAGATAAAATTGATAGTCTTGGTTATAAAATTGCAATAGAAAATTTCGATTGGAAAAACGCACATCAAAAAGCAGCCGAATGGTATTTAAAAAACAAAGATTATAAAAATTTTGCCAAGGAAATAAAAGTTATAATTTCTCAGCAGCCATTTAATTTGGGTTATTATAATTATGCAGCAGAAGAGTTAATAAAAAATCAGCAATATGATTTAGCAATGAATTTTCTTAAAATGAAATTTAAAATTGAGCCGGATAATTTTTCTAGTAAATGGCTTGGCAATATATATTTATTCAAAAAAGAACATCTTGAAGCAATTAAATATCTTAATGAAAGTTTAAGGTTTGAAAAAATGACCCTCAGATTTTTTATAATCTTGCAATAGCTTATATGAATTCAAATCAATTTGAGAAAGCGAAAAAATCAATCGTCGAGTGTTTAAAACTCAATCCGAATTATAGAAATGCAAAACAACTTTTTAATGAATTAAACAAAAAAGCCGACTAAATTTAGCCGGCTCTAATAAATGTTGTTCATATTATTTTTAGAATCGAAGTCCTAAAGTAAAGTGTTGAGTGTTTTCAAATATACCAAAATCTTGATAAGCATAGTCAAAATAAAATCCCAAGCCAGGAGCAAAATTATATTTAATTCCAGCTCCAAGCGTTAAGCCTTCTTCTGTATTATCAAGAAACAATGATTTATATCCGCCGCGTAATGCTAGCAAATCATAAAGAACATATTCAAGTCCAACATTCAAAGATTCATCATTATCGTTTGGATGAAGTGCGTCAATACCAATTGAAACAACATGATCCTCAATTTTTATCACGTCCATTGCCAATCCAATTCTAAATAATAATGGTAACGGGTATGAATCAGTATTAAGTGTTGCAAGAATTTGTTCATTATTTCCTTCAATTTGGAGATCTATATCATGCTGAACTAAAAGGTCTTTTCCGCTCAGGCTCATATCACTTCCAAAGTTAGAGATGGAAGCACCAATTCTTAATCCCATAATATCAGAATAATAAAGTACACCTAAATCAAATGCGACTGAAGTCGCTGAAGAATTCCAAATTCTTTGTTCAATATATTTTGCAGTTCCTCCAATTGAGAATTTATCTGTTAGATTGTAAGCATAAGTCAAACCCAATGCAATATCATTAGCATCAAACATTTGTCCAGTTCCATCTTGTTCAGCCAGTGTTGTAACCTCCATTGAGCCGTAATCCAAATATGTTACGCTTAAACCAACTGTTCCCATTCCACCAAGATTTATTGCTGCTCCTGACCAATTATAGTTTATATCAGCAAACCAAGTTGAATAAGAAAACATTGCTTCACTTCCGGCAATTCTGGAAACTCCGGCAGGATTCCAATACAACGCGCTAACATCATTAGCAGTTGCAGAAAATGCACCTCCCATAGCAATTGGTCTAGCACCAATAGCAACATTAAGAAATGGCGCCGCCGATGAACCGGTTTTAGATTGGGCGAATACAAAGCCAAAGGAAATTAAATATATCAGTATAATTTTTTTCATCTCTCTAATCTCCCTTATTTGATGAGTGCAAATTTGTCGATTTTAGTACCAATGCTTGGAGCTTCTACAACATAAACATAAACTCCATAAGCCACATCTAAATTTTCATTGGTTCTCAAATTCCAAGTAACATCACCAACAAATAAGTTATCTTGATAAAGTGTTTGAATTAATTCACCTCTTACGGTATAGATAGAAATTTTGGAACCAGGAGGAACATAGGTAAATCTGATTTCTCTTTCTCCTCTTCCGCTTGTCTGTGTACTTAACAATCTTTGCTCTGCTGAATGCGTAACTACATAAGGATTAGGTACAACCTTAATTTTATCCATATCTTGCTTAGCAAGTTCAGTATTTAATTCCGATCCCTTCATTTGGAAACTAAATGAATCGCTTTCATTAAATTGTTTAAAGAGTGTTAGCATAAAAGAGCCATTCTTTGGAAGTTCTATTCCTGGTTTGAAATATCTGTAAACAATAGACCAAGTTCTCCACTGTTTGCCATCAATAACTTCTTTGAACCAAATATTATAGGCAATACTTGTTGTTGTTGAGATGACATTGTAAACAACATCCACTTCTGTACCTAAAGTTAAATTAGTTACCTTAAAAGTCCTATCAATAGAAGGAATAATATTAGAAGGAATTGGTGGGAAAAGAGTATCTGCAACAGATTTACCAACTACTTCAGGAAAGAATTCAATCTTGTAATCCCCGGGGAATCCAATACCATCTCTATTTTTGGATTTAAACACTTTTACTGCATAGCTTGGCGTTTCCCCAATGGTTATATCGTTATACCCGGTATGAGCAGAATCAACTGTAATTGCATCATTTAGTAATTGAACTCTAAATCCTTGCCTAACTGGTGTAGAGCCTCGGAAATTTTCATATTTATTAACCAAAGTATCGTAAGTTGCTGTGTAGGATCCTGGAGTTATTACCTTCGTTTCTTTGCTATTAACCCAAATTGTTTCAATATTATCTTGAAAACTAATTGATTCTCCAGGATTTACAATTAATTCCTCATTACTTCCGGGAAGTTGCACTGTGTCAGGTGATTGAAGATCAATTAAAGACCAATTTGAAGTAAGGTTAATTGCAGAAGTATCTTCAAATATGACTTTATAATTATATCCATCCTTTATTGCGGACTCATCAATAATTTCTACAAATCCAGAACCAGTCCCTATAAAATTCTCAGACTTTTGCATTTCCGTTGCTGAACCTGAAACATAACCAGCCGGTCTTCTTCCAGGTGTGATAAAAGCAGTATTAATGTCTGTAATAACGGCACCAGTGTTTGCTCTAAATATAAATTTAGAATTTTCTTCTGGAAAAAGTTCTAAATCTTCATCGCCTCTATCGTATGCTGTTACTGCATAATAGTAAGTTTGTCCGGGAACAACGGTACTATCTGTAAATAGATTAGTTATTCCTTGTTGTGTGCCCAGTCCATTTTTATTTTCACCTAAATAGTAAGTAACACCACCAAACGCTTCTAATAAATCGGGACTAGGATAGAAGAATCCTTGATAATCGTCAACAAGGTCAAACTGAGCAAGTGGTTTATCAAATGATAAAACTCCTAAAGCATTTGTTATTGTTCTGCTATCTCTAAAATTTGCATCAGTTGACCTATAAATTTTATATCCTTGAAAATCCTTTTCCTTAGTTACAAAATCTCTTGTATTTTCTGATTGAGCACCGTCCCAATAAACAACAACATTGCCGTCTTCTTGAGCTAAAGTTACTTTTGGTTTCTTGGGAGCTTGAGGAAATACGTAACCGGAGTTATATATTTTCTGGACTATTTTTTATTATTATTAATATCTTTTTCATCCTCACCAAATAATAAGGCAACTGAAAATCTTTCACTAGTTTTAGGAAAGAGAGGAAAGTAACCAGAACTATAAATAAAGTCACCGTCTTGAGGTTGAGGTGGAATTATATCAAATCTTCCTGGAGTCATTCTTTCCCAAACTAAAGCATCAACACTTAAATTAGGGGAAGAACTATTTTCGAAAAAGTTAAATGCTGTTAAACCTATTTGATCCGATTCATCGGGATCAGTTTTGCCAAAATTTGGCTCGCCTTGTGTTGGGAAACCATCCCCTTCACCTGCATCAGGTCCAAGATATCCATCATCTTCCGGTCCAAGTCCGTCCGTTCCCAAATCATCAAATTCTGCCGACCAGTCACCGTCCTCATCAATATCGTTATCTCTTCGTTCGTCTATCAGTTTATCGCTTGATCCCTCTCCCGTTATAAAATTTATATAACTTACAGGTAAATCACCTCTATTTGTTCTTGTTAAAAAATGTACTGCTTCATTCTCATCAATTAAGCCATCTAGATCATTATCAATACCATCGTTAGCAGTAACATCAGGAATTGCAATACCGCTTACTGTTCTTGCAATATGTCCTTCTCTAAAAGAAGTTACACCGGGATTAATAATAAATCTTTTCCCTAAGGAAAATACAGTATCTACTGTTGATTTTACAGTATAAACTTCTCTATCATAGCCATTATTTCCGTTATCGCTTATTAAAACAATTTTATCTCCGGCTCTGTAAACTTTTGCATCAAAATCAGTTTTAACAAATCGTGGAGAAGTACCTTTTGAATCATTATCGTTATCAATTCCATCAAAAGCATTACCTGGTGATTCTAAGAAAGCGTAACCAACCCAGCCAACTTTTTGACCTTTATTACCGCTATTATCTGCATCATAAGAATATGTAATTGATTCATTTACAAGGAACGTTCCTAAATCATCCTGACTGTCTCCATCACCGCCAGCAAGTGTTCCAACCACAGTCCCAAAATTTGCCTTTCTGTAAGTATGTGTCCCGTCATTAGTGATATCGTAAAGCCAAAAGATTGCATCTTCAGCTAAAAAACTTGACCACTGAAATCCTCTTTGGCGCATTCGTAATGCCATTCCATTTCTATTCGGATCATTTGCATCCGGCTGGAAATGCGCATTAAATTCATCATCCCAATGATCATCTGCTTCAAAAAATGATTCTTGATCCGCATTAATTATTCCTCTTCCAAAATAGCCAAACCATTGAGTTTTACCGTCTGCATCTTTCCAAGAATTTGCAATTGGATCATTCCATCCTTCAATTGGCCAAGACTCAGGTAAATGACTCATGGCAACGGATTGATAATTTGGATTTCTAAAGCCTGGTGTTGGATTCCATCCCCAAAAATAATTTTTTGTAGGGTGCTTCTCATCAAACTGTCCATTTCTTGGTCCTCTTGAAATCACAACAGAATGAAGAGTATCATTAAGATCATTAATAAACTCAACTCCAATTAACGGTATACAATCCCCAATATAATTCTCTCCAGAGCCAAGCGGCCATTCACCTCTAATATCAATTCCAACACTAAATCCGGCAATTTGACCATCGTTGTAAAAAGAAATACCAACTCTATTTCCTGTATGGTAACCGATTGAACGTAAAGCCGGGTCGCTATATTGTGCTTGAATAATAACTTGGAGGAAAACAAAAAAAGAAATAAATATTTTCCAAAATCTCATATTAGTTACTCCTAGCATGATTAAAAATTAAATGATACTCCAAGTTCAACTCTTCTAGGTTCTGAAAAGAAACTTGCGTTAGTATAAAATTCGTTTAGTGTATTATTGTAAAGTACCGGATTTATTTTTTCAGCTTCTAATTTCTCAAAGCTAAAGTATGGATCACCCGAATCGCCATAAATATTTACAGGATTCTTTGCATCGAGTAAGTTAAACACCTTTGCAAAAATTGTAAGTTTTAAATCATCCATTAACATAATATCTTTATAAACTCTCATGTCAATTTTAAATTGTGATGGCTTAATATCACTATTTCTTTGGAAGCCATTCTTTGTTATTCTAGTATTCTTATTAACTTGAGGTGTATAAGGCTGACCCGAATAAAAATTACCAATTATTGAAAATCCATAATCATTCATTTTTGTATAGGCAGCTGATAAATTTAAAGTATGGGTCTGATCCCAATCTAAAGGTGCAATAAATGTTTCAGGAATTGCTCCTCCAGTGATTGCGTTTCTTGCATCTGCAGGATTGGAGGCATTTCCCTTAGTTTCTGAGTAAGTATAATCAATATTAGTTGCAAAACCTCCGCCAAATCTTTTGGTAAATTTAATAATGAATCCTCTTGAAAAACCAAAATCAGAATTTTGATATTTACTATAAGTTTTGTCCCCTCCAAATACTAAAATCTCTGCATTTTGTGTTCCACTTAAATCTCTAAAGTCCTCAAAAAATAATGTCATATCTACAGCCATATCATCACTTAGCTGCTGCTGCAAACCAATTTCCCCTTTTACTGTTTTCTGAGGTCTAAGATCGGCGTTACCCATTAAGCCAACATTACCTGAACCATCTGCAATTTCAAATTCCGGATTTTCATATAAGTATTGATAGCGAGGTAATTGGAAAAAGTGACCATAAGAAAAATGAATTACCCCAAAAGCAGAAATTGGGAATGCCAATCCTAATCTTGGACTAAGTTGAGTTTTTATTGTTGCATCTTTATACCAATATGCTTCTCTGTCAGCAACAGTTTTTACAGTTTCCCCATTATCCAAAACTCCATTTCCGTTTGTATCATTAAATCTATTATCCGGTTTTAATGGATTTACAATATTCGGATCGGAAGGATCTGTTAAAATTTTTCCATCCGGATCAAAAACATCAAATCTAACACCAGCATTAAATATTATGCTAAATGCTTCAAACTTAGCCTGCACGTAAGCAGCGCCTTCCATAGGATTATGAATGTATTTATCATTGTCTAATGACGTTTGGGGAGGAATAACAACATTATAAGGATTAGCTCTTTGTCCGTTTTCATTAAGCATTGGAGCTAAAGTTATGTCCTGAAGAAATAGCCTATTCTTTTTAAACTCTCCGCCAAATTGTAAATTTATCTCTTTATTCGCTTGTGTAACCCAATCCAACTTTGCAGCAATTGTTCCAGAATTTCTTGTAAATCTTGAGTCATTTGTGCCGCCAACTGCAAAATTATGAGCCGGACGTTGTCTTAAATCGTTATCAACATAAAGTGTTGGATTGTTTGGATCGCCGGTATAAATATCTTCATACAAATATTGATGAAAATCTTTATAGTTGTAACTTAGGTTAAGAGTGTAGAAGCTATTATCCGAAACGGCATGGTTAATTGCAAAAATATTAGAATTTGATGTTTCAAATTTTTGAAGATTATTATCGGGTGTTAATAAATTATAGCTATCATGGTCATATTCTTGGTAATCTCTTTTATCATACAAAAAGTTATAACTTAATTTTAGACCCGGAAATGCAACATAAGTTAGTTTGCCTTGACCAAAATAATTCTTGCTCCAATTCATTGAAACATATTTACCATCGCCATTTTGGGTTATAAAATATTCATTGCCACCGGTATCTTGTAACTCGAATGAAATATCAGTTGGTAGATAAGTCCTTCTTCCATAAATGTATCCATCATTATATAAATATCTAAAATTTGTAAATAAGTAAATCTGATCGTTAATAACAGGACCACTTAAACTTCCTTCAAAATTCCTAATGGCAACAGGATTTAGATCTTTAATATCCCAGAAAATATCTTCATTGCTAGATACATAATCACCAATATAACTTTGAAAACTTCCGTGGTAATCATTATTTCCGTCTTTTGTAACAAGATTTATAACACCCGAAAGAGCTTGCCCATATTCGGCATTAAATGCTCCGCTTATTACTTGAAGCTCTTGCACAGCGCTTGAGTTCACATCCACAATTGTACTGCCATCATATGAATCTGTAACCGGCACACCATCAATTTGATAGGTTACCTGTCCGCTTCTACCGCCGCGAAGATGAAGACCGCCATCACTGGAAACAACAATTCCAGATTGAAGTGAAAGTACATCAGAAATATCTGTAACCGGGAGTTCTGAAATCAACTCATCCCCAACAATTGCAGTTGATGAAGTCATATCCTTTTGTATCAAAGGTTTAGTAGCAACAACAACAACCTCTTCGCCAAGTTCTATACTTTCTGTAGAAAGCTTAAAATCAATACTTGTTGTTAAATCAATAGAAACTTTTACATTTTGCATACTAACTGAATTATAGCCAATAGCAGATGCTTTAACAACATAGGTTCCAGGGGGAATATTAAGAATTGAAAAATAACCATCAATATCAGAAGCAGCGCCCAAATTTGTTTCCATAATAATAATATTAACAAATGGAACTGGTTCGCCAGTTTGTGCATCAGTAATTCTGCCAGTAATTTTACCAGTTGTTCCTGCAAAAATTGTTGATGACATTATTATAAGAAAAATTAAACTCTTTAACTTATATGTCATAATTCCTCCATCATAAAGATGATAGTTTTGAGTAATGAAATGTTTATTTAATAAATAATTCTTTAATTGCTATTCTTTGAAATACGTTTTTCTTTTTCAATTTGCCATTCAATAAATGGTGGTGAAGAAGGAACAGCAGGTATCGATCCACCAAAGCCTAAATTATGAATTACAAAAAGATTGATATTTCCTTGTTCAATTTGAGAAAATAATTTTTCATTTATTTTATATTTGAACTTGTCGCTTAGTTCAATAGTACTGCTTATAAATTTGTTAAAAATTTCTTCGCCTTCTATTGTATTTGTTTTTTCTTCCGCAATATAATCTTTAATCTCACTGTAATTTAGTAATTTATTACTATTGTTAAAATATTCATTTTTTATCGCTTGAAAAAGAAAATTTTCATACCAGATTTTAACCCATTCAGTAACATTTTGTGATTTTTCTAATCCTCGATTATATCCTTCGCGCGCAAGTAATTCATATTTAATATAGTCTTTTAGAAATAAATGTAATTTGATTTTTATGCTATCCAAATTTGATGCGGGAACTATAAATGATGAAAAACTTAATTCGTTCATAAAAGATAATAATTTAATTGGATTAGGGCTAAAAATAAGAAAATCTTTTTCCAGTTTATTTAAGCCTATTTCTTTTTCAAATAATTTCAAATCATAACTGTCAAATATTATTTTTTCCTTTCCGGTTTTATCAACAAAAGTATTTCCTTCTTTTATTTTGGAAGAAAAAATTTTAGTCAGCTCATCAACAATAAGATTAAATGTTTTTCCATCCGCGTCAATCTTTTTATTAGTAAAAAATTCTTTGTGAAATTTATCGTAATTAGTTTGCTCTTTTCTTTCGCTCAATATTTTTAATATTATTTTTGTACCATCTTGAATATCATTGACAGCATTATTTTCTTTTTGAATAAAATTATTCAAATAAAAAACGTTCCATCCAGTTTCCATTTTAATTGGTTTTGAAAATTCATTAATGTTCAATTTATATAAAATATCTTCAGTGCTTTTAGCTAAATCTCCAAAAGCAATATTCATTTTTTTAAATTGCACTTTGCTTGTATCAATTTTAGAAAGAACATTATTTATATTAGTATTTCTAATTAACTTTTTAAGTTCAATAGCTTCTTTTTCTATTGTTGTAAAAAATACATAAACATCTAAATCCTTTAAAAATCTTTCTTGTGCTTCATTTAATTCTTCACTTGTAAAATTTATTTTATCTGTAACCTCCACTTTGTAAAGTTCATCTCTAACAAACATTTTTTCAATTACACTTTTGGCCGTAATTACGGAAGAAAGAGTATCCATTCCGGTCTTTAAGGCTTCATTTGCCCAAAGCTTTTCTGCAATTAATGTATAAAGCAGTTCTTTTTTAATTCCATCTGTACTATTCTTATCTTCAATTCCTTGATGCGGCGTAAAATAAAGTCTGTTCTCAAATTCAGATTTAGTTATTACCAAATCGCCAACTTTAGCTAAAATTTCATCAGAATTGTCTTGCGAGAAAATGCTATTTGTAAGAAAGAGAAATGTTATTAGAAAATACTGAAAATTTTGGACTTTATTTAATTTAGAAAAAAACATAAAATATAATTGAATTTAATTTTGACTTGCTTAAAAAAAATAAAGCCGGTCATAAAGACCGGCTTCAAAAAAAAATACAAAAACAACAATCGTTATTTCACAAGAGTCATTTTCTTAGAAGCTACAAAACTTCCTGCTTTTAATGAGTAAATATATACTCCGCTTGAAAGTTGTGAAGCATCAAATCCAACTTCATAAACTCCAGCGCCCATTTGTTCGTTTAATAAAGTTGCAACTTCTTGTCCAAGCAAGTTATAAACTTTTAATGAAACATTTTGAGCACTAGGAATTTGGAAATTAATTTTAGTAGTTGGGTTAAACGGATTTGGATAGTTTTGAGTTAATTCAAATCCAGTTGGTAATTGTTTAAGAACTTCAACACCTGTTACCATATCCAATAAAGTATGATCACCCATAACACCAAATTTATTTTCTACTTTTGCAGAAGACAAATCTTTAGTAAGGGTAATAAAGTGATCTGCACCAACACCGTTTTCATTATCATTTCCACCTTGGTTATTAGCTGCATCACCATAATTTATTCCATATTTATACTGAATTCTGAATGAAGAATATTTAGGGAAGGTAACATTTGCAGAGAAAATACCGTCACCGGATACTTCATCACCATTAGTACCATCATCAAACATTGGAATCATTCTATCAAGTTGAGCATCAGGCCATCCGCCATCAGGCCATTTCAATGGAGAAGATGCGCCAGTAATATGAACTGTATTTACTGTAGTAAACATAGTATTGTTAATTGAAGATAAAGCGCTATCTGTATCAACAACAAATAGAATTGTACAATCTTGATTGATAACATCATCTAAAGTAGCATCATTAAATGGTCTTGAAACAACTGCATATCCATTGTCATAATCAGCTTGAGTTATTCTGTAAGTTTTATCACTTCCACCTTCCCAGTTACCAGGAGTATAATAGAACTTATAATTAGGAATATTATCTCCAACTGTAGCACGTTGTGTTTCAGTATGAGTGTATTTATTTGGGTTTACAGCACTTGGTTCCATATCTGGTGCTTCACTTCCCCATCCAAAATAAGCTCCTCTTACTTCAACTGTGTCTGTTGCCGGATTAAAAGTTCCTTTCAGAATTTCTAATTCCATATCAGCTTCGTAAGTAATTGAAAGATCGATTGAATCTGGAATATCATTTGTAAATTTATAAATTCTATCAAATGCGGTTCCAAATAAGCCAACATAAGCTAATTTTCCATCAGGACTAAAAGCTAATCCTCTTGGCCATTCATCAGATTGACCTGTAACAGGCAATGAAAAACTATCTACAAAAGCAGAGGCTGTAAGATCATAACTATACCATGTTAAATGACTTTTTGTAGAATCAGTACCACGGCTATCGTTAGAAACCCATAAATTTCCTGTACCAGGCTGCCAAGCAGTAGTTTCAATGCTCATTCCAATAAACATTGAATCAGCTAATTCATAAGCTGAGAATTCATCTGCTCTTGAATAAACATATGTTGTGGTTGCAGTAAAAGGCATCCAATAAATTGTATTGCCATCTTTAGAAACAATTAGAGTTCTTGAAATGGCTGGTGGTCCAACAACTGCATTTCCAAGATATTGAAGATCGGTATCATACATTGCAATTGCAGTAGATCCGCCGCCAACAACTGGTCCAATAAAAATTGTTCCATTTTCATCAACAGAAGGAGCTGTTGGGGATGAACCGATATCATCAGTAATAACACGGCTGCCCATTCCTTCAAAAGTTGTGGAGTTAATTTTAATTACTTTACTTGGTCCAGATTGTACATACAAGATGTTTCCGTTTTCGTCAACTCCCAATCCTCTATTTGCACCTTTCAAAGTATCAATAGTACTTCCACTAGTTACAGTATAGATTATTTGGTTCATTGAACCATCTGCATTAAAAACATAAATTGGAGAAGTTTGAATAGTATCTCCAGCTGGTGATACCCAAGCTTCTTTATAATAACTTGATTGCCATACTTTGCCGTCTGGATCGACAGCGATTCCGTGTGTACCGCCTTTGTAGGTATCATCCGGGAAAGGGCCTAAATTTGCCCATTGTGCCATGCTCATAGAACTTGCTACGAACAAAAGAATCATGATTACAGTTAATTTCTTAATCATGTTTTGCCTCCTTATTTGTGAATGTAAGTTGTTAATTAAAAAAGATTAAATTTAATCTCTTCCAAAATATGGTGCGCCTTTCATCACCATGTTTATTTTGAAAATTTGCTGCTGTAAAGTAGCCGATTTTTCTCTTATATAATATAATGAATTTCCGGTATCCCAAGCGAAATTACTAATCGGTCCAGAAATAACTTCAGAGTACCACTGTTTTAATGTTTTATCTGTCGTTAAATAAACTAATACATTTGGGTCAAATCCCACACCAGAGGTTCCCATAAATAATTTTCCATCTTCTGAGAAAGTTATTGCTTTCACAGTATACTCCGGAAGGTTCTCTGTTATTTTATAATACTCTTCACCTGCCCTAAACTATCTGAGTTGACGACTTTGAATCTATAAATTGATTGAGTTGCTTCTAAATTAACTAATGCATAAAGATAACCATCAAAAAATCTTAAAGATCCAATAGAAAAATCAAATGGAAAAGCTTTTTTATCAGCTTCATCCGGAGTTATTCTATAAATATTTCCTCCACTTCCAGCTGCCCAAATATTTTTATTATTATCCAAATCTAACGTTAAGAGCTTGGCTGTTTGCTCTGCCATTGCAACCGCTTTTGGGGATTCACCTGCCACACTCCCAAATATCGCTCTAACTGGCGGGAAACGAGTACCGTAAATTTTCCCATTACCAGCATATTTCAAATCTGTATAAAATGACTCACCGCCTTTGGGCGAAAAAGTTTCTATTAGACCTGCAGGATTTATACTACTTAACCCTGTGCTTAATCCGCTCACCACAAAATTGAAATAAACATTATTTGAGTTATCTACAGTTATTGCATAAGGGAATTCAAAATCTTTAAAATCATAAATTTGTTTCAAAGCAGATTTTAAAGAAAACATATAGGCATCACTAAAGAGCTCTACTCCCCTTACTGCTATTTTAATTGCAACTGAATCATTAACCAATTTTGGAGCCTTAACTACAAGCTGATTTGCAGAAGCACTCAATATTGTTCCAATTTCACCGTTAAAATAAACGATATTTTTTGAAATATCTGGTGAAAAATTATTACCATTAATTGTTATTTCGGTTATCCCTGCCAATCCAGAATCTGCCGGACTAAGAGTGCTAATTGTAGGTGTATCACCTTTTGGCAAATCCTCATAAATTGAAGGATTTGTATCCTCGCTGCAAGAAATGAAAATTAAAGAAGCAGCCAAGAAAACTGTGCCTAACCAATATTTTAATAATTTGAAATTCTGATATTTTTTCATAACAAAACCTAATTGCAAATTTTAATTATAGACTTAAATTCTAATAAGAAATATTAACTGCAAATCTGTGAACATTTTGGAAAACGCCAAAATCCAAATAAGCATAATCCACTCCAAAATTAATTCCGCTGATCGAATGTTTTAAACCAATGCCTGCATTAATTCCTTGCTCATCTGTTGGTGTGGTATAGCCAAGTCTTAAAGACACAAGATTCAGAAATGTGTATTCCCCGCCAATGTGAATTTGTTCTTTATAATCTCTAGGATGATCCGCATCAACTGAAAATAAAAAAGAATGCTCATTTTTATCAACATTTATGAAATCGAATAAATTCATAGAAACTCCAAGTTTGAAAGTAAGAGGCAATTGGAAGCTTTCTTCAACATATTCAATCTCTTGTGAAAAATTTCTAAGAGACATTCCAAAATCTAAACTTTTAAAACCAGTGTGGTATAGAATTCCGAAATCGAATGCTACAACATTTATATCAAAACTCTGAAGCTTATATTCACCATCCGTGGATGTAGTTCCAACAGCATGACCACTTCCTAAATTTTGATATACATACCTTACATCTCCGCCCACTGCAAATTTTTCTGATAGTGCTTTTGCATAACCAAGTCCTATGGCTATTGCAGTTGGGCTATAAGTGCCTAAATCAAGATATCCCTCGCTGGCTCCTGGAATTCTAGCCGTTTCATTAAATGTTCCGTAGTCAACACTGGCAATAGAAATTCCAAATACACCATAATTTCCATTTTCCGGAGCAATAGATAAGCTTGCGTGTAGATAATTAATATCCGCAATCCATTTTGTATTTGAGAATGTTACATCAAAAAAAGATTCTTGTCTTGCCATAGCAGATGGATTATAAAACATTGATGAAGAATTACCTTCCAGAGATGTAATTGCCTCTCCGAGAGCCGAAGCTCTTGCGTCTGCTCCAACACTTAAAAATTTTAGTCCCGTTTGTGCAAGTTTTGTTTGCCCAAAACTAATTTGAGAAACAAACATCAAAAGAGATATTATTAGTAATATTTTTTTATTCATTGAAATACCTAAAAAAATTTTAACGAATTATTGAAAACTTAGCAATCTCTCTATCACCTGTATTTTTATCTGTGATAACAGCAATGTAAATTCCACTAACAACAAATTGATTTGACGATGTAGTTAACAACCAATCATGGGATCCGCTTCCGTCATCATGTACAATAGTTTTAATTAATTCACCTAATTCAGAGTATATAGCAATTGTACACTCACCCGAAATATTAACAAAACTAATTTTATTCTCCTCACCAGGGAATAATAAACCACCTGTTGCAGATATTATATATGGATTAGGAACTATCCTAACCTTATTAGTAATTGTACTTGCTCCTTTTGATCTTTTATAAGCAGGGGCATAAGTTTGAGCATAAAATCTTGAGCTTCTCAATTTATAACTTGGAATGTTTAGACTAGTATTAGCTGGAACATTATCACCAACTGACTGGAGATAGTAATAATAAGCTGTATTTGTAACTAAAGCGGTATCAACAAATGATCTTGCCTCTGGTCCTAGTTCTGTAACAAGTTCGTATTTAGAATAAAATTGATTATCAGCATAACCATCAACGTGATCTGTTGTAGAACGATATAATTCAAAACCTTGTGGTGCAATTCCAGCATCATATATATCCCAAAATAATTCTATTCTTCCACCTCGTGAAAACACTTCTAAATTTTTTGGAGGCATTGGAGCTTCTGGTAATTCCCAATTATTATTATATAAGTCGACAACTCTTTTAAATGTTTGATGTAAAGAATCTTTACCTTGAAGAACGTATTCGTTTTTCTCTGTTGCTGAAATTGCGCCATCCTTGTATAACTTACCAACTCTTATAGCTTCCTCTCTGCTTAAACCAGCTGCTGCTTCTACAAGTATAATTTTAATACTATCGCCATAAGGAATTTGATAAGGGCCAAAACCATTTACAAATGAATAGCCTGCATTGTTTGCAGAACCTTCAGCAGGATTTTTCGTTGATCCGGCAAAATCTCCGTCAGTAATTACTTCAGCATGGCTTTTTGCAGCATGTCCTTTTGACATCATATTATAGCGTTTTTGCATTTCGGTGGCTATAAAAGGATTTGATGCATAATTAAGTTCTCCATCCGAAGCAATATATCCAGTAGTCGTAGGCTGCATTGGGTCATCAGTTCTATCAGAAATTGATTTATCCGCATGTAAAACCAAAATCCCTGGAAACTGTGATGAAGCTAATCTGCCTACAGAATCAGCCTTATCAATTACGGTACCTGTTGGTTTCCAAATTGGTCCACCAACATTATTCCAGCTTGAAAAATCTTGAAAATAACCATGCCATGAATATTGATATCTTAATTGTTCAGGATTATCTGAGTCGTTTCTATAAGGGCCTCTTTCATCATTCAGAGTATTTCTTCCCCACGCTGTCGGATCACCAAAAAGCAATCTTGTTTCGCGGCAAGGAGCCATTCTATATTGATAATAAAAATAGACATCTTCTAATGCACCTGAGGTTCTTTCTATTTCCGGATCAACATCAATGTTACCAGTATTAATGAAAGTATTTTCAGTAACAATGAAATTATTAAAATACTCTCCGCTAAATTGGAATATCTTTCTTTTCATAGTCATTCCCATTTGGGTATTAACTACATTATATAACATCTGGTCATAGGGCATATCAGGTTTAATATTTTCATCTTCTATCACAGTTTTTACAAAGTATGATTCTGCACCGTCAACTCTTATTGTTGAAGGTTTAAATTTAGAATAATGCTTAAATTCGATTGGAAAGAATTCCACAAGACCACCTGTTTGCGGACGAGGACCACAATGCACAACTTTAAAATCAAAAGTTGAACCTTCTATCGGTTCGGTATAGTTTTTTGCTCCAATCCATAGACCTTTTGCTGCCTGCATATCTTGATTTAGGTATGGGGCTGGCCATCTCCAACCGGCTTGTTGTTGTTTCTCAGGACCATCTTCTTCCCTCTCGCAACCAATACTTGAAAACCAGTTTTGCAATTCTCCAACAGCCATCCATTTTTCAATTTTTCCAACATTGCTTTGGGCAACACTAAAATTAGGAATAAGGAATGATAATAGAATTATTATAAAAAATATTTTGTAAATAAATTTTCTCATTTTTTCACCTAAAATAAAATTTCTACTCCTCAAAAATTTAAAGTGCAATATTAAATTTAAGTCCAAAATAAATATCCCTCGGATTTAAGAATGTGAAAAATCCATAATTGGGCATATCTATATAAGATTTATCTTTTAAAATTTTATCAATCTTTTGAGAATCAACTGGCTGCCAGCTGGCATTAACGTATTCAAAATAACCTTTTGATGATTCATCAAAATAAATTAAATCATTCACTGGCGTAGTGAGCGTAGCGATATCTCTAACTGCTTCAATTGGGGTATAATCAACGTTATAATCTCTATAGTCGCCCGGTTTATCATCCCCTGGAATATTTACATACTTAAATTGTTCAATACCAGAAGTAGATGATGATAAATGTAAAGATTCTATGTAACGATCATAATCAAAATTAGTTCTAGAAAATCCTGTGCTCGAAAGCCTTTTATCATTAAATAGATTATTTATTTGAACAAATAATTGTAAGTCCACAGCGCCAAAATTAAAATCTTTTGAAAATCTTAAATCAGTATTAAAATTATCAACCCATTGGAGATTATTTCTAGTTTTTGCCGTTATTTCCCCACTGCCTCCGGTCCAAGATGTATAACTTCCGGCTTTCCATGTAGATAAAATATTCATCCTCCAACCTTCTAACGGATAAATTCCCATTAGTTCAGGTCCAAATTCATTTGGTGTAAATACACTTAGGTTTAATCTTGCAACAGGCCTTGGCTTGTATTTGTTTTGAATAAGCCAGCTTTCACCTTCCGATTGGATATAAATGTTCTGTAATGTTGGGCTTTCATAATATTTTCCCCATCCAAATTTTCCATCGGATGATGCCATATAATTATAATTGATAAAGCCCGTTATCCATTCACCTCTATTTTTATTTAGCTCAAATTCAAAACCTCTAATATCTCTATAACTTACCGGTTCAGGTTTATCATAAGTAACAACTCCTGCATCTGCGCTTATATAAGTAATATCTCTTGATTCATTAGTTATATCCTTATAATAACCAGTTATCCTTAGTAAAAATTGATCCAAAATATTTTGCTCATAACCTAATTCATATTGGATAGTTTTTTCAAGTTTTGATTCAGGATTGGAAATAAATTCTAATTTTCCATCAATTGCATTTGCAATTCTGTATAAATTTGAAGGAATTGGTAAAGTTTGATAATGACCGTAATTTAGAAATAATTTGCTATTTACAGAAATTGGGAAAGCCATACCAAGCCTTGGCATTACAGTAACCTGAGGGTTTAAGTCTTTTTTAGGAATAAGCTGATCTCTGTTTTCTGCATTTGACGCTGTAAAGCCTAAATCATAAGTAGTATAATCATACCAAGAATCATTAGGATCTGAATATTCAACTCTTACACCAATAGTTGCGACCATTTCTTCAAACTCTAACTTGTCTTGAGCATAAACTGCAGCCTGAATTGGTTTTGTATTCCAAGTATATTTTCGAGTAGCATTTGAAAACGTTTCAGATACAATACCATAATTTACATCATTAACTATGTATTTAAAATCGATACCGGTTTTAATGTTATGAAATTTATCTAATTGACTAGAAAGATCGAACTTAAGATTATATGTTGAAACATAACTGCTATCTCTAGATTGACTGTATATTGTTCCAAGCAACATTCCACTAGGATTAATCACATTGGAAGCACCTTGATCATAACCAAAGGGCGCTTCATCGACAAAATAATTATTTCCAAATTTATACTTTTTATCATAATCTCTAGAAGTTCCGGGAGAAGTATTATAATCTGAATTAAAATTGCTGAAAACCACTTCATAATAAGTTGAAGAGCTTATTGCATTAGTAAATTTGGCTGCAAGTGAATTTCTCTTAACAGTAGTTGGTGAAAAATAAGCATTAGAGAAAAGAACGTCTTTTGTATAATTACCATAATCTACTCTATCTGCTAAACTCCAATCATCTTTAAAAAGCCCGGGAAGTCCGCTTGTGCTTGTTCCAGTGCCAGCTTGTTGTCCAAAATGTCCTTCAATCATTAACTTTTTGCCAACTCCAAGATCGGAAGTCAATTTAAGTGAGGCATCATAATCATTATAATCATCGGTTGAAAGAGGAACAAGAAGCATAGTTTCATTTTGTTTATATGAAGCTAAAAATCTCAAATTTCCTAATTCTTTACTGACTAATGGAATTGGTCCACCGAAACTTAAATCAATATCATAATCAGGTTTATCTATTTCAAAAGCTTTTCTATATTGCCACAAAAATAATCTTCTTGCTGCTTCTGGAGATAAATCATCATCGGGGTTATCATTCTGAAGAGTATTTTGAGAAACAGCGTTCCAACCAATAAATTCAGGGTATTGACGTTGAATGAATTCATTCCAAGCACCGCTTTTTGTTCCGGTCCAAGCTACTGCATCGTCTAAATAAGGTCGTAAAAAAAATGAGTTTGGATCATTAACTGATTGTCCAAAATGCTTTTTTGAGTAAGGACTGTATTGAGAATAAAAGCTAAATGTGTATTTATCGGTTTGGCCTTCTTTTGTTACTACTTGAATCAAGCCTGAGCGAACATCGCCGACATCAGCTGTAAATCCACCAGTCTGAACTTTAACTTGCTCAACAGACGTAAAACTTACATTAGAGTAAGGAGTATTATCACGTCCGTCTCTCATTGTAATTCCATTGACTTGATATACGATCTCATCAGCTGAGCCACTCCCTCTAATATCTCCGTTATCAACTCCCGCCTGAAGACCTACAACACTTGTTATACTAACAACGGGCAAATTTTGTATTTCTTCGGAATTTAAATTTACTCCACTTGAAGCAACATCTTTTTGTACAATAGGTGTTTTGGCTACAACAACTACTTCACCGGTTTCATAAACTTCTTCACTTAATTTAAAATCTGTATTTGTTGTTTGATCAATATTTACACGCACATTTAACAATGTTGAAGCTGAATAACCTATTGCAGAAGCTTTGAGTGTATAAGTCCCTGGAGAAACATTAAGTATTACAAAATAGCCCTCAATATCTGCAGCAGCTCCTATTGCGCTACCTTCTAATATAATATTAGCACCAATCACAGGTGCGCCTGTATTTGCATCCGTTACAGTTCCGGAAATTTTACCGGTAGTTTGGGCAAGTAATATTGTAGAACAAAAAACAACAGATAAAAAAAGAATTATAACATGTTTCATGTTAATTAACTCCCCTTACATTTTCAATTTTGTATTTTTCGGTAGATTCAATAAGTGAATTTAGTGTTATACCCTTTAAGCTAAAATCCTCTGTATCGAAAGGAACGAGAATTAGTGATGTATTTTTAGAAAAATTAGAAATAAACATTTTTAAAATCAAATTTATTTGATACTTAAAATTAAGGACAAAGAAATCTTTCCAATTCTTAAAAGTAAAACTATTTTTTTACTCAAACAAATGAAATATTTGAAACCGATGAACTATTTGATCAACATCATTTTTCTTCTTTCAATATTATTTCCACTCTTTAAAACATAAAAGTAAACGCCGCTGGAAAGTTTACTTGCATTAAAAGTTAGTGAATAAGAACCACGGTTCATAAACTCATTTTTTAAAACTGAAACTTCTCTTCCTAATAAATCATAAACCTTCAATGTAGTTAAATCACTCTGATTTATCGAAAAATCAATTCTGGTTTCTGGATTAAATGGATTTGGATAATTTTGTGCAAGAGAAAAAGTTATTGGAATACCGCTTTCAAAATCTATGCTTGAAATTAATACAGTTTTAAATTTAAATACTTCTGACCATTTACTAAACCCGAAATCATTTTTCCCTCTAACATGCCACGAATAAATTTTTTCTGGGTTTAACGAGGAAAGGCTAATGGTTGTATCAGCAATAAGTGTATCCAAAATTGTTATTGATGGTTCTATTGATAATCCTTCTGCAATTTGAAGTTCATATTCATTCGCAACTGAGGATGCGTTCCAAACCAATGTTGGTTCCAACTCTACATCAGTGGTTTTATCTTCCGGCATATTTAACAATGGTGGGATTGGAAAACCCGTTGTAAAGTTTCTTATTTCAGAAAACTCACTTTCACCGGCAATGTTTAAAGCAGAAACTCTCCAATAATATTGAGTTAATCCATCTAAGCCTGTAACAAATTTAAATGTATCAATAATTCCATTTGCTTGATAAACAATACTATCAAAATCCGTAGATGAAGCAACCTGTAATCGATTGAAACTTGAACCGTTTGAATTATCCCAGACTAAAATTGTTGTGTCTCTTTGATTTGGTGCGTTATCAACTGGAGCAAGCAGCATTGGTACAGCTGGTTTTGTTACTTCAACTTCAATCACATTACTGATACCACTCTCATTGTAATTATCATCTAGAGAAGCGGCTGCAAAATACATCTTACTAGTTGATCTATCACTAGAGTTTAATGTCGTGTAATTTTCACTTGATATTTTCCAAATATTTGCCGGGTTTTCCAAATCATCTGCGGTCGGAGTTAAATTTGCGAGTTGATAAATAACATACATAGAAGCAGAATCACCATCAGAAGCTGTTGAAGGTTTATCCCATACAATTCCATTTCCTCTTATGTTTGCAAGCGTTTCAAAACGTAAATTGCTGGGTTCATTCGGTATTATTTGATCTTTCCAGCTCATTTGAGGAATTAGGGATTTATATTTGTAGTAAGTATTAAGTAACGAATCGGTTGTTCCATTTAGATTTTCGAATAAATTTTGTGCCCTAAAAAAAACACTTCCATACGTATTTGTTGTTGCCCTGTTCAATCTAATTTGTCTTGGTATTTCCCCAATTGGAAAACTTCCGGCTCTATATAAAGCTTGCCCCGGATACAAATGTCTCTCTCCAACTTGAGATGCCCACCAAGGTAAAAGTTTGCCATAATCTTGTCCCCCGCCAAATTGCCAATAAAGTTGCGGTGTCAAATAATCAATTATTTTTTCTTGAAGCCAGGCAACTGGATCACAATAAATAGAGCTGTATGCATCTAGCCCAGAAATTCCAGCTGGAACTCCGTTTTTATAAATTCCAAAAGGACTCATGCCAAATTTTACTTCAGGTCTTACAACTTGAATGGAATCATGAATCATTCTTAATAATTCATTAACGTTGTCTCTTCTCCAATCATCAATACTTACAAAGCCACGTGAGTAATCAACAAATGTTTGAAAGTCTTCGTTATCAATTTCATCTGGTGGGTACGGATAGAAGTAATCATCGAAATGAACACCATCAACTTTGTATCTGCTCACAACATCCATAATAACATTAGTTACATATTCCCTTACTTGAGGTAAACCGGGATTCAAAAATTTAATATTTCCTTTTCGTATAAGCCAATCGGGATGAAGGTTTGTTACATGATTATTTGCAGTAATATAATTATTTACTTGTCGCTCAGCCCTATATGGATTAAACCAAGCATGTAATTCCAATCCGCGTTTATGAGCCTCTTCAACAGCAAACTCAAGAGGATCATAATAAGGAGATGGTGGTGTACCTTGTGAACCAGTTAACCAATAAGACCAAGGATCGTAGGATGAAGCATACATTGCGTCACATTCTGATCTTATTTGAAAAATTACAGCATTAATATTTGTGGCTTCAATTTTGTCAAATAGATCAACTAATTCTTGCTTTTGTTTTTCACTAGAAAGCCCAGGTGCTGATGGCCAATCTAAATTAATAACTGTTGCAACCCAAGTTGCTCTAAATTCTCTTTTAGGTGTAATCGATTGGGAAAATAAAACGCTGGAAATGAGAAAAATTATAAGAGTAGTAGTTTTATTCATAAACATTTTCCAATTGGTTTAAATAAATTGATTTTCAAATTGATTATACAAAATATAAGTTTATTAAAGTAGATAAAAACTAATTATTATAAAAAAATGTAACTTTTTGCTATCGATAATTTAATTTAATTTTTAAGGTAAAAGTGCCAAATCAGACTAAAGCGTTAACACAAATTAATGATGTTTTATTTAAACTCAAAAAAGCAAATTTCAACTGTTCAACCGTTGAAAAAAAACAATACAATTACGAAACAACCGCTGTAAAAAATAATCAAAAAATAAAAGTACAAGTTTACTTTGGCAAAAAGGGTGTAAAAACAGTTCTTCAGGGAAATAATCTGTCTGCTGAATATCAAGAAATTCAGTCCATAGTTAATGGAAATATATTAATGGATTTTAAGGTTGACAATCAGTTGCAGAAAAATTACGATGAATACATTGGAACAGACGAAACCGGCAAAGGAGATTATTTTGGACCACTTGTTGTTGCAGCAATGTTTGTAAATAAAGATATTCAAGAAGAACTTTTAGAATTAGATGTAAGGGACAGCAAAGAATTAACAGATTATAAAATTGACGGAATAGCAAAAAAAATAAAAAAGAAATTCCCTAAGAATTTTTCTGTTATAGTAATTGAGCCCGAAAAATATAATAAACTTTACGAGAAATTTAAAAATGTAAATCATCTACTTAACTGGGCTCACTCAAAAGTGGTTGAAAATGTTTTTAAGTTAAATCCAACTTCAACAATTATTACAGATCAGTTCAGCAAAAAAGATTTAGAGCTTGCCTCTGAAAAAGAATTTGAGGAAGTGAATTTCATAAAACTTCCTAGAGGGGAGCAATACATTGGAGTTGCGGCTGCTTCAATATTGGCTAGGCATGAAATGAATAATTGGTTTAATCATCAACAGCAGCAAGGGTTTAACGTTTTAAAAGGTGCATCAAATCAAGTTACAGATGCGGCATTAAACATTTACGAAAGGTTTGGAAGCGATGAATTTAAGAATCTTGTTAAACTTCATTTTAAAACTACGTTAAAAATTCTACAATAAATTTCGAATTAATAGAATATCAAATAAAAAAAACTTATTTTTTTTTTTAAATATTTTTAAGGGACATAATGGCAAAAGGAAGACAAATAAAAAGAATTGGAATTTTAACTGGCGGTGGTGATTGCCCTGGTCTAAATGCAGTAATTAGAGGTGTTGCAAAACCCGCTCATGATCATGGATTAACTGTTGTAGGAATTCAAGATGGATTTGAGGGACTCGTAACCGGAAAAGCAATTGAGCTTTATAATAAAGACGTTTCCGGAATTCTGGCTCAGGGTGGTAGGATTCTTGGTTCATCGAATAAAGGCGACCCATTTCATTGGCCTGAAAACATTGAAGGCAATATAAAAATTATGGATCGTTCCGACAAAGCAATGAAAAATTATGAGGCATGGAATCTGGATGCTATAATTGCAATTGGCGGTGATGGAACTATGCACATATCAAAAAAATTAAGCGATATGGGAATGAACATTGTTGGCGTGCCTAAAACTATTGATAACGATCTTGAGGCTACAGATCAGACATTTGGGCATGACTCAGCGGTATTTGTTGTATCTGAAGCTTTGGATAGATTGCACACAACTGCTTCAACTCATCACAGGGTTATGGTGATTGAGGTTATGGGAAGATATGCAGGTTGGATTGCTTTGCACGGAGGTTTAGCAGGCGGAGCTGATATTATTCTCCTTCCGGAAATTCCATTTGACTGGGAAGCAGTCTATGATAAAGTTGAACAAAGACATATGCAGGGAAAACGATTTAGTCTTGTTTGTGTTGCCGAAGGTGCCAAAGCTATTGATGGTGAAATGATTGTTAAGGCAAAAGATATTAAAAGAACCGACCCGATTCAACTTGGAGGAATTGCCGAATATGTTTCTAAAATGATTAGCGATAATACTGAACTTGAAACAAGGTATACTGTACTCGGACATTTACAGCGCGGAGGAAGTCCCACACCTTATGATAGAATTCTTTCAACTAGATTTGGAACTTACGCAATTGAACTTGCAATAAAACAAAAATTTGATAGAATGGTTGCACTAAAAGGTGCCGATATTGTAAGTGTTAAAATTGAAGATGCGATTAAAAAACAAAAATTAGTTACAAGAACTAATCAAACTTTACAAACCGCAGTTGCTGTTGGCGTTAATTTTGGAGTTAAAAAGTTATAATTCTGTTGCATTTATAAGAAAAATATATTACGTTTTGATTCTATATTATTATAGTTTTTTGGGGTCGTAGTTCAGTTGGTTAGAACGCCTGCCTGTCACGCAGGAGGTCGCGAGTTCGAGTCTCGTCGGCCCCGCTTAAAACCTTGCAATTTTGTGAGGTTTTTTATTTTCGCATGACTTAATTTCAGCAAATGAGTACTTTTTCTTCCCACTCCACTATTCTTATACTCTAAATCATACTGCAAGTCATTTTTGATTATAGGCAAATTTAGTATTGTTGAATCCAGTTAATTTAATTCTATTATTTTGTTTTACATAGAAATACATGTAAAATTTATTTAAATTTGAACATTAACTTTTCATTTAATTTATTTTATTTAAAGAGGACCCGTTATGTCAATAGCAAAAAAATATCTAAAAGCAAAGCCAATTTGTAAAGTTACTTTCAGAATTCCACCCGAAGTCGGCTCTAAATATACTAAAGCTAATCTTCTTGGTTCATTTAATAATTGGGATTATAAATCTCACAGAATGAAAAAACTTGTTAAGGATGGTTCTTTTTCAATTGTTGTGGATTTAGAAAAAGATAAAGAATATGAATTCAAGTATTTTATGGATGATAGTACTTGGTTAACCGATGCAGAAGCAGACGGCCAAAAAACAACTCATTTTGGCGATTCATCTAATTCTGTTGTGAAAGTATAATTTTACAAACAACTTAGCTTACATTTTTAATGGGTAGAATAAATTTAAATTGGCTTCCTTCGTCAATTTTACTTTCTACCCAAATTTTTCCTTCATGTTTTTCAACAAACTCTTTACATAATATTAAACCTATTCCGGTTCCTTTTTCCTTTTCAGTGCCTTTTGTAGTAACATGGCTATCAATTTTAAACAGTTTTTCTATTACTTCTTCTTTAATGCCAACGCCGTTATCTGAAACACTAATAGTTAATTCTTTTTCACTTAGTTCTTCAACATTAACTTTAATTTCTCCACCAGAATTTGTGAATTTTATTGAGTTAGAAACTAAATTTCTTAAAACAGTATCAATCATAAATTTATCTGCTCTAACGGTATAATTTTTTTCGACTGAACTAATTAAATTAATTTTTTTCCTAGCCGCATTTACTTGGAAAAGAGCTATCACATCATTTATTAGATTATTTAAATCAAAATTGATTGGATTAAATTCTATTCTTCCTGTTTGCACCCTCGACCACTGAAGTAAATTTTCTAATAAGTTTTGAATGTTTTTGGAAGATTTATAAATACTGTTCGTAAATTCCTTAATTTCATCTTTTGTAAGAGTTTCAATATCTTCTAACATTACTTCAGCAAATCCTATTATTGATGTAAACGGACTTCTAAGATCATGAGAAATTATTGAGAAAAATTTATCTTTGCTCGCATTTAAATCTTTAAGTCTTGTTTCAGAATCCCAGAGCATTTCATTTAGTCTGGCAGCTTCAGTAACATTTTCTTCCATCAATTCTTTATTAAACTGAAGTTCCTCAACAAATCTTTTTATCTCTTCCTCATTTTGAATTAGTTCTGTAATATCGTGAAAGGCTGTTACGCATCCGGTAATCTTTCCATCTCTTAAAATTGGAGAAGCAACAAATGAAATGGGTAAATACACATCATCATTTGTTTGGAAATAATCATATGATACTCTGACAGTTTCTCCATTATCAAAGACCCTTTCTATAGGACAATTTTGTTCAATTTTATTAGCATGCGAATAAATTTTATTGAAGATATCTGTATTTATAATTTCATCAGAATTATATCCTAATAGCTTATAGAATTCGGGATTAGCAAATTTTAGTTTTTTATCTGCATCAACTAAAAATATTCCTTCTGCAACCACAGATGTTATTTCATTGAACTGTGTTTCACTTTCTAATAATTTTTTCTCAGCTTCTTTTCGTTCATGTATATCAATTGCTGCAGTTAAAATCCCAATAAACTCGCCGTTTTCCAAAACTCTTGGAACAACTTGAATAAGAATCCATCTGTATTCTTTTCTTTTATGTAAAAGTCTAACTTCACCTTTAAACTTTTCTTTATTTTTGTATACATTTAGAACACCTTTTTGCAAAAATCTTAAATCGTCTTTATGAATAAAATCTCTGAAATTTTTTAATCCTTCTAGCTCGCCGATAAATTCTTTCGCATTGGGATTCATATAAGTAATTGTAATTCTATGATCACTCATCCAAAGCATAATTGGTAAATTATTTGCAATATTTACAAAGCGGGCTTCGCTTTCTTTTAGAGTTTCCTCCGCAGCTTTTCTTTCTGAAATATCGCTTAAAGTGCCTGCAAACCTTAAAGGATTATTATTTTCATCTCTGATCGCAACTTTACCTTTATCTAAAACCCATTTCCACTCATTACTTTTTGTTAAAACTCTGTACTCACAATTAAACTGGTTTGTTTTTCCTTCAAGGTGAGCATGAAGAGATTCAAGAACTTCATCAACATCATCGGGATGAACACGGCTTTCCCAAGTGGTTAAGTTAGATTTTAATTCTCCATTTCTAAAACCAAGTATTTCAAAATATTGTTTACTATGGAAGATTTTATCTTTCTCAATGTCCCAATCCCAAAATCCATCACTTGAACCTTCAAATACGATCTGTAATCTTTCAACATTTTCCATTAATAAAGCCACTGCATCATCTCTTTCCTCAGCAATATTTTTTGCATCTGCTGATTGTTGATTTTTGCATGTATCACAATCTTTAACTTTAGTTTTTAATAATTCTTCATACTGGAACCGGAGGGTTTCATCAATTAACGTAAGTTGTATTGATTGGACATCGTCATTCTTTAATATTGGAGTAAAATTAAGTTTAAAGTGAAGTGTTTTTCCACTCAGTTGATATTCAATATCTTCACTAAATTTTTCATTTGCAAAACATCTTTCCACCCAATAATTCCATTCATCTTCAAACTTTGCAAAACGAGAAAATCCCTTGTATGAAGTAAGAGCTTTGTTGCTTTTAAGTTTTTCACCAATAAATAATTCAAAGCGTTCTTTAAATGAATTATTGAAATAGATAAGATTCATTTCTCTATCAATAGCAACAATACCATCCCTGACAGAATCTAAAATCAAGTTGTGATCAGGTGATAGTTTTGGAGTAAATGTTTTTTCTGTTATCATATTAAATTCGTTTTAAATTATTACTTTACTATTATCGGAATAATTTTACGGATATTAAAAACTTTTTATAATTTAAAACGTCTATTTTGATAAAATTGGTGAGGAAAATATGACAACCTTTATTTTATGGATTATTTTAGCAATAATTTCATTCCCACTAGCAATAGCAGTTTTAATAATTTATCCTTTTATTTGGCTTCTTTTATTGCCTTTCAGGCTTCTTGGTTTTGCAGTTGGAGTTGTGTTCGATTTATTAAGAGCGATAATTCTATTCCCATTTAAAATCTTAAAAATAGTATAGTTTTACTCCTTCAAATAATAAAATTCTTCTTTTAATAATTGCTTATATTGAAGATAGGATATCCTTTATGTTTATAGCCCAAAATGTCAAAACAATTATTTAAATTTATCTTTCCTTGTATTATAATATTCCAAATAGCATCTTGCGCTCAAAAAGAAAGTGAAACAAAAACTATGAACCAAACAAAGTTTAAATACACAAACAAACTTATCGATGAAAAAAGTCCATACTTATTACAGCATGCTCACAATCCGGTAAACTGGTTTCCTTGGGGAGAAGAAGCATTTGAATTGGCAAGAAAAGAAAACAAACCAATTTTTCTTTCAATCGGTTATTCAACTTGCCACTGGTGCCATGTAATGGAGCACGAATCTTTTGAAGATGAAGAAGTTGCAAAAGCAATGAACGAGGTTTTTATCTCAATAAAAGTTGATAGAGAAGAACGTCCCGATATTGATAATATTTATATGTCGGTTTGCCAAATGCTAACCGGAAGCGGCGGCTGGCCAATGACAATTATTATGACGCCAGATAAAAAACCATTTTTTGCTGGTACATATTTTCCAAAAAACTCATTTAGTAATAGAGTTGGTATGATTGATTTAATTCCAAAAATTGATTCAGCTTGGAAAAATCAACGAGATGAAATTAATGAATCTGCTGAAAATATTGTCGGTCACCTAAATTCTGTAAATAATATTACATCAAATGAATTTACAAATGAAGCAATAATAGATACTGCTTTTAGAGATTTTTCAAATAGATTTGATGAACAACTTGGCGGATTTGGAAACCGACCTAAATTTCCATCTCCGCATAATTTAAGTTTTCTTTTAAGATATTTTGATAAAACCAAAAATGAATCTGCGAAATTAATGGTTGAAAAAACTTTGACAGAAATGAGAAAAGGCGGCATTTATGACCAAGTTGGGTTTGGATTTCACCGCTATTCTACTGATCCAAACTGGCTTATTCCACATTTTGAAAAAATGCTTTATGATCAGGCAATGCTGATTATAGCTTACACAGAAGCTTATCAAGTTACAAAAAATGAATTATTTAAACGCACAGTTGATGAAACTATAACATATATTTTAAGAGATATGACTTCGCCCGAAGGTGGATTTTATTCCGCTGAAGATGCTGATAGCGAAGGCGAAGAAGGTAAATTTTATGTGTGGGAAAAATCTGAAATAATAAAAATACTTGGCAAAGAAGATGGAGATTATTTTTGTAAAATATTTAACATAACTGATAAAGGGAATTATTTTGAAGAGGCTTCCGGAAAATCGACCGGGACAAACATTCCTCATCTTGCAGAAATTATTAGCAATGAAAGAATTGAAAAACTCCTTATAAAATTATTTGATGAAAGAGAAAAGAGAATTCATCCGTATAAAGATGATAAAATTTTAACTGATTGGAACGGCTTGATGATTGCAGCTTTGGCTAAAGCCGGAAGAGTTTTGGGAAATAAAAATTATATAAATTCTGCTGAACTATCTTATAAATTTATTGCGGAAAAGTTAGTAAATAAAAACGGTGATTTGCTTCATAGATTTAGAAATAATGATGCAGCAATAAAAGCACACATTGATGATTATGCCTTTCTGACTTGGGCTTCATTAGAACTATATGAAACTACTTTTAAATTTAAATACTTGCAAAGCGCCATTAATTTCACAAATATTTTAATAAAAGATTTTTGGGATAAAGAAAATAATAATGGATTTTATTTTACGTCAGAAGACAATTCAGATTTAATAGCACGACCAAAAGAATTTTATGATGGCGCAATTCCTTCCGGCAATTCTGTTATTTATAATAATTTGTTAAAACTTTACAAACTGACAAGCGAGCAGAATTTTAATAAATATGCGGAATTGTTGAACAAAGCATTCAAAACTGTTACTGAAAAAAGTCCTACTGGTTTTTCAGAATTTTTATCTGGATTAACTTTTTCAATTGGTCCATCTCAAGAAATAATTTTGGTCGGTGAAAAGAAAATGATTTGACAAAAGAAATGTTGAAAATTATAAATGATAATTTACTTCCAAATAAAGTTGTAATGCTTTTAGATAAATCAAATGATGCCAGCGAGGAGTTAATAAAATCAGCTCCATTCTTAAAAAGATTATGAAATGATTGATGGAAAAACTACAGCTTATGTTTGTAAAAATTATGTATGCAGTTTACCAACTAATGATTTGGAGAAATTAAAAAGTTTGCTGGGTTTGTAACACAGGTATTTTTCTAAAAACTTTTGATAATTTATTTTGAGAAAAGTATCTGCATTCTCTGGACTTTTTACTTACCTGTCTGCCATTTTGTTGGGCAGATTTAAGAGATTAAGTTGCTTTTTTAACTTCTTCAAATTTTATATCATCAAACCACACTTCACCACCGTTATTTTTAGGTGATGAAATCCCCATTCTTATACGAACTTCTTTTGTACCTTCTGGAACAGTAAAATTTGTTTTGGCAAGTGTCCAATCATTTATTCCCTTAATTTGATAATCTCTTTGAGTTGTGGCATAGCCAATCATTTTTTTCTCAGCGTTCAAACATTGAACAACTATCCATGCCGTTTGATTAAGATTCCTTGTTTTGATCCAGCCACTTATTAAATATTGTTTATCAATAATGAAATCTGTAAGGGTACATGTCCAATTATATGCTATTTCGTCTTGCGGATGTGTTGAGTCAATCGCAATTGAAACTGAATATGAACCACTATGATGTTCCTTAGAATCCCATGCAAAATTTACATACTCTTTTGTTTGGGGAACTCTTGTTGCAAACCAGCTATTAGGGTTCCCATACTGTTCTGGAGCGGCTTCAAAGTCACCATTGATAATATTTGGGCCACTATTACTTTGGCATCCAAACATTATTAGCGCACCAATCAAAGGAAATAGAGTAAAAAAATATTGAGTTAAAAAGATTTTCTTCTCAAACATATTTACCTCATTTTTCTGTTATCATAACTTCTTTTTCAATGAGCCAATGCCGAAAACTACAAACACGAGCTTAAGTATTCCCGCCACAATTTAGAACCCGAAATTGGTTAGTTAACTTAGCTCATATTGACGATTTCAGATTTATCTAAAACTCAACATAATTATATATTCCGCCATACTGTAACTACAATTTTATACAAATAATCTAAACCTACTGTTTACAAGTTCACCAATACCGACAACGGCGGTTGGCTTTAGCAGCTTGTAATATTTATATTATTGTCTCTAATTTAGTATTAATCCAGCTGAATCTAATTTTTGCTTGAGATTCTCCAATGTATCATCGTACTCCCAATACATTACTCTTTGATGTGATGATGTCACGAGTATATAATCTTCAGATATTGATTGTATTCTGTCAATTGATATTAACTTTCTCATATATTTATCATCATTAATATTCTCAATAATTTCTTGATTTGTTTCATCAAATCCATGAACAATAAATGCTGTTTTTACTTTTATATCTATATATTTCATTTTTATCCTTTTTTTTAAAATGCATAACTATTAGTTGAGTAAATATGATCAAATATATTACTATATAAATACTATTAAAAATATTTAATATCTCGATAGAATGCTATAAAGTTATTTTAAATTATTCTCCGACCAAATTCCTGCCACTGTTTTATTGTCTGTGTTGGCCATCAAGTTAATTTGTTTGTTATATGGCATTTATATTATTCTCGAACTAATCTTTCTTGTAATAATTTTTGCATATCTCTTCTACTATCTAATACACAATGAACAAAAACTACTTTCTCAATTATTTGATATATTATTCTGAATGGTTTACAATTTATTTCTAAAAAATCTTCCATGCCTAATAAGCTAAGTTCTGCTGGGATATGTCCCCGATTTGGGAATTCTTGGAGGGATGATACTTTTTCAACTATCTTTGTATAAATCTTATCAGCATTCTCTTCACAATCATTAAAATAGATGTACTTATAAATTTCTAACAAATCATCTTCAGCTGATTCTAAAATATTAACTTTGTACTTCACTCTGCTCTCGCTTAAATTTATTAATTTTTGTTTGAACACTTTTAAGTGATTTTTGAATTGGCTTATATTTACCTAATTTTATTTCCTTTCCACTCAATGCTAGTATTTTTAACAATGCAATACTTTCTTGAGTTTTTTCATATATTTTAACATCTTGAAGGATAACCTTGGCTTCACCATTATGAGTGATTACCAAAGTTTTCTGATTGTTAGATACATCTCTAATAACTTCTGATGCATGAGTTTTTAAATAACTAATTGGTTTTATTGATTCACTATATTTCATTTGGTCACCTTTAATGTTTGACCTAAATATAATCTTTATTATAGTCTACTGCAACAATAATATTTCATAATTCTCAAATTTGCGACAGCCTTATAACTATTCGTTAGGTAGAATATGCTCCCAACAAGTTCCCGCCATTATTTTATTGTTGGTCTTGGCAATCAAGTTGATTTGTTTGTTATATGGCATTTATAATTACGAATAATGAGATGTATAATTATCTAATAAATTTCTTATTACTTTTTGATATTAAATCATTAGTCTTTAGAAATATTCTTAAAATGAATTGTCTGTGATCGTAGAGTGTGAGTTATAGTAGTTTTACGGTAATTTATTTTTAATCAAATTAAAAACAAACGAACCCGAGAAAGCACCGATGAATGTTGCGGCTGCGGCATATTCACCAGCTCCAATTTGGGCAAAAATTGGTCCCGGACAAGCACCTGTTATTGCCCAACCTATTCCAAAAATAATTCCGCCAATTACTGTCCCTTTATTTAAAGGCTTGGCGGTAAAATCTAAATTTTCTTTTGTTAAACTTTTCAATCCAATTTTTTTTAAAATCATAACAGAAATAATTCCAGTTACAACTGCAGTCCCAATTATTAAATACATATACGGTTCTTCAAACCGGAACATTTTTTGAATTCTAAACCAGCTTATCACTTCAGATTTAGTTAAAATAAATCCAAAAGTTGTACCTAAAATTATTGATGCTAATTTATTCATAAAATTTTCTCGTATATTTTTAATAAAAATTTAAGATAGAATGTTAAACTACAGTATTCTAATACACACGAAAATGGAACTGTTCCTAAAGTGTCATTCCGAACCAGCCTCACCGGCAGGCATATTTATTTCGGAATTTAAGTTTTTAAATTTAACTTAAAAACAGATGCTGAAATGAATTCAGCATGACATAATTGAACATTTGAGTCAGCCCCACTTTTTACAATAAAAAAGTAAAAATTAAGCCGCCAATAAAAAAAGAAATTGTTGCAATTAAGCTGCTCAACTGAAGCATTGATAAGCCCGTAATTGAATGTCCGGATGTACATCCACCTGCATAGCGGGTTCCAAACCCAACTAAGAATCCGCCCAGCAAAAGTGTTAAAATTCCTTGCAATGAATAGTATTTTTCCGGTAAAAAATTCATTGGAGCAGCACTAAAAATATTCGAGGCAAGAAATCCGCCAAGTACAATTCCT
The DNA here is from genome assembly GCA_020635285.1 of Ignavibacteriales bacterium. Classification (GTDB taxonomy): domain Bacteria; phylum Bacteroidota; class Ignavibacteria; order Ignavibacteriales; family Melioribacteraceae. Next base: position 31,137 of record JACKAB010000008.1, on the reverse strand, counting down.
AAAACAAAATAAAGCTTCCAATCATTTTTTTTTATGTCATAATTTGAAAAAACATTTTTAGCTTTTGGAAAAACAACTAGACAAATATTTTGCAGTGATGATGAAATTCCAAATTGTTTATTACCAACAAGCAAAATTATTGGAACAAATAAGCCAATAAGTATTCCATAAATCAGCCAATCAAGATTATTAAAAATTTCCATCAGTTAATTCCATTGATTATAAAAGTGTATTCTATCTTTACAGTTTTTTCTAACATTGCAGAAACTGAACAATATTTTTCCATTGAAAGATTAACAGCTTTTTCAACTTTTGTGCGATCTAAATTTCCGGTAAAAATAAAATTGATTTTTATATTTGTAAAAACTGCGGGAGTTTTATCATAATCACGTTCTCCATCAACTTCAATTTTTAGATCTTGCAAATCTTGTTTTTGTTTTTTTAAAATACTGATAATATCCATTGCACCGCAAGTTCCTAAACCCATCAAGATTAATTCCATAGGTCGTGCGCCGGCATTGTTCCCGCCAATATCAGTCGATCCATCAATATTTACAGGCATTTCAGAACTTCCAAATCCTTGGAAATGAAAATTTTGATCGACTCTTTTTAGTTCAACTTTCATAATTAATTTTTCTTTCTAATACTTTTTCAAATACGTTATTCCGGTTTCTGCTTTTTAGAATACTTGCCTACCGGCAGGCAGGCCGGAATGACAATTAAAAGAATTTTTTAGTGTTTACTTTTTATTTTTGACTTTGACTTTTCACTTTTGACTTCTTCAAAGCTTGTTCAATATCTAAAATAATTTCTTCAATGTTTTCTAACCCGACAGAAATTCTAACTGTACCCGGAAATATTCCAACATTTTCTTTTTCTTCATCACTTAATTTTGAGTGGGTTGTTGAAGCCGGATGTGTAACAATTGTTCTTGTATCGCCTAAGTTTGCAGTTAAACTTGCAAGCTCAATTGAATCAATAAATCGTTTCGCCCTTTCGTATCCGCCTTTAACAACTATTGTCACAATTCCTCCGCCCAATTTCATTTGCTTTTTTGCAAGTTTATATTGCGGATGAGTTTTTAGAAATGGATATTTTACAAATTCAATTTCAGAATTATTTTGAAGTTTGTTTGCAAGTTGAAAAGCATTTGCACAATGTTTTTCCATTCTGATTGAAAGTGTTTCTAAACTTTTTGAAAGAACCCATGCATTAAAAGGAGAAAGTGACGGTCCGGTTTGACGCGCAAAAAATCTAATTTCTTTTATTAAATCTTTTCGTCCAACTATTACTCCGCCAATTACTCTTCCTTGTCCATCAATATATTTTGTTGCAGAATGTGTAACCAAATCAGCGCCATATTCAATTGGATTTTGAATTATTGGAGTAGCGAAGCAATTATCAACATTCAAAATTAATTTATGTTTCTTGCTTAATTTTCCAACCCAAGCTAAATCAATAATTTCTAAACCGGGATTTGATGGGGTTTCAATAAAAATCATTTTTGTATTTTGATTAATATTTTTTTCCCAATCTTTAGGTTTATCAGCATCAACGTAAGTGTAAGAAATTCCCCATTTAGGTAAAATTTGTGTGAGAATTTGATGCGATGAACCGAACAATGAACGAGAAGCTAAAATATGATCGCCCGATTTTAACAAAGCTGCAAATCCGGCAAACACTGCAGCCATGCCAGATGCAAACGCATAACCATCTTCTGCATTTTCAAGTGCAGTCATTTTATCAATAAATTCTGTTGTGTTCGGATTTGAAAATCGCGAATAAATATTTCCGCCAACTTCTTCAGAAAATAATTGTCTTCCATGTTCTGCATTATCAAAAACAAAACTGGAAGTTAAATAAAGCGGAACCGAATGTTCATTGTGTTCACTTCTTTTTACTTGAGTTCTAATTGCTTTAGTTTCTTTTTTCATAATTGCTTAATCATTACTTTACATTTATATAATTGATTTTCAAAAATAAGACAAAATATCAAATTACTAATTGAAAAAATAACATTTTTCTTATTTTGGTTAATTCTATTAAGGTTTTATGCGGATAGATGTTTATTTATAGAAGTAAGGAAATTAATTAAATTTTTTGCCAAGTTTCTAATTTCATTCTCAATCTCTTTATCCAAACATTTCCCTTCAGCATTAAATCGGGATTCAACATGTGAGATTGAAACAACCCTCGGTAAAGTAAAGCTTCCGATGTGAGAACAAACACTCCTTAAATGTTCAAGCGATTTTACTGCTCCGAGTGTTCCGCTTGCAATACCAAGAAGACTAACCGGTTTACCTTTCAAAAGAGAAGGATAACCGGAATTTTCAATCATTAATTTTAATTTAGCTGTAAAAGTTCCGTGGTATTCTGGCGTGCCTAAAACAAATGCATCTGCGGATTTTAATATTTTTCTGAGTCTCACAGAATCATCGTTTTTAATTTTTTCACCGGGAAAAGGAAGATTAAATTCTATTAAATTAATTTCATTCACAGAATAATTTTTATGTTTCTTAAATTCATTTTTTAAGATTTCTAATGCGAATCCAAGATAGTTATTTTCTTGTACGCTTCCATTTACAATAGCAATTTGTGTCATTTAATTTCTTTCTTGATAAGTAAAATAATTTAAATGTTAAAATAGTGATTTTTTGTTAAAAGAAATGAGGCAATAATTATCGCAGATTTGTCTATCAGTATTTACGACTTAAAATATTTCAATTAATCCATTCTATAATTTCAGTGCTGAAATATTAATTTTATATGGCCCTTAAAGCAGAAATTATTTTTAATCGTGCAGCTCTTACGGATGGGAAAAATCCGCCAATAATTCCCATTGCAGCGGCAAAAATAAGAGATGAAATTGCAATTGAAGGAGTAAGTGCAAATCCAAATTGCAGCTCTGCAAATGAAGCAAAGTTTAATGTTGAGATAGAATAAAATTGCAGAAATGAAGCAAATGCCAAACCAATCAATCCGCCAATTAATGAAATTAGTAATGACTCGAATAAAAAGACAATTAAAATACTAGATCTCCTAAAACCCAATGCACGTAAGGTCCCAATCTCAACCGTCCTATTTGCAACCGCTGCATACATTGTTATTGATGCACCAATTGTTGCTCCTAAACTAAAAATAATTGTTATAAAAATTCCTAAAATCCTAATAAAATTTGAAAGCAATTCTGATTGTTCCTCAAAAAACTTACGTTCTATTTTTGGTTCAAACTCTTTTAAACGAATGTCACTTTCAAAGGCTGTTTTGAAAGAATTAAAATTAGCGGCATTTTCCAGTTTAAGTGTAACCGTTGATGCAGAACTTCCTCTATTAAACGCATCAGAAAGTTGAAGAGCATCTCCCCAGAATTCTGATTCAAATCCGCTTCCATCAGCTTCAAAAACTCCAACAATATCCCAAAAATCACCAGCAAACTTTATTTTATCTCCAACTTTTGCACCTTCAAATCTGCTGTTTATTGATGACCCAACAATTAATTCTCTTGTTCCAAACTTAAACCAATTTCCATTTTTTAATTTTACTTGTGGTCTTAAATTTTGAATTTCAGGCGAAACTCCGCGAACAGTGATATTGCTAACGGCACCATCACTTTTTTCTAAATTGATAACTACTACAGGTTCGTTAGAAATAATTTGATTACCATTATTATCTTTTGCAATGAAAGGGAGAGTTCTAATTACATCTTGAATATCAACAGGAATTATACTGGAGATTTCTCCATTTGAAGATTTTCTGGCAATAAGCACATTATCTTCTAAGCCCGTTGAAATAAGGGTTTTCTCAATACCATAAGCCATCATAAGGACAGCTGCAAAAACAAAAACAACCAGTGCAATACCAAAAATTGTAATAAAAGTTGTAAGCTTTCTCGACTTAAAATTTTTCAAACTATATTTAAAAGGAATTGCCATTTAACTCTCCGTTGTAAAACTTTTTTTGTTAGCCAACAAATCTAAAACCATCAACAATTTTTGTTTTAAGTGCTCTAATAATTGGAAAGACTGCTGAGGCCACTCCAATTAAAATTGCTGCAGATATAGCCATTATTATTGTTGTCTCTTCAAGTCTGAAAACCGGAAAAAATCCTTTTGGAATTACTTCTTCAAAGCTTGCGACAATTGGGATAACAAAAAATAAACCAAGCGCTCCGCCTAGCATAGAAACAAACAGCGATTCGCCCAAAATCAAACCAATTATATGTTTAGCAGAAAATCCTAAAGTTTTCATAACTGCATATTCTCTTGTTCTTTCCCTTGCAGCCATAATCATTGTGTTTCCTAATACCAGCATAATAATTCCCACAATTACAAATGACATAAAATCCATTGCCGTAATTATAGCTCCACTTGACGCAATAAATCCTTGAGTAAATGCTCTTTCAGTTTCAGTTTTTGTTTCTGCATTCGAATTCTTAAAAAGCGCATCAATTTTAGTTGAAATTTCGGCTGAATTAGCTGAGTTTGAAATTTTAATAATATACCACCCAACATTTCCATCTCTGCCCGACATTTCTTGCTTCATTCTTTCATTAAGATAATCCCACTGAAAAAACATTTGAGAAGCATCGGTTGATTTTTCTTTTGGCTGATATATTCCTCTTATGGTAAATTGCCATTCACCGGGATAAATATCCCCTTCCAGAGTCATTACATCACCAACCTTTAAGTTGTATTGCTTAGCAATTTTGGAACCAATTACACAAGAATTTCTTTCACGTTTAAATGTTTCCATCTCTTGTTTAGTTAAAATATATTCGGGATATACTGTAAAAAATGTTTCCGGATCAACGGCAATTCTGGAAAAGAAATTATTTTTATCAATATAAACTCCGCCAAACCAATTTGCATAAGTAACTTCCTCAACCCCTGGAACAGAAGAAATTTTTGCTCCATAAGTGTAAGGCAATGGAAAGATAAAAGAAATTGCCTGACGCGCAATAAGTCTATTTGCTGCAGAAGCTTCAAGGCCAGCTGACCAAGATGTAACAACCGTTCGTAAAATTCCAAATGCAATTACAGCAACTGCAATTCCAAGAACGGTAAGAATGGTTCTAAGTTTATGTCGTAAGGCGTTTTTAAATATTAGTTTAAATACTTTCATAATTTCTCCTAAACCAAATCGCCTTTTTCTAAATGTCTTGTATGATTTGCTCTTTCTGCTGCATGAGGATCATGGGTAACAATTAAAATGGTTTTTTTGAATTCTTTATTCAATCGCTCGAGCAAAGTTAGTATTTCTTCTGCTGAGTTTTTATCAAGGTCACCTGTCGGTTCATCACCAACAATTATAAGGGGGTCTGTAACAATTGCTCTTGCTATTGCCACGCGTTGTTCCTGCCCGCCAGAAAGCTGTTTGGGGTAGTGATCCATTCTATCCTTTAAACCGACAATTTCTAAAGCAGTTTCAGCTTGTTTTTTTCTTTCAGCTTTGCTCAGATTTGTTAAAAGTAAAGGAAGCTCAACATTATCAAACGCTGTTAGAACCGGAATTAAATTATAAAATTGGAATATGAATCCAACATTATTTGCTCGCCATTTTGCTAGAGCTGTTTCACTTAGTGTGGCAATATCTGTATTCGCAACAAAAAGTTGCCCGGCATTGGGTGTATCAATTCCAGCAATTAAATTCAGCAAAGTTGTTTTGCCTGATCCAGAAGGACCCATTAATGCAAGGAAATCACCTTCTTCAATTTCCAAGTTTATGTTATTTAGAACGGGTACTTCAAAGTTATCACGTATATATGTCTTAGATACGTTTTGTACTTTTATTATTGGAGGCATATTTTTCTCAATTTTAAATTTGTTATTAATTAACTTTTTTCAACTCATAAAAATTATTGACTCGTCATTGCGAACTCCGATCTTTTTCGGAGTGAAGCAATCTTTAATAAGTGGCAGATTGCTTCGGGAAAAGATTCCCTGCCTCGCGGAATGCGGGCTCGCAATGACGAACTATTTAAATAAATAAGAGACCTACTCTTCAACATAAACTTTTGTGTTGTTTTTTATTTCATCAGTAACATTGCTTATCACGCTTTCACCGTTATTTAAGCCGGATGTAACCTCAACATTGCTGCCAACTTCTTTGCCAATAGTTACTTCAAATTCTTGAGCTTTATCGTCTAAAATTTTATAAACCACTAATTTAGAATTTCTGTTTACGACAGCAGTTTTAGGAATTACAAGTAACGGTTTTTCATTCATAGTTTCTTCATTAACTGCTTCGCTTAAGAAAAGAACTTTAGCGCTCATTTCCGGCAAAACTCTTTTATCATAATTTTTGAAGGCTACTTTCACCAAAACAGTTGCTTTACTTCTATCGGCAGTTGGAACAATTTTATCGACATATCCAGCATATCTATTGCTCGGATAAGCATCTAAGGTAATTTCGCAATCTTGCTTCATTTCAATTCTTTCAATATTGGATTCCGAAACATCTGCCTCAACTTGCAGAGAAGTCATATCTGCAATAGTAACAACTGCGGCGCGTGATGTTGAACTTGCGCCAAGCGGAGAAACAATTTCACCAACGTCTGCATTTTTTGTTAGAACTGTTCCGTTAAATGGAGCTCTAATTAAAGTATATTCAACAGCTATTTCTGCTGCTTTAATTTGTGCTTTGGCTAGTTCAATTGACGCGAGTGTTCTTTTATATGTTGATTCGGCGGCAGAAAACTCTTTCTCTGAATTTGTCTTTGATGCGAACAATTCTTTCTCTCTTTTATAATTATCTTCAGCAGAAATTAAATCGGCCTCATATAATTTAAGAGTCGCTTTAGCTTGATCTAATTGAGATTTAACATCATCGTCTTCTAATCTTCCAATTATTTGGCCTTTTACTACCGGATCACCTTCAACAACTCCAAGATAAACTAAACGCCCTGTTGCCTTTGAAGCAATTGCAGCTTTTCTTTGTGCAACCACATAGCCGCTTGCTGTAAGTATTGCGCTGGTTTGTGATTGTGAAACGAGCGTAGCCGTCGTTAAATTTACAGAGACACCTTTATTAAATAATTTTTCCCATAGAAAATATATTCCAGCAATAATAAGCAGAGTAATAATTAGAATTAAAATTAGGTTAAAAAGCTTTTTATTTTGATTTGAATTGTTGCTTGAACGATCTATTCTAAGAGAAGATAAATCGGCATTTTTGGTTTCCATCTATAAACTTTCTTTAAAATTTATCCAGTTAAATTAACTAATTGAAATAATATTTCAAAGAGAAGTTTAACATTAGATCATTCTTTCAGAAAGGATTTTTTTGAAGCATAAATTTTATCACCAATATTTTTTCCATCAAAATAATTTTCTTCATTCATTGATGATTCAATAATATAGTTTGTGGAATCTTGATAAGCAGTTATAATTATCGGCTGTTCGCCGGTTTCAATTGTAAGTCTGTTGGTTTGTTTTGGGAAAGCGGCTTTCTCAATATTAGAAAAATTGCTGCTCGATAGTCTTGCTAAAGAATTTAAAGATTGCTCGGTTTTGGCCGAATCAGTTTTTTGTCCATTAATAAACCAATGTTCATCAAGTTTTACCAACTCAAATGAGCTATCCGGATTTTCCATTTCAAATTTAAGTTTATTCCATTTATCTTTATCAGATTTTATGACTGTTTCATTTCTAAAACTGTTTACATCTTTGTTAAATGTCATATCAAGAAAGCCGTCAACTTCATAAACGTCATTATCTTTTGCAAGTTTAACAAAAGTTGACATTGAACGCGGCTGCTGAAAAGCAAATTTACCAATCATTAAATCTAAAACTTTTTCGCTACCTTGATTAACTACAACTCTGGTTGAAGCAGAATCAATCTGATATTCTTTCCATTTATCTTTGCTTCTTGCGGCAATTCTTTTGGGCACAATTGCTAATAACTGGTTGAATAAATTATTTATTTTAGTTTTTGGAACTGTGAATTGTTTTCCATTCTCAGAAGTTACTTTCCAAATATTATCTTTCTTTACAAGTTTAACTTCTTTTCCTTTTTGAGATTTAGGAAATAGTGAAATTTCTGAAACATTCGCAGTATCAATGCTTACAAGGTCTTTACGGAATGACCTTTCTTTTTTTGTTGAGTCAGTCGAAAAGATTATCGCCACAGCAATTATTAAAACTGCAAGAATTATCCAAAGCTTTATATTAGATTTTTGATTAAACATAGTCAGTCTGTTTTATTACGTTTCTAATTTTTTTCTTGTATTGAAATCTGATTATTCCAAATAAAACAATTAAAACAATTGGGAATAAAAAGTTTCCATATTTAACTAAACTTTTTGTTCCATCCTCAAGTTGTGCATCAAGCGGGCGGGATGTTATGCCTTTTGTTCTCAGTTCAATTAAACCGGTATCATCAGAAAGCCAATCAATTGAGTTTGTCATTAAACTTACGTTATCAGGCTGTAATTGCTGGGCTTGCTGACCTTCACCATTTACTGCAAAATCACCATCACTAAAAACTACCATTTTAGATAACGTATTATTTACAAAATTGCCTTCCATTGCAACAGCCACCGGAATTTCAGACATTCCAAAATCCGAAGCTCCCCATTTTTTTTCAATATTGAAAAATAATGGTAAAGTTTCTAAAGATGATTTTTTTGATGATGTTGCTAATGTTACATAACTAATGCTTGTATCTTTTGGGGCAATTGTTAATGAACTTGCAAACGGCATCATAACCGCTTCAAGTCCCTTTGTTATTGGGTGATCAGTAAATGTTGAAATTATTGGGAGATAAGGGAATTGAATAGGAATATTCATTCTAAATCCGCCTTGATTTTGCTGAACCATAACACTGCTGCAATTTGCATCAATCAAAAAATTATCTTCAATTGTTACTCCATACTTACTTAACCAATTTGAGAAACCTGTGTTAACAAGCTCACCTTGAGCAGTTTGAAAATTTCCTTTTACGGCATTAATGGCCAAAAGCAACCTTCCGCCGCGAGACAAAAATTCGTCTAAATAATTAAAGTCGCGTTGAATCATTGAATCACTTGGAGCAATAACTGCAAGGGTTTTAACTTCAATTGGAACATTGGTTGTGTCTGTAAGCGTTATTGGTTTTACTTCATACATCACACTTAATTGCTGCATAAGCTGTTGAAACGAACTCATTGATGGCTCTCCTGATCCTTGGAGCAACCCAATAACCGGTCTTTCTTTTGCAGATAATTTTTTAATCGCGGAAGAAAGCGCATATTCCATTGCAGCTCCCGGCTGAATAAATGGAATTGGTTCTTTCTTATCGCCCATTTGTAAAAGCGCGCCCAAGTAAGCTTTCTGCTGCTTCATTTGGTCTTTATCTCTTACGTTAATCATAATTGGAGAGATGCCGTTCTGCTGAGCTTGCATTTCTTTTTCTTGATCTTCATTCGGATTTATAAATTCATAAACCACTTGCCCATTTGAACGATTGGAATATTCAATTAACATATCCTTAAAATCTTGCCTAACTTTTTCAATATCCGGCGGAAGATCTTCGGAGAAATAAGATGTAACAGTAACCGGTTCATCCAACTTTTCCAAAATACTTTTTGTTGCATCACTTAAAGAATATCTTTGATCTTCAGTTAAATCAATTCTGAAGAAATATCTGGATGACAAAACATTAACCAAAATTAAAATTGCGATTGTTAAAAACAGCGTAGTTTGTATTTTTCTTTTTGTTAGCATAATATTTTATTACTCAACTATATTTCTTTTTGATAATACTGAATCGGCTAAAAGCAAGCCGGTAAAGGTGATTGAAAGAAAATAAATTAAATCTTTTGAATCAACAACTCCACGTGAAATTGATTCATAATGAGTTGATAAACTTAAATAATTGAAAAAGTAAGCAGTAGATCCCGTAAAACTATTTGCTAGAACATCAAAAATAATAAGGAAGAAAACGCCAATAAAAAGTGAAAGTAAAAAAGCCACAATTTGATTATTGGTGATACTGCTTGCAAATAAACCAATGCTGGTAAAAGCGGCGCTCATTAGCAGCATACCTAAATATCCGCTCCAAACTGAGCCGTGATCTATTGGTCCCAGGAATGAAATACTTATGTAATACGGAATTGTTAGAAGAAGCGCTACTCCAATTAACATCATCACCGCTAAAAATTTGCCAACAACAATTTGCCAATCAGTTATTGGTTTTGTAAGAAGTAATTCCAATGTTCCACTTCTCTTTTCTTCAGCTAACATCTTCATGGTTAATGCAGGTATGAAGAAAAATAATGTCCAATATGCAACTGAGAAAAAAGGCATTAGTGTGGCTTGACCTATAAAGAAAATATCAGAACCGAAAAGCCATGTAAAAAATCCGCTTAATCCCAAAAACACAACTAATAATATATAAGCTGCAAGCGAATCGAAAAATGTTCTAAATTCTCTCTTTGCAATTATCCAAATTGGTCTCATAATTTTTCCTAAATTTTAAAACTTTTTATGACCTATAATATTTCTAAAATCGTCTTGTCATTGCGAACTCCGATTTCTTTTATCGGGGTGAGGCAATCTTAGTAATTAAAACAGATTGCTTCGGGGGAAACTCCTCGCTCCTCACAATGACAAGTTTATTTTTTATTAACTAAATTAATTTGTTGTTAATTCTCTAAAAATATCTTCCAATTTTGTTTCAATTGGCGTTAATTCTGATAAAATCCAATTGTTTTTCACACACATTTCAAATATAGATTTCTTTGAACTTGCATCGTCTTTACTATTAATAACAAAAGTAAAATTCCCGTCTTTAACCGGATCAACCAAGCCCACAGTGCTTAAACTCTGCAACTGCTCAATTACTTTATCTTTACTATCAGCTTCAGAAATTCCGACTTTTAAAACTTCTTGACCTTGTGCTTGTTTTCTCAAACTTTCGGAGGTTCCATCAGCAACAATTTTTCCATCATTTATAATTAAAATTCTATCACAAGTAGCTTCAACTTCAGGTAAAATATGGGTACTAAGAATTACAGTTTTCTCTCTGCCAATTTCTCTAATCAAATTTCTTATTTCAACAATTTGATTTGGATCTAAACCTGTTGTTGGTTCATCGAGAATTAAAATTTCCGGATCATGAATCATTGCTTGAGCCAAACCAACTCTTTGTTTGTAGCCTTTTGAAAGCTCACCAATTTTTTTGTGCTTTTCAACATTAAGTCCGCAAACTTTTACCATTTGCGCTATTCTGCCTTGAATTTTATTTTTAGGAACATTCTGAAGTTCTGCGATAAAGTATAAATATTCTAAAAGCGGCATATCTTGATAAAGCGGATTGCTTTCCGGTAAATATCCAATTGATCTTTTAACTTGTTCAGGATTTTCGAGAACTGAAACTCCATTAACTTTTGCATCGCCATCAGACGGAGCCATAAATCCCGTAATAATTTTCATAGTTGTTGTTTTTCCGGCTCCATTTGGACCAAGAAAACCAAGAACTTCTCCGGTTTTTACTTCAAATGATATATTGTCGACGGCTCTTTGTGTTTGATATTTTTTGGTGAGATTAGTAACTGAAACACTCATAAATTTAATTACCCATTTTTTACGATTTCAAAAATATAAAGTGATCAAAAGAAATTCAAGAAAATGAATTAATTACAATTTCTTTCAACAATGTAATTTTAGATTTGTTTCCAAAAAATTATTTTTCCAGTATTTTTATTCCATCATTACCAGCAACTATAACTTTTGATGTTAATCTTAAGAATAATCCATGTTCAATAATTCCTGCTCTATTTTCTAATTTTTCAGCAAGCTCGAATGGATTTTGAATAATTCCAAAATTTGTATCAAGGATAAAATTTCCTTCATCCGTAATAACAGGCTCTCCAGTTTGATAAACTCTCAAAGTTGGTTTTCCATTTATTGATTCAAGAAATTTTTGCTCTAATGGATAAGCAAATTGCAAAACCTCAACTGGAACAGCCCAGTTCGTTCCCAATTTTTCAGAAAGTTTTGATTCATCAACAACAATAATTAATTTTTTGCTTGCCTGAGCAATTACTTTTTCACGCAAGTGTGCAGCACCGCCACCTTTAATTAGATTAAGATATTTATCAACTTCATCTGCACCATCAATTGTTATATCTATTTCTTGTTTTTCTTTAAATGTAATTAAGGGAATATCCAGTTCTCTTGCAATTTTTTCAGAATTAATTGAGCTAGGAATTGCAGTAATATCTTTTAATTCACCAGTCTTAATAAGTGAACCAATTTTTTGTAAAGCAAAATAAAAGGTGCTTCCGGAACCTAAGCCAATTACCATTCCAGATTCAATTTCTTCAACGGCTTTTTCTGCCGCCTGTTTTTTGAATTCTGTATTTTGTGTCATCTTACAATACCTTATAATTGAGTTTATAGTAAAACTTCTTCTAAATTGAGAAAATAATTTTGGGGTAGAAATTTCTGCATCGAACTTAATACATTATATTTTTAACATCAAATCCCAGAAAAATATTTTTTACTCTTAGTATAAAGATATTAAAGAATATCAACTAATAAATACTTTTCGAATATAAACTCTAAATTTAAAAGGATTGCTGAAATGCTTTTTTCTATAATCTTTATATTGAAATATTCTCTAAAAAATATATTTTCAACAGTAATTTTAGTTTCTCTAACATCACTACTATTTTTTTCATGTTCAACTCCAACTAAAGAAAAATCAAAATTCATAGTGAACGAAGACAATTTAAATTATGAAGAAGGACCATTGGCAAGCGGATGCCCAGGTATAGTTTATCCTGATTGGAAAACTTCACCTTATGTTCTGCCATATACGGTTGGAACAGCTTATAAAATTGATTTAAGTAACTGCAGCGGCTCTTACCACAGCGAAGGAAGGCCCGATGAATTTGCAATAGATTTTAACATGAACATTGGGACAATTATTACTGCCGCTAGATCTGGTAAAGTTGTACACGTTGAAGAGAGCGGATTTGATGAAAACCACCCAAATAATTTAGTCGTTATTGATCATGGCGATAATACATTTGCTGAGTACATGCATTTAACAAATAAAGGCGCATTTGTAGAAGTTGGAGACTATGTAGAACAAGGTGATGAAATTGGATTAAGCGGCAGCACGGGGCTTGCCGGTTATCCTCATTTACATTTTGTTGTTACGCAAAATTCATGGCAATGGCCTTATAAATCAATCCCAGTAACATTTAGTAATACATGGTCTAATGAAAGAAGTTTGGCATCCGGAACAATATATAAGGCATTTGAATATTAATTCATTAATTATGTTTTAATCCTTCGGATTTGTCGCAAAAACTGTAAGCTCAGTTATAAATCCTCTTTCATCCATTTCTAAAGATGCTACAATTGTGTGAGCAATATCCTCACCAATTAATTTAGTTGGATTAAAATCGCGTCCTTCTCTACCAGAGTTAACAACAAACTCAGTTTGAACTTCCGAAGGATTTATCAAAATTACTCGAATATTATGAGGACGCAATTCAGCTCGCCAGCACTCTGTCATTCCGCGCAGAGCAAATTTGGTTGCAACATATGGGGAACCACCCGCAAAACCTTTAGTTGCTGCGGTTGAAGCTATGTTAATAATTGTTCCACTACTTTTTCCTTTCATAATTTTAGATGCTTCTCGTGCAGTTAATGCAGCACCAATTACATTTGTTTGAATTACATCATTAAATTTTTCTGCATTTACATTTTCCAGAAGATCAAAATAACCGAAGCCGGCATTATTGATTAAAACATCTAAAGTTCCGAATTCCTTTTTAATATCTCCGAAAAGTTTAACTATATCTTCCTCTTTAGAAACATCTGAAACATATCCGCGAAAATCATTTTCCTTTGCAGCCGAATTTAATTTATCCGCGTTTCTGCCTGTTATATATTACTTTTGCGCCTTTTTCTTTTAACATTTTCGCAGTCGATAATCCAATACCAGCAGAACCGCCGGTTACTAATATTACTTTATCTTTCAATTTCATTTTCATCCTTTCTTTCTAAATTCTCAATAAATAATATCATTTTGTTTGTTAATCTAATTTATAAAATCTGATTTAAATAATTTTGATTTTTTCACTTTGGAAAAAAAATCATTTATTTCGTTTTGAAAACAACATGTTTAATATAATAATAAAGCAACCAAATATTTGATAAAGAAACAACTCTTTGGAGTCCAATTTAAATTAGATCTGAGAAAATACAATGTCTTGAGATTGAGTAATCATATAGGTAAATTTTCATTTAGTTTAAATAGCTTTATTGAAAGGATTAAATTTGCAAAAAAGTAATGTATATATAGAAACATACGGATGTCAAATGAACTTGGCTGATACAGAAATTGTACAGGGAATTTTGGCTAATAAAGGTTATGATTTAACAAATAATATTAAAAAGGCAGATGTAGTTTTGTTAAATACCTGCAGCATAAGAGAAAATGCCGAACAAAGAATTTATGGCAGACTTGGAAATATTAAAACTCTCAGAAATAAAAAACCAAATTTGGTAATTGGAATTTTAGGCTGCATGGCAGAACGGTTAAGAGAAGATTTGGTTACTGATAAAAAAATTGTTGATTTAGTAGTTGGTCCTGATGAATACAGAAGATTGCCTGAATTCATTGACACGGCTTTTAATGGTGAAAAAGGAATTGGAGTTAAACTTTCTAAAACAGAAACTTATGATGATTTAGTTCCTTTCAGAAATGATGACGGACTTTCCGCTTGGGTTTCTGTTATGCGTGGATGCGATAAATTTTGCACATTCTGCGTTGTTCCATTTACTCGTGGGCGCGAACGAAGCAGCTCTCTTGAATCAGTTGTTAGCGAAGTTGAACAACTTGCAAAAAAGGGTTATAAAGATGTTACTTTGCTTGGACAAAATGTAAACTCCTATCTAGATAACGGAAGAGATTTTGCAGATTTACTCGCAGCTGTTGCGGTTGTTGATAGAAATGTTAGAGTAAGATTTTCAACATCTCACCCGCAAGATTTTTCCGATAAATTACTTTATACTATTTCTGAGCATCCTAATTTATGTAACTATATTCATCTTCCTGTCCAATCCGGCTCAAACAGAATTTTGGAATTAATGAACCGCACTTACACAATTGAGCATTACTTAACAATAATTGAAAAAGCGAGAAAGATAATTCCTGATGTAACATTTTCGACTGATATAATTTCGGGTTTCCCAACCGAGACATATGAAGATCATTTAGCTACTTTAGAAGTCATGCGAGAAGTTAGATACGATGGAGCTTACATGTTTAAGTACTCTCCAAGAGAAGGAACTAAAGCTTATAGAATGGAAGATGACGTAGATGAAGCAACAAAATCAAAACGTCTTTCTGAAATAATTGATGAACAGCAGAAAATTTCATATGAAATAAATCAAAGCTTAATGGGAGTTGAAACTGAAATTTTGATTGAAGGTTTTAGTAAAAAATCAAATGAATTTTTAGCCGGAAGAACTGACACAAATAAAACAGTAATAATTCCATTAAAAGAAAACATAAAAAAAGGTGATTACATTAAAGTCAAAATTAATAAAGCAACTTCCGGTACTTTGTTCGCAGATGTTATTAAAAAAATTGATTTGACTAAATCAAGGAAACAAAAAACAGCATAGGATGAAAATACTTATAAAAATATTCTTCGTTTTAATTTCTGTACAAACTTTTGCTCAATCTGTTGATATTGTACCTCAGCTTAAAATGATTGAACAAGGTAAAATTGAAGAGGCAAAACAAAATTTAGATTTCTTTAAGCGAACAAATCCAAATGCTCCTAATGTACTTTTTCTCCAAGCTGTATTGACTGAAAATGGTGAAGATTCTCAAAAATTATATGAGCTAATTTATTCAACTTTTCCAAACAGTAATTTTGCTGATGCCGCATTGTTTAGAAGTTTCTCATATTATTATGCTGTTGGATTATATAAAAAGGCCAGCGAACTGAAACAAATGTTGGAAAAAGAATATCCAAAATCGGCTTACTTAAAAAGTACTACAAAAAACTTTCCTCAAATTGACGAAATGATTTTGGTTGAAAAAAATCCATATAAAATAAAATCTGCAACAGACCCTAAATTTACTATTCAAGCTGGAGCATTTGGTAACATTCAAAATGCGAACGACTTAAAAAATAGATTTATTAAAGCCGGATTAACATCCCAGATTTCTAAAAAGACTGTAAATAATTTAGATCTGCAAATTGTAACAGTCGGTGAATTTATGACTAGAGAAGATGCAGAAGTTTTACTCAAAAGATTAAAAAGTGAATTTTCTGTTGATGGTAGAATAAAGGATATTGAATGATATACATCGGCCCAAAGATTTACTAAAACAAAAACTACATTTTCTAAAAAAGAACTTGAAATGAAAGCACTCATATTAACCAAATATGGAACTTCAGAAGTTCTTCAAATCAGAGAAATTGCAAAACCTACTCCCAAAGTAAATGAAATATTAATAAAAATTCATGCTGCAGCGGTAAACGATTACGACTGGAGTATGATGAGAGGAAAGCCATATATTTATCGGCTGATGTATGGCATTTTTAACCCGAAAAGAAAAATTCCGGGCATGGAACTTTCTGGTGTAATAGAAGCTCTCGGGACAAATGCAAATTTGTTTAAAGTTGGCGATGAAGTTTATGGGGATATATCAGAATATGGTTTTGGTAGTTTTGCAGAATACATTTGTATAGATGAAAAAGCGGTTATCCCTAAACCTAGAAAAATGACCTTTGAAGAAGCCGCATCAATCCCACATGCTTCCATGTTGGCATATCAGGCATTGCTTGATATTGGTAAAGTTAAAAGAAATCAAAAAATCTTAATCAACGGAGCTGGCGGGGGTTTTGGCACGTTCGGATTACAAATAGCTAAACTGTATGATACTGAAGTGACCGGAGTGGATACTGGCAAAAAATTAGACATGATGAAGTCCATTGGTTTTGATCATATCATTGATTACAAGAATGAGGATTTTACAAGAAACGGTCAACTTTATGATTTAATTTTTGATGCCAAGACAAATCGATCTACATTTGAATATTTGCGATCTCTTGCTCCTAATGGAAAATATATATCAGTTGGCGGTAATCTTACACGACTTTTTCAAATTCTTCTTCTTAAAAATTTGGTTCCTATTTTTTCTAAAAAAAAGCTACATATTCTAGCTCTTAAACCAAATAAAGATTTAGATTATGTAAACAAACTTTTCGAAGAGGGAAAAATAAAGCCAGTGATAGATGGACCTTATCAGTTAAGCGAAGCACCTAAAATTATTAACTATTTTGGCGAAGGAAAACACACTGGGAAAGTAATAATAAGTTTAGTACATAAAGATTTTATTAAATGAAATTAAAATTTATCGGTACCAGCTCAGGACAAACTAGTCTTAATCGTAATCACTCATCTTTATTTTTTCCAATTAGGTTCAACAAATATTTTAATTGATGTCGGCGATGGAATTTCTAAAGCCTTGCTTCATCAAAATGTCGATCATAACTTAATTGATAAAATTATCATTTCACATTTTCATTCAGATCATCTTGCCGGATTACCTTCTTTATTGACTCAAATGATAATTGCTAAGAGAAGAAAAGCAATTGAAATTTATACTCACAAATCATTATTAAAAACTTTGATAAGATTCTTAGAATCAAGTTTTTTATTCATTGATAAATATGATTTTGAAATTAAGATAACTGGATTTGAAAATGATAAAGAGATTAATCTCAGCGATGAATTAAAATTTATTTCTAAACAAAATTCTCACATAACCAATAAACGTAATGTTGATATTAAAGATTTAGAATTTATGTCGGTTAGTTTTTTTGTTCAAGGTAAATGATAAAAACATTATTTATACAGCAGATATTGGCTGCAATGAAGATCTTTATTTATTTAAAATTATAATTCAGAATTATATATTACAGAATCAACCCACATTACATTAAACCAAATTGAGCAATTTGAGTTAGTTCAAAATCCTAAAAAATAGTTCTAACTCACATAAATAGCAGCGATGAAAATTTACTTTCTGGATTGGTACCAGGGTTTACCTTTCAATAAAAAACAAAAATTCACAATTGCAGAAGATGGTTTAGAGATAAATTTAATTTGACCGGCACTTAAAAAGTACCGGTCAAACATAAGCTTATTTTAAAAGCATCATTTTATTAACTTGGTGAAATTCTCCAGCATTCAAGCTATAAAAATAAATTCCAGAACTTAAATTACTGGCATCAAACTTAATTTCATAACTTCCCGGCTTTTGATTTTCATTTACTAACATATATCCTTTAACGAAATGAAAAGGACTAACGCTGATAATTAATTCATAAATATTATTTTTCTAACAAAATGGCAGATTTGTTTTTAATGAGAATAAAGCTGATTTAAAAATATTTTTAATTTTAATGGTTTTTCATTGATTTGAATCAAGAATTATCTTTTTACGTTTACAAATAAATATCTTTTGTCATTTTGTCATACAGAACTACTATGGAAAATTTTGGAATAATTGGTAAATCCAAACAAATTAAAGATTTAATTGATATTACAATTCAAGTTGCACAATCTGATATTTCAGTTTTGATATACGGAGAAAGCGGAGTTGGTAAAGAAGTATTTGCTCGTGCAGTTCATGAGAGTAGCAAACGCGCAAACAAAAAATTAGTAAGTGTAAATTGTGGTGCTATTCCGGAAGGCATTTTAGAAAGTGAACTTTTGGTCATAAGAAAGGTTCTTTTACTGGAGCAATTGACGATAGAAGAGGTTACTTTGAAATGGCAGATAAAGGTACTTTATTCCTTGATGAAATTGCTGAAATGCCCTTAACAACTCAAGTAAAATTATTGCGCGTTTTAGAAACCGGAGAACTGCTGCCTTTGGGAAGCGAAATTTCGAAAACTGTTGATGTTAGAATTATTGCCGCAACAAACAAAGATTTACAAACCGAAGTTGATGCGAAAAAAATTTAGAAAGGATTTATATTTCCGATTAAAAGCTGTAACACTTTTTATTCCACCCTTGCGCGAAAGGAAGGAAGATATTTCGCTTTTAGTAAATCATTTTTTAAACAGTTATTCAAACCAAAATCGAGTTGAGGTTCCTAAAATTAACAATGAAGCCTTGAACTTATTAAATGATTATGACTGGCCTGGTAATATTAGAGAATTAAAAAATGTACTTGAAACTGCAATTGCATTAAGTAAAACCGGAATTCTTAATAGAGAATCTTTTATTAATTTACTTTCATATCCAACCCCAAAAGCAGAAAATAGAAATCTACCAATTCACCTTCAAAGATCAAATGAAGCTTTGGATCGCGAAATGATTTTGGGTGCACTAATTGAAATAAAAAAGGATCTTAATGAGCTTAAAAATCTTGCCTATTTAACAAATGTTTCAGAAAAAACAGAAGAAAATAATTATGGTTTAGATGAAATTATTCCAATTGATAAACTTGAAAGAGACGCGATAAAAAGAGCTTTAATTTTTACAAAAGATAGCAAACGTAAAGCAGCAAACTTATTGGGAATTAGCGAACGAACTCTTTATAGAAAGATTAAAGAGTTTGGGCTTTGAAGTTCGCTGAAAACTTATTTATTACACAGTATCGGGTTTCTAACATGCATAAACCAGTTTCCAGAATTTGCAACTAAATCACAAAATAATTTGTTTAAAGTTATTATATTTCTAAAAACATTTTATTTAGATATGATAAGAATTAAAACCAGATATTTTCAATATTTTTTAACTTTTCCTCTATTTTTTTTATTTGGCTGCGCCTATTCTTTTACCGGTTCTTCAGTTCCAAATCATCTAAAGAGTATTGCTATTCCATTTTGCGTTGATAAAAGTGGTTCCGGTGAACCAAATATGGCTGATAATTTTACCAGCTCATTGATTGAGCAATTTATTAGTGCGATAATTCTCTTGCCGTAACTGATAAATCAAAAGCAGATGCTTTGCTAGATTGCACCATAAATTCACTTCCAGATTCACCCGTTACTATTCAAGGCGGCGAAAATGTTTCTTCACGAAGAATAACAATTAATGCCAGAGTTGTTTACAAAGATTTTGTTATGAAAAAAACCGTTTTTGATAAAAGTTTCTCAAATTATGGTGATTATTCAACTGAAGGTGATATCCCAACTAATAGAAGTAATGCAATTCAAACTGCTATTGATAAAATAACCGAAGACATTCTGCTTGCTGTTGTATCCGACTGGTAATTATTGTACAATCTTATAAATATGTGTATATTTACCGTTACTCTTTTTCAGTTAATATTTAAATAGTTTATTTAATAACAATTTTAGAAAGGAAATAACCTTACAAGGAAATCCAAAATGATTTTAGATGAAATAATTCTTATTACTTATATTTTAACTATGACTGTGCTATTAATTTTTTGCTAGTCATGGAATTATTATGCTTTTCTATCACAGAAAATATATCAAAAATATTCCAACTTTCGACGAAGTATTAGAATATAATAAAAAAGTTACAATCCAACTTCCGCTTTACAATGAACAATATGTAGCTGAGCGTTTAATAGACTCAGTATGCAAAATTGATTATCCAAAAGATTTAATGGAAATTCAAGTTCTTGATGATTCAACTGATATAACTACAGATATTGTAAAAAATATTGTTAATAAAAAGAAACTTGAAGGATTTGATATTACCCAAATAAGAAGGGAAAATAGAAAGGGTTATAAAGCCGGTGCTCTTAAGGAAGGTTTACAAAAAGCAACAGGAGAACTTATTGCAATTTTTGATGCGGATTTTGTTCCTTCTACAGATTTTCTTAAAAAGACTTTAGGTTATTTCATAAATCCAAAAATTGGAATGGTGCAATCTCGTTGGGAACATTTGAACGAAGATTATAGCATTCTAACTAAGATTCAGGCTTTGGCTTTTAAACGGACATTTTGTAATGGAACAGCCAATCAGAAATAGAGCTGGATTTTTTATAAACTTTAATGGAACTGGTGGAGTTTGGAGAAAAGAATGTATTGAAAATGCTGGCAACTGGCAAGACGATACAATTACCGAAGATTTGGATTTAAGTTACAGAGCCCAACTAAAAGGATGGAAATTTGTCTACTTAAGAGATTTTACAACTCCAGCTGAACTTCCTGCAGAAATGAATGCCCTTAAAGCTCAACAATTTAGGTGGACAAAAGGCGCAATTGAAACTGCAAAAAAAATATTACCATCAGTTTGGCGTTCTAAAATTCCTTTAAGAATTAAACTGCAATCAACTTTCCATTTGACTAATAATATTGTATTTCCATTTATACTTTTTGCAGGAATTTTAAATGTGCCGTTAGTCTTTATTAAAAATAGTGGACCTTACACAATATTTTTCAATATAATGTCTGTTTTTGTTTTAGCATTTATTAGTTCATTTTTATTTTACCTTTATGCACAAAAAGATGTTTATAATGATTGGAGAAAAAGGATGATGACGCTTTTCCCAATTTTTATGGCTGGAAGTATGGGATTTGCAGTTAACAATTCCAGAGCGGTTTTTGAAGGTTTAATGAATAGAAAAAGTGAATTTGTTAGAACTCCAAAATTTAAAATTGTTCAAAAATCAGATGAAGTAATTAAAATTCTACTTACAATGCTTACTGTATAAAATTAATTCAACTGTTATGGTAGAAATTATTTTAGCAGTGTACTGTCTAATCGGTGTTTTCGCTTCTATCTATTTTTTTTTAGAAATTGCAGCTCTTCCGTTCCACTTAATGTTTTTCTTGGGATTTTCATCAGTTGCTGCTATGTCAATCAAACATACTTTAGAGAAAAAAGCTAAATTTTACAATGGATAAATTTGCTCTTGTTTATGAGTTTAACAAAGATTCCCCACTTATAACATATGAAGCATCTAAAGAGCTTGATAATAAAAATTATGAGGGAGCTTTAAAATTATTAGAAACTGCAGCAAATAAATATCCATATCATCCAACGGTTTATTTCCTTAACTGTATAGCCCTTGCCCATAAAATCAATTTGAACTTGCTAAAGAAAATATTATTAAAGGCGATAATCTCTTAAACGAAAAAAAGCACATTTGATTTTTATCTTAAAGAAATAGAAAAATAAAATTGAAAAAAGAAGGCATTGACCTAACCATGGATAATACTGGTGAAAATATTTTAGATAATCCAATCATTGATAAAACTATTTCCGCAAAAAAAAAAATGATTTCGATTTCTTAGATAAAGAAACAGACGAACCCAAAATAAACGAGCTTAAAAAAAGTAAAACCAATAGTTACAGAAACACTTGCAGAAATTTATGCATCACAAGGGAATTATAAAGAAGCGTTAGATATTTATGAAAAACTGAAAATAGTAAAACCAGAACTTAATTGAAAAGTTTGATAACAGAATTAGAGAAATTTCACTAGCAATTGAAAATAAAAAACTAAATAAATTTTGAATTAGAAACCAAGTCCTATTTATTAGCCCTCATAAAATTAAAAACTTACGTAAAAAACTTCTGGAGAAAGAATGTCTCAACAAAGAAAAAAAAAAGTAGTTACAGATTTAATCAACAAATACTCATCAGATTTTAATTATAAAATTTCAGAAACAGCTATTATATTAGCTGCCGGTCACGGAAAAAGGATAAAATCACAAACATCTAAAATGCTACATAAAATTTGGGGAAAACCAACTGTTCAAAGAGTTTTCGAAGCTTGCCAAAAAGGGCTTCCAAATTTAACAGTATAATCGTTACTGGAATAAAAGCCGAAGATGTTATTCAAGTAATTGGGAATAAAAATAATAACCTATTTGCATTTCAAGAAGAGCAGCATGGAACTGGCCACGCAGTTCAAATTGCATTGAAGAAAATAAATCCAAAAAAATATAAAGGTATTGTTTACATTCTTCCTGGCGATATGGGATTGATTGATGATTTAACAATGAAAATGTTTAAGCGTGAATTTGTAAAATCCAAAACTGATATGATGGTTTTAACTGGAATGTATGAAGGCAACCCTTACGAGAATAGTTATGGAAGAATCATAAGAGTAAAACCAGTTGATGATAGTGGAAAACCATCTGGACCAGATGCCGGTAAAGTAATTGAAATTATTGAGTATAAAGACATACTAAGTTTGGATGAAAAGATACCTTATGTAAGAAAATTTAATGGTAAAAATTATAGTTATACCCGTGAAGAATTAATCAAAATAATGAATTTAACTCAGGCGTTTTGCTTTTAAATTTAATTATTTGGTAAAATTAATAAACAAAATTAAAAGCGATAACGTTCAAGGTGAAATATATATTACTGATTTAATTGCTTTGTTCAATCAAAACAAATTATCTGTTAGTGCAGTTAGCGCAAAACAGCAGCATGTTATTATGGGATTTAATAATAAATCAGTGCTGAAAGAAATGGAAGCTATTGCAAGAAAAAATGTTTATGAACAAATAAAAGATATAATTGAGATTGATGATCCTGAAGACTTTTTTATTGCAGATGATGTAATGAAAGAAATTATTCAAGCTGATAAAAAAGGCAATCCCTTAGACATTAAAATTGGTAAAGGTGTTTACGTTGGCGAAGGTGTGAAACTAAATTATAATATTAAATTTAGAAAAAATGTATACGTTGATGGAAATGTTTTTTTTGGGACAAAATATTACAATTGGAGAAAATGTTCACCTCTCATGCTTTCCAGGTCAAAAATTAGAATTAAAAAGTGGTGTGGAAATTCTTTGGAATGATATTGTAAAAGGTAACATTACAATTGGAGAAAACTCTAGAATTGAATCAAGTGTAAATATTACTGGAAGTGATGATTTTCCAACAAAATTGGCAAAATGTAACAGTTAAAGGAACAAGTTATATTTTTGGTTCAATAATAGATGATGACTTATTTATAGAACACAGCGTGATCATTATTAAAAGAAAGTAGATAAGTTAATTAGAAAAGATGGTAAAGTTCAAGATATAAAATTCTTTCTTCCGATGCCTGAAGGTATTGATGCAATTGACGATTTATAAAAAAAAAAAGCGATTTTGCTTTTACAAAATCGCTTAACTTTATCTTAATCTAGAATCTAAAAATTATTTAGCTAACGTGTTAACAAACTTTGTTAATCTTGCTTTTTTTCTTGCAACATTATTTTTATGAATTGTGCCTTTAGTTGCAATTCTATCTAAATATGAAACCGCTTCTTTCAATTTAACGTCTGCAGATTCTTTATCTTTTGAATCTAGCACATTTTTAACCACTGTTTTAACTTTTGATAAAGAAGCTTTGTTTCTTACTCTTCTTTTTTCACTTGTTTTTGCTCTTTTTTTTAGCTGATTTATGATTAGCCATTTCCAACCTTTTAAAATTTTTTCAGAAAGGTAAATTAGAAAATTTATTTTTCTTCTGCAACTTTAAAATGTTCTATAACTCCTATTTTCTTCTTATTTTTGCATTTAAAATCTTTAGAAAGAGTAAAATTGATTAAAATAAACGAATTTTTTCTATTCCATTCAAGGCGAAGGAACAAAAGCTGGTCTGCCTTGTATTTTTATCAGATTGACATATTGCAATTTGAGATGCAGCTATTGTGATACTGAATATGCTTTTTATGATGGTAAAGATTTTTCAGCTGAAGAAATTTTATCCGAAATAAAAAATATAATTGCAATTTAGTTGAAGTAACTGGCGGCGAACCTTTGATGCAAGAAGAATGTTTTGATTTATTAACAAAACTTTGTGATAATGATTACGAAGTAATGTTAGAAACTGGCGGAAGTTTATCAATTGAAAAAGTTGATAAAAGAGTTAAAACTATTTTAGATTTTAAATGCCCTTCCAGTAAAATGGAAAAGAAAAATTATTATGAAAATATTAAATTTCTAAAACCAATTGATGAAGTAAAATTTGTAATAGGAAATAGAGAAGATTATGACTGGTCTAAAAAATTAATTGAGGAAAATAATTTAATTAAAAAATGTGAAGTGATTTTTTCGACAGTTTTTGGCAAATTAGAGTATAGAACTTTATCAGAATGGATTTTGGAAGATAATCTACCAGTAAGATTTCAAATTCAATTACATAAACATATTTGGGAACCGGATAAAAAAGGCGTATGAAAATAGCAAAAAATTTAGATGGGAAATGGGCCACAGATTACAATGCCACAAAGGCAAATGTTATAATCTTCATGGACATTCATACAAATTAATTGTTGAGTTTAGCGGCGGCATAACTGAAGAAGGAATGGTTTTAGATTACTTTGATGTAAAAAGAAATTATTGCTCCGCTTGTTGATGAGTTAGATCACTCAGTAATTATTAGCAGTAAAGATTTGGAACTAAAAGAGGCAATTCAAAAAATTTGAACTCTGCCCATGTTATTGTAGATTTTGAATCAACAGCAGAAAATCTTTGCCATTATTTTTTTAAACAAAATCAAAGCTGAAAAATTACCGCCAAATATTACTAACATAAAAGTTAATATTACTAAAAATAAATGGAGGAAGAAGTTTCTTTAATTGAATACGAAAAAAAATCCGCGATATGTTTTTCTGAGGCCTCAAGAAGTTTCTTTAATTGATTTATAGTCAAAAATTTAACGATTTCTGATTAAAATTTTTTTCATTCAATTTGTTCTTTAATTCTTTTCCAATAAAGAAGAGTGTGAATTTTAAGATTGGCAGGGTATTCAATTTTAAAGATCTCTCTTCTAAAATGACCAACCGAATATTCACCAGACTTGTTCGAAAACTTCTATTGAATAATCAAAGTACTAATTGATAGTATATTTACCATGAAATGATGGTTCAATTATATCATTGTTTATCTCTTTTCGCTAAATAATCGCCATTTTATTTCCTTGCTTTATCGCAATGATTGGTATAGATCAATCATAAATGAATGATTAAGAAGATAAAAATGTTGATAAATTTTATCGCTATGAAGTTCCAAAATTAAAATCAAATATCACACTTTCCCAAAATCGAATAATCAACTTTAGCCTTCAATGTTTATTTCTCTTGCCGTTTGCAGTGAAAAGCATTAAACAATCGCAGAGGTTCTTTGGCCTTTTGCTCTCCATTGGGAATTTTCTCCAAACCAAACAACATCCGGTCTAATCATTCCATTACATTTTGCACAACGTGGAACTTTTTTATCAAACTTAAATTCTTGGTGATTATAAAAAGTATTACAATCAACGCAAAATTTCTAACAATACTTCCATGAAGTTCATCAATATTTGTGCTGCCAGCTCTCGCATGTAGATCATCTACATTTTGAGTTACAACATTTACATCATAAAATTTTTCAAACTCAGCAATTGCCAAATGTCCCTTATTAGGCTTGGCTTTCTCGACAATCTCTCTTCTGTATTGGTACCATTCCCAAACCATATCGGGATTTTTCATAAAGGCGCTGAAACTTGCAAGTTCTTCTGGTTTTAACTTACTCCACAATCCGTCTTTTCCTCTAAAAGTCGCTATTCCGCTTTCAGCAGAAATTCCTGCGCCAGTAAAAAAAAAAGTGATTTGGCTTTTTTTAGTCTATCAATAAAATCGGGCTTAAATTCCATATTCAACTCGTAAATGATTTAGAAAAGAGTCTCTTTGAAATCTTCTCTTCTTTTCTGCATTACCAGTTATAAATAAAGATGTTTCTGCAAGAGGCAAATATCTTGTCCAAATATTGCCTGTATCTTTTTCAGCAGCAATGGCGCTCTTGTAAGCATTTGTTTTTGCACTTAATTCATCAGCGTGATAAAGAATAATTGCTTCCACAGTTTTTGGAGTTACAGGAGAAGCATATTCTAACCTTCCTTGGTGACTTAACACAAGATGAATTAATTGATTTTTAATTTCTTCCGTTAAACCCTTGATTTTATTAGCTTCTCTCTCAATTATGTTTGCAATAATTACAATGTGGCCTAATAATTTTCCTTTATCTGTATAATCAAATCCGCCTGAGAAATCAAGTTCTTCAATTTTGCCAAAATCATGGAGTATTGCTCCGGTCAACAATAAATCTTTATTTACATCCGGATGAATTCTGCACATTAAATCGCAAATTTTAATAATTTCTAAAGTATGCTCAAGTAATCCGCCAATGTATGCATGATGCCAAGCTTTTCCAGCCGGTGCTTTTATATATTTATTAAAGTTCGATTCTGTAAAAATATTTTGAATTAGCTGCTTTAAATTTTTCGATTGAATTGAATTAATATAAAGCTCCAATTCATCCTTCATTTCGGCTAAAGGTCTTTCAGATTTGGGCAAAAAGTCTTCAGGTGTAATTTCATCTTTTTCATTTGTGCTTCTAATTTTCTCAATTTTAATTTGCGGAACATTATTAAACTCGTCCATCATGCCCAATACTTTTACTACTGAGCCGGACTTTGCATCATTTATAAACGATTGAAAATTATCCCACATTTTTGCATTAAGAGAAACACTTTCATCTCGCAATTCTAAGTCTAAAAATTCCTTTCCGGCTTTTGTGGTTTTAACTGCAAAGTTTGTTAAAAGTAAAAAGTGTTCAATTTTATCTTTAGTTTTTAAGTTTGCCAATTTTGACTGATTATTCATTTCAAATCCATTTTATTTTTGCTCAATTATACTATCTGCCGGAATTCTAACAATCACACTTCTTCTTAAAAGATCAATAGTAATTGCAAGCATTTTTTCTTGATTTTTATTCTCATAAACAATTCCTTCAACATCTTTAAATGGACCGGATATAATTTTAACCTTACTACCTACTGCGATTTTATCAGAAACAGATATATCCTCACCTTTTTCTAACATTTTTTGCAGATTTTCAATTTGCCAATCTGGCACAATTGCGGGCTGACCTTTGAAAAATATTGTTCGGACAATTGCATACTGTTCAAGTGCTGTTAATCTATCTTTTTCATTACCTCTAATAAAAATATAACCACTGAATAAAGGTTCTACTACTTTTTTCTTTCTATCACTCCATTGTTTTATTCTTGTAATTTTGGGCAAGTAATATTCAATTCCAGCGTTTTGCAACTGAATTTCGGCTTTGAATTCATGACGGGGTTTTGAATAAAGTGCATACCAATGTCGGTTATCTGAAATTTCAGAATTTTCCAATTATATTTCCTTCCGATTGATTAAAAAATTTACACTTTTAAATATATAAAATATTACAATTGTGAGTGGGATTAGGATATTAAACTATTTAGTACTTCGGCAATTTCTATTGGGGAAGAATTAAAATTAACAAAATTTGTAACCTTATATTTTTTGTATTCTAACTTTTCTTCGTCTGTAATTTTATCTACTAAAACAATTACTTCTACTTTATTATGCTGATCTTTTTTTCTTAAGGATGAAACAAGTTGAACACCGCTCATTAAGGACATATTGTGGTAAGTGATAATAACCGAAGGAGTTTTTTCAAGCAAATAATTCAAGGCTTCAAATCCAGTTTTTGCAAAATCAATTGCAAATGATGGAAATTGTTCTTTTAGTACTTTTGTATACTCTTTTTGAAGATCTTTATGCTCTTCAATAATTAAAAGAGTATTTTCTGATTTGGGAATTGTAAAATGAAATTCGCTTCCCTTTTTCAACTCAGAGTAAAACCAAATTTTTCCAGAATGTTTCTCAATAATTTCTTTAACTAGGGTTAAACCTAAGCCAGTTCCCTTTTCTCCTGCTGTTCCGGTTTGCGAAAATTTTGTCTCAACTTTAAATAGTTTTGACTGGTTACTTTCAGAAATTCCAAGCCCTTCATCTTTAACAGTAACTTCAACCATATCATTTTTATAATTGCTAATTATTACTTCTATATTTTTTCCACTTGGAGTAAACTTAACTGCATTACTTAATAAATTCGTTACAGCCTGACTAATTAATTTTTCATCTACATTTACAAAAATCCCTTTCCCGCCATCAACTTTTATCTCAATATTCTTTCTCATTGCAGCGCCTGTAAGAACTGAAATACAATTTTGAATAACATCTCTTATCTCTATTCGCTGTGGTTCAAATCTCATTGTACCCGTTTGAAATCTAGTCCAATCCAATAAATGATTTACCATTTGGAGCTGTAGTTCCGAAGCATCATGAATATATTTTAAATATTCAACCCGTTCTTCATTCGGCAGTTCCGGCTCATTTAATAATATTTCGGAAAATCCCAACAAACTTGTAAATGGAGCTCGTAGGTCATGCGAAATAATAGAAATTAGTTTGTCTTTTGAATTATTCTGCTCAGTTTTTCTCTGAATTATTTCATTCAAGTTAATTTCTTTTTGCTTAACATCGGTAATATCAACTATAATACTTGAAAATATTTCACTTCCGTTATTTCTATTGATAAAAATAATTTCCTTAAGCCAAATTGGTTTTTCACTTTTTGAAATTAATTTGTATATTTTTGAAATATCACTAGAATTATTATTAGATTGAAACTCGACTAAACTATTATAAATTTCTTCTTCTGAATCACTTTCTATAAGGGAATGATGTTTGTATGGAAGTTTGGAAATTTCATCCTTTGTATAGCCTATTTTCAATTCAAATGCATCAGTGCATTTAAATTTTCCTTCATAACTCCAAGATGCAAAAAAGATATTTTCGTTTGGAATTAGATGATCGTTTAATATGGTATTAAAGGTTGATTTCATTTAATGATTTCTAGTAAAATAAATTTAAAATTATTTAGACATAAAGATAATACTTTATTAAATCTTTTTTTTATTCTTTCATTGGTCTAGTCGGAATATCCAGCAATTCCATTTTTCTATATAGTGACGATAATCCAATCTCTAAAGCTGTTGCCGCTTCTTCTTTATTGTTGTCATATTTTTTTATTATTCTTTTTATATGTTCTTTCTCAAAAATTAAAGATGCTTCTTTTATAGATTCGGGCATATTACCAATACTGATTGATTGATTTACATTATCAGCAAGATCATTTACTTCAATTTTATCTCCTGCTGAAAATATTATCGCTCTTTCTATAATATTTTCAAGTTCTCTAACTCCGCCTCGCCAATCATAATTAATTAATTTTTTAATTGAGTCATTAGTTACACCTAAAACTGGCTTACCCATTTCTTTGCAATACTTTTCCACAAAATGATTTACTAAAAGCGGAATATCTTCTCTTCTCTCATTTAAAGAAGGTAATTTAATTTCTACAACATTTAGTCTATAATATAAATCTTCTCTAAAATCACCGGATTTTGTTTTTTCATAAATATCTTGATTTGTTGCGGCTATAATTCTAACATCTGTTTTAACCGATTTAACACCTCCAACCGGCAGAAATTCTTTGTCTTCAATGGCTCGTAAAAGTTTAACTTGTAAATTTAAAGGCAGATCAGCTATTTCATCCAAAAATAAAGTGCCTCCATCGGCAACTTTGAATAAGCCGTCTTTATCTCCAACTGCCCCCGTAAAGGAACCTTTTCTATGTCCAAATAATTCGCTCTCAATTAGATTTTCAGAAATTGCACCGCAGTTTATTGGCAAAAATATTTTATCTTTTCTCTTGCTATGATAGTGAATTGCTTTTGCTACTAATTCTTTTCCTGTACCGCTCTTACCAGAAATAAATATATTTGTATTTGTAGGTGCAACTTGAGAAATAATGTTAAATACTTTTTTCATCGGTTCGCTATTACCGATAATATTTTCAAAATCGGCAGTTGCAGATATTTTTTGTCGTAAAAATTTATTTTCATCAGATAATTTTTTGTAATCCAGTAATCTTTTTATTTTATGTAAAAGATCATCAAACTCAACTGGTTTTAATAAATAGTCATATGCGCCATTACGTAATGCGCTAACCGCGGTTTCAACTGATGCATAAGCTGTCATTACAATAAAATATGTTTCGGGAGAAATTTTTGCGCACTTTTCCAAGAGTTCAATTCCATCTAACCCAGGCATTTTTATATCAGAAATAACCAATTGATATTCATTCTTTTTAATTTCTTCTAAGGCAAGCAGTCCATCGGAGACTACTGTTGTTGCAAAACCTTCTTCATTTAAAATCATCTGCAGTGAATCGCGAATTCCTTTTTCATCATCTGCAATTAATATTTTTATTTCCATAACTTCCCTTCTTTTAGAAAACTAAATTGGAA
>JACKAB010000007.1 GCA_020635285.1 Ignavibacteriales bacterium | reverse complement strand
CACACATTGAACATATTGGAATAGCTGTTAAAAATCTTGATGAATCAATTAAGTATTATGAAGATGTTTTGGGATTGAAATGTTATTCAATTGAGGAAGTTACAGATCAAAAAGTTAAAACAGCTTTCTTCAAAGTTGGACAAACAAAAATAGAACTTTTAGAATCTACACAAGAAGACGGACCAATTGGAAAATTTATTGAAAAGAAAGGTGAAGGAATTCATCATTTAGCTTTTCATGTTAAAAATATTGAAAATGCATTGGATGAAGCAAACAGCAAGGGAATTAGATTAATTGATGAAAAGCCAAGAAAAGGTGCAGAAGGCTTGAACATTGCTTTCCTGCATCCCAAATCTACTAACGGAGTTTTAACAGAATTTTGTGAAGATAAATCAAAGTAAGCAATTAAGTTTTAATTAAAATAAAAGATAAAATGTTTTTTTAAGGAGAAAAAATGGCAATTCAAGATGATATTAAACAACTGATGGAAAAGCGCGAAAAAGCGCGATTGGGCGGCGGTGAAAAACGTATTGAAGCTCAACATCAAAAAGGTAAATACACGGCAAGAGAAAGAATTGAGATGCTTTTAGATGATGGCTCTTTTGAGGAATTTGATATGTTTGTTTCTCATAGAACCGTTGATTTTGGACTTGAAAAGCAAGTATACTTATCTGATGGTGTTGTTACGGGTTATGGAACAATTGATGGAAGATTGGTATATGTCTTCTCTCAAGATTTTACAGTTTTCGGCGGATCGCTTTCAGAAATGTATGCTCAAAAGATTTGTAAAGTGATGGATAAAGCAATGAAAGTCGGTGCTCCGGTTATTGGAATAAATGACAGCGGCGGCGCCAGAATTCAAGAAGGTGTAAAAAGTCTTGGCGGCTATGCTGATATTTTCCAACGAAATATTATGGCTTCCGGAGTTATTCCTCAAATTTCAGCAATATTTGGCCCTTGTGCTGGCGGAGCGGTTTATTCACCAGCGCTTACAGATTTTACAATTATGAGTAAAGGCACAAGCTATATGTTTGTTACCGGACCTAAAGTTGTAAAAACTGTAACCAATGAAATTGTAACTGATGAAGAACTTGGTGGAGCTTCTGTTCATACTTCAAAATCAGGTGTTGCACATTTTGCCGCAGATAATGAAGAAGAGGGAATCCAAATTATTAGAAAACTTTTAACATATCTTCCACAAAATAATATGGAAGATCCACCCAAAACAGTATGCGATGATCCAATAGATAGATTGGATGATTCCTTAAATGAGATAATTCCGGATAACCCAAATAAACCTTATGATGTTAAAGATGTTATTTTTTCTATTGTTGATAACTCTGAATTTTTAGAAGTGCAAAGACATTATGCGCCAAACATTGTTACAGGCTATGCTAAATTTAACGGAGCTCCTGTTGGAATCGTTGCAAATCAGCCAAACTATTTAGCGGGAGTTTTAGATATTAATGCATCAAGAAAAGCTGCAAGATTTGTGCGATTCTGCGATGCTTTTAATATTCCGGTTGTAACATTAGTTGATGTGCCCGGCTTCTTGCCAGGTACTGCTCAGGAGTATGGTGGAATAATTATTCATGGAGCAAAATTACTTTTTGCTTATGGTGAAGCAACAGTTCCAAAAATTACTATAATTTTGCGTAAAGCGTACGGTGGAGCTTATGATGTAATGAGTTCAAAACATTTACGCGGAGATATTAACTATGCTTGGCCAGGTGCTGAAATTGCAGTAATGGGACCCAAAGGAGCAATAGAAGTTCTCCATGCAAGAGAAGCAAACGCAATTGAAAATCCTGAAGAAAAAGCACAATTCTTAAAACAAAAAGAAAAAGAGTATAAAGATAAATTTGCTAATCCATATGTAGCAGCAAAGTATGGTTACATTGATGATGTTATTGAACCGAGAAATACTCGTTTTAGAGTTATTAGAGCTTTACAAATGCTGGCAACTAAAAAGGATGTAAATCCGCCTAAAAAACACTCAAACTTACCACTTTAATTTGGATAAAAAATGTTTTTACAAAATATAAGTTCAGATACAACAAAAGTTATTCAAGATACGCTCAGTACTGCGGCGGCACAAGATGATGTGTTTAGTCATTTAGGTTTTAACCTCTCAAATTTAGGTTCTAGTGATGTGGTTTTAACCGTACTTGGTTATTCAATTGTATTCTTATCCTTGCTCTTATTGTACATCGTCTTTTTTAACTTAGCTAAGTTGTTAAATCTAAATCTGAAAAAGAAATTACAAAAAGCCGGCAAACAAACTCCTGCAGATGATGATTTAGGAATCTCGGGAGAAACAATTGCCGCAATATCAATGGCTATCTTGTTAGATTTTCAGGAAGCACATGATTTTGAGAATACTGTAATTACAATTAAAAAAGTACAGAGCTCTTACTCACCGTGGAATTCAAAACTTTACGGTTTAAGACAAAACCCAAAGTATTAAGGAAAATTTAAAATGAAAAAATTCAGTTTTACAATTAGAGGCAATAAGTATGATGTTGAACTTCAAAACATGGAAGACAACATTGCTGAAATAGAAGTAAACGGAAGTAAATATGAAGTTGAAATTCATAAAGAAATTAAAACAACTAAAACTCCCAAATTAGTTAGGGCGCAAGTAGTTCCAACAGGAGATTCTGACAAAGCAAGAACTTCAAAACCTACCGAAAGAAAAGGAACTGGAGGTGTTAAAGCTCCACTACCAGGAACTATTTTGACTTTAAGCGTTAAGGTTGGTGATGATGTAAAAGTCGGTGATACTTTGTTAGTAATGGAAGCAATGAAAATGGAAAATAATATTAAAGCTGATAAAAGCGGAAAGATAGCAGACATAAAAGTTAAGGTTGGCGATTCGGTTTTAGAAGGTGATCTTTTAGTTGAAATTGGGAGTTGAGTAAATGGAATTTATTGAACAATTAATGCATGGTTTTTTTCAGTTCTTTCAATATACCGGTTTTGCAAATGTAACAGTTGGTCATTTAGTTATGCTTGCCGTGGGCTCATTCTTTATCTACCTCGGTATTGCAAAAGAATACGAACCTCTATTATTAGTGCCAATCGGCTTTGGAATTTTAGTTGGTAATATTCCTTTCTTTGAAGGAGTTGGTTTACAATTAGGTATTTATGAAGAAGGAAGTGTTTTAAATCTTCTTTATTTTGGAGTTATGAAAGGAATTTATCCGCCTTTAATTTTTCTTGGCATTGGAGCAATGACGGATTTTTCTGCCTTAGTTTCAAATCCGAAATTAGTATTGTTAGGCGCAGCAGCTCAATTGGGTATTTTCTTCACTTATATTGCCGCTATAACTCTTGGGTTTAATCCTCAGCAAGCTGCTGCTATTGGTATTATTGGCGGTGCAGATGGTCCAACTGCAATATTTCTTTCATCAAAATTAGCCCCGCAATTATTGGGTGCAATTGCAATTGCGGCTTATTCTTACATGGCTTTGGTTCCCGTAATCCAGCCACCAATAATAAAATTATTAACCAGCCATAAAGAACGTACCATTAAAATGAAACCACCAAGATCGGTTTCTAAAACTGAAAAGATTATTTTCCCAATTGCCGGGCTTTTACTAACAACATTTATTTCTCCTGGAGGATTACCATTATTGGGAATGTTATTTTTTGGAAATTTATTAAAAGAATCTGGTGTAACAAAAAGATTAGCAGATACTGCAAGCAAACCTTTAATTGATATAGTTACTATTTTACTTGGCTTAACAGTTGGTGCTTCAACACAGGCAACAACATTTTTAACTCCTGCTTCAATTTTAATATTTGTGCTAGGTGCAATTTCATTTATGATTGCAACTGCCGGCGGAGTTTTATTTGCCAAGTTTATGAATTTATTTTTGAAAGAAGGAAACAAATTAAATCCAATGATTGGAGCCGCCGGGGTTTCTGCAGTTCCCGATAGTGCAAGAGTTGTTCAGTTAATGGGAATCAAAGAAGATCCTTCTAATTACTTATTAATGCACGCAATGGCTCCTAACGTAGCCGGTGTTATTGGTTCCGCTGTTGCAGCTGGTATTTTATTAAGCTTGCTCATGTAAAAAGTTTTTCACTACTTTTAAAAATCCTCAATACAAACTTGTATTGGGGATTTTTTTTATCACTCTATTATTGCATTTCTTCTATAAACCTTAATTTGTAAATTAGCTTTGAATAATAACTGAGATAACCAATGAAGAAGTATCTTTCCATTTTTTTTGCTTTATTTTCAACGTGTTTATTTGCACAACCCAGAATAAACGAGTGTTCTACTTCTAAGATTAAGCATTTCCAAAAATTAGAAAAAGCAGCAGAAATAAATTATCCAGGTGATAATAACATTGATGTAAAATTCTACAAACTTAATCTTAACATTTCTTATGATGATCAAACTATTGGTGGTATTGTAAAAATTGATGCAGCTAGTAAAATAAATAATTTAACAACTGTTTTCTTCGATCTTCAAAATCATTTTAATATTAGTTCTGCTAAGCTAAACGGAAATGATTTGAGTTACACTTTTTCAAATAATATAATTACGATCACACTAGATAAACCTTATAATGAAAATGAAATATTCTCCATTGATATTGCTTACAATGGAACTCCTGGCAGTTCTGGTTTTGGTAGTTTTGAATTTAATGATCACAATGGAGACCCGGCAATTTGGACTTTAAGTGAACCTTATGGTGCAAGCGATTGGTGGCCTTGCAAAGATACTCCCGCTGATAAGGCAGACTCTTCTGAAGTTTGGGTTACTGCTGATGAATTCTTTGTAACTGTTTCAAACGGAAACTTAATTGCAGAAATTAATAATGGAGATGGGACAAAAACTTATAAGTGGAAGAATAGTTATCCAATTGCACATTATTTAATTTCTCTTGCAATGACAAATTACACTCTCTACGAAAAACAATTTGAGTACGAACCAAATAAATTTATGCCGGTTGCCCATTATAATTATCCGGAAAATCTTGATGATCAAAGAAAATTAAATTTAGATAAAACCACTCAAATGCTTCAAGTTTTTTCAAATCTATTTGGACCTTATCCATTCTTAACAGAAAAATACGGACATGCAGAATTTGGCTGGGGCGGCGGAATGGAACATCAAACAATTTCTTCAATGGGAAGTTTTGGAGAATCAATTGTTGCTCACGAGCTTGCGCATCAATGGTTTGGCGATAAAATTACTTGTAAAGATTGGCAAAATATTTGGCTAAATGAAGGTTTTGCAACATACTCCGAGGCTCTTTTTGTTGAAGCTGCTTATGGAAAAGTTGCCTATCATAATTATATTCAAAATGAAATGGGAAGCTCGGATAAATGGTGGACAGCAAAAGGTGCGGTCGGATCAATTTATGTGCAGAATATAAATAGTATTGGAGAGATTTTTAATGGCGCAAGAAGCTATTCCAAAGGAGCAACTGTTTTACATATGCTGCGCAAAGTTGTTGGAGATGAAAACTTTTTTAATAGTTTAAAAACATATTTAGCTTCACCAAGTTTGGCATATAATGTTGCAACTACAGAAGATTTTAAAAATGTTTGCGAAGCTGTTTCCCAAATGGATTTAGATTATTTCTTCAACGAATGGATTTATGGAGAAAACTATCCCAACTATTCTTATAACTGGGGTTTTAAGGATTTGGGAAATAACCAATTCTCAATTCAATTGAATTTGAATCAAAGACAAAATTCAAATCCAACTTTTTTTACAATGCCTATTGACATTAGAGTTAATACAACATTAGGCGATACAACTTTACCAATTTTTAATGACCAACAAATTCAGAATTTTGATTTTATTGTTTTAGGTCAACCAAATTCACTTGAAGTTGATCCGGAAATTTGGATTTTAAGAGACATTGAAAATACAACAACTTCTGTTAATGAAAATAATTTGACTGAACAATTTCAACTTTATCAAAACTATCCAAACCCCTTCAATCCAAGCACACTAATTAAATTTACAATCCCCTCTTCAGCAAATGACAAATTACGAACAGTACTTTTAAAAGTGTATGATGTTCTTGGAAATGAAATAACCACTTTAGTTAATGAAATTAAATCTCCGGGAAATTATGAAGTACAATTTGATGCCAGTAATTTTTCTAATGGTGTTTACTATTATAAATTAAGCTCTGGTAATTTTGTACAAGTTAAGAAAATGATGCTTTTGAAATAGCAATAATTATTTCTGCTTTTTTTTACTTCGATTTAGTCTCTTTCCATTAGTGATTTATATCATTTAAAAATGCTACTAAAGAATTGTATTGTTTTTTATGCTGCTATAAATTACTTTAAGAGATATTAGTCTTATTTAATTCTCCAATCTCTTTGGAATAAATATGAAAGGTAAAATTTTCACATCCGCAGCTTTTCTAATTTTAATATTCTCCCAACATTTTTATGCCGCCAACAATGAAACTAAAAAACATTAAACAAGAGAAATTATACACCAAAGTACGCTCAAGTTTAATATCAATAATATTTCCACTTTCATTTATAATAATGGAAAGACTGATATTGACCCAAACGGAAATTCCGGTTTAGTTTATCCTAAAGGTTCAAACAAAGCGGTTATGTTTCAATCCGGATTTCTCTGGGGCGCAAAAATTAATGGTAAAGTTCAAGTCGGCGGTTCAACTTATACACAAGGTTTGCTCGGCGGAAGAATTTTAGAAAATGGAGCTGCTCAAAATCCGGATGAAGAAAGTGTTAGAGTTTACAGAGTTAGACCGGATTATAAGTCGGGTGATCTATCAGTTGAAAGCTCTGACGAAAATAAATCTATCCAAGAAATTTACAATCAATATAAAAAAGATTGGAATGAGTGGCCTGCAAAATTTGGAGCACCCTATTTTGATACAGATAATGATGGAATTTACAATCCTGAAGTTGATGTTCCAGGAGTGCCTGGTGCAGCTCAAACTTTGTGGTATGTAGCAAATGATTTAGATTCAAATGTTGCAAAAGAACTTTATGGCTCAACAACAATGGGCGTTGAAATGCAAGTAACAGTTTGGGGATATAAGGATTTTCAAGCTCTAGATAATATGTTGTTCAAAAAATATGTTCTAATAAACAAAAGCAAAAATACTTTTGAAGACGGACATATTTATCAATCTGGTGCGATCCAGACGTTGGAGATGCTAGCGACGATTATGTTGGCTGCGATACAACTTTAAGCTTGGCTTATGCTTACAACGGATTTGAGTCAGATTATGTTTATGGAAAAATACACCGACAATTGGTTTAAATTTCTTCAGGACCCATTGTAGAAGGCGCTTCCAGCGATAAAGCATATTTTAATGGAGAACTAATTTCCGGGAAAAAGAATTTACCAATGACATCTTTTTTAAGACTATTAAAAAATTATGGCACTGGTTTTGATGATGCTTGGTTAGGAAATTATGAAGGAACATTGGACACCTATAATTTTCAAAAAGGGTTTGATTCTTTTGGCAATGATTTTTTTGATCCAATAAATAATAATGTTACTAAATTTTCAGTTCCCGGTGATCCGGTTCAAAAGACCGGGTGGTTTGAGGGAGTTGACAAGTACGGACCTGCTGATAGAAGATTTATAATTTCTTCCGGTCCATTTACAATGGCTCCCGGAGATACGCAAGAAGTAATAATTGCTCAAATTGCAGCGGGCGGTGATGTTGAAACAGATAGATTAGAAGCTGTGACTTTATTAAAATCATATACCAATTTAGCACAAGAATTTTATGATTTTAATTTTTACGGAGATAATTTTTCAAGTTTAGTTCCGCCAAAAGTAAAAGCAATTGAGTTAGATGAAGAAATTGTTTTAACTTGGTTTGATGATGAAAATATCAGTAAAATAGAATCTCAAGAAAATTCTAAATTTAAATTTCAAGGGTACACAATCTATCAATTCCCAAATGACCGTTATCATCAATATGAAGCTAAAGAAATTGCAACTTATGATATTATTGATGGAATTAAAAAAATTACAACTCCAATCCTAGATTTTGATGGCAACACAGAATCGCCGATAAAAGTTGTTAAACTTGGGAGTGACTCTGGAATTAAAAGACACATTTCAATTAAGAAAAATTATTTAAACCCGGAAACACAACTTAACAACGGAACGAAATATTATTTCGGAATCTCGGCATATTTTTTATACAATAATTTTAGTCTTCTTCCGCAAGTTGTTGAAACAGAGTATTTTGGAATTACCGCAACTCCGCAATTACCAAAGCCCGGGAATTCTTATGAGGGAAAATATGGTGATTATTTAGAAGTAATTCGTGATTATCATAATTTATATTTTAATGTAATTATTATTGATCCAACCAAACTAAAAGCGGGCGAATATAAAATTGAATTAAATAATTCTGCAACTTGGAAAAATCTAACATGGAGTTTGTTAAACAGTAACGAAAGCACAATTTTAGTAAATCAAAAAGTAGTTGTGAAAGATTCCTTGGGCATTGTTGTTCCAAATTACGTTTATGGTTTAGAAATAACACCGGAAGTTTTTGACACAACCAAAACGCCTCCAACAAAAAGCGATAATTTTACCTTTATTTCTCCGGGAGCTGTAATTGGCAATACAGAGATAGCCAAACAGCAAGTTGATGAAATTAATGTTTTCCCAAATCCTTACTATGGAACTCAAGTAAATGAAGTTCATCAATTTGATAAATTTGTTACTTTTAATCATTTGCCCAATAATGCGAGATTAAGAATTTTTAATTTAGCGGGACAATTAATTAAAAAGATTGAAAAAAATGATGAATCACAATTTTTAGAATGGAATTTAACAAACAATAAGAACTTTTGGATTGCAAGCGGAATTTACATTGTTTACATAGAAATGCCCGAATTGAATAAAACAAAAATTTTAAAACTTGCAGTTGTGATGGAGAATGTGGTCCCGGATTTCTTTTAGAATTATATATTAAAAAATTATTCTTACTTTCCTTCTTTACATATTATTTTTATTTTAAAAAAATAAAATTTGACATGAGGTTCATTATGAAAAAAAAAAGTTTACAATATTTTGCCACATTAATCCTATTCTCCTTAATTTCCATTTCTTGTAGAGATGCGATCACTACCCCAAGTGATGAAGAAATACAAGAAGAACAGTCCACAGTACTTTCAATAAAGCCAATACAAAATCCTTATGAAAGAGTAATTTGGGAAAGTGGTAAAACCTATAGAATCAAATGGTCAATAACAGATAACTTAAACTTTGTAAAACTGGATTTGTACAAAAAATCAGAAAAAATAAGCACTATTGTTCCTTCAACAGAAAATGATGGATATTACGATTGGGAAATTCCCACCGAGATTATAAGCTCAAATCATTACAGATTAAGAATTTTATTGCTGGAAAATGACAATATTTTTAATGAAAGCGTTGAGTTTGAAATTAAAGGTATTCCCTCAAATATAAATCCCGTTGATGAATAAAACCGCTATTCTTAGATTTTAAGCCTTACTTAACCTTGTAAGGCTCAAATCTTTTAGTTAATTTTTAACCAACTATTACGATAATATAAATGAAAAAGCATATTAAAATATTTGCCTTGGTGGCAATTGTTCTACTAATTTCTAAAATCAATATAGAGGGTTTTACCTTGTTTATTTCAGAAAATAAAGAAGTTATCTCTGCAGATACTTCACAGCATAAATTGTCTCAGCAAAAATTAAATAGTTTGTATTCATCAAAAGAATTAGGCGCTATTGTAACTGATAGTTTAACGGTATTTAGAATGTTTGCGCCAAATGCAAAAGAAGTTAATCTTCATCTTTTTGATAAAGTGACAGATACAAATTCAAAAGATTTTAAAATGTACCGAGATGAAGACGGAGTTTGGGAAGTTTCTATAAGTGAAGATTTAACTAATAAATTTTACGGCTACAAAGTTTCATCAAAAGAAGATTTAGAGAATAACATTCCTCCTGTTTTGTGTGTTGATCCTTATGCTAAAGCAGTTGCAACGTTTACTGATTATTTAAATCCAAGAAAATCTATTGTATATAATCAAAATTATGATTGGGAAAACGATAAATGGATCCAGCGCGATTGGAGGGAATTAATTATTTATGAAATGCACGTTAGAGATTTAACTTCTCACAAATCATCCGGCTCAAATTTTCCAGGAACTTATAAAGGATTAGTTGAAAAAAATACAACAGGCGGAATTAACTACATTAAATCACTTGGAGTAAATACTGTTGAACTTCTCCCTTCTCAAGAATATGGTTATATGGAAATTCCTTTTAATGATTCCTTAAACGGAAAATTTAATACTTGGAATCCCTATGAAAGAAATCATTGGGGATATATGACCTCAAACTTTTTTGCACCAGCGGCATATTATGCAGAAAATATTGGAACTTTAAGAAAAGGAATGTGGCTTGGTGAAAGCGGCGAGCAAGTAAATCAATTCAAAGATATGGTTAAGGCTTTCCATAAAAATAATATTGCTGTTCTTATGGATGTTGTTTACAATCATCTTTCTGAGTATGAAATTGGGAATTTAAAAGAGATTGATAAAGACTATTATTTTAGATTAGATGATAAAGACAACTTTATTTCTGAAAGTTATTGCGGAAATGATCTTAAAACTGAAAGACCAATGCTGAGAAAGTTAATTATAGATAGTATAATTTATTGGATGAAAGAATATCATGTTGATGGTTTTAGATTTGATTTGGGAAAGTTAATTGATTGGGAAACCATTGAAGCAATAATAAGAGAAGCTAAAAAAATAAATCCGAGTGTAGTTTTTGTTTGCGAACCTTGGGGCGGCGGTTACGATCCAATGGGATTTTCTTTACGCGAATGGGGAAGCTGGAATGATCAAATAAGAAATGGTGTAAAAGGTGAAAACCCATTTAATGGTTTGGGCTGGATCTTTGGTAAGTGGCACGGAAATAATAGCCCGGATAGAATTAAAAGTTATATTAGAGGGACTTTAATCAATGAAGAATTTGGGCTTTTTCAAGAACCGGAACATTCTGTAAATTATTTAGAATCGCATGATGGTTATACTCTTGGTGATTTTATCCGACTTGGAATTGGGAAAGTTAAAAAAAGAAGAAGTTATAACAAATTTAAACCATAATGTTCATCTTAATCATGAAGAATTAAAAATGCATAAGTTAGCAGCCTTATTTTTATTTACCTCTCAAGGCATAACTATGATTCATGAAGGACAAGAATTTGCGCGGTCTAAAGTTATTGAGCCAACTGAGTTTGTTGAAGAAACTGAAGCCGGGACAATTGACCATAATTCTTATAACAAAGATAACAACACAAATTATCTAAATTTTCAACATGCAGAACTTAACAGAGAACTTGTTGATTACTATAAAGGATTGATTAAACTCCGCAAGACTCATGATGTTTTTAGCAAAGCTGATTATAACAATTATTCATTCCAGAATTTTAAGAAAAATGAATTTGCATTGGCCTATAATATAAAACACAAAAATAAAAATTATTATGTTGCATTTAATGCTAATCCTTCAATTTCTCAAGAGGTTGAATTGCCTTCTGGCTGGTGGGAAATTTTAGCAGACGAAAACTCAGTTGGGTCTGAAAAGGTGAAATCTATAAATGGAACAATAACGCTTAATCCTTCAACTGGAATTGTACTTAAGCAGAAATAAAAAATGCTTGTGTCATTCATTTCTGCCTGCAGCTAGGCAAGTTTTAATGGTTTTCCGTGAGAGACTGGAATCTTCAAACATCCAATATTTAGTTTATTGAAAAAAAACTCTTATTGCTCTATTCCCAGAACTAATTCATCAAGAATTTTCTTTAGCAACTTTATTTCAATTGGTTTAAGTTGAATTTCATCAATACCGGCTTTTCTGCAATTAGCTTTTTCTTCTTCAGAAATATGTCGTGTTAAAATAAAGTAAGACGGTTTATATTTGGCTTGTGTTTCTCTTATAGACTTATAAAACTCTGACGCTTTTACATCATTTATTTTACTTTCAGAAATTACAAGCATCGGCATTTTTTCTTTGATAATCATTTTCGCTTTTTCAAAATCTGTAGCCGTATAAATTGTAATTCCTTCAGTAAAACCTTCAACCAATTTTGAGTAAATTATTCTTTCAGTTTGTTTATCATCAATCACCAATATTGCCGGAGTTGAAATAGGTATTGTGAAAATAAATTCTGTGCCTTCTCCAACTACACTTTTTACATAAATTTTTCCATTATGCTTTTCAATTATTTCTTTAACTAAACTTAAACCTAAACCTGTTCCGCGCTCTCCTTCTGTTCCCAATGTTGTAAATTTTTCTTCAACCACAAAAAGTTTTTTAATATCTTCTTCATCAATTCCAACTCCAGTATCTTTAACAGTAAATTCAACTTTCTGCTGATCTTCTAGTCTCTTAGCTAAAATACTGATTGCGCCATCTTTGGGCGTAAACTTTAATGAGTTTGAAACTAAGTTGTTAAAAACTTGTGTTAAAATTCCTTCATCGGCTTGAACAAAAATACTTTCGTCAATATCGACAATTAATTCAATCCCCTTTTGTGCAGCAAAACCTTTTAATATTTCCGTAGTTTTTCTGACCAAATAATTTGCATTAACGGTTACGGGCTTTATTGCTAATCTGCCGGTTTGAAGTCTTGTCCAATCAAGTAGACTATTTACTAAATCCAATGTGTGCATAGAGGCATCTTTTATGTGGCCCATATATTCACGCATTTCATCAGCAGAAAGAGTTGAATCAGTTAATGCTAATTCTGTAAATCCAACTATTGAAGTAAATGGAGATTTAAGATCATGAGAAATTATAGAAATAAATTTATCTTTAGTTTTATTAAGCTTTTGCAGCTCATCAATTTTCTTTTTTAATTCATCTCTTTGAATAATAGTTGATGATATATTTTCTACAATTCCAAGAATATTATTTAGTGTACCATCTTCATTTTCGATTTTTCTTATTTTATTTCTAACCCAATTTATCGCTCCGGATTTTGAAATAATCCTGTATTCAATTTGAATATTCTCATCTTTATTCTGAATAAAATTATTTAATAAATTTTTGGAATTTTCATAATCATCCGGATGAACTATTTCTTTCCATAAGTTTGGATTGATAATAAATTCATATCTTTTATACTCAGATATCTCTTCAATAGAGTCGCTAATAAAATCAATGGAGATTTTGTTATCTTCAATTTTCCCTTTCAATAAACTTGCCCTAAATTATCATAATCATTTTGTATATTAATATTTTCTTGATTGGCTTTCTTAACTTCAGTAAATAAGCTTATTTCTTCATCTATTTCGGACAACTCTAAAACTAAACTATGAGAATTTTTATTACTGTAAAGTTTATCAACGCTAACAATAATTTCCGACTTGGACTTAAGAGTTAAATTGATTGCCTGATTTGCGGTTTCATCA
Source organism: Ignavibacteriales bacterium (assembly GCA_020635285.1). Classification (GTDB taxonomy): domain Bacteria; phylum Bacteroidota; class Ignavibacteria; order Ignavibacteriales; family Melioribacteraceae. Next base: position 519,254 of record JACKAB010000007.1, on the reverse strand, counting down.
GAAATATAATTGTTAAATTTCTCTTTTGAATCTGTTGTTAAATATTCTATAAATTCCTTTTGTCTAAATCTGTATTACTCTTTAGCAGGTCTTTAAATTTTTTTGTTATAAGAAATGATATAATTATATTTTAGAATCACTACTGCATTAGCAAATCCGTTTAGTAAATCCTCATATATCTCTAATTTTAATTTTTCACTATTATTAATTTCACTTAAATAAATTGTAAAATATTTTAACTCTTTACCAACAAGCGAAATATTAATTGCTGGCATAACATCTATTACTTTACCTGTTTTGGTAAGCAATGGTAAAAGATCAAAACTTTTTTTATGAACGGAGCTAGCAAAATCTGTTAAGTCATTTTCTAATCTAAAGCCGTGTTCTATTAAATCTAAAAAGTGTATTCCTCGTATTTCATCAAGATCATATCCAAATTGAGTGCAGAATTTTTCATTGGCAAAAAGAATTGTTCCATAAGGATTTGTCTGTAAAATTATTTCATTGGATTTAATTACCGTTTCCTTAAAAAATGTTTTTTCTTCTTCTTTAGCAATTTTAAATTTATGATCTTGTAAACTTGCTCTATCACAATAAAATAGAAGTTCAATTGCGTTAATACTTTTTGAAAGTTTTATTTTTGTTTGTACAAAATATTCTGAATTCTTGTCAATTATTTTAAGTTCATCTTCCCAACTTTTTGTTGATACTAATTGACTTCTAATTTTTTCAAAAAAGTTTTTATTTATTTCAGGAAATATTTCATCTAAAAATCTGCCTAAAATTTCAGTTTCACTTTTGTTGAAAAATATTTCAGCATTACTTGGAAAGTATGTTATTATTCCATTTAAATTTGTTTTAAGAATTGCCCCAGAACTGGCATTTGTAAAAGATTTAATCTCATTTAATTCTTTTGTGTTATTTAAAAAATTCGGTTGCATCGTTCATTAAACGATCTTTTTCCTTAAATAAAAATAGAAGTGATATTATTTTTCCTTCATCATTATTTAAAGGAATTAAAACAGTGTTTAGGTCGATAGAATCAACATCTGTAAAGTATTTTAATCTAAACAACTGGTTTTTGTTTTCTAGATTTGCCTTCTTTATATTCTCCTGAATTAAAGTATTTTGTTCGGCATTAAAAATTTCTTCTATTTTTTTTCCGACCATTATTTTGTTAAAATGACATTTACTATCATCCGTATCAGAAGTGATTAATATTTTCCCTTCAAGGTTTGTAATTGTATAGCACGTAGAAATTTGAGTTAACAAATTTGTAATTGAGTATTGGTCTGTAAAGTTTGAAACAATATCAGATTTATTGCCAAATTTATTTAAAAATAATATTCCACCCTTAAACTTATTCTCCTCAAAAAGAGGAATTCCGCTGATAGTAATTTCCCGATTTATTGCCCCTTCATTTTGAATAACAAATTTTTCGTCAAATTTTAAACCATCTTTCATTTTAAAGATTTGATTTAACGGTAAAATCTCCGAAAGATAATTATCTGAAAAGATGTTTACGTTATTTGGCAGATTTGAAATTCCAAGCAGTGACTTTGTTTCTGCATTAATTGAAATAATTTCCCACCTGGCATTAAAAAATATTGCACCAATTGGAATTATTTCAAATAATTTTTGAATATTAAGATTTGCTTCGTTAAAGAAATTTTCTATTTCAGAATTCATTTGCATAATTTATTGTTTGTAAAGATAGCCCATTCCCACATAAATTTAATTATAATTATGAATTAAGAGATATTTGAATAAATCTATGTGACTTATAACACAAATAAACCGTTTAATTAATAATAAAAATAAATATATTTTTTCCATCAGGTAATAATAAAAAGTGTTTGATATTGGTCCGAAATGTCTTTTTTATTTGAAGAAATCAAGACTTTTTAATAAATTTAGGGCTGAAAATAATTTATAAATGTCAAAGGTTACCTTAATAATCCCGTTAAGAATAAACCTACCTAACCAATTTATTACAAAGGAGTTAACGAATGAGTAAGCTGGATTTAAGCAAATATGGAATTACAAATACAAAGGAAATTTATCGTAACCTGTCATATGATGAATTATATAAACATGAAACAGACCCAAGTTTGGAAGGATACGAAAAAGCGCAAGAAACTGAGCTTGGCGCATTAAATGTTATGACTGGAGTTTTTACAGGTCGCTCGCCCAAAGATAAATATATAGTAAAAGATAGTGTTTCTGAAAATACTATTTGGTGGACTTCCCCAAAAGCCGCAAACGATAACAAACCAATTACTGAAGCTGTTTGGAAAGATTTAAAGAAAACCGTGACTGATCAACTTTCAGATAAAAAACTCTATGTTGTTGATGCTTTTTGCGGTGCAAATGAAGATTCCAGATTAAAAGTTCGTTTTATTATGGAAGTTGCTTGGCAAGCACATTTTGTCTACAACATGTTCATTCGCCCAAGTAAAGAAGAATTAGAAAATTTTGGTGAACCCGATTTTGTTATTATGAATGGTTCTAAAACACACAATGCAAAATGGCAAGAGCATGGATTAAATTCTGAAGTATTTACAGTTTTTAATCTGACTGAAAAAATGCAAGTAATTGGTGGATCTTGGTACGGCGGTGAAATGAAAAAGGGCATTTTCGCAATGATGAACTATTACTTACCATTGAATGGAATGGCTGCAATGCATTGCTCAGCTAACAAAGGTAAAGATGGTGATGTAGCAATATTTTTTGGTTTATCAGGAACTGGTAAAACAACACTTTCCACAGATCCAAAAAGAGAATTAATTGGAGATGATGAACACGGTTGGGATGATGATGGTGTTTTCAATTTTGAAGGCGGATGTTATGCAAAAACCATTAATCTTGATAAAGAATCAGAGCCAGATATTTATGCCGCAATTAAGAGAGATGCACTTTTAGAAAACGTTACTGTTGATGAAAATGGTAAAATAAATTTTGATGATGATTCAGTTACAAAGAATACAAGAGTATCGTACCCAATTTACCACATTAAGAATATTGTAAAACCAGTTTCAAAAGCCGGACATGCTAGTAAAGTAATATTCTTAACTGCTGATGCTTTTGGTGTAATGCCTCCAGTTTCTAAGCTAACACCAGAACAAACTAAATATCATTTTCTATCTGGATTTACAGCAAAATTAGCGGGAACAGAAAGAGGAGTAACTTCACCGCAACCAACTTTCTCAGCTTGTTTTGGTAAAGCGTTTTTAAGCTTACACCCAACAAAGTACGGCGAAGAATTAGTTAAGAAAATGGAAGCTCATAATTCAACAGCTTATTTGGTTAATACCGGATGGAACGGAACTGGAAAAAGAATATCTATAAAAGATACACGTGCAATAATTGATGCAATTCTTGACGGCTCAATTGAAAAATCAGAAACTAAAGTTATGCCTATTTTCAATTTAGAAATTCCAACTTCTCTTCATGATTGTGATCCAAAAATATTAGATCCGAGAGAGACTTATGCCGATAAAGCTGATTGGGAAAAGAAAGCAAAAGAACTTGCTGAATTATTCATCAAAAATTTTGCTCAATATACTGATAATGAAGAAGGTAAAAGTTTAATTGCTGCTGGTCCGCAATTATAATTTAACTTAAGATATTATTAAATAAAAAAGGTGGGCTGTTTAGCTCACCTTTTTTTTTAACTTAATTCCAAATAAAAAAAAATCATTCAACTTTCTGCATATCTCAAATTATTTATAATTTCTAAATTAATAAAAAACAGATAGATCCCCTGAACCTTCTCTAACAATTTCAGCTTCATCACCGCTTAAATCTACAATGCTGGAAGGAATACCGCTCAATGCGCCCATGGAAAGCATCAGATCAACACTTAAATTAAACATAGCTTTTATTTCCAGTGGATCAAAAATTAATTCGCCTTTTCTTGTTGTTGCGCTAGTACTGATTATAGGGTTGCCTAATTCTTGTGCTAAATTTCTCGCAATTTCATTGTTGGGCACACGTATTCCAACTGTTTTTCTTTTTGTCCACAGCATTTTAGGAACTTGTTTTGCGGCTGGGAGAACAAAAGTATAAGGACCTGAATTAATTTTTTTCATCGACCTATATGCAAAATCAGAAACTTTTGCATATTTAGAAATATCTTTTAGATCAGGGCATAAAAAACTAAATAACTTCGTTTCAGTCTCATTTTTAATTGTATAAATGCGTTCAACAGCTTCTCTGTTAAAAATATCACAGCCCAAACCATAAACTGTGTCTGTAGGATAAATAATTACTCCGCCATTTTTTAATACTTCAACAGCTTTATTAATATAACGCTGCTGTGGGTTTTCTGGGTGCAGTTCATAATACTCCATAATATTTTCCTTTCTGTAATTAAACAGTATTGGTGTTTTATTAAATACTATCTTATAAAAAAATTGTCATAAAGTCCATTGTAATATTTTTTTTAAATATTTTATTTCCTTTTTTTAATTCCGCCTTCATATATCCGTCTAAATATCCTAAAACAAAAAAAATCTATCCTTATTTATAATATTCATTATATTTACTTTTTATAATTAATTTAGTTCGTGGGTATTTTAAATGGGAAAAGAACTTGCCGTTGTTGCTGTAAGCGGAGGATTAGATAGTTGCATTACAACTGCAATTGCAAGCAAAGATTACGATCTAGCTTTAGTTCATATTAATTATGGACAAAAACTGAATCCAAAGAATTACAATCATTTCATAAAATTGCTGATTATTATAAAGTAAGTAAAAAGTTAGTAATTGATTTTACTCATTTTCAAAAAATTGGTGGCTCTTCTTTAACTGATAAATCAATTCAAATAAGTAAAGCTGATCTTACCAGTAAACTAGTTCCGACATCTTATGTGCCATTCCGAAATGCCAATATACTTGCTGCTTGTGTAAGTTGGGCAGAAATTATTGGAGCTCAAAAAATTTTTATTGGAGCGGTTTTTGAAGATTCATCTGGTTACCCTGATTGCCGTCCGGAATTTTTCAAATCATTTGAAGCAACTGCAAACTTAGGTACTAAGCCTGAAACACAAATTAAAATTGAAACTCCAATTATTCATTTGAGTAAAAAAGAAATTATAAAATTAGGATTGGAACTAAAAGCACCACTTGAACTAACATGGTCTTGTTACCGAAATGATGACGAGGCTTGCGGCGTTTGTGATAGCTGTGCATTACGGCTACGCGGATTCCAAAGTTTAAATGTTGTTGATCCAATTCCATATAAAGAAATTCCAAATTATTTAGAAAGTTAGAAGGTACTAAAATGCATAGTAAAAGAAAATTATTAGAAACTTTTGAAAACGAATATTCCGATAGAGATTATTTAATAGAGCATATTGCTCCAGAATTTACTTCGGTATGTCCTAAAACAGGTCAACCCGATTTTGCAAAAATAATTTTAGAATACATTCCTAATAAACTTTGCGTTGAACTAAAATCATATAAAATTTATTTAAACTCATTTAGGAATGATGGGATATTTTACGAGAGCGTTACAAACAGAATTCTTGATGACTTGCAAGCTGTATGCAAACCGCGCTATATGAAAATTAGAGCAGAGTTTAATACACGCGGAGGAATTGCTTCCGTAGTTGAAGTTGAGTATGAAAAGGAAGAAGAGATTAATAGCTTAAATTAAATTCAAAATGTGTGAAAAATAGTTTTACAAATATTAATATCATTTATTTTCCAATCAAACTTGTAAGCAGAGCAAGCATAACACTTGCTCTATTGCAATCATTTTTAACATTCGTCAAATTCAGAAAACTTCTTTTATATAACTACATGGCAATGATGTAAATTCCTTAATGCACTTAAAAGATTAAATCAAAAAAAAATAATTTAATTTAAAGGAGTTTACAATGATTAAGAAAAAAATCACAAAACGAAGTTGGGCAGAGCCATTCAAAATTAAAGTAGTTGAGCCACTAAAAATGACAACCCGAGCAGAGCGAGAAAAAGCTGCAAAGACTGCCGGTTATAATACTTTTCTATTAAAATCAGAAGATGTATATATTGATTTGCTTACTGATAGCGGTACAAATGCAATGAGTGATAATCAATGGGCTGGTATGATGATTGGTGATGAAGCTTATGCAGGCAGCAAAAACTTTTACTACTTATGGGATAATATAAAAAAATATTACGGTCATCCATATTTTGTTCCAACTCATCAAGGAAGAGCCGCTGAGCATATGATTTCTAAAATACTTATTTCTCCCGGCGATTACGTTCCGGGTAATATGTATTTTACAACAACACGTTTACATCAAGAATTAGCTGGTGCAACCTTTGTTGATGTAATTATAGATGAAGCTCACGATCCGATGAATGAACATCCATTTAAAGGCAACATTGATATTCAAAAACTGGAAGACTTAATTAAAAAAGTTGGTGCTAAAAAAATTGCTTATGTTTTTATGGCTGGTCCGGTAAATATGGCTGGCGGACAACCTTTCTCAATGAAAAATTTAAAAGCTGTAAAGCAAGTCTGCGATAAAAATGGAATACCACTTTGGTTTGATGCAACAAGGGCAACAGAAAATGCTTACTTTATTCAAGAACGAGAAAAAGGTTATAAATCAAAATCTATTGCACAAATATTTTTTGAAATGTGTTCTTATTTTGAGGGACTTTGGGTTAGCGCAAAGAAAGACTTAATGGTTAATATTGGCGGAATAATTGCGACTAAAAACAAAAAGGTATACGAAGAAGCAAGAAATATGGTTGTTGTTTACGAAGGTCTTCATACTTACGGCGGGCTTGCAGGAAGAGATATGGAGGCTATGGCGCGTGGTATTGAAGAAATGTTAGACTATAATAATATCCATGCAAGAATAGGACAAATTCGTTACTTTGGTGAAGAACTTGCCCAATATGGTGTTCCCTTTGTTAAACCAATTGGCGGACATGCAATATTTTTAGATGCTAAAAAATTTCTTCCTCATTTAAAACAAGATCAGTTTCCTGCACAAACTTTGGCAGCTGAAATTTATTTAGACTCCGGTGTTAGAACTATGGAAAGAGGCATTGTTTCTGCTGGCAGGAATAAAGAAACGGGTGAACACAACTATCCAAAGCTAGAATTGGTAAGGTGTACTTTTCCAAGAAGAGTTTACACTCAAGCTCACATAGATGTAACTGTAGAATCAATTGCAACTGTGTTTCAAAATAGAAAAAACATTAAAGGTTTAAGAATGATTTATGAACCAAAATATTTAAGATTCTTTCAAGCAAGATTCAAGAAAATTTAAAGAATCTTGATAATAATTGGTTAATAAAAACTTTTAGATTCTAAATAAGAATGAGTTTATTACAATGTTAATTGCAATAGAAACGTTCTAGAGAAAAATCTTGTTCCCGTAAATCTTACAAATGGTTTGCGGGATTTTTTTTTAGTATTATTATTGATTAAATTTTTTAGCAAATTGGAATAAAGACTATCTAACTATACACTAATAAAATTTTTATGGAAAATTCAGTCAATATTAAATCTCAATTTTTAGAGGACCGTAATAAACTATTCAACGACGAAAAACTGTTAGAGAACTCATATCGGTTTTGTGTGCGCCATAGTCTATTGGTTGAAGAATATATTATAAAAATTGTACAACCGCAAAGTCCTAATTGCGTAATGGCTGCCGCTGGCGGATTTAGTCGAAGGGAATTATCTCCCTACTCAGATATTGATTTGATGTTTATCTTTCCTAAAATTGAAGACCACGAAAAAGAAATTAGAGAAGCTATTACAAAACTCTGGGATGCGGGTATCGAAGTATCCCATACAACAAGAGAGTTCAGTGATATACAAAGATTTATGAATGAAGATCTTCATGCATTGACTCAATTTTTTGAAACCAGATTTTTACTTGGCAACAAATCAATTTACGATGAATGGAATAAGCATTTATTCGAAATAATAGAGAAAGCAAATAAACAGCAATTGGTATTTGATTTATTTGATGATGTTGAGGCAAGGTATAAAAAGTATGGCAAGTCCCCAAAAGTATTAGAACCAAACGTAAAATTTACCGGAGGTGGTTTGCGAGATATTCATTCAGTAGAATGGATGTACTCAATTAAAAATAATGTTCTACTAACAGAGCAAGATGAAATTACGCATACGGAAATATTTTTAAATAATCTTTTGAAATATGGAACAATAAACAGAAAAGCCTATAAGCGCCTATATGATAGTTATCAAACAGTGCTTAATGCAAGAAATCATCTTCATTTGGTTGAAGGAAGAAAAAATGATAGACTAGAGTTTGAACAGCAAGAACTAATTGCGGATAAATTGGGGTATAAAAAAAATAATTGGAAAGAATTTATGTACAATTATTTTAGAGCCTCAACAGTTTTAAACCGCTTTTCTAAAACAATGATGAAGCGATACAAGCAACATTATGCAACTGTTCTTTCTGATTTTCTCACAATTGATCTTGACGATGATTTTGAATTAAAAGGTAATATGTTAATTTTCAAAAATGATAATCTTTTATCAATTTCAGAAATTATGCGAGCATTTTATTACCGTGCAGTTCATGATGCATTTTTCGAAATGAGTCTCCGTTCCTTAATTATTGAAAGTATTCACTTAATTGAGGCATCAACAACACCCGAGGTTACTTCATCTGTTTTCTTTAGAGAACTGCTCAAACTACCCGCAAATGTAGCTAAAACACTTTCTTCAATGAACGAGTTTAGCTTTTTAGATATACTTTTACCGGAGTTCAAAAGTCTAAATGGATTTTTCCAAACGGGAGTGTACCATTGCTACACTGCTGATGAGCATACTTTAGTAGCATTACAAAATATTGAACATTTGGTTTTTGAAGACAATCATCTTGCTAGACTTTATAAATCAATAAAATCAAAAGACCTTCTTTTCCTTGCAGCTTTATTGCATGATATTGGGAAACCAATCAGTGTTGCCGGTCATGAAATTATTGGGGCTGAAATTGCAAACAGCGTTATGCAAAGTTTAGGTTATGGACAAAGTGAGATTGTTTTTGTTCAATTTTTAATTAGGCATCATTTAACAATGGAACAAATTGCCTTTAGAAGAGACTTAAACGATCCGGCAACCTTAGACAATTTTATTTCAATCTTCCCATCAATAAAGGCGTTAGATTATCTTTACATTCTAACTTATGGAGATTTATCAGCTGTTAATCCACAAGTTTGGACAAAATGGAAAGCTGACTTGCTTCAAGAATTATACATGAAATCTAAATCCATGTTAATAGAACAACTCTCTGGTGAAGAATTAATTACAACTCAATCCAATAAAATAATAAATGAAAATTTTGATAATAATTCCTCAGTCGCGGAACATCTTGGTCAAGTTGATGACGTTGGATATATTTTCCATTTCTCTGAAGATGAAATAAATCAACATGTAATAGAAATTGAAAAGGGATCAAAGATTGCTGTATTTTTTAAGGTAAGCGATGCCTTCACAAATATTTCAATTCTAACAAAAGACTCAGACGCTTTACTGGCAAGACTGTGCGGTGCATTGGCAATTAATGATTTAAATATTCACGATGCAAGAATTTTTACACGTAAGGATGGAATTGTAATAGATAGTTTTAACGTCACAGATTTTAGAACAAACGATTTGATCGATGAGGCGCGCTATAGTAAAATTGAAAAAGATTTGAAAAAAGCAATTGATGGAGAATTGAAAATTGATAAAGAGTTTGAACGAGTAAAATCAAAATGGAAGCGCATTATCAACGCCTCCCCTTCAAAAACAAAAAAGATTATAATTGATTTTGAAGATCAAGAAAATTTTACAATAATTGATGTTCATGCTGCTGATATAATTGGTCTTCTTTATACAATCACACACAAACTTGCCGAGCTGGGTTTAGCTGTTAGCTTTGCTAAAATTGCCACCAAGGTTGATGATATTATTGACGCATTTTACGTTCTTAAAAACAACGGACAAAAACTTAGAAAAAGTGAGTACGATTTTATTCGATCTGAATTAACCACAGTAATAAAAGGACTGCTATAAATTATGAATTTTATGAATAAGTCAAACCCCATTGGAATTTTTGATTCCGGTATTGGTGGACTAACAGTAGTAAAAAGTGTAAACACATTTTTACCAAGCGAAAGTATAATTTATTTTGGCGATACAGCGCGGGTTCCTTATGGGTCTAAATCAAATTCAACGATTATTGAATACGCTTTGCAAGATGCAAATTTTTTAGCTAAAAAAAATGTTAAACTCATAATCGTGGCATGCAATACAGCTTCAGCAGTTGCTCTTGATGAATTAAAAAAGATATATGAAATCCCAATAATTGGGATGATAAATCCGGGTGCTAAAGCAGCAATAAATGAAACAAAGAATAAAATAATTGGAGTAATTGGAACTGAAACAACTATATCTAACAAAGCATACTCAAAAGCCATTAATAACATTGATAAAGATATAAAAGTAGTTGAAAAAGCTTGTCCGCTCTTTGTACCGCTTGCTGAAGAAGGTTTGATTGATCACCCTGCAACAAAACTAATTGCAGAAGAATATTTAAAAGAACTGAGAAATGAAAATATTGATACTCTTATTTTAGGTTGCACACATTACCCAATTTTGAAAGAAGTCATTCAAGAAGTAATCGGTAAAAATGTAAAGTTAATTGATTCCGGCTCTGCGGCATCTACCGAAGTTGATGAATATTTAATGGGACGGGGAATAAAAAACTATCAGCATAATATTGGCAAGTATGAATATTATGTGAGTGATGTTCCAAAAAAGTTTAATGAAATTGCAAAAAGATTTTTAGGCAAAGAATTAGAATTTCTTGAAAAAGTTGAGCTTGAAGAAATTTTAAATATTTAGATTGATGATGCAAAACTTTTTTAGGTTTATGAAAATAAATTGTTGGAATTTATTTTTTAAGTCGGCAGACCTTCAAGTTTCATAATTTTTAATGCATTGGTTGTTGGGCAAGGTCCTTCCATCAATTTAAAATCAAACGACATTTTGTTTTCTTCAATCAATTCTTTGAAGTGATAATTTTTAACATTTCTAATTTCATCTGCAATTTTAATCAACTCTAAATCATGAGTTGTTATAATACTATAAATGTTTTCGTTCGACAAATATTTAATCAACGCTTTACTTCCAATAATTCTTTCAACATTATTTGTGCCTTTGTAAATTTCATCAATCAGTACAAGGGATTTTTCATTTTTATTTTTTATTTCATCAATAATATTTTTTAATCTTTTTACTTCTGAATAAAAATATGAAAGCCCATCAACAACTGAATCGCTTACTTTAATACAAGTGTAAAGATTAAATTTAGAAATCACAAATTTTTCTGCGTTAACAACAGAACCGGAATAAGCCAATAAAACATTAACACCAATAGTTCTTAAAAATGTACTTTTACCGGACATGTTAGAACCGGTAATTAAATTTGTTTTTGTTGTTTCATTAATAAGCAAATCATTTGCGACTTTTTGAGTTGGATTTATTAATGGGTGTCCAATATTTTTAGCTTCGATTAATTTTTGCGTTTCATTAATTTCTGCAAAATTATAATCGGGATTTAAATAAGCAAATTCTGCTAAGGAGCAATAAGCCTCCAAATTATACCAAGTATTGAGCCATTGGGGGAAATCAGTTTTTATAGATTCTCGAAACTTTTCAACTCTTATAGAAAGCAAATAATCAATTGGAGCAACGCTCATAAAGAAAAACCATAGGAATGGATTTTTTCTCATATTCAATATTTCAATTGTGATATTAATTTTACTCAATGATTTTGAAGGAGCAGATTCCGCCTTAAGAAAAGGCTGCAAAAGTTCTTTCAAACTTTGGTGCGATGTATAATTATAATTTTCGATAAACTTAAAAATTGATGAAAACTTGCGAACTTCATCATAAAGAATTTCCGTAACATCTTGTATATTCTTTATTAATTTTGTCCCTGCTATGTAGAAAAAAATATAGACCAAAAGAAATTGATAATAATACGAACTAATAAATCCAACAGAATAACCGATTACCATAAAAATATTTACAAAACACAAGAGCGTAAGAAAAATTGTATAGATTTTTAGGCCCTTTTTATTCTCAGTATTATTTATCCAATTAGAAATTTCAACTTTCAGAAAACTCTTTTTTATTGATAATTTTGTTGTAAGAAGAAGTCTATCTCTAAATCTTTTCAGAATTTTTAATTCACTAATTATTTTTTGCCTATTTAGAAATATTTTTTCATCGATAATTTTTCCATTTAACCAATCTCTTAATATATTTACACTGGAGAGCGATACGCTTGTATTTATTAGTTGGAGTAAACCATACTTCTCCGTTATATTTAAATCTTGCTCAAGATAAGTCGGATTATTAATAATACTATTATCCAATATTGGGATGTTCTCCCAATCTAATTCTAATCTAGCTAGTTCTTCTTTTTTTATTTTAATGTAAACTTTAAATCTCTTAATTGACTTTTCAACCTTACTATGATTATGCATTAATATTAAGAAAATCATTCCCAATACTGAAGCAATAATAGTTGCTGAAGTTTTATAGTTATATACGTAAAAACCAAAAAAGAATATTAGAATTGAAATGAATACAAATAATCTTATAAGTGAATATTTTTTACTTATGCTTATTAGTAATTCCAGCTTACTATTCAGTCTTAGAATTTCTTTTTTAATATTTGAATTTATTTGTTCTTTTGATTTCACGATTTATACTTTTAGAAATTGAATGAAAAAATAAAAATCAGTATAAAATTTATTGTTAACCATAAATATCTTTAATACTTAGAATAATCACTTATTAATTCGTTTGCTCTTTTAGTCAAATAATATTTCGCATTTTTCACAGCATCCTCTGCAGTAATACCATTAACTTTTATAGACTTTATTATTGAGGGGAATAATTGTTTTAACTCTTTTTCTGATAAATCTACATCACCGCAGACAATTCCTAAAGGTTTATTAAATTTTTTACAGAGATTAATTACACCCTTTACTACTTTTCCCTCAAGAGTTTGCTTATCTAATTTACCTTCACCGGTAATTACTAAATCACTTTTATTAATAAGGTTTTCTAGATCTAACAAACGCATTATTTCATCAATTCCGCTTTTAATATTTGCATTACAAAAAGCAACTGCTCCTGCTCCAACTCCGCCAGCAGCACCACTTCCTGGAATTTTTATACATCAACTTTAAATGTTGATTCAATAATTCTAGCAATGTTTTTTAATCCATTATCTAACTCTTCAATTTCTTTTTCATTAGCTCCTTTTTGTTTAGCGTAAATATGTGCTGCTCCATTTTCGCCATAAAGTACATTATTTACATCTGTTAGAACACTAATATCAATATCATCAAAAGAAACATCTAAATTTTTATCAATTGATTTAATTTTGTTTAAATTTTCCCCAATCGGTTTTAGTTCACTATTAAACTCATCATAAAATTTATAACCCAACGCTGCTGCTATTCCAATTCCACAATCATTTGTTGCGCTGCCGCCTATAAATAATAATATTTTTGTTGCGCCGTTCTGAATAGCATCTAAAATCATTTCTCCAGTTCCAAAACTTGTTGTCTGCATTGGATTTAGTTCATCTTTATTCAATAGTTGCAACCCGGAAGCAGATGCCATTTCAATATAAGCTGTATTGTTTAACAGTCCATAAAAAACTTTAATTGTTCGGAATAGCGGGTCATTTACGTCTAAATAAATCCGATTAAATTTTATTGTGTTTTCTAAAACAGATAATGAACCTTCGCCACCATCGGCTAATGGTATTTTTGTAATTTGTGATTGAGGTAAAAATTTAAGTATTCCTTCTTCAACTGCATTGCACACTTCCATTGCTAACAAAGAGCCCTTAAATTTATCTGGTGCAATTAAGATTTTCATAAGTTAAAAAAGGGAAAAGTTTATGAATTAAAAATTATTCAAAGTTAAAAGATGGAAAACTATTATGATAGATAAATATAAAATTCAGATTTTAGATTTTTCACTATTCTAAATTAAACTTAACTTCAATAATTTTATTTTGTTGTGATATTTCGTCGCTTACATCAAAAAGTAAAGTATATGCGCCGGCAGTGAACGATGAATCTAATTCTATTTGGGCTTCAAGAGGTAACTCAGCGACTTCTTCTTTGGGAATCATTTTTATGTTTTTATCAAACAAAGCTTTAATTGTGTCTGCTGCTGGAGTAATTAGACTGACTTTATAATAAAGGTCAACTTTAGGATTATTCTCTAGATCAAATTGAGCGAAACCTTTTGCATTGACGGTTGCGTTCACTTCCCACATATCGCCAACATCAAAAGCAAATGCTTCTGCAGAAAATAATTCTAAATTTGGCTCAGGTTTGCTAGAGCAAGCCAAAATGCCAATTGTTAATAATAGTGAGGTTAGAAATTTTATTTTGTTCATTTTATTTTAAAGTTATGGATTCCGGTATCCCGCAAATAATTGCGGGAACCGGAATAAGGCATATTTATTATTATTTAATTATTTTTTTTAAAATCCTTCATAAATTCCACTAAATCTGCAACACCTTTTTTAGGGAATGCATTATAAATTGATGCTCGTATTCCACCAACTGATCTGTGTCCTTTTATTCCTGAAAAACCCTTTGCGCTGGCTTCAGCAATTATTTTCTTTTCTAAATCTTCATTAGGCAATCGGTATGTAACATTCATTAATGATCTATCTTCTTTCTCAGCTGTGCCTATGTAATAGCCATCACTTGCATCAATATAATCATAAAGAATATTTGCTTTCTCAACATTGCGTTTATACATTTCATCTAGTCCGCCCATATTTAATAACCATTTATAGACTAAGCCAACTACATAAATTGAAAATGTAGCAGGAGTATTATAAAGTGAGTCTCCTTCTGAATGAACTTTGTAATTTAGGTAAGTGTGCAAATTATCTGATGACCGTTGCAACAAGTCCCTTTTAATAATTACAACTGTTACACCTGCCGGACCCATATTCTTTTGTGAACCTGCATAAATTAAACCATATTTATTTATATCAACAAACTTATGTAAAAAATCAGATGAGGCATCACAAACAAGGGGAACATTTCCAACTTCAGGTTCGTTTCTAAATTCGGTGCCGAAAATTGTATTATTAGAAGTAAAGTGAACGTAAGAAGCGTCTGCATTCAACTTTAGTTCTTCTTGTTTGGGAATTCTATTAAAATTTGTAGATTCAGAAGTAGCGGCAACATTTACTTCGCCAACTCGTTTTGCTTCTTTAATTGCTTTTTTTGACCAAGCACCAGTATTTATATAATCAGCTTTGTTATTTGGCGGCATTAAATTTAAAGGAACCATTGAAAATTGAAGTGTGGCTCCACCTTGTAAAAACAGTACATCATAATCATCACCAATTTTTAAAAGTTTTCGTAAATCATTTTGTGCGCCTTTGAAAATTTCGTCGTAAGCTTTTGAGCGGTGACTCATTTCCATCACTGACATACCAGTATCTTTGTAACTAAATAATTGTTCTTGAGCTTCTTTTAAAACTTCTTCAGGAAGTATTGCAGGTCCTGCGCTAAAGTTATAAATTCTTTTTTCCATTTTGATTTTTTCCTATTTATTAAATGATGTTATTACAAATCTTGATTTGTTATTCCCGAATGATTTTATCGGGAAGTCACTCACATATTCTATCTTGATTCCCGCTCTTGCTTATCGCAGGCAAGTTCCTGGGAATGACATGATTAGGTAATAATTATTTTAAATTGTATGAACTACCAATCCATCTCTTAGTTTTGGTTCAAACCAAGTTGACTTTGGAGGCATTGTTTCTCCAGCATCTGAAATATTAATTAAATCATCAACAGAAACAGGATACATCGAAAATGCCACTTTTGCTTTTCCGCTATTGACTAATTTTTCCAATTCTTGCGTACCTCTAATTCCTCCAATAAAGTCAATATTGTTATCGGTTCTAATATCTTCAACACCTAATACCGGCTGTAATAGATAATTTTGCAATATACTTACATCTAAATTTCCGCCAACATCTTCTGCTGGTTTTACATTTGAATTTGGTTTCAGTAGCTGCCATTTCCCTGACATATACATACAAATATTTTTAACACTTTTAGGTTCGGGAGAATCTGTTGGCTCAATTGTAAAATTTGTTTTTACTTTATTTACAAATTCCTCTTCACTCATTCCTTTAAGATCTAAAACGACTCTGTTGTAAGGAAGAATTTTTAATTGTTCGGCCGGAAATAAAACTGCCATAAAAAAGTTATACTCTTCATCACCAGTATGGTTTGGATTGTTAGCTTTTTTAACAGCACGCGCACGTGCAGCACTGGCTGCTCTGTGGTGACCATCAGCAATGTATAAATATTTGGTCTTTTTAATTTCATCAACAACAATTGAAATATATTCCTTTGGTAAAACCCACAACTTATGAATTATTCCATCAGTCGAAGTAAAATTATAAATTGGTTCAGTTTCAGTCATTGTTTTATTTACAACTTCATCAACCGTATTGATTCCTTTATAAGTTAAAAAAACTGCTCCGGTTTGTGCTTCAGTTGTTACTATATGATTTGTTCTATCATCTTCTTTAACTTTTCTAGTTTTCTCATGTTTCTTAATTATATCATTATCATAATCATCAACAGAAAATGTTGCTGCAATACCAGCTTGCTTTTGAGCACCCATTGTTAAATGATAAACGTAAAGATTTTCTTCTTCATCTTTAACAAGTGCGGCTTCTTTTATCAACTTATTAAAATTTTCTTTCGCCTTTTCATAAACTGATTTATCATAAGGATTTACAGAATCGGGAAGTTCAATTTCGGATCTGGTAACTCGTAAAAAATTTATTTCATTACCTTTAACAAGTTCAGCTGCTTCTTCTCTGTTTACAACATCGTAAGGAACGCTTGCAACAAGATGAGCAACTTTTTTATCTGGTCTAATTGCTTTGAAAGGTTTGATAACCGCCATAATGAATTTCCCTAATATTTTTTTATGATTATATAAAATTAATAAAATAGTGTATCAAAGGATATTATTCTTAAACATTTAATTTACCATTGAGATCATTTGATCAATTTCTGCAAGCACCTCTGTTTCAGTTCCTTCTAATCCAACACTTTTAAATCTGATATTTCCATCTTTATCAATAATAAATTTAGTTGGAATTCCTTCTACGCCAAATTGTCCAATTACTTCGTTGTTCTCATCCAGCAAAACATGGAATGGATAATTATTTTTTGCAATAAAATCAGTGGCGTTTTTTAGTTTATCTTCAACGCGTTCCCAAGCATTTACAAAAATAAATTGAACATTTTCATTGGAACTATATTTATCAACAGCTTTTTGCATAATTGGGAATGATTGTAAGCATGGTCCGCACCAAGTTGCCCAAAAATCAACAATTACGGTTTTACCTTTATAATCAGAAAGATTTACTGTATTTCCTTTAAGATCATTTAAAGTAAATGCTGGTGCTGGTTTGCTAATAATTTCTTTTTTTAATTTTTCAATCATTTTCTTATTTGATTCTTCTTCAACTTTACTTAAATATGAATCAAGTTCTTTTTTGTCTACACCAAGTTCTGAATACGCATCGCCTAAAAGATTTTTAATTTTATCGGTGCTTTTTCCTTTTGAAATAAATTCTTCAGCTTTTTCTTTTACTAAATTGAACTTACCTAACGTAAAAAGAGCGGTAATATAACTTTCATTTATCTCTGCATATTCCCCATCAGTAATTCTAACTGCTTCTTCAAAAGCGTTTAACTCTTCTTCTGTATTGCCCAACTCGGATTCAATATTGCCGTAAGTATCTAAAATCATTCCTAATGATATTTGTTTTGATTTTTTCCATTGTTCATCAGTTATGCTGGCAGGTTTTGATCCCGTTGGATTTTCAACTTGTTTTCTCGCAAGTTCAATTCCCTTTTTACCTAGTTCTGCAGCTTCTTTAAGATACTTTTTGCTCTCAAAAAGCTTCCATGCAATATTGTTGTAAATATTTGAATTTGCCATTTGAGGATATTCATCCAACATTTTTTTTGCACCCGCAAAATTATTATTTGTCATTTCGGTATTAATAATATCGGCAAGCATGTAAGTCATAAGCTCACCATCTTTATTAATTTTATAATATTCGTTGAAAACTTCTAATTTTCTTTCCAGGGTTATCATACTTCTGTATTTAGAATAATATCTTGATTCAATAAGTTTTGAATCGGGATATTTTTCTTGAATCATTGCCAGATATTTTAAAGACTTGGCATGATCTCCAATTCTCCTTGTGGCATTAGTTAAAAATTCTAAATCAGATTTTGTCAAATTATCATTTTCTTCAAGCAGTTCAACTTCAGCTCTTGCAGCACTATCAACTTTATTTTTAGGCAAGGTGTTTATATAATTAAGTAAGAAATCTCTTTTAACTTCTGGATGTTTCTTAAACTCTTCTGCAAAGTAATTTTTTGCAAGATCTTTATCAATCTTTAATTCCAAAGCACCTGCCCATTTTGCATATATGTTTGCAAGACCGGCATTTGTTCCAGCTAATTCTTCACCATTATCATTAAAAAGTTTAACAACATAACCAAGTTCATTATTGTTATCAGTAGTATCTGCATTTTTAATTTTGACTACCAATCCGGTTGCATTTTCTTCAGGTGTAAATTTTCCAATCCAACCTTCACCTTTCTTTGCTAACTGAATTTTATTTGTGTTCAATAAATCTGTACCGTATGAATAAACTATCATTTCTAAATTGTCGCTGTTATTCAATTTTGATATATCTGATTTATATTTAATTGTGATCACTTCATTTTTTTTTGGTTTCTCCGGTGAAGTAGAAAACTTGGTTGGGAATTCATCTTTGGAGCAAGACATTAAAATTAAGCCCAAAATTAATAACACAAACACAATATGTTTTTTCATTATAGCCTCTTAAATTTTTAGTACATTCAAAAAATTGATAATTATAAAATTAACAAAAACTTCTGTTTTGTTTCATTATAAATGACTTGATTAAGTGGATAGATTATCATTATTTTTTTTCATTAAGAGGAAAGAAAACATGTTTGAAACAGATATAAAATATTTTACCCCAGAAGAAGCAAATAAAACTCTTCCTTTGGTTAAAAAATTGTAAAAGATATTTTAGATTACAGTTCTGAATTAAAGACCATAACCGATTCAGTTAATGGAGACGTTGAGAATAATAAAGTAGCCCAAAATTTAATTTCCAACATCAGAGGCTTTATGAAAGAATTGGAAGAAATTGGGTGTTATTATAAAGAAGACTGGAATTTCTCAATTGGTTTGGTTGATTTTCCCGCTATAATTGATAATGAAGATGTACTTTTATGTTGGAAAAGTGATGAAGAAAGAATTCTTTTTATCATGGGATTAATGAAGGATTTAGAGGAAGAAAGCTAATTCCAGAGTATTATTTTGATGTTGCGGAAATTTAAAGTTTGGGTGTTATTGTAAAGCTATCATTACTGAAAAAATCCTAATATTCTTAAAAGAAAGTAACCAGATGAAAATAAATAAACAAAGCATTCTTATTGCCAGTGGGATAATGATTATGGGTATTACACAATTAATCTCACATTTCTACAAAATGTCCGATACTGTTTTAGGTGTATTTTTTGGAATAGGGATTGGAATTTTACTTTTATCAGTTATAAAACGTAAACATTACACGGCTAATTAAGGCTTTTTATTTTAATTAACGAAAGAAACTTCGGATATCTTTAATTCAGGTTTCCATTCTCTGGAAAACCGGAGTCATTTCTTTAGTTTTCTTCAATATTTATTTTAATTCCACGCTTTTTAATTTCGTCAATAATTTTTTTGCCGCTTATTGCATTATTTACAGAAACTGCACCTTTTTTGATTTGGTTATTCGCACTTAAAATCGCCATTATTGAGGCATGCCAACCTGTTAATCTTTGCATAGCTGTAAAACCGGTCTCATCATCAAAGTAATCAATTAATTCAATTACTGTTTTTGATGGATTACCGTTCTTAATTCCTTCGGCAAATATTTTAATAATTCCTAAATCTCTTTTATCACCTGTTGCAATTTTTGGAGCAAGTAAACTGTGATAAACATCGCGAGGAACAATTTCTTTTCCACTAATGTTTATTGGAGTTTCCTCAAATAATCCTAATTCTGAGAAAGCTTTAAATTTCTCCCAATGTCCCAAATAACGCAAAGTTTTATTTTCCAAAGTCTCAACTTTGTCAGCAAGTTCATAGGGTAATGTTGAAAGACCACCTGAAGTTACCGCTGCTTCCAACTTTCCAAGTGGTTCGGGAAAATCTAAAATTTCATATCCGCTAAAACAAGGAACTTCTGCAACTTTTCCATCTCTTAAGAATAAGGCATTTCCATAATACTCATTTGTCAATCCATTGATGTGAAAGGAAAGTTCATATTTCCAAGGATCTTTTGGATATTGCATCAATCCGGCACCATAAGATTTAACGGATTTTAATTCATCATAAGTTTCAACTAAATACTGTATAAATGAAATATTCATTCCAGGATCCATTCCGCAATCCGGCACAATTGAAATATTTTTATCTAAAGCCTTTTCGTTTAAATCCAGCTGAGATTTTACAACATCAGTGTTTCCGCCAAAATCAAAAAAGTTTGCTCCAACTTCAATTGCAATTTTTGAAAGCTCTAAATTAAAATAGTATGGGACACCGCTAATGATAGAGTTAATCCCAGTTAATTCTTTTTTTAGTTTTTCAGAATCACTTACATCAATTTTTAATGGGGTGCAAATATTTGTGCCGGTTAACGTGTTTAATAATTCAGCGGATTTTTCTGCAGCTTCTAAATTATTATCAATCAACAATATTTTTTCTGCATCTCCGAATTTTATTAAATCATAAGCAGAAGCGGTGCCTTGCTTGCCAGAACCAATTATTGCGTATGAATATTTCATTTATTCCCTAATGATTAATTTTCTTTTGATTCTTTAATTGTAAAAGAATGCGTAATTGAAATTGATTTTTCCAACATTGCAGTAACACCACAGTAAGTTGTTTGAGATAATTCAATTGCTCTTTCAACATCCTTTTCCTTAATGTCCTTTCCAACAAATACAAATTCCAAATGAATTTTAGTATAAACTTTTGGATGAGTTTCTGTTGACTCGGCAGAAATTTTAACTTCAAAATCATCTAATTTCACTCTTTTCTTCTGCAGGATTGCAATCACATCTGAAGCGGTGCATCCGCCTAAACTTAACAAAAGCAGTTCTTTGGGTCTTATTGCAGAGTTACTTCCTCCAAAACTTTCAGGTCCATCCATTGTTACCCATTGATTTGATTCAGTTTTACCGACAAATGTTATTCCTTCTAATTGTTTAACTACTGCAGTGTGCTCAGCCATTTTATCTCCGTTTTTATTTAGTAATTTACAAAATTTATAATTCAGATTGGATTCATTAAACACATAAAAGATTCTTAATAATAGATCAATAATGTCTTTCAAAATCTATTGAATCTGTTTCATCTGTGTGATATTCTTTTATTATATTTCTGCTTTGCAAATAATTTATAAGTTGAAATATGACTTCACAAGAAATCCGGCAGCAATTTTTAGATTTTTTCAAATCAAAAGAACATAAGATAGTTGCGAGCGCACCTGTTGTTCCTTATGATGACCCGACTCTACTATTTACGAACGCTGGAATGAATCAATTTAAAGATGTGTTTTTAGGGCAAGGGACTCGTGATTTTAAACGTGCTGCTGATACTCAAAAATGTATCCGTGTAAGCGGCAAACATAACGATTTAGAAGAAGTTGGTCATGATACTTATCATCATACTTTTTTTGAAATGTTGGGCAACTGGTCATTTGGAGATTATTATAAAGAAGAAGCAATAATTTGGGCTTGGGAATTATTAACAGAAGTTTGGAAACTTCCCAAAGAAAGACTTTGGGCAACTGTTTATGAAACTGATGATGAAGCTTTGGAGATGTGGAAAACGAAGACGGATATTAATCCTGACCACATTTTAAAATTTGGAGCAAAAGATAATTTTTGGGAAATGGGCGATACAGGTCCATGCGGCCCTTGCTCAGAGATTCATATAAATGTTGGTGATGATTTTAATAATCCTAAATATGTTAATGCAGGAGTTCCGGAGTGTATTGAAATTTGGAATTTGGTATTTATACAAAACAATAGAGATGCTAACGGAAAGCTGCACGAACTACCAGCAAAACACGTTGATACCGGAATGGGATTTGAGAGAGTTTGCGCCGTATTGCAAAATAAAAAATCAAATTATGATACTGATGTTTTTCAACCAATAATTAAAAAGATATCCGAGCTTGCTAAAATCCCTTATGAAAAAGAGAAAGATCAAATTGCAATGCGTGTAATTGCAGATCACATAAGAACATTAACCTTTGCTATTGCCGATGGTGCTACTCCCGGTAATGAAGGCAGAAGTTATGTGCTGCGCAGAATTTTAAGAAGAGCTGCTCGTTACGGTAGAAACTTAAATTTATCAGAACCGTTTTTGTTTAAACTTGTTGATATTTTAGTTAATACAATGAGCGATGTTTTTCCGGAAATAAAATCAAATCAATTAAATATTGAAAAAATAATTAAGGCTGAAGAAGAAAGTTTTAATGCAACTTTAGATAGAGGTATTGATCTTTTTGAAGAAATTGTAAAATCAGAATATGTAATAAAATCAAAAGTAATTCCCGGTGAAGAAGTTTTTAAACTTTATGATACTTTCGGATTCCCGGTTGATTTAACCAATGTTATGGCTACTGAAAAAGGTTTGAGAATTGATGAGAAACAATTTAACAAACTCATGAATGAGCAGAAGAATCGAGCTAGAAGCGCTACTAAAAATAAATTGTCATCTGTGAATTTATTGGAATCACTTTCTGATCATTCCGATTTAGATGACTCAGTTTTTGAAGGTTATGAAAAATTAGAAACCACATCCAGAATTTTAAGAATAGCTGACAATTTTTTAGTCCTAGATAAAACTCCTTTCTATGCAGAATCAGGCGGACAAATTGGCGATACTGGAATTTTAGAAATCTCAAATCGCTCAATTAAAATTCTAAATACAATCAAGCACAATAATATTTTTGCACACGAGTTTGAAGGAGAAATAAAAGATAATTTAAGTGAGGAGGTAACGGCAAAAGTTGATGTAAATCGCCGTTGGGAAATTATGCGTAATCACAGCGCAACTCATTTTATGCACGCCGCACTTAGAAAAATTTTAGGAACTCATGTAAAACAAGCCGGCAGTTATGTTGGACCAGACAGACTTCGTTTTGACTTTGCACATTTTCAGAAAGTTACTCCGGAAGAATTACAAGAAATTGAATCACTTGTAAATTATAAACTTCATGAAAATATTGCTCTTCAGCATCACAGAAATATCCCTTTTGAAGAAGCAAAGAAAATGGGCGCACTCATGTTCTTTGGCGATAAATATGGCGACAAAGTTAATGTTGTTCAGTTCGGTGATTTTTCATTAGAGTTTTGCGGGGGTACTCATGTTCAGAATAGTTCGCAAATAGGATTATTTAAAATTGTAAGTGAGTCTTCAATTGCAAGTGGAGTAAGGAGAATTGAGGCAGTAACCGGTTTGGGAGTTGAGAAATATATTCAAAATCAATTACAAGAGCTGAAAAATGCAGACGAAAAAATATCTCTCCTCTTAGATGAGAAGAAAAAGATTGAAAAAGAACTTTCTGAGTTTAAATTAAAAGAAAAACTTGGAGGTATTGATTCTATTGTTCAAAACCCGGTTGAGGTAAATGGAATTAATATCTTTAAAGGTAAAGTTGATGTAAACAATATGGATGAATTAAAATCCATGGGTGATGACTTAAGAGAAAAAATAAAAAGCGGAGTGGGCGTTTTAATTTCGGAAGTTGATGGAAAGGTTGGTATTGTTTGCGTTGTAACTGATGATGTAATTAAAACTAAAAAAATGCAGGCAGGAAAAATAGTCGGTCAACTTGCAAAACAAGTTGGCGGCGGCGGCGGTGGAAGACCTCACTTAGCAACAGCCGGCGGCAAAGACGTACAAAAAATTGATGACACATTAAAAAGTGTTGAAGAAATAATTAAATCAATAAATTGATTATAACATGAAAACTAAACTAGAAATTAAGAGAGAGTTGTTTTCTCTTTGCAAAGATTATGTAGACGATAAGATTCAGAATGCGGAAGAAGCAATTGAAAGTGCACAAAGTTCTGCAAATGAAGAAACAAAAAGCAGCTCGGGAGATCAGTATGAAACGAGCCGCTCTATGATACAGCTTGAAATTGAGAAATACTCCGAACAATTAAACGATGGATTAAAATTAAAAAAAGCTTTGAGCCAAATCAATATTGAGAAAACATATCAAACAGTTCTGCCAGGAAGTTTAGTTAGCACAAATAATGGTATTTTTTTTATGGCAATCAGCGCCGGTAAATTAAATATTGATAAAACTGAATATATTGCCATATCCCTATCATCCCCAATAGGACAAGCGCTTTACAATAAAGCAATTAAAGATGAAATTACTTTTAGAGATAAAGTTTATTTGATCAAATCTATAAATTAAGTTTTTATTACATATTCGCTGTAATGTTTGAATCTCTTGATAACATGTAACGCTATAAACGATGCAGTTAATCCTCTATCAAATACAATCTTCCATTCTGAATATTCAAATCAACTTCACCCGTAAATCCTTTTTTCTTCATTTCTTCATAAAACATTCTTAAGAAATATCCGTGAGAAACTATTAATATATTTTCATATCCAAAGTTTTTGATCAATTTGTAAAATTCATTAATTCTATGTTTAGTTTGATGAATATTTTCTAATTGAGACTTATGAGATTTATACCATGCAATACGCGCGCCAATATGCCACAGACTTAAAGGTAATTTAATATTCCAATTTGTAAAAGGTGAAATTGGAACCTCGACAAGTAATTCAGTTTTTATAATTTCTTTATTGTAAATTGTTTCAGCTGTAGTAATTGCCCGAGGGAGTGTGCTGCAATAGCAAATTTCCCAATCGGCTGCATTAATTTTTAATCCATTTGCTCTAACTTTTGCCACATCATAATTTGCCATTGCTTGAGTAAACTCTTTTGAGGATAGAAAAGGTTTCTCATTTGTAATTACTTTAAAATGTCGAACTAATCCTAATTTCATAAAATAATATTTGTTAAATAGAGGTAGTTATTGTTTTATCATTCTAACGTAACACATAAAATTAGAATTTTATTCTTATTATTGTGCAATTAAAAATTTGACTTTAATAAACTTCAGCAAAGATTCTATTTATGAAAAATATAATTATAAACAAAGAGTTTGATAAAATAGTAAAGAATAGGTTTGACATTTATAATAGCTTATTCTTAAACCTTCCTTATCCAAAGGTTAGTAATATTGGAATGTTAATCCCATTGCTGCATCAAGTCTGTAAAAGTGAGTTAGAAAAAGGGAAAGACCCATCTGAAATTATGGATTCTTTCTTCAGTTCCCATACTCAAATAATATCTGAAGAAGAAAAGATTGATTTCATGTTTAGAGTTATTCAATATGTTGAGCGGCAAGTTGTACTTTATGATAGTGTTGAAGATTCGGGTTTTAAAATGCTGGTAAATCTCGAGAATAATTTATCTTTTAAAGATTATATCCATTTGGCTAGAAGTAAAAATAATCTGGATAAATTTTTAGATAAGCTTGCAACCTTTAGCACTCGCATTGTATTTACCGCGCACCCAACACAATTTTATCCACCCTCTGTTTTAGATATTATTGCAAAGTTAAGGTTACTGATTGCAGATAATAATATTAATGATATTGATCTCACATTGCAGCAGCTTGGACTAACATCATTAATTAATTCTAAAAAACCAACTCCAAATGATGAAGCAAAAAATGTAATTTATTTTCTTAAGTCAGTTTATTACAATGCAGTTGGTGATTTATATGCTCATATCAAAGAAAATGTTCAAGGCACCCAATTTGATAATCCAAATTTAATTCAGTTTGGTTTTTGGCCCGGCGGCGATAGAGATGGAAATCCATTTGTAACTGCTGAAACCACAATGGATGTTTCTGATGATCTAAGAATGAGCTTAATGAGTTGCTACTATAATGACCTTATAGATTTTGAACAAAAATTAACTTTTAGAAAAGTGGAAGGTGATATTGATAATTTAAAAAATAAACTCTATTTAACAATCTTTGATAAAACCAAAACATTAAAGTTTGATGATATAATAAATCCACTCTATAAAATAAAAGAATCCCTAATAAACAACTATAACAGTTTATATTTAGACGAATTAGAAAAATTTATTGATAAAGTAAAAATCTTTAGAACACATTTTGCTGCTCTTGATATTAGACAAAATCATACTGTTCATAAACAAACCATTGAAGAAATATTAAAGAAAGAAAAACTAATTAAAAATAGTTTAGATGAGTTAAGCAAAGCTGAATTGATAACGATATTAACAAAAAAAGCAGTTCAAGTTAATGTTGATGAGTATAACGATATAGTAAAAGATACAATTAAAACAATTTCCCAATTACAAATAATACAAAACAAAAATGGTGAAGAAGGCTGTAACAGATATATTATTAGCAATTCGGAAGATATATTTTCAGTGCTATTTGTTCATGCATTATTAAAATGGTGCAGCTGGAAAAACAACAATATTCCGTTCGATATTATACCTCTTTTTGAATCAATAGAAGGAATGGAAAACTCAGAAAAAAATGACAGAACTTTTTGAAATCCCTGAATATCGGAATCATATTACTCAAAGAAATAATTTTCAAACTATTATGCTTGGTTTTTCTGACGGGACAAAAGATGGCGGTTATCTTCAAGCTAATTGGTCTATTTTTAAAACTAAAGAAAATTTAACATCCGTTTGCAATCATCATAATATTAAAGCCATTTTCTTTGATGGACGCGGCGGTCCGCCAGCAAGAGGCGGTGGTAAAACTCATAGATTTTATGCATCTCAAAGTGAAAGAATAGCTAATCATGCAATTCAAATAACTATACAAGGACAAACAATAACCAGTAAATACGGAACTAAAGCACACTTCATCCATAATTGTGAACAGCTACTTACAGCTGGTTTATCACATAATTTATCCGAAAAAGAAAATGTGATCAGTGAAGACTCCAGACAAATTATTGAGCAGTTAGCGAAAATAAGTTTTGAAAAATATACTGAATTGAAAAACCACGAAAAATTTATCCCATATTTAGAAAATAAAAGTACTCTAAAATATTATGGAGATACTAATATTGGCAGTCGACCGACAAAAAGAGGCGATAACAAAAAACTAAACTTAAAAGATTTGCGGGCAATACCATTCGTAGGTTCTTGGAGTCAGTTAAAACAAAACGTTCCTGGTTATTTTGGAATTGGAACTGCGATAAAGAAATTAATAGATAATGGTAAGTTAAGTGAAATGCAAAAGCTATTTTCTGAAGTACCATTTTTTAAGGCGTTAATTCTAAATAGTATGATGTCCTTAAACAAATGTAATTTCAATTTAACAAACTATATAAATAAGGATGCTGAGTTTAAAGAATTTTGGCAGCTATTATTTGAAGAATATAATTTATCAAAAGAAATGGTTTTACTTATATCTGGGTATAAATTTTTAATGGAGGAAGAACCTATTTCAAGAAGTTCTATTGAGATTAGAGAAAAAATAGTTTTACCATTACTAGTAATACAGCAATCGGCATTGCAGAAAATTGAAGAAGAATCTAAATATAAAAATAGTTATGAAAAAATTGTTAAACGTTCGCTTTACGGTAATATAAATGCAAGTAGGAATTCTGCATAAGCCCAAATAATAATTTGATTAAATAAAACTATTTAGCTGATCAAAAGTAATTATTATATTATTATCTAAATATTTTTATTAAATAAAAACTCAAGCTTCTTATGAAAAAAAAATTACTCTTTACTTAACATTACTCCTAATTTCCATATCACTTCAAACTGGCTGTAGGGAGAACCAACCGGTTGAAAATCAAAATGCTCCCGAATCTTTTACTTTATTTAATGAAATATTGTTTTATGATGGATACGCAGAAACTGTAGACGAACCAGTGCCGGATGGGATTTATAGAATATCAAATTCAAAATATGTTACCAAATTATCTGATGAAAACTTAACTAAGATTGGGAATAAACTATATTTAGATATAGTAATTAAAGCCGCCTGCGATAATTATGATAGAATAGGTAATGTATTTTTAAGCCTAATCAACAAAGGTGAAAATTATAATCAAAATGGTTTAGTAAGCACAGTTGAAATTGCTCGATTTATAACCCCATTTATGGATAAAAATAAAAGCCCAGAGGAAGTTCCATATACATTTGATATAAGCAATATTGCAAAAATTTTAAAGGATACCGAGTTATCTAGTAAATACGATTTTTGGATTGAATTTGATGTTTTTGGGGTTCCTTATGCAGCAAACGAACAAATAAGCGGGTGTGCAGGTAAAAACTATACATTTTTGGAACTTTAACATTTTCAAATTCCGAAGATTTTAAAGAATCAAATAATCAAAAATTAATTTCACTATCTAGTTTTGCTAATTTTAACAATTATAAAAATACCGATGTGGTTGGACAAACAATCCGGACTTTAGAATTTACAACTTCAACCTCAATTCAAAACGCAACTTTGTACCTCATAACCTCTAATCATGGTGCTAATGCAGGTGGTGAAGAGTATGTTAGAAGAAATCATTATATATATTTTGATGAAACTCTAATAGATGCTTATAAGCCAGGGGTATATCTTGTGAACCTTTCAGAAAATATAATACACAATCAAATGGCATTTATGGTCGCACAGCAAGATCCGATTCCGAATGGGCATCATGGAGTAATTGGTGTCCCGATGATATTATTCCAATTAGAATTTATGACATAGGGAATATTTCCGCAGGAACCCATTCATTTAAAATTGAAGTGCCTGATGCTAAATTTGTAGATAATCAAGGAGATTTTCCCTCTCGGTCTACATACAAGGTGAAATATAAATTGTTTAATACCAATTTTGGAGATATCTTTTTGGTAATAATTTCAAGTTTTTATTGAGTTAACAATATTTAGTTATAAATAATATAAATTACTGTTTCTATATTATACTTGTTTGAATCTAAAAAACATTCACTGGTATGGTCATTAACCATACCAGTTGCTTCATAAAAAGCATAACAAATAGTTGAACCAACAAATTTGAATCCCCGTTTCTTTAAGTCTTTGCTCATAGCATCTGAAATTTCTGTTTTTGTAGGCAAGTTTGATAAAGTTTTAAATCTATTTTTAATTGGTTTTCCACCAACAAACTGCCAAATATATTTATCAAAAGTTCCAAATTCTTTTTGAATTTTTAGAAATGCTTTTGCATTTGTAACAACTGAATTAACCTTTAATTTATTTCTAACAATTCCAGGATTTTGTAAAAGCATTTCAATTTTATTTTCAGAATATTTTGAAATTTTATACGCATCAAAATTATCAAATAACTTTTTATAATTTTCTCTCTTTTTTTAGAATTGTAATCCAGCTTAATCCAGCCTGCGCACCTTCTAAATTGATCATCTCAAATAAATGCCTATCGTCATGAGCAGGAACTCCCCATTCTTCATCATGATACTTTATATAAAGTGGATCAGTTCCGCACCACACACATCTTTTTTTCAAATCAATTCCTTTCTTAATTTAGGTTTTTAATTCGGTAATTTGCCGGCTATTTTCCAAATCCATTTATGAAAACTATGTATTGATTTTACTGGTTCTGCAAACATCAGAATACATTCTTTGTGAATTTCATTAATTCCATTTTCTTTACAAAAATTTCTTGCTTCTTCCGATTCACTTCCCTGTTGCATCCAAATGTTTTTAACGCCAATTTCATTAGCTTGTTTTACAACTTCTAAAGTTTGATTTGGCGAAACGACATTAATTACTCCATCAATTTTCCCTTTTAATTCTTGTAAATTTTTATAGCATTGGTCACCTTCTATACTTCCCATATTGGGATTCACTCCAAAACATTCACACCCTTTTTCTTTAATTCCTTGTAAATAATATTCCCGAATTTACTGCTCTTTCTTGAAACACCAACTACTGCAAGGTTTTTACTTGATAAGAAATTTGTAACCGATTCTTTTTGAAGTCATCTTTCCTCCAAATTAATTAATCATTTAACCAAAATTAATATATATTTTATATTTATATAAGAAATAAGATAAGAAAATGTTATATTATTCATGTTAAGACATTTGGTGTTTTTAACTGGACTAAAAAGGAGAATAAATGAAAACAATGACTTGCAAACAACTTGGTGGAGCGTGTGATAAAAAGTTTAAGGCAAATACTTTTGAAGAAATTGCTGAAATGAGTAAAGCACATGGAATAGAAATGTTTCAAAAGGGAGATGTAGACCATTTAAAGGCTATGAATGATATGCAAGAGCTTATGAAAACTCCTGGAGCATTGAATGAATGGTTTGAAAATAGGAGAAAAGAATTTAATTCTTTACCGGATGATCAATAGCGCTACAATTTTACATCTTTATTTATGCAACATATTTTTTATTAAATCTTTGGTTATATAATGATATAATGACGAGGAAAAACTTACACAACAAAAGGCTGTAAATTCTTTTTGTCAAACCATACAAATGGAAATTCTTCCAAACAGAATTGTTGAAGAATAAAAGATATATCAAAATTCCATACCCTTTCTTCTTATTTTTATTTTCATTGCGTCATTAAGTGGTTTTTCTGAAACCAATATTAAATAACCGCCGCCGCCAGCTCCTGCCAATTTCCAAGCAAGTGAAGTGGATTTATACTTATCAATAGCCGAGTGAACTTTATTATTAAGCATTGCTGGAAACATCTTTGTTTGAGCGTTAAACGAATCCAGAAAAGCACTTGCAAATTTATTAATATCCTTACCTTTTATTGCTTCCCAAGCTCTATCTGAAGCTGAGGCAAGACTTGCAACATTTGTTCTATCCAAAAAAGTTTCTTTAAGTAAATCCAAATCATCTTCTCTTGGCCATAATAATACCATACTTAAATGATCTTCAAGCCATGTTAAGATCGAATCATCATGTATAGACTCAAATTTTTTCTGGCCAATAATTATTATTGTAGTAATGCCTTACTAGACCTGGCATGCATATACCTATTGCATCCTGGGCTCCGGAATCATTTTTGATCCTGGAATGTTTTCAAACTTAAACAAAATTTCTGCTAATTTTTCTGGATTATCCATTGGCAAATGATATGGCCATATTTTTTTCGCTGCATTTCGTGTTGATGTTGCCATGCCACAGCGTTCGTTATATTCAATTATTGGTTCAAGTGATAGAGTAATTGCCCATCCCGGATGATATTTAGAAACATAAGGTTGATCGATCCAAGTTCCAGCCAGATCAATCCTATACGGCAGCATGCAATTATCAGATGATCGAATTGAAGTAGTAGATCTTGGAGGTAATCCAATATCAGGAGTTCTATTGAGAATTTTTAATTCAATATTTAGTTCGTCACATAATTCCTCTTTCATCGGTGAAAAACCGTCTTCATTCACAACAAAAATATCTGGTTTTAATTCCCTAAGATTAATTTCAAAGTCCATAATTCCAGAACCTGAATTAATAAAAAGCATTTTTAACGTACTTAATTGATTTGACCATATACAATCTTTCTTTCTTTCACTGTTTATGGTGTCTCGTCCCTTCAATGATCTAATCGTAGAATCTGAACCAATCCCAACGTATAAATCACCATACTGTGAGGCCTCTTTAAAAATGCTACGTGTCCGCTGTGCAGCATATCAAAACATCCAGAAACAAATACTTTCTTTACCATACAAATCCTTAAAATAAATTATTCTTTTTAAGAGTTTACAACACCTTTCTTTAATATAATATTTCCGTATAGTGCTGTTTCGCTTGTTGCAATAACTGCATAAACATTTTGAGCTCTTTTGTAAAATTCAAATCTTTCTATATATTCAAAATCAGTAAATTTTTCTCCACTATCTTTAATTATCGTTACATAGTCTTTCCAAACTTCAGGTACAAACTTATCTGTGGATACAACTTTCATTATTAACTCATACTGATTTTTCTACATATGTATCTAAAGGAAAAAACAACAAAACTGGCATTTAATATTTCTGGGATAGAGTTTCCATCCAGTCTAATAAATCTTTTGAGCAATTGATGCAGAAGGAAAATTTCCATCTGCTAAAAGTATTTCATCTCCATGACCCATTTCCATTAGTACTTTTAATAAATCAGGCGAAAAAGAATTGATGGGATATTTTTTAACATAGTATTCTCATTTATTTATGATTTATTTGTAATAGTATAAAGATATCAATTCCTATTTTTATATTTCAAAAAAAAAATACAATCAGTTATCAGTATAAGCAACATTGTATGCCTTCAAATGGATAAGTGCAAAGTAAGTCACAACATAGCTTCAAGAAATATGCGAACCCGGCTTGCATTATTTGTGCACATGTCTGTATAAAATTTTAAATTAATATGATAGTTTTATAGAGTTTGAAAGATTAATTATATTGCTATTTATAATCAGAAAATTTTTAGACAAATATTGAAGGTTATATTTTTTCATTTAGTATTTCTAGAAATATTTGTTTTAGTAATATTTTATTTTGCAAATGTGATTTTTAGCAAATAATTTTAAGGGATTGGAATAATATATGTTAATTGGAGTTAGAGCACATGATTTTTGGGAAATTACCTGTTGAGGAATTAGCAAGGAAAATTCAAAAGAATAATATATCATATATTCAACTTGCACTCTCAAAAAGCTATAGCAGGAATTGATGATCTTAAAGGAATTTTAAATCCCGGATTAGCCAGTTATATTAGAGATGTGCTTTTTAAAAGTGATATTAAAATTTCTGTGTTGGGTGTTTATCTTAATTACATACATCCAAATCTGAAACAAAGAAAGGAAAATCTTGAAGTGTTCAAAGAGCACATAAGATTTGCAAGAGATTTTGGCTGCAGTGTTGTTGGAACCGAAACTGGTTCATTAAACGCAGATTATTCATTTCATATTGATAATAAAGGAGATAAAGCTTTTCAGATGCTTTACGAGAGTTTAAAAGAACTTGTTGAAGAAGCTGAAAAATTTGGAGTTTTTGTTGGGATTGAAGGTGTTACAAGTCATGTAATTTCTACTCCGGAAAGAATGAAACAGATGCTTGATAAAATTGAATCCAACAATTTGCAGGTAATCTTCGATCCGGTTAATCTATTAAATATTGATAACTATGAAAGACAAAATGAAGTGATGCAGGAATCTTTTAATTTATTTGGAGATAAAATTGTGATTCTCCATGCAAAAGATTTTTAGTAAAAGATGGTGAATTGTTACAAGTAGCTCCAGGCAAGGGAATGTTAAACTATAAATTATTATGCGACTTAATAAGAAACCGAAACCGAAAGCCGCATATTGAAATTTTAATGGAAGAAACAACAGAATCGACAATGTTAGAAAGCATCAATTATATAAATAATTTTTTTTCAATAAAATTATTAATAGTTATTACTTAAATATTAACAATAAGGTAAATATAATTTTATCATTGGTTCTTTTATGAAAAGTCTATTAATCTTTTTTTTATTATTTCCACAATTATTATTATCACAAATTCAAATTACCAATCATGTTAAGAGTGATACTGAATACTTCCCTATCGTTCAAAAAAAATCGGCTGTCAATATTTACATCGATGAAAATGATTTAACATTGGTTCAAAAATCTGCTTCATTGCTTGCTAATGATCTCGATAGAGTATCAGGCATAAAGCCAAATTTAATTTCAGGTGGAGATCAATTAAATGGTAATTTAATTATTGTGGGCTCAATAGGAAAGAACAATTTAATAGATAAACTAATTGCTGAAAATAAATTAGATGTTTCTTCTATTACAGATAAATGGGAACGTTTTATTATTCAAACTATTGAGAAACCCTTCGCAAATGTTCCACAAGCATTAGTAATTGTTGGAAGTGATAGACGAGGAACAGCTTATGGTGTTTTTACACTCTCAAAGAATATTGGCGTTTCGCCTTGGTATTACTGGGCTGATGTACCAATTAAAAAAAACAAGGAACTTTATATTAAGAAAGGTAGATTCTTATCAAATCCTCCTTCTGTAAAGTATCGTGGAATCTTTCTCAATGATGAAGATTGGGGTTTACATCCATGGGCGTCAAAAAAATTAGATCCGAAATTAAATGATATTGGTCCAAACACATATGAAAAAATATTTGAATTAGTCTTACGCTTAAAAGGAAATATGCTTGCTCCTGCTATGCATGAATGTACAAAAGCTTTTTTCACGGTTCCCGGAAATATGGAAATGGCGAATAATTATGGAATAATAATTTCAACTGCTCATTGCGAACCTCTACTATACAACAACGCTAGTGAATGGGATAAGAAGAAACAAGGTGAATGGAACTATGCAACAAATAAAGAAGAAATAATTAGAGTGCTTGATAACCGCGTTAAGCAAGCATGCAATAACGATAATATTTATACAATTGCATTGCGTGGAATGCATGATGAAGGGATGAAAGCTGATTCGGAAGAACAAAAATTTAAATTACTTGCAGAAGCTGTTAAAGATCAAAGAGCTATTTTGTCGAAACATATTGATAAACCGCTAACAGAAGTTCCTCAAATATTTGTGCCTTATAAAGAGGTACTTAGTATTTATGAACAAGGTTTAGACTTACCAGAAGACATCACAATTGTTTGGCCTGATGATAATTATGGTTATATCAAAAAACTAAGTGACAAAAAAGAACAAAAAAGAAAAGGTGGATCTGGCATTTATTATCATATTTCTTATTTGGGTTGGCCGAATGATTACCTTTGGCTAAATACTACCCCCCCAGCTTTAATGTATGAAGAACTCAATAAAGCTTATTCGCTTGGAGCTGATAAGTATTGGTTAGTAAATGTCGGTGATATTAAACCAGGTGAGTTGGGAATGCAATTATTTCTGGATATGGCTTGGAATATTGATGAATTTAATTTCGAAAACATAAATCAATATCAAGTAAAACTGTTAACTGATATTTTTGGAAACCAATACACGACAGATATTTCTTATATCTTGAATAGATACTATTACCATGGATTTACGAGAAAACCAGAGTACATGACATGGGACTTCCGATGGAATAGTTTGTTCAGTCGCGATTCTATAAAAGATACAGATTTTTCATTCGCAAATTATAATGAAGCTGAAAAAAGATTGAGGGATTATAATTCAATTTCTAAAAAAGCTAAAACAATTTTGGAAAGTTTACCGATAGAATATCAACCTTCATTTTTTGAATTGGTATACTATCCGGTAAAGGGCTCTTCATTGTATAATCATGAAATGTTAATTGCACAAAAGAATCGCTGGTATGCAGATCAACAAAGATCACTTACCAATTCATTAGCTATTGATGTAAAAAATTATAAAGATAGCCTTGCTTTACTTACACAGCATTACAATAGTCTTCTTTCAGGTAAATGGAATGGAATGATGACAGCTCCAGGATTTCTACCTGAGGAACAACTTCCACCAACAAAACAAATAGAATTACCTAATACTTCAGAAATAGGTATATATGTTGAAGGTCAGAAAAGTGACATGATTGACCAACTTCAAATACCTCAATTCAGTAAATATTTTCAATCTAGTTACTTTTTTGAAATATATAATAAGGGCAGAAAGCCGTTTACATGGAAAGCTGAACTATCGGATGATTGGATTAGGCTTAGTTCAACAAATGGCGAAATAATTACACAAGAAAGAATTAATGTATCTATTGACTGGAATTCAGTTCCTACTGGCCAATCTGTTAATGGTGAAATTTTAATTACTAGTGGAAAAATAAATGAAAAATTAATTGTTTCTGTTTTTAATCCTGAATCTCCAACTATTAGGGAACTCTCAAATTTATTTGTTGAAAATAACGGAGTTATAAGTATTTCCCCAGCTGACTTTAACAGAAAAAATGAAAATGGCAGCATTCACTTTCAAGTTATTGAAGGATTAGGATATAGTAATTCTTCATTACAACTTGGTCATGCCAAATTTGATGACGGTGCTGAATCTCATGTTGATTATGATTTTTATAGCTTCAGTTCTGGATCAGCTACAATTTTTATTTATTCACTGCCAATATTTGCTAAAGATAAAGAGCATAGTATTCGCTATGGAATACAGCTTGATGAATTGGATTATATTACTCAAAGTAATGATGTTAAAGAATATTCTATGAATTGGGCAAACAACGTAATTCGCAACAGTGCAATAGATACTGTAAAAGTTTTTCTTGATAAACCTGGCAGACATACACTTAAATTATTTGCTGAGGATCCAGGTGTAATAATTCAAAAAGTGATTATTGATTTAGGCGGTTTGAAAGAATCATATATTGGTCCAGCATCATCAAAGATAGAATAGTAATTATAATACTTTTTAGTAATTTTATTTCGGAATGCGTTAAATCTCAATTTATATAAGCTAAATAATCTTTATAAATTTGATTCAGTTAAAACCAAATATTCTGAAAATTATTTTGGGTAAACAAATTTTAATTCTAACATTTGCTATATGCAATTTGTACTTATGAGAATAATGTAAATAACTGCAACAAACATACGGGGATATGCAAAATTGCAAGTTTTGAAACCCCTTACATTGCATTGTCGAATTCTTTATTAATAATTAAGAAATTAGAAATGATAGAGATTAAATTATGAAAACAACACATAAACATGATGAACGTATTGCAAAAATGACATTTGCATCAGTTTACCCCCACTATTTGACAAAGGTGGAGAAGAAAGGCAGAACAAAAGAAGAATTACATCAGGTAATCGAGTGGCTGACAAATTATGATGGAGATATGTTGAAAAATCTCATAAAAGAAAAAGTGACTTTTGAACAATTTTTTCATGATGCAACCTTAAATAAAAATGCTCACTTAATTACTGGGGTAATTTGCGGATATCGGGTAGAAGAAATTACAAACCCACTAACTCAACAAGTAAGGTATTTAGACAAGTTAGTGGACGAATTAGCTAAGGGCCGAAAGATGGAAAAGATATTTCGAACATCTTAGAAAGACGGACAAAAAACATTACCAAAACAATTGCTTTAAGTGTGACAGGTGAATAAAAGTGAACAAAAAAATAAACTAAAGTTTTATTATATTGAAGTTCATTGCCCCACACAATAATCAACGTTAAAATAGCTACAAGAGATTATCTCCAATCAATACCACCTAAACTGTTTTGATATTTACAATTTCTTTAATTCCAGAATGAGATAATTCTCAATCAAATCCGGAAATTTTAACTCCCCCAATTTTTTAAATTTATTAAACTGAAATTTGTGGATAGTTATTTGTTTTATTTTAGAGGGCATAGAGCTTACTGTAATAGTTTTATTTATTTATCTTATAAACACAAACTTAATTTTTAACAAACTATTAGCTACGAACTATCATTAATAATTTTTAATTTCTATGATGAGAAAAAATAAGTTTTATAGAATTAAAATGGAGAATAGTGAATAATAAAGAAATAATTCAAGAGATCTACGAAAAAATCAAAAGTATAGATGATGAAGGAGAATTAGCATCTTACATTCCTGAATTAGCAAATGTAGATCCAGAAAATTTTGGAGTACATATATCAACAATTAATCAAAATAATTTCGGTATTGGGAATTGCTATGATAAATTCTCGATTCAGAGTATAGCAAAAGTACTTTCACTTTGCATGGCATACCGTATTCTTGATAAGAAAATATGGGAGAGAGTTGGAGTAGAACCTTCCGGAACTGCATTTAATTCCCTGGTTCAACTTGAAGCAGATAATGGCATACCTAGAAATCCATTTATAAATGCTGGAGCAATCGTAATTTCGGATATTCTTATAAGCAATTTAGAAAATCCAAAAGAAGATTTTTTAAATTTTGTTAGGAGTATTTCTAACAATTCAGAAATAAATTATTCAGATAAAATAGCTAAGTCAGAAAAAAAAGTGGGTTTTAGAAATATAGCATTATGTAATTTCATCAAATCATTTGGAAATATCCAAAATGAACCTTCTGATGTTCTTGATTTCTATTTTGACCTTTGTTCCCTTGAAATGAATTGTAAAGAACTTTCTGACTTATTCTTATTTTTAGCAAACCATGGTTCATCAATGATTGATAACCACATGATACTAACCAAAAGTCAATCAAAAAGGATAAATGCACTAATGCAAACTTGTGGATTTTATGACGAATCTGGAGAATTCTCCTTTAAAGTTGGGCTTCCTGGAAAAAGCGGAGTTGGCGGAGGAATTATAGCAATTCATCCAAATCAATACGCTATTGCTGTTTGGAGTCCAAGGTTGAATAAAAAAGGAAATTCATATAAAGGAATGAGGTTTCTTGAGGAGTTTACAACAGAATCTCAATTATCAATATTTTAGTTAAAACAGCATACAACAGATACTATAATTTTTATTAAATAAGAGAAAATACTTTGTGAAATTTATGCATGTAACATGACTTAATATCAATAATAGTCAATAAAATAATCGTTTATGAGAATTCAAAAATAATTTTTCCCACATTAAAAGTATTGCTATTTATAAGACATTAAATTGAAAACATCCAACATGAAAAAATTTGTATCTAATCGTTATCAAATTTTATTATAGAACCAATCTATTTCACCCAAACAGTTTTGATATTTACAAATTCTTTAAATTCCAAAATGAAAAAGTACTCTTCCATAACCAGAAAGTTTAACTCCGCCAAATGGTAAACGAGGATCTAATTTAACCATTCCATTTATAAATACTGATGATTCTATTGGCTTTACTTATTTTATTTATAATAAAATTGTTAAATGATTTGAATATTGTTAGCTCGTTATAATTTTTTGATAATAGAACTTCCTGAAATAGATTTATTTATATATTTTTTATAAAATTCAAAATTAAATTTTAACGGGCAATCCATAGTAAACTAATAAAAACAATCTTAAATTGTTATTATTGCAGTACAATAAAATGGTAGTTGATCATTACGCTAGACAATTAGTGTTTTACATTAAAAAACAAATAGAGTAGAAATAATATTTACGATTTATACTTTGAGGTGTTATATGACAAACAAACAAAATGAAAGTGGGCAATTAAATACAATTTTTTGCAAATAAATATACAAGGAGAATATTTAACAACACATTTTTACTACGATTTCCAGTATTATTCTTATTTTAATAGCTTTATAGTGTAGGAGGAATGTTTAACGGAGGAATAACAGATTTTGGCAACCTTTATTTAAATAAGTAGGATTTTTCTATTTTGTAATAATTTTGGCTTGGGCAATTAAAAATTATCATCATCTAGCTGCTGCAATCTTGTTTATTGACACAAGAGAATATTAAAAGTATCACTTGGTTGGATTATTATTTTCATATTTAATAATGGGGCATTTTATCATGGTGCACTTTTCAATCAAGGTTCCTTTAACTCACTTTGTTCTTTTTAAATGGTGTTAGAGTTTAAATATTTATTGATTTTTTCTATTTTCTATAAATATGATTCTAATTTATTTCAAACAAATAAAAAACCGCTAACAAGTCATCAAAGGGTATGCAAAATATTCGCAAAAATAAGAAGTGCAAAATAAATCAAAAACTGACTAATGAAGAATTTCGAAAATTAGGTGAATCACCATTTGTGCCTATTCAATTAGAAAACAAAAACAATTTGTAAATTGTTCTGAAGGTATAGTTGCCGAAATTTATCGATTTTGTTGATTTCTAAATTTTTCTTCTATCATTGATATATCTAAATTTTGCATTTACTTAACAAAAGCTTGTGATGTAGATTTCATATAAATAATAATATAAATTTATTCAAATATTATTTCCCTATTTTAATAATGTATATCGCCAATTTTCTTTATAGTTTTAACTATTTTTTTTTGTGAAGATTTATAAAGGAAATATAAAAATATGTCATATAACTAGTAAAAAGATTTTATACAAAATAATATAAATATTTATATAACGAACTTAAACTATTGCTATTTCTTTATATCTTTTGTAGAAAAACTACCGTAGAAAGTGGCTAACTCTTGATAGTGGAAATAACTAACTTTATCATTGTTATATTTATAAGGCGCAAATCAGTTCTATGATGAGAAAAAATAAGTTTTATAGAATTAAAATGGAGAATAGTGAATAATAAAGAAATAATTCAAGAGATCTACGAAAAAATTAAAAGTATAGATGATGAAGGAGAATTAGCATCTTACATTCCTGAATTAGCAAATGTAGATCCAGAAAATTTTGGAGTACATATATCAACAATTAATCAAAATAATTTCGGTATTGGGAATTGCTATGATAAATTCTCGATTCAGAGTATAGCAAAAGTATTTTCACTTTGCATGGCATACCGTATTCTTGATAAGAAAATATGGGAGAGAGTTGAGTAGAACCTTCCGGAACTGCATTTATTCCTGGTTCAACTTGAAGCAGATAATGGCATACCTAGAAATCCATTTATAAATGCTGGAGCAATCGTAATTTCGGATATTCTTATAAGCAATTTAGAAAATCCAAAAGAAGATTTTTTAAATTTTGTTAGGAGTATTTCTAACAATTCAGAAATAAATTATTCAGATAAAATAGCTAAGTCAGAAAAAAAAAAGTGGGTTTTAGAAATATAGCATTATGTAATTTCATCAAATCATTTGGGAATATCCAAAATGAACCTTCTGATGTTCTTGATTTCTATTTTGACCTTTGTTCTCTTTGAAATGAATTGTAAAAACTTTCTGACTTATTCTTATTTTTAGCAAACCATGGTTCTTCAATGATTGATAACCACATGATACTAACCAAAAAGTCAATCAAAAGGATAAATGCACTAATGCAAACTTGTGGATTTTATGACGAATCTGGAGAATTCTCCTTTAAAGTTGGGCTTCCTGGAAAAAAGTGGAGTTGGCGGAGGAATGTAAATTATAGCAATTCATCCAAATCAATACGCTATTGCTGTTTGGAGTCCAAGGTTGAATAAAAAGGAAATTCATATAAAGGAATGAGGTTTCTTGAGGAGTTTACAACAGAATCTCAATTATCAATATTTTAGTTAAAACAGCATACAACAGATACTATAATTTTTATTAAATAAGAGAAAATACTTTGTGAAATTTATGAATGTAACATGACTTAATATCAATAATAGTCAATAAAATAATCGTTTATGAGAATTCAAAAATAATTATTCCCCATTAAAAAGTATTGCTGCTTATAAGACATTAAATTGAAAACATCCAACATGAAAAAAAACTAATCGTTACAAGAAATTATAGAACCAATCTATTTCACCCAAACAGTTTTGATATTTACAAATTCTTTAATTCCAAAATGAAAAAGTACTCTTCCATAACCAGAAAGTTTAACTCCGCCAAATGGTAAACGAGGATCTAATTTAACCATTCCATTTATAAATACTGAGACAGATTCTATTGGCTTTACGAGCTATTTTATTTATAATAAAATTGTTAAAATGATTTGAATATTGTTAGCTCGTTATAATTTTTTGATAATAGAACTTCCTGAAATAGATTTATTTATATATTTTTATAAAATTCAAAATTAAATTTTAACGGGCAATCCATAGTAAACTAATAAAAACAATCTTAAATTGTTATTTTTGCAGTAAATAATAAGTTAGCGATAATTACGCTAGACAATTAGTGTTTAATACATTAAAAACAAATAGAGTAGAAATAATATTTACGATTTATACTTTGAGGTGTTATATGACAAACAAGCAAAATGAAAGTGGGCAATTAAATACAATTACAAATAAATATACAAGGAGAATATTTAACAACACATTTTTACTACGATTTCCTATTATTGTTATTTTAATAGCCCATAGTGTAGGAGGAATGTTTAACGGAGGAATAACAGATTTTGGCAACCTTTATTTAAATGAAGTAGGATTTGCTCCTTTTGGAATAATTTTGGCTTGGGCAATTAAATTATCACACCTAGCTGCTGCAATTTGTTTATTGACAAACAAATACGTGAAACTTGCAGGTTGGATTACTATTTTCATATTTATAATGGGGATTATCATGGTGCACTTTCAAGAAGGTTGGTTTGTTGTAGGTGGTGGACGAAATGGTGTAGAGTTTAATTTTTTATTGATTTTTACTATTTTCTATATTATGTACCCAAATTTATTTCTCAAACAAATAGCGAACCGCTAACAAGTATCGAGAACTATGCAACAAAATATTCGCAAAAATATTGAAGCCAAAATAAATCAAAAACTGACTAATGAAGAATTTGAAAAACTAGGTGATTGGTTTGTGCCTATTCAATTAGAAAACAAAAAACAATTTGTAACCGAAGGTAAGGTTTGCCGAAATTTATATTTTGTTGATGCAGGTGCTACTCATACTTTTATCATTGATAAAAAAGGTGAAACGCATGCCGACTTTGAAAAAGCTTGTGAGCAGATTTCAAAATTTGAGGTATTTTTCAGAATACTGGTTCAAAATGGATATTTGAGTTCTCTGCAAAGAATAGCCAGAAGTTTTAGTGAAGATGCTGAACAACAATATTTATCTCTCATAAAAAATCACCCTCACCTTTCACAAAGAGTTCCTCAATATTTAGTAGCATCGTATTTAGGCATCAAGCCACAATCATTAAGTCGCATTCGGCAAAATCTTGTAAAGAAAAAATAGGATTGATACGTTCTTAACCTATGTGAACGAAAATCTGTTACCTTAATTCTATCTTTGCATTATCAATCAATAGCGATTGTAATACAAAAATTAAAATTGGTAATACAATGAATCGATTACATTTCTTAAAAATGTTGGCTTCAATTCAACTTATTGGAGCGAGCATGAAACTTGAAGCTTTTGAAAATATGAGCAATAATTTTTCAAATACAAAAAAAACACCCCTAATATTTATTGGACACGGACACCCTATCAATGCTTTGCTCGACAATGATTTTACTCAACAGCTCAGCAAAATTGGAACAAGTATCGAAAAGCCCAATGCCATTATGATAATTTCGGCACATTGGACAACTAAAGGAACTTTTGTTTCTGTTAATTCACAACCTAAAGCAATTTATGATTTCGGGAAAATTGATGACCGCTTACTTCAAATTAAATACGAACCCAAAGGGCATCCACAACTTGCAAGAGAAGCCATTGAAGCAGCTGCAAATTATCAAATAAAAGAAAACTCATCAATGGGACTCGATCACGGTGCTTGGACAGTTTTAAAATATTTATATCCTAAAGCCGATGTTCCAGTTTTTGAATTAAGTATTGACGATTCTCAACCATCAAGCTATCATTTTCAATTGGCAAATACTTTAAAAAAAATGAGAGAAAAGGGTGTCCTGATTATTGCCAGCGGAAACATAGTTCACAACCTAAAAGTTATCGATTGGAATAATATTAATTCTAAGCCTTTAGACTGGGCAATTGAATTTGATGAGCTAGTTAAATCAAAACTTAACAGCAAAGATTTTAAATCACTTGTAAATTATGA
This sequence comes from Ignavibacteriales bacterium, assembly GCA_020635285.1. Classification (GTDB taxonomy): domain Bacteria; phylum Bacteroidota; class Ignavibacteria; order Ignavibacteriales; family Melioribacteraceae. The sequence continues at coordinate 475,467 of JACKAB010000007.1, read as the reverse complement.
GCGACTAGGAAGTATATTTCAATTAGCCCACCCGACTAACGAGCATTATTTGCCAATGCTTTATACACTTGGTTTAGCTGACAAAACAGAAGAAGTAAAATACCTCTTTGAAGGTTTTCAATTCGGCAATGCAAGTATGAGGTGTTTTCAAATATCGTAACCAATTAATATCTTGCGGACGGAATAGCATGAACGAATAACAGCGGTTCGGCAAAAGTGGCGGTTTAGTGTTTCGTATGAAAGTTTCACGTAAATTTGAAGTGTGTGTATCGTATCAATATTTGTGGTAAAAATCGCCAATCCGCCAATCGTTAAAAAAAACTTTACAATTAATTCACTTCACCCAAACAGTTTTAATATTTACAAACTCTTTAATTCCGTAATGAGAAAGTTCTCTTCCAAAACCGGAAAGTTTAACTCCGCCAAATGGTAAACGAGGATCTGATTTTACCCATTCCATTTATAAACACAGAACCCGAATCTATTGACTTTGCAAGTGTTTTTGCTTTTTTAATATTTTTTGTCCACAAAGAAGCGCCCAGTCCAAATTTAGTATCATTTGCAACTTTAATTGCTTCTTCTTCGTTTTTGACATTTATAATTGAAGCAACTGGTCCAAATAATTCGTCTTCATAAGCGGGCATTCCTCTTTTTAACATTGGTCAAAACTGTTGCTGGGTAATAATAACCTTTTCTATTTAAGCGTTTTCCGCCGGTTAAAAGTTTTGCACCTTTCTTAATTGATTGAGCAACTTGCTCATGAAGTTCCAACAACAAATCTTCTCTTGCCATCGGACCAAGTTCAGTTTCTCTTTCCATCGGATTTCCAATTTTCACTTCTGCCATTTTTTTTACAAATTTTTCTCGAAATCTTCTGCAATTTCTTTAACAACAATAAATCTCTTTGCAGCAATGCAGCTTTGTCCGTTATTTAACAAACGAGCTGTAACCGCTGTCTTAATTGCCTCATCAAGATTTGCATCTTTTAAAATTATAAACGGGTCGCTTCCCCCTAATTCTAAAACACTTTTCTTTAATAACTTTCCACTTTTTGCAGCAACCATACTTCCCGCGTATTCACTTCCGGTTAAAGTTGTTGCTTTAACTTTTGGGTTTTCAATAACATTATCTACTTGATTTGAGTTGATGAGAAGAGTTCTGAAAATATTTTTAGGAAATCCTGCTTTCTGAAATACTTCTTCAATTGCAAGCGCACTTTTGGGAACATTGGAAGCATGTTTTAATAAACCAGCATTGCCCGCCATTAAAGCAGGAGCTGCAAACCGAAACACTTGCCAATATGGGAAATTCCATGGCATTACAGCAAGTACTATCCCTATTGGATCAAACTGCACAAAACTTTCGGATGCATCAGTTTTAATAACTTCTTTCTGTAAAATTGATTCGGCATTCTCAGCATAATACTCACAAACCCAAGCACATTTTTCAACTTCAGAAATTGCTTGAGCAATTGGTTTACCCATTTCTATAGTTAATATTTTAGCATACTTCTCTTTTTCATTCTTTAATATTTTTGCCCCATTAAGCATTAATTTTTTTCTTTCTGCAAAAGAAGTCGCTGTCCATTTTAGAAACTCACCGTGAGTTTTATTAATTATAGAATCAACTTTTTCATTTGTAAAAGGTTTGAAAGTCTTTACTAGTTTTCCTGTTGCCGGATTTACTGTTTCGATTGCCATTACATGAACCCTAATTGATTTTTTAAGAAAAATTTTGCTATTCTAAAAGTAATATTTATTAAACATATTTACTGTGGATTTTAAATATTAACAGCAAATTAACTTCAAAAATATATTTGCTTTGATTATTTTTAGTTATCTAAAAATCAATTTGAAAATTATGACAAAACAAAAATCTGTAAAAACATTTATTCTGGATACAAACGTAATTCTCCACGACCCATCTTGTATTCATCAATTTGAAGAAAATGATATTGTAATTCCAATTACTGTTATTGAAGAAATTGACCACTTCAAGCGTGGCAGTCAAGTTATAAACTTAAACGCGAGGGAATTTGTTAGAACACTCGATTCCCTAACCGGAAAGCTATTATTTAACGGCGGTGTAAAACTTGGCAAAGGTAAGGGGAAAGTTAGAATTGTAATCAGTAAGTCAATGGCATTAGAAATTAAAGAGTCATTTAGAGAAGATACTCCAGACCATAGAATTCTTAATACTGCATTTTTACTTCATAAAAAAAGTCCGGCAAGTGAGAGAGTAATTCTTGTTACCAAGGATGTTAACTTAAGAATGAAAGCTAAAGCCCTTGGCGTTTTAGCCGAAGATTACACAACCGATAGAATTGGCAGTATTGATGAACTTTACAGCGGCAAAGAAACTATAGAAAATTTTGATGACGAAATAATTCAAAAATTCTTTAAACCGCCTTATTCTATTGAAGTAGATGAAATTGCAAAAAAGCTTAAATCGGAGTTATTGCCAAACAAGTATTTTATTTTAAAAAATGAGAATAGATCAGTTCTAACATATTTAAATCAAGATATGCAACTGTTTGAAAGGATTGATAAACAAAATGTTTACGGAATTATGCCTCGTAATGCCGAACAGACCTTTGCAACACATGCTTTATCAAATCCTAACGTTCCTTTAGTTACTTTAACAGGCAAAGCTGGTACCGGTAAAACATTACTCGCTCTTGCAAACGCACTTCAAGTCAGAAAAAGTTTTAGGCAAATTTATATTGCACGACCAATAGTTCCATTAAGCAATAAAGATATTGGATTTTTACCTGGAGATGTTGAAAGTAAAATTGGTCCTTATATGCAGCCTCTTTGGGATAACTTAAAAGTAATTCAAGATCAATTTAAGGAAACGGATTCTAAATTTACTGCGATTGAAAATTTAATAAAAGACAACAAACTTGTTATTGAACCGCTCACCTATATCCGCGGAAGAAGTTTGCAGCGTATTTTCTTTATTGTTGATGAGGCACAAAACCTTACTCCGCATGAGGTTAAGACAATAATTACGCGTGCCGGAGCCGGAGTTAAAATTGTTCTAACCGGAGATATTTATCAAATTGATCATCCATATTTAGATACTCAATCAAACGGTCTTTCTTATTTGATAGATCATTTCAAAGGTGAAAAATTGTATTCACATATAAATTTAGAAAAAGGTGAGCGCTCAGAATTGGCAGAGTTAGCAAGCAATATTTTGTGAATGGTTTAAAATAATTTGTCATGCAGAATTTATTTCAGCATCTTTATTTTATGAATTAGATTCTGCATCATGTGTGCTTATCGGCAGACAGCTTCAGAATGACTTAATAAATACAATATGAATAAGAACCACATAATATTATCTGCAGTAATGGGCGCTTTAGGGGTTGCACTTGGCGCATTTGGAGCACATGGATTAAAACATATTCTTACTCCTGAATTATTAGAAACTTATAAAACTGGAATTTTATATCATCTAATTCATGCAGTAGTTTTGCTTGCAATTTCTTTAAATACCAAATATAATTTGAAACTTTCTTTCTATTTTATTCTAGCTGGAATTTTTCTCTTTTCATTTTCACTTTATGCATATACGTTAACTGGTATTACTACTTTTGCTATGATAACGCCAATCGGCGGTGTTTGTTTAATAATTGGTTGGTTATCAATAATTCCTAGGTTAGTTAATAATAACAAATAATAAAGATTTATTTAATAAAATTGTCTTGATAATTAAGAAAAGAACTATTATGATTAAAATATAATTTTTACTTTCTCTTAAATTGTTTCCTGAATCAACCACTCTTCCCAATCTTGTACTGAAAAAATTTAGCTCTATTTAGAATAAATTTTAATCTGTACATACACATTCAATATTTGCAGTTGTTTTAGCAGTATTCCTTGTTGAAATCAACATTTACAATTAAGCAATTATTTTAATAAAGTGTCTGAAAAAAATCAAATAAAGAAAGAAGTTTCTTGCAAAGTTTTACAAACAAATTTTCTTGCTTGTAAAAATAGAGGAATTAGTTTAGACAAAATAATTCATAACATCCCATATAGTCTTGAATATTTAACAAATAAACATGAACGTATTGAATGGAAATATTTTTTGAAAATAATGAGAAATATGGGAGAGTATTTTGATTTAAATGAATTTGAAGATGCTGGAAGACTACATATTACTCCTGGATTTTATCCTGAGGGAATACTTGCTGGAATGATATTTTTCTCTTCTAATAAGTTCTCTAGAATATTAGCAAAAAAGGTGTTCGAAATCGGTGATATGATGATAACATGCATAAAACATGAAATAGGCTTTCCAAGTAAGAATAACATTTTTGTAAAGCTTTATTTAGATAATAATTATGAAACTTGTCCGGAATTTTTTATTTCGATTAAAGGTTATTGGTTTGAATTAGGTAAAATAATTGGACATAAAAATTTTAGAATTAACTTTGACTTAATTGAACAAGGAGCTACATATAACATTTCTTGGGAAAAAGAAGGCGTTCTATTCAATATAAAAAAGAGATTGAATTGGTTATTCAATATGAAGGGGGCATTTGCCGATTTGACAGAATCGCACGAAGAATTAATTAAACAGTACAATGAGTTAGATAAATCTAAAAGGATTTTGCAAAAACAGGCAACACAACTCAAGATAGTCAATCATATTAGCAAATCAATAAAACAAAATCTTGATCTAAAAAAAACCTTAAACCAGATAACTTTAACATTAATAAATGATGCTGAATTTACATACGCTAAAATAAAACTTTCAAAGGATGTCGATGAAAATAAATTTGAAATTGAATCAATTAGCGGAGAGCAAAATCAAAGTGTAAAAACAATAAAAAAAAACATAGAAATAAATAACACTAAAATAGGTGAGCTTTTAATCCAGCCCAAAATCAATTCATATGAATTAGAAATAGAAGAATTATTAAATTATTTGTTGCCGGTAATAAATATTACAATTCATGATGCATTGGTTTTAAGAGCCATAACGGATTACAAAGATAATCTGGAAACCAAAGTTGAAAACAGAACTTACGAATTGAAAAATGCCCAAGAAAAACTATCAAAAACAGTACAGCTTTTAAAAGAAGCACAGCAAACTCAAAATAGATTTTTCACAAATATTTCACATGAGTTTAGAACACCTTTAACATTAATTATGGGCCCAGCCGAACAAATTATAAAGCAATCAAAAAACAGCAGAGTTATTGAAGAGGCTAAACTTATTTACAGAAGTGCGAAAAAAATAAACAGGTTAACAAATCAATTAATGGATATTTCTAAAATTGAATCTGGAAAGATAAAATTAAAAACAAGCAAGCAAAACTTAATAAGCATCTTAGATGAAAATATTTCGTTGTTTAGATCTATTACAGAAAGAAAAAACATTTCAATGAATTTGTCAAATGAAACCGATGAAATTTATATTTATTTGGACAGAGATAAATTTGATAAAATTATAGGCAATCTATTATCAAATGCTATTAAGTTTACACCTGTTGGCGGTTATGTGAATATTGAAATAAAGAATAATATTTTAGATAAAAATTTTGTTCCTGAGTGTACAAAGAATTTAGAATTTGTTGAAATTGCAATTTCAGATAATGGCCTTGGAATTCCAAAAGAAAAACTCGACAAAATCTTTGATAGATTTTACCAAGTAGACAACAACCTAAACAGAGAATATGAAGGAACAGGAATTGGCTTATCTTTATCTAAAGAATTAGTAGAACTTCACAAAGGAAAAATTATTGTAGAAAGCGAGGAAGGAAAAGGATCAACTTTTAGAATATTTCTTCCTAAAGGTAAAAATCACTTGTTGCCTTCGGAAATTATTGATACAACAAGTTTTTCAAAAACTCAAAAGGATTATGATGTTGAAGATTTAAGAATTGAAAAACAAATGGTAGATTATATAACTTTTGAGCCTAATTTACTTAGCTCAAATAATGAAAAACCATTTTTGCTTATTATTGAAGATAACACAGAAGTAAGAAATTATATTAAGAAAAATCTTTATGATCATTTTAATATCTGCGAAGCAGTTGACGGTGAAGATGGATGGGAAAAAGCAATTAATATAATGCCGGATCTAATTATCAGTGATGTAATGATGCCGAAAATGGACGGTTTTGAATTGTGCAAAAAAATAAAAATTGATGAAAGAACAAGTCATATTCCGGTAATCATGCTAACAGCTAAAGCTACGTTAGAAGATAAAATCTCCGGATTTGATATCGGCGCAGACGAATATATTATGAAGCCATTTGAAATTGAAGAATTAAAAAGTAGAATAAATAATTTATTGCAGCAACGGAAAAGGCTTCATGAACATTATAAAAAACACCAGCTATTTGATATAGTTGATCAGAAAATTTCATCAATAGATCAAAAATTTATTTCTAAAGTATTAGAGCTAATTAAAAACAATATTTCCAATAGTGAATTTACCATTGAATTGTTGGCAGAAAATTTAGCGGTAAGCAGATCACTTCTAAATAAAAAACTATCTGCTTTGGTTGGGCACGCGCCCGGAGAATTAATAAAAAGAATAAGATTGAATAAAGCTGCCGATTTATTAAAACATAAATCAGAAATGTAACAGAAATTTCGTTCGAAGTTGGTTTTAATAATTCTTCCTATTTCACAGAATGTTTTAAAAAACAGTTTGGTGTTTCCCCCACCCAATTTCAAAAGCAAAACCACTAAGAACACAAAATGCACTTTGAGTCCTTTGGGGATTCTGTATACCCTCTGCGGTTAAAAATAGCTCAATTACACAAAATTGATAGAAAATTACACAATTATTATAGAAATACAATTCTTTAACTCGTATAAATGTAGGTGATAAATTCAAATTTTTACTTTTCTAAACTGGATTTATCATCATTATGTTCAACTAGTTATAGGAGTTAAATATGAGAAATATAATTTCTATTTGTCTATTATTTTTCTTATTTGTTTTAGGTACAGGTAGTACAAGTTTTTCTCAAACAGATAATGTTTACAATCAAGGCACAGTATGGTCTTTAGCATTTGTAAGAACATGTCCAAATTCTACTAATGATTATCTTAAAGGATTAAAGAAGACTTGGGAAGCAAGTTTGAAAGATGCACTTAAGGAAGGATTAATTAAATCTTATAAAGTGTTATTGGGACCAGCAGCAAATCAAGAAGATTATAATATTATTTTAATGATTGAGTTTGAAAATATGGCTTCATTTGATCCCGATGTAATAAGAGATAAAAAATGGGATGCGATTGACCAAAAAATAAAGGATAGTATGAAAGACGAGTATCAAGAAACTCTTTTAAACTACGAAAATATAAGACAGTTTTTTGGTGAAAAGCTAATGCGCGAAATTTACTTTAAATAATAAATTTGAGAATACCTCGAGGTTTCCTTGAATAAATTGAGACAAGGTTTAACCTCGGAGGTATTATTTATTAGAACTTTCCTTTCCAACGCCCTAATTACACAAAATTGATAGAAAATTGCACAATCCTTATAGAAAATATTATTTAAAAACCGTACTAATAAGTTGAAAATTTTTTGAGCAGAGCGTGAAAAAAGAGCATCTCAATAATGGTATGGATAATAATGATTTACTGCCAATGGATTTTTATTTGAGTCAAAATTTCCCAAATCCATTTACTGTAAAAACAAAAATAAAATATTGCATTCCCTATAAAACTAATGTGAAAATTTCTGTTTTTGATCCAATGGGAAACAAAATAGAAACTATTGTAAATGAAGAGAAAGAAGCCGGAACTTATGAAACCGAGTTTTACAAAGGGAATTTATTAGATGGAACATATACATACAAATTAGAAACAGAGAATTATTTAGATTATAAAATGATGACATTATTAAAAAAGTGAAGAATAATTCCAAACGGATTTTTCAAAAATATCGGGCAATTATTAAATCACTTGGTATTCAAGTTTGCCCAAGAAGATTTTATATAAACTGATTGCCGAGGCATTTTATTAAAAAAAATAGTTCTCAAAAAATAATTTGTTAAAGCAATCAATAATTAAAAATAAGGAGGAGTTATGAAAAACCTGATTAAGTTCGTAATTACTTTAGCTTTAATTCTTCTGTTCGTGCAATGTAACGAAGATAATTTAATTACAAATACCGAAACCGCAAATATTGAAAAATCAACACTTGAAAAAGGTGTTATAGCAAGTGCCAGTGGACATGGTGATGTTCACTATGAAGTCGGTGGTACATCTATTTACCAAAGATTTTCATTCAATGCCAAAAATAAAGATGGTGAAATTCACGGTATACTTAACTACTATGATGATGAGGTAAATCTAAAATTTAAAGGAGAAGTTACATGTTTAAATATTGATGGAAACATTGCTATAATGGCAGGAAAAATTCTTAAGTATACATGGGACTTAGAATATGTGCCTGGGACTGAAGAATTATATTTCTGGCTTAAAGTTGTTGATAATGGCGAAGGAAGTAATTGTGTACCAGATCAGACAAGTTTAGTTTGGGCACCAATTCCAAAATATCCATGTGACAATTGGCCAGTGCCATTATATGATATTGAAAATGGTAATATCCAGGTTAAACCATAATGCTAATCATTATATTAATTTTCAAGAACCACAATGCCCACTAACTGTGGGCATTTTATTGTCTCAAAAAAAATAATTATTGAAATTAAATCTCAAAATAATTTCTTGATTATTTAATATGATTAATGTAATATACTTTAAAGTAAAAATAAATATCACCCCTTTAGAGAAACGTTTTGACACTCAGTCTTAAACATTCTCTCTAGCATATCTATTGTGCTTCTCTTAAGGTTATTATTTTAACATTTTCTATTCAATATTGAGTCGAAAGATTCATCAGTTATATTTTTAATAGAAATAAATTTATCAACAATGATAAATATTAAACATATTAAACCAAAAAAGAGTTAACAAAATATGTAAGAAAAATTACACTATTCCAGAGTGAAAATAATCTTAAGTATAAACAGAAATTAACGCCAAGTGCATTTACATATCTTTCATACAATCATGAAATAATTCCAACTTCCATTTTTGGCACCAAAAGAATTAAACCCGCCGGAAGACTGCAAGTGGCTGGTCCTAAAATAAATGAAAAAATTTACGTTGAGTATAACGGTAGGTTAAGTCAAATTTTAATTGAATTTACTGCTTCAGGGTTTTACTATCTTTTTCAACATTCACCTAGCAAACTCACAAATAAATTGACAGAAATAAGCAACTTTATTCTACAAGAGAATTTTAAACAACTGGAAAAAGATTTACATAAATTTGAATCAGTTTATGATCATACCAAAATTCTTGAAGATTTTTTAGTTGAAAAATCCTTCAATGCCCTTCCCCATTAGTTTATATTGACCGAGCAATAAAATACATTGAGAAAAATTTTGGGAATGTTTGTATAAACGATGTGATTGATTTAGCCGCAATTAGTAAAAGACAGCTCGATAGAAAATTCCTTGAAGTTGTTGGAGTTACCCCAAAGTGTTATGCAAAAATTATTCAACTGAATTATGTAATTGGCTTAATGGCTTCAAAAAAATATGATTCAATACAAGACTTGGCACAAAGTGCTGAGTTTTACGACCTATCTCATTTGGCACATAGATTTAAAGAACTTACCGGATTTACCCCTAATGAGTTTCTAAAAGCGACCAGCATATTGCTATGAAATATTTTAATGATAAATTCTAAATTAAATTTTTTCAAAATATTACCCCGCCCTATTCTCTCATTTTAGAGTAAAATGTCCCCTTTGTACAGTTAAATGTCCCTTTTATACAATGATTTTTTAATTGTAAGTCTTATCTTAATTAAAAATTGAGTGCAAACTTTAATATGACGAATATTTTGTTAAAGGATGAGTGGACCCTAGAACAGATAGAAGTGTGGCAAAATGTAGAAACTTATACAAGCCTAATATTGAATGGAAAGGTAAAAGAATTTTTAAAATTTTATGATAAAAACTATACAGGCTGGAATAACCATGAGCCAATGCCTATAAACAAAACTGATATTGAAAATGAATTGTGCACATTTGCAAAACGTGAGGTGATTTCTTATTTAATCACTCCGCTTGCCATAACAGTTTTTAATAATGTGGCTATTGTGCATTATTACTACTCAGTCGTATACAAAAACTCGCATAAAAAAAATAAAGAAAAACTCGGGCGCAATACAGACATATTATTGAAACGAAAGGAAAAGTGGATTTTAATTGGAGATCATACTGAAGGTTATCTAAAATAAAAATAAGGAAAGAAAAAAATGAAAAAAATTTTATCATTAATAGTATTACTTCCTTTACTAGCGCAACCAAACTTTGCACAAATAATCAATGTCCCCGCAGATCAACCAACAATTCAAGCCGCAATTAATGCTTCAAGTTGATGGAGATACTGTTTTAGTTGCAGAAGGTACTTACTTCGAAAATGTATTAATTAACAACAAAGCAGTTACTCTAGCCAGCCATTTTTGATTGACAATGACACAACTCATATTTCTAAAACAATAATAAATGGTAGTCAACCTATCAACACAGATGAAGCTACAGCTGTTACAATTAGTATGAGCGCTGATACATCAGTTTTATGTGGTTTTACTATTACTGGTGGATATGGTCATAAAATGGTTGAGTCAGATGAAGGATCTACTAGATGGGGGGGTGGTGTGGGTATAGTAGGATCCAATGCAATAGTCTGCAACAATAGAGTAATTAAGAATTTAATTACAGAAAGTATGGTTCCAGAAAATATATCTTTTGCGGGGGGCGGAGGAATCTACATTGCACCTCTTTTTTAGAAAACCTAAAAGTAATTATTAAAAACAATTTTATTTCTAGAAATATTGTCGAAAGCAATAAGACTGCAGGAGCAGGAATAACAATTCAACAAACTGATATTACAACATTTAGCTACATAATTGAAAACAATGTCATTAGTGAAAACATTACTATTAACAAGATGAATGGAAAGCAATGGGTGGAGGAATATATCTAGACTTTGTTATCCCAAGTTCAGGTGAGCGAATAATTAGTAATAATATTATTAGTAACAATCAGGCAAAATGTAATATTTCAAATAGTAAAAAATATAGTTTTGGTGGAGGAATTTATATTGTAATAATTGAAACAAAATCAGATGGTTCTGCGGATAATGATCCTGGTCCATTTATTTATAATAATATTATTAGCGGTAACCACTCAGATTATTACGGTGGTGGAATCGCAATATGGCGTGGATATTTCCCCAATTTTTCTCCCTATGCAAGTCCTCTAACTTCTGCAGGACATTATTCACCAAAACCCTCAATTATTAATAATACGATTGTTAATAACTCTGCATTGGATGGAGCCGGATTATTTATTATGAATCATAACCCTTTTTAATGAACAATATTATATGGAATGATTATCCAGAATTAGCAATATGGGGTGAAATATGCCTAGGGATGTTCCATTATTTTTACAAGTTGAAGGAAATAAGTATGGTGGTGCAGAAATGTTTTATAACAATGTTCAAGGTGGTTGGTATCCTGATAGCGGAGAAGGAATATAGATTTCGATCCAATGTTTGAAGACTCACTTTATAATTTATCTGATCAAAGTTATTGCGTGGGTAATGGAATTAATGCTTGGGGTTGCCCAAATACTGATTTTTTGGTAATCCAAGACCATATCCAATTGATGAATTTGTAGATATTGGAGCGATTGAATCAGAGTTTCAACAAAATCCTATTGTTGGAATTAAAGTAATATCAAATGAATTACCAACAGAATATTCATTAGCTCAAAACTACCCGAATCCATTCAACCCAAGTACAACAATAAAATATAGTATTCCGTCAAACGTGAAAAGTGAAAGGGCAAACATAAAGCTAATGATTTACGATATCCTTGGAAGAGAAGTAACAACACTTATAAACCAGAAACAAAAACCGGGAATTATGAAGTTACTTGGAATGCAAGTAATAATCCTAGTGGAGTTTATTTTTATCAATTATCTGCTGGAGATCCCGAATCAAATTCGGGACAGGTTTTTGTTGAGACTAAGAAAATGATACTATTGAAATAATTTTAAGAGGTCTAACCTCTTAATAATAATCGAATAAATTATTTATTAATATCACCTTGAGAGAAATGCCGGTAGGCAGGTTTTGACATTTAGTCTTAGCAATTCTCTCCAGAATGTTTATTGTGCTTCTCCCTTGGATTTTATTTAATAAAAATTGGGAGGTATGAAATGAGCTTATGCAAACAATTATTTAATTACGTTTCAATAATTCTATCTGTTTTTTTTTTTCCTTTTTCATTAATCTATCAAATGAATTATACGGTCAGGAACATTAACAAACTCTAAATTTTATAGTACTTCACTACAAATGGAGCGTAATTTTCAAATCTATTTACCAGAAGGCTACAATGAACAAGATGCTGCCAGATATCCGGTAATTTATTTTTTACATGGGGCTTCATTGGATTACAGTAATTATCAAAATTTATTGGGTATTTTAAATAATTTAATTGAGAGCGGCACTATCTCACCTGTAATTGTAGTAAAACCAGATGGTAGTGTTGGTCCATGGGGAGGAGTTTCTATACTAACTCTGCACTGTATGGAAATTTTGAGGATTGTATCGTAGATGATTTGATACAATATATTGACAATACATACAACACTATAGCTTCAAGAGAAAAGCGGTCAATAATGGGCCACTCAATGGGTGGATATGGAGCGATGAAGTTGGCATTCAACCACCCGGATAAATATAGTGCTGCAGCATCTCATAGTGCTGCACTTGATTACAGTCATTTCCCAGATCGGATTCCGGGAATACTATCTGAGAATGGAGGAGTTCCTGTTTCCGAGTATGTTCCTTCTCGTAATAAGCTTGGAACGTATTTGTTTTATACTTTGGCAGGTGCATACTCCCCAAATTTAAACAATCCGCCTTATTACGTTGACTTTCCACTAGATAGTATGGGCACTATAATAGATTCAGTTTTTAATAAATGGTTATTACATGATCCAGCTCGCCTTGCTAAAAATTTAAACCCGGACTCAGATTTAGCAATCTATTTTGATTGTGGGGTGCAAGATGAGTTACTGACTTATCCTTTTAATACTGGATTTGCTGATTCACTAGATAAGCTAAATCTAGAATACGAATTTCAATCCTTCGCAGGTGGCCACATGGATAAATTAGCAACCCGACTTCCTATATCCATCGAATTTTTGGACTCTGTTATGAATAGAACTGGAACAGACATTGAAGCCGGAAATGTAAGTGGAGCCTGGCCCTAAATGGCTCTCCATATTATATTAACGGAGAAATAACTATCCCCGATGGCTCAACTCTAACAATTGAACCTGGAGTTGAGGTTATTTTTTACAGGGCATTACAAATTCAATGTACAGGAAGACTACTTGCTATAGGAACAGAAGCCGATACAATTGTTTTTACAATTAATGATACTACAGGATTTCACAATTTAAATATTCCTGATGGTGGTTGGAGTGGAATTCGTTTTATGCATACGCCATCAAATAATGATTCAAGCAAGATAGTATATTGCAAGTTGCAGTATGGAAAAGCGAATACTGGTGTGGGAGAAGATTACGACATGTTAGGAGGAGCTATCTGTGCAGTAATTAATAAGTTGTTGGTTTCTCATTGCATGTTCCTGAATAATACGTGCTACCACCCTGATATTATGCTCACTGCCGGCGGAGGAATCTTTATAGAAGGAAATCCGACTGTTCAATTTTGCGAGTTCATTGGAAACACAGGTGCATTTGGAGGTGCAATTTGTATCTGGGGCAGTAACATACACCCTTTGATCAAAAACAATTATTTTCACCATAACGGGGGCATGGTACAATTGATATTGGAAGCATGAATGGCAGCAATACTTCACCAATTTTGATTAATAATATATTCACCAACAACCACTCAACCGGACACTCAACCAACCCTAATGGCCATGGCATTGTCCATTTTAGTAACGGCGGAGGTAAAGCTGTTATTATCAATAATACAATCGTAAATAATAGCTGCGCTGGATTTGGGGGTGGTATATCTAATAGTTATTCAACAGCAACTCCTTTATTAATTAACAACATTGTTTATGGGAATACACCTGCCCAGGTCTGGCTTGGTGTTACATCGGATCTTGATTTTTATAATTGCCTGATCGAAGGAGGTAAGGAAGGATTTACAGGAGCCGCTTTTACAGGAGCTTATGATAATTGTATAGATGCTGATCCGCAATTTGTGAGCTCAAGTGATTATCATTTACAAAATATTAGCCCGTGTATTGGCGCAGCAATTGACTCAATGCTGATAAGCAGTACTATGTATTATTGCCCTCCAACTGATATTGAAGGAAACCCAAGACCAAATCCCGCAGGCTCGATGCCGGATATTGGTGCGTATGAAAATGAATTGAAAAATCCAGCAGACATTCCTGAATGGATAACTTATAATGATACGAATTCAGATTTGCCAGGCAATTCTGTTGAATGTATAAAAATGGATCACTTGGGAAATATGTGGATTGCAGCAGTTAAGGAGATTGGGGATTTGTATTATCTCATCAAATATGATGGCATTGACTGGACAGTTTATAATCTTTCGAATAGGATTAGTTGTCTTGCCATCGATGAATTTGATAATAAATGGATTGGGACTTATGACGGGTTAGTAAAGTTCGACGGTACAAATTGGATTAATTACAATACAACAAACTCAGAATTACCAGATAATACTATTAATTGTATTGATATTGATAAATTTAATAATAAATGGATTGGGACTGAGGAAGGCTTAGTTAAGTATGACGATACAAACTGGTTTATTTATAATCCAACAAACTCAGATTTGCCAGATAGATTTGTCCTATGTATTACAATTGATGATTTTAATAATAAGTGGATTGGGAATGGTTTCGATCTAGTTAAATATAACGATACTACCTGGACTGTCTATGATATACCTAATCCCTATGGTATTTTTGGACTGGGTATTTTGATAAAATAACTATAGATAATGCTGGGAGTAAGTGGATTGCGGCATTGTCCGTGCCCATAAGCTGGGGTGGTTTAATCAAATATAATGATGAAACTTTCAATTTCTATGATGAATCAGATTCAGAAGTACCGTTGCATAATATTAATTGCATAAACACAGATGAATTTGATAATAAGTGGATTGGAACTTTTATGGGTTAGTAAAATTTGATGATTCAAGTTGGACTACTTATAATACCACAAACTCAGGTTTGCCTTCAGACCGTTTTTAAGTATCGAAATAGATAAATTGGGCAATAAGTGGATTGGAAGCGAAAGTGGATTAACTGTGTTTAATGAAAACGGCATTATCTCAGCAGTTGAGCAAAAAGATGAACCGATAATAATTCCCACAAATTATGTGCTTTACCAAAACTACCCAAATTCATTTAATCCAAGCGCATCAATCAAATACTCAATTCCAAAACAAAGTAAAGTAAATCTAAAAGTATTTGATATACTCGGAAGAGAAATAAGAACACTTGTAAACAAAGAACAAGCACAAGGCAATTATGAATTAGAGTTTGATGGTTCCAAATTAACAAGTGGAATATATTTCTATCGACTTATAGCTGGTGATTTTGTTGAAACAAAAAAAGATGTTATTGCTTAAGTAATTACTCATGATAAATAATATGTTACTAATTATTTTGTTAGGAGGATGCAATGAAAAATTTATTAAGTGTCAACTCTATTCTAGTACTTATAATCTATTTTTTTCTTAATCCAGAACTTACATTTTCTCAAGTTCAAACCGACAGTTTCATTTTCGAGGGCGTACTGCGGGATTATATTGTTTTCTTACCTCAGAATTATAATGATGTGGATAAGTTGCCCTTGTATTCAATTTACATGGTGGTTCCCTTAATGCACAACAACAGTTGGATTACTCTAAAATGAATGAAGTTGCTGATACGGCAGGATTTATAGTTGTTTACCCAAATGCTGTCCTCACAGCATGGAGTTGCGGAATAAATCTTACTGCCGGCCATGTGAATGATGTCGGATTCATAGATGCATTGCTAGATACATTAGCAAATAACTATAGTATTGATGAGGAAAGAATTTATTGCTGTGGATTCTCTCTTGGAGGCTTTATGAGTCACAGATTAGCATGTCAGCTCAGTAATAGAATTGCGGCAATTGCAGATGTTGCAGGTTCGATTGCTCAAGACTTTACCACGAATATTACCACTGCCCATCCAATGCCGGTTTTGAAATTTCACGGCACTGATCAGATTATACCTTATGATGGTAAAAAATGATTACTGTTCGGTTGAACAAACATTGAGCCACTGGGCAAATTTTAATCATTGTAATCTACCTGATACGACTTTACTGTTCAATATAGATACTTTAGATGGATGTACAGTTCAAAAGATTAATTATAATTTAAACAAAACAGTGGTGAGGTAGTACATTATAAAGTATTGAACGGAGGACATACCTGGCCCGGAGGTGACAAAGCATATTTCACTTATTTGTCTGTCGGCACAATCGGCAATATTACTATGGATATTAATGCTAGCGAATTGATATGGAATTTCTTTCAAAACTATAGACTTTCTAATCTAAACTCAGTAAAAGATGGAAAACAAAATCCTTCAACCTTTTGCCTATTCCAAAACTACCCAAATCATTTCAGCATCTAAATAACAATGAGATCCCGAAACAAGCCATGCCTGCCGGCAGGCAGGTTCGGGATGACAATGTGAATGTAACATTAAAGGTTTACGATATCCTTGGAAGAGAAGTTACTACTCTTGTAAATCAAAGACAAAATCCGGGTAATTATGAAGTTACTTGGGATGCCACTGATGTTCCAAGCGGAGTTTATTTTTACAAACTCACAGCTGGAGATCCCGAATCAAGTTCGAGACAGGTTTTTGTTGAGGTTAAGAAAATGATACTGTTGAAATAAAACATGTTTTCAAAGGAGAGAGAAATGCAAAAATTAATTAAAATAACATCCGTGTTAGTGTTCCTGGTTTCTTCAATAACAATAGGACAATTGGAAGGTTTTAAGTTTCAAGAACTTTCGAAAGACAGTTTATTAAAAATAGCCAGTGAAATTATTAAGAAGCAAAGAACTTGTACTTTTATTACAGTTGATAAAGATCAAAAACCCCATGCAAGAGTTTTGGCGTATTTTCAACCAGAGAATGACTGGAAAATTTGGCTTGGGACATCAACAAATAGTCGAAAAGTAGTCCAGGCTAAAAACAATCCAAACGTGATAGTATTTTATTATGATTCTGAAGGAAGGAGTTATGTATCAATCTCTGGGAAAGCACGGGTAGTAAATGATCCAGAACTCAAAAAGAAATACTGGAAAAATGAATGGAAAGTTTACTATCCCAATCCGGAAGATGATTATATACTTATTGAAGTGACACCGCAGCGATTGGAAATTTGTAGTTTCAAATATAAGTTGTTCTGGGATTCTCTTGGGAAACCAGCTTTTGTTGATTTTTAATTGGTGCATCTTGTGTTGGAACTTGTTGTCTAGAAAACGATTTTATTAAAGTAAAATTTAAAAAATTAAAATGAATAGTTGATAGATTGAAATAAGATAGTTTCTTAAAATTACTGCTCTTATTCCATAATTCTTAAAAACCTATTGACAATATATTAGCGTATAGCTATCTTATTCAACTATCATAAACATTATTCCTCCTTGAGAGAAACATTCTGAAATTCTGATTTAGAAAGTTACTCTGCTCTTATATTGCGCTTCCCCAAGGCTAATTTTCAGATTATTCATTTTACACTTAAATATAAATTGGTGTTTTCTGATGATCGGGAAAATTGTAACCCATTACAAGATATTAGAAAGACTCGGCGGTGGCGGAATGGGTTTAGTTTATAAAGCCCAAGATCTAACACTTGATCGATCCGTTGCTTTAAAATTCTTACCTCCAGTTTTTTCAATGAACGAAGACCTAAAACTTAAAATCATTCAAGAAGCAAAAATTGCCGCAACGCTGGAACATCCAAACATTTGTAATATCCATGAAGTGGGCGAAACTGAAGACGGACAAATATTTATTGTAATGGCGTACTATGAAGGTGAAACACTAAAGAAGGTTATTCAAAATAATTCATTGAACAGAGATAATCTTGAAAGTATAATACTACAAATTGCAAAAGGATTACAACAAGCTCATGATAATGAGATTATCCACAGAGATATTAAGCCGGCAAATATTTTTCTAACAAATAAAAATGAAATCAAAATTTTAGATTTTGGTGTAGCAAAAGTTCAAGGTGATTTCTCGGCTATGGATGCAGAGAATTTAAAAGGAACAATTGCATATATGTCCCCCGAACAAATTAGTGGAGAAGAAGTTGATCAACGAACTGATATTTGGGCATTTGGAGTTTTGCTTTATGAATTATTAACCGGACAAAAACCATTCAAAAGTGAATATGAACAAACAGCTTTATATTCAATTATGAATGATGATGTAAGCTTTTCAGATTTAGATTTAGACGAACATTTACTCTATCTTAAAAAAGTTGTTTCAAAATGCCTCGAAAAAAATAAGGCCGATCGATTTCAATCAATGAAAGAAATAGTTGAATTGATTCAGCAGAATTCTATAATTCAAACAAAATCTAAATCAAATAGATTTTATAATTCCACTTCATTTAAACTCTTTTCAACAACTATTTTTATACTAATTGGAATTTTACTAATTATAAATTTTCGTGGATATTTAGGTTGGAGTTCAGGAGAAAATATTAAAAAGCGAATTGCTGTGTTTCCATTTGATTATAATATTGATGGAGAAGATAGCATTGACCTACCCATTTTACTTCAATCTATACTTGTAAAAAATCTTATCACCTTTAAAGAATATGGAGTTATTGATCCTAACAGTTTAAATGAGTTCATGAATAAAACTGAAGATAAATATGTATCACATCATAATTTATCTTTTTATAGTTCATTAGGGGATCTTAACATTTCCTACTTTATTGATGGTTCGGTAACCAAAAATGAAAATGATTTCACAATTAAAACGAATATTATTGATTTAAAAACGCATGAAGTGAGCTTTAATTATGAAAATAAATACAGTGACGAGAAAAATTTTTTACAAGCAACTGAGGATATTTCTAGCCAAATAATAAACTTTTTCCAAGTTAAAATACATCCACTTAGTAAGGAAAAGGATTTAACTCCGTGGGTAAATGCTGAATGCGATAACATGCTTGCATTAAAATCCTTTATGCAGGCAAGTCAAATTATTTATAGGCAGGAACCCGGAGCTGAAAAATATCTTAGACAAGCATTAGAATATGATTCATGTTACATCTCACCCAGAATTTGGTTGATCTCCCATTTGGTTGCAGTTGGAAATTATGAAGAGGCTAAGAAGCATATGAAAGTTCTTGATAGATTAGAATCTAAGGCAAATCCGTTTGAGCAAGCAATGATAAATTATACAAGAGCATATATTAATGATGATTTAAGTAAGCAAATCCAATACTTAAGTGTTGCATTAGAATATTCTCCAAATAATAATATTCTGTTGTACAGTCTTGCACGTCTTTATTATTTGATTGGCGATTACCAAAAATCTGCAGATACAATCAGAAATACAATTAGCATGAACTGGAGTTTTTCGCCTGCATATTCATTAGGCGGTTATGCTTATTATAGACTGAAAAATATGATACAGCAAAAGAAATTTTTGAACAAGCTCTAAATATAACGCCTGTATATAAATTCATATACTGCCAACTTTCTCTATTGTTTTTAATAGAAAATGATACATTAAACGCTGATAAATATGATAAGAAATTTATAAATAGATCAATAGAATTGGGAATGACTCTTGCAGAAGCTTATTTTGATTTAGCCGAATTTTACTTTGAAGAAAAATTTTATCAGAGTGCAAATAAATATTATAAATATGCGATTAAAGAAAATCCAAATAATTCAATCTATCATGAACAATTAGCAAATTGCTACAATAAGCAAGGCGATGTTAAATCTGCCAAAATAGAATTTTTACAAACAATTAATTTGGACTCTCTTAATAGCAATTCTCATTTTATGCTGGGCAATATTTTTTAAAAGAGAATATAAAAGATAAAACAAAACAACATTTTATATCTTACCTAGGTATTGATTCTATTAGTCCAAGAGCTGATAGTGTTAATAATATACTAATTATTTTGGGAAATAATTAAATAACTAAAATTGAGGTAAAATGCCAAATGTATCATCGTTAACACACGTTATTCAAAGAGCATTCGAAGATTCTGGTTTTCTTCAAGAATTAATGAAAGATAATAATATTGCCAACGCATTAAACAAGGTAAATCTTGCCTTATCATTTCAAGATATGCTTGAGCTTGAAAAAATATTAAATGATAGAAAGAGATTACAGGTAGAGAATTATTGAATTGGTAAATTCCTATAACACAGGTGTTATAAGTACAAAACGTGTAATCCCAGTTTGGGGAAGTGCATAACAATTTAATAAATACTAAAATAATTAAAATGATTAATCCGGGCTAAATGAATTCTGCATTGATTTGCGGCTTGAGGAGTTTATTAACACTTGGTCGAAACCAATGACAGCTGAGTTTAAGGATTACTATTCTAATGCTTCATGGCAGAAAGGGATGGTATTCTCATTAAACTATGATTATGAAAAAGTCCCTTTCTGGTTTATTCTGCCTCATCGAATATTATCAAAATTTGTAATTGGTCCATTGGACGAAGAAAACAATATGAAATTTTTGCACGATTCTCTTTGGGCACAGTATTGCACATTTATGTTTATCCGTATTAAAGATGATGTGATTGACTCTAATGAAAAAAATGAGTTGCTGATTTTAATCTCTGATCAATTTTTATTTGAAGCAGAAGAAACATTACTAAACTATTTTGAACGAAGTAATTCTTTTTGGAAAATCTTTTATCAATTGTTAAAAGAAACTACTAAGGCAATATATGAGAAAGCAAATTTAGAAAAATTAGTTCAACAATCTTCTGATGATATTATTCATTTTAGCGGCAGAGAGGCTTCAGTATTAAATATTGGTACCGCTGCTGTATGTTCAAAATATAATAAATTGAAAGAGTTTCAACTCTTAAAAAAAATGACTTACCACTTAGTTATTTCACGACAAATTATTGACGATTTATTTGATATTGAAGAAGATTTAAAAATTGGCAAATATAATTATGCTGCATCAGTATTATTTAATAAAAATTTATCTGAAATTTCCAATTCTACTGATGCAGGCAAAGTGCTTTCAAAATCAACAATTAATTCAGAAGGTATAAATGTTCTCTTTGATGATATAAATAAATCAATTGAAATAGCTGAGTTATTGGCTAAACTTCTTGAACTGCCTTTGATTATTACATTAATTGCTAATTACCGCAGCTATATAATTGCTATCAAAAATGATTTTCATGCGAAAAGAATAGAGTATTTCTTTGAAAATAAACATGCCGATTTAACAAAATAAAATGAGTGAAAAACTAAATTATTAATTATGACTAATTATAATCAAACATACGAAACTCTTTTTGAGTTAGCCGAAATACTTGGAAAGCAAAGCGACTATAAGGAAATTCTGCGTGTTGTTTCAACAAAAACTTCAACAATGTTTAACTCTGATATCACGTCAATTCAAATGATTAATCCTCACTCTCATGATTCATATAAAACTGTGATGAAAAAGGAAACTAAAATTGATAAAGAACAATATTCAGTTGTTCAATCAATAATTATTGGTTGGGTAATGTTAAATAAGAAAGCAATCCTTTTGCCAGATCTAAAAAATGATGAAAGATTTAAAGAAAATCTTTTTAACAATTTCCCAATTGTTTCAGCAATGTGTGTTCCATTGTATTGCAGCGATGCTAGTATTGGTTATTTAATTATAATGAATAAAACTGGTAAAAATCCATTTACTGAAAATGATTTCCAAATGCTCCAAAAGATTGGTGTTATATCTGCACCATATTTAAGTAATGTACAAAAAATAAAAGAGTACTTTAATATTTCGCTGCCGGAAAGTACGTTGATAAATAAATATAGAATTGTTGGCTTGCTTGGTAAAAGCAAGAAATTTCTTGAACTCCTCCATAGTATAGAAGCAGCTTCTAAGTGCGATGTAAGAGTTGTTTTAGAAGGTGAAACCGGCACGGGAAAAGAACTTGTTGTAAAAGCTATTCACAATTTTAGTAAGCGTTCTGGCTTCCCTTTTGTTGCGGTTGATTGCGGAGTTGAAGATTCAAACAACCTTATTGAAAGCGACTTCTTTTCAGTCCATGTTAAAAGGGATTTCTGTTTACGGGTGCAAATCAAGATCGCAAAGGTTTAATTCTAAAGCGAATAAAAAAGTACTTTGTTTCTGGATGAAATTTGTAATCTTTTAACGCTTAGAGATGCCCAGGGCGAAATTATTAAGAGTTTTACAAGAGGAGAAATTCGTCGGTCGGAAGTTCAAAATTAATTAATGTTGATGTCAGATTCATAGCAGCATCAAGTGTTTCACTTCTTGAACTGGTTGAGAAAAAAGAATTTAGAGAAGATTTATATTTCCGACTTATATGGTTTGCAATCAACATACCAACATTAAATGAACATAAAAGCTGATATTCTGCTCATTGCTGCTACTTTCTTCCTAAATAAATTTTCAAAAAAAACAAAATAAAAAAGCTGAGTTTTTCATAAAGATATTTCCAAAATTTTTAAAAACAAATTTGGATGTAGTAATATTATAGAGGAAGCTTGAAAATTTTATTGGGCGATTAGTTACAAATATTCAAATGATATTGAGACATTGGAATTAACTGTATTACCAGAAAAATTGAAGAAATTATTGATTTCAAAAGCTTTCCTAGTCCACAGAAAATAATTTCTTTTTACAAAAAGAAGTTAAAATTTTGAAAAAAGAAATGATAACTCAATCCATGATGACAATGATTGGAATCAATCTCTCAAGCTTAATCAGAATGGCAGAAATTCCAGAACAAACTCTTCCGTTATAAAATGAAAAAAAACTTGGAGGCTTTTCGAATAAGAAATAAATCCACTAAATTCAGTCCGTAAAAATCTGCGAATTACTTTTTTAAATATTTTTTTTATTAATCTGCGAAAATAACTTACCTCACAATAATATTTCCATATTTTCATAAAAACACCCTCACCAAATTCGCTAGAAAATAAAGCCTCCATCTCATGCTACATATACTTGTTACAAAATTGTAAACCATTAAAAACAATAAGTTACAGAAACTAGTCTCTTTTATCTTTTGGGTTTTTGGGTTTAGATTTGTAAACAAAAAATTTCTTATAATGATTGGAGAGAAAATAGACCAAAAAGAATATGGTATTCTTCTTATTTTTTTCCTTTTTACTCATTATAACAAGTTTATTCGCTTAAGAATTCCTAAAAACAAATACCAAATGCACATACGATCAAATGAAGAAAAATCTTTTTAGTCAGATTATCATTGTCCGACAATGAGGAATCTAAAATTTAGTTCTGCATACTTTTCTTGGCGAGATCAAATCTGATAAAGCTATTCTTCCGCTATTAAGTTTATTCCACAACCTTGGTGCTAATGATGAAATCAAAAATAATTTGACTTCTCTCTCGTATGCAAAATTCATAAAAGTATACTAAGGAATCTTTATGCAGTAAAACCATGTCAAATTTACCTGATATCCGAAAAACCTTTTCTTACCTTGCTTAGTATGATGATGTTGCAAATATTTTATAACAGAACAATGCGTTGATGAAATTACTCATGAAGTAAAGATTTTAGGGCTTTGATTAAGAAATTATTCAAATAACTATCAGAATGTTGAAGAAAAATCCTTAACAATAGTTACAAGTTAAGCGATTTTAAGAGAAATATACTGTTACTCCTGACGGTTCCACTTTTGCATAAGGTGGGATCGTCTTTTAATATCGTTCTAAAAAAAAATTTGGAGGAAATATGGAAACAAAATAAAAACAAATGAAAAAAATTTATACATCTATTTATTTTTTGCTCACTTACATATAGAATAAATACCTAATACTTCAAATTGAATTGGATTTCAAAATAGTCAGAAAAAATCCAAACGAAATAAAATAATCTTAAGTGAAACCATTACCCTTAAAAGTACTGCCAGTAGAATTAGAACCAAGATACAGAAATCACAATAATCAGTGTCATACTTACTTTACCAGCTTATACTTGTAATAGTTTAATAATATGTTTTTCAGTTAATAAATATTGTTCACCAAACATGTATTATTCTGATGTTTAAGAGTCTTTGGAAAGTTTAAGAGACTACAAACAATGTCCAAACGGGAATTTGTGCGACTTACCGAATCTATGTATATTGTCTGAATGAAGATTTAAAATAAAGTATTAGATAATATTACTTGATTGGATAATGTTGGATATTACCAAAAAGAATATTACAATGCAGAACAGGGAAAAATATTTAGGCAAACGCGACAAAAGCTTATAAAAATCGATTCGGTTGAATATAGAAGATGATGAAACTTTCTCTAATAATTATTTATGCTGGTTACACATATATATCGCAACCCGGAAAAATATAATTCATTAAATCCGGAAGCATTCACTGATGAACTTACAAGTTGGTATATGGTTAAGATTTGCATGTAACATGCTATCCTTATAATGAAAGAAGTTGAGATAATTCATCTTTATACCCTGTTGCCCATTTTGATCATATGGGCGCTTACTCCACTTATAATTTTGCCATCAATGGGAACTATTTTAAAATCTTTAGGAGGTTGCAATGTGGTTTGTTTGTCAATTTTGATGGCACTAATGGCTGTTGAGACGGACCAAAAACTTGAAGGATCATGCCCAGCTCCTTTATCAATCCTTACTTTCGCTGGGTATTAGGTTGGAGACTCTTTGTAAATAATAAATGAATCGATTAAAAAGTAAATATAACCTGACTTTCCAACAGATTTCAATATTTATAAACTGCAGGACAAATTGTTCTTTTTGAATTTTTCTTAGTTCGAATATAGAAATTTTCAATTCAAAATGAAATTGGGAGATCCTTTAATTCGGATTATAATTCGCACATAAAAATGTTTCTCAAAAAACTTGATTCTTATCTCATAGAAATAGGAGAAAATAACCGGGTATGTAATGCTGATACTCATGTAGGCTTTTGATTTCAACTATAATCACTTTATGTTTACATTGAATCGATAATAACCAACAATAAATCCTGATTCGGATTATCAGACAATCAGATCCAGATTAATTATTAGGTTCAAATACCCAAGCCTGGCAAAACTGCAGGCTTGGCGAAATCGTTAAATAAAGTAGTCGATTATGTATATTCTATTATTTACAAAAATATCACCAAGAATGTCTCCATCAACTCCCAGAAATGATGAACGTTTAAAAGGTAGGCAAGTAAGAAATTGATTGGAATTCACAAAACTTAAGAAGCCGAATTTTTGAATACTATAAGCTCTATAAAAAATTTGATCATAAGACTATAAATTATATATTATACAGGTTTCTTCAAATGCTTATACAGATTCAATTAGTGCATGGCAATAACATTGAATACTTACAGTACGCTTATTATAAAATAACCTTCTGGAGAGTTTGGAAAATGAGTATCAACTTTCAAAAATATTAAAGTACCCATTACATTTAATTTAACAACAAGATTTAAATAATAATAATGAAGAAACACACAGGTGATTAATATTTTTGCATCAAGGAAATTATCCAAATCCTTTTTTAATCCTAACTCAATCGCTGGATGACAATGATTGGAATCAATCTCAAGCAGCCAGAATGCTTGAAATTCCAGAACAAACTCTTCGTTATAAAATGAAAAAACTTGGGCTTTTCCGAATAAAATAAAATCAACTAAATTCAATCCGTAAAAATCTGCGAATTACTTTTTAAATATTTTTTTATTAACCTGCGAAAATAACACCTCACAATAATATTTCCATATTTTCGCAAAAACACCCTCGCAAATTCCTGCTAAATAAAACCTCCCATCTCATAAACGCCAACATTTACAAAATTGTAAACCATTATACAACAATAAGTTACGAAGAAATTATTTGCGCTTCTCTTTTGGTACGCTTTTGGGCTTAGATCATTTGTAACAAAAAATAACTAACAAATGATTGGAGGACAAAATGAAAAGGCAGAAAGGGAAAATGGTATTCTTCTTATTTTTTCTTTTACTCGTAACAAGTTTATTCGCTGAAGATTCCCTAAAAACAAATACCAAATGCACATACGATCAAATTGAAGAAAATCTTTTAGTCGGATTATCATCCGACAATGAGGGTCTAAAATTTAGTTCTGCATACTTTCTTGGCGAGATCAAATCTGATAAAGCTATTCTTCCGTTATTAAGTTTATTCCACAACGGTGCTAATGATGAAATGAAAATAATTGCTGCTCTCTCATTATGCAAAATTCATTCTGACAGAGGAATCTTTGCAGTAAAAAGAGCCATCAAATTTTCTGATAGCGAAAGAGTAAGTAGAATGTGCCAAATTTTTTATAACAGAATAATGCTTGATGAAATTAAAAGTAAAGTTGAGGTTGAAGAAATTCAACTTGCAGAAGAAAAAGAATTTAATGGCTACAAGTTAAGCGATTTTAGGAAATAAATACCCTCTCCCTGACGGTTCCACTTTTCACAAAGGTGGGATCGTCTTTTTTAATTAATAAATACCACAAAAATTTGGAGGGGGAAATGAGGAAACAAAATAATAAATTAAAAATAATTTTAAACATCATTTTCTTTGCTCACTTGTTGTAAATTATAATATCTACAGCAAAGATAATGGTGTTAAAAATCAGAAAAATCCAAACGAAATAAAACAAATCTTAAATGAAACCATTACCTTAAAAGTACTCTTAGTAGAATTCCAAGATGTGAGACACAGAAATCCGCAATATCCATCTACACTTACTTTACCAGCTTATACTTATAATGATTTTAATAATATGTTTTTTCAGTCAATAAATATTGTTCACCAAACATGTATTCACCTGATGGAAAGGAAGTATTTGGAAGCTTAAGAGATTACTACAGCATAATGTCAGATGGAAATTTGGAGCTTACCGGATATATTCTTAATGAAGATTTAAATAAAGATAATGTGCCGGATTGGATAATGTTGGATAATACAAAAGAATATTACAATGCAGAGAGAGGAAAAAATTTAGAGCAGAAGCAAAACAAAAAGCAAAATCATTAGGATTAGATATCCAAAAGATGATGAAACTTTTCTTGTTATAATTTATGCTGGACATATATATCGCAGCGGAAAAAGTAATTCATTAAATCCGGAAGCATTCACTGATGAACACGAGTATATTATGGGCGAAAGATTTGCATCATGCTATCCTTATTTGGAAGAGCGAGATGATTCTTCTTCATATCCTGTCTCACATTTTTCACATATAGGTATTCACGCACATGAATTTTGCCATCTTTTAGGATTTAAAGATCTTTTACATGGCTGCGATAACGAATATTTTTGTTTGATGTCTAAGGGTTGTTTTAATGGTCCTAGACTTGAAGGATCATGCCCAGCCCCAATTAATCCTTACTTCCGTTGGGTATTAGGTTGGAACTCTATGAAAATTATAAATGAATCGATTAAAAAAGAAATTAAATATAACCTAACCGATTCAGATATTTATAAACTGCAGGACAATTGTTCTTTTGATTTTTTCTTAGTTGAATATAGGAATTTCAATTCCAAAATGAAATTGGGAGATCATTTAATTCCGGATTATAATTCGCACATAAAAAATGTTTCATTAAATAACGGGATTCTTATCTGGAGAAAACTAACCGGGAATTATGTAATGCTGATGCACTCATGCGGAAACCTTTGTTCCAACTGTAATCACTTCATGTTCCCCGGTGAAAATAATATAAGAGTAATAAATCCTTGGTCGGATTGCAGACAATCCAGATGCGGATATTATTGGGTTCCAAATACGAAGCCTACCAGTAACTGCGGGCTTGAAATCGTTGAATGTAATGATGATCATTATGTTGTAGATTTTTACCAAAAATATCCTGAGAATGCATCTCCATCAACTCCCAGAAATATTGAACTTATAAAAGGTAGCCAAGTAAAATTTAGTTGGTCACAAAACTTAGAGCCTGATTTTGAATACTATAAAGTCTATAAAAAATTTGATCACCAAGACTATAAATTATATGATACAGTTTCAATCAGCTCTTATACAGATTCAATTGAGTGCATGGCAACAAATGCGAATACTTACGGCTACGCTTATTATAAAATAACTTCTTATGATTTGGAAAATAAAGAATCAACTTTTTCAAAAGAAATTAAAGTACCCATTACATTTAATTTAACAACAAATATTAATAATGAAGAAACACTTGCAGATGATTTTATTTTACATCAAAATTATCCAAATCCCTTTAATCCAAGCACAACAATAAAATATTCAATACCATCACCATCAGTCATGCTGAATTCATTTCAGCATTTAAATAATGAGATCCCGAAACAAGCCATGCCTGCCGGCAGGCAGGTTCGGGATGACAATGTGAATGTAACATTAAAGTCTACGATATTATTGGCGGCGAAGTTGAAACACTAGTAAGCCAAAATCAAAAACCAGGACTTATGAAGTTATTTGGGATTCAAGCACTAAACCTAGCGGAGTTTATTTTTATAAATTGGTTGCTGGTACATTTAATAAAACTGTAAAAATGGTTCTTGTAAAATAAATTCTTCTCTATAAAGAATTATAGAATATCAATTGGGCTCTGCCAAAAACATTCTAATAGATATGTTTAACGATTTGTCAATAGCTATGCAGAGCCTAACAGAACTAACTATTCAATAAATTGAAACTAAGTCTACTTAACTATCATAAAACCAACGTCCATACATACACTATATATGATATATCGATCTTTATTTCTTTATATATATTGTCTATTTTAAATCTATAAAAGAATACTATTTAGGTTATTGCACAGTAATCTACAAAAAGAATCTTTCTGTGCTTTCCAGATTTGTTCATTTTGCTAAATCATTTGGAGAGATTAGTTGAAAAAGAAATTTAGTATCGTTATTAAACTCGCACTTCTCACAGTAGTTTTACAAAACTGCTGCACCTCAAAGGAATTAGAACAAATAGCAAAACAACAAAAGCCCAAAAATGTAATTTTATTTATCAGTGATGGATGCGGTTTTAATCATGTTGATATAGCAAGTTACTACCAATTTGGTAAAACAGGTGAACAAATATATGAGAAATTTCCTGTAAGACTGGCAATGTCAACATATTACACAAAAGGTTTGAAATATGATCCGGATTCTGCATGGACAGATTTCAGTTGGGTGATTAAAAGACCAACTGATTCTGCGGCTTCAGGATCTGCAATTGCTACAGGCAAAAAAACTGATAAGGGTGTTTTATCAGTCGATACTTTAAATAATCCTATGGAAACAATTATTGATAAGTTTGAAAAACAAGGAAAATCAACAGGTGTAATTTCAACGGTGCCATTTAGCAATGCCACTCCGGCTGCATTTGTAGCACATAATAAGAGTCGTCAAAACTATAAAGAGATTGCTGAGGAGATGATTTTAAAAAGTAAAGTTGATGTAATTATGGGTGGTGGACATCCATTTTATACTGCTGCTGGAAAACTAGTAAGTGAATTTAGCGAGCGATATATAGGATCTAAAGAAATATGGGACATGAATAATGGTGGTAAACCTATAATCGATGAAGAAGGCAAATTACTTCCAGAATCAAAATACAGATATGTTGGAGGAAAAGATACTTGGGATATGTTAAGTAAAGGAACTGCCGGAAATGATGCAGACGGTGATGGTGTATTTGATGAATGGACATTAATCCAAGATAGAGAATCCTTTCAAGAATTTATGAACGGGGAAACTCCCAAAAGATTAATAGGAGTTTTTAAAAGTGGTCAAGCCACTCAAGTAGAAAGAGATACAACCAATGAAAAATGGACTCCATTTTCAGTCCCCTTCATTCAAACAATTCCAACATTAAAAGAAATGACATTAGCTGCAATAAATGTCCTTGATGAAAATCCAAAAGGTTTTTTTCTGATGTCTGAAGGAGGTGCTGTAGATTGGGCCGCACATGATAATAATTTAAGCCGAACAATTGAAGAACAAATCGATTTTAATTTAGCTGTAGAAGCTGCGTGTAATTGGGTAGAAGAAAATAGCAGCTGGGATGAAACTTTAATTATAGTTACGGCAGATCATGAAACCGGCTATCTTCTTGGACCAAATTCTAACAGACAGAATACGCAGAATAATTATAAAAAATGGAAGCCCCTTATTGGAAAAGGTAAAGGTCAAATGCCTGAGGTGGAATGGTTCAGTTCTCATCATACTAATTCGCTTGTTCCTTTTTATGCAAAAGGTAAGGGTAGTCAATTATTCATAGAAAATATTAAAGGAACAGATCCCGTTTACGGAGATTATATTGATAACTCTGATATTGGTAACATTATAAAATTATTCTAAAAGAATTATTTTTTTCATTCTGCTGTAAAATGTCCCTTCTATACAGTTTAAAGTCCCTTTTATACAATGAAATAAAAATTTCAAATCTTATATTAATAAAAATAAAAGCTCCGAATTAATTTGAAGGATTAAAAAAACTATCCGCATTTAATTGTTAAGTCTGTAAAATTCATCCATTCCTGAAAATAAATCCATCCAACTAACAAAAGGAGAAGCAAAAATGAAAAACAAAATCTTAATCCTAATTTTCGCGTTGCTTTCACTATTCATTTGGAAATGCGCTGATGAACCACCATTAGTATCTGAAACACCTGTTGAAGAAGAAGTATTAAATAAAACTATTGGAGAAGTTACACCAATTTTATCACTAGCGCCCGGAAATTCAACTGAAGGCATTGCAATTGACTTAAGAGGAAATATGTATGTGAGCAACACTCGAGGTGAAAATCGCTCAATAAATGAGATTTTAAAATTCACAAATAATGGAAACTGGGAAGTTTATGCTACGTTACCAGGAGCCGGCCAAGTACGCGGACTAGTAGCCGATTTATTTGGAAATATTTATGCGGCTTTCGCAGATAACCCCGAAATGAAAGGTGTCTATCGTATTGGACACAGTAGGATTCCCGTTCGCTTAAAAGGCTCAGAAGAAATTGGTTCGCCTAATTCACTTACATTTGACTGGAAGGGAAACCTATATGCCACAGATAGTTACAAAGGTCTCGAATTAGAAGGTGCAGTATGGTGTTACAACGCACGAGATCGAAAGTTCAACATTCTGATTAAAGATAAATTGCTTAACGGCGCTCTTGATCCTGCTTTCGGCAAAATACCAGGAGCCAATGGCATTGCCTTCTATCCGCCAAACAAGTTATACATTGCTAATACTTCTCAAGGTCTTATATGTCAGGTAACGATAGGAAAAAATAGAAATCATCCTATTATCGAACTTGTTAAACAAGATCCATTGCTCACAACCATAGATGGTATAGCCGTTGATATTTATGAGAATATTTACGGTGTCCTTCCTGGATGTACACTTGGTTTTGGCTTACCTCCAGTTGTAAAACTTGATACGCGGAGTGGTATTGTTACTCCGATAGTTTTAGATAACAGCTTATTTGATACTCCAACAAGTCTCGCATTTGGAAGGGGTTGGGGAAATTGGACAAGTATCTATATTGCAAATGCAAATCTACCATATGGACAACCACCACAGGCAGGCACTGGAGTTGTGAAAGTATCAGTTGGTATTTTTGGACTTGGCAAGAACGCAGAGTAAATATAGATTATTTTTATTCTACAAAAATTTTTAATGCCCTGCTAAAACAGCAGGGCAATTTAATAATATTATTTTTGGGGTTTCATATCTAATCTAAATAGTAAATCATGAACAATCACAATTTTGTACAAAGCTCAATTGCATAAAATTATAACTCAGAAAGCAGCTCAGTAAATTCTTTATAAGGAATTGCTGTAATACTCTCTGATGTATAAGCGCCATTTGCTAAACTTATCATGCTGACTTTTGCCGCAACTTTTTCATTAGGTGCTTCATAGATATCCATAAAATCATATCTGCCCAATAAGGCATAATGTGAAACAAAATTTACTTCGGGGCATTTAGCTTTAACCTCTTCTAACCAAACGTGACCTAGCTTTGCGCGATTATGCACTTTTTTGGATTCATCCGGGGATAACTTTGTTAATAAAATGTAGGTTGCCATTTTGTATTCCTCCTTCTTTATTATTAAATGAGGACAATAATTGTAATACAATATAATTTATATAAAAACTATATTTTTGCTCCGCAATATTTACAATACTTAGCATCTACATCGTGTCCTTCCATACTACACTCTTTACACACTTGTGTTGAAACAACTTTATATTCTTTGTTGGATAATTCGGATGTAACTATTCCCGTTGGTACAGCAATAATTCCATAACCTAAAATCATAATAAATGCAGCAAGAGTTTGACCTAAATTTGTTTGAGGTGAAATATCTCCATATCCAACAGTTGTTAACGTAACAATGGCCCAGTAAATACTACGTGGGATGCTGGTGAAACCGTTCTCTTCACCTTCAATTATATACATTAACGAACCAAGAATTACAACTAGAGTGAAAACAGTAAAAATGAATATTGTAATTTTTCTTCTGCTTGATTTTAAAGCTGACATTAAAATTTTTGCTTCGCCAAGATATTGAACAAATTTTAAAACTCTAAAAATTCTTAGAACCCTTAAAATTCTTACTACAGCAAAATATCTTGTGGCGGGGAAAAAAAATGCGACATATGTTGGAATTATTGCAAGGAAGTCAACAACTCCAAAAAAACTAAAAACATATTTAAATGGTTTTCCAACTGTGTATGTTCTTAATAAATACTCAATTGTAAAAATTATTGTAAAGAACCATTCGATGTAGAAAAAAAATTCTCCGTATTTATCGCTTATTGCTCTAACACTATCCAACATTACAACAATTACACTTATTACAATACTCGCAATAAGTACAACATCAAATAGCTTGCCTGCTTTAGTATCTGCTTCAAAAATTATTTCGTGAAGTTTGTGTTTTAAAGTTGGTTTTATTTTTTCTTTGGTCATAATATGAAAATTAAAAATAAATTTTCTAGAAAAATACTTTAATTAAATTTAATCAATATTATATTACGAAAGTAAGAGGTTTTATTGTAACCATCAAGAAAAATATTTTTATTATTTTTACGGTTCATTTTTTCACAAATAAAATTAAAAATATGAACACTTTAAAATTTCTTTTATTACTCAGTATATTTTCTATTACAATACACGCACAAGTAAACATCGAAAAGTACAATAAAGTAAATCAATCGGATGGGTTGTTTGGAAATCTTTCTTTTTATGTTTCGGCAAAAACCGGTAATACCGATATTCAAGAATTTGGAGTTGACGGAAGAATAAATTATCACAAAGATAGTTTTAATTCATTTTTAATTGCACTTGGTGATTATGGATGGAACAATGGAAAAGAATATTCAAACAATGCTTTATTACATTTTAGATTGATTAAGGAAACTGAAACTTTTATATCTCCGGAATTTTTTGCCCAAATAAATTATAACAAAAAACAATTGATATTATTCCGCAGCCTAATTGGAGTGGGAGTTAGATCTGGTTTATTAAGCACTGAGAATAGTAATTTAACATTTGGAACGGCTTATATGTTTGAGCATGAAAAATTAGATTTAAGTCCAGATAATTTTCATCCATCATTAACGGATCATCATAGGTGGAGTAATTATTTAAGTTATACAAATTCTTTAACTGATAATTCAACTCTTTCTATTATCATTTATGCGCAGCCAAGATTTGATAATTTTAAAGATATAAGAATGTTAAGTGAAAATCATCTTAGTGTTGGTTTGAATGAGAAAGTTTCCATATCAGTTAGTCTTGGATTAAGATACGACAGTAAACCTCCAGATACCGTAAAAGATTTGGATACATATACTAAAATTGGATTATCAATAAAAATATAAAATTAATATTTGTCCGGGACAAAGGTTTGATCAGTAATTGGCGGACGAATGTAACCTTTATCTTTTTGTCTCGGAGGTAATTTAATTGGCTCGGGTGTCAAGTCTTCATAATTAATAAGACTTAATAAATGACTCATGCAATTTAATCTGGCTTTCTTTTTATCATCAGCATTTACAACATACCATGGAGCTTGTTTAATATCTGTATATGCAAACATCTCATCTTTGGCTTTTGAATACTCAACCCATTTTGAGCGTGATTCTAAATCCATTGGGCTTAATTTCCAGCGCTTTGTTCTATCATGTATTCTCGCTTGAAAACGTTTTTCTTGTTCTTCATCGCTAACTGAAAAATAATACTTAATTACCTTTATGCCGGATCGGACAAGCATACGTTCAAATTCGGGGCAAGATCTTAAAAACTCTTTATGCTCCTCATCAGTACAGAAGCCCATTACTTTTTCAACGCCAGCTCTATTATACCAACTTCTATCAAACAGAACCATTTCACCACCGGCTGGTAGATGCGTAACATATCTTTGAAAATACCACTGTGATTTTTCTCTTTCAGTTGGTGTACCTAATGCAACTACTCTGCAAATTCTAGGATTTAAACTTTGGTTAATTCTTTTTATTACTCCACCCTTGCCGGCAGCATCTCTTCCTTCAAATATTACAACTACTTTTAGTCTTTTCTCTTTAATCCATTCTTGTAATTTTACAAGTTCAATTTGAAGTTTACTTAATTCCTTTTCATAAAATTTTTTTTCTAATTTTTTCTTATCAACTTCTAGTTCACTTTTAGAATTCTTATCTGATTTTTTTGTGTCAGATTTTTTTTTAGACATTGCAATCTCCAACTAAATAGTTTTGTAAACATTACAAATAATTATCGAAAATTACTATGATTATTTACCGAAGCAACATAAGCTTTATAGTTTTATTATAAGTTTCACTATTAATATTAAGCAAATATATTCCACTTGATAATTCATTACTTGCGTAATCACTTCCATTCCATTGCAATTGATGTATTCCAGCTTCTTTTTTAATCTTACTTGTACTCCAAACTTCCCTTCCTAAAATATCATAAATTTTTAACTCTACATTCATTGGTGAGGCAATTTCATATTCAATATTGGTAGAAGGATTAAAAGGATTTGGGAATGCTTCCAGCTTATAAGAGTATTTGGGAATTAATTGATCTGAAATGCTAGTTACAATGTTGCTTGCACCTGGTGTGCTAGAAGTTGTGAGAAACCAATCGCCGATATTATTTTCTCTCGCAAAAGATTCATTATCATTCAACGCGGGTATTGTTACTGAATCAACTATTGTAATTCCATCATTATTTACAATTGCAATAAACTCTCCTTTTGAGCTTAACTTAAAATTAATATGTGGACCTGCTTGGTCTTGATCCTCATCGCACCATATTAAAATTTGTTCCTTTGGTTCTATTTTTACATTTGCTGGGAATTGCCATTTTATTAAATTATCTATTTTATCTGTTAAATATTTACCACT
Source organism: Ignavibacteriales bacterium (assembly GCA_020635285.1). GTDB lineage: Bacteria > Bacteroidota > Ignavibacteria > Ignavibacteriales > Melioribacteraceae. The sequence continues at coordinate 439,733 of JACKAB010000007.1, read as the reverse complement.
TAAATTTACCGTTGTATCTTGCGGATTATAAATTTCCAGCCAATCATCATATTCCCCAGCATTATCTTGAATTGTTGAAACATTGGAACTCATCAACTCACTAAATACTACTTCTTTTTGTTATTTCTCCTGCTGTTTTAATACTTATTCCATCGTTAGGATAAAATGCATTTGTCCCAATATTATCTTCAACATATATTCTTATTTTAACATTTTGGTTTTTTCCTAGTGCAGGAAGTTGAGTTTCCCAATTATCATTCAATTCAACTTTATTAGTATTATTTACGGGCGTATAAGTTAAAGGAACATTGCTTTTGCTCCCATCTTTATATTCTAACTCTGCATATGCTAATTGAATTGGGTTTACTGAAAAGACCGAAGCATTCACTTTTATGGATTCATCATAAGTTGGTTTTGTGTTTGATAAACTAATATTATATATAATTGGTTCCGAGTCGACGTAATCTATTTGTGAATTCAAAGAATTTTTTCTCAGCAAATTGTATTCTTTAATTGAATACTTTACATGCGGATCTATTGTAAAATTTTCAGCATCAAAGGAATTTTGAAAATCTTCATTAGTAAAACCCCAATCATATGATTTATAATCATCTACCAAAGCAAATGGTTCAATTATTGTTTTTATTGAATCCACATGCCCATTAAATTTTTCAGCTTGCATATATGTTTCAAGATAAAACTCCATAAAATGAAAAAGCATATTTTTATACCTTGGAATTTCCAAGAGCCTATTTATTAAAGGGGCGTGGCTGGTTAAGCAATTTCCGAAAAGTGTATGGATTTTCATTTGCCCAATCAAATCCAAGCCAATCAATACCAAATGTATTGTCATAATCATATGGGATCCAATGAAACGTATCGGTTGAAGGATCATGATATAGATAAAAGTTATTACTCAGTACTGAATAATCGTCCCAACTTCCGGTAATAATATCAACTGCCTGTATTTTTAAATATTCCATCACATTAAAATATTTATCAATTGAATTTTCAAAATTACTAAGTGTTGTATTATTGATTATTTTTGTCAGCGTATCTAACTCAGAAAAATCATTAGCTCCAGTATTGGTTTCTAATGTGTACGCAGAAATATTATTGTTATTTAGAGGAGTTAAATTAGCGCCATATAAACATTTCCATAAATTTCCAGAATCATCTTTGAAGTTTTTTTAATGAAGTTTTCATCAATATGTTCAACTGAAATGTAAAGACCGTAATAATCCCCATTTATATAAACTGCTGCGTGAGATGCTCGGGAAGAAACTATTCCTATATTTGTTAAAAAAATCCCAACATAATTTGCTCCTAATAATTGAAGGATCATTATGTTCTCCATTTAAAATTCAATTTTTCAAGTGAATAAAATTTACGACCTTTATGAAGGTATTAAAAGAAAGTTTAAAAGATTTTTTTGCAGATTCCCTTGATGTATTCCCTCTTATTCTTATTCCAACTGAGTCTATAGTTTCAATCAATTAATGCATTTTTGAAATTAATACTTGAAACCCATCATTGAATCATTTTCTTTCTCAGGATAGTCGTACAGATATTGCAAATCACCTGATTCATAGTGATTCTAATTTCTGCGACTTCAGAATCATCATAAACTTTCCAGCTTTCATCATTTTGTGCTTGGTTTGATACAACGAGGATAAAAAATAATATTATTATATATTTACAATTTTTCATACAATTCTCTTCATATTAAAATATTTATAAAATAAACAGAAATAAGATTGAATGAAAATTTGTAAACTTTTTTTCAGAAGAAAATATTTTAAAATAACTTCTTTCAATAAGACTAACTTAATAATTATATTAAAGTTAGAGCCAATAGCTTGTAAAAAAAATAAATGCCACTTGGTAATTTGTTTCCAAAATTATTGAGACTATCCCATTCTATTAAATGCTTACCTAGGGATGCTTTTTCAATTTTGTAGTCCAAACTGTTTCCCCATTATGTTAAATATCCTTAGATTAATATCAGTAATAACATTCGTTGAAAATTCAATATTTGTTTTTTGGGTTAAAGGATTTGGAAATGCCGATAAATTATTTTCAAATCTAAACTTGATTTCGTTAATATCCGTAATTATGTTCGGGGCACCAGGTGTTGGGTTATTTGTAATTTCCCAAATATCATTATCAAATTTTGAATAAAAATTATTTTCACCTAATGCTGGAATTGTTATTGAATCAAAATGGTTGTCCCATCATTATTTACAATTGCAATAAATTCTCCGTTTGAGCTTAACTTAAAATTAATATGTGGACCTTATTGGTCTTGATCCTCATCGCACCATATTAAGATTTGTTCTTTTGGTTCTATTTTTACATTTGCTGGGATTTGCCATTTTATTAGTTTATCTATTTTATCTGTTAAAAATTTACCACTTAAATTTACCGTTGTATCTTGCGGATTATAAATTTCCAGCCAATCATCATATTCCCCAACATTATCTTGAATTGTTGAAACATTGGAACTCATCAACTCACTAAATACTACTTCTTTTGTTATTTCTCCTGCAGTTTTAATACTTATTCCATCGGCTGGATAAAATGCATTTGTCCCAAGATTATCTTCAACATATATTCTTATTTTAACATTTTGGTTTTTTCCTAGTACAGGAATTTCCGTTTCCCAATTATCATTCAATTCAACTTTATTAGTATTATTTACGGGCGTATAAGTTAAAGGAATATTGCTTTTGCTCCCATCTTTATATTCTAACTCTGCATATGCCAATTGAATTGGGTTTACTGAAAAGACCGAAGCATTCACTTTTATGGATTCATCATAAGCTGGTTTTGTGTTTGATAAACTAATATTATATATAATTGGTTCCGAGTCGACGTAATCTATTTGTGAATTCAAAGAATTTTTTCGCAGCAAATTGTATTCTTTAATTGAATACTTTACATGCGGATCTATTGTAAAATTTTCAGCATCAAAGGAATTTTGAAAATCTTCGTTAGTAAAACCCCAATCATATGATTTATAATCATCTACCAACGCAAATGCTTCAATTATTGTCTTTATTGAATCCACATGTCCATTAAATTTTTCAGCTTGCATATATGTTTCAAGATAAAACTCCATAAAATGAGAAAGCATATTTTTATACCTTGGAATTTCCAAGAGCCTATTTATTAAAGGGCGTGGCTGGTTAAGCAATTTCCCGAAAGTGTATGGATTTTCATTTGCCCAATCAAATCCAAGCCAATCAATACCAAAAGTATTATCATAATCATATGGGACCCAATGAAATCTATCGGTTGAAGGATCATGATATAAATAAAAGTTATTACTCAGTACTGAATAATCGTCCCAACTTCCGGTAATAATATCAACTGCCTGTATTTTTAAATATTCCATTACATTAAAATATTTATCAATTGAATTTTCAAAATTACTAAGTGTTGTATTATTGATTATTTTTGTCAGCGTATCTAACTCAGAAAAATCATTAGCTCCAGTATTGGTTTCTAATGTGTACGCAGAAATATTATTGTTATTTAGAGGAGTTAAATTAGCTCCATATAAACATTTCCATAAATTTCCAGAATCATCTTTGAAGTTTTTTTTAATGAAGTTTTCATCAATATGTTCAACTGAAATGTAAAGACCGTAATAATCCCCATTTATATAAACTGCTGCGTGAGATGCTCGGGAAGAAACTATTCCTATATTGTTAAAAAAATCCCAACATAATTTGCTCCTAATAATTGAAGGATCATTATGTTCTCCATTTAAATTCATTTTTTCAAGTGAATAAAATTTTCTGCCTTTTATGAATGTATTAAAAGAAAGCTTAAAAGATTTTTTTGCAGATTCCCTTGATGTATTCCCTCTTATTCTTATTCCAACTGAGTCTATAGTTTCATCAATTAATGCATTTTTGAAATTAATACTTGAAACCATCATTGAATCATTTTCTTTCTCAGGATAGTCGTACAGATATTGCAAATCACCTGGATTCATAGTGATTCTAATTTCTGCGACTTCAGAATCATCATAAACTTTCCAGCTTTCATCATTTTGAGAAAGTGAAATCATTGAAAAAAATAGAAATAAAAATAGAGGCATGAGAAATTTTGTTTTCATAACATACCTTTCGTAGTTGAAAAGATAATTTAATAAGATTTAATGTCTTTAGGAAGTAAGAATTAGTTTAAAAATATTCTTCATCATAAAAAAGGTTTACGTTAAGCACACCTTCAATTTTTCTTAATTTTTGAACAAATTCTGTGGTTTTTTCTTTATTCCTAAATCCAACATAATAGGAGAGTTCTAACATTTCTTCTGAACCAATAGCTTTGGCATTTATTAACTTACTATTTTTGCAATAATCATTAATCAATTTTGTGTAATCTGCAACTCCATTTCCATTTGCATTATATGTAAACTGAAGCAAAAGGTCACTTTTAATTGGTGTGGAAAATTTTGATTTAGAAAGCACATAAGTAATTATTCCAATAAAGAAAGAACTAAAAATTGCTAGTCCGTGCTGTCCAACTCCAACAGCCATACCAATTGCAAGGGCAAAGAAAATATACATTATATCTTGAGTTTCTTTAACAGCGGTTCTAAATCTAATAATTGACATGGCACCGACTAAACCAAATGCACGCGCAAGATTATTTCCAATCACCATTATTACAATTGATGTGATTATAACCAATAAAATCAACGAGTTTACAAATGATGCCTGGTAACCCGGACCATTATATGATTTACGATAAAAAATTGAAATGATTATTCCCGCAACTAAACCGACTAATAAATTTAGAAACATTTCTTGGGGTGTAATTCCAACATTAAAAATATTATTAATATCTTGCAGCATATTTAAAATATTCCTTCTTCATTATTCTGGTCATAGAATAATGAGTAATTTGATGTACTTAAATTCTTTCGCATCGGATTAATTCTTTTTGATGAATCAATACAAATTGTATACTTAGAAACCGATCTTCTAATTAATCCAAACTCTTGAACGATATCCTGCAGCCACTTTGGATAACCGTTATTAAATTTAAGCTCTAATACAAAATGGTTTGGAGTTGCGATTTCTAAATCAGAATCTCTATAAAGACTATCAATATTAGGATTATCGTAAAATCTAATATTTTTATCAAAAGTGATTCTTAAACTATTATCAAACTTTGAGAAAAAAGCTTCGCGCTCATATACAATTAAAATTGTTGGTTTCATTCCGCTTTTATAAATATGGTGCATAAATTTTTCGCCATCTTGCAAAGAATTTGAATACCCGTTATTCGTTAAGGCGTAAGTTTCAATTTCATTTGTATTTAATAAATTTTTTAGATTATGAAATAAAATAGGTGCCCTATTTTTACCAATAAAATTATCATACTTATTTTTAATTTCTAAAAAAACCAAATTGTTATCTGCTTTAGTATCGTAACTTCTTATTCTTAATTTTTTTCTAATTTTAATTCCATCTATTTTTTCATGATAATAATCAAAATTGGATGAATCAAAATATATGCTTCTTACTGTATACTCATTTCCGTTACTTTCTTTTACAAATTGATCTAACTCAACAAAAGGTAATAGTTTTTTTCTTAACCGTTCTAAATCATAATTATTTACTAAAAATTTATATTCTAATCTCATGATATTCTATTTGAAGATTGGTTTTAAAAAATCGGATAGAATATCAAGAGCTGTTTCAGAGCCGCATTCTATTTTGCAATCAACGTACAACCCAGATTTTAGCTGCTTCATCCTGTCCTCGGAGATAACAGTTACTAAAACATATTGAAAGTTATTAGCAGTTTTTACATTATTTCCAATTGATATAATTTTACCATTTATCACTTCATCAACTTCGGCAGAAGAAATAATTACGCTTTGATTGACCTGTATTTTGTTAATATCACTCCATTTAACTGGAATTAAAATTACATTTTTACTTGTATCATTAATCACCAATAAGGTATCGGAAGAAAAAGTTTTATTAACATTTCCTCCAATTGGCGTAACTATATTATTACTTTCATATCTTTTTTGCAGAATTCTAATTTCATTCTCTAAAGCACTTATTTGTGATGCAGCAAAATTTATTTCTTCTTTTTTTGCTCCGCTTTGTACTGTTCGTAATCTTTCTTTTGCAATGTTAACATTTATTTTAGCTAGCTCAAACTTAGCCTCATCTGCCTCATATTCTTGCTGCGATATTAACTGACGTTCAAACAATAGTTTTTTTCTATCAAACACTTTTGTCTGTTCTTCCAATTCTTTTTCTGCAAAAACTAATTTACTTTTTTCAGCATCAATTACAGATTCTTTTTCGCTGCTTGTTTGAATGTTGAGCGAGGCTTTCGCAGTTTCAAGTTCACCTTTTAATTTTTCAATATCTTTTTCAATAATGTTTGAAATTACATAACCAATTGTATCGCCTTTACTTATAAAGTCTTTAGAAATTACTTCGGTTTTTAATTTAAACTGAACTGCATCGCCCCGCTCAAATTGAGTCACTGTAAAACCATCATTAATGCCCGTCAAGTTATCATTTAGAGATGTTATAAGTCTGCCATCTGTTCCTTTTGCTAAAGTCCAAGTTTTATAAGGGAGAAGCTTCCCTTTGGATTTTATTGTTCTAGGATATTCAATTGGAAGAATTAGAAAGATTATCAATATTAAAATGATAATTGCAAAGATTATATTTCGATTTTTTAGCATACGTTATTGTAAAATTTTAAAATTTAAAAATAATAAAAAGCAGATAAAGATATACTTTAAATAAATAATAGAGATTTGATTACGTTTGACACTATTTTTTATAAAATGATTTTACTTTAATAAAATCATTTTATAAGTTTTATGAAAATCATTTGCAATTAACTGATAAAAATAAATACCACTTGAAAGATAAATTGCATTGAACTGGAAAATATAAGAACCGGCTTTCATATTTTTATCCACAATAGTTCTTAATTCTCTTCCCAGTACATCAAATACTTTCAATGTCACATTTGCGTTCTTAGGAATTTCAAATTTAATTGATGTGCTTGGATTAAACGGATTTGGATAATTTTGTGATAATGAATATTCTTTAGGTATTTTTACTTCATCATTTTCAATATCAGAAACAATATTAAGATTTCCAGGTGTACCATAAATTATTGGGGAAGCCCAATTTTCTGCAAGCGAATTATCAAGTTCGTGATTTATTAACTGCAATGTATAACCATTCCCATCAGCATCAATGGGCCAAGGATCTTTATCATCATATGTTAATGAATCAATTATGTTTCCATAATTATCAAATAACCTTACGGTCTCTCCAGAGTTATTCAAACCAAAATCAAAATTACCAATCACATTTTTTGTGGTTGGATAAAATGTTTTAAACTCTGTGATATCTTCAGATAGAATTAAATATTTTTCCGCTCCTAAAATTGCATTTGAAGGAAAGGTATAGATATGTGCATCTTCGCTATCTTTAAAAATCCAACCGGAAAGATCAACCGAGTTTTTATTTGGATTATAAAATTCAATCCAATCTTTTGTATTAAAATTAACACTTGAGTGATAATTTATTTCTGTAATTACAATTTTATTAAAGTTTACAAAATTATAAAAAGAAGCACCCATATTGGTTCTGCTGCCATCAGCATCTAGTTTATAATTTGGGTCGCCACTATTAAAAGCAAGAGAGCTTTCGCTAATTCTAAAATCTAATGAATCTGGATTTAAGAAATTTGGTTCTCCAAATAAATTTCCTACTCCCTCAATGTTGTTTTTATCGGATAGAGAATATGAAATATTAATTTCAGAAAATTGATCGGCAAAAATATCTGATTCTGTTGAGTTTGATAAAATTGAATTGGTTATATCTGCTTTACCCCCGCCTCTTCCAATATTTTTTTCAAAACAAGAAACTGCAATATTATTATTGTAAAACGTATTATGGTCAATAAAACCATATGATTTGTCATCTTTAATTCCAACTCCCAGATTACAATTAGCAATTACGTTACCTTTTATAATTGCGGTTGATTCTTGGCCAATAGAGACACCTTTATCTGAACAATTATAGATTAAGTTTTCTTCTATTAAAATATCTTTAGCTCCTTCTCCAATATCAATAGCATCACTATTATCACCATAAAAACTATGAATTTTATTTCTTCTTATTATCCCAGCATTAACATCATCATAATCAATAGCATCAGTATCCGGAGCAAGGTTTCCAATAAACTCGCAATTTTCAATTACAGCTTTGCCATATTTAACATTCACAAAATCGGAAGTGACTTCCGTGTGAATTTTACTGTTTCTCATTACGAAATTTCCATACTGTATAAAAATTGGGAATTGTACATTATCCATTTCAACATAGTTCAATTCTAAATCAGAATTGAAACTGGATATCCCCCCGATTTGATCAATTTTATCTTTACCATTACTAGTACCACTTATTTTTGTATGGAATATTTTTGATTTTTTCTTTGCATTAACAAAATTAATTGACCCCCAATTAATGCCAGTTACTGAGGATTTTATTAAGATAGGATCTTCTTCGATACCAAACATTTCTATATTACCATAAACATAAATACTTTTTTCTGCTGATAAATTTAATTCAACTCCAGGTTCAATTGTAAGAGTTGCATCTTCATAAATATAAATATCATCCTCTGTATAATACGGACTATTACCTGCAGTTAGAACCAAATCACTATTTATAATTGAAGGAACTACTGAATTATTTATCGGTTGAAAAACTGCTTCAATAGAAAAATCATCTTGTCGTAATATTTCTAAAGTTGGAATTTTTGCAGTAATATCGCCCTTCCATCCAACGAATCTATATCCGGCTTTTGGTTTAGCAAGAAATGTTATTTTTTTCTCGCTAAAAAGTTTAGCCTCAACACCAAACTTGGAATTAACTTCATTAACAAAAACATTTCCACCTTCAGTACTATTTGAAGAAACTAAAACTTTTATTGTATCAGAAATGGAAAAGTAATTCATCAAATGTTCCATTACATAATTTGGTCTTTTGACTGCAAATTCTTTAACTATATTTATATTTTCGTACCATGTTGAAATATCTTCAAACATGCAGCCATCTTTAGATTCCGGATTAGTAATTGAACAGTTAGGAGCCCATCTATTTATGTGATTGGGAATCTCTTTTTCTATTCTATTTTGGAATGAAGTCATTAACTCTATTACATCTTCTCTGTTAAAACTATAGCTTAAATATGCGGCAAACCTTTGAACAAATTCATCTGCAAATTCTTGATTCTTTAATAAATTTCTAAAAAGGAATGTTGACCAAGGAGCGTTATTCCATTCTGAACTGTTTTCTTCAGTTGCAAATTCTATTGAATTAAAATCATAATTGTGCCATAATCCAAAACCTCCATCAAGATCAAATATTAGCCATCTCCATTTCCCATCGTTAGTTTTGGGTCGCCAAAATTTAATATTATTTCCAGGCCAATCAGCATTTGCTATATATAATTGTGCAATTTGATAATTAATAAAATTATCAATCTCCATAAAATTTTTCACTGAATCATAATTTTCTTGAATAGATAAATCATTTGCTGAAATAAAATCAATCATATTTTGGTAATGGTTACTATCACCTTCAACAACTACCATATTGTTTTCAAGAATATCTAAATTATCTGGATCCACTCCATTATTTTCTTTTAAGTATTCTTCATTTTGTTTTTCGCGAATATTATAAATTCCCCAATACTTGCCATTTAAATAAAGAATGCTCGGTCTGTAAGCTTGATAATCAATATCCATTTCATTTGAAATTAATGTTTGGATAAATCCATCTCTAAACAATGTTGAAATAAATTCGGGGTAGCCGCCATTCCTTAAAACAAGTGAAGTGAAATTTCTTATTTCTTTATCCGGAAATATTTTATAATTAATTGAAGGGGCTCCGTATTTATCTCTAGCAAAAATTCTTAATGACTTTTGGAGCATATTTCTTCTAGCTCCATTTATAGATATTCCGGCATTTAATTCAAATGCTATTGTTTTGTCATCTTCAAAAAATTCAACTTTTGCCGGTCGTTCCCATTCTTGCCAATAATTAGCCTTTACACTCCAAAAACTTATGCCATTAGTTCCCTTTGTATAAATTCCGATATTATCATCCCAAAGATTTTTCGGGTCGGTTGTTATAGAAATTACGGGCAGTTCTGTATCCACATCAATAAAAAATGATTTTGAAACTACGTTGCTGGAAAGTTTGTTTTGTTCAATAGAAATTGCGGATACTATTGAAGTTGAATCAATATTAATTGGTTCTGTATATAATTGTGCTGATGATTTGAAAGGAGTCGAGCCATCTAAGGTATAATAAATTTCACTACTATCTTCGGAGGTGATTTCTAGAATTACACTTGATGAATAAAATCCGCTTTCAATTGAAAATATTGGTTTATCAGAAAGTTTGTTATTGGTCTTACCCTTTTTGTCAAATTCATTTTCCCAGGTGTTGGTTCATCAAAAAATAACCATTCGAAATTACTTGTATCTCTGCCAACAGAAACATCATCGCGTTGTTTACCATAAGTTATTGAGTCAACTAAAACTGAATCTTTAGAATATAGAAATAATTTTTCGCCATCATTACTAAGTTTAAAGTTAGTATGCAGTTCATAATTTTTATCATCAGCCCAAACAATTAAAAACGAGTTTGAATCAATAAAAGTATTATTAGGAAATCTCCACAAAAATGGGTCTTCATGTTTATCAGAAAGGTAAAAACCAGAAATATCAACCAATGAATCATTTGGATTATAAAGTTCAATCCAATCAGAATATTCGCCAGATTCATTATCAACTAATCCGTTAATATTTGATGATAATAATTCGTTTATTAAAATCTTGTTCTGTGCAAAAAGTGGGTTTAAGCAAAGTAGCAATATGTAACTATAAGTTATAAGTTTAAGAGTCATTGAATTATTATTATGTTATTTTTAATGTAACAAAAATACAATTTTACAATTTATTGTAGTACCCAAAAAAATAGGACAAATTTTGAAAGTTCAATTAATATTTATCTTAGTTATTTTTTCTCTATTAGCTTATAATTGCAACAATCAGTCAAATGTTGAAGAATCAAAAAAAATTACTCAAAATGAAGCTCAGCAATTAGAAGCACAAAAAGATTCTAATAAAATAAGAATCGAGGCACTTTCCGACACAATTGGACAATTAAAAGAACAAAAAAGTTTAATTGAAAAAAAAACAGCAGAATCTGAGGTTTTCTCAATAGTTAAAAACTCATTTTTTGATCATGTTATTATCGGAACAAATAATTTAAATAAAAGCTCAACATTATTTACCAATTTAGGATTTTTAGTTAAAGAGGGTAATAAGCACAAAAATGGAATAACGAATAGCTTTGTTGAATTTATTGATGGAAGTGAAATTGAATTAATGGAAGTTGATAATCCAACCGATGAACTTTCTAAAGAATATGGAAATCTTATAAACGCAAACAAATACGGATTGCAATTCGCAGTTAGAGTTGATGAAATTAATAAATTAAAATCCAGTTTCTCTCAATTAAACAAAGGCTTTACAGAACTAAGCGTAAACAATACTTATAATACTCTTTCCTTAAAAAATATTAATTCTGAATTACCAATATTTTTCATTCAATACAATAGTGAAAATAATAACGTTTTAACAAATCATAAAAATAAAGCTAAAAGAATTTCGGCAATTTGGATTTCTACGAAAGATATTAAGCAAACTGCAAAAGAGTTAGTCAATTTTGGATTTGATGCTATTGACAATTATAAAATTCCAGAAGCAACAGGAAAAGTGATACGATTTAAAAACAATAATTTCGAAATTATTCTAATTGAATCAGATAAATATGAAATTAGCGGGATTACAATTCTTGTTGAAGACATTAAAATAATTAAGAATACTGTAAAATCTAATTTGAGTACTGATTTTATTGAACAGAACAGAGGGAAAGTAAACACTATAATTCTAAAACCAGAAATTACAAAATCAATTTGGATTGAGTTTAGTGAATAACTTATTATGTATCAATCCCAAATGCATCGATCGGGAATCAATTTCATTTTCCTAGATTCCCACTTTCGTGGGAATGACAGATAGATTTAATTCTTACAAGCTGATTTTAATTCTTTAACCAATTTGATTGTATTTGTAAAATTCGAATCATCATTTGATAAGGATTTTATAATTGCGCTGCCAACTATTACTCCATCACAAAAAGGTGAGAATCTTTTCACGTCATCGCCCGATGAAATTCCAAAACCAATTTGCATTTTATTATTTTCAACAAGTTTATAAGTTCTTTCTAAATTTTCTAATACATAATCGTCAAATTTATTTCTTATGCCGGTTGTACCCACAACACTTACACAGTATAAAAAACCGCTGCTTCGCTTATCAATCGATTTAATTCTTTCTTCAGATGATGTTGGAGTTGTGAGAATAATTGTATCTAGTCCATCAAAACTATTTTGGAAAAAATTATCGTATTCTTCAAGCGGAATGTCAGGAATAATTACTCCATTTACTCCCAATTCAATTGCATCATCCCTAAATTTACTAATTCCATAATTTAATATAGGATTACTAGCGCTCATTAATACTATTGGAATATTTGTCTTCTCCCTTATTTCACTAATTAGTTTTAAAGTGAGTTTTAAGTTTACATTTTGCTTCAGAGCTTCTGTATAAGATGACTGAATAACTGGTCCATCTGCAAGTGAATCTGCAAAAGGTAATCCAATTTCCAAAATATCTGCACCAGCTTCTATAACTTTAACTGCCAATTCAGTAAAGCTATTAATGTTAGGATAACCAGCTGTTAAAAATATGGTGAGCGCTTTTTCGCCTTTATTATTAAGGGATTCTAAATGTGTTTTAATTTTACTCATTAAATTTTATCCCCAAGTTTTTCTATAATTGTGTTTAAGTCTTTATCGCCTCTGCCGCTTACATTTACAACAACAATTTCATCTTTCTTAGTATTTGGCATTAACTTTTCTAAATATGCAAATGCGTGTGCTGTTTCCAAAGCCACTAAAATTCCTTCCAGTTTTGAGACCTTCATAATTGCGTCAAGTGATTCACCATCTGTAATTGATTGATAATTTACTCTTTCTAAATCTTTAAGCAAGCTGTGTTCCGGACCAACTCCCGGATAATCGAGTCCTGCAGATATTGAATGAACAGGCAATATTTGTCCATCTTCATTTTGAAGAAGATAGGTTTTCATTCCGTGAAAAATTCCCTCGCTGCCAAGTGTCAAAGTTGCACAATGTAGATTTGTATCAATTCCAAGACCGGCTGCTTCAATTCCAATTAAGTTCACTTCTTCATTTTTGATAAATTCATGAAAAATTCCAATAGCATTAGAGCCCCCGCCAACACAAGCTAAAACATAATTAGGTAATTTCTGTTCGACTTTAATAATTTGTTCTTTTGTTTCTTTGCCAATAATTGACTGAAAATCTCTGACCAACATTGGATAAGGATGCGGACCAACAACGGAACCAATTATATAATGTGTGTCTCTAACATTTGCTATCCAATCACGAATGGCTTCATTAGTTGCATCTTTTAATGTTTTGCTTCCTGAGCTAACTGGAATTACTTTTGCGCCTAATAATCTCATTCTAAAAACATTTAGTTTTTGACGCTCAATATCTTCTTCGCCCATATAAACTAAACATTCTAAACCAAACTTTGCACAAACTGTTGCAGTTGCCACTCCGTGTTGACCGGCTCCGGTTTCCGCTATAATTCTTTTTTTGCCTAAATACTTTGCGATTAATATTTGTCCCAATGCATTATTTAATTTATGCGCACCAGTATGACAAAGATCTTCCCTCTTCAAATAAATTTTTGCGCCGCCATAATGTTCGGTTAATCTTTTAGAAAAAGTAAGCGGCGTTGGTCTTCCATTATAAGTTGATTGGAGATCGTCTAATTCATTAATGAAAGTTTGATCCGATCGAAGTTTTGTATATGCTTCTTCTAATTCATTCAAAGCTGTAATTAGAGTTTCGGGCACAAACTTTCCGCCATATTTTCCATACTTTCCTTCTTTGGTTGGAAAGTTATATTTGATTTCTTCTTTCATATTTATAATAATTCCTTATCAACTATTGGCGCTAAAGATTTGAGTTTATCATATAATTTTTGAAATTGTTCGGGTGTTAAAGACTGACTTCCATCTGACAAAGCATTATCCGGATCGTGATGAACTTCAATTATTAATCCATCTGCGCCGGCGGCAACACCTGCCAAAGCCATTGGTTGCACTTTATCTCTAATTCCAATTCCATGCGATGGATCAACTAGTATTGGTAAATGTGTATTTTTTTTAATTACCGGAACAGCATTTAAGTCCAAAGTATTTCTTGTTGCAGTTTCAAAAGTTCGAATTCCTCTTTCACAAAGTATTACGTCAAAGTTGCCTTGAGCCATAATATATTCAGCACTCAATAATAAATCCTCAACAGTAGCTGAGAGTCCACGCTTAAGTAAAATTGGGGTTTTTGTTTTACCCACTTCGTCTAGCAAAATAAAATTCTGCATATTGCGCGCACCAATTTGAATTATATCTGCAACTTCTTCAACTAAATGAATCGTATCCGGACTAAGAACTTCTGTCACAATTCCCAACTCAAATTCTTTTTTAACTTCATCCAAAAGTTTTAAGCCTTCTTCTTTCAATCCACGAAACGCATATGGACTGCTTCTCGGTTTATAAGCACCACCTCTTAAGAATTTTACTCCAGCATTTTTAAGAATTTCCGCAATCCTAAATATCTGGTCTCTATTTTCCACCGAGCAAGGTCCGGCAATAATTGTTAATTCTTTTCCGCCAATCTTTCCATATTTTGTGTTAATAATTGTATCATTATTTTTCATTTGGCGACTAACGAGTTTATACTTTTTGCTCACGCGAACTACGTCAACAACTGATTTCATAAGTCTAAAGTCATCTTCATATAATAATTCCGAGGGTCCAGTAATTCCAATTGCTAGATTTATTTCACCTGGGATTTCATGGGCTTGGCAATTATGTGATTTGATTTTATTTTTTATATCTTCCACATCTTGTCGTGGTGCGTTTAAATTCATCAGAATTAACATTAAAGTTTCCTTAACTCGTTTAATTTTTTAAAAATAATTCAACTTTCTTTTTGTCTTTTTTACCGGGTATTATTTCTAATGATGAAGAAACATCAATAGCAGCTGGATTAATCTGCTTGTAAATATTTTCTAAGTTTTCAATTGATACTCCGCCAGCAAGAATTATTTTACTTTTTATTTCTTTGGGAATTTTATTCCAATTAAATTTTTCTCCGGTGCCGCCAAATTCATTCTTATTAAAAGTATCTAAGAGAAAAGTACATTTTTATATTGAGTTAGAACATCATAATCAAATTCATCATCAACTCAACTCTAAAAGCTTTAATTACGGGCAAATCAATATTATCAATATCTTGAGGTGTTTCATCACCGTGTAATTGAACTGCATTTAGTTTTATGTCTTTTGCCACTTCATTTATTAGTTGTGGAGTTTCATTTACAAATACTCCAACTTTTAAAATAAATGCGGGTAATTCACTAATAATTATTTTGGCCTCTTCAGGTTTGATATATCTTTTACTTTTTTCGTAAAATATAAATCCGATAGCATCCGCTCCGAGATTATAGCAAAGTATAGCATCTTCAATATTTGTAATTCCGCAAACTTTAACTCTCATGTCTGCACCAATCAACAAGTTGTCGTAATGAATCCGCTGTATTATTTGATGACATTAAATGTTCACCGACTAAAATTGAGTTTGCTCTAGTTTGTTTAATAAAATCAATGTCTTCTTTGGTTTTAATTCCGCTTTCTGCGACTAAAATATTTTCTTTTGGAATGAATTCTGAAATTATATTCACAGTGTTCAAATCAACTTTGAAGGATTTTAGATCACGATTATTAATTCCAATTATTCTATTCTGTTTAAAATTAATTTTCTCAATTTGATCCACCGAATGTAATTCCAATAAGACTTCTAAATCTGTTTCAATTGCTGCAGCAGTTAATTCATTTATTTGATTTGCAGAAAGGGATTCAGCAATTAAAAAGATTACATCCGCTCCGTTAGCTTTGGCTTCATAAATTTGAAATTCATCAATTATAAAATCCTTTCTTAACAGCGGCACAGATTTGTATTTAGCAATATCATTTAAGAATTTTATGCTTCCCTTAAAAAAAGTTTACATCAGTTAAAATAGAAATTGCATCAGCACCATATTTCATATAGGTTTCTGCTATTTTAAGATGATTAAAATCTTCCTTTATAATTCCTTTTGATGGACTGGCTTTTTTAATCTCTGCGATAATTGATATTTTACCTTGATTGGATATAGCTTTTCCAAATTCTAATCTCTTCTTATTAAAATTTTCTGAATCAGTGAATCGTGAAAGGGTATATTCTTTTCTAAGTTTTTTTACTTCTTCTTTTTTTACTTCATTTATTTCTTCAAGAATTGTCATTTGTATTTATCACCAAAGTCTTTTAGTTCATTTAGTTTTTTTAACGTAGCACCAGATTTTATTGATTCTTCTGCAATGTTTTTACACTCCAGTAGATCATCAGAAATTCCAGAAGTCTTCAAGGCCATTGCTGCATTAGCAATAACGACCTCGTATGTTGGTCCTGATGTTTTGCCTGAAAATATATTATAAATTATTTCTGCATTTTCTTTTGCGGAACCGCCATGAAGTTGATCTAATGTAATTTTAGGAAAGTTGAAATTTTCATTGGTTAATGAATATAAATACATCGAATGATCGTGATTGACTTCAAATACTTTTGTTGTATCGGTTAAAGTGATTTCATCATAAGCATTATTGGTACATAGAAAAGCTACTTTTTGCATCTCCAATAATTTTATAGCTTCACTCATTAGTTTAGCTGTCTTATCACTAAAAGTGCCAATTAATTGTCTTTTTACTCCGGCCGGATTTGTAAGAGGACCAAGAATATTAAATATTGATCGAAACTCTAATTCCTTCCTAATAGGTGCAACATGCTTCATTGCTGGGTGATAGAGTGGTGCAAACAAAAATGCAATACCAATTTCGTTTAATGCTTTTTCAGATAACTCAGGATTTAACTGTACATCAACTCCCAATTCGTGCAGAACATCAGAACTTCCACTTCTGCTTGAGATTGATCTGTTACCATGCTTAGCAACGCTTATACCAGCTCCCGCAACAACAAAAGAAACAGCTGTAGAAATATTAAACGTGCCCGAACCATCTCCGCCCGTTCCACAAACATCAATAACCCTTTCATTCTCGCATTTAATATTTATAACTTTTTCTCTCATCGCTTTTACAAAGCCTGCAACTTCTTCAGCGGTTTCACCTTTAATTTTTAGTGCTGTTAGCAGCGAAGCAATTTTAGAATTGTTTTCTTCACCACTCATTATCGAGTGCATAATTTTGTATGCTTCATCAAAGGTTAAGCTCTCACCTATTATTACTTTTTCTAATTGCTCTTTCATAATGCCAGCCAGTTTTTAATTATGTTTTCACCTTGCGGCGTTAAAATTGATTCGGGATGAAATTGAATTCCTTCAATTGGATATTTTTTATGTCTTACCCCCATAATAATATTATCAGCAGTTTCTGATGTTATTTCCAGTTCGCCATTTAAACTTGTTCTATCAATGATCAGTGAGTGATATCTTCCTGCTTCAAAATTTTGTGGAACATCTTTAAATATTGTTTTATTATCATGCGTAACTTTTGAAGTTTTTCCGTGCATTAAAATTGGTGTATTTATTATGTTTGCTCCAAAACAAATTCCAATTCCTTGATGACCCAAACACACGCCTAATACTGGTATGGTTTTTCCAAGTTCTTTGATTATATCTAGTGAAATTTTAGAATCTTCCGGTCTGCCCGGTCCCGGAGAAATAATTATTTTATCCGGAGCTAACTTTTTAATTTCATCTAAATTTATTTTATCATTTCTTTTTACAATTATATCGGATGTAAATTTTCCGACAAGTTGCACAAGATTAAACGTAAATGAATCATAATTATCAATTACTAAAATTTTCATCAATAACCTCTGCAAATTTTAATGCACTTTCTAAAACAGCCGATTTATTTTTAATTTCTTTCAACTCTAATTCTGCTTTACTATCTGCCACAATTCCAGCTCCGGCTTGCCAGTAAATTTTTTTGCTATCTGCAAATAATGTTCTTATTGCTATGCACATATCTAAATTACCTTTAAAATCAATGTAGCCAACCGAGCCTGCATAAGGTCCACGACTAATTTCTTCATAATCTTCAATTAATTGAATTGCTCTAATTTTTGGAGCACCTGAAACTGTTCCTGCCGGAAAGCTAGCTTTCAAAGCATCAATACAATTTTGATCGTCTTTCAATTCACCTTCAACTCTGGAGACAATATGCATCACATGAGAAAAGCGGTGAACATTCATCATTTCTGTAACTTTAACGGTGTTGTGTTTGCAGACTCTTCCCAAATCATTTCTGGCTAAATCAACTAACATGGTATGTTCAGCAATTTCTTTTTTATCTGCAAGCAATTCTTTTTCCAATTCTAAGTCTTCTTCAAAAGTTTTGCCGCGCCTTCTTGTTCCGGCAATTGGCAAAATAGTTGCTTTCTTTTTATTGACTTTTAACAAGTCCTCTGGTGAAGTTCCAATTATTGATAAATCATTCTCAAACTCCATTATGTACATATATGGAGAAGGATTGATAATCCGCAAAGCCCTATAAACATTGAGCAAATCGCCTTTATACTCAGAGCTGAATCTTTCTGAAAGAACCAATTGGAAAACATCGCCATCATAAATATTCTTTTTACTCTTCTCAATTTTCTGATTAAATAATTCTTTATTAATTTCATCTTGAATTTTCCCTGTCAATATAAATGTTTCAGGTAATTCAACTGGTTTTTGAATTGTGGTTTTTAAGATTTCCATTTTATTTTTTGCAGTTGCGTATAATTCTTCAAGATTAGAAGTTTCTTCAACAAACACATTTTGAATAAGAATTATACGGTGTTTAAAGTGATCAAAAGCAATTATGGAATCAAATAATCCAAGTATTGCTTCGGGAAATTCATCATCTTTTTTATTATTAAAAATAATTGTGTTTTCAATTTCTCTCATTATTTCAAATCCTAAATAACCAACAATACCGCCGGTAAAATCGGGAAGTCCGTCAATTTTAGGATGTTTGTATGAATCCACTTTATTACTTAAATAATCTAAAAGTTTTGATTTTACTTCCTCATTTTTCTTTTCATCAGAGATGACAATTTTATTTTTATCTGAAACAATTATTGAGGATGGCGAATGGCCAATAAACGAATATCTCGCTAATCTTCCAATACCTTCAACCGATTCAAGAAGGAAACTATACTTTCCTTTTTCCCTAATTCGTAAGTAAGCTAAAACGGGCGTAAGTAAATCCGCAGTAATTGTTTCATAAATTGGGATTACGTTATATTCTTCAGCATATTTTTTAAATTCGTCTTTGTTCATTTTAGTCTTAATCCATTTGTTTGTCATGCTGAATTCATTTCAGCATCTTTATTATTATTAATTTGATTCCGGATGGAGTTTGGAATAACATTAATAAAATATGAGCATATATAACAAAAAACCCTTCGCAGCGAATTACTTTGAAGGGTTTAAATTTTTAAAAGATATAATTCACTGACTAATGCTGCTTGGATTTTCTCCACCACCATTGCCAGTTAAAATTATATGTTGTATTTGTCTTTTTCATTTTATGTTGCAAGATAATTTAATTTGATAGTAAATGTCAATAACTTTTTTTTCGCGGACATAAAAAAAGCGGTCAAGTTTCCTTAACCGCTTTAATATCAATTGGTATTATTAACCAAGATAGACTTTAAGTTTTTTGCTTCTTGAAGCGTGACGCAATTTTCTTAAAGCTTGCTCTTTAATTTGTCTAACTCTTTCGCGAGTAAGATTTAATATTTCACCAATTTCTTCTAAAGTTGCAGTATATTCTGTATTAAATCCAAAGTACAATTTAATTACAGTTGCCTCTTTATCAGATAAAGTAGAAAGCACTCGCTCGATTTCATTTCTTAATGATTCACTCATTAAAGAATGATCTGGTGTCGGTTGATCGTCATTTGGCATAATATCCAAAAGACTGCTTTTACTATCTTCGCTTTGTGAAAATGGAGCATCAACAGAAACTTGTCTGCCAGAATGGCGCAATGTATAAGCTACATCATCAACATTCATTTCTAAAACTTCTGCAATTTCTTCAACGCTAGGTTTGCGTTCAAGTTCTTGCTCAAGTGAGCTTGCAGCTTTAGAAATTTTGGACAATTCTCCAACTCTGTTTAAGGGTAAACGAACCATTCTTGATTGATCTGCTATTGCTTGCATAATTGATTGACGGATCCACCATACGGCATAGGATATAAATTTAAATCCTCTTGTCTCGTCAAATTTCTTTGCAGCTTTAATCAAACCAAGATTTCCTTCGTTAATTAAGTCACTTAGTGGCAGTCCTTGGTGCTGGTATTGTTTAGCAACACTTACCACAAACCTTAAATTAGCTTTTGTAAGCTTATCCAAGGCGGCTTTATTTCCCTCACGGATTTGAATTGCTAAAGTGATCTCTTCTTCTGGTGTTATAAGATCAACTTTACCAATTTCTTGGAAATATTTGTCCAACGATTGGCTTTCTCTGTTGGTTATTTGTTTAGTGATTTTCAAGTAGATACTCCCTTGTGTTTAGAAAATTCTCATATTAAGACACATAAACTTATTTGTCTAAAAAATCTTAGGTATATAAGGCTTTTTGAACTTAAAGTCAATAGTTATTTTAAATTATTTAGTTTTTATACATTTAGATGCAAAAGAAACAATAAATTTGAGGGGTTCTTATAATTATTTTCTTTTTCGATTTAAACTAAAAGCACAATTTTTTAATTTATCCCCCATAATCGACAAAAAAATAAAAAAGTTAAGTATATTTGAAACTTATGTTTTAGTTACATTTTCACCTTCACTTTACGGCATATAATAAACTGAATATTTTTAGAAAGTCAATACATAAAAATTTACAATTATCTGCCTTTTACAACCTAAATTTAATTTTGTTCAACTAATTTTGAAAGAATTATGCAAATAACTGGAAAACCAAAAATAAAATTGCGATCTGAAGCACATGATTATATAAATTTATTCTTATTACTGGGCGAACGGGCTGAAAATTTTATGCCCAATGATACGCTTAATCTGCTTAAAAACTTTGTAAGGATTTGTTATGAAGAACCAATTGATCCCTCAAAACAATTAGCAGAAATAGATAAATACATATTAGAACTAAAAGAATCCATTCCTGGATATACCGATGTTTCTTTAATGATCTTCCCGCATGAAGATTCGAAAGCGTTTCAATATAGAACACAAAAACAAAGTTTTGAAAATAAACTAAAATATTTTATTGATACTGAAGCTGTTGATTCACAAACAAAAGAGCAAACACTTAACATTCTTAATTCACATGATTATTCTGTGGGAACTCCGCCGGTTACAGAAGCTCATTTAGACCTAATGTACAAAATGGTTTTGGGTGATGATGTAACTGAATTAAGAAAATTCAGAGATGTAATTGGGGTAAACGGCGATATTGAGGAAGCACAATGGAATTATTTTATGGATGTGCTTGAGCAAATGATAATTCAAAGTTCTCATTACACGACCAATGCCGAAAAACAAGATTTTCTAAATAGAACTTTCTTAACGGTAAATTTTAAAGGTTTAGATGGTTTCATAAAAACAGTTGTTGGCGGTGGCTCAAACACAGTTGTGGAATTACTTTCTGAAGAAATTTTTAACAACAAAGATGTAAAAGTAATTGATTTTAAAATGCCGATGACCTATTTAAACAAATAGAATCAGATACAACAAGTATCTTTATAGTAAAAATTGAAAATATGAGAAAGAATATTTTCAATGATAAAAAATGGTTTCCATACTTAACCAGAATTGTGTTGGTTGATGATTCTCCAGAATCGAAAAGCACAAACACTTCATTGGTTTTTTGTTTTCATAATAAAATTGTAAACACATTAAATAAAGTTCACACAAAAAAATTAGGCGCTCTAGCTAATAGTCAATTAAACCTCCGCTTAATTTTAGATAAAGTGAATGACAAAAACTTAGAAACTTTTAGAAGTTGCGCAGAACAAAAAATTGCAGATTATGAAGAAGAGCTAAAACAGTTTGAGCTTGAGCAACTTGGCGAAACAGAGAATAATTTAAAGAATCTCAATCTGTATAAGTTTAACCATTTTGTTAAGCAAATTATTAAGGATAAGTACGCGATTACAAAATTGCACGATTTTATTGTACTTGTTCAAAATTGTAAAAATCCAAAGTCACTTCAAAAAACAAACAAAGCATTAATTTCTGAGTTTGAAACAAGAACAAAAGCATATATTTATTCGAACATTGAGCAAGTGCAAATTGCAACAATTGTCGAAGGCGGTGGGCGCGGACAAATTAGAACTTACGGAAGTTATTTACTTCAAAGAAAATTAAAACCGCTTAACTCCAAAATTATTAAAAAGTGTAAAACTGTTATTGATATTATTCCGGATAATTATCAGCGAACTTTAAAAAACCATTTTCATAAAAACTTTGGGATTAATTTATTCTTAGAAAAGTATAAAGAGTTTATTACAAAAGTGCAGAATGAGTCTGATAATACTGGGCGATTTAACAATCTGCTCATTGATTTGGGAATAAAAGATTCGTATGAAATAAGAACAGCAGAAGAAAAAGAAATAATTAAAGAGTTTGTAAGCAATTTAGCCAATTTGGAAATCACCACTATTGCAGATGATGTTCAGATGATTATTAGAGATATACTTTCTGATAACGTTCTAATGCCCTATATTTTATTTAACCAAGAAGCTTCATGGGAATATAAAGATTTATTTCCCGAGGACCGCTTTGATATAAATCCTTTTGATTTGGAAATTGGTCTGGATGAAACTGGAAGAATAGATTTTGAAAGACTACACCAACGATTAAATAGAATGAAAATTAATTTTCAACTATTTGATGATACAGGAAATTTGTGGGATAAATTCTGCGAAAACTTAACAATAATAATTAATGATCCTTCAAATCCTTCGGGCTATACTGACTTTAATAATGTTTCATTAATTAAGTTTCTCAAATTTTTAAACAATAGCAAAATTACTTTATTGTTGGATGAAGCTTACAGCGACGCAGTTAAAATTGAAAATCCGCAAGAGCCAAAGTGGAGAACAATTTCTCGCTACATAATGAATAACATTTCTTCATTGAGCAATATCAGTGCGGTGTCGTCACTTTCCACAACAAAAAATCTCGGGGCAACGGGAAGTCGTTTAGGATCATTGGTTGCAACACCGGCAAAAAAAGATGTTATCGATTTTGCTAAACAGCAGAATGGAATTGAAAAAGGAAATACCAATTCTCTTTATATGCTTGTTAATACTTTGGAAACCGCTCAGCTTGCAAAAAGATAAAAGACAGAATGGAACGGGAACTTCCAAAAGAAGCATCTCGTTATAAAATAAAAGCAAGAATTGAGAAATATATTATTGATGAGATAGAAAGTTTTAACGATAAGAAAGCCATAGTAAAACAAGGTAAAGCAATAAAAAGATTTTCTCCGTTTGAAGGAAGTCCGCTCCATTTATTTTTATTGGACGAACTGACTTCTCTTGATAAACTTGATGTTCTAGATTTGCCAGATGATTTTAAGTATAAAAGCGAACCGTTTTTTAGTTATTATCAAAAACATTTGGTTTCCGAAATAAACAAATTTAGAGTTAATAAAAATTTTGGCGCTGAATCTTTAAAGAGATTAAAACTTGCTAAAGAAGTTGCAGCTTCAATACTTAGTGAAAATAATAATGATAATATTGAGGTTCTTCCATCTGATGGCTCATTCCTTTTTAATCTAAAATTAAAAGACTTTTTCTTCTATCAAGATTTAGAAAAGTTTACAAAAAAGTTAGCTGCTGAGCGCGGAATAGCTGTTATTCCTTATCAATCCGGATTTTTACGATTTTCTATTGGCGATTATATTCATGGCTCTGATAAAAGTTATGACGTTTTCAAAAAAGAATTTGAAAATGCCTTAAGAATAGTTTTGAAATATTGGGATAAATTTAAAACTGAAAAAACCAATTGCGATAATAGCGAAAAACGTTCGGATGATATTTTAGATGAAATTTTTTCTTACCAAACCGATAAGGAATTCATTAAAAACATTCTTAGTGATTTTAATATTATAAAAAATATTAAGAAGCAAAAAAAGAATAGTTTAACTATCAGCAATATTATGTCGCTTTACAATGCATTCCCAAAAGATTGCGGAGTTACAATTAATGCAATTAATAAATCACCCAATGCTGTTATTGAATTTTATGAAAATATTGGTGAGTGCAGAGATTTGGAAAGTTTTATTCGAAGTAAGGCTTTCTCAAAAATCTATGAAAATTTGTTGCCTCAGATTTATAAATCAATTCCACTAATTAAAAATTTAGATTTCAATACAGTTATTAATAAATTTGGCAAGCCTACCATCCAAAAATATATTAATAACAAAATGGATTACAAGCCCAACGACCATGTACTTGATGATCCCGAAGAAAGAATTATAATGACCGAAATACTTATTGAAATGGAAAAGATTCTTTTTTCAGATTCAAAAGTAAAAATTATGGCTCTAGATGCTTCTCAAAATTTCTCAGCTGATATTGCTAAGCTTGAAGGAACAAATATAATTTTAAGAAAATTTGTTAAAGAATTATTACTTCATTTTAATCTTCCTTTTGAACAAGAAATTATTGAACCAAGTTATGAACAGCTTGTTAATACTTCCGTTGAGAAGTTTAAAGAAGTTGTTGGATTTTCTGTAAACGAATTTAACTTAAAACAGTATGCAAATATTTTTCTTGATAAAATTCTTAAAAAATTAGAACCAAATTTATTATCAGCTAAGTTAGATGGAATTGTTCATCAATCATTAATGAATAATATTTTTAGTAAAAATTTAACAACTTCAAATCAGCTTCTTAATTTTTACTTGTTAAACAAGGAAGATAACTTTTTAAATATGCTGAATAAGAAGGTTCAACTTCTATCAAATAAATTATCTGAAAAAGAAAATGGCGAAGTAAAATTATTTACTGAAGAATTTATTTTTGAAATTATCCAAACAGAAATTGATGGAGTCTTTGGTGAAATTTTCCGGTATAAAAATGAAAAAATCACACAAGATAAATTACATCAAACTACACGTGATATAATTTTACTATTTGTTAGAATTATCAACAAAACTCGTTCAACTGAATACTACGATAAATACACACATTCTTTAATAAAGTTTGTTGAAACTTCTTACATACAGCAAAACTCTTCTATTAACGAGATGATTCAACATGGAATTACTCTGCACAGAAATTATGATTTTAGCAGCAATGCACTTGATTCTTATGACAATGGTTCGTTAAAATGGATTGAAGATGTGATGAAAAAATGCGGTGTAATTGCATCTGAGCAACCTGTGCAAAGCCATACAAGAATTGCCACAGACGCAAAGAAACGTGAATATGCAATGCACAGAATTGACAGAGAAGATGACAAAACTTTAGAAAGAAATTATGATGACGTTAATCAATACATTAAAAATTTAGATACTAAACCTACTGCGGTTTTCTTCAAGAAGCGTTTGGCAAAATTTGTTGATAATATGGATGCCAATGATTACAGATGCAAAATTATTAAGCATGGTTTGGTAAAAGTTTTATATATAATTCAAAAATCGTATATAAAATATTTGACAGATAACCACCGATTAATTACTGCGGACGAAGTTGGATTAAATGACTTAAAAGATTTTGTGCCAGATGTAATTTTATTTTATGGAGCTCCGGAAAAAGTAATTTCTTACCCGCAAATTGGTTACTTCAATATTAAAGGACCAAACGGAAATATTAAAACTTTAGTTACTCCTCTCAAATCGAAGACTGATTATTTCGGTAACATCAAAAAACCTTGGCTTACCATGATGAATGAAAAAGTTAAGGAAATGGGGGGAATGCCAGTTCACGGTTCTTTGTTTGCTGTTGAAGAAGAAGACGGAAGTATTTTCGTAATTCAAGTTGATGGTGATAGTGGTGTTGGAAAATCTGAAATGCTGGCAGCAATGATGTTAAAGTGGCTTAAAAAAGATTTACCGGGAATTCGTTCTATCAAATTAATTGCCGGCGATATGTTTTACGTCTTTCCTGATTCTGAAGGAAATTTATATGGAATTGGAACTGAACAAGGCGACTTTTCAAGAGTGACAGATTTTGATCCGGAATTTATTAAGTATTACAATTCGTTATTTCAAAGTGCCGCAGACAGCAACGTTGAAGACTTAAACAGTCGCAGTACAATAAGCGGATTATGTGATATCAGAATGCCCTATAAAATTGATATAATGTTGACTGCAAGTAACTTCGGCCGGCAAGAAGCTGGAATTACGGTTTTCAAAAATCCGGAAAACTTTTTGCTTTACAGACATTCACATGGTGAACGGAAAGAAAAAGCAACCAGTTCGGATAATCCTAATTTTCAAAGAACGTTATTGCGTTACACAAATGATAAAAATGTTGTTGAAGTTATGGATAAACACGGCAATTACCTTGATGATGTACTCGATTGGGAAAAAGATGAATTTACAGGCAAATTTTATTTGTGTTCGTCTTATAAATTGATTGATAAAATTGATATTGAAGATGTAGTAAATAAATTGTTCGATAAAAAAACTTTTAAACATTCAGATGGCAATAATTATTCAATAGATTCTGTAAAGTTTGACATCATAAAAAATAGATTTATTGCCAGCTGCACAAAAACTAATGATGAAACTGTTTCAGCTAAAGATATTATTTTGGACAGAGCCATTTTTAGCAATTTATTCAATTCATTGGCAAGCACACCAGCCGGACAACCATTTATTGCTGAAGAAAATCAATATGAACAGATGAAACATCTTGTTAATATTTTGAAAGGCGGAGTGAAAGAAAAAGGAGCTGGAAGACATATACAATTTGGATTACTCTCAACTGATTTAGGAAGGGAAGGAAAAGAAATTACTGGTCCACAAGCCGCTGCAAAAGATATGGTTAAGATGATTCAGGAAGTAAGAATTTCTAAACCGGAAATTAACAAGAATAAAAACTTCATCAGAAACATTGTTAAAGAAAAATATCCGAATATTTTTAATGGAGTAAAACAAAATTCAGAAGTCAACAGATATAATTTTTTCTTGTTCCAATTAGAGCAAATGAGAAAAGCTGAATTTGTTAGAATTGATGATGAAAAAGCAAAAGTTGATTTGAGTTCAATAAAAGGTTTTTGTCCAATTAAAAAAGAACACGGATTCAGTCCCTTGCTTGTTACTCCTAATATAAATGTTGAGTTAAGTGGATTTACAGAAACCTATGAACAGCTAATGGATTTGCCAAATAATCAAGATTTTGCTGATGAGTTTTATAAAGATTGTGAAAAGCTGTACATTGCAGAAGGTTATAGTAGAGAGACAATTGAAAATAATATGATTCTTCAGTTATTATTGATGAATGGTTACTTAAATATTGAAGATATAACCAGAGGGAAAATTACGGAAAAAGTTAATAGGGAAACTTTAGCTGCTGCTAAATTTGCAGTTGTAAAGAGAAATAATTCTACTGAAAAGAAATCCTCAAAAAAATAATAATCTAAATCCTTCCACATTAATATAAATGTGGAAGGATTTTTAATCCTTAATATTTATTCTAATATTAACATTTTTCTAACCAATGGGGTCAATCCACTAAACATAAATTCAACAGCAATTACCATGACAATTAATCCCATAATTCTCATCAATACTTTATTCCCAGTCTCACCCAAAAATCTCATTACCCTTCTGCCGGTTAATAATCCCGCCAACATTATTGTCATTATCAGAATAATTACTATAAACAAAACTAGCTTTTGTGAAATATCAACAGCATCATTATAGAGAACAATAGAAACAGTAATTGCACCTGGTCCGGTAATTAATGGAATTCCTAAAGGGCTGATTGCCACATCCTTTGTTTCATCAAAACTATCATCTTCACTTGATTTTGTTCTATTCAATCTGGCTTGCAGCATATCATAACCAGCAATAAAAAATATTATGCCGCCAACAACTTTTAAACTATGAATTGAAATAGCAAAAAAATCAAATATAAAATTACCCGTAACGGCAAATAGTACAAGTATCAAAAATCCGGTTAGAACGGCTTTGTAAGCTACTTTTTTGGCTTCTTTAGGTGTAAGCTTGGATGTTAAAGAAATGTAAACAGGGATCACCCCAAGCGGATTTATCATAGTAAATAAAGAGGTAAAAGCTAATACAACAAACTCCAACAAGTTATTCATATTAAAATCCTAGTTTTGGATTAACATATTAAACTTTTCTTTTATCAATTCCCACGCTTGAAGAATGTGTTTTTCTTCTGTTCTTATTCCCGAGATTGTTAATCTAATTGTAAATTTGTCGTTTAATTTTGTGTGACTTAATAATAATTTACCAGAATTATTTATTTCATCCATTAATCTTTTATTGAATTCATTTAGCTGATTTTCGCTCATCTTCTTATTTGGCAATGCTCTAAAACATATTGTACTTAATGGAGTTGGAGCCAATCTTTCAAAGTTTGGGTTTCGATCAATAAAATCAGCAAATAATTCTCCTATTCGCAAATGTTCACGAATAATATTTTGCAATCCTTCAACTCCAAAATAACGAAATACAAACCACAATTTTAGCGAACGAAATCTTCTGCCAAGTTGAATTCCATAATCCATGTAATTAATAACTTTTTCTTCTTCATCGGTTTTCAAATATTCCGGCACAATAGAAAAAGCTTTTTTTATTACCTCAGGTTTACTCGTAAATAAAACGCTTAAATCTATAGGAACAAAAAGCCATTTGTGCGGATTAACAACTAATGAATCCGCATCTTCAACTCCGCTTAAAATTTGTCTAACTTCCGGAACTATTGCTGCAGAGCCGGCATGAGCGGCATCCACATGCAACCACAAATTATATTGTTTAGAAACTTTTACAATTTCATCAACTGGATCTATGCTAGTTGTTGATGTAGTTCCAACAGTTGCAACAACACAAAATGGCTGAAGTTCTTTTTCAATATCCTCTCTAATTGCATTATTCAGCTCAGAAGGAATCATTCTAAATTGTTCATCAGTTTTAATTTTCACAACTGATGATAATGGTAAACCCAACGTAATTGCTCCCTTCTCTATTGATGAATGTGCTTGCTCGGAGCAATAAAGTCTAAGTTTTATAATATCAAAGTTATGGTATTTTTGTTTTGCCTCTTCTCTAGCTGCGGCAATTGCATGCATTGAGCTTACAGAAGCTAAGTCATATATAATCCCAAAAAACTTTTGTGGAAGTTGAAGCATTTGCCGGAACCAACTAATACAACTTCTTCTAATTCAGTTGAAGCAGGGGCCGTTTTCCAAATCATTCCGTTTGTGTTAAACGCTCCGCTTAAAATTTCTCCTAATATACCCGGCATTGATGCAGTTGAGTTGAAATACGCCATAAAGTTTGGGTGATTCCAATGAGTAATTCCGGCATAATAATTTTGTTGATATCATTAAAAACATCTTCCATACTTTCACTTTTTACTGGCGGACTTTGGGGAAGTTTTCCTTTATTTCACCGGGATTAACTTTTGCTAATACGGGTTTTGATTCAACATTATCAATATAGTCTGCAATAAAATCAATCATCTCGTGGCCATATTTTCTAAATTCAGAAATTGGCATATCTTTTGTTTTGTCATTATAAGAATCTCAATTATTTTTTGTAATTTGATAAATATAGTTTTTCAAAATTATAAATAAATGGGTAAGCAATGAAATTAAAACTTTACCAAGTAGATGCATTTACAAAAAATATTTTTAACGGAAATCCCGCAGCAGTTGTTCCTTTAGAAAATTGGTTGAATGATTTGGTGATGCAAAACATTGCTGCAGAAAATAATTTAGCCGAAACTGCTTTTTTGTTTTGGAAGACTCTGGTTATAGAATTAGATGGTTCACGCCAACCAGCGAAGTTGATTTATGTGGTCATGCCACGCTGGCATCTTCATTTGTATTATTCAATATTTTGAATTTTACAGAAAACAAAATTGAGTTTAACTCAAGAAGCGGCAAATTAATTGTAACGAAGGAAAATGAATTAATCAGTTTAAATTTTCCGGCAAGAAATCCCAAGCCAATTGAGTTTGATGAGATTTTAATCGCAGCATTAGGAGTTAAACCAAGTGAAATTTTATTCGACAAATCAACTATTTGTGTTTTTGAGAATGAAGAAATTGTTAGGAAATTAAAACCTCAAATAAAAGATTTTTTAAAACTAAACACACATGGAGTAATAATTACATCACAAGGAAATGATGTAGATTTTGTTTCACGATTTTTTGCACCAGATGTTGGTATTGATGAAGACCCAGTTACCGGCTATGCTCACACTTTGTTAATTCCTTATTGGGCTAAAAGATTGAATAAAACAAAACTCAATGCTTTACAAGTTTCTAAAAGAGGCGGTGAATTGTTCTGTGAATATTTGGATAAAAGAGTAAAAATTTCCGGCAATGCAGCTCTTTATTTGGAAGGTGAAATAAGTATTTAGAACCTCCATGAGAAGCTTGTATAAATATTTGAATAACTTGATTTGTCTTCATAAGTTCCTTCAAAACTTAGAGAAAATGAAAGACTTTTATTAACTCTTAATGATAAATCCATTTGAAAAATATCTTGCAGTAATTTACTATCCGTACTGATAAAAGTGTAATTGACTTTTCTATAACCTAAAGTGGTATTTACTAAACCATCAAATAAATCTTTTGTTAAACGTAATCCAATTATATTTCCATCTAAATAACTTGTGTTAAGCCCAATGAAATTAAGGTTTGCAGAAAGTCTTAAATATGGAATTCTTGAATGGGTTATAGAACCTCCAAAATTCCTTGATGGTCTGATATCTGAATCCCTAAATCTATAACCGGAATATAAACTTACAAATACATAATTTATTGGTCGCAGATTTAATCTTAATCTAAACCCTTGCCTAAGTGCTGATTCTATTAGTTGGTCAGCATAATTCTTAAATGTTTCGTAATAAATAACATTTTTCCTTGCATCATAACTTGCATTTGCGGAAAGCCATCTGACTGGAGAATATCTTAGCGAAGTATAAAAACTTGTGAGTCTAAAATCATTGCTATTTTTATTGTTTTCTTTTTTAAATAAGTCAACTTCCGAGGATAAAAATAAATATACATTACTAACAATGTTATTGGTGTGCTGTAAATAAAAAAATCTTCTGTCCGTACTGCCATGATTCATTTGCTGAAAAATTGAAAATGTATTCTGCATTGCTCCAACTCCAATAGAATCATCCCAACTTACATATCCACCCATTTGGAAAAGATTTATGTTATAACCATAATCATTAAAGTTTGGTCTAGAACCTATTATAGCTCCAAGTGAATATTTATTAAAATTAGTTTCAAATTGCAAACCATCTACAGCACCAATATTTGCAGTTTTAGGGTTAATTTTTCTACCCAGAATAAAATTTGTTTTCTCAATTAATTCATAAGTTAATGCGAGATCATAAATTTTAACTGCATCACCTATGTGCGAAGTGGTGTAATTCCATTCATCGGCTCTATATCTAAAAGTAATATAATTTGAAAAAGAAAATTTAGAGTTATTAATTTTATCGGCATTAAAGGATAAAGAATATCGCCACTTTTGATAATTCTCATTACTATTTTCATTTGATAGATTTGAATAGCCGGTCGCACTAAACCTTCCATAAATATTATCTTTCGAAGTATTAAACTTTCCATAACTACTTTTTGTTATTGGTTTTACTTCTTCTGATTCAATAACTGCAATTTCGTTTTTTTTCTCCTCTGCTAAAATTAAATTTGTATCGATTTGATTTATTATAATTGCAAAAACTTCATCTCCTTTTTTTAATTTTTCTTTAATTGGAAAAGTTGCACAAGAACGCGAAGATTTTGTTTGGACTATTAATTTGGGAATCATTTTTTCGTTTTCTGATATAATGAGAGTATCGCCAATATTTATTCCATCAGTATTTTCAAAATTTACGTAAATAAATTGAGAAGAAATATATTCGACTTTACCTGTTAAAATTTTTATTATCATCATTTTGTTGACCTGATAAAGCACCGACAATAAATAGAAGTAATATGATTATTTTTTTTATCATCTCTGAATACTCTCTATTCGAAAGAATCTTTCAAGTTGAGCGTTAGATTTCCCTTGTGGATGACAATCATAACAAGCAGCACTAGTATAAGAATATCCATTTTCCTCTTTATGCTTATCATCCATTTTTGTCTTGTTGTGTTCATGACATTCTAAACAAGAGAATATGGAATAGTCAGATTGATTTGTATGACAATCTGTGCAGGCATTCCATTCTTGCCTATGCTTACCAGAATATATTGGAAAGTACTGCCCATCATGATCAAAAGTTGCAGGTTGCCAAGCATTTTGTGAATGGCAATCTTCACATGCAGTTCCAAAACCCGAGCTTGAATGAGTTGGATTTGTTGTGGCATTATAATCGCTTTGATGACAACCGTAGCATGTATTTGAAGTATTGTTATAATTACTATTATGACAAGTTGCACAATCATTTGATATTGATGCATGCGCACCTTCCAAAACGTAAAAATCATTATGTACAGCAAAAGTCGCTGGTTGCCAATTTGGATTTGTTGTATGACAAGTTTCACAATTTGTTGATAGACTTAAACTGCTATGATTTGGATTTGATGAATTGTTAAAATCAGTAAGGTGGCAATCAGCACAAACAGTAGAAGTACCAGAGTATCCAGCTGAATGACAATCATTGCAATTCACGTTAGTGTGAGAACCGGTTAATGCAAAATTTGTATTGTTATGATCAAAGTTTGTGTCATTCCAATTTGTGGTGTTATGACAATCTTGACATGTCTTTGGATAATTCTGTGAAACATGATCTGGTGCGTTGCTATAATTTGCAGAATGACAAGAGTAACATTCTGGAGTTGCATTTGCTGTGCTTACATTGTGACAGCTTGAACATTGAGATAAATTATGTCCTCCAATTAACTCAAATCCGGTCGCTGAATGATTAAATTCAGATGGATTCCAAGCATTTGTAGAATGGCAATCTTCACACTTATTTGAAATTCCAGCTTCCGAATGATTTGGATTAACCGCGCTTGTAAAATCTGTCTGATGACAAGTATTGCATTCTGTAGAAGTTCCAGCATATCCAGATGTATGACAAGAAGCGCAAGTTGTATTTAAATGAGCTCCTGTTAATGCAAAGTTAGTGTTATTATGATCAAAAGTTGTTTGATTCCAATTTGTTGTATTATGACAATCCTGACAAGTTTGCGGATAACTTTGTGCAGTATGTTCAGGTGCCGTTGTATAATCGCTTTGATGACAATCATAACAAATTGATGTAGCATTTGATGTGCTTCCTGAGTGACAATTAGAACATTGATTCAAATTGTGTCCTCCAATCAATTCAAAGCCGGTTGTTTCATGATTGAATGTTGAAGGTTTCCAAGCCACAGTATTGTGACAATCTACACAAGCAATTTCAATTCCTGCTTCAACATGGTTTGGTTCAAGAGAACTATTAAAATCTTGCTGATGGCATTCAGAACACTCCGATGAGACATTAGAATATCCACCTTGATGACAATCTGAACATTCTTGAGTTGTGTGCGCGCCTGTTAATGGGAAAGCCGAAGTAGCATGATTAAAAGCGCCATCTGATGTTCCTGTTGGGTGACATGCTAAACATTCTGTGCTGATATATTGATAACCTTGAACTTCTTTATGCTTATCATCTGTATCTGTTTTATTATGTTCATGACAGTTAATACACTCAAAAACTTGAAAATTTGTTGATGCAGTATGGCAGTCTGAACATTCATTCCATTCATTATTGTGCTTGCCCGAGTATATTGGGAAGAACTGATTATCATGATCAAAGGTTGCAGGCTGCCAAGCATTTTGAGAATGACAAGTTTCACAATCTGTTCCAAAACCAGTTGATTGATGGTTGGGATTGCTGGTATTGTTATAATCATTGGTATGGCAATCAATACAAAGATTACCTGTATTCACGTAATCACCTGAATGACAACTATTACAATCGCTGGCTATACTTGCATGAGCGCCTTCTAATAAATAAAAATCATTATGAACTGGAAAAGTTGCCGGCTGCCAATCTGGATTAGTTGTATGGCACTGTTCACAATTTTGATCTAAACCAATTTGTTGGTGATTTGGATTGGTAGAACTTTGAAAATCAGCTAAATGGCAAGAACTACATTCCATTGATGTTCCTTGATATCCAGCAGAATGACAATCAGAACATTGAATAGTTGTATGAGCACCAAGCAATGGGAAATTAGTTGTTGAATGATTAAATCCATCTTCTTTATTTCCGGTTGGATGACAAGCAAGGCAAGCTGTGCTTTCATAAGTATATCCTCCAATTCCACTATGCTCTTTATCCATATCTGACTGATTATGTTCATGACACGTAACACACGCAAAAACTTGGAAGTTTGCTGAATTAGTATGGCAATCTGCACAATCATTCCATTGGTTATTATGTTTGCCAGAATAAATTGGGAAAAATTGATTATCGTGGTCAAAACTTGCTGGCTCCCAAGCTACTGTATTATGACAACTCTCACAATCAGTTCCAAATCCCGCTGCTTGATGTGCAGGATCTTTTGTGCTATTATAATTTGATTGATGACAATCATAGCATTGATCCGGTGTATTAGAATAGCCGGTTGTATGACATTTTGCACAATCATTTTCAATTACTTTATGCGCGCCAATTAGAGCGAAGAAATTATCATGTTCCTTAAATGATGCAGGCTGCCAACCCGGATTAGTTGTGTGGCATTCAATACAATTAGTTGTAAATCCAGCGCTAACATGATTTGGATCACTGGTGGAATTAAAATCTTTCTGATGACACGTTACACATTCTTGAGTTAATCCCTCAAAAGTATTTTGTGAATGACAATCAAAACAATTGCTGATTTTATGACCACCGTTTAAAGGGAAAAAGTCGTGAGTAACATTTGCCTTATTCCATTCTAAATCAGTTACTTGATGACAATCTTCGCACTCTTTTGAAAAACCGGCAGAAATATGATTTGGATTTTGTGCTGACTGATAATCACTCAAATGACAATCAATACATTGAACCCCAATAGTG
Source organism: Ignavibacteriales bacterium (assembly GCA_020635285.1). Lineage (GTDB taxonomy): Bacteria > Bacteroidota > Ignavibacteria > Ignavibacteriales > Melioribacteraceae. The sequence continues at coordinate 404,199 of JACKAB010000007.1, read as the reverse complement.
GGAAACAACAAATTATTAACAGATGCATGGCATTGTTTGCAATCAGCACGTTTGTGTTCACCCAGCAAAGGAAATCTGCTCATATCATGCATTTCATCAATATTAGTAACAACCCAAGAGTTTGAGTTATGACATTGCTGGCAATTAGGTTCAACTGTATTTTGATGAACATTACTGTGACAATCAAGACAATTATTTTTTGTTTCTGAAAACTTTAATGTTTGGTGGCATGATTGACAATCTAATATTTTATGTTGACCAATTAATTCAAAGTTAGTTTCGGAATGATCAAAATCTAAAGTTTTAAAATCTATTTTCCAGTTTTCAGTTGAATGACATTCCTCGCAATCAAAGTTAAAGTTATCTCCATGGGGAGATTGAGAAAATATCAATGAGGATATGAAAAATGTAAATATTAAGAATGACAACTTATGCATCTTACATCCTCAATTTTATATTTGATAAAAGTAATATCATTTTCAACAATTTGTTTATGGCATTGTTCACATTTTACATTTAGATGTGCACCAGCTAATGCAAATCTTGTTTTACTATGATCGAATAAACTTGGCTGCCAATTAAATGAAGTATGACAGTTTTTGCAAAGCTCTTTTCCATCCTCAATAAATTGTCCAATATGAATATCATTGTGACATTGTGTACAATTACTATTTAGTTGCTTAAATTTTTGAGCAATTATTTTTGATCCATCAAAAGTGAAATGACAATCTCTGCATTCCGTTGATTTATGTTTGCCTATTAACTCAAACTCGGTCGTGGTATGATCAAACTTTACATTTTTCCAAGATAATGTTGAGTGACAAAATTGACAATTATTTTCATCAAAAAAATCTGCGCCAATTTCACTTTCATGGATGTTTGAATGGCATGAGATACATTTTTCGCCACTGATTCTAAATTTCCAACTTTCTTCTTTTAAGTGACACGATATACAAGGAATTGCTGCATGGGAATTTATCAATTCAAAACTGGTTTTGTTATGCATTTCAATTGTAAACTGAGAAGGTGAAAAGCCTTTTTCATTATGGCATTCTTTGCAGTCTGTCTGAATATTATTTTTAATAAATTCACCTTTATGAAAATCTTCATGACAATCATAACATTTAGCAAATTTAGGTTTACTTGTTAAACTTTCTTTATGACAATTTTCGCATTTAACTCTATTGTGCTTACCCAATAAGGGAAAATTAGTTTTGGAATGATCAAATCCATTTAAAACATTTACTTCATTAAATGAATTTGTATTGTGACAAGTTTCACATTCATTACCAAATTTACCCTGGTGAAAATCTTTATGACACGAATTGCAACTATTAAATTTTACATCAGCAAATTTTTGAAACGTTTTGTTATTTCTATTCTCCTTAACATGACATTTTTCACAATCTACTTTTAAGTGAGTTCCCGTAAGCTTGAACTGTGTGTTATCATGTTTAAAATTAATTGCGGGTTTAAATTTTTCTTCATTGTGGCAAGTTGCACAATTGTCATCAAGAGTTCCTTGATGAACATCTTCGTGACAGGTTTTGCATTGCGGAGTTAAGCCTATAAATGTTTTTTCTTTTTTCTTAAATTTTTCTATTGTGATAAATTCGGCTTTATGACATTTATTACATTCTAACTTTTTATGACTTCCTTTTAGTTCAAATCCACTTTTATCATGATCAAAATTCTTTTCATCAAATTTTACTATTTGAAAATTTCTTCCAAAATGTTCCCCGTGACAAACCCAGCAATCTTTTTGAATTACTTCTTTTTGTAGGTGATAACCTCTATTTTCGTTTATTAAATCAATTATTTCTGTATGGCAGTTTAAGCATTTTGCTTTTGAAACTGATTTCCCTAAGTCATGACATTTTGTACAATTACTAATTCCTTCAAATTCTGCATGAGCATTACTCAAATCGCCGGGTGAAATTTGAGCTTTTAAAACATCTATAAATATTAATGACAGAAATAATATTTTGATTAATGTTTTAATACCACCTCTCCATATTTCTTCGTAATCTTAATGCCAATTTTATCAAGAAATTTATTTGGTAGTTCTCCTCCAGCAAAAATGTAAACTAAATCATTTTCTATTGGAACAATACTTCCATTTTTTAATTTCATTTTTACATCAACTTTCATTTATTTCAACTAAGTTCGATTCATAAATTAACATTTATCTTATTTTGATTTTTTGCTAGTTCAATTTTTTCTAGATTCTTTGGTTTTATTCTATTAAAAAATGAATTAGATCTATACGAAAGTGTAACTTGATTTGTTTCATCCTCAGCCAATAATAGGGCTGATTCTATTGCTGAATCTCCACCACCAACAACAATTACCTTTTTATTTTTAATTAATTCTGGCTCTAATAGACGATAGGCAACTTTCTCTGTATCTTCGCCTGGAACTCCTAATTTTCTTGGAGAACCTCTTCTACCGATAGAGAGTAAAACTTTAGAACAAGTATATTTTTCTTGATTTGTAATTATCTCAAAATAATCTTGGTATTTAATTATCTCCAAAACTTTTTCAAATTTTGATTTATTGTAATATTATTCTTTGATAAAACTTCATTCCATAAATCAAGTAATTCAGATTTTGAAGTTTCTTGTAGTTTTACTTTTGCCGTATAATGGCAATTCCATTGGTGAAGTCATAACAATTTTTTAGCTCTTGGAAATGTAAAAACAGTTCCTCCCAAGCTATCTTGTTCAAGTGTTAAAAATTTTAGATTGTTTTTTGCCGCAGTTAAAGTATGCAGCAATTCCAGCTGGACCTGCACCAATTATAATTACATCATATTTACTTTTTTATTTTTTGGGAAGGATTTTTGAGAATGCTTTTCCATTGCTTTTGTGCCTTGTTCAACAGCATTTTTAATTAGACCCATTCCGCCTAATTCTCCAGCAATGTAAATACCTTTAACGTTTGTTTCATAATCTTGACTAACATGAGGTAATTCAACACCACGTTTTTCTGTTCCCATTACTAATGTTATAGCCTCAACAGGACATGCATGAAAACAAGCGCCATGCCCTATATACAATGTGAAGCATTAATCAAGTCTACCTTTTCCACCAACTAAGACCTAAAATATCATTTTCTGGACAAGCTGCTACACATGCAGCACTTCCAATGCAAATATCTTCATTAATCACAGGGTGAAGTGAAACTGGTTCATGAAATCCAAATTCTTTTGCTTTATCAATTTTACGGGTAGTTATACTTGAGATTGCTTTTTATGTTTACTGTAGTAAGCAAAAAGGACTATTGCAATTAAGATAATAACTACTAAAACTGTAAAAAATATATTCAATTAATACTTCCAATCCATTTACCTAAAAATAATTAATAAGATAGTCCATCAATTTATATACCAAACTAAAAATATTGATAGTACTTGGTCTATAAACACAATTTATAATATAGTATCACAATATTACATGTAATTAATACATGTAGTATTAAAATATCGAACAATTATTCTCATTTTTAAGCATTTAAAAAATCCCACCTATAACCAAAAGTAATAGTAACAACAATGTGAATAAACATTATTATAAGCATAATTAAAGCAAACGGTAAATGTGCGACATGCCAATATTTAAACAAACTTTGCATCAAACGAAGATAATGTATTTTATTTGAAGTACTGATTTTTTTTTTATAATCTTAATAATTTCTTTTCTATTTGTTTTAGAAATATTATTTGCTTTTAATTTTAATGCTGAAATTGATAGTATTTATTTTTTTCCTTTTTCAAAATAATTTGGAATCAGAGATAAAAACAATTCATTTAAATGAACCTCTTCCTTTACTTTTAATATCAGATAGTTCAGCAATTTTTTCTAAAGTTGTATTTTTGTAAATTATAATTTGTAGCCAGATTTATTGTAAGATTATCATTGAGATTATTTATTTGCTGCATATTCATTTCATTTCCTTCAATTGTACGAGGGATGCGAACATAAATAAATCTTCCAATAATTCCACTAAAAAAACTGCAACCATACTCCAAAAACTAACAGAAACAATTCCACCAAACTTAAAAAAGCAGTGTGAAATAGAACTAAAATTGGTCCAACAGTGCAAAAAAAATATGCAGTTCAAGCCAATGTTTAAAATTCCTAAGCGCATAAAAATTTAACTCTTTTTCTAATCATATAAATTAAAACTCCAAAAATCATTAACAAATGAACCTATAATTCCTATTCCATGACCAATAAATCCACTTGGTTTTAATGAATTGTGGTTAGGTAAAAAAAGCGTTCTTCAAATGGCGAAGTATAATAAGAGTATCCGTTTATAATTAACAAAACCAAAACAGAAATGGTAACAACTATAAAAAAACCAATATAAAATTTATGCACAAGTTTATTCATAGCAAATTTCTCAATTTTAGTTGAAAAAATAATTTAGGCTATAAAGCTTAGTGTAAATTAGCAAAAGTATTTTATTATAACAACAAAATGCCTCAACACCTATTTGGCTATTTTTAGCCAGAGTTACAAATAAGGAATTCTTATAATAGTGACACAGATCACGTTCTGTATCATATTGTTACATTAATCGGGAATTATAAAACCACCAGATATAGTTGTATTTGCATCTATATGGATTTTTATATTACCAAATTGATTTTCATTGCAAATCTAACAGTTTTTAAGCATCAAGGTTGTGAATGAAAATCTACAAAAACAGCAAGTAAAAATTACCACTTTTTACGTTTTACGGCACAATATTTGAAATTAAAAGTATCAGTGAGGAAATTTAAACAAAATTAAAAAAAAATCTAAACTGCTCGATAATAATTTAATCTAGAAAGTTCAAGAGGACGAGGAAATGCAAAACAACATTAGCACTGTGTTAAAAAGTAATGATTTATTTAAAAATACTAACATTTCAAATATTACACTTGAGGATTTGGATTTAGAAATAATTGAATTGGATGAAGGAGAAATCTTATTCAAAAATGGTGATCCTTCAAATTCAATATATTTAGTGATTGAAGGTGAAATAAATTTATTAAAAAAACACAGCTTTTCTAAAACCACTACTTCTATTATTTCTCCAAATGAGTTTTTTGGACAAGAAGAATTTTTTGCAAATTCTAAACGCAAATCTACTGCTTTATCAATTATGGACTCAAAACTTGCTGAAATTTCTAAAGAAAATATGGATATTCTTCTAGTTCAATACAATTCTATACTAAGCAATTTAAAAAACTCAATGGAAAATGTTGATGAAACCATAATGGCAAATCTTGAAAAATTACTAAAAGAGGCAAATGTTAAATTTGAATCTGGACAAAAAAAAGTATCAATATTTGATCTCAATAATCAAAATGCTGATGATTTAGTTTCGTTTAACGAGCTTAAAAAGAAAGAAAAAGTAATTGATGAATTAAACGATAGAATAGTCAGATACAATGATTTAATCAGAAAAAAAGAAGAGCAGATCACTTCCCTTTATAATAGAGTTGAAGAATACCAAAGCACAACTAGACAAATGAATAATGTAATTGACAATCAAAATGAACAGCTTTCTAGGTTATTAGATGCCGAGAAAAGCTATAAATTACAAATAACCAACCATAATAATAGAATTATTGAATTAGAACAATCCATTTCAAGTATTGACAGTTCTCAGAATATTGATGAGAGCATTTTTGAAGAAAAAGAAATTGAGATAAAAACACTAAAAAATAAATTAGAAGAACTTAATACACGCGAGAAAGACCTTAAGGAAAAGTTAAGTATAGCAGAAGTAGAAATTGAGAATTTTAGAGATCAAATAAATGATCTCAAATCTGCTTCAAATCTTAGTAAAGCAGATGATGAAAAAATAAAAGTAGAAATTAAAAAATTATCAAATGAAATTGAACATCTTAGAGCAAAGGAAAAATCATTCAATAACTTAAAACAAGATTATGAAAATAATTCAGCTGAACTAATTAATTTAAAAGAAAGTTTGAAAAAATCTACCGAGGAATTATTTGAATATGAAGAACAGATAAAAAATAGCAAACTTGTAGAAGATGAGCTTTCTAAAAACAACAAAATACTTCAAGAAGAATTGCGTTCGTTGCGAAATAATTTTAATCAAAATGAAGCCAAACTTGAAGAATTAAATTATATTAAGAATTCTTACTCAACCCTAGAAGAGGAAAAGAACAAAACTATTAATATACTAAATAAAAAATTGAGTGAAAGTGAAGAAAAATTTGAAAGTATTGGAAAATATGATAAGATCAAACAAAATAAAATAGACGAACAATCAAAAGAGTTACAAAAACTACAAGATGAATTAAAGAGTATTTCAGAAGCAGATAAATATAAAAGTGAGTTGATTGGGGAACAATCATATAAACTTGCTCAATTGAAAGATTCATATTCAAAATCAACCAATGAATTAAATAAATTTAAGGATGTTGTATCTAATTATGAAACTCAATTAAATACACTTAAAGATAATTATAATAACGCATTAAATGCTCAAAAATCTCTTGAAAATAAAAATTATGAGGTGAGAGCAAAGTTAGAGCTAAAGAATGATGAAATCACAAAATTAAAAGAATATAGTGAATCATTGAAAATTTCTGAAGCAAATAAAAATGAAATAATTACAAAACAATCAAGTCACTTAGATGAATTAAAAGCAAAAGAAAACTTCCTAAAAGAATCTGATTCAAAAAAACAAGATATTATAGATAGACAATTTGATAAGATCAAAGAGAATGAAGCAATTATAAATGATTCGAAAGCTTTAATTGAAAAATTAAATGAAGAAAAGGAAATATTTAATTTTAAACTAATTGAGGCAACTACGCAAGTTGCGAAGTATGAAGCTGAAATTAACACGAAAAGTAACCTAATTGAAAGTCTAAAGGCTGATGTAAGTAGATATGAGAATAATATCAAAGAAGCAAAGGAGCAAAATTCAAGTCTTTCGACACAAGTGGCAAAACTAAACAACTCTATTAATAAGAAAAATGAAATAATTGAAGACCAAACTCAAGCTTTTAAAGTAATAGAAGATAAGAAAAACGAGTTAGAAAAAGCAGCAAAAGACAAAGACGAAATCATAGTAAAACAGAGTCATAAAATTACTGAAGCTGATCACCTTATTACTGAATTGAATGACAACCTCTCCATTACTAAAGATGAAAATAACGAATTAAATAAAAATATTTATTATCTAAACGAGAAGGTAAAAGAGGCCGAAGAAGCACTAAAACCATTATCAGATCAGCTTGATGAGAAAATTAAACTTATAACTGAAAAAGATTCTTCAATCAACAACTTACTAGAAAAACTTAAATCAAATGAACAAAAGTTTGCAGAAAATGCAGATTTAATAGCGGCTTTAGAAAACAAAGTTGAAGCTGTTGGCGTAGAATTGGAAAAAGCTAAAGGCAAAGAACTTGAATTAAGAAGAAATCTAGAACAAAAAGATGAATATATAAATTCTCTTCAAAATGATATTAACCAGTTAAATAAGACTAAAAATGAATTTGAACAATTAAATTCATCACTTAAAGAAGAGTTGGAAGCTAGTAATAATGAAAAAGAAAACATAAACACTAAACTTTCAGAAACTATAGATTCACTAACTAAAAAAGTACAAGTTATTGAAGAGCTTAATCAAGATGTTGATAATTATAAACAAAACATAGATCAAAAAGAAAATCAAATTAACGAACTAATAAATATAAATAACGATTTAAGCAAAACTGTAGAGGATGATGAACTAAAAATTGCAAACTTAAGAGCATCTGAAAATGAATTAAAAGAAGTAGTTAATAATCAAAATCAAAACATTAACTCATTAAATGTTGAGTTAGATGGCACAAGTAAACAATTAGAAGAAATCAAAGTTGAGTATCAAAAGGCTTTTGAAAGAAACACTGAACTGGAAAATGATCTCTTGGAAAGAACCAAATCAGAACAAAAATTAATTTTAAGCGTTGAAGAAAAAGTTTCTGAAATTGAATCTCTAAAAATAAATATTGAAGATTCAAACAATCGCATAAATGATTTATCTCAACAAAATTATGATCAAGAAAACGAACTTAGTTCATTAAGTGAAAAGGTAGAAAGCCTTAATAATATTATTTATGAAAAAAGCAATTTGATCGATTCATTCAAATCTGAAATAGAAATTAACCAAAAACAAATTGATGAATTAAACAATGATGTAAAAGAAAAACAAACTCAAATTAACGGGCTAACTGTTGAATTAGATTTGAAAGATGAAAACATTAATTCATTAACAAACTCAATTGCTGAACTGAACAATGAAATAAACCAAACCAAAATCATTGTTGATGGTAGCCAAAACACAATTGATAAATTAAGAGAAGATATTTCCAATCGTGATACAGAAATCAATAAGTTAAAAGAAACTGTTGATTACTCAAATAATTTGGTTGAAGATTTGAACACACAAATTCGTGAAAGGGAATCTAATTTAGTTGAGTTAAAAGAAAGTAAAGAAAAGAGCAAAGAAATTATAAACAACTTAAGCGCAAAAATTGAATCAATTGCTGATGAGAAAAAGAACCTTGAAGCAAAAATAAAAGTTCAAGTAGAGTTTAATTCAAATCAAAAAGCTGAAATTAGCAAACAAATTGAACTTAATGAAATAATTAAGAATAAAGCAGAAGAGCTTTCTAATGTAGTTAACACTCTGCATGATCAAGTAAGTGAAAAAGAAAATTTAGTTATTGATTTAAACGATAAATTAAATGAAGCAACCCAAGCAATTCAATTAAACTCTGAAAAGCATAAAGAAATAGTAAATAATTTGAGTTCTAAAATTGAAGAACTTTCCGATGACAAAGAAAATCTTTCATCAATAATAAAAGAGACCGAATCAGAATTAACTCATCTTAAAAAACATATATCTATCTTAGAAAAGACAATAGAGGAAAGAGAACGAGCTCTCGAAGAATTAAGTTCTGAACTAAAAATAGAAACTACAGAAATTGAAAAGCGCCTTATTGATAAAACACGTCAAGCTGAAGAATTACAAAAATCTGTTCTATACCTTGAAGAACAACTGGAAATAGTACAGAAAGGACATAATGAAGTTGAGTCTTTTCAAGAAGAACAAATTGAAGAAAAGAATGCTGAGATTGAAAGACTAAACCAAATTGAAAATGAATTAAGAAATAGTTTATCAGAAAAAGAAAAAGAGTATAATAAAGTTTTTTCCGAAATTGAATTTTTAAGCAGCGATCTGGATATCTATAAAAATCAAGCTGAAGGAAAATCTGAAGAAGTTGAATCACTGAAAGCAGACTTAAATAATTACAAAATTAAACTTGAAGATAAAAATTCAGTTGAATTATTATTAAATCAACAAATTAAAGAACTAAATGAAAAAATTGCTGCAGTTAAAGATGAGCTTGAAGAAAGTAAAAGTAATTTAGAATCATGGATTGAAACAGAAAATGAATTAAAAAACAGTCTGGCTGAAAAAGAAAATCAAATTCAAGAGTTTCAAAATGCTATTGAAGAGAACAAATCACGGGAAGCTCAATTAAATCAGCAGATAAATGAACTAAGTGAAAATATTTCAGAAGTTGAAAAAGAACTTGAAGAGACAAGCAATAATTCTGAATTGTGGAAAGAATCTGAAAGCAGATTAAAAAATAGTCTGGTTGAGAAAGAAAATCAAATTCAAGAATTCAAAAATGCGATTGAAGAAAATAAATCACGGGAAGCTCAATTAAATCAGCAAATAAATGAGCTAAGTGAAAAAGTTACTGAAGCAAAAAATCAACTGGCTGAAGGAAATAATAGATTAGAGTCATTTGAATCAGTTGAAAATGAGTTAAGAAATAATTTAGATTCTAAAAATTCTGAATTGAAAGAACTTAATTCCGAAATAGAGAATCTAAACGAAGACTTAAAAGCTTATCAAAAACAAATTTCAAATAATTATTATGAATTTAATCAAGTTAAAACAGAACTTAATGATTATAAATTAAAAGCTGAAGAATTTAATTCTATTGAAGAACAACTTCAAAATCAAATTGCCGAATTAAATCAAAAACTTTCTAATTATAATTCTAATGTTTCTGAAAAAGATCAGAAGATAGATTTACTTGCTGAAACGATAAAACAGTTTGAAGAAAAATTAAATGAGAAAGAGGAAGCTTTAGAAAAAAACAAAAGGATCATTGAAGAACAAAATCAAACTATTTCTGAGATTGAAAAAGAATTAGAAAATGAAAAATTAGCTGACAATCAATATGAACATTTTAATGAAAAATTACAAAATTTAACTTTAGAACATTCTGTAGTAATTGAAGAAAATAAAAATGTTCACGAAGAAAATGCAGTGCTTGTAGAACAAATTGAAAATCTTAAAAATCAACTAAATGATGTTCATAACTCTAATAATTCAGATAGCGAACAAATACAATCAATTTCTGAAGAAGTTGAAAAATTAAAACATCAATTAGAGCAAGCACAAAATCTGTTAGTTGAAAAAGATAGAAAGCTAGATACTTTAGAAGAAGAACTAAATGCAGAAAAAAATGGAGACAGTGAAACGACAATTTTATTAAAGAAAAAAATCGAAGCTCTTGAATTAACGGTTGTAGAACTTAATGAAGTTAAAGAATCTTTTGAAGCTGAGATTAATAATAAATCCGAGTTGATTGCTGAACTTCAATCAAGTGTAAATAATTTTAATGGCGATGATACTGCCAGTGAAGTTGCTAAACAGTATGAAGATAAATTACAAGAATTACAAAGTGAGCTAGAAAAACTTAATGAATCAAAAGGAAGTTTTGAATCTGTAATAGAAGAAAAAAACTCAATAATAGAAGAGCAAGGAAGAAGGCTTTCACAAGTTAAACTTCAAAAAACTGATAGAGAAATTGAGTTCATAAAACTTAAAGAACAGATTGAAGATTTTAAAAATGAAATTGAAAAATTAAATGAAGCAAAAAATCATTTTAAGACAGAAGCAAATAAGAAAAATGAAGAGCTTGAACTTATTTCACAAAGACTTGAAATGATTAACAATCAATCATTAGATAATGAATCTGATGAAGAAAGATTAAACTTAATCATTGAAAACCAAGTTGTAAAAATTGCTGAGCTTCAAGAGCAGCTTGATCTATTAAAAGCGCAGAATAACAGCACAAATAATAATGTTTCAGAGAATATTACTGTTGATAATGAACCAATGCAAGTTTATACAAATCCGTTTGACCAAGAAACTAAAGTTGAAATAACAACTGAAGAACAGTTTGAAGAACTTACAGATGAAAAAGAAAATATCCCAACATTCTCTTTTGGAAATCCAATTACAGATAGTGATGAAATAGTTGACTTTGAACATTCTGAAAACGATGATCTCGAATTAGAAGAATTAACTAAGGAAAATAACAAAATTGATAAAAATTCAATTGTTAGTGAGCTTACTTCTTTTGATTCAGACTTGCCTCAATTCTCTCAATTTTCACATTTGCTTTATGGAGATGTGAGCGTTGTAAATGTTAACTTGCCAAGAGCAACAATGGAAATTGCTTCTAAGTTTAAAGAATATTTAAACGCATTATTTGAGAATCATAACTCAAAATTGATTATTGATTTAGCTCAATGCGAATTTGTTGATTCAACAGTACTTGGAGTTTTAGTTAGCTCTTTGAAAAAAACAATGAGTCTCGGTGGCGATTTAAGAATTGTTTGGGGTGATAATACCGAATCATCAATGTTCTATATAACTAGAATGGATAAAGTATTTAAACTTTTTGATAACATAGAAGACGCGATTCAAAGTTACTTAGATTAAGAATTTTTGAATAAACAGATTATAAAAATGCGGATTATTTTTATGTCCGCATTTTTTATTTTAAATGGTAACTAAGGCAACTCTTTTAAATAAACTCACCACTAACTAATTTTCTATATTTCTCTAAAATCCTTATTTCATTCAATTAATTTTTGTTTACCCTCTGTGATATTTATGTGATAATTTTATCTTAACTTTGCATTAAAAATTGGAATACCAGAATGCGAAAAGTATTAGTAATTGAAGACGAGAAAGAAATTTCCGATCTTCTAGAAATTCATTTAACTGATCTCAATTGTCAAGTTACCAAGGCTAATGATGGAAAAGTTGGATTAGATTTGGCAATTAATGAGCAATTTGATTTAATAGTATTAGACATTATGCTGCCGAATTTAGATGGAATTGAAATCTGCAAAGAAGTCAGGAAAAGAGAAATTTACGTGCCAATTTTGATGTTAACAGCTAAATCTGAGGAATTTGATAAGGTTCTTGGATTAGAAATTGGGGCAGATGATTACTTAACAAAACCATTTAGCATCAGAGAATTTATTGCCAGGGTAAAAGCAATCTTCCGCAGAGTGGATGCCGTTCAAAAAACAGACATTGATAACACAATTATTAATGTAGGCGATCTTAAAATTGATGTACAAAAAAGAAGAGTAATCTTGAATGGTGAAAGAGTTGAATTAACTCAAAAAGAGTTTGATTTACTGCTGCTAATGGCAACTCATCCCGGAAGAACATATACAAGAGAGCAGCTATTAAATACTGTTTGGGGTTACCAGTATAATGGATATGAACACACAGTAAATTCTCATATAAATAGGTTAAGGACAAAAATTGAAGATGACCTTTCAAATCCCAAATTTATTAGAACCTCTTGGGGTGTAGGTTATTGGTTTAATGATTCTTTAGAGAATTAAAGTTTAGAACTATCCTGTCATTCCCGAATGTTTTTATCGAGAATCTATTATGAGATTACTAAATCCACGCATAAGCGAGGAAGACAAAATAAAAACGAAAAAAATGAATAAATTATGAAGAATTTCTTTAACACCCCTTACTTGGAAAATTGGATCTACCTTCCTATCAATTCTAATGATATTGTCAGCAGTCTACCTCTATATTGCAGTTTGGACTGCTGAAATGTATTACCAGGAAGCTGTTCAAAAAATGGGATCTCAAATTGCTCCGCATATTGTGGATGAAAATAAATTTTTCACAAATGGTGAAATAGATGAAGAAGTATTACACAAATTATTCCATGAAATAATGGTTATAAATCCAAGTTTGGAAGTCTATTTATTGGATACGACCGGCAATATTATCACTTATTTTGCTCCTGAAAAAAATAATAATGGAATCCGTTGACCTTGAGCCCATACAAAAAATTTGTTGCTGAGGAAGGCAAAGAATTTGTAATGGGTAATAATCCCAGAGATCCAAAAGCACATTCAACATTTACTGCTTCTGAAGTTTACGAAGGAAATTTATTGCGGGGTTATTTATATATTATAATTAGCGGTGAGGAATTTGAAAGTGCTGCACAATTTTTATTCGGTAGTTTTATGCTCCGACTGGCATTACGGTCAACGGCTATTACACTTATTGCAGCTATAATTATTACTTTCATTGCCTTAGTTTTAATTACAAAAAACATTAGAAAAATGATTGGAGTTATCCGTCAATTTAAAAATGGTGATTTAGAAGCCAGAATAAACTTTAAAACAAACCGGAGAGCTAAAAGAATTTGCAAACTCATTTAATGAAATGGCTGATACAATTGTTCAGAATATGCAAGATCTAAAAACAATGGATAATTTAAGGCGTGAACTGGTTGCAAATGTTTCTCATGATCTAAGAACTCCCCTTGCCACAATTCATGGTTATAGCGAAACTATTCTTATGAAAAGTGAAACTATGACAGAAGAAGAACGAAAGGTACATCTGACAACTATACTTAATAGTACAGAGCGGCTTAAAAAATTAGTTGAGGAACTATTTGAACTTTCTAAACTTGAAGCCAGAGAAACAAAGCCAAATTTGGAAGCTTTTCAGCTTTCAGAACTTGCACAAGATATAAGACACAAGAACCCTAATTTTAGCTGAATCTAAAAAAAATATTAATCTTACGTTAGATTCTCCACAAGATTTACCTTTAGCTTTTGCAGATATTGCAATGATTGAACGGGTTTTCCAAAATTTAATTGATAATGCAATAAAGTTTACTCCAGAAGGGGGATCGATTTTAGTTCAACTCAAAAATGAGAATGACTGCATAAAGGTTAAAGTTTCTGATAGCGGTGTTGGAATAAGCGAGGAAGAAATTGCACACATTTATGACAGATTTAACCAAGGAAGTGAAAAAAAAAGACCAAGGGCTTGGGTTTAGGTTTGGCAATTGTAAAGAAAATATTGGAAGTTCATGAAGTTGAAATTTCAACAACAAGTGCACCTAACAAAGGAACAACTTTTTCATTTGATATTCCGGTTTATAAGTCAAAAAACCAAAAATCAATCAATTTGCTTGATTCTAAATATTTAACTCTATAATAATTGGCAGCATTCTTTTTATAAGATTTGTTGTCAATTGTAATGTACATTCCACAGCATTTTTTGAATTTAAGACCACTATTACAAGGACAAGGTGTATTTCTTGATATTCTTATTTTTTTTTAGGTTCAAGCTTTTTGATTTCATTTCTTGTTTAAATATTTTTTTCAAGTAAGTCATACAATTCTGGATGTTTCTTAGCTAGTAACTTTGGTCGTTCAAAAAATATTCGCTCACAACTGAAAAGAACTCTGCTTTATTTGTACCGCCATAAGGGTTGATATCTGATTTATTCTTATAAATTTCATCAATTTTTTATTGATAAGATCTATCCACGGTATTGTGTATTGCTTTTCCAATAGTAGTTCTGGAATTCCATCTATTGATCCATCAGTTTTATCTATGAGGTGTACAAACTCATGAATTGCGGTATTCTTCTTATCAGATTCATTTGCAAAGCCAAGCCTCAGTGCATGTTTAGAAAGAATCATCATGCCTTCCATATAGCCATTTCCCACCATTCCAGCAATTCGTCTACCCGAACCTTCAGTTTTAAATTCTTCATTGAAAAGTGCTGGGTAAACTAAGACTTCACGAATGTTTGTATATTTCCATTCACTAAACTTCAGTATTGGTATTATTGCACTTGATGCTACGAGCAGTTTGTCTGTGGTATCAATTTGTGTTTTTATTCCTGTAATTCTACAATTTAAGAGAAACTCTTGAACTTTATATTCAAATAAACTTTTCTCTTCTTTCGATAAAGCATTATAATAAGCTACTTTGCCAGTTAATATAGCTCTCCATTGCACGGGAAATGGATCATTTGGCTCAATCCAACTAAACCTACCTTTGTACACTTTCCTAAATAATAAAAAAGCCAACAAATGCAATTAGAATAATAATAAATACAAAATCCATATGGATGATCCTTCAATTATGTGAAAAACAAAAATTAAACTCGTGAGTCTAAGCAAAAAAATATTTGTCCAAATTTTCAAATCTGTTTTTTAAATTTATTATAATGATTTACTCAGAAGTTACAAAAAAATATATTTCCCTACATTTTTGTCACCTATCTTACCCAATTCAGATATGTTATACACTATTCAGAATAGTTTAAAACCCTGTGATAATTTCGTGATAAAAGGGGGTACTTTTGAGTTAATAAAATTATTTACCAATTAACAAAAGGAGTACCATTATGAAAAAAGTATTTTTATTATTAGCTGCGTTATCATTCTTAATTATTAGCTGTAGCGATGATGACAATTCAGTCGAGCCCACAACATCTTCCATGACATTAAATATCTCTGGATTAGAAGACCTTGGCAGTTCTGCAATGTATGAAGGCTGGATTATGGTAGATGGAGTACCAAAAACTACAGGTACATTTACAGTTGATGCTTCTGGAAACCTCAGTAAATCATCATTTGAAATTGATGCCGATGATTTAAGTTCTGCAACTGCATTTATTTTAACTATTGAACCAAATCCGGATCCAAGTCCAAATCCAAGTGATGTGCACATAATTGCAGGTGACTTTAACGGAAGTTCGGCTTCCCTTTCAGTTGGTCACGGCGCAGCATTAGGAGATGACTTTTCCTCGATTTCAGGCAAATATATTTTGGCAACCCCAACAAATGGTGCTGATACAGATGAAAAAAGCGGTATTTGGTTTTTAGATTTATCAAGCGGCACTCCTGCAGTTGGATTAGATTTACCAACATTACCAGCAGGATGGAAATATGAAGGTTGGACAGTAATTAATGGTGTTCCTGTAACTTCTGGTACATTCACAAGTGTTACTGAAGTTGATGATGCTGATCCATTCAGCAGCACTCAGCCAGGTCCTCCATTTCCAGGTGAGGATTATTTAGTAAATGCTCCGAGTGGATTAACATTCCCAACAGATTTATCTGGAGGAACAGCAGTAATTTCAATTGAACCAGATCCTGATAACAGTCCAAACCCATTTACATTAAAACCCTTAGTAAAAATGATTCCAACTGATGCAGCAGATCACGTAACATACGATATGGATAAAAATTTGGGTTCGTTTCCAACTGGAACCGCATCAAAATAGAGTTGTATATGAAACAGATCAAATTTGAAGTTCAATAAGATTGAGATAAAAATGAAAAAAATAGCATTAGTACTCATTCCTTTAATAATATTTCTGGGTTGTTCAAAAATGAACAGCTCAGAGATGAAAAATGAAGAAGAAATAATAAATTCAGATAAATATTCAGTTGCAACATTAGCAGGCGGTTGTTTCTGGTGCATTGAGACCCCATTTGAAAATTTGGATGGAGTTGCAGCAGTAATTTCCGGGTATTCCGGTGGAACAGAAGAAAATCCTACATATCAACAAGTTTCAAGCGGCAAAACCAAACATGTAGAAAGTGTACAAGTTTATTTTGATCCAGACATAGTTAGCTATACTGAAATTTTAGATTTATATTGGAAACAATTTGATCCAACTGATGAAGGCGGATCGTTTTACGATAGAGGATATCAGTACAGTTCAGCGATTTTTTATCATGATAATTATCAAAAAGAAATTGCAGAAGCATCAAAAACTGAATTAGAAAAGTCTGGTATGTTTAGTAAAAACATTGTTACTCGTGTTGAAGAGTTTAAAAATTTCTATAAAGCGGAAGAATATCATCAAGATTACTATCTGAAAGAGCCGACTCATTATAAAAAATATAGAGAAGGTTCGGGAAGAGATGCGTTTATTGCCTCTGTTTGGGAATCTGATAAAGCTCGTACGTCGAAAAATAAAGCTGATCTCAAAGAAAAGTTAACTGAATTGCAGTATTATGTGACTCAGGAAAACGGAACTGAAAGAGCTTTTCAAAATGAATATTGGGACAATAATGAAAAGGGGATCTATGTTGATGTGGTTTCCGGAGAAGTATTGTTTTCATCAACTGATAAATTTAAGTCAGGAACAGGTTGGCCTAGTTTTACTAAACCAGTTGATATCAGAAATGTTAAGAAAGTTGTAGATGACTCAATGGGAATGGCAAGAGTAGAAGTTAGAAGTAAAAGTGGTGACTCTCATCTTGGTCATGTATTCAACGATGGACCCCAACCAACAAACTTAAGATATTGTGTTAATTCTGCTTCGCTAAAATTTATCAAATACGATGAATTGAAAGAAAACGGCTATGAGGATTATGTGTATTTGTTTAACTAAGGCTTTTTCTGAAATTTCCCCATTGGAATATTCACCAAATAGAAGATTTTAATTAGTCATTACTAGGAATGGAGTGACGAAGTAATCTCAAAAGATTGCTTCGCATTCACTCGCAATGACAAATATTTTTAAACACCAATCTAAGTTCTTAAACATTATTTTCAAATCTTTATGCTATTTTAACATATCTAATCATTCGTAATTTGGGAATTATAAATGTTCACAAACGCAATTGTCCGAACTCCCTCAAAAAGTTTTGTAAATGGAATAACAACAGCGAATTTAGGCTTGCCAGATTACAATCTTGCCATTAAGCAGCACCAAGATTATATAAATGCATTAATTATGTGCGGCTTAAAAGTAAAAGTATTACCTGCTGATGAAGAATATCCCGACTCAACCTTTGTTGAGGATACAGCACTTCTGACTAAAAAATGTGCAATAATTTCAAATCCTGGCGCGCCAACAAGAAAAGGTGAAATAAAAGAAATGAAACAAGTTCTTAAATCATATTACTCAACAATTGAAAAAGTTGAATCTCCTGGAACTGTTGAACCTGGAGATATAATGATGGTTGGCGATCACTTTTATATTGGACTTTCAAAAAGAACTAATGAAGATGGTGCCGCTCAAATGATTTCCATTTTAAATAAATATGGTTATAGCGGTTCCGCAATATTTATGAAAGATATGCTTCACTTAAAAACTGGTGTTGCTTATCTTGAGAATAATAATTTACTAGCCTTTGGTGAATTTTTACATGAAGATGAATTTAAGAATTTTAATATTATTGAGATTGATGACGATGAAAGTTATGCTGCAAATTGTATTTGGGTTAATAATTACGTTATTGTACCAAAGGGATTTCCTAAAACAAGAGATAAAATTGTTGATGCCGGCTACTCAATAATTGAAGTGGATGTTTCTGAATTTAGGAAGTTAGATGGTGGATTGAGCTGCCTTTCACTTAGATTTTAAAATTGCAATTATATTTTATTTGCATCTAAGTTTTAATTTTTTAGGAGAGTAATAAGATACGAATCAAACCCTTGATATCTTAATTTTCTCAAATAACTGAATTCATTTTATAAATTGAGAAATAATAATAATCTAAATAAAAACTGTTTTGAAAAGACTTATCCTATCTATCTTAAACCCATTTTTTTTATTTTCTGCGTGTTTATAAGTATTGGCATATTTTATGAGCCATCATTAGGTTCATAGGTTACACAAATATTCCGACCAAATGAAAGTATTAAATAAAATAAGGTCATTCAGTGGCGGTGTTCATCCCAATGAATACAAATATCTAACCGAAAATCTCGCATTTGAAACAATGCCTTCCCCAAAACAAATTATTCTTCCACTATCTCAACACATTGGTAAATCGGCAAAAGCCTTGGTTACTAAAAAAGATTTAGTTAAAACCGGAAGTCTTGTTGCCGTTGAAGAAGGTTTTGTTTCCGCTCCAATTCATAGTTCCATTTCAGGCACTGTAAAATTAATTGAGAATGAAGCAAATGTTTCAGGTTTTCCAAAGGAAGCAATTGTAATTGATTTAACAGAAGAAAATGATATTAAAAAATTCCCGGCACTTGATCCTAAAACTATTAAAGCAGAAGAAATTAGAGAACGCGTAAAAGTAGCCGGAATTGTTGGGCAAGGTGGTGCTGCATTTCCAACTTTTATAAAATTAACTCCTCCAAAAGATAAAGTAATTGATCATGTGATTCTTAATGGATGCGAGTGCGAGCCATATTTAACAAGAGATTACAGGTTAATGATTGAAAATCCGGTGAAAGTTTTAACCGGTCTAAGTCTGATAATGAAAGCCCTTAATGTTTCTAAAGGCGCAATTGGAATTGAAGATAATAAACCGGAAGCAATAAAAAAGTTAAGCACGGCGGCTTTAGTATTTCCAAATATTTCTATAGAGGTTGTTCAAACCAAATACCCGCAAGGCGCTGAGAAAATTTTAATTAAAGCAATATTAAATAGAGAAGTACCTCCTGGAAAATTACCCTTGGATGTTGGAGTTGTTATTCAAAATATTGGAACTGCAGTTGCAATTTGCGATGCAGTTGTTGAGGGAATGCCGCTAATACATGCGCCGCTTACAGTATCCGGATTAGGAATAAATAATCCCAAAAATTTAATTGTTCCGATTGGAACTCAATTAAGAGATGTCTTAGAATATTGCGGTGGTGTGAATGAGAATGTAGTAAAAATAGTAGTGGGCGGACCAATGATGGGTGTAACTCAATATGATTTTTCCGCGCCAATTATGAAAGCGACTTCGGGCATTTTAGTTTTAACCAAGGAAGAAGTAAACGAACATCAAGAAACTCCATGCTTAAAATGCGGCAAATGTATTGAGGCTTGTCCACTTGGTTTAGTGCCTACCAAACTTGCACGTTATTCTCAGTTAGATAAATTGGAAGAAGCCGAAGCTTTAGATATTACTGTCTGCATGGAATGCGGAACTTGCGCGTATACTTGTCCGGCTAATATACCACTTGTTCAGTGGATTAGGTTGGGTAAACAAAAAGTATTAAAGATGCAGAGGGAAATTAACATAGGATAAACAAATATTTTCTCTCTTTTATTGAAATAAAAATATGCTAGAAACAAAACAAAATCCTACTTATAAATTAGAACTTACAAGTTCACCGCATATTCATTCCCGTTGGTCAACTATGCAGGCAATGTGGCTTGTAGTTATAGCAATTATTCCAACAGTAATTGCATCTGTACTTTTCTTTGGCTTTTATCAACTTCTTATAATTTTAGTAAGTGTTGGCTTTGCTCTTGGAACTGAAGCGGCGATAAAGGCAATGAGAAAAAGAGAAATTACAATTAAAGATGGGAGCGGTTTAATAACCGGCTTGCTGCTGGGATTAATAGTTCCGCCAAACTTTTCACTTTCTTCAACAGCTTTGGGTGCAATTGTTGCCGTGGCAATTGGCAAAGAGGTTTTTGGCGGATTGGGTTATAATATTTTTAATCCGGCGTTAGTTGGCAGAGCGTTTCTTCAAGCTGCTTTCCCGGTTCCAATGACAACTTGGGCACAGCCTAATTTTGCGGCTGATGGAATCAGTTCGGCAACTCCCCTTTCGGCTTTTAAATTCGATTCAATAATAACAAATAACCAATCCTTAGTGTTGGGTAATATCGGTGGTTCACTGGGTGAAACTTCTGCTATTGCAGTTTTAATTGGTGGAATATTTTTAATTGCTATCGGGGTTGTAAATTGGAGAATTCCGGTTTCAACAATTTTAAGTCTGTTTTTATTTGCCAGTTTATTTCACACCATAGATTCTGTTAAATACGCCACACCAATGTTTCATCTATTTGCTGGCGGATTTCTGTTTGGAACTTTTTTTATGGCAACAGAATGGGTAACGTCTCCATTAACCGCAAAAGGAATGTGGATTTATGGAATTGGCATTTCATTGATCTTAATTTTAATTAGAATTTTCGGCGGTCTTCCAGAAGGAGTGATGTACTCTATTTTACTTATGAACGGATTTGTTCCATTGATTAATAAATTTACCCGACCCAAAACTTTTGGAAAAGTAAAATGAAATTAGTTATACACATGCTGGCAACCCTTACATTAATTGGGATTATATCTGGGGCTTTGCTTTCTGAAGTTAGTAATTGGGCAGAACCAAAAATAATTGCAAACAGAAAAGCAGAAACTGAAAGAGCAATTTTCGTGGTTCAACAAGATGCAAAAAGTTATAAAAAAATTGATTCTACAGATTTTGAACTATTCGAAGTTTTTGATGCTAATAATAATTCGCTTGGTTACGCTTTACCATATGAAGGAAACGGATTTCAAGGAAAGATTAGAATTATTGTTGGTCTAAACAAAAACATAAATAATTTATTGGGATTAGAAGTTTTAGAGCAACTTGAAACTCCTGGACTTGGTGCTAAGGTTGCTGAAACAGCTTTCACCAAACAATTTAAAAATCTTTTACTCACTCCGGAAATTGTTGCAGTAAAAGGAGTAACGCCCTCAAACCCAAATGAAATTGAAGCAATAACGGGCGCAACAATTTCATCAAAAGCAATTGTAAGAATAATTAATGATGGAATTAAGAGACTTAAAGCTATACAAAAAAGTGGAGAGCAAAATTGAGCAGCAAACCATCTTTATCAAATGAATTTGTAAAAGGCCTTTGGGAAAACAATCCAATCTTTAAACAAGTATTGGGCACTTGTCCAACATTGGCAGTAACAGTTTCTGCAATTAATGGAATTGCAATGGCACTTGCAACTACTTTTGTGCTGGTGTTCTCAAGTTTAATTGTTTCGCTTGTTCGCAAATTAATACCAACACAAGTTAGAATAGCATCTTACATTCTAATTATTGCCACTTTTGTTACAATCGTAGATTTAGTTATGAAGGCACAATTCCCCGAACTAAGCAAATCATTAGGTCCTTACATTCCGCTCATTGTTGTAAACTGTATAATTCTTGGAAGGCAGGAAGCCTTTGCTTCAAAGAATAGTCCGTTTCGCTCAGTAATAGATGCTCTTGGAATGGGATCAGGATTTTTATTGGCATTATTTGTTTTAGGAAGTTTACGAGAAATTTTCGGATCTGGTACAATTTTAGGTCTTCAAGTTATGCCTAATTTTTACGAGCCTTGGTTAATTATGATTTTACCAGCGGGCGCTTTTCTAACTTTGGGATTATTAATGGGTTTATCAAATTTCTATGTCACCCATAAAAAGAAAATAGAAAAAGAAAATATTATTCAAGAATATTTGAAAATTAAAGCCACATAAAAGGTTCATCAGGAGTATTACTCAATGGAACTATTCATAATATTTTTCTCTGCAGCCGTTGTTAACAATTTTGTGCTAACCTATTTTTTGGGCATTTGCCCATTTATCGGAGTTTCAAATAAAATATCTTCCGCATTTTCAATGGGCTTAGCAACAACTTTTGTAATGACGATAACAGCAATTGTTACTTGGCTAATTTATCATTTAATTTTAGTTGAATTCCACTTAGAATTTTTAGAGTATGTTTCTTTTATACTTGTGATTGCATCACTTGTACAATTTGTAGAAATGTTTATTAAAAAAATTAGTCAGCCACTATACAGAGCTTTGGGAATTTTTCTTCCATTAATTACAACAAACTGTGCAATACTTGGCTTGGCTTTATTTATTGTCTTAAAAGATTATTCATTTATTGAAGGAATTTTTTACGGAGTAGGAGCCGGTGCCGGATTTACTTTAGCAATAACTATTATGGCTGGAATTAGGGAAGAGTTAGACATTGCAGATGTTCCAAAACCATTTCAAGGTGCTCCTATTACATTAATCATTGCAGGTATATTAGCATTGGCTTTTATGGGTTTTTCAGGAATGATTTCTGGATGAAAGATTGAAAGATTGAATTGAATTAACAAAGATATAAATATTGTCATTTCAGAATCCCACGCTTTTTTTGGGAGAGAAATCTTTTCTCAATATTTGAATAAAGATCTCTCCTCACTTCAATCGTCGTGATGACAAGCAATGGTTTTAACTGGGCTAAATTATAAAAATATTCGAAAGACATTATGGATATAACACTGATAATAGCAATTGCAACCATGGGAGGATTAGCATTTATCTTTGCTGGGGGCTTAGCATTTGCAGATAAAAAATTGCGTGTTGAGGAAAATCCACTAATAGCAAAAATTAATGATGTTTTGCCTGGGGCAAATTGTGGGGCTTGCGGTAAAGCGGGCTGTTATGATTTTGCTACAAATTTAGTTGAAGGTAAGGTAAACGTAAATGGCTGTCCTGTTGGTGGAATTGAAACGGCAAAATTGCTTGCAGAAATAATGGGCGTTGAAGTAAATGATACAATAAAATATTATCCAAGAATTTTATGTAAAGGCGGCATTAATGAAGCGGCAACTAAAATGACTAAATATTACGGACCGCTAGACTGCAAATCAATGCATCTTGTTTCCGGTGGAGATAAACTTTGTTTCTACGGCTGCCTTGGCGGAGGCGATTGCGTTGAGGCATGTCCTTTTAATGCTTTGTTTATGAACGAAGATGGAATTCCAGAATTAATTGAAGCCAATTGTACCGGTTGCTCAATGTGCATTAAAGCTTGCCCAAGAAATATAATTGAAATGCATCCAGCTGATAGAAATGTTTTTGTGTTCTGCAAAAATCATGATAATCCAAAACAATCTAAAAATGTCTGTTCGGTTGCTTGTATGGGTTGCGGTATTTGTGCAAGACCTTCTGAAGGCGGAGTAGTAATGGAAAATGATTTAGCTGTAATTAATTATGATAAATTTGATGATAGTAAAATACCCTTTGAGAAATGCAGAACCGGTTCCATTGCAAAGCTGCATGAAAATGATAAAAGTACAATAATAAATTAATTTCCCCATGGATGAACAACTAACAGAACAAGGAATAGTCTTAAAATCAGAGAATGGTTTTACGGAAATTGAACTTCTAGCAAATGAAAATTGCGAGGAATGTTCTGCAAAGTTATTTTGCAAACCAAAAGAAGATTCATCAAGAATATTGAAAGTGAATAATTCACTTGGTATTGCTAAAGGGGATAAAGTTTCTATTTCAATTTCCGGTAAATCTTTATTGAACGCTTCCATCAAGATTTATCTTTATCCATTATTATTATTGATAAGCTCTATTTTTTTAGGAATGATCTTTTTTACTAA
Organism: Ignavibacteriales bacterium; assembly: GCA_020635285.1. GTDB lineage: Bacteria > Bacteroidota > Ignavibacteria > Ignavibacteriales > Melioribacteraceae. The sequence continues at coordinate 379,905 of JACKAB010000007.1, read as the reverse complement.
TTCTAAACAACCTGAGTTATATTCATTATTAGTTGGTTTAGCTTTGGTTGTAATTTACTATTATACCTTTTTTCTATTGGGTAAAAATGGATCAAAAGACAAATCAAAAGTAATAATTTCAAAAATTCATTAATTGTCTAAAATCTTATGATTGATGACAAAATTATCAAATGGCTTCTTGCCGGCGATCCCTCGATTCAATATCAAGTTAATCGCGACTTGTTGAACGGAGAAAATGAATCTCTACAAAAAACAATATCTCAAAAAGGTTGGGGAGCTAAATATCTTTCCTTACAAAATCAAAATGGGCATTGGGGTTTTGGATTTTATCAACCCAAATGGATTTCAACACATTACACTTTATTAGACTTAAAGAATCTTTGTATTTCTCCAAAGACCAAGAAAATTCAAAACATTATTGAAAAAGTACTAAATAATGAAATGTTAAGAGAAAACGACTCAAAGCATAATATCGTAAGCGAAGATATTTGCATAAATGGAATGGTTTTAAACTATGCTTCATATTTCAAATCAAATGAAAATAATCTAAAATCAATAGTTGATTACTTATTAGATAATCAAATGAATGATGGCGGATTTAATTGTCATTCTACCAGAATAGGGGCTGTTCATAGTTCACTACATACTACTCTATCCGTTTTGGAAGGATTGTTCGAGTTTAGAATAAAGAATTATACTTATAAAATTCAACAAATTAGGAAAGTAGAATACGAAGCCATTGAATTTATACTTAAGCACAAATTATACAAATCCGATAAGACCGGCAAAATAATTAAACCAAGTTTTACAAGAATGCCTTATCCACCACGATGGAAATATGATATTCTTCGCTGCTTAGATTTTTTTCAATATGCAAAAGTTCCTTATGATTCAAGAATGAACGATGCTCTTGAGTTGATATTATCAAAAAGAGATTCAAATGGAGTTTGGAAATTACAAGCTAAACATCCAGGCAAAGTTCACTTTGAAATGGAAAAGCCCGGTCAACCAAGTCGTTGGAATACTTTGCGCGCATTAAGAGTTTTAAAACATTTTAGAGTACTTTAAATAATTTTCTAATCTCTTTAATAATTGCATATTGTTTATTTGTCCTACCCTTATTATCTTTTGTTTATGCGAACTCCATTTATAAAAATAGTTGTAATTTCTTTGTTACTATTTTCTTGCGATAAAGGCTTATCCCCAGAGATGGCTGAACCAAAAGTTGGGTTTAGTGGAACCATAAATTTTCTTGGTGATTGGGATAAAAGCATCAATCAGACACTTGTAGTTTTGTTCAAAACTCCTTTGTTATCAAAAGATGATTTTAATGTTTTTAATCTTAAATACGTTAGTGATACTATTCCAAGTGGAAATCAACTTTTTGATTACAGCACAAATGATAATCCTCTAATAAATAATGTTGAAGCAGGAGAATATGCCTATTTAGCTGTTGCGCAATCAAAAAAAAATATTATAACGCTTAACAGAGAAGATTGGTTTATAGTTGGAGTTTATTACTTAAATGATGATTTAAGTCAACCTGGTAAATTAGTTATTCCCGAAGCAACTTTTGTAACCGATGTAAACATAATTTGTGATTTTAACAATCCACCTCCACAACCACCGGGCGGTATTGAATTATTAAACAAACTAAAAGCCTTTTTACAAAACAATTAAGACAATTTTTAATGAAAAAAATTTTAACACTTATACTCTTTTCAATAAATATTTTTCTGTATGCCCAAACCGGAACATTAAATGGAGTTGTGAAGGATAATCTAGGTAATCCACTTATTGGAGCAAATATAATTATTGAAGGCACTTTACTCGGCACTGCTACTAATTCCGATGGAAAGTTTAAAGTAGTTAAAATTAAGAATGGGAAATACACAATTAAAGCGAGTATGATTGGTTATAAAAATTATCTATCAGATTTTATAGAAATAAATAATGATGAAAAAGAATTAACTATTGAACTTACACCAACAAGTTATCAATATGATCAGCTTGTTATTTCCGCAAATAAATTTGATCAAGATTTAAGAGAGATTTCTACAAGCAGCTATGTTATTGATTCAAAAATTTTCTCTGATAAAAATTATCAAAAAATTGATGACGCATTTAGATATGTCCCTGGTATTACAATGACTCAAGATCAAATAAGTATAAGAGGATCAAGTGGATACAGCAGAGGAGCTGGCACACGTTTTTAGTTGCAATTGATGGAATTCCAATCTACACCCCCGATACCGGAGAAATAATTTGGGAGTTAATTCCAATCAATGATATTGAGAGAATTGAAATTCTTAAAGGTGCATCCAGTTCACTTTATGGTTCATCAGCTATTGGGGGAGTTATAAATATCATTACAAAAGAAATAACCTCCAATCCCTTACATTTGTTAAACTTCAAGGTGGGATTTATGATAAACCAACTTTTGATGAATGGCAATGGACAAATAAAACATTGAGTTTCAATAGCCAATCAATTTCACATTCGCAATCAATAGGCAAATTAAGTTTGTCTGTATCATTATCAAGATTAGAAGATTTAAGCTATAGAAAAAATGATGACCAATTAAGATATTCTGCTTTCTTAAAAGCCAACTATAATTTTTCAGAATCCACAACACTATCATTTTGGGGAACAGGATACACAAGAGAAAAAGGCACATTTATTTATTGGAAGGATTTAGGAAATGCTTTAATTCCACCCGATACAGATTTAGGTCAATCAGTAAAATCTGATAGAACGATAATGGGAATTAATTTAAAACATATCTACAATGAAAAATTATATATCTCATTTATTCCAAGCGTTTATATAAGTTATTGGAAAGATCAATCAGAAGGAAATAACAAATCTTCCAGCCGTCTTTACAGATCAGAATTGAGAGCTAATTATAATCACTCGGAAAATGCTAATATAGTTTCTGGCATTGAGTTTCAGCACAATGATATTGGATCTACAATATTTGGAAATAGAATTGCAAATACCATTGGTATGTTTTCTCAGTTAGATTATAAAATTATAACTCCACTAAATTTATCTTTTGGACTTAGGTTTGATAATACTAAGCTGGAAAACTTAAAAAGCGAATATTCTTTTTCCCCAAAATTAGGAATTAATTATAAATATGATGAGAATACTTATGTAAGAGCATCGATTGGTAAAGGATTTAGATCCCCAAGTTTAGCCGAAGCATTTACCTCAACCACAACTAGCGGGGTAACAGTTAAGCCAAATCCAAATTTAAAATCAGAAACAAGTTATTCAATGGAAGTTGGAGTTAATCACAATTTTTATAACGTGGTTTCTTTTGATTTAGCAATTTTTAACAATGAATTTTTTGATATGATTGAACCCGGATTTGATCCTGCTGATGGTCAACTTTTTTTTAATAATCTTACTCGTGCCAGAATACAAGGAGTTGACATAAACACAACAACTTCAATAATACCACAACATTTAACCATGAATTTAGGTTACAATTATTTGTGGGCAATTGATGTTGATAAAAATATTAGCTTAAAATATCGACCAAAACAAAATGCAATATTAGGATTAAATTATAGTAACAATATTTTTGAGACCGGATTTGATTTTCGATATATGAGCAGGGTAGAAAAAATAGATAATGAACTCGTTGATTTAGGACTTGTGCCAGATGGAAATGAACGAGTTGACATAATTGTTCTTGATGTAAGATTAGGAGTAAATCTATTTTCACAAAATATTCCCGGAAGAATATTTCTTAATGTTACAAATTTATTTAACTACTATTATGTTGAGCTAATTGGAAACATTGCACCAATAAGAAATTTCTCCCTAAGTGCAGAATTTATATTTTAATTATACTACTGCTTTGTAAATTCTAAATCAGCATTAATTTCAAGACCTTGATAAGGAACTGTTGATTGAATTGTTGCAACATTTCCAACAATAGAATAGGGTGAAGTTTCGGGTTCTTCTCCGTTAATTGTAATTGTTAATATTCCATTATTTGTTCCCCAAGTTCCCAGATCAACAGTTGTTGTATCACCTTCTGTTGAAGTAGATTCAAAAGAAAGATCTTCCTCAAACGTTACTGTATTTGAAATTCCGGCTTGCTCCGGAGTCAATTCTAAAGGTGTTGTTCCAAATTTTGCAATTATTTTTGTTAACTCCCAAGTGCCGACTAAGTCTTGATCAATAACAAGATCACCTTCTTCCTTTGGACCAGTTGAACTATCATCACTACAAGAAATTTGCATTAATGATAAAATAAGAATTGATAAAAATAATAAACCGCTTTTATATATAAAATTCTTCATAGCTTCCTCTAACTTTCTTTAATTATTAGTGTTAATCAATAATAAAATAATTTTAATTTATAAACAATTGCAAAATTATGTGGATTCAATCATTTGTGATGAAGCTTTATCTAAGTACCACTTTACATTTCCCCAAGTTGGAACAACATACGACGCCGGATGCTTTTTATAATTCCCTTTTTTATTAAGTATCTCCGCAACTACTTCTGATTTTTCTTTTCCCGTTACTAAAAAATAAATATTCTCTGAATTGTTAATAACTTTTCCGGTAATAGTTATTCTCTTCTGTCTGGTTTTTGGCTGAACTGCCACATCACAATAATTTTCTGAATCAAATAATTTTATTTGATTTGGAAATATTGAGGCTGTATGTCCGTCCGTTCCCAATCCCAAAATAATTAAATCAAATTTGGGCATATTATTTTTTGATGGGACATTCATCATAATTTCTCCGGAGTACCTTCTTGCTTCTGTATTAGGTTTATCTTCGCCTTTAATTCTGTGAATGTTTTCTTTGGGAATTTTAATTTTACTTAATAATAATTTTTGAGCAACTCCAAAATTGCTTTCATCACTTTCTGGTACAACACATCGTTCATCTCCCCAAAAAATATGGACGAACTGCCAATTAATACTTTCTAGATAATTCTTCTTTAACTCTTTAAATAATAACTTAGGTGTACTTCCTCCAGAAAGAGCAATATAAAAAAATTTCTTTTTAGATGAACTTTTATCAATTAATAGTTTCAATTCTTCAGCAAACTTTTTAACTGTTTCTTTCGGTGTTGGGAATATTTTAATCATAGATTTATTTAATAACTTTTTTATAAAATTTTGGGAATAGGAAATTCTTTGTTAGTAATTGAATATTGTTTTTTTGCCTATTTTTTATAATTCGCAATACAATCCATCCCCTGTCAAATTTTTACAGGGATAGCGCCAAGTAGTATTTTTATTTTCAATTAGTGCATCTGCATTTTCTGGTCCCCAAGTACCTGCGGGATAACCATAAACTTTTATATTATTATCACTTTCCCATGCTTTCTGAATTGGAGCAAGAAATTTCCAAGCTTCTTCAACTGCGTCTCCTCTTGAGAATAAAGTTGAGTCGCCTAGCATAGCATCAAGCAGCAGTCGTTCATAAGCCGTTGGCAATTTCACATTTGATAAATCACTATAATGAAAATCCATATTTACATTTTGAACATTGTAACCAGAACCTGGAACTTTCATACCAAACTTTAATAAAATTCCTTCATCCGGTTGAATTCGAATTATCAACTGATTACATGCTTCTGATCCATTTTTTTTGGTAAACAAATAATGCGGAGTTTGTTTAAAGTGGATAACAATCTCCGTAACCTTTGTGGGCAAGCGTTTACCAGTTCTTATATAAAACGGAACGCCGCCCCAACGCCAATTATCAATATAAAATTTTATTGCCGCATAAGTTTCTGTCTTTGAATTTGGGTCGACACCTTCTTCTTCTCGATATCCTGGTACATCTTCATTTTTAATTTTTGAGGCAACATATTGTCCTCTAATTGCAACTTGATCTACTTCTTCGGGTTGTATTGGTCTAAGTGATTGAAAAACTTTTAATGTTTCATTTCTAATTGCTCTTGAATCCAACGAGGACGGAGGTTCCATTGCAACTAATCCAACCATTTGTAGTAAATGATTTTGGACCATATCTCTTAAAGCACCTGACTTATCATAATATCCGCCTCTATTTTCAACGCCCAGACTTTCTGCAGAAGTAATTTCAACATGATCAATAAAGTTTCTATTCCACAACGGCTCATAAATTCCATTTGAGAATCGTGTTACCAATAAATTTTGAACCGTTTCTTTCCCCAAGAAATGATCTATTCTATATATTTGATCTTCGCTATAATCTTGCAATAATTTTTCATTTAATCTAATTGCCGATTCTAAATCATAACCAAATGGTTTCTCAATTACTATTCTTCTCCATCCTGCTTCGTTTTTGTTTAAACCATGCTTCACAAGATTATTTGGAATTACTTCATATAAACTTGGCGGGGTTGATAAATAAAAAATAAAATTTTCATTTGTATTCAATTTCTCATTCAGTTCATTCAATCTTGTCTTAATTTTTGCATACTCTTTTGAATCAGCAGTATCAATTGGTTGGTAATATAAATTTTTTGTGAAGTTATTAATTAAATCATCTTGAATTTCATCGTTTTCATTAAACTCTTTGATACTTTCAAATATTAATTTTCTAAAAGATTCATCCGAAAATTCTGTTCTGCTTACGCCAAGAATTGCAAAACTTTCCGGCAATAAATTTTGAAGATACAAATGAATCAATGCAGGCATAAGTTTACGCTTTGTTAAATCTCCAGATGCGCCGAATATAACAAGGATTAAATTTTGTGGTTTATGCATTTAGTTTTTCCATTTTTCATAATATTGAGTTCTAATATATCTAAATTATTTTTGTTTTTTTACAATTGCTTTTTATGTAAATAACATTCACTAAAATATTATTATATTATAAAATAAAAATTATTACTGGAGATAAACTTGAAGGTTTTATTCATCGGCGGATCTGGAAACATAAGCACAGAAGTCAGCAAATTATGTATTAAAAATGGAATTGATCTTTATCTTTTTAATAGAGGAAATAGAAAAGTTAAAATTAATGGAAGTAAAGTTATTTTAGGTGATATTTCTGATTTTGCTAATTGCAGTAAAATTCTGCAAGACCATCAATGGGATGTTGTGGTAAATTGGATCGCTTTTAAACCAAATGATGTCGAAAATGATATCAAACTTTTTCGAGGAAAAACTAAGCAATATATTTTTATAAGCTCTGCTTCAGCATATCAAAAACCCCCAGCCTCTCCATTTATTACTGAATCAACTCCACTCAAAAACCCCTTTTGGCAATATTCAAGAGATAAAATTGAATGCGAGAATATTTTATCAAAAGCATATCGTGATTCAGACTTCCCAATCACAATTGTACGACCTTCTTTAACTTTTGATACAGTAATTCCTTTACCAATTGGCGGATGGCAAGAGTATACAATTGTAGACCGTATTAAGAAGGGGAAAAAGATTATTGTTCATGGTGATGGAACCTCTCTATGGACAATTATGCATGCAAAGGATTTTGCAAAAGGATTTATTGGTCTGCTCGGACACCAACAAACCATTGGAGAATCTTTCCATATAACCTCTGATGAATTATTAACATGGAATCAAATTCACGAGGCAGTTGCAGAAGCTGTTGGAAAGAAAGCAAATATTGTTCATATTCCATCTGACTTTCTTGTAAAATATGATGAAAATTTAGTCGGGGGATTACTTGGCGATAAGGCTCATAGTGTGATTTTCGATAATACAAAAATCAAAAGATTTGTTCCCGGATTTACTGCCACAATACCATTTAAGAAAGCTATACAAGCAACAGTAAATTGGTTTGAAACAGATCCTAGCAGACAAACAATAAAGCAAGAAACAAATGATTTGATTGATAAAATTATTGCCGATTATGAAGCTCTTTCGAGTTCTTAAGCCCTTAAAATAATTACTAATTTTTCAAACTTTTAAGTAGATTCGAATTATATAGATTAGTAATTGAATTTAACTATCTTCACTAATAAATACTTTAAGATTATTATTACTTTTCTACTAATATATGATTTGCAGAAATATTATTAATTATGAAAAATAAAAGACTTAATATAATTGTGCTCACTTCAGCTATTATATTGGTTATACCATTAATTGCAATGCAGTTTACAGATGAAGTAAATTGGACTCTGTTTGATTTTGTTGTTGCAGGAACTCTATTGCTTTCAACTGGTCTATTATGTGAGCTTGTTTTAAGAAAGATAAACAAAAATATATTTCGCATTATTGCATGTGCTACTACTCTACTTGCTGGACTTTTAATAATTTGGGCTGAACTTGCGGTCGGCATCTTTGGTACACCATTCAGTGGACACTAAATAGTAAATTGAAAAAAATCGCTATTGGTAGATTTTTTTAATTAAGCGAATAAATCAGAAAATTTATATTTTAATTACATATATACTATTAGTAAAAGCGACACCTCACTTTAGTTTGGAGTATCGATAAATGAGCAAAATGAATCCTAAAATTGATTTTTATTTTAATAAAGCAAAAAAAATGGTCTCAAGAATTTAAAAAATTAAGGACAATCATTCTTGACTGTGGACTTACTGAAGAATTAAAATGGGGTTGTCCATGTTACACATTTAAGACCGACCTTGCCGGCAAGCAAGAAAGTAATATTAGATTAATACATGGATTTAAAGAATACTGTGCACTTCTATTTTTCAAAGGAGCTTTGTTAAATAATGCCAATGGTATTCTAATCCAACAAACAGAGAATGTGCAGGCGGCACGTCAGATTAGATTCACTAATGTTCGGCAAATAGTTGAGATGGAATCAGTATTGAAAGCCACTATTTATGAAGCTATTGAAGTGGAAAAGGCTGGTTTAAAAATAAATTTCAAAAAGAATAAAGAACTTATTTTTCCTGAAGAATTTCAAAATAAATTGAATGAAAACCCTGCCTTGAAAACTGCTTTTGATAAATTAACACCAGGCCGCCAAAGAGCATACAATCTTTATTTTACAGCGGCCAAACAATCCAAAACTCGCGAGGCAAGAATTGAAAAATGTACACCGCAAATTCTAAATGGAAAGGGCTTAAATGATTAGCACCAATTCGAGAAAGCAAAAAATAATATGAAGGACATCAAGAGCAACAAAAAGGAATTGTTACCAGAACAGACTGAAGAATTGCTTAATACATTAAAAGTGCGTTTTGAGCAAAACATGAACCGCCATAAAAATCTTGAATGGACCAAAGTGCAATCAAAGCTGGAAGCTAACTTGACCGCCGTCAAGGTAAGTAATGAAAAATTGTGGTCACTAAATGAAATGGAAAGAACAGGCGGAGAACCGGATGTTGTAGGTTATGATAACAAGAGCAATGAATTTATTTTTTATGATTGTTCAGCCGAGAGCCCAAAAGGGCGCAGAAGTCTTTGTTACGATCGTGAAGCGCTGGAATCAAGGAAAGAACATAAACCAAAAAATAATGTGATTGATATGGCGTCTGAAATAGGAATCGAACTTTTAACGGAAGAACAATATCGTGATTTACAAAAACTTGGGAAGTTCGATTTAAAAACTTCTAGCTGGATAGTAACACCTTCAGAAATAAGAAATCTCGGAGGCGCCCTTTTTTGTGATCGCCGTTATAATACCGTCTTTGTATATCATAACGGAGCAGAATCTTACTATGCAGCAAGGGGTTTCCGTGGTTTACTCAGGCTATAAATATTAAAGTGTCAAAGAACTTTTGAGGTTTGACAAGTGTGATTTTCAATTGATAATTACTTCTTATATCGATTGATAATTATTGTTTTTTATTATCTATCAATTTTTATCCAATAAACAAATTCTCGTCATCAAATTAAAACTTTTGAGATAAAATTACTCCATGGATTAAGAAAAAGAAAGATTTGTTCTATTAAGAAGAAAAAATTTTATCAGGATCTGATAAAAAATTAAATAATTTCTGTGTATAGTTATTTGATAAATTTTGTGTAAAGTTACATATGTAATTAGACCTTATAGGAGGGGATAGTCATGAGAAATTTTAGCGGTAATAATAGATCTGAAAGAGGAAAAGATTTCAGTAAACGAGGAAGCAGAGATTCGGGAAGACCTTCAATGCATCAAGCAACATGCAGTAATTGTGGCAAAGATTGTGAAGTTCCCTTTAAACCTACTAGCGGCAAGCCTATTTTTTGCAGCAACTGTTTTGATAAAAGTCAAAATGATGGTCCTAAAAAATATGGTAAAGAAAGAAGCGATAGAAAGTTTAAGAGCGACGATTCAAGAAAAAGAAGTTTTGATTATAGCAATTCCTCAGCAGATAATAAGGGAAAGGAAAATGACCAATTAAAAAAAGAAATTGGAATCCTAAACAAAAAAGTTGACAAAATTTTAGAAATTTTATCAGAAGTTCTTTCCACAAATAATCATTCAAATGAATTTGAGGAAGAAATAGAGGAGCCAAAACTAGAAAAAAAGATCAAGAAGAAAGTGACAATCAAAAAGAAATAATAAGTATAAGATCTTTTTATAATTTTGATCAAAAATAAGATTGGTTTGTAGAAGGTTCAGAGCAACTGATCATAGAAAGTTTATGGGCACTAGTTTATTTTTAAATAGTATTTGTAAATTTATGTCTGTGGTTATAATTGTAAAAATACATCGGCAACTAACCATAGCGCAAACATTAAAAGATTCTCATTCACGAATACTGGTTGTTCACAGTGCAATAACTTCCAATTTTAGATAAGCACTTATTTACAGCCCTCTTCCCCAATCTTTCTTTTCTAGAAATGGAATTCCACTTTCTTTATAAGATGTATTTTCTAAATCTGATTTTTCTAATGATCCAAAACTTAAAACTTCAGTTGGGCAATTAACCACACAAGCCGAGCATCTGACACATTCTACATCATTCATTGGAATTCCTTTATTAGCGTAGTTCATCACATCAATTCCCATGTGACAAACCTTAGTGCAGATATTACACGAAATACATTTTTTCTTTTCAGAAAATATTCTGTATTTAGAAAAACGAGAATAGATATGCATCAATGCTGCAAGCGGGCATCCAAATCTACACCAGACTCTTCCGCTTAAAAAGAAATAAACACCAACTCCTAAAACTCCCGCAAATATTACATCAATTCCTATGTAATAAAATTTCTGAAAAAAATCTGCAGTGTAAGAAATGTTCTCGTTAATTATTGGAATTTCAATTTTGTATAAAATGCTAATTAGTTTTAATCCGGTTATTATAAATGCAGCAAGCAAAACCCATTGACCAATATTTTCCCACTTTTTTGCTTTTGCTCCATGAGGCGCTAAAGTTCTGTATTCATCACCAAGAGTTTCTGCTAACGCACCACAAGAACATATCCAACCGCAGTATGCGCCTTTTCCCCATTTATAAACAATTGCCGGAATAAAAACAAAAGTTTGAACTAAGCTAAAAATCAACCAGAAAGTTGTTATGTTTCCGTTATAAAGGTTACTAAAGTTAAGCGGCCAAGCTAAAACAAAACCATATGATCTCCAATAACTTTGGTTTGGAAATACTTGAGTAAAAACAAATCCATTCTCTCCACCTAAAGCTCCAATTTTTCCAAGGAAAGGAAAAACAAATTCCGGCAATATAAAAAGCGGTAATGCTTGAATTAAAATTAGTGACCACGTTTGATATTTTATATACCTAGTTGGCTTAACATGAATTCTTCTCAATCCAAAAACTAAAATTGTGACGGAGTAAAACGCCGTGTACCAAAAACTTTGTGATTTACCAAAAACCTCAATGCCAAAATATCTTCCACCAAAAAAAACATAACTAAAAAATATTGCTATAAAAATGTAATAAGCGTACTTAAAAGTCTGCCAGTTTAGTGCGAATTTATCTTTGTAATTTTTTAAGAAATTTAAAAGCAGATAAGAACCCAATATTAGTGCGCCTATTAAAACTATGTATGCAACAAACGCATTTATATATTTTGTAACACTCCAAATTCTGATTGAATCTGAAGTGAGAGTTTCTAACAAATAGGCTGGGAGAGAAATAAATTTTCCCCAGAATTCAATTGTAAATAGTTGATTTAAAAAATCAATAAATGAATCTACTTTTTCTCCTAAGGTATATTTGTATAAGTCTGCGCTGCTTTTACCAAAATAGATAACCCCAGAAATAAAAATAAGAAGTAAAAATTGAAGCTTGGAAATCAGCGATAACTCCCCTTCCATTTTGATATTGCTTTTATTAAAAAACTCGGTTGGCAGCTCTCTGCCGATCATTGTAAAAACCATATCGTTTTTTAATTCTATTTTTTCTTTATCAGAACTTTCTATTATTACTCTGTCTTCTTTTATTTCATTAACATTTGTTTCCATTAATAACTTAACTTTATTTTGCTCAACCAATCTTTTAACCTTATCAGCATTGCCTTCTTTAGCTCTTGCAAAACTAGGTTTTCTATAAGAAATTGAAACAGATTTTGCATATTCAGAAGTTAAAATTGCAGTTTCCAAAGCTGAATCTCCACCGCCAACTACAAGAACATCTTTATCTTTAGCATCGGCGGGATCAAATAATCGATTAAACACCTTTGGAAATTCTTCTCCGGGCACATCTAAAGTTCTTGAATTGCCAGACTTACCAATTGCAATTATTACTCTTAAAGCTTTGTAATTTTTCTTGTCTGTTACCACACTAAAAAAACATTATTCTCATTCTCTATTTTTGTTACATAAGTGTCTTCAGTAATTGGCAGGTGCTTATCTTGAATTTGACTTTCTAATTCTTCCAACAGAGATTCTTTTATTCCATCACTAATTTTTAAATCTGACTTTTGTTCATAATCAGTAGGCTCTGCATAGATGGGTTTACCTTTTGGAAAGTTAATTATTGTGCTAAATTTTTTTGTCGATTCAAGAATAATAAAATTCAATTTTTGTTTTTGTGCTTCTAAACCAGCGGCAATACCGGCCGGACCAGCGCCGATTATAACTATATCAAATATGTCTTGATTTTTGTTAGACGATTTTTGCTTCTTAAATTTTTCATTAGCTAGTATTCTATTTATAGTTTCTTTTCCGCTTTCTGCAGCTAGTTTAAGTAATGGAATTCCGGTTAGATCACCAACTATATAAATTCCCTTTACTGATGTTTCTCCGTTTGCATCAATCTCAGGATATTTTTCAACTTCTCCAACCGGATTATCTTTTGAAGCCAGTTAAAATATTTTGTGATAATGTTCATTGTCTGCTCAGATAATAGTGTATAAAAGAAATTTAATTATTTTGAAAATATAAATAGATTTTTTAATCATAAGATAAGAAATGAATACTGATTTTAAGTGTCTGATTTTTTAAGAATTTTATTTGTGCTAAAGAAAATATAGTTAAAGATGAAATTTATCATACCGAGAAATGTGCGAACAAGAGTGTTCAAAATAAAAAGGCATGAACTAAATTATAAAGTCTCGAATAATGCACCTTATAAAGATATTATTTATTAAATTGAATATGAAGGTCATGACATTCCCCGATCAAGTGGAAACAACCCTAAATTTTTGATCAACAGCAATTTACTAAATCCATTTTTATAGAAGAATATAAAAAAGGCATTAGATTTGTGCGAGCTTATGAAAAGCTTTACCTGCTGGTCTGAAAAAGGTTTTTTTAACCTAATTGACTGTAAATACATTTTTGATGAGAATAAGCAAAGTATTTAAATTTATTCTGGAAGAGGCAGATCAATATTATCATGAAAAAACTAATCGAAAATTTAAAATTAAAAATTATCTTCTAGTATAATTTAAATAAGAAAGTTTGGAAAAGATAAAAAATGCGTTATTTTTGCAACAATGAATTACATTTAACATGTATTGAAAAGGTGGTAGAATATAACTAAAATGTAAAAATACTATGCATGCGACATAACTTGGAAAAATTCAATAAAATACAATAGTAGTAATCAAATAAATAATTGATTTTATATGTGTTAAAACAATTGAGGTGAAACTATGTTTCAATTAAAAAAAATCGATATCGGATCTGTAGCACTTTACTCTTTTATAATGTTTTTAATTTTTGGATTAATAATATTTCTTCCACTTGGACTTATGTTTTCTTTAGTTTCCAGCTTTATTCCAGATAGCGGTGAATTTGACCGAGGTATTCTGCCAATTTTTAGCGGAGTTTTTATAGTAATTATTCCGCTTTTTTACGCTGTGTTTGGAACAATTACTAATGTGATAATTGCATTCGTTTATAATTTGCTTTCGCTAAAATTCGGAGGTATAAAATTAACTTTCGAAAAGTTAAATGAGATGGGTCAGATAATTGAATAAAGTATTCTATATCAAAGAATAATCATTTGATATTGAGAAATCTTCTCGCGGGTGCGCCAACAGCAATATTATTAGTCTTGAAGAGTAGATTCAACAAATTTTCTTAATTCTCTAACTTGATCTAGACTTAATTGTTGACCAATTCTCGCAAGGATATAAACTCCTAAAATTAAAACTAATGTTATTGGAACAACCCAGAGTATTTCTGCAGGCGAATCTAAACTAAGTAGAGAAAGTCCCCAAAACAAAGCAACAAAACCTATAAATCCAAGTATGGAAAATGTAAATGCGAATGCAGTCCAAACATTGGAACTTGGTCCAATTACTCCCCTAACTTCTGTACCTTCAGAAATATCATCAATCTGAAGATTTAACTGTGGGGTCCAAATTCGTCTTTCATTTACTGGGGCACAAATTAGTGCATGGTCTCCTTTTGCCCAGCCTTTACAAGGTGAGTTTGGATCTTCAACTTTTTTCTTGATGCGATTTACTATTTCTGCTTTGCCCAACTTAGAGATTATTTTAACCCGTGGGCGTAGTTCTGCTGACATTCTCAAACTCCAAGCATTTAAGACAATGAGTATTTTAATAATACGAAATAATTATCACAAAATACAATTTAGGTAAGCTGCTAAATTAATTTTCATTATCCTTTTCTTCTTCGTATTCATCATCATCATCTTTAAGATCGTCTTTTAAACTTACTCCCATATAGTTAAGGTCAAAATCTTTTAGCAATTCTTTTACTTCATCAACGTAATCTTCCCTGACCATAAGGATTGCGGGTTCTAATAGCGGCCGAATTGAATTAAAGTTTTCATCTTTGAAATAATACTCAACATTTCCATCAAGTAAACTTTTTAACATTGCAATATCTACTTGACTAAAAGTTCTGAGAATTTCTAAAAAACGATAATTATTATTTTCACTATTCATCTCTGTTCACAGTATCTGGAGAAAATGCTGGATGGCATACGGCAATATATTCCGTATCTTCATTAGGTGTGCTGTATTTTATCCATTCACCTTTAAAAGTTATTATGGCTTCTCCTGCTTTTACTTCAAAAGTTCCATTTTTAGTTTCAACGGATAAAGTCCCTTTTAGCACAACTGTGTATTCATCAAAATCTGGTGTCTGTCCGGGTTCTTCCCAACCTTTAGGACTGTTCATTTTTGCAATGCTCAGGTCTTCGGTTTTAGAATTAACCCTACCAATAAACTCCTTAATAATTTTGGGCTTTGTTCCCACACACGCTATTTCTGAAGGATTACTAATTAATTTTGGCATACCATTCCTTTTAATAATTTATTATTTGTTCAATGTGATGTTTTAGATGTTCAACATAATCATTTATTAAATAATCTAAAGATGATTCTTGATTTTTCTCAATTAAATTAAAACAAATTTTATCAAAATTATGTGTATTAGTTAATCTTGATTTTTTCTCTTGGGGAATACTTTTAATTAATTCAGCAATGTGTAAGTTGAGAGATTTCCACAAATTAATTAATTCAATCCAATTTCTTGTGTTGTAATTTTGTAATTCAACCCAATAATCTTGAGGATAAGTTTTAAAAATTAAATCATCTCTAGAAACTGCATTTATAAATCTACTATAATTCACATTCGCCGAATCAATCAAATGACCGAGTATCTCTTTCCTTGACCATTTATCAGCTGCCTTTTTTAATTTCTGCAGTTTCATCAGAAATTTCAAAGAGTTTTTCTGCAGATATTTTAGTCGTTTGAATTAAATAATTTTCTAAATTATTCACGATTTTTAAACAGCTTCCAATTTCTATTATGTAAACTTTTGATAACTTTAATTTAATAAATAGTTTTAAGTTTTTGTATATTAAATGTTCTGCAAAAATTACTTTAGACAGTAAAGCATTATTTTTCATTTAAATGACTTTAAGGAAATCATGAAAATCAAAATTTTAATTCTTAGTTTAGTTTTAATACCTTTAATTCTTTTTTCGCAAGAAAAAAATGAACCAAAGCTGGTTGTGGGAATTGTTGTTGACCAAATGCGTTATGATTATTTAGAAAAGTTTTATGATGATTTTAGTGAAAACGGATTTAAAAAATTAATTAATGATGGTAGCAATTTTACAAATTGTAAAATAAATTATGTGCCTACTGTAACCGGTGCAGGACATGCATCTATTTATACTGGTACTACTCCCTACTACCACGGCATTATTACCAATGATTGGAAAGATAGAAATACAGGCGATAATATTAATTGCGTCACGGCAATAAATAATTATGAAGGAAAAGTTGGTGAAGGAATCAGCATTGATAGATCTCCCGAAAGATTATTGAGTACAACAATTGGTGATCAGATTAAACTTAACAATTTTGGCAAGTCAAAAGTTATAAGCATTTCTTTAAAGGATAGAGCCGCTATGCTTCCTGCCGGCAAAAGTGCAGATGCTGCTTACTGGTTTGATGATAAAACCGGAAGATTTATTACATCTTTTTATTATTTGAAAGAATTGCCTAGCTGGGTTACGAACTTTAATAATTCAGGAAAAGTAAACTCTTATTTGGATAAAGATTGGAACCTGCTAAAACCAATTGATGCCTATAAAGATTTGCCGGAAGATAATTCACCCTACGAAACTGATGTGTTTAATGAAGGCAGAACTTCTTTTCCTCATACTTTAAATAACGTTAAGGAAGAAGATAAAATAAGTAAAATGACTCATACTCCAAATGGAAATCAAATAATAATTGATTTTGTTAAAGAAGCATTGGCAAATGAAAATTTAGGAAAAGGAAAATACTTAGATCATCTTGCGATTAGTTTTTCGAGCCCGGATAAAATAGGTCATGATTACGGGCCGCAATCTTATGAGGTAAAAGACACATATCTTCGTTTAGATTTACAGATTGCAGAATTATTAAATATGCTGGAAGCACAAGTTGGCAAAGGCAATTTCATTTTATTTCTTACTGCAGATCATGGGGTTATGCCAAATACAAAACATTTAAATGATATGAAAATTGATGCTGGTGTTTTAGAAAACACAAATTATTTTGAGGAACTTGAAGATTTTCTACTTGAAAAATATCAATCAAATAAAATAATTAAAACCCGTTTTTCATATAATATTTATTTGGATTTTGATGAAATTGAAAAGCTGAAATTAAATAGAGCAGAAGTTGAAAATACAATTAAGGATTTCCTAATTTTTAATGTCCCTGAAATAACTGAAGTTTATACCAGAAGTGAATTGGATAAAATGACAGCTTCTAGAAGCACTCATAACTTCCTTCTAAATGGATTTAACAAAAAAAGATCGGGTGATATATTATTTTCATTACAGGCATATTATTTGAATTGGAAACGTGACTTAGGAGCTACTCATGGCTCGGAACATGAATACGACAATCATATTCCGCTTATTTTTTACGGCAATGATATTCGGGTGCAAAGAAAAAATGAAGAAGTTTACATTGAAGACATTGCCCCTACTATAACTGATTTTATCGGAATAAATAAACCAAGCGATTCTATTGGAATACCTTTGTTGAAGAAAAATTAATTTAAAACTAAAACGAACAACTGACATATGTCATGCTGGTTTGCGTTTTCTGCAATACCGGCATCTCATTTTTAAGACTCCGGTATTTTGTAATAAACACAAAACCGGAGTGACAGAATATTGAAATTAGACTTACATTATTATCTTTCAATTTTTATTTTAGCCATTTTTCTAAAGTGGAATAAATTTTCTCTTTCTCTTCACCTTCAAAAGATTTAATTCTTGTTCTATGGTTACCATTCATCTTAACCATTTTTAATGCGTTTGTATTCGGACCAATATTAACAGACGTTGAAGACCATGCGTCATTTTCTCCATAAATGAAAAGCATATTATTTCCGTTTTCATAAATGTAGTTATTAATATTTTTCATCAAATCCTTATCATACTTAATCTCAACATTTTGAGGAGCAAAACAAATATTGCTTGCATACTTATCTTTCACATCAACCAAAAGGTCTGAGAAATCTGAAGTTTCATAATTATAATATCCAATTTCAGAATACGCTTGATAAAAAAATGGTTGATAATAGGTAATTGATGAAGAATTAAAATAATTAAATGAAGAAGTTGTATAAAGGTGTTTAAACAAAATTTCTGGTGATGCCTCCGGTTCTGGTATATCCTCGCAGTTTGTCTTTCCCCACTGCCAAAATGCAAATTCATATTCCAAAACTGCATATTCAAATGTTTTTTCAAGACCAAGTGGAATGTATATTTTTTTTTCTTCCATATGCTTTTTTAGCAGTGGTAAAATTGTATCTCTGTTTTCCAACAAAGCCCTCTGAAATTCTTTTTAATTTTTTCTCTGCAATCTTCTGTTCCAACTTTTTCAAAAAATGCATTAAGTCTGTGATCTTCTTGTTCCAAATTAAGCGGCGCAACATAAGGAACCCAAACATCAACAGCATTGGGATAATAATATTTAAAAAATATAGTTGTCTGTCCGCCTTTGCTAATTCCGGTATTAATCCATTTGCTATTGTAAATAGGTTTAAAAATTTCCACAATTCTATTATGATCAGCAGCAGCTTGGGCTGTATTTAAATATTTCCAAATCATACTATCAGGTTTTGATTCACCAAAATATCGATGCTCAACAATTAACTCATTACATTTTAGAATGTTTGCTAATTCTGTTTTTCTCTTTGAGTTGATTGCATATCCATCGGTTTCCATAACCATTGGCTTATCAAAATCAATGTGATGTAGATAAATACGCTGAGTAAATTTTGGTCCGTTATTGGGATTAAGATGATCGAGGGGCTGAAAAATAAAAATTTCAAAAGCTTCTGAGAAGTGGGAATCAGCATCAATACTTTTGACTGATAAATTCGGAATTGAGAGTAATTTCTGATGCAGATCAGTAATATAATTTTCTTGCTGAGAATAAATATTAACAAATGATATTCCAATAATAATAACTAGTATTTTCATCGGTTTAAGATCCATTAAAATAAATAGATAATTAGAGTTAAATTCGGACAAACTATTTTATAACTGCTTGGTTGACTCGCGAACTATCAGTTCAACCGGAACAAGAATCTTTTTTGCTGAGCTATTATTATTTTTTAACTTTTCAACTACTAATCGAAAAGCTTCTATTCCTAATTCCATTTTCTGGACTCTCATCGTTGTTAGCGGAGGTTTTAACAATAAATCCACATCAACATCGTCAAATCCAACAATGGAAATTTCATCAGGAACTTTAATTCCATTATCTCGTAAATATTGCATAGCTCCAAAAGCCATAGCATCATTACAAGCAAATACTGCTGTAATACCTTCGTTGTGTTCAAGTAACTTCTTTGCTAAAACATATCCATTTTGTCTATTAGTATATAATGTGTTGTTAAAAATGTGACTTGGATTTACATTTAAATTTGCTTTTTCTAAAGCTTGTTTGTAACCGAGAAATCTATCATGTATACTGGGATGATTAATATCTCCGCCAATAAATCCAATATTTTTATGCCCCAGTTCTAATAGATGGTTTGTTGCTATAATCCCACCTTGTACATTATCAATAAGAACATGTGAATGGCCATTTATATTAGTCTCATAATCAACAAATACTATTGGGATTTCCAAAACACAGATTCTATCAATTAAATTTTGGGGAACCTTACCAGCAATGATAATTCCATCTACACTTTTTTCTAAAATAAATCTAGGTAAAGAGTCTTCCTTGGTGAAATTCGATTTTACGGTTGTGAGTAAAACATAATATTCCCCATCTCGAGCTTCGAATTCGGTACCTAGAAATATTTTTGAATAAAATGGTTCAGTTCTTAAAAAGTGATCATCTGTAAGTAAAAACCCAATATTTCCAGTTTTTTTAGAAACTAAATCTCTTGCAGATCGAGATGGATGATAATTAAGGGTTTTAATTGATCTAAGAACTTTTCTTTTTGTTTCTGAAGAAATTCTTGTGTTATTGTTTATAACCAAAGAAACAGTTGCTATAGAAACACCAGCATGTTTAGCTACATCTTTGATTGTTGTTTTCAATACAAACTTCACCTTAGTTAAAAAAATGCCCTCTTTTTGAGGGCATTATAACAAATAATTTATTCTTCTTCCATAAATGGATATTTATAATCTGTTGGCGGAACAAATGTTTCTTTGATGGTTCTCGGTGAAGTCCAACGAATTAGGTTTAAATAACTTCCTGCTTTATCATTTGTGCCGCTTGCACGTGCACCCCCAAATGGTTGTTGACCAACAACAGCACCTGTTGGTTTATCGTTTATATAAAAGTTACCTGCAGCATTCATCAAAATTTCATTAGCTAAGGCAATTGCTTCTCTATCTTTTGCAAAAATTGCTCCAGTCAATGCATACGCAGAAGTTTGATCACATAAATGTAAAGTCTCTTTGTACTTTGACGTAGGATAAACATAAATTGTAAGTACCGGTCCAAATATTTCTTCTTCCATCGATTTAAATTTGGGATCTGTAGTTACTATTACGGTCGGCTCAATAAAATAACCAACTGAATCATCATACTTGCCCCCGGAAATTATTTCTGCATTTTTAGATCTCTTTGCAAAATTTATGTAACCGGTAATTGTTTCAAATGCTCCTTTATCAATTACGGCATTCATAAAGTTTGTAAAATCTTCTGGCGAACCCATTTTAACCGTTTTTAATTCAGAAACTAAAAACTTCTTTAAGCTATTCCACATTGATTGAGGAACATAAGCACGAGAAGCAGCAGAACATTTTTGACCTTGATATTCAAAAGCTCCTCTAATCATTGCAGTTCCCACTTCTTTGTAATCTGCACTCTTATGAACAAAAATAAAATCCTTACCGCCAGTTTCGCCTACTATTCTTGGGTATGATTTATACTTTGCAATATTATCTCCAACTGTTTTCCACATGTTTTGGAAAACCGGAGTGCTTCCTGTAAAATGAATTCCAGCTAAATATGGTGAACTCATTACAGGATCGCCGACTTGTCTGCCCGAACCTGGAACAAAATTAATAACTCCGTCCGGAACTCCAGCGGCTTCGAATAATTTCATCAACCAGTAACCGGAATAAACTGCACTAGAAGCGGGTTTCATTAAAACTACGTTACCCATTAACGCCGGTGAAGTTGGTAAGTTTCCTGCAATTGATGTAAAGTTAAATGGAGCAACTGCAAACACGAAACCTTCCAAGGCTCTGTATTCCATTTTATTCCACATACCAGCAGGTGAATGAGGTGGTTGTTGTTCATAAATTTGCTGAGCAAAGTAAGCGTTAAACTTAAAAAAATCTATAAGCTCGCAAGCCGAATCAATTTCTGCTTGAAAAGCATTTTTACTTTGCCCTAACATTGTTGCTGCATTAATTGTATCTCGCCAATATGGTGAAGCAAGTAGGTCAGCAGCTTTTAAGAAAATTGCAGCTCTATCATGCCAATCCATTGAAGCCCAAGCATCTCTTGCTTTTAATGCAGCTTCAATCGCCATATTAACTTCTTTAGTGCCTGCTTTATGATACTTTCCTATTACAGTTTTATGATCGTGAGGAATTACACAATCAGCCATGTTTCCTGTCTTTACTGCTTTTCCGCCAATAATTAGTGGAATTTCAATTACTTGTTTTTTTAATTCAGCAATTCTTTTCTTTAAAGAAGCTTTTTCAGGTGATCCCGGAGCATAACTTTTTATTGGTTCGTTGGGCGGAAGGTTCATCATAAATTGAGCGTTAGCCATTTCTTTCTCCTTAAATATTTCAATAAATAAAATAATCTTATAATTGAAAACTAAGAAAATAATAGCAGACCAGAAAGTAAAATGGAATTACAAGAACTTTTTGTATCCCGAATATTTATTGCCATAAGTACATAATAAATAATTTATGATCCCTCACAAAAAATTGTTCTTCAATTGTCTTTTTTACTTCTTTTAGAATAATTTTTTCTTACCATAAATGTTTAAGTTTAGTATTACAATACGAATTTTTACAATTACTTTATTTTGTAAATGACCAATAAAAATAAAATTAGTTTTAATGCCTTTTTAATTGCCGATGAATGGAATGATTATCAAAATAGAAATACACTAATATTTTGGGGAACCTCAGATCAAGGTACTTTAAAATTAATTTTTAAAAACAAACCGGTTTTTTTTATTGATCGTAATGTAAAAGAAATTAACCTTCCCTTTTCTCATCTTAGAAAACAAGTAAATTTAAAATCTTTTTCGCTTACCCCTGTTGATGCTATTTATTTTAACACTCAAAATGATTTATTGAAAGCCAACGAACTTCTTCAATCACAAAATATAAAGACTTACGAAAGTGATATAATTCCTACAAAAAGATTTTTAATGGAAAAAGTAATTAATGCTCAAATTAAAATTGTCGGAGAGTTTACAGAGCAAAACAAGACTCTAGTTTTGAAAAATCCTAAAATATCACCAATAGAATATTCCCCAAATTTAAAAATTGCTTCAATTGATATTGAGACAAATGTAAAAGATAACAGCATTTACTCTTATGCAATTCATTTTACACGCAATGAAAAAGAGAATAAAATTGTTAGAGTTTTAGGAAATGAGGAGCAGCAATTAAGTGAATTTATTTTCCAACATAAAACCGAAAAAAACATTTTAGAAAATTTTGTTAAGGATATCCAATTCTTTGATCCAGATGTTATAATTGGTTGGAATGTTTTAGGATTTGATCTAACAATTTTAGCAGAACGTGCAATCATAAATAATGTAAAATTCACAATCGGAAGAGATAATTCAATTTCAAAGATTACTCAACGTAATGCTGGGCGGTACTTTGCAAGAATTAGCGGAAGAATTGTTTTAGATGGACCAATGACTTTGCGCTCGGCGTTTTATTCTTTTGAGGATTTTAAGCTTGAAACTGTTGCTCAAGAATTGTTAGGCAAAGGAAAAACAATTGAAAGTAATTCTGATAAAATTGATCAAATAAATTTTTTGTTTGAAAATGATAAATTAAAATTGGCAGAATATAATTTAACTGACTGTATTTTAGTTTCTGAAATATTTTTTAAAATTGGAATTATTCATCAACTTATTACCAGAAGTAAATTATCAGGTTTATTTCTTGATCAGCTTGGTCAAATGACGGCTGCGTTTGATCACTTCTATCTTCCCAAATTTCATAAAGCCGGATTTGTAGCGCCGAATGTAAAAGATATTCATGCAACTCAACATTCCGCCGGCGGTTATGTTTTTGATCGCAAACCAGGATTATATGAAAATGTTTTTGTTCTTGATTTCAAAAGTTTATACCCTTCAATTATTCAGACATTTAAAATTGATCCTTTGTCCAGACTTTTATCAAATGAAAAAGCTCTAAATACTCCCGTAAATATTAAGTTTTCTAGAACACATCATATTTTGCCAAATTTTATTAACGAATTAATGAAGCACCGTGAAAGTGCGAAAAAGAACAATGATAAATATCTTTCCCAAGCAATTAAAATTCTAATGAATAGTTTTTATGGTGTTATGGGTTCTTATGGGTGCAGATTTTATCATCCGAATTTACCAGATGCAATTACCGGAACCGGACAGTGGCTTTTGCAGCAGAGCAAATTATTCTTAGAGAAAGAGGATGTAAAAGTAATTTACGGCGATACGGATTCCCTATTTGTTCATGTAACTTCAAAATTTGATAATCCCGATAAAGTTGGAAATACAATTGCAGAAAACTTAAATAAATATTGGATTGAAAGAATTGAAAATGAATTTGAGTTAGAATCAAATTTGGAAATTGAGTTTGAAAAATATTATACAAAATTTATTTTAACTTCCATGCGCGGAAAGGAAGGTGGTGCAAAAAAGCGATACGTTGGATTAGTGGATAATAAAATTGACTTTGTAGGAATGGAATTCGTCCGTTCTGATTGGACAAAATTAGCTAAGAATTTTCAGCACGAGTTATATCTCAAAATTTTTAACGAAGAAGATTATGAAGATTGGATTAGAAGCTTTGTATCAAATCTATTTGATGGAAAATTTAAATCTGATTTAGTCTACAAAAAGAGATTACGAAAAAGTTCTGAACAATACACCAAAACTCAGCCACCGCACGTAAAAGCCGCAAGAATGATAAATCAAGAAAGAGGCACAGTAAATTATTTTATAACTAAACGTGGACCAATTCCAACAGAATTAAATCCAAAAGATTTTGATTACCAGCACTATATTGAAAAACAGTTAAAGCCAATAGCAGATTCTGTTTTAACATTGTTTGGTAAATCATTTGATTCAATTGTTAAAACAAATCAGTTAGATTTGTTTTAACAGTTATTATAATTCTCATTTTATTCGATATAATTTATCAACTCTTTCCTTAAAACAACTTTGTTTACAAATAGCAAAAGATGTAAATTGATTTTTGTATATTAAATATATATTGAATGAGTGTTATTTAATTGCTTAAGGAAATATGCTCAAAATATATTTGAACAAAAAATATGAAATAAAGAATCCATAAATCAAATCAAAGGAGTCAAAAAATGGCAGAAGCAAAAGGATTGAAGAAACCGGTAAAATTACAAAGTGAACTTGCAGCGTTTTTAGGAGCAAAAGAACTTCCAAGAACAGAGATCACTCAAAAACTTTGGGCTTATATTAAAGACAATAAGCTTCAAACTAAAACTGCAAATGGCAAACCAGAAAATGCAGGTAAGTTTATTGTGGCAGATGCTAAATTATTACCTATTTTCAAAAAAACAAAATCCACAAGCAAATCAGGCAAGCTTACTGATCTTACAAAAATGAAAGAAGGTCAGACTATAGATATGATGCAGATGGCTGCTGTTGTTGGTGCAAACATAGAATAAGATTTATGTGTAATGAACTTTTGTTTACAATGCTTGTTTAACAACAAGCATTGTTTTACAAATCATTAAATGACTACTTCACCTTGTGGTAATAAATAACTTCGCGGTTTTGAAATCTAGAATATTATCTTTCACAATTACTCCTTCATCTATAATTAGTGCGCCCGGCCTGAGGCATGATTTTTCATCCTCATTTACATAATTAATTGGATCATCTGTATCCTGATAGGTTCCACTAATTATTATCTCAGATTCACTAATCAAATCCAATAAAGGTCTCTCTGAACCATCATGTTCAATTATAACCATCCTTGGACTGTTTAAACCAACTGATGGTGAGCCTATTCTCCGCTTCTATAATTTATAAGCAAATAAAGAGTTTTAATATATTATTTATAACTTTGCACAATCATTAAAAGTTAGTCACTTCACTCACGTATAAAGTAAGCTTTTAATTTAGTGCGGCGGGCTTATCGTCAATCCGGTTTTTATCAAGTATTTTAATTATAACTCTATTTACTAGTATATTTAGTAATGGGAAATAAGAATCTATCATTTAAGTTATTTTTAAAAAACTTTTTTACCGAAGTTGTCAGCATTGATAACCGGATAATTAATACTTTAAAAATTCTTATAAGTAAACCCGGCTATCTGACTTATTTACATTTTAATTCTTCGGAAGAAAAATACATCCCGCCAATAAAACTTTATTTTATTATAAATTTCGTATTCTTTTTGGTAATTCCAATTTTAACTACTTCACAATTTCAAATTTTTAATTTTAACTTAGAGAGTTTGAGTGGTAGAAATCAGATTTATCAGAATATAGTCAATGAAGAAATTCAAGCAAGCAATGTTACTCAAGAAATTTATACAGAGCGCTTTAATGCACATATAAAGTATAACCAGCCGGCTTTAATATTTTTAATAGTTCCTTTTTTGCCTTACTGCTTAAAATTATATTTCTCACTAAAAAAGATATTATTTAGAACATCTATATTTTGCTCTCGATTATTTATCCTTCTTCTTAATCAGTTTAACTTTAGCTACAATTTTATATAGGCTTTTAACATTTGGTTTAAGTTTTTTATCTGGTTCACAAGGCGTAGTGGCTGCAGTTATTCCAATTGCGTTCTTGATTGGATTGTCTATTTACCTATATGTTTCATTAAAAACATTTTATAAAAACACAACATTATCAAATATAATAGCATATCCATTTATGTTGGTCGGCTTTTTTTTATTTCAATTGGTGTATATGTGCAGTTTTTATTTTTCTATACTGTTTTAGTCTTAAAATGGAGTTATTGATCAATAGCAAAATAATTTATTCTATTTTAAAAGGAGATATAAACATGATAGCTAAACTATTTTTCCCATCGTCTATTGGATTCATTATTATGGCAGTAATCGTATCCTTTGGCACATGGACTAATTCTAATTTTGGATTCCAATTTCAGCAATTCTAATTATATTAGGCATTTTTACTTTTGTTATTCGTTCCACTTTCAATTCAATGGAAGCGCGAATAAAAAAACTTAAAGAGCAAAACAGCAAATAAAATATATTTTCAAAAGTTAAAAACAAACTGGTCTTATTAAATCCATTTCAATCATTAAGCAGTTTATCAAAATTATCGCGTTAATTAAAAGAAAGACAAAGCATGTTTTTTCTTTTGATATTAATATATAATATGTAAATTAATAACGTGGACTATTAGTCTTATTAAAATGATATTGTTAAATAAGCCCAATATTTTAAGACAAATGTTCCATGCCATATTAATTAACCTTCTTGAGAGCAGAATGAAAACCTTTAATGCTGGAAATACAATGAGAATATTCAAACAATTTTTATTTGCACTTGCTTCGGTGACCATATTATTACTTACTTCATTAAATAGCTGTATAGATAAAAATAGAGATTCAGAAAAAACAAAATATTCCGTTTCAGCTACTGTGGAAGAACTTGGACAAATGGATAGAGATTTCGCAAAAGCGCTTGCTGCAAAAGATGCCGCAGCTACAGCAATTGTTTACGATGAAAATGCACAATATTTTATATAAATGTTAAAGTAGCCTAAGTTAGGCTTGTATAATTATAGCGCCAGAATTAATATTATAAATAAGGACACAAAATGAAAAAAAACAGAAATATCATGATTTACGTATTTGCACTAATATTATCAATCTCAATTATAAGTTGCAGTAATAAACCTTCTCCAGAATTATTGCAGTTACAAAAAGAGAATAAACAATTGGCTGATAATCTAAAAATGTATGTTCCTCTTTGGGATGATATAATTAACAAGGGAGAAATTGATCTAATAAACGAAACCAATTTTGATAAAAATATTACGCTGGTTGCAAGTCCAAATATTGTTGGTATTGAAGGCTTTAAAGATTACTATAAAAATTTTCTGACTGGGTTTTCAAATATAACTTTTACAGTAGTAGATGCATTTGGACAAGGAGATAAAATTGTAAAACATTGGATTTTTAAAGGTACACATACAGGAGATTTTTTCGGAATTCCAGCAACTAATAAAAAGAAGTTAATGTAGCAGGAGTAACTCTTGTTTTAATGAAAGATGGAAAAATTGCTCAAGAACAAGATTTTATGAATAATTTAGAATTTATGCAGCAACTTGGAGTTATTCCTCGTTAATAGAATTTTTAATTAAGGGTATTAAAATAGTATGAAAAATCAAAAAGAAAAAGAACGGGAATGGCAATAGGTATTGCAATTGAACTGCAATAGGAATTGCTACGGACAATTTAGGACTTTGGATTGCAATTGGGGTAGCATTGGGAGCTGGGATTGGAAGCAGAATGGCCAAAAAGAAAAGCGAATGATAAAATTTTTTAGAAATATCCGCAAAAAATTAGCTGCAGAAAATAAGGTAGCAAGTTATCTCCGTTATGCAATTGGTGAAATTGTACTTGTTGTAGTTGGAATTTTGATTGCGCTTCAAATAAATAATTGGAATGAACAAAGAAAAACAAATGAGTTAGAGATTAAAATTCTTAAAGAACTTCACAGTAACCTAACATTGGACTTAAAGGAAATTAATAGCGATGTAGAGTATATGAATGATATAAATGCAGCTTGCAAAAACATTAAATACTATTTGGAAAAGTATGATAACCCTGCAGATTCTCTGTTCAAGACTTTTTCAATCTTGAGAGTGACACCCCATTTTGACCCAAACAAAAGCGGTTATGGATTGTTGCAGTCTAAAGGAGTGGAAGTTATCTCCAATGACAGTTTAAGGAATGCAATCTCACTTCTTTATGAAAGATCATATCCCTATTATAAAAGATATGAGGAGGAACGATTGCGATTCCATGCTCTTCATAGTGAGCCAATATTGTTGAAATATTTCTCAATGCATTTTGATCTTGATGCCTTTTACTATGGGGATTTTGAAATATCTCATGAAGACTTCCAAAAATTAAAAAAATGATACCACTTTTATTAAATTGCTTTCAGCCATTGCTTTTGAGAATTCGGCAGTTCAGACTAGAGGAAAACGAATTGAGAAAGAAATTACTTCACTTTTAGCCTCAATAAAAAAAAGAAATTTGAAATAAAAATGTTATGAATAAATTAAAAATCATCACTGATTCAACCGTTAAAGAGAAGTTCGAAAAATATCCTAAAAACATTAAGCCAAAAATTAATCTTCTCCGAAAACTAATTATTGAAACCGCTAAAGATGATGAATCAATTGCAGAAATTGAAGAAACATTAAAATGGGGTGAACCAAGTTATTTAACAAAAATGGCAGCACATTAAGAATTGATTGGAAAGAAAAAACTCCAAATCAATATGCCATGTATTTTAAATGCACAAGCAAGTTAGTTCCAACTTTTAAAGAAGTATTTGGCGATTTATTTAAGTATGAAAATACACGCGCTATTCTTTTTGATTTAGATGAAGAAATTCCCGAAGACGAATTGAAAATTTGTATTTCGCTTACTCTTAACTACCACAACGTTAAAAATCTGCCAAGGCTTGGATTGTATAAAATTGAAAATTCTATTCTTACTAATTTCTTAATCTTAATTCTTTCTCGTAATCTTATTCAATTTCTAAGATTATGACACACTTTTGGGAATAGCAAAGTAAGAGTAATTAGTTAAACCTATTTCTATATTCACTCGGAGACATTCCCGTAATTCGACTAAAAATTTCTCTGAAAGCTTTGGTGTCATTGTAGCCAACATCATACATTACCTCATTTACAGTCTTTCTTGTATTTTCGAAATTCTTTTTTGCCATTTCAATTTTTACTCTTTTGCAAATAATTGAGTGGTGTGAAGCCGGTTGCTTTAATAAACCTTCTATCAAAATTTCTTCTACCAACATTTAATTTTGAAGCAAGCCGTTCAATAGATACTTTGTCTTTATAATTTTCCTCAAGGTGTAACTGGGCTTTTAAAGCGATCTCATCTTGGTGCTTTTTATGACCATTAAAAATTGAAAATTCAGATTGTAAATTTCTGTCTATATCAATTTGAAATACTTTTGTACAATAAACAGCAGTTTGTCTATCATAGAATTTTTCAACCAAATAAACTATCAAATTAAGAAATGAGTAAGCACCTCCATTTGTGTAAATTCCACCTTCATCAGTAATCAATTTATCAGATTTCAAACGCACTTTGGGGAACATCTGTCTAAATTCATCGGCCGCGGACCAATGCGTAGAGCAACTTTTGTTATCCAATAACCCTGTTGAGGCTAATAAGAATGCCCCGGTACAAATACTCGCAATGGAAGTCCCCACTTTATACTGTTCTATCAACCATTTGATCAATAGTTTATTTTCATCTACTGCCATTTTATAGTTGTGGTTTAGCGATGGAATAATTATTAAGTCGGTATTCACCACATTTAATATGTTAGTATGAGGTTTAGCTGAAAACAATCCTTGGTGAAATGAAACATCACCGGAAGTACCAACCAACTCTATTTTAAAAGAGATCTGTATTGTGTTTCTCTCCAAACAGTATTGGCTCTGGTGAAAATTTTATAAGAACCTACAATGCTGCTTAGGTTGTTATCGCCATTAGGGACAAGAATAGATAAATGTTTCATAAAAAATTTTTTTCATAAAAAATTTTTCTTCAAAAATATATACAATAATTGTCTAAATCAACCCTTCATTAAGTCTAAATATCCCATTTAATGTGTCCGATTTAGACATTACTTTTACATACATGTTTAATAATAGAATTAATTGAAGATAAATGGAAAAAAAAGACATTTTAAAAAACAGCTATACATATAGCTTTAATACAATTAAATCCCCGAATGAAATTTTTGAGTTATTACTTGGTGTTGAAAATTGGTGGATTGGTATTTACGGAGAAACAATAACCGGTTTTAGTAAAAAAGTAGGTGATGAGTTTTCTTTTTAAAAGCTGGTGACGGAGCTCATTATTCGAAACAAAGATTAATTGAATTGAACCCCAATAAAAAAATCGTTTGGTTAGTAAACGAAAGTCATCTTTCTTTTTTAAACAATCCTGATGAATGGGTAAATACAAAAATTGGTTTTGAAATATCTCAAGATAGGAATAAATCAAAAAATAACTTTTAGTCACAAAGGTTTGATTCCAAAAATTGAATGCTATGATGGTTGTTCCGGCGCGTGGACTAAATATTTGCAAAACTTAGAGAAGAAGTTAAATCAAGAATAAGTAGAAAGGTTAACAAATGAAATAAACAATATTATTTGTAATGTTTATCTTAACAACACTGTTTCATTTTACTACTAATAAAAATTCAGACGAAAATTCAAAATAAAACTCAAGAAATGAGGGAATACCAAATGGAAAATAATAAAAACTTTACATCAACTATTTTAGTTGATGCAACACCCACCAAAGCTGCATTCAATGCCATTAAAGATTTTCGTGCATGGTGGTCGGAAGAAATTGAAGGCAGTACTGATAAACTTAATGTGACCTTTTTCTATCATTATAAAGACATTCATTTATAAAAATAAAACTCATTGAAGTAATTCCTGATAAAAAACTAGTATATCTGGTGGTGGCTAACCATTTTAATTTTATTAAAGACCAAACTGAATGGGTGAACACCAAACTGATTTTTGACATTACGACTGAAGCAAACAAGACAAAAGTTACTTTTACACACAAAGGTTTGGTTCCGGAATACGAATGTTATAATGTATGCAATGACGCTTGGACAAGCTATATCCAAAATAGCCTTTATAAACTAATTATCACAGGAAAAGGTGAACCTAATCGAAAAGACGAAGACGGGCTCAATGCTGAATTAGCTAAAAAATGGAAGT
This sequence comes from Ignavibacteriales bacterium, assembly GCA_020635285.1. Taxonomy (GTDB): domain Bacteria; phylum Bacteroidota; class Ignavibacteria; order Ignavibacteriales; family Melioribacteraceae. Next base: position 348,416 of record JACKAB010000007.1, on the reverse strand, counting down.
TGGATTAACTTCAAAAATAACGCCAATTAACAATGTACTTGTAAAATAGCGGTTTGGGTAATAATCTGAACCGTTTTTGTTTTTGATAAAGTATATTTTAATTTTAAAGTATTAGATTTTTAGTCCGCCACTGAGTTAATACGAAACAGTTAAAACTAAGAAAGATTTCTTTTTCTTAATAAAAGAAGCAAAATAGTCTAAGAAAAATAGAGGCTACCATTGAGTTGTATATGTCATTCCTCTGGAAATGGGAATCTATTTTAAAACGCTCTGGATTCCCACTTTTGTGGAATGACCAAAAATATCAGAAATTGATTTTAAGAAATTACCTAATAGGAAAAAACTTAATTATAGGTAAAGTAAAAATTATCAGCAATCCTGCAGTAAAAAGAAAAATTCAATAAATATCCTAAAAATATAAAACCAAAAAAAATAATTATCTTAGAAAGTTGATAATTGATGTTGCAAATTCCGATGAATCAAATTCAGAAATTGAAGAAACATTAAAATGGGGAGAGCCAAGTTATTTAACAAAAAAATGGCAGTACATTAAGAATTGATTGGAAAGAAAAACTCCAAATCAATATGCCATGTATTTTAAATGCACAAGTAAAGTTAGTTCCAACATTTAAAGAAGTTTTTGGCGATTTGTTTACGTACGAAAATACGCGAGCAATATACTTTGGTTTGGATGATGAAATTCCGGAAAATGAAACAAATTTGTATTTCACTTACTTTTAATTACACAAAAGTTAAAAATCTGCCAAATTAGGATTATAGGATTGTATAAAAATTGAAAATTCAATTCTTACTAATTTTTAAATCTGGATTGCTTTAAAGCGATAATCTTTATTCAATTTCTAAGATTATTTAGAAACAAGAAAGATTTTTATTTGAATTGATCTAGTAAAAGTTATCATTTAATTAAACCTATTTCTATATTCTACTGGTGACATTCCTACAAATTTTTAAATACATCTCTAAAAGACTTACTGTCTGTATATCCAACATCATACATAATTTCGGAAACTGTTTTTCTTCCCTTTTCCAAATCTAATTTAGCGGCCTCTACCTTTACCCTTTGGATATATTCAATAATTGTATTTTTTGTAGCTTTTTTAAATCTCCGTTCAAAAGTTCTTCTGCCCAAATTAAATCTATCGGCCAATTCATCAACAGTTAGCTTCTCTTTGTAGTTTTCTTCTATGTAATTCTGAGCTGAAATTATTAAACTGTCTTGATGTTCCTTTTGCCCCTTAAAAATTCTAAACGGTAGTTGAGTTGTTTTATCAATATCTAAAAGAAAAAATTTAGAAGCCATAATTGCCATTTCTTTGCTTGTGTATTTTTCAACTAAATATAAAAGTAAATTCCAATAAGATGTTGCACCACCGCTTGTATAAATTCCATTTTGATCAGTAATAATTTTATCTTCAGCAAATATAACTTCAGGAAACATTTCTCTAAATTGATTTGCAAACAACCAATGAGTAGAGCACTGTTTTCCATTCAACAATCCACTTGATGCCAATAAGAAAGCCCCAACACATAAACTTGCGATTTCTGCCCCACCATAATGCTGCTTAATTAAAAAAGGTATAAAGTCTTTATTTAACTCAATTGCAGATTTAATATTTCCACTAATGGCGGGCACAATTACTAAATCAGCTTGTTTAGTTTTGCTAATTGTTTTATTTGTATGAATTGTGACAGAGCCGAAATTTAGCTGCACTTCTTTAGTAAGCCCAACTAACTCAACATTGAAGAAAGGTTCGTGTCCAGTTTCTTTAAAGAAATTATTCACTGCAAAAAACATGTATTGTGGATCTACTATTGCAGCAGGAATTGCAGTTTCCGGAACTAAAATAATTACATTTTTCATAATGAAAAAGTAGTAAAAGAAATTGTCGCAATCAACCTGTAACTTTGGCGTAATTACACATTTGAAAAAGATAGAATATCTGCTATATTTATTCTATATTTTAAATTATTTAGAGAAAAAAAATGAATCCCCCAATAGAAAAAATTGCACAAGAATTCTCAATTGGAAATTTTGATTCTATATTTCACTATTTATCAGAAAATGTTCAATGGAATATAATTGGACAAAATTCTTTTGAAGGAAAAACTGATGTAATTTTAAATTGTAAAACTACTGCTCAGTATTTCAAATCAGTACAAACAAATTTTATAACGGAAGATATTTTAACACATAAAAATAAAGTGGTGGTAATTGGAACCGCTGAATTTTTAAGTGATGGCAAACGTTTAGATTTTGTTTACGCAACAGATATTTATGAATTTAATCAGGATAAAATGATTACTAAAATATCATCTTATTGTATTTCTGAAAAAAAATAAATTATGTGGAGAAATAATGCAAAAATTAAGAGTAGAAAGTTTTACAATTTCTGTTGATGGTTTTGGAGCTGGTCCGCAGCAAAGTCTTGAAAATCCTCTTGGTATTGGCGGTACAAATCTGCATAAATGGTTTGTTCCAACAAAGACTTTTGAAAACAATGTTATGGGAAAAGAAGAAGGCACAACCGGTATTGATAATGATTTTGCTAAAAGAGGATTTAATAATATTGGAGCATGGATTTTGGGTCGTAATATGTTTAGTCCTATGCGTGGAAATTGGTCTGATGAAAATTGGAAGGGCTGGTGGGGTGATAATCCTCCGTATCATGTTCCAGTTTTTGTTTTAACAAACTATCCCCGCAAATCATTAGAAATGGATGGCGGGACTATTTTTCATTTTGTAACTGATGGTATTCATAGTGCGCTTAAAAAAGCATTTGAATCTGCAAACGGAAAAGATGTTAGAATTGGTGGTGGTGTAAATATTATTCAGCAATATTTAAAAGAAAAATTAATAGATGAAATGCATATAGCAATTTCTCCTATTCTTCTTGGAGCAGGTGAAAATCTTTTTTCAGGCATAAACATAATTGATTTGGGTTATTATTGTGCAGAAAATATATCAACAGAAAATGCAACTCATTTAATTATTAGAAAATAAAATTAATTAAAAATTACTTTCAATAAATGCAAAGGATAAAAAATGAATATAGTAAATCCATATTTGAATTTTTAAGGAAAAACTGAAAAGCATTTAACTTTTATAAATCAGTTTTTTATGGAGAATTTTCAAGAGTATCGCGATTTAGTGATATCCCAGAACAGAATGGGCAAGACGATGTAAAAGATCAAATTACGCATAAAATACCTGAGGATGTTAAAATCAAATTATGCATATCGCTTTACCGCTGGGTAAAAACAATTTTTTAATGGGTTCGGATGCTCCGGAATCTATGGGATTTAAGGTTTCTGTTGAAACAATATTCATATTTCAATTCATACAGAAAGCAGAGAAGAAGCTGATAAATTATTTAATGGTTTATCTGAAGGCGGCAAAGTTGAAATGGCTATGCAGGATATGTTTTGGGGTGATTACTTCGGCAACTTCTCAGATAAATATGGAGTTAACTGGATGATAAGTTTTACTAAATAACAGCTTTTTGATCATTCAGACAGAGTTGTTAATATGAGATTCAAAACAAAGATTCAACAATTTGAAAATAATACGGGTATTGAAGTAAGCCCCGCATTGCTTGAAAAATTAAGCCCAAGTAAAAAGCCTTTGGTCGTGGTTAAATTAAATGGTTATAGCTACAGAAGTGGGTCGGTAAGATGGGTGATAAATTTTAATAAGTAAGTGAGCGCTGAAAATAGAAAAAAATGCAAATGTTAAAGGCGGTGATGAGCTTGAAATTAGTATTGAATTAGACAAAATTGATTTGAGAACCGTAGAGTTACATCCGGACTTTGAAAAAGCCTTTGATAAGAATTCAAGAACTGCATATGAAAAATTAGCACCGAGCAAAAAGAAAGCAATAATGCTTTCTATTACTGACGCTAAAAGTGAAGAAACAAAACAGAAGAGAATTGCAAAAGCAATTGAATTACTATTGAAATAAAAATGTTTAAGAAAACAAACATCTTTCAAAAAGTAATGAATAGAATATTGAAGCGATTGCAGAATTAATTTATTAAAAAAATGGTAGAAACATGAAACAAATATTTATAGATAAATTTATTATCCCGGAAATGTTTTCAAAGAATTTTCAGAAAGAATGAATTATAATAGAAATTTTATTAGTACAATTGAGGATTTTTACAGGATAAAGTTTAAGTTTAAAAAAAGAATTGATGAACAAGGAAACATTATAATTATCACAGTAGCTGAATGGAAAGATGAAATATCATTGAAAAAAGCAAAAGAAATTGTTAAAGATGAATATGAAAGAATAAATTTTAATCCAGCTGAGATGATGACAAGGTTAAACGTCAAAATGGATCGAGGAACTTTTGGCGAAATAATAAATTATTAATTTTATGATTGGGAGATTTTATGAAAACAATTACCCCAAACCTATGGTTTGATAAAAATGCTGAAGAGGCTGTAAACTTTTATACTTCCCTTTTTCCAAATTCAAAAATAAATTCAACATCACGCTTTGGCAAAGAAGGATTTGAACATCACGGAATGCCGGAAGGCACAGTAATGACAATGGAATTTGAAATGGAAGGTCAAAAATTTTTGGCTTTAAATTGCGGACCAATTTTCAAATTTAATGAGTCTGTATCTTTTTTTGTTTATTGTGAATCGGTTGAACGAATTGAATTTCTCTATCAAAAATTATCGGAAGGCGGAAGCATTAATATGCCTTTAGATAAATACGATTGGAGTGAAAAGTATGCGTGGGTAAAAGATAAATTCGGAGTTTCATGGCAATTAGATATTGATAAAATAAACTCACCTCAAAAAATAGTCCCCGCTCTTTTATTTGTGAATGATAAGGTCACAAAGGTAAAAGAGGCAGTAAATCATTACTCAAATATATTCCCAAATTCTAAATTAATTTTCAGCGCTCCACACTCCGGTGATGATAATAATTTACTCTTTGCACAATTTTCTCTTTCAGGAAATCTATTCAATGCAATGAGCGGTCAAGGAGAACATAACTTCGATTTTAATGAAGCTGTTTCGTTTATAATAAATTGTGATTCGCAAGATGAAGTTAATTATTACTGGGAAAAATTAACCGAAGGCGGCTCAGAGAGTATGTGCGGTTGGCTTACAGATAAATTCGGGGTTTCATGGCAAGTAGTTCCAACAGAAATGTTTAAATATATTGGCGGAAACGATAAAGAAAAAAGCAGTCGTGCAATGAATGCAATGTTTCAAATGAAAAAATTAGACTTAAATCTTTTTCAAAAAGCTTATGAAGGAAATTAAGGTGAATAAATATGAAAGAAAATAATTCAATAAAATTAGATACCTATATTAATTATAATGGAAATTGTAAAGAAGCATTTCAATTTTATGAAAAACATCTTGGTGGAAAAATCACAATGATGCAAACTTTTAACCAATCTCCACAACATACAAATGTGCCACCAGATTGGAAGAACTCCATCATGCATGCAAGAATTGAGTTTGGGAACTCAGTTATTATGGGAGCTGACATTCCGAATGCTGAACCGATGCGCAGTGCATATTTAACATTAAGAGTTAATAGTGATGCTGAAGCCGAAAGGATTTATTCTCTGCTCACTGATGGAGGTCAGATATTTATGAAAATGGAAAAAGCATTTTTTGCTTCTCGTTTTGGAATGCTCCGCGATAAATTTGGGACTTCATGGATGATTCTCAATGAAAATCAGAATATGGAGTAATAATTTTTATTTTTATAATTACCATTAAAAGACAAAATCTAGTTTGATATTTTAGATACGGATAATGAAAAATATTTATTTAAATAATTAAAATAATGGAGACAAAATGCCTAAAGAACTGTTTAGTGTACATATAAATGCACCAAAAGAAAAAGTATGGAAAGTTCTCTGGAATGACGACACTTACAGAAAATGGACGGTTCCTTTTTCTGAAGGCTCTTACATGGAATCCGATTGGCAAATTGGAGGAAGAACTTTGTTTTTAGGCAGCGAAGGAAACGGAATGGTCAGCACAATTGATGAACTAAAAGAAAATGAAATTATGTCATTCAAACATTTAGGAATGATAAAAGATGGGAAAGAAGATCTTGAGAGTGAAGAAGTAAAACAATGGGCCGGGTTGCTTGAAACCTATATTTTAGAATCTACAGAAAACAAAACTACTCTTTCTGTCGAGATGGATCTTGCGGATGACCACAAAGAATATTTTATGGAGGCTTTTCCTAAAGCATTAAATTTGGTTAAAGAATTAGCAGAAAAATAAAATGGAAATAATAAAATTTATTAATGATAAATTAGTTTATTGTGTAACTGCAAAATCCTTTGCTGATGGAATAGTTGATGCTCATAAAACATTAAACAAACAAATTCCGGTAAAACATAACAGAAATTATTTCGGAATTGCATATATGAATCCGAAATATGAAATAATATATAAAGCTGCTGTTGAAGAATCTTCACCAGAATAATTTAAAGAATTTGAATTTAGAAGCTTTTAATGAATTAAAAATGAATATAAATATTCATTTACAAGAAGGTGCACTTAAAAGGTATTCCCATGGACTGGATTGTAAATGTATGTTTAGATTAAAAGATAATTTTAACATAATGAGGAATTTATAAAATGGGTCGTAAATTAAAATTACAAGTACAAATTTCTATTGATGGATTTATTGCCGGACCAAATGGTGAAATGGATTTTTTTACATGGAATTGGAGTAATGATATCAAAAAAGTATGTTACCGAATTAACTAATTCTATGGACACAATTATTCTTGGCAGAAAATTAGCGCAAGGATTCATTCCGCATTGGTTGACAATTGCCGAAGATATAAATAATCCGGAGTATGAATTTGGAAAACAGATGACAGATCCAAGAAAAATTATTTTTACAAAAACTTTGGATAATGTAGATTGGAAAACTACAGAGCTTGCAAAAGGTGATTTTATACAAGAAATAAATAAATTAAAAAATGAGTCCGGAAAAGATATTATTGTTTACGGTGGTGCCAAGTTTGTATCTAACCTAATAAGTGAAAGATTAATTGATGAGCTTCATCTATTTGTTAATCCAGTGGCGATAGGAAAAGGTTTGCCCATTTTTCAAAATTTGGATAGTAAACAGGACTTTAATTTACTGCATTCAAAAGCAGCATTTGAATGTGGAATAAATGTACTTGCATATAAATTAAAATAAAAAAGTAAATTGTACGCTTTAGGTAATTAGAAATTTGTTAAAAAGACAAAAAGGGTTTCATTTTACACTTAAAAAAGATATATTATCTCGTTAGTTATTTTAAAAACTTTATTATTGCAAAACTTTTAGGTTGTTGAATAATTAATATTATAAGAAAAGGAGAAATAACATGTCAGAAATGAATCCAGTAGTGCATTTTGAAATGGCAGCAGAAAATCGAAAAAGAATGTCAGAGTTTTATTCTAATGTTTTTGGATGGAAAACCCAGCAGCTGGGTCCGGAAATGAGCGATTACATTGTTGCTCAAACAACCGAAACATCTGAAAATGGAATGATAAAAACTCCCGGTGCAATTAATGGCGGATTTTATCAAAAAATGGATGATGCAATTATGAATAAACCTTCAATTGTAATTTCTGTTGATGACATTAAAGAATCTATGGAAAAAATAAAAAATGGCGGTGGAAAAATTTTGGGTGAACCAATGCCTATTCCAGGCGTTGGAGAATTTGTTTCATTCATTGATACCGAAGGAAATCGCTGCAGTATTTTGCAGCCAGCAAGTATGTGAATATCTTTTTCGGCATTTAAGATTCCGGCTCAAGCCCAGAATGACAAGTTTGTTTATTTTTTATGCTAAACTGTTTTAATTCAGCATCTGAATTCCTGATTGAGATCTAGAAATAAATTCAGTTTTATACTGTTTGATAAGTCCATAAAGGAAGTAACAAATGAGAAAAATAATTTTTGCAATAAACACTACTATTGATGGATACGCTGACCATACCGCCGGTATTGTTGATGCCGAACTTCACAATTTTTTTACAAATTTACTAAGTAACTCTGATGTAATTTTATTTGGCAGAAAAACTTATGAACTAATGGAAAATTTTTGGCCTAATGCAAAGGATGATCCGCAAAGTGATAAAAGCACGATTGATTTTTCTGATAAAATTAATTCCATAAAGAAAATTGTTTTCTCAAAAACCTTAGAAAAAGTCGATTGGGAAAATTCCGAGTTATGTAAAAATAATTTGGCAGACACAATTCATAGCCTCAAAAAACAAAAAGGTAAAAATATTTCTATTGGAAGTTTAAGTCTTGCTTCTCAACTTACCAAACTTGAATTAATTGATGAATATTGGTTTTTAGTGCATCCAATTATTATGGGTAGTGGTAAAAGGTTGTTTGAAGATCATAATAAGAGATCAAGTCTGATGTTGATTGACATAAATACCTTTAAGTCCGGAGTTGTTGTTGCGCATTATGTAAAGAAGGTAAATTAAAATAATGATTAGTCTAGAAGTATTTTGTAAAATTGCTTTCTCTTCCCCAGAATCAATTGAACTGCTGAATTTTGAACAACAATCATTTAGAGTAAATATAAAGAATTTTGCAAATCATGATTTAAAATATAGCAGAGCAGTTGTAAAACTTCATCGATTGATCAATCAGTTTTTTCATCATTCCATAAATCAATTATTTATTGGGCAAATGGAAATTGGGGTAAACAAGGCTGGGCTGTTATTGAATTTAAATAAGTTAAAAAATATTTACTTGGTAATGTTTTAACAAATGCATATTGTAATGTTACCCCAAAATGACTTTCGCAAAAGTATTTACAGAAGTAAAAGAGTACCGAAAACTGATTCCTAAATTATAATGGAGGATCAAAAATATGAAACGTAACAGTATTGACAAATATATAGCAAATTTCCCTAATGAAGTTCAAAAAACTTTACAAAAACTTAGGGCAACAATTAGAAAAGCGGCACCAGATGCCGAAGAGTCCATTAAATATGGGATTATAACCTATATGCTTAATGGCAATTTAGTCCATTTTGGAGGCTTTAAAAATCATATTGGATTTTACCCTGCGCCATCTGCTATCATTAAATTTAAAGAAGAACTCTCGGTTTACAAAGGCGCAAAAGGTTCTGTTCAATTTCCTTTAGATGAACCGCTACCTTTGAAATTAATTACAAAAATTGTAAAATTTAGAGTTAAGGAAAATTTGAGATAGATTAACTGAAATCTCTCTTTAATAATAAAGAAAACTAAGATGTCATTTCAAGCATATTTAGATAATATTCAAACTAAAACCGGAAAATCACCCACAGATTTTAAAAATCTTGCCGATAAAAAAGGATTTACCACAAAAGGAAAAATTAAATCTGAAATTAAAGCAACACAAATAACTAATTGGTTAAAAGAAGAATACGGTTTAGGTCATGGACATGCAATGGCAATTTTGCTTTGCTAAAAGGAAAAAAAGAATAATTATATTTTCGCATCGAAAATAAAAAAAAGTTTTTGGAGGATCTTTATGACACGCCCGGAACAATCAGAATTTAATCCGTATTTTCAACAATATATTGATCTTGTTAATGATGGAGATTTTTTTGAGATATTTCAAGACGAAACTACATCAGCTAAGGAATTTTTCAAAAGCATTCCTGAAGAAAAACATAATTATAAATATGCACCGGAGAAATGGACAATAAAAGATATCCTAATGCATTTAATTGATATGGATCGTGTGTTTTCTTTCCGGGCATTGGTCTGTGCAAGGGGTGATGATAAAACTTTGTTGCCGCGAGCCGATGAAAATTTATTTGCCGCAAATTGTGATGTTACAAAAAGATCAATGGAAAGTTTATTAGGTGAATTTATCTGTGTAAGAAAAAGTATGGAATTATTGTTTGATAATATCAACGAAGAACAATCTAAATTTTTGGGAAATAATGGACAATATAAAATTTCTGCAAGAGCTTTGGGGTATATATCAATTGGTCATGCCATACATCACATTGGTGTTATTAAAGAAAAATATTTATGAAAAGTAGAACCCTAAGAATTTGTTCTAAAGGGCATAAATATTATAAAAGCAGTAATTGCCTGACTTGCCCCATTTGTGAAAAAGAACAAAAACCTAAAGATGGCTTTCTTTCTAAAGTTTCTGCTCCGGCTAGAAGAGCTTTAGAAAGAGAAGGAATTACAACTCTTAAAAAATTATCAAAATATTCTGAAAAAGAAATTTTAAATCTGCACGGAATTGGACCAACTGCTATTCCCAAATTAAAAAGTGAATTTGAAAAAGTAGTATTAAATTTTAAAAATTAATTTTATCAGACTTCTATATGAAAGAACAAATTACTGTAAATGAATTTATGGAAAATTTGGATCACCCTTTTAAAAGATGGTGTTGAACTGTTGCGAAATGTAATTAAGAATTCAAATAAAAATATTGTTGAAGAAATTAAATGGAATTCACCAAGCTATAAAATTGATTTTCACTTTGCTACATTTAAATTATATCCGCCAAAAAATATTCAATTGGTTCTGCACACAGATGCAAAAGTGAAAGAAAAACCTAAGAATATTCAACTTGATGATCCGCATAAAATTATAAAATGGGCTGCACCAGATAGATGTGTAATTACAATTAAATCAAATGAAGAGGCAATTAAATTAAAAAATCAAATCTCTGAAATTGTTAAAAACTGGATTGAACAACTTGATTGACTTAAACTAATGTCAAAAATGATAGAGGGAATATGACACAAAAAGAAATTAGCAAAGATTTTTTAAATCTCTGTGCCTTCGGAAATTCTAAAAAAGCATTTGAGTTATACGTTGATAAAAATTTCAAACATCATAATGCGTATTTCAAAGGAGATGCAGACTCACTTATGATAGCAATGGAAGAAAGTCATAAAAATAGTCCAAATAAAATTTTTGAAATTCGGCAAATTTTTCACGAGGGTGATTCTGTTGCTTTGCATTCATATATACAAACTGAAAGTAATTTAGAAATTGCCGTTGTACATATTTTGAAATTCGAAAATGAAAAAATTATTGAACTGTGGGATATTATTCAGCAATTTCCTGAAAATATTATTAATGAAAATGGAATGTTTTAAAAGTTGCGAAGATAAAATAATTCTATTTATTAAATTCTTGAAAAAACTGCTAAATTATTATTAATATTTATTACACATTTTTATATTTTATTTGGAATATATGTTAGACCAATATGACATACCACAAAATTTGCTGACCGTCTTAGATCAAGAGAAAATCGATTTTTCAGTAAAAGCTCATCGCGCAAAACCTATTAAAAGTTCAATTGGAATAATAATTTTTGGGACAGTTTGGACTGCTTTCACAAGTATCTTTGTTTATGCATTTTTCTGGCCGCTTTTTCTTGGTGAAGAAGTTCACTTTACTTCCAATGGAACTCCAACAGTTGCTAGTCCAGAAAATTTAGAACCGATTACATTACCAGCAATTATTATTGGACTTTTTGTTTTAATAGGTATTGTCATGCTTGGTTTTGGAATTTACTCATTGATTAAAAAAGGTGGATATTTTGTTGGAACACCATTACGTTTAATAACTTTTCAAAATGGGAAGGTACGATCAATTGATTGGGAACAGTTTAATGGGGATATTGAAGTCAGTGGAAATGAGTTTGAAGGAAATTTAGCTTTACAAATGAGAACTGGAAGAATGGTAAGCTCCAAAAACAGCGGAAGCAGGTATGTTCCAGATACAATTTATTTAACTGGAATTCCGAATGTTTTTGAAATAGAACAAATCTGCAGAAAGAGAATTAAAGAAAATGATCCGACTCCACCAATTACTAATTTTTAATCAGATAATATTTTAATTAAATTCTTTGGTTAAACTGTAATATATTCAATAACATTTTTGCAGCTTCTCTACCTTCGTTAATCGCCCAAACAACCAAAGATTGTCCTCTTCTCATATCACCGGCAGCAAATATTCCAGGAATATTAGTCATTTTATTATCATCTGTTTGAACGTTTCCTCGCTGGTCAAGTTCAATATCTAATTCATTTATCAAATTATTTTTAACTGGTCCAGTAAAACCCATTGCCAGCAGCACTAAATCGGCATCAAGTGTAAATTCAGAACCGGGAATTTCATTCATACTTCGCATTCCAGTTACTGGATTTTTTTCACCGAATTTCAATTCTATTCCATGAAGTTTTTCAACTTTGTTATTTTGACCAGTAAATTTTTTTGTCATAACAGAAAATTTTCTTTCACACCCTTCTTCATGCGAAGTTGATTTTCTTTCAATAAAAGCCCATTGCGGCCAAGGATTATCAGGGTTTCTTTCACTTGGAGGTTGAGAAAGCAACTCAAGATTTATAACAGATTTAGCACCTTGCCGGTTTGCAGTACCAATACAATCAGAGCCGGTATCACCGCCGCCAATTACAATTACATTTTTACCTTTTGCATCAATTTGGCTCCCGTTAAAATTTTGTCCTAAATTAACTCTGCTTTGCTGAGATAAATATTCCATAGCAAAATAAATTCCGTTAAGATTTCTTCCTTCTACATTAATATCTCTTGGTTTTTCAGCACCGCCAGCTAAAACGATTGCATCAAAATTATCCAGCAATTCAGAAACTAAAATGTCTTTACCAATTTCAGTATTTGTTTTAAATATTACTCCTTCATCTTCCATTAATTTTAATCTTCTATTAACGATTGTTTTATCAAGCTTTAAAATTTGGAATACCAAGAGTTAACAAGCCACCTATGAATTCATTTTTTTCGAATACAGTTACAAAGTGAGATGCTTTATTTAGCTCATCTGCGCAGGCTAGTCCGGCTGGACCTGAACCAACTATTGCAATTTTTTTACCACTTCTTTTTTTTGGTGGATTTGCTTTAACCCAACCATTTGCAAATGCTTTTTCAATTATAGATACTTCAATATTCTTAATTGTAACAGCGTCTTTATTAATTGCAAGCGTGCAAGCATTTTCACAAGGAGCGGGACAAATCCTTCCCGTAAACTCCGGAAAATTATTTGTACGTGCTAATCTATAATAAGCTTCTTCCCAATTTTCTCTGTAAACTAAATCATTCCAATCGGGAATAATATTGCTTACTGGGCATCCTGATTGACAAAAAGGAATGCCGCAATCCATACAACGTGCACCTTGATCTTTCAGTTCTTGCTCTTTCATTGGAATTGCAAATTCATTCCAGTGATTCAATCTTTTATCAACTTTTTCTTTTTTAAAATCAACTCTTTTATAATTTATAAATCCTTTTACATCGCCCATTTTATTACCTATTCTGCAATATTTATTAATTAATTTCAGCAGTAATTAATTTTTCTTGATCATTATTTGCTGAATCATTTAAAACTCTTTGATAATCTTTTGGAAATACCTTAACAAATTCTTTTACGTATTCATCCCAGTTTTCTAAAATACTTTTAGCAACACTGCTGTTTGTATTTGCAAAATGATTATTAATAAATGTCTTAAGTTCTTTTTGATCTTCTTTGGTTTTAACCGGATAGAGATTAACCATTTCCATATTACATAAGTCTTTGAAATTTTTAAGTCTGTCCCAAACATAAGCGATACCGCCGCTCATTCCTGCTGCAAAGTTTTTTCCGGTTTTGCCTAAGACTACGACTCTTCCGCCAGTCATGTATTCACAGCCATGATCTCCAATTCCTTCAACAATAACATTGGCTCCGCTATTTCTAACCGCAAATCTTTCACCGGCTTTTCCGTTAATATAAACTTCGCCTGAGATTGCACCATATAAACAAACATTACCGACAATAATATTTTTTCTCTGCTTTTCTACTACTAGATTCATTTGATGTAATATTTATTTTTCCACCCGAAAGTCCTTTACCGACATAATCATTGGAATCGCCTTCCAAATTAAAAGTAATTCCCTTACTTAAAAAGGCGCCAAAAAACTTTGTCCGGCCGAACCTTCAAAGTCAATAGTTATAGTATCTTCCGTAATCCTATTAATCCATATTTTTTTGCTATTAATGAGCTTAACATTGTGCCGATTGTTCTATTCTCATTTTTAATTGTTTGATAAAACCTAACTGGTATTCCTTTTTCAATAGCTTTTTTACTTGCTTGAATTAATCTGTTATCCAAAGATTTTTCTAAAGGAATATGCTGTTTCTCAGAATGATATGTTGCTTTTTTTTACTGGGACATCTATTCTATGTAAAATATTAGTTAAGTCCAAATACTTTGCTTTCCAGTGATCAATCTTATGAGTTTTTGTTAAATAATCAGATTTTCCAACTAGTTCATCAAATTTTCTTGCTCCTAATTGCGCCATAATTTCTCTAACCTCTTCTGCAATAAAAAGAAGAAATTAATTACATGTTCAGGTTTACCCACAAACAGTTTTCTTAATTCTGCATCTTGAGTTGCAATACCAACTGAACATGTATTTAAGTGACATTTCCTAAGCATAATACAGCCCATTGAAATTAGGGCAGAAGTAGCAAATCCAAATTCATCGGCTCCAAGCAGCGCTGCAATAACCACATCTCTTCCAGTTTTTAATTGGCCATCAACTTGTACTCTGATTCTAGTTCTTAAATCATTCATTACTAAGACTTGTTGAGTTTCTGCAATGCCCAATTCCATTGGTAATCCGGCATGCTTTATAGATGTTAAAGGTGAAGCGCCTGTTCCTCCTTCATATCCGCTTATCAAAACATGATCAGCTTTTCCTTTTGCAACACCAGCAGCCACAGTTCCAACACCGGCTTCTGCAACTAGTTTAACGCTAATATCAGCTTCAGGATTTGATTTTTTTAAATCATAAATTAACTGAGCTAAATCTTCAATAGAATATATATCATGATGAGGCGGAGGAGAAATCAATCCAACACCCGGAGTTGAGTTTCTTGTTTTTGCAATATCTTTACTAACTTTTGTGTCCCGGTAACTGCCCACCTTCACCAGGCTTTGCACCTTGAGCCATCTTTATTTGAAGCTGATCTGCATTAACCAAGTATTCAATGTTCACTCCAAATCTACCCTGGGCAACTTGCTTTATTCTGCTTCTCTTTAAGTTTCCATCTTTATCAACGGTAAATCTTTCAGGATCTTCTCCGCCTTCCCCGGTATTAGAAAATCCCCCAATTCTATTCATTGCAACCGCTAAAGTCTCATGAGCTTCTTTTGATATTGAGCCGTAACTCATTGCACCGGTAGCAAATCTTTTTACTATTTCACTTGCTGGTTCTACTTCCTCAATTGGGATAGACTTTTTGTTTCTGAATTTTAAATAAGATCTTAATAAACCATAATTTTTATCAGGATCATTGACTATTGAAGCATACTTCTTGTAAATGTTATAATCATTGCTTCTAACAGCATGTTGAAGTAACGCTATTGTTTGTGGATTCCATTGATGGCTTTCGCCTTCTTCTCTCCAACTATAAAAACCACCGCTATCTAAAGCATGGATGAAATTTTCACTAAATGCTGATTCATGACGAATACCAGCTTCTTTTTCAATTATATCTAAGCCAATTCCACCAATTCTAGATACTGTCCCAGTAAAATATTTTTGTATTACTTGATCATTTAATCCAACACATTCAAATATTTGTGCACCGCAGTAAGAATGAATTGTTGAGATTCCCATTTTGGAAATTACTTTGAACAAGCCTTTGGATATTGCATAAAGGAAATTTTCTTCCGCCTCTGCATAAGAGACATTTTCAAGCTCGTTTTTTTTATTTAAATCTTCAATAGTTTCAAACACTAAATATGGATTTATAGCATTTGCTCCATATCCAATAAGGGTTGCAAAGTGATGTACTTCTCTAGCTTCACCTGTTTCTATAATTATACTAACTTTTGAGCGAGTTCCTTTTTTAACAAGATGATGATGAAGCCCTGCAGATGCCAATAAACTTGGTATTGGCAAGTTATTTTTATCAACGCCTCTATCACTTAAAATAATTAATGAAACTCCACTCTCAATTAATTTATCACTTTTAATAAAGACTTCGGAGAGAGCTCTTTCCAACCCACCAATTTTATGAATTGGGTACACAAGAGAAACAACTTCTGATTTTAAGTAATCTTTCTTTAATGCTTTTAGTTTATTTAATTCTTTGTTAGTAAGTACAGGAACATCAATTTTTATTCTCTTGCAATGTGAAGGAGTTTCATCCAATAGATTCAGTTCTGGGCCAAGCATCACTTCTTGAGACATAACAATTATTTCTCTAATCGGATCAATCGGTGGATTGGTAACTTGAGCAAATAATTGTTTAAAATAGTTAAATAATAATTGCGGCTTTTTGCTTAAAATTGCCAATGGGGTATCAGCTCCCATTGAACCGGTTGCCTCGTGCCCCTCAATAGCCATGGGCTTAATAAGAAATTTAATATCTTCAAGAGAATAACCAAAAACTTTCTGTTTAGTTAAAACATCAACTTTAGTTATACTGCTTTCAGCTTCTTCCTTTAATGAATCTATTGCAATTAGATTTTCATCAAGCCATTTTTTATAAGGTTTGCTTGCAATTATTTCATTCTTAATTTCATCATCACGTATAACTCTTCCTTGCTCAGTATCTACTAAGAAAATTTTTCCAGGCTGTATTCTTCCTTTTTTTAAGATTAACTTTTCATCAATCTGTAGTGTACCCGTTTCAGAAGCCATTACAATTCTATCATCAGTGGTAACAAAATATCTTAAAGGTCGCAAACCATTTCTGTCAAGAATTGATCCTATATATCTTCCATCTGTAAAGCAAATAGCTGCAGGCCCATCCCAAGGTTCCATTAAACATGAATGATATTTATAGAATGCTCTTTTTTCATCAGACATTTCAATATCTTCCGAAGTTGCTTCCGGTATCATCATCATTAAGGCATGAGGCAAAGATCTGCCCGAATGAACTAATAATTCCAGCACATTATCAAATGCAGCAGAATCACTTTTGCTTGGGGCAATTGCTGGGGCAATTCTTTTTAAATCTTCACCCAACTTTTGTCCTTCAAACAAACTCTCACGAGTATTAAACCAATTTTTATTTCCTTTTAGAGTGTTAATTTCTCCGTTATGCGCAATCATTCTGAACGGATGTGCCAATGCCCAAGTTGGAAAAGTGTTTGTGCTATATCTTGAGTGGACTAAAGCAATGGAAGATTTAAAATCTTCTTGACTAAGATCTGGGAAAAATCCCCTTAACTGCTCAGCCATTAATTGTCCTTTATAAACAATCGTTTTTGTGGAAAGACTACAAATGTAGAAATAATTTTTTTGTCCAAAATCTAATGATCTAATTTTCAGACCGATACGTTTTCTTATTACAAGCAATTTTCGCTCAAAATCCTCAACTGGAGTTTCTTCTCCTCGCTCAATAAAGAGCTGCTTAAAAACTGGCATTAATGATTTTGCTACTTCTCCTATGTCATCGGGATTCGTAGGTAAATCTCTAAAACCTATAAACAATTGATCTTCTTCGTTTACAATACTTTCAATAACATGTTCAACTATATGACGCTCTTCAGCAATTGTTGGAAGAAAAACCAAACCTGCGCCATAGTTACCTTTTTCAGGTAAATCCAATTCAACATCTGCACAGACTCTCTGAAAAAACTCATCCGGAATTTGAACTGTTATACCGGCGCCATCACCGGTTTTAGGATCGCACCCAACAGCTCCTCTGTGTTTGAGATTATCTAAAATCTCAATTCCATTTTGAACTATTTCATGCGAAACAATGCCCTTAATATTTGCGATAAAACCAACTCCGCATGCATCATGTTCAAATTCAGGGTAGTACATTCCAACATTTGCAGGTTTAGAATTATTCTTCATAGAAAATCCTTAACTAAATTTATATTATAACTTATGAATTCAAGAAATTTAATTCCCAGTAACTATTCTAAGATCGTTAAAAACAGTTTTTAGGGAACTTCAATTTTATTGAGGGATCCGCCTCGGAGTGAATTGAAGTTTAACAGTAATCGATTAAAATAATAATTTTTATTAGAAATGCAAATATAATAAAAATGGATATAATTTTTTACACTTACTTTTCTAATCTTAAAATTAATAAATAATTAGCAATTGTCCCAAAAGCTTAATTCTTATTTTAGATCTTAAAATAAAACTTATAAATTCATAAATAAGAATATCGATTAGCTTACTTTTTCAAAATCTGGATAAGCTTCCATTGAATGCTCTCCCAAGTCCAATCCACCAATTTCTTCCTCTTGAGAAACTCTTAATCCCATCGTCTTTTTAAGCACAAACCATAATATTCCAGTAAAAATTACAACAAAAGCACCAACCGATAAAATTCCAATAACCTGACTCCATAATTGATTAAATCCAGCTTTTGCTCCAAAAATACCAACAGCTAATGTTCCAAAGATTCCACAAACTAAGTGAACCGAAAGTGCCCCAACAGGATCGTCAAGTTTAATTTTATCAAAGAATAAAACTGACAATACCACAAGAACTCCGGAAATTGCACCAATAATGATTGATGTAGTTGGACCCATTAAATCTGCACCGGCTGTAATTCCAACTAGTCCCGCCAAAATTCCATTAAGTACCATTGTTATATCAGGGCTTTTTAACAATGTCCATGCGGTAAACATTGCAGCAATTGCACCTGCAGAAGCAGCAAGTGAGGTTGTAACCAAAACCAGTGAAACTGCACCAGGATCAGCTGAAAGCACTGAACCACCATTAAAACCAAACCATCCTAACCATAAAAGAAATACTCCAATTGCAGCGAGCGGCATGCTGTGACCTGGAATTGGACTGATTCCTTTTTTAGTATATTTTCCAATTCTTGGTCCTAGAAATATAACACCCATAAGCGCACCCCAACCCCCAACAGAATGCACTAAAGTTGAACCTGCAAAATCATAGAAACCTAATTCATCCAAAAACCCACCACCCCATTTCCACATTCCAGTTATTGGATAAGCAATTCCAACAAACAAAACGGAAAAAACTAGGAAGGAAGAAAGTTTGATTCGCTCAGCGACTGCACCAGATACAATTGTTGCAGCAGTAGCAGCAAACATTCCCTGGAATAAAAAATCTGTCCAATATGTATAACCAATATTATATGCTGAAGTTAATCCGGCTGCGTCTGTTGAGATTCCAAAACCGGCAAATCCGAAAATTGCACCTGCAAAATCTTCACCAGGGTACATTAAATTAAAACCAACAAGTGTATATGTAATTAACCCTATTGCTGGGATAATTGAATTTTAAACAATATATTTACAGTATTTTTTGAACGGGTTAATCCAACTTCAAGAGTTGCAAAACCAAGATGCATTATAAAAACTAATGCCGTAGCAATCATCATCCAAAGATTATTAATTGTAAAAAGATTATTATTAACTGCATTCATTACTTCTTCTTGCATTTATTTCTCCATTCTCTTTTAATTTTTATTAAAGGGCTGTTTCGCCGGATTCACCAGTTCTAATTCTTATTGCGTCTTCTACCGGTATTATAAATATTTTTCCATCTCCAATTTTACCCGTTTTACTCAATTTAATTATCAATTCAATGGCTTTTTCTACCGATTCATCAGGACAGATTAACTCAATTTTAACCTTTGGAACGAACTCAAGATTATATTCTGAACCTCTATAAATTTCTTTGTGACCTTTTTGCCTACCATATCCCCTTACTTCAGTAACAGTAATTCCAGCAAATCCTGCTTCTTCAAGCTCAGTATGTAAGTCATCAAGTTTTCCTGGCCTTATTATCGCTTCTATTTTTTTCATTATTTTCTCCTATTGTAAACAATTATCTCAGTAATTATGTTATTTATTAGCTTTAGCCTAATTTTTTAAGAATTTGAATCGGAAATATATAATTTATTTTTAAATAGTGCAAAAATATGATAACAAATTATTTTTGGGGTTTTAATGTTTCAAAAATTAAAATCCCCTTAGCCAATCTTGTATAAAAATAAAATTGACTTGTGGGGATTTAGATTAAAGTTGTTGTTTTTGCTTAGAAAGTATCTGCTTTATAATTTTTATTACATTCCTAAACTAACGCCAAAAACTAAGTAAGCTACTTCAGAATTTGGATTCAAAATATAACTGCCAAATACCGGTAGTGAAAAATCTTCTGTAATTTTTATATCTTTTGATGCAGTTACTCCAACATTGATTAAATTAAACTCAGTTGTTCCATAAAAACCATTATCACCTCCAGGAGTTCCACCTACAAAGAAATTCAAACCAACTTCATTCACCTCTGTTCCGTAACCCAGTTCAAAGTAAACTGAGTTATCATCATCATTGTAAACATTCATATATGCCGCTATAGATAGAGGGAATGCTTCAGAGCCTCCATAACCAAGACCAACTTCTATTGTATGAGAACCAGGATCTTTGTATGTACCATATTTACCACCTGAATTAGGAAAATAATAATCAGTAACTAATATTGAAAAATCAGAGATTGCATAACTTGCATATAAATCCATCTCTTCAGCTCCAGTATTGCTGTTTACAAACGGATATGAACCCCAAAACCCAACTTCAAAATTTCCTGCTGTTAAAGCTAACCCAGGTTGAATACTTGAACTATTTCCAAAATCTATACCTCTCCAAATATATCTATTTACAAAATCCGCTCCCGCTGATACTGAAGTTTGCCCGAATATAGAGGTACTAATTGCAAATGTAAAAAGTGTGGCATATATTATTTTTATAATTGTTTTCATTATTTCTCCGTAATTATTTTTATTATTTTTGTTTAATTAACTTATTTTTTCAAAATCAGGATATGCTTCCATTCCATGTTCCCCAATATCCAATCCTTCCATTTCTTCTTCTGGAGTAACTCTTAATCCAATGGTTTTTTGAATAACTTTAAAAAGAATAAAAGCTAGAGGAAAGACCCATAAAAATGCAGCAACTACTCCTAAAACTTGAACGCCTACAACCTCTAGAGAAAAACCATTTACATCAAAAATTCCAGCTGCAATTGTTCCAAATGCACCGTTAACAGCATGCACTGAAACTGCACCTACAGGATCATCAATTTTTAATACTCTTTCAATAAATAAAACGCTATAAACAACTAAAACTCCAGCAATTAAACCGATTATTACAGCACTCAAAGGAGATACATTTGCACATCCGGCTGTGATTGCAACTAGACCGGCTAGTGCTCCGTTAAGAGCCATACTTCCATCTGGTTTTCCTATAGCAAACCAGGCTGTAAACATTGCTGCAGTTGCACCGGCGGCGGCTGATAAATTAGTTGTAACTGCAATTAATGCAATATCGGTATTAGCAACTGTTGTACTTCCAGGATTAAATCCAAACCATCCAAACCAAAGAATAAATGTACCTAAAGCAGCAAGCGGTAGATTATGACCTGGAATAGCTCTTGGTTTTCCATCTTTTCCAAATTTGCCAATTCTTGGACCCAAAACAATAGCACCTGCCAAAGCTGCCCATCCTCCAACCGAATGAACAACCGTTGAACCTGCAAAATCAATAAAGCCAAGACCTTCTAACCAACCGCTGCCATGATATAAACTTCCCCACGCCCAGCTTCCAAAAATTGGATAAATAAAGGCCGAAATTACAACACTATATGCTAGATAAGCAACAAATTTTGTTCTTTCTGCCATTGCACCGGAAACAATTGTTGCTGCTGTTGCTGCAAAAACAACTTGAAACATCCAAAAAGCATACAACCAGGTATCGCCATCTTTTGCAAAATCACTAAAAAGAAAACCATTTGTTCCGAACCAGCCTGTGCTAGTAGCTCCAAACATTAAACCAAAACCTAAAATCCAATATGCCAGACTTCCCAATGCAAAATCCATCAAGTTTTTCATCATAATATTAACAGCATTTTTTGCACGAGTTAAACCGGTTTCCACCATTGCAAATCCCGCTTGCATAAAAAAGACTAAAAATGCGGCAACTAAAGTCCATACATAATTAGCATTTGTTTGAACATCGGCAATTGCTTTTGCATTTGATTCAATTGTTGGCACAGCATCTTCTGCAAAAATAAAAATTGGGATAAGCAGAAACATTGCCACCATAATTTTTTTGAAACTTTCATGAATATTCTCCTAATTATTTATTAATTACATTTCTATTTTTTATGAAATTATACCGCACTTTCGCCAGATTCCTCAGTTCTAATTCTAATAGCATCTTCAACTGGAATAATGAAAATTTTTCCATCACCAATTTTGCCGGTTTTACCTTGCTCAATAATTATTTCAATTGCCTTTTCAACAGAATCATCAGGACAAATTAGTTCAACTTTAATTTTAGGAACGAACTCTAAATTATATTCAGAACCTCTGTATATTTCTTTATGTCCCTTTTGTCTGCCATAACCTCTAACTTCTGTTACTGTAATACCTGCAAATCCAGCTTCTTGCAAAGCAGAATGTAAATCATCCAACTTTCCAGGTCTTATAATTGCTTCCACTTTTTTTTCATTAACTACTCCTTTTATTATTTTATAAAATAGCTTAAGATTCTTAATTTATATGTCATATTACAATTTTTAACTTATTTTATAAGTTAAAGGTCGTAAATATATAAATTTATTTTGAGATGTCAAGTGATTTATCTAAATTATTTTATTTTTATTTTGATTTTAACGTAATATTTTAGTGGGATATTTGATAATTGCTAGTTTATTAAGAGATTAATACTTCGTTTGCTAAAAATATTAGGAGTATTGATGTGAATTGTTAAGCTATTGATTAAATGCTTTAAAAAAGAAGAGAGTTCAAAAAATTCTATATTATTTAAATATGTTGTATTTGATTTTTAATCGATGGAATGTAAATATCCAAGCAAAACCATTTTACCACGCATTGTTTGTCTTGGGGTAAATTCTCCGTTTGCCCAAGAATACCTGCAATTGAAGTGTGCTTCTTGGTAAGGCCAGCCGCCTTTATCCCAATCTGGATAGCCTCTATCAGAAAACCATCTTGGATTTCCATCTCCATTTTTGCTGTTCCCCAAGGCTCAAGGTTATTGTAGGGTGTATGACCCGGATGTAACCCAGGAGTTCCATCATTGCGTCCGCTGGTATAACAATTTACAATGTTTCTTTTACCAAGTCCAGTCATTTCAATTATATTACTTGGATTCCGTCCTAAACCATAATCAGCTTCTAAAATCATTGAGCGCAAAAGTATTTCTTTTAATTTTGGTTCATCGGAAATTGCATGAGCTAAAACAACCATCTGTAAATTTTCTGCTGTTTGCCACCAATTATTATTAGATGATCTGCGAGAAGGGCGTTGGTACATATATTTTACATTATTTTCCATTGCTTGATTTATAACTGAAGATTTCATGTTTTTATATAAATCAGGATAATTTATTTTTTGGGGAGAGAACAAATAAGCTGCAGTTGCCCAAGTTTGTGTCCAATTATCTCCATTTGCAATTTGGGATTTGTGAGATTTTGCTTCAGTTTCTTCCTCAATAATATTTTCCCAAATTATATCACCAGTTAAATTGTAAAGAAATGCTGCTGCCATCATTTTGAAATCACGTCCACGCATTGATGCATCGCCAATATCTTGTGTTTCATCAAGCTGTTTTTCTTTTTGTTTATCTGCAAATGTAAAAGCTGTTATTGCCTCTTTTTTATAATACTCCTTCAAATCTGCATTTCCAGAAATTCTAAAACAATCAGCCAACATTGCACAGTTTGCAGCGTTTGCCCAAGCAGCCATAGAAGTTGTACCTGCTTGGAACATAATTGTTGTCTCTTTTGATGGATTTGTCAAGCCGTGAGAATAGGCCTCTCCATCACGGAGCCTTAGCCAAAAATCAACTTCATTTCTTGCTTCATCAATTATATCTGGAATTCCATTTCTGCTTTCTGCAATGTTTAGATTATCTTCGGAAAGTTTTCCATTACTCAAATAATATGGCAAAAGTAAATCATAAATATTTGATACATGAGCAAGATGCCTATCCCAATCTAATGCATCTGAATGACCGCCATATGCATTTAAATTAATTGGATTTCCTGGAAGTCTATGTTTCCAAAATATTGATTTCTTAGCCGGAATAAAATGTGGTTCATCCCATGAAACTTCATCTTTCGCCCAAATTGGCTGAAATGGATTAAGATCAGTTAGATAAACTTTAAATCCTTTGGGATCTTTTTCAGGAATAAACAAAGGTCTGCGCGGAACGGGAGTAATCCCGACAGAGTCTTGTCCGACTCTCATATAAAAATATCCTCTTACTGAAGTTTTATACGGCTCAAAATAAATGCTATCTCTAATTTCAAACTCATTACTTGAACCTATTTCATCTACTATAAGACGGTATTTACCGGGAGTCGAAAATTCATTGAAATCGGCAGTCCAAACATCAGAGCCAATAAGGTTGCGATCTGAGGCTTCTTTTTGACTTTTTTTCCAGAAAGAAACATTGCCCACATTAAATTTTTCTTCTGTATCTACATTGTAAATCCAAACTGAGTTACCTTGAAATGAGCTATAATCTCTTGCACCGCCATCACCCAGCCAAATGTAAACATCAGCTGATTTTATTGGACTATTAGGAGTATATCCGATTAAGTTAACATGAATTGCTTCAGAAATTTCTTTAAAGATATTAAAAGTTATTTGAGTTTCTGAAATATTTGAATTTGTTTTGGGATTAATTTTTATTTGGTAAGTGGCCCCATTGGTTAAGCTAATAGGGAGTTTGAGGTAAATCCAATGATCTAATTTGTAATTCCAATTATGATCTGTATTATTAACTTTAGATTTACGATAAACTTCAGTTGGATGGAGACCATTCGATTTATAATTTTGGTCATCGCTGGATTGAATTGTCCATGAATAAGTGTTTCCTGCATCTAAAACGCTTAGTTCATTTCCATACCCAATTAGATAATCAGCATCTTCAGAATAACCATGGCCCAAATAAGCACTTGGGCCATTAGCATCATCCTTATAAATTACCTCGCCATCTTTAAAGTAAATTGCTAAATAATCTTTATCAACAATACTTACTTTAATAAATTTGGAGGGATAAACATTTGAAAAGTTTACAATAATAAAACTAATAAGAATGAAATATTTCATTCTACTATTTTACTGTAAAAGCCAATTTTACATTTGCTTTATATTGGACTATTTTACCGCCTTCAACTTTTGCACTATGTTTAACAACTTCAACACCAGAAATGCCTTTAACAGATTCTGATGCTTTTTTAACAGCCTGCACTACAGCATCATCAAAACTTTTTTTAGAAATTCCAATAATTTCAATAACTTTTATTGCGCCTGATTCAATTCGTGCCATAATAATATTCTCCTTTTTTTAATGAATTTTTTGACCAGCTATTTCTTCTAATCTGCGTATTCTTTCTTCGGTTGCTGGGTGTGTTGAAAATAATTTTTGCATTCCACCGAAGAATGGATTAATAATAAACATATGTGAATCTGATTCTTTACCGGTTCTCATTGGGATTTGCTTAACTCCATTTTGAAGCTTATAAAGCGCGGTGGCTAGGCCTAATGGTTTACCGCTAATTTCTGCCCCGCCTTTATCAGCTGCATATTCTCTTACTCTGGATATAGCCATTTTAACTATCATTCCAGCAATTGGTGCAGCAATCATCATAAAAATTCCAGCCATTGGATTTTCTCTTCTATCTCCGCCGAATCTTGCAAAGTAACCCAACGTTGATAGCGCTCCTGCAAATGTTGAAGCAACAGCACTTGTTAGAATATCTCTATTTTTAACATGAGTTAGTTCATGAGCCATTACACCTTCTAATTCATCCGTGCTTAAAATTCTTAAAATCCCTTGGGAAGCAGCAACAGCAGCATGACTGGGATTTCTTCCAGTTGCAAATGCGTTGGGAGTTGCTTCGGGAGTAATAAAAACTTTTGGCATTGGAAGTTCGGCTTTATTTGCAAGTCGTTCAACTAACTCGTATAATCCGCTAGGATGACCAGCTTGAATTTCCCCAGCCTTATATCTTTTCAAAACCATTTTATCGCTGAACCAATAGCTGTAAAAATTCATTCCCGCAGCTATAACAAATGCAATTATGGTCCCCGTTGTACCGCCAAGAATTCCGCCGACCCAAATTAGAATAAGAGTCAGCGTCATCATTAATAAAAATGTTCTAAAACCGCTTTTCATAACTCACCTACTTTTTACCGCCAAATAAACCACCAAGCAATCCGCCTAAAAGATTGCTGCTGCTTGAAGATGATCCGCCGCCTAAACCGTTCATCAAAAATCCGGCAACATCATCAAGTACGCTTCCGTCGCCATCTTGATCTAATAATGCAGCAATGCCGCTTGAGCCTGCTCCGCTATCTTTTTGTTTTGTTAAATATCCCAATACTAATGGAGCTAACATTGGAATTATTTTAGCTGCTGTTCCGCTATCCATATTAAATTGTTTTCCAAATAAATTTGAAGCTTGAACTCCTGCATCTCCTAGTAATCCGCCAAGTGCTGGGTCTGGATTTGGATCTTGCGCTTTTTGTGAAAACAATCCACCGATATCATCTAAAACACTAGAGCTGCCATATTTGTTAAGAATATGATCTACTCTGGCTTCGCCGCCAAAATTATCTTTTTGTTTTTTTAATCCGCCAAGAATCATTGGCAATACTTGTGGAATTATTGCTCCAGCAATACCTTTATCAATTCCAAGTGATGATGATAATTGATCTGTTACCTGAGACCCCATTGATCCCATAAAGTCTTCTAATAAATTGCTCATTTTTCTCCTTTTATTAAATTACTAAACTTGAATAATAGTACAATATATAAGAAAAAAGTAACAATTAAAAATTGTTTTAATCATTAAATCATTAAATTTAAGATATTTTTGTCCTTTTTATTTCTTAAACTCAAAACCATATTTTGTCAAATTTTTCTGCACATCTACAATTGTATATTCTTTTAGTTTCATACCACAAACTGGACAATCACCTGCTTTATCATCTAATACGTTCCAATCCATGGGACACTCGTAAACATGCCCATCTTTATTAACATCAATTTCAGAAACATCAATTATACCTTCTCTCACTAATGGCGAATCTGACTTTTCTTGCTGATACTCTTTCATTTGGGTTTCGCTTTTCATTTCCTTATCAGGAACTGTTTCTTCATTTTTCTTCTCAGCGCAAGAAACTGTTACTAGTAGTGAAGCCACCAAGACAAGATTTATTAATAATGTTTTCATTATAACTCCTTTTTATTTTTTAGATATTTTGAAATATTAAATTATTTATTGCTGCTTTTACTTTTATGTACTTTAAATCATTTTAAACATTAAAAAACTGAAAAAAAATAAATATAAACATTATGATTTATATAATTGTTTAAAGCTCCCAAATTTATTTTTTGTTATAGTTGGTATAAATAATTCTTGCAGTAGATTTTCTCACAATATAATTCCAGGCCCATTTTATCATCACAAAAAGTCTGTTATTAAAACCAACTAAATAACCAATGTGAACAAAAACCCATAAAATCCATGCAGGAAAACCAGTTATTTGAAATTTACCGAAATCTGCAACAGCTTCGTTTCTTCCTATTACTGCAAGACTTCCTTTATCAAAATATTTAAACTTTTCTTTAGCTGTGCCTTTTATATGCTTGGCGGCGTAAGTGCCTTGCTGCATTGCCGGTGGAGCAGTTCCTGGTATTGGTTTGTTATTTTCATCTTTAAAAATTGCAAAGTCGCCAATTACATAAACATCATTATAATTTGGAATAGTTAAATCTTTGTTTACTTCAACTCTCCCTTTTCTATCGAAGGGAATTTTTTCTTTGGATGATAAGAGATCATTTCCAAAATATGCCTTTACTCCAGCAGTCCAAAGAACAACTTTACTTTCAATAATTTCAATAGAATCCTTTATTTTAACCTCAACTTTATCATTATCAATATTGGTTACGCGTGCATTTTCTTTAATTGTAACTCCAAGTTTCATTAAAGATTTTTCGGCAGATTTGATAAGCTTTGGTTTGAAGCCGGGTAAAATATCTGGACCAGCTTCAATTAAAAATATTTTTGCTCTTTCTGGTGAAATCTTTCTAAACTCATTCTTTAAAGTATGTTTACTCAATTCGGCTAAAGCGCCTGCAAGCTCAATGCCTGTAGGGCCGGCTCCAATAATTACAAAATTTAATGGTTCAGGTTTAATCTCAGGGTGAAGTGTTTCTGCTTCAATTCTTTCAAAAACATTTAGAATTCTTCTTCTAACTTTTAGTGCATCTTCTAAAGTTTTTAAGGGAGGGGCTAAATCTTTCCAATTGTCATTTCCAAAATAATCCGGAGTTACACCTACCGAAATAATAAGTTTATCATAAAATAAATTACCGCGTTCCACGTTTACACATTTATTATCTAAATCAACAGCACTTACTCTTTCTTTTAAAACTGTTAAATTTTTATTATTCTTAAATATTGATCTAATTGGATAGGCAATATCCTCCGGAGAAAGTTGGGCTGTCGCAACTTGGTAAAGCAATGGTTGAAATAAATGAAAATTGCGCGCATCAATCAATGTGATTCTTAACTCATTTCCACCCTTTAATAATTCTTTTGCAGCATGAATACCGCCAAAGCCGGCACCTATTATAATAATGTGTTTTTCTGTCATATTTGTTTGTACTATTAAGTTAATTATAGAGCAATAATTTACAAATATTTTCCTTTAATGATTCTTCGAATTAAGTACTACTAATCAACTTACTTACTTCTTTCTTTTTTATTAAATAAAATATTGCCGGATAAACCGTAAGTTCCATAATAAAACTCGTCATTATTCCCCCAACCATTGGCGCTGCAATTCTTTTCATTACATCAGAGCCAATTCCCGTTCCAATCAATATTGGCAGCAGCCCAAGCATTGTTGTCATAACAGTCATCATCTTTGGGCGTATTCTTTTTACAGCTCCTTCAAATATTGCTTCACGTAAATCTGCCATTGATTTAAACAGTCCGTTTTTCTTAAATTTTTCATAAGCTATGTCTAAATAAAGGAGCATAATTACACCTGTTTCTGCATCAACTCCGAGCAATGCAATTATTCCAACCCAAACAGCCACGCTCATATTATAACCAGCGAGATACAGAAACCATATTGCGCCAACCATGGAGAAAGGCAATGCCAGCAGCACTATTCCCGTTTTAACCCAAGATTTTGTATTAATATGTAGAAGAAGTACAACAAGCAATAATGTTAATGGAATAACCAGTGCAAGTTTCTTGCTGCTTCGTTCCATATACTCATACTGTCCGCTCCAAATAATTGAATAACCGTTCGGGAGTTTTATTTTTTCAGCAATTACTTCCTTTGCATTTTTTACATAGGTGCCAACATCAATATCTTTAATATCAATATAAACCCATGCGTTCGGTCGCGCATTTTCTGATTTTATTGCAGGCGGACCTTTCTTTATTTCCAGATCGGAAACTTCGGAGAGAAGTACAGTACCCCCCATTGCTATTGGAATGCGAGTTCTTTTAAGTTCTTCAATATTGTTTCTGTAATCTCTTTGGTATCTTAAATTAATCGGATAACGCTCTAAACCTTCAACTGTTTTTGTAATATTCATTCCACCAATTGCAGACATAATAACATCCTCAACATCCTCAATAGTTAAACCGTATCTGGCAATAGCTTGGCGGTTAATATTAAAATCAATATAATTTCCACCAACGGATCTTTCGGCATAAGCTGATCTAGTTCCAGGAATTGTTTTAGCAACTTGTTCAATTTCTTTTCCAATATTCTGTAGAACCTCAAGATCTGGTCCTGCAATTTTAATTCCAACCGGGGTTTTGATTCCAGTTGCAAGCATATCAATTCGTGTTTTAATCGGCATAGTCCAAGCGTTTGTCAATCCTGGGAATTGAATGGCTGAATTTAATTCTTCAACCAAACTTTCAGGAGTAACACCCGGCCGCCATTCATCTTGTGGTTTAAGTTGAATTGTTGTTTCCAGCATTGATAACGGCGCCGGATCAGTTGCCGTCTGCGCTCTTCCAATTTTTCCAAACACAGATTTAACTTCCGGAAAAGTTTTAATTATTCTATCTGTCTGCTGTAAGATTTCTTTAGCTTTTGTTACAGAAATGCCCGGAAGTGTTGTAGGCATATAAAGCAAATCACCTTCATACAATGGAGGCATAAATTCAGAACCAATTTTTGAATAAGGAATAAACGTAACCAAAACCACAATGAAGGCGGCAGCAATAACATACCATCTCTTTTTCATAACAAAATCAACAACCGGATGATATATTTTTGAAAGAATTTTTGTTAAGGGATTTTCTTCCTCCGTTCGCATTTTGCCTCTTACAAAAAATCCTAATAAAACCGGAACAATAGTTACAGCCAATATTGCGGCGGCTCCCATTGAATATGTTTTTGTAAAGGCGAGAGGTTTGAACAATCTTCCTTCTTGCTGCTCTAAAGTAAATACCGGTAAAAAAGAAACGGTAATAACTAAGAGAGAATAAAAAATTGACGGACCAACTTCTTTTGCAGATTCTAGAATAGTTGCCCAATGAGGTTTTCGTTTTTCTTCAGGAAGCTGCTGCTCATGCGCAATATGAGTGTGAGCGTTTTCAACCATGACTATTGCAGCATCAACCATAGCTCCAATTGCAATTGCAATTCCACCAAGCGACATTATGTTTGCATTTATTCCTTGATAGTACATAATAACATAAGCAGCAAGAACCGCTACAGGCAAAGTGAAAATAGCAACCAATGAACTGCGCACATGCATAAGAAAGAGAATAATAATTAGTGCAACTATAAAGCTTTCTTCTATTAACGTATTTTTCAAATTATCTATTGCAGAATTAATCAGTTCTGATCTATCGTAAGAAGGAATAATTTCTACTCCATCAGGTAAAGATTTTTTTAACTCTTCAATTCTTTCTTTTACTCTATTAATAACATCAAGAGCATTCTCGCCATAACGCATAACAATAATACCGCCAACTGTTTCACCTTCTCCGTTCCAATCGGCAATGCCTCTTCTTAATTCCGGACCAATATCAATATTGGCTACATTCTCCATATATATTGGCGTTCCCGTTTCAGCTGAGTTTCCAATTACAATTTTCTTTAAATCCTCAACACTTTTTATGTAACCCAAACCGCGAACCATGAACTCCATTTCGCTTATTTCTAAAAGTCTACCGCCAACATCATTATTGCTTTGCTTAATAGCTGATTTCAGTTTACTTAACGGAATTCCATAAGAAGCTAATTTATTTGGATCAACATTAACTTGATATTGTTTTACAAATCCGCCAATACTGGCAACCTCAGAAACGCCTTTCAGAGATGAAAGCTCGTATCGCAAAAACCAATCTTGAATGGATCTTAGCTCTTGCAGATTATGATTATCAGATTGTAAAACATATTGATAAACCCAGCCTAAGCCAGTTGCATCCGGACCAAGTGTGGGTGAAACCCCTGTTGGCAAATCTTTTTGAAGTGAACTTAAATATTCCAACACGCGGCTTCTTGCCCAATAAATATCGGTGCCATCTTCAAATATTATATAAACCATTGAAAAACCGAAGAACGAATATCCGCGAACTACCTTTGCAAATGGTACAGAAAGCATTTTAGTTGTCATCGGATAAGTAACTTGATCTTCAACTATTCTCGGTCCTTGACCGGAATACTCCGTATAAATTATAACTTGAACATCACTTAAATCGGGTTGTGCGTCTAATGGAATATTTTTTAATGAATAAATTCCTGCAGCAATTAAAACAGCGGTAAGAATGATTACCATAGTTTTATTATTTATTGACCACTCAATTATTTTAGAAATAAAACTTTCTTTTTGATTTTCATTTGTTTGCATATTAAATCCATTTGTTTGTATGATTCTCACGTCGTCACTATAAAGAAGCGACTCCTCAGAATGACAATTACCTAATTATTTATATTCAAATCCATTTT
Source organism: Ignavibacteriales bacterium (assembly GCA_020635285.1). Taxonomy (GTDB): domain Bacteria; phylum Bacteroidota; class Ignavibacteria; order Ignavibacteriales; family Melioribacteraceae. Next base: position 316,373 of record JACKAB010000007.1, on the reverse strand, counting down.
CTCTAAGATTTTTCTTAGCTTCATTAATTGTCACTTCTTCTAAAATCATATTACAAAGTGGACATCTTCCGGCCTTGTCAGAAATAACATTCCAATCCATTGGATCTTGAAAAACTTTTCCATCATTATTTTTATCTATTGCTTCCAAATCAATAACACCATCGTGCACAATAGAATTATTAAGATTATTATTGTGTGCTTCTAAATTAGATTTCTCTGCAGAATCCATATTTTTCATTTCAGCATCACTCATTTCTGGTGTTTTTGCTTCAGCATTAGTGGAGAATAAATTGATTGCTGATCTTAAATTACTTTCAGAATCAATCATAAATTGTCCGGATGTAACAATTTTATCATTCAGTTTGATTCCACTTAAAACTTGATAGTATCCATCTGAATAATTACCGATGGTAACTTCAACCGGTTTGAATTGACCTTCGCCTAAAGCAAGTACTATGATATTTTTTTTACCGCTTCTTATTAATGCTGTTTCCGGAACAGCTATAGCTTCATCCTTTACTTTGCTTTTTATTTCAACATTTGCAAACATTGCCGGTTTTAAATCATTATCCTTATTATTCAAATCAATCCGAACCGAAGCAGTTCTTGTCTTTGAATTAATTGTTGGATAAATAAATGATATTTTCCCTTTATATATTTTTCCAGGATTATAATTAAATTTGACTTCGGCTGAAGAGCCAATATTTATTAGGTTTAAGTCACTTTCATAAATATCTGCTTTTAGCCAAAGATTATCCAAATTTGCTATTTTCATCAATTCCATACCTTCTTTTATTTTTTCCCCCTCAATAATACTTTTGGTGAGAACGGTTCCATCAAAGGGAGCGAAAAGCGGTAAATATTTTTCAACTTTTTTCGTTGAAATTATTTTATCAATTGTGGTTTTGCTTATATCAAATAACTCTAATTTGCTAACAGAATTTTTTATTATGACCTCATTGCTTAGGTTTTGTATTTTGTCCTTCATTTGTAACGTACTAATTAGCTCTTGCTGTGCGGCAACCAGTTCCGGTGAATAAATATCAACTAATTTTTGCCCCTTCTTAACTTCTTGTCCTGTATAATTAACATACAATTTCTCAACCCAGCCGCTTATTTTGGTGGTAACCGCAAACTCATTTCTCTCATCTGTTGTAACAATTCCGTTTGTATAGATTGATGAATCCATCTTTCTATTTTTTACAAACTCAACTTTAACATTCATACTTTGCAGAACTGAACCATCGACGGTTACTACACCGCTGGCATTTCCTTCATCTTCATAAACCGGAACTAAATCCATTCCCATTTTGGATTTTCCAGGTGAATCATAAACTTCATTGGGATTCATAGGGGCGCGCCAGTATAATATTTTTCTTTCACCTGAAATATCTTTTGATTTCTTAGAAGTAGTTTTAATTGGCGTAAGATTCATTCCACAAATAGGGCAAGTGCCAGGTTCTTTTTCAATTATATTTGGGTGCATTCCGCAAGTGTATAGTGTTTCTTCGTTTTCAGTCCTAATAACATTGGGTTGTTTGCTAGTTGACAAAAAGTGGGTTGCACCAAATCCAATCAAAATTCCAAAGACTATTAAAATGGAATAGACAATTATTTTACTTTTCATTTTAAATCTCCATGATCACTACTTGGTAATTTAGTTCCGATTAAAAACTCTAATTCAGAAACATTTTTTTTATAGTTAGTTCTTATTTCTGCTAAATCCATTTTGATATTAATAATTTCATTTTCTGCGTTTACAACATTTACAAAATCAATTTTATTAACATGGTAATCACTCAAAGCTGTACTTAACGATTGCTCCGCTTGGGGCAAAAGAGTTTTTGAAATTATAGCTTCTCGTTTTTCCAATTCAATTAACTTTGCAATAATTTTATTAAGTGATTGCTGAATTGTCTGTATTGAAGAATTATACTGTTCTTGATAAAACATTTGCTGGTATTTTGCTTCATTAACTTTTGATGAATTTTTACCACCATAATTTAAGGGAAGAGTAATTCCAACAACCACGGAAAGAAAATCTGTATAATCCATTCCGGTTAGTTTGCTGTAATCTCTCTGGGAGTATTGAACTCCAAGTTGAAAATTTGGATAGTAAGAATATTCAGCTTCAGCTTCCTGAAATTTAGATTTTTGTTCAGCCAGTTTTATCCCTTTTAAATAAGGACGAAATGAACTTGCTTCATTTACTAGTGAATTTAGATTCAACGAAATATGATTTATTGAATCAATATTATTGGTTAATATTTCAGAATTTTCATCTCTTTGCAAAAAAGTATTTAGCATTGACGAATTTGAGTTTTCTTCGCCATAAAGTTTTTCAAGCTTATCATTCAATCTAGTTAGCTGAACTTGAGTCTGTATTAAATTTTGAAAACTCGCATTAGAAACTTCATACTTTGTTTTTACGACTTCTGAAATTTGCTCAAATAATTGCTTACCCATTTGCGTAAATTTTATTTTCTCTCTTGTTAATTCTATATCATAATAAAGATTAGAAACATCTTTCCGAATTTCGTTTTTCAAATCTGTTATTTCTTGATTAACGATAAGCGTATCAACAGCTTTAACATTGGCCGCGGCGCTTAAGCCGCCTGGAAATGGAATTGATTGAGTTAAGCCAATCATTTTTCCGGTCATAGGCTCTTGCGTAAATGAAAATGTATTCGTGGGCATATTCATTAATCCTAAAGTAAGAACTGGGTCAGGCAAGTTTGTGCCTTGTGCAATTCTAGAAGAAACAATTCCCAGCTTTGCATTTAACATTTTAATTTTGGGGCTAACTTTAATCGCTTCTTGAATTAATTGTTCAAGATTCTCATTATTCTGCTGAGCTTGTATTGTAAGTATTGATAATAAAAAAATCACCAATAGTATTATGGTTTTAGAGAACATCTTTTCCTCAAAACAAATTATAGATTTTGTTAAAATTTGAAGGGCAGATTTAATTACGAATAGTTATTGGGAAAATTGTTGACACTCCAGTATGCTTTTAGCCGGAATCTAATTTCTCTTTATTGGCAGATGCTGAAATAAATTTAGCATGACAATAAGAAATTATACCATCAGAATAATTTTGCTTAACTATAAATAATTTTAATTGCCCTGAACGAGCGTAAAGAATTGTTTATCTAAATCAGAAATGAATGTGAGATAAGGTAAATCGGTATGGATTGTGAATTCGGGTTTAGATTTCTATCAAAGTAAAATTGTGCATTCTTATTACTTATTTGTGTTTGCGGTAATAATGTTGCAATTAATTTAAAAGAAGAAAAATCTTTTTCCGTTTTTGAAATAATTAAGTCGGTGGTGTTATCTAAATAATGAAAACAATTACATTCATTTAGATTTTTTGTAAAAGTTTTTTGAACGGGTAAATCACTAGTATTTTCTTTAGTTGAACAGCATGAATCATTATCTTGTTCAGCAACCGCAGTCATATCAGAACCGGTTTCCATTGAGCATGAATGATCAGCCACCATCTCACAAGTAGAACTTGCAATAATGTGTAAATTTGCAATCCCTAAAATAAGTGCAATCGTTAGTAATTTATATTTTTTGTTAAAAACTTTGTACATTTTTTGATATTATTTTTATTCAATGTAATGATTTGAAAATAATATGTCAAGTCCAATTTTGTTTTAATATTATCGCAATTATTTTATCATACTTTATTTAACTGATTTTTGGTAATAATTCTTTCATTTACTTAATAAAATAATGTAAACATATACCCTTATTGAATCTCTTATTCTATTTTTGCAAAGCTCTCAGTTTTAGCAAGTAGGAAGTATATTTTGATTTTGGATGATTTTGGGTTAGCATAGTAAAATATTTATCACCTTCTGCTTTTTTATTTATGTAGTAAAATGATCTACTTAAATTAAATAAAACTTGGTCATCATTGTGATTTGCCTCTAATAAGTACTTAATCGCTACATTAAAGTTCTTATTCATAAGTGCAATTTGTCCAAGCCATTTATAGGCAAAATCTGATTTCTTAAAGTTGTTGGCTTTTAGCAATAATTGTACTGCCATATCATATTTTTTTTGCTCAAGCAATACTTTTGCAGCTTTTTCATAAAACAATATTTCGTAAGGTATTGAGTGTATTAGTGCTGAATATTCCAAATATGCCGCTTCCGGATTTCTGATACTTTCAAAATATTCACCAAGTTCCATATGACCGGATTCCAAATTATAGTTCTTTTCTATCATTATTTTGAAAGATATTTCTTCAAGTTTATTTTTGGGTTTAAAAGTTTGGAAAAACATATTCACAGTATTTTTACTTTTAAACGGCCACCCACCTTTAAGATGTTTTATAACCAAGCTGGCGTATACACTATCTAAATCTGTATATCCGGGTATTTTATCAAAATTTATTTTTTCTGAACTAACGCTATCAAATTTAATAGTATTATTTATTTGTAGAGCCTCAAAAAAAGCCTTAGAAATTAAATTATACCCCTCTTTATTTGGATGTAGATGTTCAAGAAATAAATTATTTCCATAAATTCCATTTTGGGAAGCATTTGTAAAATACTTTAGCAAAGGAACTATAGGAACATCATATGTATCGGAGAGACTATGGAGAATTTCATTAAATTCTTCTGTACTTCTAAATCTCAATGCATCAAAATCTTTTGCTTTTAAATAATTTTCCTTGGCAGAAATAAAATCGTTTTCCTCTTCTGCAATTTTAGCACTTTTAAAAAATGATTCTGCACTTTGTCCAGCTTCATCTTTAACAGAAACAAATGGTTTTTGATCTTTAATATTGCTTACTAATTCGCCAATGAGCACAGGGATGTTTTTTTCTTTTATTTTTCCTAAGATCAACTCCATATTTTCTAAATATTGTTCTTTGCCTTTTGAATAAAGATCACTATCTAACGGAATAGTCTGTTCACTTACAATTCGTGCCATTAAAGTGCTGGATTGATTACCCTCTTTTGTGTCTATAAGAGTTTCACCAATTTGAGTTTTTATCCAAATAATAAAATCTTTAATCATTAAGAAGGATTTTACTTTATGTAACTTCAAATAGGTTCTAATAAGCCCTCTCCAGCTGCCGAGTGATTGAACAGAACCAACACCCAAAGCTCCATAAAACTCATTGTGCCCAGCATATATTAAAACAGCATCTGGCGATTCTTCTAATACTTCGTCGACCATATCTAGTAAAGAATAACTATTAATCGCAGCCATCGCAACGTTAATAACTTCAATATTATTTTTAGGGTAAGCTAAAGCTAATCGTGATTCGAGCAATTTTGGGAATGACAAATTGTTGCTATAAGGAAATCCTGCAGCCGAAGATCCGCCAAGAACAAAAATTCTTTTACCATTTTGCGGTTTGTTCTTTAAGAATAGTTGAAGGGGTGGTGTAGGAACTGATTCTTCAGAGCTAAAATATCTTCTTGCAACATTAGGGTTACATCTTTTATACTCTTCATAACCAACTGGACCATCAATAAATAAATCAAGATTACCTCCATAATTCAATACCCTGAGAGATAACTCAAGTATTAAAAACAATAGAATTGGAAAAAGAAAAGTGATCACCCAAAATATTTTCTTTTTTCTCGGAGATAATGTTATACTAGTTACTTTTAATTCTTTGCTATTTATTGATTTTTTTTTTTTCATTTCCCTAATAAAACTTCTACCTTGTGCAATTGACCATCATTAAAAATCGGTATTTTATTTCCGGAAATCAATTTATCATCAATTTTTAACTGTGCAACTCCTTTACAAATATTATTTGGATTCTTTACATTAATCTCAAACGTATCCCCCCTGAATTTACGAACTACTCTAAACTCATTCCAGCTGCTCGGGATACATGGGTCAATTATTATTCCGTCATAGTCTGGTTGAACGCCAAGAATATTTTGAGATAAAGCAACAAATGACCAAGCTGCGGTTCCTGTTAACCATGAATTTTTCCCTTCTCCCGGAACTGGGGCATCTCTTCCAGAAGTCATTTGACTATAAACATAAGGTTCGGATCTGTAAATATCTATTTGATCTTCTTTGCTTGGTGGACAGATGCTTTTGTAATATTCCATTGCTCTATCACCTCTGCCCAGTATTGTTTCCGCAATTTGTATCCAAGTATTATTATGCGTAAAAATTCCAGCATTTTCTTTGTATCCTGGCGGATAAGAACTTACCTCTCCTAAATGCTCATAGTATTTGTGATATGCAGGCTGTTGAAGTATTATACCGTTTGAGGTGAAAAGCTTTTCATAAACACTATCAAGTGCTTTTTCCGCATAGCCATTCTCCATTCCGACTTTACCTAATACACACCATCCTTGGCTCTCAATAAATATTTTACCTTCTTCATTTTCCTTTGAACCAATTTTTTTCCCAAATGAATCATAGGCTCTAATAAACCAATCTCCATCCCAACCACTTTTATATATAGTATTACGCATAGCATCTGCTAACTTTTTATAATACTTCTCTTTTTCGTTATCATTTAAATATTCCATTAGTTCTGATAAATCATCACACGCTCTGCAAAATAATCCTGCTATCATAACAGATTCTGCAATTCTATCATTATCAATATGACCAGCAAGCTGGAAGCTTTCACCTGGTTCGGTAGAAAAACAATTTAAATTAAGACAATCATTCCAATCAGCATGTCCAATTAATGGCAACCTATTAGGGCCTAAATTATCCAATGTATATTGAATTGAAATTCTTAAATGATCGAATAATGTTGCACTTGAATTTTCAATATCGGCAAATCCAATTGATTCAGTTAAAATTGATTTATCGCCTGTCTCTTTTATATATGCAGTTGTGGAAAGAATTAACCACAATGGATCATCATTAAATCCGCCGCCAATATCAGCATTGCCCTTTTTAGTAAGAGGTTGATACTGATGAAAACAAGTCCCGTCTGAAAGTTGAGTTGCAGCAATATCTAGAATTCTTTCCTTTGCTCTTTCCGGGATCATTTGCACAAAGCCTAACACATCTTGATTACTATCTCTATAACCCATCCCTCTGCCAATTCCAGATTCATACAAAGAGGCTGATCTTGACATATTAAAAGTTACCATACATTGATATTGATTCCAGATATTTGCCATTCTATCAATTATTGGATCTGGTGACTTTACTTGATATGCTGAAAGTAAAACCTTCCATGAATTTTTATGATTTTCAAACTCAGCTAAAATGCGAACATCATCAGAATATTTTGAAAGGACATCATAAAATTTATCTTTAACAATAGTTCCATCAATATTAAATTTATTTTCTTTAGAATTCTCAGCATATCCAAGTATAAAATTAATCGTTTTGGTTTCTCCAGGATTAAGAGTTATATCTATCTGCTGAACTCCGATTGGAAGCCAACCATAAGCAATACTATTTTTGCATTCACCTTCCGCAATTACTTTAGGATTATTTAATCCATTATGGACACCAACAAATGAATCTCTACTCGTATCAAAACCTGATATTTTTGCATTGGACGAGAAATAAGCATAATGATCTCGTCTTTCACGATATTCAGTTTTATGAATTATGTGCCCATTTTCAACTTCTACTTGTCCCGTAGAATAATTTCTCTGGAAATTCGTCATATCATCTTGTGCATCCCAAAGACACCATTCAACAAAACCCCACAATCTGATTTGTTTTTGTTTGTCTGAATTATTTTTTAGTTCTAAATGCCAGACTTCATTTTGAGCATTTTGGGGAATAAAATATAAAATAGAGGCCTCTAAATTATTCTTCACCCCTTTAATTCTAGAATAACCTAAGCCGTGTCTGCATTCATATTCATCAAGCTCGGTGCATAAGGGTTTCCACATTGGGTTCCATGTCTCTTCACCATCTTTGATATAAATATATCTTCCATTACTATCCATAGGAATATTATTATATCTGTATCTTGTTAATCTTCGTAACTTAGCATCTTTGTAAAAACTATAACCGCCTGCGGTATTAGATATAATACCATAAAAATCTTTGGTTCCCATATAGTTAATCCATGGCAACGGAGTATCCGGTTTAGTTATTACATATTCTTTTTGTTCATCATCAAAATAACCGTAACTCATACTATTTCCCTTTATCTTTTATTTTGAAGCATTCTTAATTGTGTTTTTTCAGTACAAATTTATATTTATTTAATTAAATATTTATAAAGTATTTTTTATCTATTGGTTATTGCGTTTATATCCTTAAAAACAGACTATATATTATTCAATATCAAATGAAATAAATAAATATCATAATTGGCAGAATCCTAAGATTTAAACTAAAAATATGCGCGTCTACCCAGATATCCTTGAAAGAAATTATTGTCTGTTTATCTGTCAAACTCATGAAGTTTATTATACCATGTTTTCTTAAGAACCAAGGTTAGAACTAAAGCAACAACTAAAGTAACAACACCTGCTAAAAATTCATGAAAAACGAAGTACATAGGAAGTGCAACTAGTGATGTCTGCCAAAGAATGCCAATAATTATATTAAACATATCTCTTTTAAAATTACCATTTTTGATAAATTGTGAGTCTTCTTTTTCAACGAGTTCTTGGATTGGTTTCCAAAAGCCCCACGGTTTTACATTTTTGTAAAAATCTTTAAGTACCTTTTCATCTGTTGGCGAACTCATTAAAGTATCCACTACGCTAAATATTGTTAAACCAACCAAGATTATTGGGAAATAATAGAGAATTCTAATATCCGCAGCAAAATTTGGGAATAATGTTTCTAACATCGTCGGGAATATCATTGGGAATGCAGAAATGATAATTCCTGACATCATACCCCAAAAGTAACCATATGAATTGAATCTCCACCAATACCATTTTAGCACATTTGCTGCTGTATAGCCACCCCAAAGCGCGGATACAATTAATTGTAAAACTTGATTAACATTCTTTGCTTGAATACCCAAAACAATACTTACAACAACTACTACTAATCCAATAATATAATTTGCAATTTTAATAGAATTTTTGGAGGAATTAGGATTAATATATTTTAAATAAATATCATTTGTAACATATGCTTGAGCAGCATTTAAAGTACCAGAGAAAGTTGACATAAATGCGGCAAGTAGGCCGGCAAGAAGTAATCCTAAAAGTCCAGTTGGAACAAACTGATTGATTGTTGATGGAAGAATTTGTTCAAAGTCTAAAACTCCTGCTACATTTATATTTAGTTTATCGTAAAATATAATGCCAAGAGCGGCAAAACCTGCAATCATAAGATATCTTACCGGCATCAGAATTGCTGAAACAAAACCACTCATCTTTGATGCTTCCGACGGGGACTTTGTTGCTAATATTTTTTGCATATCATAATTAGGAGCAGGACCGGCAAAACTGATAAATGCACCTTTAAAGAGCATCATCATAAACATTGCCATAAACAAACTATAGCCATCTTCCTCTATTTTTCCATTAACGGCAGGAATGATTTTGCCCCAATCAATATTTAATGATTCACCAAAAAATGGGTTTAACCATCCTTCAGGAACAACTAATCCATAATCGCCAACGGCATTAAATGCAATAACTCCAATAGCAATTGAAGCAACCGCCATTATTGAGTACTGCAGAACGTCGGCCCAAACAATACTAGTCATTCCACCTAAAAGAGTATAGAATACAGCAAAAAGAGTAAATACTATTCCATATAAATGAGGAATGTACTCCATAGGAATATTTAATTGCAAATAAGAATTAACAAACTCCCATGGGACAAAAATTAACATGAATTTACCAAGACCAATAAATCCATAGGCTAAAAATCCAAGACCGCTTAACAGCGCAAACACAACCACAATACCATGAGATAAAGAACTACCCGTGCCATTGCCAAATCTTGTTTGAATCCATTGAGCCCCGGTTGTAACATTTGATCTTCTTAACCATGCTGATAAAAATACCATTAAAAAGATTTGATTAAACACAGGCCAAAGCCAAGGAATCCATATACTTTTTATACCGTATACAAATGCTAGAGTAACAAGCCACATCGTTCCTGAAATATCAAACATACCAGATGCATTTGATAGTCCCAGCATATACCAGGGGAGCTTGTTTCCACCAAGGAAATAGCTGCCCATATTTTTAGAAGCCTTGTTTGATAAAAAAGATCCAATAAAAACTGTAATTGCTAGATATGTAACAATGATCAAAATATCAATATAGTGTAAATGCATCTATTCTCCGTAGTTCAAATATTTCTAACTGTCCTTAATATAATATTTTTGATCATTTTTTATTACAAACAAATTATTTAAGCAACATCATTTTTTAGTCATACCAACATTTCCTGCTTTTATGGTATAGAAATATAATCCACTTGATAAATTACTTGCATCAAATGAAACACTATATTTTCCTTGCAGTTTGTGATTCGTTTACCAGTGTTGCAACCTCTCTTCCAATTACATCGTAAACAGTAATATTAACATTGGCACTCTTTACAATTGAATAAGAAATATTTGTAGTAGGATTAAATGGATTTGGATAATTTTGTTCTAATGCAAATTCAGTCGGAACTCCATCTACTCTTTTTACATCAACCATTGGTCCATTTACTAAAACTGCAGTTCCAAATAACGAAGGATTATTCCATGTTGTACCATCACTTGTCCACCAATGACGAACATCAAGACGAGCACCATTATCACGATTAGCGTTCGATATTTCAAAACCAAATTCTTCATCATTTTCTAGTGCTAAGATATTAGTTAATTCTGCTTTAGAAATTTTGAGCTCTAAATTGTAACCAAGTTCTGTATCAGCAATAATCCAATCACCAATATTGTTTCCAGCATTTGCTGTATCACCAACTACTTCACTATAAACCCATCTCCATTGAACATCACTAGAATCATATTCACCTGCACCAAGTTTATCATTATTTCCATCAAAGAATAGTTCAACACAATCATTTAACCAAGGACTTGCCTTATCGGACCCATCTAATTCTTGATCTATTACTGTAACAAATGCATAAAAATTTTCTGCATCCCACATTACTTTAAAAGATGAAAAATGATCAGTCCAGGCTGAAAGAAGAGTATCTGGGCGTGTAGTATCTTCAAATTTTTCCATTGATAATTCATCAGCTATATCCCATTCGCCATCATCCATAATACCATCAATTACTGGGGCATCAGAGGTGTATTCAATATTTATTACTTCAGAGATTTCTTTATCAGTTAATAAAGCTGTCCCAAATAATGAAGGATTGTTCCATGTTGTACCATCTGTAGTCCACCAATGTAAAAACATTTTCTCGAGCACCGTTATCACGATCAGCATTAGAAATTTCAAAACCAAATTCTTGATCAGCTTCTAAAACTAAAATATTTGTTAATTCGGCAGCAGATATTGCTATTTCTGCATCGTAGCCATTATCAGTATCTTTAATTATCCAATTACCAATATTATTTCCGGCATTAGCTGTATCGCCAACTAGTTCACCATATACCCAACGCCATTGAACATCACTAGAATCGTATTCGCCTGCGCCAAGTTTATCATTATTTCCATCAAAAAATAACTCGATGCAATCATTAAGCCATGGACTAGCTTTGTCGGAACCATCTAATTCCTGGTCAACGACACTTACAAAGGCATAAAAATTATCCTCATCCCACATTACTCTAAAGGTAGCGTAATGGTTTGAGAATACACCAGCAGAATCCGCTGGTCCATCTTCATATTTATGAATAAGTGTTGCCGTTGTTGCATTCCAAACACCATCCAAGACTCCATCTATAGTTGGTGCTTCAGATGTGTAAGGAACAAGTAACACATCATCAACAACGGTTTTACCACCAGCAAATGCTGATGTTGAAAAAACAACTAATATCGCTATAGTTGTCAAAAAGAATGTACGAATGTTTTTCATACGTTTTCCCTCGTTTAGTTAGTAGGTTAGTTTATTGGTTTAACAATATTTATAATATTAATCACGTTCATTTAGAATTATTCCTTGCCTTGATAAGGGGCACCTAATTTATCCATTCCCATTTTGAAACTCTTACAGAATCTTTTACAAGGGAACCACGATTTAAATACATAAACCGATCATTCCCATAAACTATTTGATCAACGGCCATAGGTATAATATCTGCATAATAGAACGGTGTGATAGACCCGTTATTCTCAAGAACAAATAAAGAATGGGTTACATGATTTTTAATAGCAAGTATAATTCTACCATCTTCATCCATGTTAAATGAAGAGAGTTGTGCAACACTAAATTCTGGCATTGAAGTTAAATCTAAGATATCCTCTGTTGCACCTAGTTTACCTTGTGCATCCAAAATTTTATTTCTAGTTAATGTTCCATCTAAGGCTACATAGAGATAATCATTAAGTACTCTTAGTTCATTTATAGTATTTCCATCGTACAATAATGTTTCAGTAATTGTTAAATTCGGTTCAATTACATATATACCATTTCTCCTAGCAGCAAATAAATTTCCATTAGAATCAAAATCGATTTTTTCGCTAGTAGAACTTAAAGCAATATATTCCGTTTCAACACCTGTGGAAATATCAATTTTATAAATTTCTTTTTTACTTATTGCTGCATATAAAAATCCACCCGGGCCAAATTTCAAATCAGTTATTTTTGCAAAAGCACTTGGATATTCCCCAATAGTTGAAAGGAAAATTCCATCTGCAGATAATTTTTGAATTTCTCTTCTAGTACCTATATATAGATTATCCTCCAAATCAGTTTCCATTGAGAATAATGAATAAGAATCTGTTGAGAAATCTCCATGCTCAATTATTGGTTCTTCAATTATATAATTTTCAACTGAGGCCACTGAAAGGGCTGAAGGAATAACAACTATTATATTTAATCCTTTTCCAAAACTTGAAGGTCTATAAACAACAATTTCATTTTCAGTAACGGACTTTATTTCTGCATTAATTCCGCCAATCTTTACCCAATTCGTATCAATTCCGTTTACAGCAAAATTGTTTCCATTTATAATAATTTCCCTTACTCCACCTATTGCTGAATCTGCTGGCAAAATGCTAGTAATTACTGGACTTGTAGTAAACTTATTATCTGGATTATAAATTGTAGGCGGTTCTACATAATCATTGCAAGAAATAACCCCTATAAATAGAAGTGTGATAAGAAGATTAACATAAAATCGCAAAATGTTATTTTTCATTTTTGTGCCTATATTTATTTACAATGAAACACGTACAGTAAATCTTTGAACATTATTAAATACACCAAATGGAGTGTAAGCATAATCAATAAAAGCGCCATAATATGACAATCCTAAACCAAATGAAAAATCATCTTCACTATTAGCGCTAACATAACCGCCCCTAAGAAATATTGATTTAAATATTGAATATTCTATACCAACAATTATTTGTTCGGGATGAGATCTGTGATGTGTTGCATCTATTGAGAGTAAGAGTGTTTGATCATGATTGTCGATTTCAAAAAAGTCAAATAAATCTGCTGAGATACCAATAATAAAAATAAGCGGAAGTTGGAAACTTTCTTTTTCATATTTAACTTCATTTGAATAGTTTCTAACAGACATACCAAAAGCGAGACTTTTAATACCTGTTCTATAAATGGTTCCGAAATCCAAAGCTAAAGAACTTGTTTCATTATTTTTTATAGAACCATCATCAAAGACATTATTACCTAATTTTTGAAACGCATATTTCACCTGCGTTCCAACACTGAATTTGTCATTTAACATTACTGCGTACCCAATTCCAAACGCCATTGCAGTTGGATTCAACAAACCAGTATCAAAATAACTTTGTTCATTATCTCGTGTAAATACGGTTCCATGAATATCACCATAGTCAACAGACTGAAGACTCAATCCAAACACACCATAGTCTCCTTCTGAGGAGAAATATATTAAACTTGCCGAAATATGGTTTATATCTGCGATCCATTTATTTATACTAAAATTAGCATTTAACATTGTTGGAATATCTGCCATGCTAGAAGGATTATGAAATAATGCCTCGGAATATCCCGATAAAGAGTTAACCGCACCAGCCATCGCGCTTGCCCTTGCATCTGAACTAATATCCAAGAAGTTAAATCCTGTCTGAGCCAATTTTTTGCTGACCAAATGATATTGTTGTCAACAATCCGATTAGCATCAAAGATATTTTGCTTATTTGATTTAATCGCCTCACTATCTATTCTCCTTATAGCTAAAAATCTTTTTTATAATTTTAATCATCATCTAATAATTATAAATTTCTCAATACTTGTTTCGCCTTTCTTAAATAACAACTCATCAGTTCCATCTCCATTCTTATCCTCATAAATATCAGCAGTCACTTCAAAATGAGCAATATATAGGCCGCTAACAACTATTTGTCCAGATGATGTTAAGGAACGCCATAGTTCATCACCACTACCATTAGTGTGTTCGATAGTTTTAATCAATGTGCCAGTTTCAGTATAAATTTTAATTCTACATTGCCCAGAATTCCATAAAAACCAATTTGGTCTTCAGGCCAGTCCTTATTTCTTGCTTTTATGTTATATGGATTGGGAACAATTCTAATTCCAGAAAGACTACTGCCTTGAGGGCGGGTTAAATATGCGCCTTGATTTGAATTTGTATAATACTTGCTACTAACTAGAGGAACGCCAGGATTATAGTCATTCGTTGTTCCATCATCTTTTGTTTGTATATAATAATAATATTCTAATCCTCTTATTGCGGTCACATCATCAAAGTTGTTAACTTTGTTCTCAGCCTCGCATGAAAAAATCAAATCATAAGTTGTATCAATTCTACCTTCGGCTCTATACACTCTATAACCATCAAAATTTGGCCATGATTCGGCATCATCAGACCATAATAGCGAGATTTTATTCCCACCTGATTTAACTTCAAATAAACTTGGCGGCGGTGGCGGTTCAGGAATATTATAACCACTTTGGTAATTTGCTAAAGCTCTTCTAAAGGTTTGAAATAATGAATCTTTACCAGAGAAAACCCAAGAGTTTTTATAAACATTTCGATCTGTAGTTGTTGAACCATTAGGTAACACATAATTACCGGTTTTATTAAACCAATTATCAGCTATTTCTCTTACCTTTTCTCTATTTTTCATTATTCCAGCAATCGCTTCAGCAACCACAATTTTTATACTTTGACCAATTTCTAAATTATAAGGTCCAAAACCCTGACCAATTGCAATTCCTCCTGCATCTCCACTCCAATTATTAGCAAAACCAGTTGGCCATCCATTTGCATCCATACCAATTTGCTCTGCTTGAGTTTCAGCATCATGACCACCATTCATGAATTCTGTATACTTTCTTGTCATTAAGCTTTCGCTATACTGATTAACTCCTTGAGCACCTCTATCAGAGCCCTGAAATTTAGTTGAAGTTGGTTGATTAATATCGTCTGTAGCATCCGTTGCAGATTTATCGGCATGCAGAACAACTACACCTGCAAAATTAGTACCTGCTAGAATATCACCTTTAACATGATGAGGTAACCCAATATCTTCGGACATTCCTGGAGAAGTTGAAACAGGACCGTAATATGACCAAACTGCTCTAAATTCTCCGCCGTTATCAATCCGACTCACATCATTAATTGTATTTAAACCCCAAGCTGCCCCAGTGGGAGCCCAACCTTCATGGTAAGATTCACCTGCAAATCCATATCTATATTGCAAGTGAAAAATCACATCGGTGAGTGTTTTATTTAATTTTTGTTCACCTGAAGCATCAATAATACCCGTATTAGTAAATTCATATTCGTAAATAAAATAATTGTTGTGATTTTGCTGAGTAAATGCCAAAATTTTTCGATTGACTGAAATACCAACTGCTGTATTTAATGTATTATAGATAATTCGATCAGCAGGTATTGATTCATCAATTTCATCAGGTACATCATTTACCTCGATTTTAGATGCTTTTAAATCATCTACCAAAACCTCTGGATGTTTACTCTTCCCAACAAGTGATATTGATGTGGGATAGATCTCAGATCCAAGAAATAGATTTCCCCTTCCAGCAGAAACTACCTTATATGGATATGTTAATCCATTAGTTGGATCGGCAAAATTAGTTGTTCCAATCCAAAGTGACTTTCCAACATTCACATCTTGATTTGCATAATCTTGCGGCCAGCCTAGTCCATCTAATTGATCTGTATTTACAAAGCCTGCTCTGCCTCTTCGGCCATACTCAATTTCTGCTCCACCATTAGAAAACCAATGTTTTATTGAATTAACTTGAAGCCATCTGATTTCTTGGGGAATTGAGCCTTCAACTTGTGCATAAAGCTGTTCTGATGTAATTAGAAAAAGTAAGCCTAGTAAAGCAAAGGCGGTACAAAAGAACTTTTTGTAAACTATTTTCAGTCATATAATTTATACCTCTTATAATCATAATTTTATAGCAGAACTTATAAATTGATTGTTACATTTATACCGAAATAAAATAATCTAGGATTTAAAAAATCAAACGAACTATTATTAGGCATATCTATGTAACAGCTTTGTCATCCATTATTTTTTTCATCTTGCTACTTTCAACTTCTACCCAATTGTTCTCAACTACATTCATATATTTTTGAGTTGATTTATCATAATAAATTACTCTTTGATTAACACTTAAAGGAGATAGATCATCAATTTTTTCCAACCTGTTCAATAGGTTGAAATTCAACATCATATTCTCTGTAATCTCCTACTCTATCATCACCAACAATATTATCATAACCATTGCTGGATGGCAGATGAAGTGATTCAAAATAAAAACTTTGATCAAATGAATCGTAAAAGCTTGCACCAGAAAGCATTTTATTATTAAATAAATTTCTTATTTCCATAAAAAACATAATTTCGAAAGGTTCAATATTAAATGTCTTATTAATTCTTAAATCAAAATTCATATAATCTGCTACTTGGATATTATTTTCTAAACCAAATGCATTTTTAGGATTATAAGTTAAATACTCACCAGCACGCCATGTTCCTAAAATATTGGCAGACCAATCACCAAATATTATCCCATAATCCGGAGGAGTAAATGCGGTTATAGTTGCATTTGCTCTTGGTTGAGGAACCGGCCTATCCTGATAAAAATTGGAAGTTGTTTGATCATATAGTTTTTGTTCGCCGCGATCTTCATAAATTACTTTACGACCAAAGGCACCTGATGTATTAACTTGATAGGTATAATTGATAAATCCACGGAACCAATTTCCACGGGTTTTCTTTAGAGTAAGCTCTAATCCTCTTGTATCAGCATAACTATTACTATTAGTCCTAAAATATCCAACTGTATTACTTATATATTGCGTATATGCTTGTTGATCTGTAACATCATTATAGAACGCTGCTAATTGAATTAAATAGTCTTCAAATATTGAATGATCATATCCTAACTCATATGATACAGTTTTAGCCTGAATTAAATTTGGATCACCATAATTCTGTATTTGACCCGAATTCGCTCTACCAATTCTATAAATTTCTTCATATGCTGGCATTTTGTTTAAAGTGTCCGTAATTAAAGTATAATTTTGATTTATCAGTAATCGGATGTGAGATTCCCAATCTTGGGCTAACGGTCAAATCAACTTTTGATTTTACTTTTACAACATCAGTGCTTTTACTAGGGTTAGAAGAAAAGTAAGGGTCAAATGGATCTGCATTATCCCAAACAGTATTTGGATTGCTCATGTCCATTCTTACCCCGATATTTGCAACAAATCCAAGCATCTCCATTTTGTCCTGCACATAGGCTGAAAATCTATATGGATTCCATATTTGATCGACATAGTTTCTGGTACTAAAAATTCATTCACCTCGCCATATTTTAAATTTAGGTCATAGTAATTAAATTCTATTCCGGCTTTAAACAAATGTTCTTTTGTATACTGAGTTGTTATTGCTGCATTTATGTTAAATGTGCTGTTACTGCTGGAATCACGTAAAGTCGATGAATGTCCGCCAAAAAGAATCCTTGTTCGGCAATACCAGTATTGGGATTTTTATCAAATCCAAAAGGAGCTTCATCAACAAAATATCCCGGAACAACCTCATATTTTTTTGTTAAATCCCGTTGAGCAAGAGGTCCTGTTTCATATTGACTATTAAGAAATTCTACACCCACTTCATAAAAAGTATTTGAATTAATGAAGTGCGATAACTTTCCGGATAATGATAAATGTTGAACAATTGCTTGGCTGTACCAAGATGGGGTGAAAATTCTTCCGGACCTTTGCTCGTTTGTAATTGAAGCAATCTGTAGTGGGGTTCTCATAAAATCTGTAGAATTCCAAAACTGTTGACCATTAATCCCAAATGATACATTATTTAAAAAAGCATCTCCAGTATTTGCTGCAACATTATAAGTTTTTCCTGTATTGCCAGAGAGGGTTAAAGTCATTCCTTTTGTCAAGTTTGAAGTAAGTTTTAAAAGCACCAAAATATTCTTGATAATCATCCCTACTAAGTGGTATGAGTAGCATCTCTTTTTCAAATCTAAAACTTGCAAAAAATCTCAAATTACCAAGAGAACTTCCCACAATGGGTACAGGACCTCCAAAACTTGCATCAATTATATAATCAGGTTGAATTGAAGGACGTCTTCTGCGCTGCCATTCCCAAAGGGCTTTCGCTCCGGCAGGACTAAGATCGTTTGTTGGATCATCATCTGACAAAAGGGCGTTTGATATATTGTTCCAACCTTCAAATTGAGGATATTGTCTTTGCTCATAATTATCCCATGCACCATTTTGTGTTCCAGTCCAAGCAACTTCTGGATCGAGATAAGACCTATTCCACATTGAATTTGGATCATAGACAGAAATTCCCAAATGCTTTTGTTGAGGCGGGCCGTATTTTACCTGAATTGCACTGTAGTAATTGCTCATACTTCCTTCTTTTGAAACAATATTTACAATACCTGAGCGCACTTGACCATATTCGGCATTAAAACCACCCTTTTCAATTGATACTTCTTGAATGGAAGTAAGGGCAATTGAAGAGATAGGCTTATTGTTACGAGGATCTCGAAGCGTTACTCCATCAATTTGAAAAAGCAATTCATCCGAACCACCGCCCCGCACTACCAATCCTTCTTCAATACCAGCCTGCAATCCTATTACTTCTGTTACTGAAGAAACCGGCAAAAAGGAAATTTCTTCCGGTTCAATTGAAGTAACACTAGTTGAAACATCTTTCTTAACTATATTTCTTTCAGCAGTTACAATAACTTCTTCAGTTTGAATAATATCTGATTCTAATTGTACGTTTATTGGAGTGGTTTGATCAATTCTTACAATTACCTCAGTAATGGTTACAGTTGTGTAGCTGATCATACTTACTTTCAGGGATTGAACACCTGGGGAAACATTAAGTATAACAAAATCTCCTTCAAAATCTGTAGCCGCACCAAGAGTAGTTCCAAGAACAATTACATTTACACCAAATAGTGGTTCGCCAGTTTCCTTATCAGTAATTTTTCCAGTTATCTTCCCCGTAGTTCCGGCAAATGTAATTGCAGAAAAAGTTAGAAAAATACTAATGTTAAAAAATCTTTAAGGTTACTATCATTCATAAAATTGCTCCAATTAAAAATATTTATTCCATTTTCTTGGCTAAATATTAATTGCCTTATTAACTTTTAGATTTTCTAAAAAAGATATGAGATTACAATCAACACAAAAAAAAATCAGGGGTATAGATATTCATTTATTTTTTTTATTTTAATAAGATATTTGGGCAATAATTATACCACAAGGGAGAAGTGCTTTTTAGAGTGATTTATTTAAGAATGGAAACAGTTGAATTAAATTCTTTTATATCAGATTGATATAAAAATTTTTAAGAGTTATATCAATCTGATAAAATTTTTTAATTAAGACCAAGTTTACTACAAAGTCTATAAAAATTAGATGGGGCAATCCCCAATAGTCTTGCAGCTTCTGAATCTGATTTGCTGTTATTCTTTGCATGAAGAACATATTTAATCCTGAAAATATGTTCCATTTCTTTCCATTTAAGAATATCTTTGCCAATTTAAACTCAGGTAAGTTAATATTGGAAGTTTTCTTTAGTTTTAGTACATCTATAACATCTGCTACTGTGATTATTTCCGAACCTTGCAACAAAATTCTTTTTGAACAACGTTTTGCAATTGCCTTACATTACCGGGCCAATCATATGATTGCAATAAATCCAAAGCATCATTAGACATCACCGGTTTTTGAATAGCCATCTGCCGTGAAAATGTATTTAAAAAATGATCTACCAAAATTGGCAAATCACTTATTCTATCTTTAAGTGTGGGAACATGTATTTGTATTACATTTAACCTATAAAACAAATCTGATCTAAATTTTTTTGTCTTCAACCGCCTGTTCAAGATCAATATTTGAAGCCGCTATTATTCTAACATTGACACTTACCTTTTTTTTTTGTGCGACCAATTTTTTCTAGTTCACCTTCTTGCAAAACCCTTAAAAGCTTTACCTGTGAAGACATTGGCAACTCACCAATTTCATCTAAGAATATTGTTCCGTTATTTGCAAGTTCAAATAATCCTTTCTTTTTAGTTGTAGCTCCAGTAAATGACCCTTTTTCAAATCCAAAAGTTCACTTTCAATGAGATCGGCAGGAAGCCCACCAGCATTTACTGGCACCATGCTGTTAAATTTTCTTTTACTGAGATAGTGAATGTGGGTAGCAACTAGTTCTTTACCAGTTCCAGAATCTCCTGTAATTAATACTGTTACATCCTGATTTGAGGCTATTTCAATTTTTTTTTAAGTTTTTTTATTACATCAGAATCCCCAACAATGTGTTTTTTATAAGAATATTTTCGATAGAAGAATTTAATAAATCATTCGATTGTGATTTCTCAAAAGTTAGGCATTTTTTTTCGTATGCATTTGTTATTGCTAGTAAAAGATCGGTAGGTTGATAAATATAATCTTTTATATCAGCCGGATATTTTGTTCCAAACCAAGTTGCACCTGCTTCAATAAGTTTATTAGCAAATTCAAAGTCTGTTACGTTTATTGTCATTTTTGTTATAACTATAATTTGTATAAATGGATCTATAGCTTTAAGCTTGGTAATTAATCCTTCTCCTGAAATCTTACCAGCTATTTGATAATCCATTATTATTACATCAAACTCTCCTTCATTTTCTGATAATGCATTAATTGCGGATTGTCCATCAGCTACAACTTTTCTTATAATTATATTATCTTCAAATGGGCTCAGCGTTCGCTTCACACGATTTACATCAAATGTTTCATCTTCAATCAAAAGTATATTTATTAGTTTTAGAAATGGCATCTCAATGTTCCTATTTATATTTTTTTTTTACTTAGTCAATTATCATGCTAGTAAATTATTTGCAGAATAAAACTACATCCGCCATTTGTATTATTTTCAATTTCAATATTCCAACCACATCTTTTGGCAATTTCAAATGCTATATAGCATCCATAACCATGATTTGTTCGCTCAATTTTGGTAGATAAATTTTCAAGAAATATTTTTCGCGTTCCATCCTCTGCAAATTCCATAAGATCCATTGGAACTCCAGTTCCATTGTCCTTTATGATTAGAATAGCACAATTAAGTTCCTGATTATATTGTGTTTTTATAAGTATTTCTATAATGTCCTTATCGGAATGATCAATAGAATTTTGAATTATTGGCTCGATTATTTCCCACATTACAAATTCATTTACTTTTATTTTTGGCAGAGTTTCGTCAAAATCAAAATTAAATTTAATTGTTGAAACTGGGTTTGAAACTCGCAAGAAAATATTATTGATAATAAATCTTAAAAGCTCATTTAAGTCAGTATTAAATAAATTTCCTCTCATTGTATGAATAGGCGGATTAAACCATTTCATGTCGTAGATAACTCTTCCAATAAAATTGGCATATTTTGATACTCGATACTTTATTTCTTCAAAGTTTGATTTATTAACATTTTCTAAATCCTCATTAATAAATCCCATTACCTTTTCGGCTTTATGGTGTGTATGATAAATTCTTTTGGTAAATAAATGCTCTTTTTTTTTGTGCAATTTGTTCCGATAAATAATTTTCTTTTCTTTGTAAAGTAACTCTCTAGCTTCATCTCTCTCAAGGGTTATATATGTAGAAAGCAATAATATTGCAACCAAACCAATCAATATCAATGATGAAAATATTAATACAGTTTGATTAAAGCTGGATAGCACCTGCTTGCTTATAAATGTAACGTTTGGTCGAACTTTAAAAAAACAGCACCACTGTATTCTCCATGGGGAACAAGCGGAACAAAAACATAAAATAATCCAGAATTCTTTACTATACTTGTTGTTAATTCTGTACTAGTCATTTTAGCATGAATCTTACTGTATTCATCAAGTACCGACTGGTACTCTTCATTATTTAAAGTCTTTGCAACATCAATATTATCAAAATAATTAAAAACCGACCGCCCATCATCTAATGCAATAAATGAATTATTTTGCCTAACAATTACAAAAACTGTTTCAACATTTCTATTCATAAGCGGTTGTTTTAAAATGGTATTTAGCGCATGAATAATTTCGTTTTCTCTACCCAATTTAGTTCTAAAATTTTCTTTTGAAATTAATTCTACTAATATTTCTAGCGAAGCAGCGGTCAAATTTCCAATTTGTTCTGCAGAGTTTTGTTTGGACCAATTCATTGTTTCAGAAATTGAACTACTCAAAGTTTTTTGCTGAAGCCTTGAAACAAATACTTGAAAAAGTATTAATATTAAGAAAATAATAAGAATGTGTATCCAGGTTAATCTTATTTTTTTTTTTTATCAATTACTTGCATTTGTTAATGCTCCTAAATTACTTCTGCTCTAAATGATTGTTAATTTCTTGATTGGCCTGAATTAGTGCATTATTAACATTTACTTCTCCGCGCAAGGCCTTATGGAAATTATTTGTTATAATTTCAGATAAGCTAGTATAATTGCTCAACAAAGGTCTATGTTTTGCCCAAGCCATAATCTCCATCAAATTTTCAAGTTCGGAATGCTTTTGCATAAAAGAAGAGTCAGAATAAACTTCTGTGTTAACCGGTAAATATCCGCCTTTTTCATAAAGGATAATTTGATTTTCTTTTTCAAATAAAAATCTTATAAATTTTAGAGCTTCTCTTTTTTGATTAGAAAATTTTGATATCATTAAACTCCAACCGCCAAAGACACTTGAAGAATTGTTGCCTTCAAAGTGTGGCAGAGGTGCAAGTCGCATATTTGTAATTTTGGATGTGTCAGTTAAAAATTCCGATAATGTTTATGAAAGCCAATCCAACCTCTTAAAAAACTGCATCATGATTATAACCATACATATATGCCGAAAATCCATCAAAATTTGTAACCTCAACTGGAGAAAACTTATATTTATAAATAAAATTTACCATTTGATTCAGAGCTCTTTGTGATTGATCCGTTAATAAATTATATGGTTGATTATAAAATATTTTGTTTCCCGCATCAATAGATAACATTTCATGATATGTACAAAGCATTCCTTCAAAATTTCCCCAGGAAATATATAATAAGGGCTTGGAGAATTTTCAAATCTCTTCCCTAATTCAATAAACTGATTCCATGTTAGTGATTTCTTAATCTTATCTTCTAATTCTGCTCCATCTTCAAATTGATTTATCAAATCTTTTCTATAATAAAGAACTCCCATATCTAAAAAGAGTGGAAATGCCAGAAGGCTTTCATCTTGGTAACACGCTTCAATTGCAATATCATTAAAACGACTTATAATACCTTGATCTATATCTTTTTCAAGCGGATAACTCCATTTAGAAAATCTTGGAATCCAAATTAAATCAACTGCAAAAATATCAATACCGTCACTTCTATTTCTTAATGACCTTGTAAGAATTGCCTTTCTATCATTTGTGGTAAATTTGTTAAAGGGAAGATTAACCGGAATTACTTCAATCTCGCCCTTATATTTTATGTTAAACTTATCAATAATTGTCTGATGCGCATCTGAAATATTATCAACGTAATATACTTTTTTTTAAAGAGTCTTCCTTAATTAGGTTGAATTGATAGGAATTGTTAAAAAGAATATGCTGGAAATAATTATAATAAATAATGCTCCTATCCATACTTGAAGCTTTTCTTGCTTTCTCAAATATTTTTTTCATTATGTGTACAAAGCATTCTTTCAAAATTTCCTCCGGGAAATAAATAATATGGGTTCGGATAATTTGTAAGAGTTTAATGAAAAAGAGATATTATAAAATAAGAAAAATTAGGATAAAGTAATCGTTTAGAATCTTGAATTAAAACTGAAATAGAAATTTGTATTTAACTTGCATGCTATCTTCTTTTTTAATAAGATTACGATTAGATTGAAATAAATTAGTAAGAGGTAAGAAATGTTAATGGTAAAAGATGTGGATTTAACTCCAAATCCGCAAGCCTTAAAATTCATATTAAATGAAAAGTTATTAAATAAAGAAACCCGTAGTTTCAAGAATAAATCAGAAGCAGAAAACGATCCGCTTGCAAAAGCAATTTTTGAGCTGGAAGGAATTGTTTCAGTTTTTTATATGGATAGATTTATCACAATTGAAAAAGAGTCAAATGTTAGTTGGGGAAAAATCCAAATGCCTTTTGTCAATTTTATTAAAAATTTTGATAAAAACTTAATTCCAGCTGAAACTGAGCAAACTGGTTCTAATGCGAATGAAACTGAAACATTAAAACATATTAATGATTTGTTAGATAAACGAGTTCGTCCAGCTCTTGCAGGTGATGGCGGCGGTTTGGAAGTTTTGGATTTACATGATAAAACTTTAACAATTCGTTATCAGGGTGCTTGCGGAACTTGTCCAAGTGCAATACAAGGAACACTTGTTGCAATTGAAAATTTATTACGCAGAGAAATTGATCCTGCCATGGAAGTTATTAGCGGATAATTTTTTGAAATGATAATCTTAAAAAAAACAAAAGCCCAACTTATTTAAAAGCTGGGCTTTTATTTAAATAATCATTTCATAAAAAGTTCTCAATAAACCTTTCTCGTTTTTCTGAAAGAATATCTGAAAGTTCTTCCTCAAAGAAAAATTCCTCTTCACCGAAAGCCGGAACTAATTCGTTAAACCAAGTTGCCTTACTATCATAGCTGGCAAAGAAAGGTCGCTTTACCCAATCTGGATTTCTTGCCTGTAGAAAATTCAACACAAAGACTTTTTCATTGTTGATTTCTGCAATACCTTCAATTACAATTTTGCCAGGCATAGCAGACATAACTGGTCCACGTGCAGTTCTACTGAGTCCAGAAACACTTTTAAAGGCTTCTCTATATATTTCAAAGACTTTAGCTATAGGAACTTCAAAATAATTTTTGGCGCCTGTATTTCTTTCAATAAACATATAATATGGAATTAAGCCAAGGTTTACTTGCTGCTGCCACATCTTTTCCCAAACTTGTGAGGTATCATTTACATGTTTTATTACAGGTGATTGAGTTCTAATTTTTACCCCTACATTTCTTAATCTGCGAATTGCTCTTTTGACAACTTCTGTTTCTAATTCTTTGTAATGACTAAAGTGAGCCATTATTGCTAAATGCTTTCCTTTACTCATAATTTTATCGAATAATTCTAGTAAATCATCTGCATCTTTATCTGTTACATATCTGTATGGCCAATAAGAAAGTGACTTTGTACCTATTCTAATATTCTTTATATGATCAAACTCAGGTTCTAAAAGCGGTTCCAAATATGCTTTAAGCTTCAGATATGACATAACCATTGGATCGCCGCCGGTGAAAAGAACATCTGTAATTTGTTTATTATTCATTAAATATTCTTGAAATTTCTTCGATTCATCTGTAGCAAATTGCATATCATTATTACCAACAAATTGTGCCCATCTAAAACAAAATGTGCAATAGGCATGACAAGTTTGTCCGCCTGTTGGGAAAACTAAAACCGTTTCTCTGTATTTGTGTTGTATTCCCTGAACAGGTTCATCATCCATAAATGGTATATTTGCGGTTAATTGACCGGCTGGGTGTGGATTTAACTCATGTCTAATTTCATTAGCAACTTCTTTTAACTCTTGTTTCCCTAATCCTTTATTTATTGCATCTGCCATTTTGTTAAACTGCTTAGAGCTTAACATATCTTTTTGCATAAAAGTTAAATGGAAAATGGGATCATCTGGAATGTTGGACCAATCAATTAGTTCTTCTATTACATAATTGTTCACTCTAAATGGAAGAACATTTGCAACTACTTTGATATTAAAAAGCTCTTCTTGGGATAAAACTTTTAACTGAGGTATATTTTCTAAATCTTTAAGCTGATAAATTTTTAATTTTTTCGAGTCGGTCATGATGTCCCCCAAGAAATGATTAATATTTTTTTTTTCTTCATAGACAAGCATGTCAAGTAGTATAATAACTACAATTTAAGTCAAAAAAAGTTCCGAGAGAAAAAAGGATTATGACTTTAGGAAAGCTAAAAATAGTAATTTGGTAAAATGTAAAAGCGGCAATTGCCGCTTTATTTATTTGATGGTATTAACTTTACTTACGTCTTCAATCTTTACAAAACTTTCTTGAAATTTAAAGCTGCCTTTATCAGTTTTAAGTGTTCTGATAACTTTTACATTAACATCAGCTTTTTTGCCGCCACCCTTTGCTTTATCTGCAAATGTTTGCTTTTTTGCCATTTTATTCTCCGATAATTTGAGAGCAAATTTACTAAAAATTTAATTTAAAAGAAATGAAATAGCTCATTTACGTTTTTCTTTTTAGAAACAATACAACAAAAATATTAACTTTGAGAAAGCAGTAAATCTACTAAAACGTGCCCACTTTCTTCTAAAAATGGATCTTCTTCTTTTAATGTTTTCTTTGTTACTTCTTTTTTATCAATAATTTCAATTGTTTCAAACTTTTTGCGTTCTTCATCTCTCAGTTTTCTTTTTTCTTCACTTTCATCTCTTTCTTTTTTTCTAATATTTTCATTTAAAGAGAATTCAGTTTTATTCTTATTTTCTTTGTATTCCTCAATGTCTTGCATCAAGTAATTAAATTCCGGTTCTTTTAAAATTCTTTCTTGATGTTTTGCAATTAAGCTTGGGAATATTGAACTTAAATCTCCATATTTTTTGAATTGACTCGTTTGAATTTGATCCCACTTTAATGCGCTTGGTATTGAACTTTCTCCATATTCATTCGGATCAACAGCTGATGGAAATGCGACATCTGGAATAACACCAAGATTTTGTGTACTGCTTCCATTTATTCTATAATATTTTGCAATAGTTAATTTTAATTGTCCACTTTGGTCTCCAGCAGATGGAACAAATCTAGCCAAGTCAATTAAATTCTGAACCGTTCCTTTCCCATACGATTGTTCACCTAAAATAACTCCTCTTCCATAATCTTGAATAGCTCCAGAAAAGATTTCTGAGGCTGACGCGCTATATCTATTTATAACGACTGCAAGTGGACCTTTATAAGCAATTGATGGATCAGGATCTTTTTCCACTGCAATATCTCCGTTGGATTGGCGAACTTGAACTACAGGCCCATCCTCAATGAATAATCCCGTTAATTCAACAGCTTCGTCTAATGCCCCACCTCCATTATTTCGTAAGTCAACTATTACCCCATCAACTTTTTCTTCTTCTAGCTCAGCAATTATCTTTCTTACATCTCTGGTTGTACTTCTATAATCTGTTTCGCCATTTCTTCTTGCTTCAAAATCAACATAAAAACTAGGTATTTCAATTACACCTATTTTAAAATCTGTATCGTTTTCCCTAATTGTAATTATTTTCTTTTGAGCAGCTTGTTCTTCTAATTTCACTTTATCCCTTACAATAGAAATTGTATCCGGTTTTGAGTCAATTCCCTTATCGGCTCTTAAAATTGTCAGTCTTACGGTAGTTCCTTTGTCGCCTCTAATTAAATCGACAACATCATCAATTCTCCAACCAATTACATCAACAATTTCTTCATTGCCTTGTCCGACACCGGTTATTAAATCTTCTTCGTGAATATTATCAGCTTTAAATGCTGGTCCGCCTGGAACAATATTAACAACTTTGGTAAAATCATTATCGGTTCTAAGAGTTGCCCCAATTCCTTCAAGAGAAAGTTTCATTCGGATGTTAAAATTTTCTGAAGTTCTGGGTGCTAAATAATTGGAATGAGGATCTACTGCATCTGCGAAAGAATTTAGATAAAGTTGCAATACGTCTTCAGATTTATACTGTAAAATTGCTTTATGATAGTTTTTATATCTTTTGACCAAGGTTTCTTTGGTTTTATCCCATTCTTTGCCGGATAATTTTAGATTTAGAGCTTCATTTTTTAATTTTTTTCTCCAGATTTCATTTAATTCTTCAACACTATTTGCCCACGGTTCTTTTTCTCTATCTACTTTAATGGTTTCATCAATTGTAAAATCTGGTTCTTTGTCCAAATTTTTAAGAACATAATCGATTCTTTCATTCATTCTAGTTTTATATACATTAAAAATTCTATACGCTGGCATAAGTTTGCCCAAGTATAAATCCTCATCAAACTCAAATCTGTATTTTTCAAATTCATCTAAATCAGATTTAAGAAAATATGATTTGTTATAATCCAAAGCTTCAATGTAATTATCAAATATAACTGAGGAAAGTGAATCGTTTAAGTCTATTTTTTTATAGTGATATCTCGATAAGATTCTAGTAACCATCTTATTGATTTCAGGGTAGAAATCAAGAGGTTCAATAACTTTGTTAGAATCAGCTACAGATTGATTCTGTGCGTGAAGATCATCTATACTATTTTTTTGACAGTTACTAAAAAGTATTAAAGTAAAAAAGAGAATGATATATTTTTTCATTAAAATTGCCCTATCTTTATTTTTTGATTTGATACAACGGAAAATGATTAATGTTTCCCAGAAAATCTGTGCAATATAAGAAAATTAGTTTGTTAATAAAAAAAAGGATTGGCTTTTGGAAATTGAAGATCTAAGAAAACATTGCCTTGCAAAAATTGGAGCAAATGAAAGTTTACCTTTTGGAGAAGATACATTGGTATTTAAGGTTGCCGAAAAAATGTTTTGCCTTTTAAGTTTGGTTCCACCTTTTGCCATTAGCTTAAAAGCGGAGCCAATTAAAGTTATTGAGCTGAGAGAAGAATTTGAAGAAATTAAGCCCGGTTATCATATGAATAAAAAGCATTGGATAACAGTAGATTTGGAAGGTAGTTTGCCTAAAAAATTTATCTTCAATTTAGTTG
Source organism: Ignavibacteriales bacterium (assembly GCA_020635285.1). Classification (GTDB taxonomy): domain Bacteria; phylum Bacteroidota; class Ignavibacteria; order Ignavibacteriales; family Melioribacteraceae. Next base: position 287,023 of record JACKAB010000007.1, on the reverse strand, counting down.
ATGAATCTTATGATTTAGTTTACAAAAAATTAACAAAGAAACAAAAAAGCGAAGTAGATAAAAATAGATAACCGACCGAAGAATTTCTCCGGTCAGATTATCCTGCATTCATTAACTAACAAAAGACTATATTCCTAACTCAAGTTTATTTCTAATACCACTGACCGTTTCGTTAAGAGATAAATCTTCGGAAGTTAATTTTTCAATATTATTGTACGCGTGTATTACTGTTGAATGATCTCTTCCGCCAAAATGAAGACCGATTGTTTTTAGCGATGATTTTGTTAATTTTTTTGATAAATACATTGCCGTTTGCCGGGCTAAAACAACTTCTTTTTTTCTATTTTTTTCACGTACTTTGTTTTCATCAACCTTAAAAGTTTGGCAAACAATTTTTGTTATGTTATCAATAGAAATGTTAGTTTCTTTTCTTGTTGAAATTTCTTTAACTGTTTTGCGAGCTAAATCAAAATCAATTTCTTTTCCGGTTAATGAAGAGTTAGCAAGCAATTTTATTAAACATCCTTCTAATTCTCTAATGTTGGATGTAATATTATAAGCTATGTAATCCAAAATTTCGTTTGAAAGTGAAATTCCAAAACTATCGCCTTTATTTTTAAGAATTGCAATTCTAGTTTCAAAATCAGGCGCTTGAACATCTGCAGTTAATCCCCATTGGAATCTGGAAATTAATCGATCATTCATTCCCTTTAAATCTTTAGGTGGTCTATCGCTGCTTAAAATTATCTGCTTTCTAGATTGATGTAAATTATTAAAAATGTGAAAGAACAAATCCTGCGTTTTTTCTCTGCCCGTTAAAAATTGAATATCATCAATTATTAAAACGTCCATATCGTTATAAAAGCTTGAAAATTCTCCCATATTATTAGATTGAATTGCTTCAACAAATTGGGTTGTAAAAATATCTGCAGATAAATAAATAATTTTTTTAGATGGAAATTTATTTAGAATATTATTTCCAATTGCTTGAATTAAATGAGTTTTGCCCAAGCCAACACCGCCGTAAATAAAAAGCGGATTAAATGAAGTTTCGCCCGGATTATCAGAAATAGCAATTGCAGCTGCTCGCGCAAGCTGATTTGATTCTCCCTTTATAAAATTATCAAAAGTATAGCGCGGACTAATATTTGTCTCAAAAGTATTTTCAACAGGTTTTACAGAGATTTTTTTTGTTTCAACAATTGGATTATCAAATAGTCCAGGATCTTCTTTTTCATCTTCATTAATTATATAAACTAATTTCGCTTCGGGACCAAGAATTTGTCCGATAGTTCTATTAATTAACGTATTATAATGTTCTTCAATCCACTCAATAAAAAAATTATTTGGTACTAAGATTCTTAATGTGTTTTTATCCAAATCATATGGTTTTATAGGTAAAAACCAGGTATTATAAGTAATATTAGAAACATTTTGCTTTATCAGTTTTAAGCATTCTTTCCAGGCATTTGTGGAATCGCTGCTAATAGTTTTTGGCTGAGCTTTTAATGAAATTTTTAAGTTATCCACAGTTTTCAACAATATTAAAAATGTTTATAAAAATATTTTGGGTACTATTTGAATCATGCCTAACTAATCAATTCACAAGTTATCAACATTCGGTTAAGCTTGTTAAGTTATTTATTTACAACATGTTAACGTTTTAATCTAAAATCAAATAACAAATAGAGTCTGTAAGTTTATATATTTTTTAAAGCCTAAATTTGGTATGAAACGTTTCACGCTTTGTCATTATCAACAAGTTATCAACATTGATTTGGGCCGTCATCTCAAGGTTAAAATATTACTAAGTTTACACTTCTACAAATTAATTCTTGCACTTTTTTCTAATGTATTGTTTTTTAATAAAATAAAATTTTTACTTAATGTTGAATGTAATTTTCATTTAAAAAGAAGTAAAAAAGCCTACCCTACGTTCTGTGGGCGGGGATGTAAATGAGTGAGTTAAATTTTGAACTCGCACCCAAATTATATGTATTTTAATTGTTGTTCAAATTAATTTTTTCATTATTTCCTAATCTATTGTTTTACAATAAATTAAAATTTTTAGATTAGGCCTAGAGTTTATAAGAAATTTAGAAAGCAATAGAAGGATCAATAAAATGAAGACTGGCAGGCATTCTTTTTGTATTTTTTAGTTGCTTAAAAAGCTTTGAATTTTCAATAAAATCTAAAATTATTGCATGATTGCTTTATATTACTAAAGGGTATTTAATTATTAATCACTGAGTTTAAAAAGTATTAACTTTTTAAAATAATTTTTCGAAATTGATTTAAGTTATTGATACATTTAACATTTTATTAAGTTTAAAAATCAAAATAAAAAGGTAAATTATGAAAATTGTTGTCACCGGCGGAGCAGGATTTATTGGAAGTCATATTGTTGAACATTGGTCAAATAATAATGCAGAAGTTCACGTTTTAGATAGTTTAAGATCGGGATATGAGCACAACATTTCTGCATTTAAAAATGTTGTCTTTCAAAAAGGAAGTATAACTGACAAAAACTTTGTCGATAAGGTTTTAGAAAACACGACTTATGTTTTTCACCTTGCTGCCTTAATTTCTGTTCCTGAATCATTAGAGAAACCGGATGAATGTTTAGATATAAATGTAAAAGGTTTGTTAAACGTTTTGGATGCAGCAAAAAAACATAAAGTAAAAAAAGTGGTTCATTCTAGTTCAGCTGCTATTTACGGCGATGATCCTAGATTGCCAAAAGATATATCTATGAAACCAAAACCCCAAACCCCTTATGGAATTACAAAGTTAGATGGCGAATATTATTTACAAATGTACTTTGAGCAATATGGATTGCCCACAACTTCTTTAAGATATTTTAATGTTTTTGGTCCGAGACAAGATCCTAAAAGTCAATATGCAGCTGCAATTCCCATTTTCGTTTTTAAAGCACTTAGAAATGAAAACATTGTAATTTACGGTGATGGTGAACAAACTCGTGATTTTGTTTACGTTAAAGATGTGGTAGCGGCTAATGTTTTAGCGGCAATAACGGAAAACGTAACCGGTGTTTTTAACGTTGCAAATGAAAATGCAATTTCAATAAATGATTTAGCAAAATTAATTATTAAAACCACAAACTCTCAAAGTAAAATTATTTATGAGAAAGAGAGACCCGGTGATATCAAACATAGTTTGGCATCAATAACAGAGACAAAAGAAAAGCTAAATTTCAAACCATCTTTTGACTTAACCAGTTCTTTAGAAACAACAATAAAATATTTCGAGAATTTGAAAAAATAAATATGAAAAAGAAAAACATTCTTGTTGTGTTTACCGGCGGAACTTTCTCAATGAAGCTTGACGAAAAAACCGGCGGAGCAATACCTTACTTTCATGGTGAAGAATTGATAGAAATGATTCCTCAAGCTAAAGGTTTGGCCAAAATTCAGATCCATAATTTTGGTAATTATCCTGGTCCGCACATGACTCCAGAATTAATGTTAAATCTCTCAAAAGTAATTCAAAGTTATGTGAGTAAAAAAAATATTGACGCAGTTATTGTAACTCACGGAACAGATACACTTGAAGAAACTGCTTACTTGCTTGATTTAACCATTAAAACTGATAAACCAATAGTAGTGATTGGAGCAATGAAAACAAGCTCAGAGCCAGATTGGGATGGACCAAAAAATCTATTAGACGCAATCCATATTTGCAATTCTGAAAACAGCAAAGGTTTGGGTGTTTTGGTTTGTTTAAATGGAGAAATTAACGCCGCCAGTGAAGTCACAAAAACTCACACAGAAGACGTAGAAACTTTTCACAGTTTAGATTTTGGCGCATTGGGATTTGTGGATAGAGGTAGAGTTTGGTTTAACTGCGCTCCAAAAAAATTAGAAAAAATTTTAACAGATAAAATTAATTCTAATGTTGATATTATAAAAGTCTACGCTGGAATTAAGGAAAACATTTTTAAGCTAATTGCTGATTCAAAAATAGATGGATTGGTTGTTGAAGCTCTGGGAGTTGGCAATGTTCCTCCACCGGCATTTGAAGGAATTAAATATGTGATGAGTAAAAAAATCCCCGTTGTGCTTGTTTCAAGATGTCCCGCAGGTGAAACTCTCGATATATATAGCTACGCCGGAGCTGGCAAATGGTTAAAGGAAAGCGGCGTAATATTTACAGATTATTTAAACGGACAAAAAGCAAGAGAATAAAACTTATGCTTGCATTAGGCAAAAAGATGAATAATAAAAAACTGCATAAAATTTTTGAAGAATAGTTTTGGATATACTAAAAAATGGTTAGGCTCAATAATAATTCTGCCAATTATTATTTGGTTAATCTTAAACAACGGTAATTTCATTCCCTCTTAGATCATTTCACACTTCTTATTCATGAAGGCGGGCACGGATTTTAAAATATTCGGGAGTTTTATTTATACTCTCGGCGGGTCCTTAATGCAAATTTTAATTGCTCTACTTTTTATGTTTTATTTTTATTCGAACAAGAAAAATTTTGGTTTACAAATTTCGCTGGTTTATCTGGGAGAAAATCTTTTTAATATTTCAAAATATGCTGCAGATGCTCAAGCACAAAATCTCCCGCTATTAGGCGGAAACAAAGTTTATCATGATTGGAATTTTTTATTGAAGAAAATGAATATTCTTGAATATGATTATGCAGTTGGTTATTTCTTTGTTGGATTGGCAATCATTTCTTTTATCATTGCATTTCTAATACCAATAATAATAAAAGAAACTGAAGAAATAAATTTGGAATTAAATCTATAAATCATCCATTTCATTTATAAATTTTTCAAGAGATGAAATACCAATTAATTTAGATTTAGTTGTTGGAAAATTAATTTGAGTGAAATCTTTAAATTCTTGTAACTGCTTTTGTCTTATTACTGATTTATTAACCAAAATATTATTAATTGAAATTTTATAATTTTCAAATTCCTTAATAATATTCAGTCCTTCATTTATAGAAAGTTTTTCGGGATTAACAACTAAATTAATTTTTGTTCTACTTTTATCCTTAAAAACCTCTTCAATAATTTGGTACTTATTTTTCTGCTTATAAAGTTTATCTAATATTTTATCCTTTTCAATTTCTGTATTGCCTATTTTCATTCTTGAGACAATTTCTTTTTTCTTTTTTATTCTCTCTCTTAAATCAATTAGCTTATTTAACCATAATGCAGAAATGGTTGGAAGACTAAAAATTTTTAAAGTCAATGCAGTTGGCGGCATATCAAAAATTATAAAATCAAAATCAGATTGGTTTATTGTAATTTCTTCATAAGCCATGAGAAGCCCATATTCTTCAATGCCAGGCGAGTGTTTAATGATTTCAAACTCATTTAACAAATTAAATGCGCTGAGACTTGTATTTGATTTTATCAAATCATCTTCAATATTCTGTAGATATTTTTTTATTTTCTTTTTAATGTCTACTTCAATCACAAAAAGACTTGGAGTAACTTCTTTTTTCTTTATCTGAAAAATTTAGATTAAAAATATCAGATAAATTATGAGCTGGGTCTAAAGAAACTAAAAGTACTTTTTTTGTGGATGAAAACTTAAAGCAGTTAGCGAAGAAACTGTAGATTTTCCAACTCCGCCTTTCCCAATAAAAAATAAATTTTTAGTCATTTAATTTTAATCGATTCTGAATATTGATGCAAGCTCTGAAAGAGGTTCTGTTTGGGTGTTGATTCTATTGATTAAAAACTCTATTGATTTTTCACTTTCAGCCAATAAATCAAAAGTTATTTGGATTGGAGTTGTTGGAATTCCGACAAAATTACCAAATACTAAGGTAGAAAAAACAGTTTCAAGCTGAGTAATTTCACTTTCCAATATATCAACAGATTTTGATTTTGCAATTTCATCTGCAATATTAATTTTACTTTTAATTGATTTTATAATTTTATTAAACATTATTTATCAACCTTTATTATTTCTAATTCTTCATTTGGCTGTTTGAAAAAAGCAATCAATCCTTCAATAACAACTAACCCAACAAGCACAAGAACTATAATATTAATAATTTGAAGCAAAATATTATGTTCGCTATTATAAGAAAATTGATTTATAAGCGTTGCCCAGAAGGTCATAACAATCATAAATAATCCGGGTATTCCGGAAATCAACCATTTCCATCCGCCTTTTCTTTTTAAGTACATTGTTATAACAATTAAAGCAAGAGCACCAAGAGTTTGATTGATAGCACCAAACAATGGCCAAAGCTTAAGCGCTCCTTTTCCATCTGCACCACTTAAAAAAGCTAATACCATTGCAGAGAGAACCACAAATCCAGTTGAGAGATATCTGTTTTTAAAAACTTTAACATTATAATCAATCATAATCTCTGTAAATACATAGCGTTGAATTCTTGTTGCAGTATCTAAAGTTGTGCCAGCAAAAGAGGCAACAAAAACTCCCATAATTCCAACTGCAAATCCTTTTGGGATTCCAATATTTTGAATAAGATTAGCCGCGCCATCAACAAAGGCTGCAACGTTTGATGTTAATCCGCTCATTGCAGTCCATGATGAATACAATGATGACCATGCAGAAACTCCCATCAGAGTATTTCCTGATTTATCTGTATATCCTAAACCAATCCCGGCTCCGACTGCAATAATTACAAGTGTTGCTAAAGCACCTTCTGTTAGCATACTTCCAACTCCAACAAAAACAGAATCATTTTCACATTTAACTTGCTTGGAAGATGTGCCAGATGAAACCAAACAATGAAAACCGGATATTGCCCCACAGGCAATTGTTATGAATAGAAACGGCCACATAGGCGGAGCTTCTGCTGGATTCATCTGAACGGTTGGCGCAACCATTTCTAAATTTCCCCAGAATGCGCTTGCAATAATTCCCAAAACTAAAAGCAACATTGCAACTATTAACTGGTGCGAATTTATGTAATCCCTCGGCTGCAATAAAGTTGTTACGGGCAGAACGCTCGCAAAGAAAGCATAAATTAAAAGTATGATTGTCCAACTTCCGGTTGCGGGAATTCCCAAGATTACAGGCATTTGGATTGGGAAATAATAACCAATAATAATTGTCACATACATTGCTGCCAAAGCCACAATCGACCAAGCGGTAATGCTTTTACCTTTTTTATAAAATAGGTGACCTAAATAAATTGCAATTGGAATTTGAAGCCAAACAGGAATTACAGATTCCGGATACATGCTAAAAATTATTGCAATCACTAAACCAAAAATTGAAATAACAACCCAAAGAGCAAGAAACACGACAAGGAAGAAAAATATTTTGGTACGATGATTTATATATTTTGAAGTAAACTCAGAAATTGATTTCCCTTGATTACGCATTGAAATAATAAGCGAGCCAAAATCATGGATTGCTCCGATAAAAACGCTTCCGACAAACACCCAAATAACCGCCGGGACCCAGCCCCAGATTATTGCAATAGCCGGACCAACAATTGGTCCGGTGCCGGCAATAGAAGTAAAATGATGACCAAAAATTATTTCTTTCTTGGTAGGAACAAAATCAATCCCATCTTCAAACTCTATAGATGGTGCAAGATTATCATTATTGAGGTTAAAAATTTTCTTAGCTATATACTTTGTATAAACTTTATACATTGCAATGTAACCGATAAAAGTTACAATCATTAGCAGTAATGCATCCATAAAATGAATCCTTTACGTATATATTTAAATATTACCAACCATATTTTCGGGAGCTAAAAGTTTATCTAATTCTTCTTCTGTCAGCAATCCTTTTTCAAGAACAAGCTCGTAAACTCCTCTATTATTTTCCAATGCTTCTTTAGCAATCTGAGTACTTGCTTCATATCCTATTACAGGATTAAGTGCCGTTATAAGTCCAATGCTATTTTTTACTAAAGCAAGACAATGCTCTTCATTTGCCGTAATTCCATCAATACATTTATATTTTAAAGTCATCATTCCGTTACGCAGCATCGCAATTGATTCAAAAATACTTTGAACAATTACTGGTTCCATTACGTTTAACTCCAGCTGTCCTGCTTCTGCACCTAATGTTACTGTCAAATCATTTCCAATTACTTTAAATGCAATTTGATTAACAACTTCCGGAATTACGGGATTTACCTTTCCTGGCATTATGGATGAACCAGGCTGCATTGGAGGTAAGTTAATTTCATTTAAACCGCATCTTGGTCCCGAAGAGAGTAATCTTAAATCATTAGAAATTTTAGAAAGTTTTACCGCTAACCTTTTAATTGCAGAAGAGTAAATTACAAATGCACCTGTATCTTGCGTGGCTTCAACTAAATTACTTGCTAGTACAACTTCATAACCGGTAATTTCGCAGAGATATTCAACACACTTTTTGCTATAATCTTTTGGTGCATTTATTCCAGTTCCAATTGCCGTTGCCCCCATGTTTACTTCTAAAAATAATTTTACATTTGTGTTAAGTCTTTGAATTTCTTCTTCGAGAGTTACCGCATAAGCTTCAAAACTTTGACCCAAAGTCATTGGAACTGCATCTTGTAACTGAGTTCTACCCATTTTTATTATATGAGCAAACTCTTTTCCTTTTTTCCTGAAGGATTCAATTAAATCTTTTAAAACGTCAATCAGACTTTCATTTGATTTTATTATTGCAAGTTTTACAGAAGTTGGATAAGCATCATTAGTGGATTGTGATAAATTAACGTGATTATTAGGATGGCAGTATTTATAATCTCCTTTTTCTCTTCCTAAAAGTTCTAAAGCTCTATTTGCAATAACTTCGTTCGCGTTCATATTTGTAGAAGTTCCGGCACCGCCCTGAATCATATCAACAACAAAATTTGTGTGAAGTTTTCCGTTTATAATTTCATTGCATGCTTCAATAATTGCATCGGCAACCGGTTTGGAAAGTAAACCTAAATCATAATTAGCTTTTGTAGCAGCCATTTTTACAATTCCAAGTGCAGAAACTATATTTGGGAAAGTGTTAATACTTTGTCCGCTTATATTAAAATTTTCTAAAGCCCTAAGAGTTTGAACTCCATAGTATCTTTCGTGGGGAACATTTCTATCACCAAGCAGATCGTGCTCTTTTCTTGTTCTTCCGGATTCATATAAATCGCCGATGTTTACTGCATTAATGTTAGTCCGTTTCATTCTGCGGGAAATAACCCGAGAAATAGTTGAATAAAGCTTAACCGCCATTGCTCCATTTTTATTTAGCAGATCTGTTAATACCAATCTATCTATTAATATAATTTTAGAATTTAGTAAGGCTTTAGCGGTTGTTGAGTGAGGAGAATCATCAATTAATGAACCTTCGCCTAGAAAATCATATTTGGAAAAGAATGAAAGTCTTTTTTCTTGACCAAATGGAGTACGTTTAAATAATTCAACTTCGCCATCATAAATTATAAATAAATCTTTATGCGGATTATTTTCACTAAATAAAATTGAGTCTTTATCAAATGATTCAATTTTCATTTTAGCCGAAATTAGACTTAGTTCTTCTTCATTAAATTCTGCAAATAACTCAACTTTTTTTATAAATTCTTTAATATCCGCCATAAAAAACTCCTAATTAATTTTCTTTTAAATAATTTGTAACAAAATTCTGTTTCAATTCGTCTTTATGTATATAAAATATGTTAACTGATACAAAATACAATTTTTTAGTTCAGCATTTCAAGAGTAGAATTTACAATTATTCTATTTACTTGTTAAAAAATAAAATGGATGCTGAAGATGTTACCCAAGAAGTTCTTATTAGGATCTGGAAAAATTTGGGAAGCTTTAACATTCTTGCAGCAAAGACATGGATTATGAAAACAACGCACAATTTGTGTTTAGATTATTTGAGAAAAAGGAAAGCAGAGTTTACTAAAAATCCTTACTCAATTGATGATATTAGTGATTTTATAGAAAGTAGAGATAACGAAAATCCAATGATAACAACTGAAAATAAATTTACAGATGAAAAAATTAAAAACACAATTAAACAACTTCCAGATAATTTAAAAAGTGTTTTTGTTCTTTATGAAATTAATGGACTTAAGTATAAAGAAATTAGTGAATCTCTGGAGATACCTATTAATACAGTAAAAGTATATTTAATGCGCGCAAGAAAACAATTGCAATCTGATTTAAAAAAATTAAGATTGGAAGAGGTGGCATAAGTGAAAGAGGAACTTTTAAATAAAATAATTTCAGTTGCTTACGGAGATGCTTCATTAAAAGACAAAATTAGCATCTACTTTTTAGCAAAAAAAGATGGTGAAGTAAAAAATTTACTTAATGAATACAAGCACTCCGCTAATACAACTCATAATTTGGGATTTGAAGAATGTCCGGATAATATAATTGAAAAAGTTACAAATTCAATAAACTCAAAAACTGTTCAGTCTAAATCAATGCTTACGGATATATATTCAATAATATTTAGAAGACCAGTTTTTTCGGGAGCAGTTTTAGGCGTAATAATAATGGCAGTTATATCAACTTTTATTATTAACCGTCCTGAAATAAAACAGCAGTATACTAAGCAACAAATCGAGCTTGCTGACGAGCAAGTAAAACAGTCATTCGCTTTAGTGGCAAGTGTACTCAACAAAACAAAAAATACAGTTGAAAAAGAAGTGCTTACAGATAGAGTGAGCAGACCAATTAAACAAAGCTTTAACTTAGTAAATGAATATCTAAAAGGAGAAAATAAAAATGAAAACATTAATTAAAACACTCGCAATATTAATGATTTTTTTAACAGTTAATATTTCTGCTCAAGAATCTGATTATTCAAAATATCCGGGATTTGTAAACTTTGGCGATCTTTCTTCAATGCAAGATGGCGAAGAAGTTACTGAAATCTTAATAGAAGAAAAATTATTAAGAATGGTTTCTAAATTTACTGATGATGATGAAGAACTTTCCGGTTTAATTGGCGGATTAAAACTTATAAAAGTAAATACTTTTGAAGTTACTCCATCAAACTCTGCACAATTAATAGCTCGAGCAAATTCCATTGATAAAGATTTGATGAACAAAAAATGGGATAGAATCGTAAAAACAAAATCTAAAGGTGAAGTTGCAAACGTTTACCTTAAAACTGCCGGCGATGATGAGTTTGTTGGTCTAACAGTTGTTACTGTTGATGAACATGGTGATGCTGCATTTGTAAATATTGTCGGTTCAATAAATATGGATGCTTTAGGAAAGTTAGGTAAAAAGTTTGATATTCCCGGATTGGATGATATTAAGAAAGATAAAGACTAAGTTAGATGATTGTGTAAATGTAAAAAGATCAACAATCAATAATGAACAAAGAATGTCCAATATCCGAATAAAAGATTTAGAAAAGTCCCCTCTTGCGAGGGAATTAGTGGTGTTTGCTTTTTCAAATATTATCATAATTTATTCAGATATTCGTTTATAAATTGAAATATTATTTTATGGGGATGAAATGAAAAACAATAAGAAATATCATATTATCATTTTTATCTTAATATCTCTTTTAAGCACTAGCTGTATTGGGGTTAATCAAGAGTTTAAAAATATTCGAACAAAAATTATCAGCAGTTTAGATGATGATTTTGACAGACAATTTGAGTTTTCAATTGGTCCGGTTGGATTTTTTCTTGCAAGCCAATTTGTAAAATTTGCTGATACTGAAGAGAATGTTGATGAAATGCTTTCAAAAGTACGCAATATACACATTGGCATTTATGACAGGCTAAGTCATTTTTCCAAACCGTCTATATCGTTGTTAACTTCAATTACTAATTCAATTGTTGATGAAGATTGGAAATCAGTAGTAAAATCTATCGACGGAAATGAAATGGTTGGAGTTTTTGTTAAAGAAGAAAACCCAGATGATATTGAAGAAATATTTGTAATAACATTAACTAATGAAGAATTGGTAATGGTAAAACTTCAAGGCAGCTTAGGATCAATAATAGAGCTTGTAATAAAAGAACATGGACATAATTTTAAAATGGCAGATCATAGTTGAATTTTATCTAAACCTCTAAGGATGTAAAATACTTAGAGGTTTTAATAAATTTAACAATTATTATCACCATTTTTTTCCATGACAAGAAAAACATGAAACACCCGTTGTTCCTCCTTTTAACTCAGAGCCATGGCAGTCTACACAATTTGTTAACGGATCTGATAAACCGCTCTTATGCATCACTCCATTTTTATTTACTGTATGGTCTGAAGGTGAATTTGTATTTGTAGGTTCTGTTGACGAAGAACATTTTATAATTAAAAAGAAAAAATAATTACTGCAAAATATATTTTAAGTAATTTCAAGTTACATCCTTTTTGTTTATTGTGATGAGAAAGATACTTGATTGATTTTAGCATTGGCAAGGTCATAAATTTATCTCGTTTTTTTACACCACACCTAACTTTTTTTATTTGATTCATCTAATACAATAAATAAATGCTTTCATCGTTTACAATTTAAAAAGGGTATTAATGAAAAGATATTTTCTATTATTAACATTTGCACTTCTAATACAAATGTTAGCAAAAAGTAAACCGGCTAACCAGCAAGTAAGAGCTTATAAAACAGATGAAACTATTAATTTAGATGGTGTTTTAAATGAACCAGTTTATAAAAATATACCCGTAAAAGATTTTACTCAAAAAATTCCCGATGAAGGGAAACCAGCCACCGAAGATTCAGAAGTTTGGATTACATACGATAATGAAAATTTATATTTTAGCGCAAATTTCTTTGATTCAAAACCTGAAACAATTGATCAAAATTTAATGCGCAGAGATAATATTATAAGTTCCGATTGGTTATGGATATATATGGATCCGTATAATGATGATAGAACTGGATACTTTTTTGCCGTTAATGCTGGAGGTTCAATTGCCGATGGGACTCTTTACAATGACGGCTGGATGGATGATTCATGGGATGGAATTTGGGAATCTAAAACCAAAATTAATGATGATGGCTGGTCAGTTGAAATTAAAATCCCATTTTCTCAACTTAGATTTAAAGAAGAAGATAATATGGTTTGGGGAATAAACTTGAATAGAGATATTAAGCGAAGAAATGAAAATTCATTTCTTGTAATGATCCCCAGTACAGAAAGCGGTTTTGTTTCTCGCTTTGCTGATTTAGTAGGTTTAGATGGGATTCAGCCAAAACAAAGATTTGAAGTTTTACCATATTTCGTTCAGAAAGCACAGTATTTAGTGCATGATTCCGGTGATCCATTTTACTCTGGAAATCAGTATAAGACTACTTTAGGAGCAGATTTTAAAATTGGTCTAGGCAGTAGTTTTAATATTGCAGCAACAGTAAATCCGGATTTTGGTCAAGTTGAAGTTGATCCTGCAGTAGTAAATCTCTCTGCGTTTGAAACTTTTTATGATGAAAAGAGACCTTTTTTTATTGAAGGGCAGCATTTATTCAATTTTGGTCAAGGTGGTGCAAATAATAATTGGGGATTTAATTTTGGCAGTCCACAACTTTTTTATTCAAGAAGAGTTGGACGTTCACCGAGTGGAGATATTCCTGATAATAATTATGCAAACTACCCACAAGAAACCAGAATTTTAGGGGCCGCAAAACTTACCGGAAAAGTTGATGAGACTTGGTCGATTGGAGGATTAAGTGCGTTTACAGAGAGAACCTATGCTACGCTTTCAAATAACAATATTAAAACAGATCATGAAATTGAGCCTTTCAGCCACTACGGAATTTTAAGAACTCAAAAAGAGTTTAATGATAGCCGACAGTCTCTTGGAATTATTTTTACATCTGCCAACCGTGATTTGAGAACTGACGATCTATCAAATAATCTAGCTAAAAACGCATATACATTTGGAGTTGATGGGTGGTCTTTTTTAGATACCTCAAGAACTTATGTATTAACCGGTTATTTAGCGGGATCTCACATTAATGGAAGCAAAGATGCACTTGTGAATATTCAAGAAAAACCTTATCGATATTTTCAACGACCTGACGCAACTTATATTACTCTTGATTCAAACCGTACAACTTTGGGCGGTTTTTATACTAGGTTAGCGCTTAATAAACAAAAAGGAAATTTCTATCTCAATGCTGCTATTGGTGCAGTATCACCTGGATTTGAAAATAGCGATTTAGGATATCAATGGATGGCAGATAAAATAAATGCTCATACAGTATTAGGATATAGATGGTTCCAGCCAGATAGTACATTCAGACAAAAATTTTTATATTTTGCTCATTTTGAAGACTATGATTTTGAAGGGAATAATCTAAATAATGGTATTTGGATGCGAGGTTTATTACAATTTCTGAACTACTATAGTATTGGAATGATTGCAAGCTACAATTTTGAAGAGTATACCAAATCTCTTACACGAGGCGGGCCTTTATCAAAAAATCCCTCTGAATATTTTGTTGAAATTGAGATGGAATCAGACAACAGAAAAGATATTACCTTTGGTATTGAAACCGGTTATCAAAACAATGCTATGCATGAAAATAGTTTTAGCTTTGAAACATATATTGAATGGAAGCCCAGCAGCCAAATTAGTCTTTCAGTCGGTCCGGAATACAATATCGATAAAGGTAAGCGACAATGGGTTAATAATTTTAGTGATCCATATGCAACAAACACTTTCAAGAATAGATATGTCTTTGGAGATATTGATTATAAAACAATTTCTGCAAATATCCGATTAAATTGGATTATGACACCGAAAATGAGTTTACAACTTTACTTACAACCTTTAATGTCAGTTGGAACATATACTAATTTTAAGGAATTGGCACAGCCATCAACAATGAATTTTAATGAGTACGATAATGTTGGCTCTGTTAGCTATAATCCCGAAGATGATGAATACATTATTGATCCAGACGGTAATGGACCGGCAGAGATATTTTCTTTTTCAAATCCGGACTTTAATTATAAATCAATTAGAGGAACTTTAGTTTATAGATGGGAAGTTTTACCAGGCTCAATTTTCTATTTAGTCTGGTCACATGATAGAGCAAATTATGATCATCCTGGTGAATTTAAGTTTGGCAGAGATTTTAATGATTTATTAGGTGCAGAAACTAATAATATATTCCTTGCTAAATTCTCTTATTGGTTGGATTTATAAAGAAAATTTCAAGAATTTAAAATTAGAAATATTGCAAAATTAAAAAAATGGTCTTTATTTTTTTTCTGTGTTTCTCCGTGACCTCTGTGGTAAAATCTTTTTGTTTTTCTATTCTATCAAGTCCTAAATTTTGTTTACGCGTTTTTATTCTTTTTCCCTTTTCGTTTTGTCACTTCTTTGTTTTTACGTTTTCACATATTTCGTCTTAATACTTGATTCTCAATACTCACATCTATACGTTAGGCTCAATCCAAACTCCATCTTCTTTAATCAAATCAATTAATCCATCAACCGCTTTTTCTGATGGAACACTTTTTTTAATAACTTCTTTGCCGCGATAAAGAGTAATTTTTCCGGGACCGGAACCAACATAACCGTAATCTGCATCAGCCATTTCTCCAGGTCCGTTTACAATACAGCCCATTATTCCAATCTTAACACCTTTTAAGTGACCTGTTCTAGAACGAATTTTATTTGTTACTTCAACTAAATCAAAAAGCGTTCTTCCACAAGATGGACAAGCAATATATTCAGTTTTACTTATTCTAACTCGAGCTGCTTGTAAAACACCAAATAAAACTCTGTTAATATCTTTAGCAGAAATTTTATCATTATTATTTTTCAGCCAAACTCCATCTCCAAATCCGTCTATAAATAATCCGCCTAAATCTGTCGCCGCAAATAATTGAAGTTTGTCATAATCAGTAATATCATAATCTCTTTTTTATAACCACCGGTTGATTAGCTCCTAATTCAGCAAGTTCAATAAAGACTCTTCTTTGCTCAGGTAAACCGTGTTTGTTCTTTGTTGTTAAAACAAAAACTATATTTTTATTCTCACTTACTTTTTTAAATGTTGGATTAAAAACATCATCAATTGAAATTTCAACAAAATTTATAATTCCTTGTTTTGAATTATTTTTTACAAATTCTTCAAATGTAAAGAAAGGATGAAATTTATGATTATCAGAATTGCTAAGCCAAGTTTTGTAATTCAGAATTATATCTAAACTTTCCGGAAGATTTGTATTCACTTTCTGATCACCCGCAAAGATATAATCCGGTGCTTGATCTCCAATATTCCATTTGTCTAAATCAGGCAAGTAAGTTAATCCAAGTTTTTTCAAATCATCATTAACAATTTCTTTAAAGGATAAATCTGCAATAACCCGTGGCGAATTCTTATCGCCAAAATTATTAATTAGGTTAGATGGAATTTTTAAATAACTAAACGGATCGTAAGTTAGTGTTGTTACTTCTTTAATCTCTTCATGTGGTGTGCGAGTTTTATATCTATTAGCTAAGGCAATAGCAACTGGGGCTTCAGCTTCCGGCTCTTCTGTAAGTGAAACGCGAATTGTATCGCCGAGTCCGTCTTCCAGCAAAGTTCCAATTCCAACAGATGATTTAATTCTTCCATCTTCCCCGTCCCCTGCTTCTGTAACTCCCAAGTGAAGCGGATAATTCATATTTTCTTCAATCATTTTGTTAACAAGTAATCTGTAAGCCTGAACCATAACTTGCGTGTTGCTCGCCTTCATAGAAAGAACAATATCGTGGTAATTTAATTCTTCGCAGATTCGCAAAAATTCTAATGCCGATTCAACCATTCCAAGCGGCGTGTCTCCGTATCTGCTCATAATTCTATCTGAAAGCGAACCGTGGTTTGTGCCTATTCGCATTGCCGTTCCGTACTCTTTGCAGATTTTTACAAGGGGAGAAAAACGTTTTCTAATTCTTTCTATTTCTTCATAATATTGAGAATCTGTGTATTCAATTTGCTCAAATTTTTTCTTATCAACGTAATTGCCGGGATTTACTCTAACTTTTTCAACAATTCTTGCGGCTTCTTCTGCAGCATTTGGAGTAAAATGAATGTCGGCAATTAACGGAACTGAGTAACCACGTTTTCTTAATTCGTCTTTAATATTTTTTAAGTTTTTTGCTTCGTTCATACTTGGCGCAGTAATTCTAACATACTCACAGCCGGATTTAACCATTCTAATCGTCTGCTCAACCGTAGCAATTGTATCCATAGTAAAAGTAGTTGTCATAGACTGAATTCGAATTGGATTATTTCCGCCAAGTGGAATATCTCCAATTTTAACTTCGCGAGTTTTGAATCGGCTGTATTCAGTTAAGCTGTTGCAGTATTTATTCGTGTTATTCATCTAATCTTCTTTCGTAATTTTTTATTTACAAATATAACAAATACAATTAACCATTTTCATTACCACATTTTTAATATTTGATATAATTTTGTGTTATTTTAACATCACAAAACTTCCACCAATTGATAAACATTTTAACAACTAAAAACAATGCGCATTCCGGAAAATACAATAGAAGAAATCAGAAGCTCGGCAAATATTGTTGATATTATTTCAACTTATGTAGCTTTAAGAAAGCGTGGTAAAAACTTTATCGGACTTTGTCCCTTTCATCAGGAGAAAACTCCATCTTTTACTGTAAGTGAGGAGAAGCAAATATTCCATTGTTTTGGCTGTCACGCTGGCGGAAATGTTTATAAGTTTTTAATGGATTATAAAAGCATTTCCTTTGTGGAAGCTGTGCAGGAAATTGCAGAATCAGTCGGTATAAATCTCAACTTTGAAGAGGAAGAAGTCTCTTCTCAACAATCAGAGCTTGAAGAATTATATGAAATAAATATTCTTGCAGCAAAATATTTCAGCAATAATTTATTTAACACAAGCGGCGGAGAAATTGCAAGAGACTATTTTGCTCTTAGAAAAATTAAGCCCCAAATTCAAAAAATATTCGGATTAGGTTTTGCCCCCAATGGTTGGGATAATTTTGTTAACTATGCAACAGAGAATAAAGTTGATTTAGAAAATGCAAAAACTTTAGGGTTGATTGATTCCAAAGACGGCGGAAAATATTACGATAAATTTAGAGGCAGAATAATTTTCCCTATTTTTTCTCCCAATGGCAGAGTGATAGCTTTTGGCGGTAGAGTTTTTCAAGGTGAAGAAGAAACTGCAAAATATTTAAACTCACCAGAATCATCAATATACTTAAAGAGAAAAACACTTTACGGATTATTCCACTCCAAAGATGAAATAAGAAAATTAAACAAAGCAATTCTTGTTGAAGGTTACATGGATTTAATTGCACTGTTTCAACACGGTGTAAAAAATGTTGTAGCTTCATCAGGAACTGCGCTTACTGATGACCAAGTTCGCTTACTTTCTAGATACACAAAGAATGTAGTTGTGCTATTTGATGCAGATACAGCAGGCATGAAAGCATCATTAAGAAGTATAGAAATTTTGCTGAAACAAGATTTTGATGTTTCTGTGTTAAGTCTGCCGGAAGGTGAAGATCCGGATTCATTTATTAATGAATTTGGCAAAGATCATTTTGAGGAAGTTTTAAAAACAGCTAAGAATTTTTTAGAATTCCAAACCTCACAATATGAAGCGGAAGGAATGTTTGAAAATCCCACAACAGAAGCGGAGGCTATTCGCGAGTTAGTTAAATCAGCGGCTTTTGTAAATGATGAATTAAAAAGAGGCTTGTTAATTAGATCAATTTCCCGCAAATTTAATTTGAGAGAAAAACTTTTAGAAACTGAGCTTAATAAATTTCTTACGCAAAATCAGCGGACTGAAACAAGGAGAGAACAGCAAGTTATAAAAAGCGGTAAACCCAATTCTAAAATTGTTAATGAAAGTGATAAGAGATTAATTTCATTAGAGAAAGAATTAATTCATTTGCTTTTTGACACCAACGAAGAAATTATTGGTAAAATTTTTGATACCATTCTTCCTGAAGATTTTACAAATAAATCTTTAAGTACATTGGCAAAAATTGTTTATGATGATTATCTTAAGGGCAATGTTAATATTGCAAGCTTAATAGAAAAAATTGAAGACGAAAAACTTAAAAATTATGTTTTAACAATTACTCTTGGCGAATATCAAATAAGCGGAGCTTGGGATGATAGAAGCAGCAGTGGTAAGGTCGAACGTGATCCGGTTAAATATGCTAATGATACAATTAAGAAATATCAGTTAATTAAAATTGATGAACAAATAAAAGCGAACGATAACAAAATTGGGAATTTGGGAAGCGATCCTGAAGTTCTTAATTTAATGAAAGAGAATGATGAATTACGAAAAGAAAAAACAAATTTGATGAAGAATGAAGAAGCTAATAAACAACAATAACTCTATTTAATGAAAACCCAACAATCAATAAATAGATAAGAACCAAAATGGAAAAGAAAAAGAATATTTACGAAATTAACACAAGAGTATGGCTAAAAAGATTTAACTCCGTAAACGAAAAGCCAACTCTAAAAGACGTGCCAAAAGAGTATTGGCAAAACCTTTATGCAAAGGGTTTTAGCTTTGTTTGGCTTATGGGAATTTGGAAAACAAATGAAAACATTATTAAAGATTATTGTTTTGAGCCCGGACTAATTAGTGAATATGGTCGGGCACTTAAAGATTGGAACGAGAAAGATGTAATCGGCTCACCTTACTCAATTGATATTTATGAAGTTAATCCGTTGGTTGGAACTAAAGAAGAATTGCTGGATCTAAAACAATACTTAAACTCACTAGGCATTAAATTAATTTTAGATTTTGTTCCAAATCATTTTAGTGTAGAAAGCCAATTAATTGAAACAAATCCGGAATTATTCTTATCGGCAAGCGAAGATTTTTTACAGAGAAATAGCTATACTTTTTTTAGATCTAAATTACCAAACAACAAAATATTTGCACACGGAAGAGATCCCTTTTTCCCTGCTTGGCAAGATACAATCCAAGTGAATTATTTTAATGAAAATGCCAGACAAATTATGATTGAAACTCTTAACAATTTAACAACTATGTGCGATGGAGTCCGGTGCGATATGGCAATGTTGGCTCTGAACAATATTTTTGAAAATACTTGGGGCGGAGTTTTATCTTATGGGAATTACAAAAAACCGGAAAAGGAATTTTGGGAAATCTGCATAAGCAATGTTAAAAAATTAAGAAATGATTTTGTTTTTATCGGCGAAGCTTATTGGGATCTTGAGTGGGAATTACAAAGACTAGGTTTTGATTTTACTTACGATAAAAAATTATTAGATAGAATACGTAGTGAAAATGTGCCGGAAATAAGATCGCATTTAATGGCAGAACATGATTTCCAACAAAAATCAATTCGCTTTATTGAAAACCACGATGAAGAAAGAGCAGTTATTTCTATGGGTATTGAAAAATCAAAAGCTGCGGCAATTATTACAAGTACTGTAAAAGGAATGACTCTTTTCCATGATGGACAACTCGAAGGAAGAAAAACAAAACTTCCTGTTCAGCTGGGCAGAGAACCAATTGAAAAAGACAACCCAAATTTGGTTGAGTTTTACGATAAACTTTTTAGAATTACTTCATCAGAAGTTTTTAAGTACGGAAAATGGGAAATGCTGAATCCGATTCCATCTTGGGAAACAAACCGCACCTATCAAAATATATTAGCTTGGAAAATAAATTATGAAGAAAGAAAAAGATTGATAGTTGTAAATTTTTCAAGAGAAGTTGCACAATGCAAAATTGAACTGAACCTAATTAATTATCCATCCAAATTTAAGTTAAAAGATATTTTAAATTATAAAACTTATTTTAGAAAAACAGATGAAGTTATAAACGAAGGATTATTTATTGAATTAGGTCCGTTTAAAAGTCATATCTTTTCTTATTAATCTTTGATATGAAAACGGCTGCAATAATTCCTGCGTACAACGAAGAAAAATCAATTGCAAAAGTTATAAGTGAAATTCCTTCTAAATTTGTAGACGAAATAATTGTTGTAAATAATAACTCCACAGACAATACCGCTGAAGAAGCAACTAAAGCTGGCGCAACAGTTTTATTGGAAAAAGAAAAAGGTTACGGAGCTGCTTGCTTAACCGGAATTGAATATTGTAAAAGTAAAAATTTCGAAGTTATCCTTTTTATTGATGGAGATTACAGCGATTACCCTGAAGAAGCTGAAAAATTATTAACTCCTATATTTAATAATGAATATGATTTTGTTTTGGGCAGCAGAGTTTTAGGGAAACGGGAAAAAGGCGCGTTGCCAATTCAATCGCAATTTGGCAGTAAGCTGGCGGGCTTTTTAATAAATCTTTTCTGGAATTTTAAGTACACAGATCTTGGTCCTTTCCGTGCAATCAAATTTGATAAATTATTAGAAATGAAAATGCAGGATAGGTGGTTTGGTTGGACGGTTGAAATGCAAATAAAATCCGCAATAATGAAACTTCGAACTATCGAAATTCCTGTTTCATACAGAAATAGAATTGGAAAATCTAAAGTCACCGGAACTGTTAAAGGAACTTTCATGGCTAGTATAATTATTTTAGGAACTATTTTTAAGTACGCATTTAATAGAAAGGCAGTTTAATATTCTGCAAAATTTTTTATATTTTATTTTACCTCATATCTGAATACTTTCATTTATAATCCAGATTATCTTGATTTCAATTAATAGAGTTAAGGAAAATTTGAAATGGCATACAGCGAATATTTAGTTGACCGAATAGAGCAAATATTTAAAGAGAAACACATCAATGTAGAGGGTAAAAAGTTTATGGGCGGTTATTGTTTTTTCTTAAATGAAAAAATGTGCGTTGGTCTTGATATTGATAAAAAGAGTAAATCTGACCGGCTAATGGCAAGAATTGGTGAAGATATAATGGAAACTGCATTGAAGAAAAAAGGTTGTAAGCCGATGGATATAACTGGTAGACCAATGAAAGGATTTGTATTTGTTGAACCTAAGGGATTTGATTTAGATAAAAATTTAGAATATTGGATTCAATTAAGTATTGATCATAATCCTTTTGCTAAGAGCAGCAAAAAGAAAAAATCTAAATGATCTTGAATTTATTCAAACACCTCATAATTCATATTTGTCATAAACTTTACACTTTATATTCATTCCATAACATAGATTCTTATTATGAATTTTAAATACTCAGTAATTATTCCAACGCTTAACGAAGAAACCAAGATTAAAACTTTACTTCCGAAACTATTGGAATATAAAGGCTATTTGGAAGAACAAATAGAAATAATTGTTGTTGATGGAAAAAGTGAAGATGAAACAAAATCAGTATGTGTTAAGTCCGGAGTAATCTTTCTTGAAACGGAAAAAGGGAGAGGCACACAAATGAACTATGGCGCAAATGCTGCAAGTGGTAAAATTTTAATTTTTCTTCATGCTGATACTGATCTGCCGGAAAATATTTTTAAAATTATTAATGAAAAATTTAGTCATGAAATACAGCTTGCAACATTCCGCTTAAAATTTGATAACACAAAAATGTTATACAAATTATACTCTTTCTTTACAAAGTTTGACTCTGTATTTTCTACTTTTGGTGATCAAGTAATAATTGTAAGAAAAGAATTTTATAATATACTTGGCGGTTTCAAAAATTATAAAATTATGGAAGATGTTGATTTTATTAAGCGAGCAAGAAAATTTACAAAAATAATTAAGTTTAATAATTACGTAATTACTTCTACAAGAAAATTTGAAAGAGAAGGAATAATTAAAACACAGATTAAAAATTTTATTCTTATAATTGGATACTTATTTGGGCTTTCAACAGAAAAAATTTATGAACTCTACTATAACACAGACAAAAAACGCATTAATAATTTTCATAAAATTTCCGGAATTAGGAAAGGTAAAAACAAGGTTGGCTTTATCAACAAATAATGTTTTTTGCTCTTGAGATATATAAATTATTAGCAGAAAAATTTTTCCATGAAGCAGAAAAAATTAGATTGTAAAACACTTATATTTTATGTTGATTCAACGAACGAACAAAAAGTAAAGAATTGGGTTAATAAAGATTTTTTTTATTTACCACAAAATGGAAAAGATCTTGGTGAAAAAATGTTGAATGCTTTTGAACAAGTAAAATCAAAGGGATTTGAAAAAATTTTAATTATTGGTTCAGATGTGCCGGATATTAGTAAAGACTTAATAACCAATTCACTAAATGAATTAAATAAAACAGATGTTGTGATTTCACCTTCTGATGACGGCGGTTATTCACTTTTAGGACTTAAAGAAATTAATTCTTTTTTATTTCAAAATATTGAATGGAGTACTCAGAAAGTATTGAATCAAACAATAGAAGCAATTAAGCAGAATAAATTATCATTAACAAAATTAAAAACATTGAATGATATTGATACAAAAGAAGAATTAATTAAATGGATTAGCAAAACAAAGAATATGTCGTTAAAAACTAAAATTCTAAAAATTGCAGAAAGGAATAATATTATTTTATGAAAAATATTTTATTTGTCAGCTTATTCTTCTTAAGTTCTTATGCCTTTTCGCAAAGTATTGACCATAGTCTATTTACACAAATTTTAAAAGACCATAACTATAATGGGATGGTTGATTATAAAAAATTGCAAATAGACGAAAGATTAAAAACTTATTTGGAATATTTGTCGAATGTAAATCCACATAATTTAAAAAATAATTCTGAAAAGATTGCATATTGGATCAATGTTTATAACGCTTTTACTCTAAAAGCTATTGTTGATAATTACCCAATAGAAAGTATAAATGACTTGCATACCGGTGGTAGAATATTCGGACATATTTTCAGCACAACTGTTTGGGATGATGAATTTATAATTATCAATGGAAAAGAATATTCTTTGAATGATGTTGAACATAAAATCTTAAGAAAAGAATTTAAAGAACCCAGAATTCATTTTGCAATTGTTTGTGCATCAATTAGTTGTCCCAAACTTAGATACGAAGCTTACACAGCTGAAAATTTGGAAGATCAATTACAAGATCAAGCCATCCAATTTTTTAATGATGAAACAAAAAATAAGTTTGATAAAAAAAATAGAGTGGCAGAATTATCAAAAATACTTGATTGGTTTTCTGAAGACTTTGGTAAAAACGAAGAGGAAGTTTTACTTTTTGCCTCTAAATTTTTAACAAAAGATTTACAAAAAGATATTGCAGAAAATATAGATAAATGGGAGATTGATTATCTTTCATATAATTGGGATTTAAATGATCATAAGAACTAACTTTCTAAAGGAGAAAAATGGAAACTTACTATAACCCAAAGGATTTGGATAAATTTGCAGAAATGGCCGAAGGCGCCCCAAAACTTTGGGCTAAATTTAGTCAATGGTACGGAGCAGTTTTTGAAGCCGGAGCATTAAGCGAACGTGAAAAAGCATTAATTGCGTTAGCAGTTGCCCACGCTGTACAATGCCCTTATTGCATTGATGCTTATACAACTGCCTCATTAGAGAAAGGCGCCGATCTAGAACAAATGACTGAAGCAATTCACGTTGCAAGCGCAATCCGCGGAGGAGCCTCTTTAGTTCACGGTGTTCAGATGAAAAATGTTAATTCTAAATTGACAATGTAAATTTTATCAAAAAAATTTTAAAAATTCAGATAGGCAATAATGGAACAAAGGCATAAAAGCATGAAGGCATTCGGTGAAAATTTATCGAATGCTAATGAGCAGCTAAAAATTATAAATCAAGAAAACGATTACCCACATTTTAATGAAAAATATGAAGCAATTGGTGAAGGACCTCTCACTACTTCAGAGATTGAAATATTTCAAATAAATCTTGGTAAAATGTGCAATATGGTTTGTAAACATTGTCACGTTGATGCTGGTCCGGATAGAAAAGAAATAATGACAAAAGAAACCTTACAATTGTGTCTTAACATTCTTGCAAAATCCAAAATTAAAAAAGTTGATTTAACCGGCGGCGCTCCAGAGTTAAATCCAAATTTTAAATGGTTTGTATCAGAAGTTAGAAAGTTAGATAAGCATGTGATGGTGCGTTCTAATTTAACCATATTGTTAGAAAAAAAGTTTGAAGATTACGCCCAATTTATGGCTGATAATAAAGTGGAAATTATTTCCTCACTTCCTTATTACAAAGCAAATTTTACTGATAAACAAAGAGGTGATGGTACGTTTAACAAATCTATTGTGGCAATGAAATTGTTAAATGACTTAGGTTATGGTAAAGAAAATTCTGATTTGATTCTAAATTTGGTTTACAATCCAATAGGAGCTTTTCTTCCCCCAAGCCAAGCAAGTTTAGAAAATGATTATAAACGTGAATTATTAAAAAATCATGGCTTAGTATTTAACAACTTATTTACTATTACAAATATGCCAATAAGCCGCTACTTGGATTACCTAATCACTTCAGGTAATTATGAAAATTACATGACAAAACTTGTAAATTCTTTCAATCCCATCGCTGCAAAAAATGTAATGTGTAAGTTTACCCTTTCCGTAAGCTGGGATGGTTATTTGTATGATTGCGATTTTAATCAAATGTTAGAAATGACGGTTAATCATGGTGCTCCCAAACACTTAAAAGATTTCGATGAAAATTTATTAACTGGTCGAAAAATTGTTACAGGTCAACATTGCTACGGTTGTACAGCCGGAGCAGGCTCAAGTTGCGGCGGTGAAATCTCCTAATTTTTTATCATCTCTTTGAAAGACAAATAATATTTAGAATGTTTCTTCTATTACTCAAATAGTTGGAATCAAATTATTTTAATTTAAAAATAATTCAATCATTAATATATTTTTTTATTAAATTATTTGTCCTGCAGTAAATTAATTTATTTATCAAAAAAAGAGGTGCCCCCAATGGAAGAAAATAGTAACAACATCCCTGAATATAAACGTCCGGTTGATGAATATCTGCCGTGTGAAGAATACCAGGGAGAGGATGGATTTTGTAAATTCACACTAAATAATAATGAATATTATTTTAGTTACAAAGGGAATGGGAAAACATATCTTAGATCTCAACGATACCAAAACGAACCGGGAAGAGATAATGGTATCGATTCGATTATAAGAAATGCTCCATTAGACGAAAGATGGTTTCAAGAAGTAACAGAAGATGGAAAGTTTCACTACTATATTTTAAAAGCTGGTAATCGACAAGAAATTGCGCGAAGCTGTTATTATGAATCAAAAGAAGAAATGGAAAAAGATTATGCCTGGGTTAGAGGAGCAAATTCTACTATTGGAGCGGGGGCTACAGAAATAGATGGAGTTTGGTATTCTGCGGCAGCAATTTTGGCCAAAGAAAGTAATACGCCAGTTTACAGCAGACCTATTGACGAATACTTACCTTGTGAAGAATATAAAGGTGCTGAAGGTTTTACCAAGTTTACTAAAGATGGTGAATATTATTTTGCATTTAACGGAGAAGATGGAAATACATATTTAAGATCTGAAGGATATACAAATGAGCCTGGCAGAGATAATGGAATTGAATCCGTAATTAAAAATGCTCCACTTGATGAAAGATGGATTAAGGCTTATGATGAAAAAGAAAAATACCATTACTATGCTTTAAAAGCCGGGAATAGACAAGAGATTGCCAGAAGTTGTGAATATCAAGATGAAGCAGCAATGTTAGCTGCTTTTGCATATGTAAGGGGCGATAAATCTTTAATAGGCGTAGGTTCAAAATTAGTTGGTGGCGTTTTAATGTCTGCAGCAATGTTAGCTTTTGCAAACGCTCCAAAAGAAGTAAAGTTGGATAAGATTGATCCTCCAAAAGCAGCACCGATTGCCGCCGCTGCGGAAGTTCCTCCTGCAGCAGTTGAGAAAAAAGGCGGATGTGGAAGATGGTGGCCGTGGCTACTGCTTCTTTTACTTTTATTATTATTGTGTTTCATTTTCTGCAGAGGTTGTGGTGATGAGGTAAGTAAAATTGCTGAGACTCCAAATACTGTAATTGAAAAAGTTAATGAATCTGCTTCAGCAGTTGGTGAAGCGGCTAAGGATGCAGCAGGTAAAACAGCAGAAAGTATTGGAGAGGTTGTTGAAGGCACAGTTGCAGGCGCAAAAGAAATAGTTGGAAGTGCAGCTGAGAAAATGGAAAAAGCTATTGCTAGCGGCGAATCTTTTTCCTTGGAAGGACTAAACTTTGTTTATAATAAAGATGAACTTACCGCAGAATCAAAAGTAAAATTATCAGAGATTGTTGATGTTCTTAAAAAACATCCGGATGTAAAATTGGAAGTTCAAGGACATACTGATGATGTTGGCAATGATGGATATAACAAATCATTATCTCAAAAAAGAGCTGCGGCAATTAAAGATTATTTAGTTAATAATGGAATTGCTGAATCAAATTTAACAGCTATTGGTTTTGGAGAAAGATTTCCAATTGCCAGCAATCTTACAGAAGAAGGAAGAGCAAAAAATAGAAGAATAGAGTTTAAAGTTCTTAAATAATTTTCTTTAGAATATATTTTAACTTACGGGGCTGTCTCAAAAGTGTCATTCTGAACCGGTTTCAGAATCTAGGATTGCGAATTTTGGAGGAAACTAGATACTGAAATGAATTCAGCATGACAATTTATTAGTTTTGAGACAGCCCCCTTTTTATAAATTAAAGTCAATCAAAACTTAATCATCAAATTTTAATTCTATAATACAATTCTTATTTCTTCTTATCTTTACCATGTGAATAATCAAAACATAACATTATTGCCAGGTTTAAGCCAACAAGCAAAATTTCTTCTTTCTAAAATCAAGATAGATGATTTTAACATTTTAATTATTGGTGCAAACCAAGAACAAATTGCAAAAAAATTTAGCGCAAAAACTGAAAATACAGTTGAAATAATTGTTGAAGAATATGAATCTTTAATAAACTCTAAATTAATTTTGGAGAAAGAAAACAATATTCAAGTAAAAATTATGTCGTTTGAACATACTGATTTTATTGACGCTCAATTCGATTTAGTTTTTGCCCAAGCTTCAATTTCAAATATTTTACGGAAAACAATTGTAAAAGAAGTTAAAAGAATTCTTAAACCTAACGGAATTTTTTGTGTCGGTGAAATTGTTAAACTTAAAACTGATGTTCCCGTTTTTATGCAAGATATTTTTGATGCATCTGAACTTGAACCGCTGGAATTAGGTGATTTAGAAAAATATTATACCGACAGAAATTTTGAGTTGATTGATTCAAAAGACTTATCAGGCACACTTAACGAATTTTACACAACAGTAAAAGAAATGCGGAAAGGTAAAATTGGCGAGTTATCCGAAGGTGAAAAATCATACTATAAAAAAACATTGAATAAAATGAATCACGAAAGTAATATTTTTATAAAATTGGGCGGCGATAAATTTATTGGTTTCAAAACATTAATACTAAAGAAGAAATGAAAAAAAACGATATAGTAACATTTGAAATTGAGAGTTACGCATTTGAAGGCAAAGGTATTGCGCGTATAAGTCAATCTGAACTTGAACACATAAACAGCGATACTGAAAAAAAGTATGTCGTGTTTGTTCAAAATTCATATCCCGGTGATGTTGTAAAAGCAAAAGTTCTTAAATTAAAAAAATCTTACGGCGAAGCAAAAACCGTTGAGGTTCTTAAACCTTCCACAGAGCGAATTGAAGCAAGGTGTAAACATTTTGGTGTTTGCGGCGGCTGTAAACAGCAAGACCTAAATTATTCTTCTCAGCTAAAATATAAACACGAGCAAGTAAGAGATATTTTTGAAAGAATGGGCGGATTTACTGATTTTGAAATGCTTCCAATTATCGGCTGTAAAAATGATTTCCATTATAGAAATAAAATGGATTTTTCTTTTACACCACAAAGATGGCTTACTTCCGAAGATATGAAAACCGAAAATATTTTGGATAAAGATTTTGCACTTGGATTTCATGTGCCGAAAGTTTTTAGCAAAGTAATTAATATTGAAGAATGCTTTCTTCAATCAGATAATGCTACTGAAGTATTAAATTTTACAAGAGATTTTTTTAGAACGCGCAACACCTCAATTTATTCAACCTATTCAAACGAAGGATATTTGCGCAACCTTGTTTTACGCGAGTCATTTAGTTTAGATCAGTTTATGGTTAACCTTGTTACCTTTACGGAAGATGACGAATTGATGAATGAGTTTACTGATAAATTGGTAACAGTTTTTCCTTTTGTTACCACAGTTGTAAATAATATCAACTTGAAAAAAGCACAAGTTGCATACGGCGATTATGAAAAAGTTTTTTTAGGTGATGGAATAATTCACGACTCAATTGGAAAATATAAATTTAGAATTAGTGCAAATTCGTTTTTCCAAACAAATACTGTTCAAGCAGAAAATTTATATCAAACAGCTTTAGATTTTGCTGAGTTTACCGGTGAAGAAATTGTTTACGATCTTTATTCCGGAGCAGGAACTATTTCAATTTTTGTTTCAGAAAAAGTAAAAGAAGTTTACGGATTTGAATCCGTTAGACCAGCGGTTAAGGATGCAAAAGTAAATAGCAAAGTAAATAATATTGAGAATGTTAAAGCGTATGAAGTTGATCTTAACAAAACTTTTCTTCCATATTTAGAAGAGAAAAAAATCCCAAAACCAAATACAGTTATTGTCGATCCGCCAAGAGCTGGTATGAATCCTAAAACTGTAAACGACTTATTAAACTTAGAACCAAATAAAATTGTTTATGTTAGCTGTAACCCAACAACCAAGCAAGGGATATAAAGCTGCTTTGTGAAAGCAAGTATAAACTTATTAAAGTTCAGCCGGTTGATATGTTTCCTCAGACCTATCATATTGAAAGCGTTGCTTTGCTTATAAAAAATAATATTAAGAAGTTTTTTAATAAAATTTTCTTCTTAACTTTTATTTACCGCCTAAGTCATATACTAAAATTTATGGGCTTACTTGCACTCTTGCCCGTCTCTGCCAAAGGTACATAAATTTGGCGTGACCATTATTCTGAGCAGATTTAGAGGTTAGAAAGATATAAGAAGTTTATCTATCTCAATTGGTTTATATATACGATTCTTTTTTATAAGTATTGTTTATAATTCTTTTAGAATTTAATGAATAAATCAATTGCATCAACTGTTTCTTTCAGTTGTTAATTTTTATTTTTCTTTTTTATCAATTTTATATTGTGGACAACAGCACCTCTAAATTCATATATATTTTTAACAATATCAAAATATGTCACTGAAGAATAATCAGTTTTACATATTTTTGAAATAATATGGCAATCCATTAAAATTACTTAATCTATAAGTAATTTTCAGTTCTACTACACTCGTAATAAAGATCTTTTCTAAGGCTGTTGTTAGAATCGATAATTTTATCTCGTTCATTCTTTTCTGAGCATTATTAAACTGTTAATACAACCTAAATGAATTATTTGGTATTTTATTAATATTGTTGAATGAAGTTATGATCCGTTAAATAATTGTTCAGATACTTGAACTTGATTTATTTGCCATCCACCCTTTTCAAGATCAAAATTATACTCCTAATATATTCAATTTGAAAATATCTTTAAGATAAGTTTTCCATCCAGTTACCCAATTATTCGGTATGGATAAAATTTGAGTCAGACCTGTTGATAAGTTTGTTTCAATTCTAAAGCTGCAAAGAAATTTCGTGCTATCTCAAGTGGTTGTTCAAAAGAGCTTTCGTTACTTAATACCGAATCAGTATCCTAAATATTATTAGGATTATCAATTTTCAATTTTTAGCACGAGATATCTGACGCTGGTCCTGGAGATTGTTATGATTTGAATTAGAAGCATAAGTATCATTTCTAGAAAGTTGAATTTCATCAGGTATTTTTTCCAAATAGATATTTGTTGTTATTTTTTTGTAAAATGGAAATTTTATAGGGGTACTGGAAAACAAATAGAGAAGTACAGTGTTTTAAATATATGGTCTAAAAAAGGTCTAAACAATTTAAAAAATGTTTTTTATTGCTCTAAAACTTTTTACTGTATGTATATAATATTCTGTGAAGCGAGTTAAAGAATATGTAAATGAATCTCAATAAAATCAATATTTGATCCGAAAATATTTTGCTAATCAGAATCATTTTAACATATATCAATGTAAATTATTCCATTCTTTAGTAGATTTTAGCCATAATCGAATCTGATCTAAATAAATAAGAATAGTCTAATAGACATTTTGTAATAATATGGAAGTAAAGTGACCATAATCATTTCCAATAAATCAGTTTGATTGGAAAACTAGTATGATTTAGAATATAGTTGATTTGAAGATACAGCTGACTGAACACTTTTGCGAACGTTTCGATAAAATGATAAAAAATATAATCTTGTAAAATCTTTCATTTCTAGGCGTTGCTGATAAGCCGAATTTCACAGTAACTATTTAACCTCACTAGTCCAAATATCTTTCCAACTTTTTGATCATGAATATTATTAAATAACTATTTATATCCTCAATGATTTATCTCTTCATAGCTTAAATTTTCAATACCACTTTTTACAAAAATCCACCAAATTATATTTGCAATATATGTGGTTCTTCAAGAGATTTTAAATAAATCAATTCTGATTATCTAACGGAATATATCTCTCTTTTATAATATCAAAATGATGAAGTTGATGTCCAATGATATTAAATCCCATTGCCAAAACTGACATTTCGTATTTGTAGAATTTGCAATTGCTCTCTAATATTTGGCGGTTGTATGAGTCAAACATTGCCTTTGTTGAAAGTCGAACTATTCTAAGTTCATCAATTAATTGTTCTATAGATAGTTCATCAGCGTTTGAATTATCTGCCATAATTTCTTGCTCATGTCCTTCAGGTATTGTTCCTTCTTTGCGTGCAAAAATAACAGTTCTATAACACCAAATACGTTCCCAATCTATTAAATGTTGAATTATTTTATTGACAGACCATTTTCCGTCTGCATAACTCTTAAGCCCGATTCGTTTTAATTGCTGAATATCCAAATCATCAATTTGTTTCAAACTTTGTCAAATGCAGCAGAAAGTTCAATATCATCAACCATTTTGATAAAATTTTCAAAATATTCTGGAAATTCTTTTATGTCTGATCTTTTCACAATTTATTACCTTTCATATATTTTAAAATAGTAAAAGTATTTTATTATTATTTTTTGCAATATAATTATATATTAAGCACAATTCCCTTTCCTAATAAAGGAACAAAACACGACAATATTTCTATTTTAAGTTCCACTAAATATCAAAATTGGTGCTTTATTAACTTATTTAATACCTCACTAATCCAAATATCTTTTCCAACTTTTTGATCTGAATATTATTAAAATAACTATTTATATCCTCGAATTGATTTACCTCTTCATCACTAAGAATTTTTATTACCACGGAAGGATTACTTTGAATCTTATGTGAAAGTAAAATTTGCTTAAATTCTTCGGGTTCAATCTGAGAATAAGATCTTAATTCCTTAATAATATGAGCGAGCTCAAAAACATTGGTTTTACCATCGTTTAGCTCATCTATAATTTTGCTTTAAATTGTGGAATTAAATAATCCGGAACATTTTTGAGGCTGAGCCACATTCTAAAAACTTTACGCTTATTATTTTCAGCTTGCGAAGTATAGTAAATGTATACAACACCTCGTTTAAGTTTTTGCAACTCTTCCTTCACTTTTTCATCTTTAATCTTAGAAAAATGAAAAACACATCTTGCGAATAATTAATGCTCGAAAGAAATCCAAAACCTTTATCAAATATTTTTTTACTCTGCAAAAATCTAAAAGTTCTTTTCCATAAGAATTTATATTTATAAGAAAGACCTAAAGTTGTCATTCTGAACTTGGTTCAGAATCTAAAGATAAGATGCTGAAATAAATTCAGCATGACACTCATATTGATTTTACTACTATATATTTTTTAATATTTCTTCAATAGCTTCACGCTCAGCACTTTCCGGATCCAGCTCAATATATTTTTTAAAATGAAATTTTACTTTTTCATCATCTTCTGTATTTGAATAATAATGGTAACCCAATTGTAAATGGGCCACAGCATCATTTTCATCCAAGGCAATAATCTTGTTACAATATTCAAATGAACTATCAGTATCCTCTTTAAAAGCAGATATTGTTGCTAAACAATGAAGTATATTTGATTTGTTCTCAACCTTATCTACTACCTCAACTAGGTAGTTTTCTATATCCTCAATATCATCAACAGTGCCATTATTCATTTCAAGATTGAACGACTCAATCAAAGCATCAGAAGCATTTTGATAATCACCTTTTTCATCTAATAGCTGAGCCTTGTTGTAATATACTAAAGGATCTTCAGGAGTGACCGATTCCAACTCCAATAATATTTTCAATTGTAAATCTATATCTTCTTTTTTTTCAGCCGCTTCCAATTCTTCATGAAGGTTCTCTTTTAATTCATCAATTTTTAATAAAACTTCTTCAGCTTCGTCAATTACATCTGCCGG
This sequence comes from Ignavibacteriales bacterium, assembly GCA_020635285.1. Classification (GTDB taxonomy): domain Bacteria; phylum Bacteroidota; class Ignavibacteria; order Ignavibacteriales; family Melioribacteraceae. The sequence goes on along the minus strand of JACKAB010000007.1, from coordinate 253,592 downwards.
CACAATAATAGAGTAAGGCGAATTAAACGAGTTGAAACGAACCAAGTGAGCTGAATTGATGCAATAACTTAAGTTAATTTCATCCATCAACTTTGCTAATCTTAAAATATAAGCCGATGAAGTTGATTCGGCAAAAGTTTCCCAATGTTCAATTACTTCCGCACCTTCCGGCAGCCATTGATCGAGTGTTAAAAAATTGTTTAAAGAATTTTTTAGTTCAGTTTCACTATCTAAGAAGAATGATGAAAAACCAAGCTTTGGTGTGTTGTGATGAATTACAAATACACCATCATTTTTTTGAATGGCAAAGCTATCATTCATATAATTTATAAAATAGATTACATCAATTGGATTTTTTAGAAGCGATATTTTTTCATGTGCCGCTGTAACTTCAATCTCTTCAACATCTTCCAGATTTAATTTATATTTAACAATTTTAAACTTCTCCTCTAGATTAACCCCTCTCTTCACTAATTCATCAACAACCTTTTTTTTATATTCATCATTAAAATTTTCTTTGTGGACCGTTAAAACTGATATTAGTTCATCATTATTCATAACATCAATTGGTTTAATAATTTCTTCACTCATCTGGCTTTACTCGTATTTTTATTTTATAAATAGTTAAAGGATTTACCTACATATTCAGTATCCGGACTTATTTCAATCAAATTAAATCCTTCAGTTACTATTATAAACTTAAGAAAATTATGAGAAAATAATCTATTTACCATTCCAACTCCTTTATCTTGTTCTGCTTGTTACTCCAAATGAATTATACATCTCTAATTATTTATCTTTACAAACAAAATAAAAACGGAAAAATTAAAATAGGAGGATTACTAATTTGAAAATTATAAAGGAGTTTAAAGAATTTGCCGTTAAGGAAATATGTTTGATATGGCAGTCGGAATTATTATTGAGCTGCATTTAGTAAAATTGTATCTTCGTTAGTTAATGAAGTAATCATGCCCTCATTCGGCTTTTTAATTGGGCGTGTTGATTTTAAAGCTTAAAATTTCTTTTGAGGAAGAACAAATTGACGCGTCGGGTAAAATTGTACAACAATCAATTGAAATAAATTACGGAATTTTTATTCAGTCATTAGTAGACTTTATTATTATCGCAGCAACAATTTTTCTAGTTATTAAGTTATTTAATACATTAAGAAGAAAAGCTGAGGATACAAACGAGACCAGCACTCCTACTCCAAAAGATATTCAGCTGCTCACAAAAATAAATGATAATCTTGAACAAATTTCAAAACAACTAAAACCATTAAACTAAAGTTTTATGGCAAATAGGACAATTAACAAAAGGTAATTTGTTTAGTTCTATGTGCCAAGTTTAGATAATTATGGTTTACTGGAAACCTTTGAATAACCTCTGAATTAAACTGGCTCCATGCATTGCGAGCCGCCTTGCGCAAGGCAGGGAGTTTTCCCGAAGCAATCCGCCAGTGAGATTGCACACTGATAAACCTGTCCTCGAAAGCTTTAATCGGGAGAGTATCGGAGTTCGCAATGACAAAATATAGTTTATTCAAAGACTTCTACTGGAGTAAGAGCGATTGTTGTTTGACTTTTTTATGAGTAAATAAATATGTAAAATGATTTTAGTAATCTGTATGATTATTTGAGACCAAAAGTATTTATATCAAGGGAGATTAATAAATTGAGAAATTATAATAAAATAATGTTGGGTTTTGCGCTGGTATTGATTTTTTCATTAAATATATTTGCGCAGCAAACCGAGAGTGTAAGTTTTACGATTAGAACCACAACTCCTGGCGGTAGTTTTTCACCTAAAAATATTGGTGCTATTTGGGTTGAAGATTCTTCTGGTAATTTTATAAAGACTCTTCAGATTTGGGCAGATAAAAAGAATTCAATATTTATACATGTGGAATTCTATTTCTGGTGGAAATAAAGTTGATGCTGTAACTAGCGCAACTCTTTCTTCACATCAGACACATAATGTAACTTGGAATGTGAAAGATGTTCAAGGAAATATTGTTCCCAATGGTCAATATAAACTAATAATTGAAATGACAGATCAGCATGCACAAGGTCCGTTATCATCATTTAGTTTCCCGCTTGGAGAAGCTTCCAATTCTTTGTCATTTCCGGATGAAAATAATTTCCATGATATTCAATTAAGTTGGAGTTCAGTAATAACAGATGTAAATGATAAAGTAATTTTGCCGACAGAATATAAATTAAATCAAAATTATCCTAATCCATTTAATCCAAGTACAACTCTTAGTTTCGGATTCCTAGTGAAGGAAATGTTTCTTTAATCATTTATGATGTTTTAGGAAATAAAGTAGCCGAATTAGAAAAAGGTTTTAAATCAGCAGGTAATTATTCATACTTATTTGATGCTTCTAATCTAACAAGTGGAATTTATTTTTACACAATAAGAACAAATAATTTTACAGCTACAAAGAAAATGTTATTAATGAAATAAGAAATTCACAGAAATATTTATAATATTTGAACCTGTTTTAGTGCGGGTTTTTATTGTTTGAAAAAAACTAAGTTTAGATAAGCTATTCTTAAAAATAATTTTATTTTTATGATATAAATTATGGTAAACCTAACAATCTTACAGCAAACAACTCACTCAACCGGTGATTGGATATTTTTAATATTCATTCAAATATTTATTGCGGCGCTTTTTATTTTAGTGGTAAAATATTTTTGTAAGCAGTTAAAAAAGAAAGAGCCAAATAAAACCCATAAAAAAACTTGTATTCTAATTAGCTTTTTATCCGGCATAACTTGGTTTATAATTGCGCAGATTGTCTGGGTAATTACAACAATTCAGCTTAGCGGAAGTTAGAATAACAATTACTCGTGCAGATCAATAGAGATTATTTCAATCGCTTTCTCCATTATAGGCGTTAGAGAAAAACAATATGTTTCAATTTCATGATGTAAATCGAGGTATTGTAAGGTGACAGTTAATGTATCGTAAGATTTAAAATCCGGCGGAATAATTTCTTCATTTTTCGGTTTATATTTTATGCTGTCAATTTCAACAAAAAAACCACAGCCATCCACTTCATAATCTCCAGTCCATATTAATTTTGCATTTCTTGCATAGCTAACTTCATTACCTTCATCTCAAGAATTTATTATTAATGCAGAGACTATAATTATTCCAACCAGTAAATATTTTTTCATTTTTGTTTTCTCAATAATCATTATGCAAAAACTAATTATCATTAAGGTTAAATACAAATTAGAAATAATAGTAGTTTGTAATTATTCTTGAATAGTAATAGATGCATAGTTTTATTAATTTTTATAATCAAATAAATATAACTTGAGGCAAAATATGCTAAGTGGTTTTTCGTCATCAAAAATAAAAATTCTCATTCTCACTTTAATTTTAATTTCATCAAACATAATTTTATCAAATAACGATATAGCAAAATTGCCGGAAGGAGTTTCCATCTATCAATTGGATAATGGTATTCAAGTAATGCTGATTGAAAAACCTTCTTTGCCAATGGTTGGAATAAATACGGTTGTAAAAGTAGGCTCCGCATTTGAAAATTTTGCAACAAGCGGAATGAGTCATATGCTTGAACATCTTTTATTTAATGGCACCACAACCATGACTCAGAAAGAATTATACGATGCGACTGATAAAATTGGTGGTTACAATAATGCAAATACATCAGAGTATTACACAAATTTTATGATGGTAACTCCATCTGAAAATATTTTAGAGGGAATGAAATTACAATCCGCAATGCTTTTCAATTCTGTTATGCCGGAAGACAAATTTGAGAAAGAAAAAGGTATTGTGTTAGAAGAGATTGCTAAAAGTTTTGGAAACGCGAATGATCAAATTGAAAGAAATATTTTACCAATAATTTATAAAGGTCACGCGCTTTCCCTTTCCACACTTGGCACTTACGAAACAATTAAAAATATGAACCGCGATGATGTTTATGATTTTTACAAAAATTTTTACGTGCCTAATAATATGATAATTAGTGTAATTGGGAGTTTTAATTCTAAAGAAATGTTAGATAACATTAAAGATATTTATGGTAAAGCAAAGCCCGGTGTTATAAAAGAGGCAAATACTTCCGGGCTAAACATAGCTTTTGAAGATGTTCCAAGTTTAGATAATGAACAAAATGTTTATCACAGATTTTATTCAGGAAGCAATACACAGCTTCAATTATTTTTTGAATTGCCCACACCTAAAAATTTAGAATTCTATGATGTATTAAATTTGGTTTTGGAAAACCAAAGTGAACCTATCAAAAATAAACTCAACTCATATTTTGAAAATGTAATTGATGGAATTGAATTTAAAACTCGTGAATATAAAGTAAAGAGTTTTCTGCAAGTTACGGCTACGTTAAATTCAGACAACAATATTAATAGCATTAAGGATTCCTTTTTTCAATATTAGGTTCTATTGATTTTCATTTATCTCCAGAGAGCATAAAGTCTGAAGAAATTAAATCAAGAACATCATTTTTACAAAACACAGAAAAACCTCATATGTTTGGTATTTACAATGCCGATTTATTTGCTCAATATGGTATGGAGGCAATCTTAGCATCTTACTCAGGCAAAGGTTATGGAGCTGCTGCCGAAGAAGTTACGCAAATTTCACTTACGAAAGACCCGCTTATTATTGTTCAACATCCAAATTTACTAAGCAGTGAAAATGATATTATAGAAAATCAGCTGCCGAAATTATTTGAGAACAAAAATGGTGGAGCTACGGTTATTGCTAAGGAAAGTAAAGGAAGCGATCTATTAGCAATCCATTACCTAATTAAAAACAAAGCTGCTTATGAAGAAAAATATGGAAAAGATGCCGGTAAAATTTTGCATGATATTTTTGGTGATAGAATGATTCAGCCGGAAGTCCAAAAAGCAAAACTCGCAATATGGATTTTCGTTTACAGTAAATGACAACCCATTTATTCCAATGGATAATATTTATTTAAGTCCAGAATTTGGTTATATACGTGTTGAAGGTTTGGGTGATAACATTAAAGAGGCAATCAGTTTTTTTAATGAGAAAATGATTTCTTTTATTCCGACCGAAGATGAATTTATGACAGCAACGGGAAAATCTAAAATGCCATCCATGATGGGACATGGAAATATGGCAAAACTTTTATTTGATAATAAAGTAAATGAAATTGTTTATGAAGAAGAAAAATATAAAGAAAATAAAAAACACCGCTTACTTATGAAAATTTAATAGGGTTTGCCAAATTTTATTTTCAACCAAGCAATATGATTATTTCTGTGGTTTCTAAAGAAACACCTGAAAGCATAAATTCGTATTTTGCAAACTTCACAAAGCCAATACCAGAAGGAACAATAGCCAATCCAGCTTTTATAAAAGAGTTTAAAGAAATTAGTCAGCCAATTAATATTAATCTAGAGGGCGGCGGCGAACAATCTTATTTGTATTATGGATATCAAAAAAACATTGATAAAAATGATGAAGCCGCTTTGCAAGTTTTATCTTTGCTTTTTTCAGATAAAATAGTTTTTGACATTAGAGAAAAACAAGGTATGGCTTACAGAATGAGTGCCGGGATTGATGTTGTAAATAACAAAGCAATGTTTAATATCAATATGGGAACACGACCCGAAAATATTGATAAACTTATTCCGCAGCTCTCAAATTTCTTTACTAAAGAATACTTAGGCACAATTAGCGAGGATGAAGTTACTAAGTCTGTAAATATGTATTTGGGGAGAATGATGTTCAGAAGACTTTCCAGTATTAACCAGGCATACTATTTGGGGTACTCAAAATATTTTAATAATGATATTTTTTATGATTCAAAATCATTGGATGAGCTAAAAAAATTACTAAAGATGATATTAACAAAGTCGCTGCAAAATATTTATCGGTTCAAAATCCTGTGCAGATTATTGTTAGATAAATATTTGAAATAACAGACACAAAAAATATTTAAGGATGTAAAAATGAAAAAGATAGAATTATTTATAGTAATTATGTTTTGGGCGATTACTTTATTTGCTCAACAGGCCAATATTCATCATAATTTAAATGTAAAAATTTCTCCGGAAACATCTTACATAGAAGCTGTTGATGAAATAACAATTAGCGAAAAATTGCTGATTGATGATCTGATTTTTAGTCTACATGAAAATCTAGACTTACAATTACTCTCTGGTGATTTAAAATAAATTTAATTGAAACATCCGTTCCGGTCAATGATATTGGGATGGATAGAGATAATGCGGAAAGCGATAACTCAGCAAAAGTAAATAAGTATTCTATTTCTGATTATAAAGATAATACCGATTTAATATTTACAGTAAAATATTCAGGAAGAATTGATTCTCCAATAGAGCAAAGTGAAGAAAATTATCAACGCGGGTTTAGTGAATCTCCCGGAATAATTAGCGAGTTAGGAATTTATTTAGCCGGCTCAACTTACTGGGTTCCAACAATTAATGACGAGTTTGTGAGCTTTAACTTAACAACCGAATTGCCAAAAGATTGGAAAACTGTTAGTCAAGGTAAACGGACAGAAGATAAAACCGAAAATGGAAAACATACAGATACTTGGGATTCATCAACACCGCAAGAAGAAGTATTTTTAATAGCTGCAAAATTTAACGAATATAAATTTTCAACCGGTTCCGTTGATGCATTTGCTTTTTTACGAACTCCCGATGAATCTCTGGCAAATAAATATTTAGAGACAACCGCTCAGTACTTGGAAATGTATCGTCAGTTAATTGGACCTTTCCCTATTCAAAATTTGCTTTGGTAGAAAACTTTTGGGAAACCGGTTATGGAATGCCGTCGTTTACTCTGTTGGGCGAAAAAATCATTCGCTTTCCGTTTATTCTGCATTCATCCTATCCGCATGAACTTCTTCACAATTGGTGGGGAATAGCGTTTATATAGATTTTGACAAAGGTAACTGGTGCGAAGGTTTAACAGCTTATATGGCTGATCATTTAATTAAAGAGCAACGAGGACAAGCCGGAGAATACAGAAGATCTACTTTGCAAAAATTTACTGATTTTGTAAATGATGGAAATGATTTTCCGCTGAGTAAGTTTTTATCCAGACATGACGGATCTTCGGAAGCAATTGGCTATGGAAAGTCTTTAATGGTATTTCATATGTTAAGAAATTTGGTCGGCGATGAAAATTTTACAAAATCACTTCAAGTTTTTAATAGAAATAATAAATTTAAAAAAAGCTTCTTTTGATGATATAAGAATTGCATTTGAAGATGTAACTGGAAAAGATTTAAAGTGGTTTTTGTACAGTGGATTGAAAAAACCGGCGCGCCAACTTTAAGTTTAGAGAATGCTAAAGTTGAGCAATTCGGAGATACTTACCAAATAAGCTTTACTATAAAGCAAACGCAAAAAGGAGATGTGCTTAAATTAAATGTTCCGGTTGCGTTTGTAACTAATAAAGAAACTCAACTTGAAGTTTTTGAATTAACTGATAAAGAAACAAAACTTTCATTCACAACTAAGAATGAACCACTAAAAATTTTAGTCGATCCACAGTTTGATGTTTTTAGAAATTTAGACCCACGTGAAATTCCTGCAGCACTTACAACAGCTTACGGTTCAGAAAACAGTTTGATTGTTTTGCCAAGTAAGTCCAAAAATGATTATCAACTTTATGAAGATTTTGCAAATCAATGGATTAAGGGGAGTGAGGATAAGTTTCAAATTCTGACAGAAAATGAAATAGATAATCTTCCATCTGATAAAGCTATTTGGATTTTAGGTAATACCAAATTTCAATCACTGGTAAATAATTCTTTAAAACAATTCAATTCCGAAATTCAAAAAGACTCAATAAAACTAGATTCAAAATCATTCCCTAATACCGGTAACAGTTTTATTGCTTCTATTAAAAATCCTAATAATCTTAACAATGTAATTTTGTACCTATCCATAGCCAATAAAAACGCCATTGATGGATTAGTAAGAAAACTTCCTCATTACGGTAAATATAGTTACTTGGGTTTTGAGGGCGATGAGCCTACAAATATTGCAAAAGGTCAATGGGCAGTTATTAATTCTCCGTTAGTAAAATCATTATCCACTAGATCAGAAAAAGCCGAACCAGAGTTTAAGCAAAGGGAAGCATTAGCAAAACTAGCTCCCGTTTTTTCATCAAAAAGAATGATGGAACATATAACCTTTCTCGCATCTGATAAAATGAAAGGAAGAGAATTAGGCAGTTCTGAATTAGACAGTGCTGCAAATTATATTGCTGAAAAATTTATTGAATATGGGTTAGAACCCGGAAGCGATGATGGAACTTATTTCCAGATTTTTGAAAAGGCTTTTCATGGAAAAGGTAATTTAAATCTCAAAAATATTATTGGAATTATTCCCGGAACAAATCCAAACCTAAAAGAAGCGGTTGTAGTTTCTGCTCATTACGATCATCTTGGACTTGGATGGCCCGATGTTAGAAAAGGCAATGAAAATAAAATTCATAATGGTGCGGATGATAATGCAAGCGGAGTATCTGTTATATTGGAACTTGCTGAAGTTCTTGGGAAATCTTTAAAGCCGGCAAGGACAATAATCTTTATTGCATTCACCGGAGAAGAAGCTGGTCTTGTTGGATCACGTTACTTTATTGAAAATCATAAAACGTTTCCTGCTGATAAAATATTTGCAAATCTAAATTTTGATACGGTCGGAAGATTAGAAGGGAAAAAAATATTAATACTTAACGGAAATACTGCACGCGAATGGAAATTTATTTTTATGGGAACCGAATACACAACAGGTGTTTCATCTGAAATTATTACACAAGAATTAGATGCCAGCGATCAAGTTGCTTTTATAGAAGAAGGAATTCCTGCTGTGCAATTTTTTAGCGGACCAAATGAAGATTACCACAAACCAACTGACACAATTGAAAAAATTGATCTTGACGGTTTAGTAAAAGTGGCAACGGTTGGAAGAGAGACTCTTGTTTATTTGGCAGATAGAGAAGATAAAATGGAGTTTACGGGTGACAACACAAAAGATAAAAATAAAAAGACAAAAGAATCAGAGAATGAAAAACCAAAAGAAGGAAGAAAAGTATCAACTGGAACAATGCCCGATTTTGCTTATCAAGGTGAAGGTGTAAAAGTAGCCGCGGTTTCTGAAGATTCTCCCGGAGCTAATGCCGGATTACAAATTGGAGACATAATTAAAAAAGTTAATGGAAAAGAATGTAAGACTTTGAAAGAATATTCTGACATGTTAAAAGAACATCAACCTGGCGATGAGATAACTCTAACCGTTGAGAGGAATGAAAAAGTTGAGGAAGTTAAATTAGTATTGGCAGAAAGATAAACTAAAGTTTCCATTTTTCAGAAGCATTGGCAATATTATTATCAATATCTGAAATAAATAATTGCTTTCGGTCTTCGTTACTGAATAGGTAAAGTTTCTTTTTATAAATATGCCATACTTTAGGATTTGGTGGATAAGCAATATTTTTAGTTACCAAATAACTGCAATAACCTCCAAACTGTGGAGCGTATTTTTCAGGACTGGCTTTAAATCGTTTTTTATTACCGTCATCATTAAAGAGCCAATTAAATTCTTTCCAGCTGGTAAAAAATATTTGCATTCCTTTATCAGCTTCTTTTTTTGCAAAGTAGTCAACCATATCATATCCGTCTATTGCTATGTTAGATACAGTTGAATATTCTGAATGCATTTTCATGGGAATATATGATACTCCAAATCCGTACCTGCCAACTAAAGCTGCCAAACCTAAAAGAATTGCACCATAAAATAATATTTGAAATATTTTTCCGAACATAAATTTCTATTTTTAATTTTTATTATCGACAATTAAGATGAATAAGTTAAACATTGTCAATAACTAATTACAAGATACTACTAAAATATCTGCTAGAGACATTTATTGTACACTGTGAGGTTTTTTTCTGGATAGGTGATCTGTCCTCTCTTTTATATCAAATTACTTTATCTTGAAATAAATAATGAAAGGCAGTAATTGTGTGTCTTATGATATTTTAAGAATTCTGAGTTTTGTTTCCTAAATTCTTTTTAAACCATGTCTTTTAACGAACTATAATCTGAATCAAAAAGTCTTTTATAATTTCGCATTGCAAAAGAATCTGTCATTCCAGACATGTAATCACAAACTAATCTAGCTCTGGTAAATTTATCTTTTTCATTCCTAATTAAATGATCCGTAAAATCCGGAAGTAATTTTGTTGACTTGACTGAAATTATATAATTATCTTCCAGAGCTTTAAAAATACTTGTCAACATTCTATCCCCCTTAAATTCCATTTGATGTATTTGGGAAGATTTAAAAACCAACTCAACAGCAATTTGTTTATAAAGATTTACCTTCTCTAAAAATTTGGGTTCAATGTTAAGTTTGTATTTATAACGATTTGTTAAATCATCAAATACAGATTTAGTGTTAGAAATGCTGCATGCTAGAATGAAATCTCCTACTTGAGAACCAAATTTTGCTTTAAATTTATCTTTTTTAATCCACTCAATAATTTCATCAATGTATTTTATTTGAAGTTCTGAAAGCTTGCTCTCATTTTCTTCTTTCCAATGAAGCAGTTTATAAATATTAATAAATCCACCGGAGATACTATCGACTAAGTCATTGATTGCATAAGCCGTGTCATCAGCCCAATCCATAATTTGGCACTCAATGCTTCTGAAAGAATTTATTTCATCACCCACAGTAAGATTTGTTTTGTTAAGCTTTTTATCAAATGTAAAATCCAAAAACTCTTTTTGATAATCATAAATAAAATGATTTTCCGGATTATCAAGTTCTCCATACAAACTTTTATATTTTAAAATACTATCAATAAAAGCGCGTGTTGGATTTAATCCCCTTCTATCATTTTCGCTTCTGTAAAATATTTCTGTTATTAATCTTAGTGTTTGTGCATTACCTTCAAAACCGCCATATTCTTTCATTAGGTTTTGTAAAGTACGCTCTCCGGCATGCCCAAAAGGTGGATGACCAAGATCGTGAGCCAAACAAGCCGATTCAACCAAATCAGAATCTATAAAATAATTTTCTGAAAAAATATCTTTATGAAATGCATGCAGATAATTACAAATTGATCTTCCAATTTGTGCAACCTCAATTGAGTGGGTTAATCTAGTTCTGTAAAAATCATACTCACCAGGTAGAAAAACTTGTGTCTTTCCTTGCAATCTTCTAAACTCAGAAGAGTGAATTATCCTATCTCTATCAATCTGGAAAGGGGTTCGGTAATCTTCTCTAGGACTTTGTCTAAGTCGTTCAATATCATAATTATTGTAAAAAGTGTTTTTCATTTCAATATTAAATTTTTATTAGATGTTAAATTTATAAAATAAACTTGTTGAATAAAATTAAAGCATAACTTAATTTATAATCTGACTAATTAATAAAAATGTTCAATAAATTTTAGCCTAGCTAAAAGGATAATTATATGCCCTGGATAAAACAAATAAATGAGAATGACGCAACTGGAAAATTAAGTGAGGTTTATGATGAGCTTAAAAATGCTCGAGGAAAAGTTTCTAACATAATGAAGATAAATAGTCTTGATGCTATAACCATGAAAAACCATTTGGATTTGTATTTATCAATTATGTACAATAAAACAGACGCTAACATTGATAGAGAGGAAAAAGAATTAATTGCAGTAGTCGTTTCTGCACTTAATAATTGCAGTTATTGTATACATCATCATGCAGAAGCATTGAACCATTACTGGAAGGATGATGCAAAAATTAATGCTCTTATTAGTGATCACAAATCAATCGATTTTCCAATTAGAACTTTAGCAATTTTAAACTATGCAGAAAAGCTTACGCTTACACCGGCAATGGTAAATGAATACGATGTTCAGAATTTAAGAATTCATGATATTACCGATGAAGATATTCTAAATATTAATTTAGTGGTAAGTTATTTTAATTTTGTAAACAGAATTGCAAATGGATTAGGTGTTGAATTTAGTGAAGACGAAGTTAAGGGGTATAAGTATTAGGAAGTTTTTTAGCTTGACTTTTCACGATAATGTAATTACTTTGTGACCACATTATCCTAAGAGACTAAAATGATAACAAAGGTAATAAAAATAGGAAATTCAAGAGGAATCAGAATTCCCAAAACAATGATTGATCAAAGTGGTATTACTGATAAAGTTGAAATTGAGACTAAGGAAAACAAAATTATAATAAAAGGAATACCACAGAAGAGAAAAAATTGGGAAGCTGCATTTGAAAAAATGGCTCAGAATAATGATGATATCCTTCTGGATAAGGAATCATTAGATAATCAAAATTCATGGGATGAAGAAGAGTGGACTTGGTAAATGAGTTATTTAAGATTTGAAATTTATCTAATTAATTTGGACCCCACGATTGGAAGTGAAATAAAAAAAACTCGTCCCTGCTTAATCATTTCACCAGATGAATTGAACAATAATATTGCCACTCTTATTGTTGCTCCATTAACATCGACTATTAGAAATTACCCAACAAGAGTTGCTTGTAAAGTCCAAGGGAAACAAGGACAAATTGTTTTAGATCAAATAAGAACAGTTGATAAGAAAAGATTAATTAAAAAAATAGATAGTCTTCAAAAATCAACTCAGAAAAAAGTTTTAGCAATACTTAATGAAATGTTTTCTGAGTAGCCTAATTTTTGGCCACACTTACTGCCCTTATTCATCCTTCAAACCCAACACAGAAAGCAGTCTTTCGTGACCGTCATTATCTAATTCAACATTATATTTTTTATAAAACTTAATTGTTGAATCAACGGAATCAAAATATTTTTGACAGTTAGGACAATTTTCTAAATGATCCTTTATGTTAATACATTTAGGAGAATTTAAATCTTCACCCAGACTATCGCAAATGTGACTCATTACATCTTTGCAGGAAACATTTTCTTTTTTCATACGTGTAGTTTTTTGTCTAATTCATTTCTTAAAAAAGCTCTGGCTCTGTGCAGCCTTGATTTTATTGCCGGAACTGATAAGTTTACTATTTCAGCAGTTTCATTTGTTGAAAGTCCTTCAACATCTCTAAGTAAAAATACAACTCTATAATCATGCGGAAGTTTTTCAATCGCTTCATCTAACAAATTTTTAAGTTCGCTGTTTTCGGCCAACTTTTCTGGAGAATACTTCCAATCAACAACATTTTTATCATCTATTAAACCTTCGTCATTTTCCAGATTAACATAATCATATTTTTTTTGAGAGCGTGCTAACATTAAACAATGGTTGCTAACAATTGTATAAAGCCAAGTTGACAATTTAGAATTCCCTGAAAATTGCTTTAACGATTTAACCATACTTAAGAACGTTTCTTGCATTGTATGCTCAGCGCGTTCTTTATTTCTGCAAATTTTAAACGAAAAATTATAAACCGTTTGCTCGTAATTTTTTACGAGCTGAGCAAGAGACGCTCTATCGCCATTAATTGCATTTTCAATCAGTTGCTCTTCACTTATTCCATTTGATGTTTGTATCATAAAAAAGATTCAATCCTCATCTATTGATTTCCACAAATACATAGAAGCATAAGTATTATAAGGACTCCAATTATTTTTCCTAGAAATGTTTAACACTTCTTCACTAGTTGGCAAATTTTTAAGGTTGTAATTTAACATAATTGCTTTTTTAATGCCAAGATCACCAATTGGTAAAACATCTTTTTTTCCTAAGACAAACATTAAAAACATATGCACTGTCCATGGGCCAATTCCTTTCACTTTGGTTAATTCAGTCATAATCTGCTCTTCATTTAGTTTGCCAAATCTATTTAAAGAAATATTTCTAGAGATAATTTGTTCAGCTAAATCTTTAATATATTTTGCTTTTGCGTTCGAAAGACCAAGCGAACGAAGAGTCAATAAATCAGTTCTATTAACATTTTCCGGTGTTGGTAAATTATCAAAATGTTTTAAAAATCTTCCTCTAATTGCACTCGCGGATTTTACAGAAAGCTGCTGCCCAACTATAGAATTACACAAATGAATAAAATAATTTCGTCTCTTTTTAAGAAGTAATGGCTTATGTTTTTTCATCAATGAATAAATTGATACATCTTTTGCTAGAAAGTGCTTGACAGCACAATTATATTCATTAATTTCGTTCATAGAATTCATTAACCTTATGGGAGTGAAATGGACCAACAATCAATATTAGCATTACAAAGTAACAACTTACTTAAAAATGCAGATATTTCCAGGTTGAACTTGGAAAATATTAATGGAAAACTGCATTCTATAAACGGTGGTGAAATATTATACAGAGAAGGTGATGAAGCAAATTCCGTTTTTTTGATTGTAAATGGTGAAATTAATCTTCTAAAGAAAAAATCCGATTCCAAATCTAAATCTATTGTTTATGCTGATAATGAATTTTTTGGAGCTAAAGAATTATTCAACAATATCAATAGATGTTCAACAACCGTTTCATTAACCGATTCTTACTTAATTGAGTTGACCAAAGACGAAATTGAATATCTAATAAAACAAGATGAAAAAATTGCAATAAATATAAAAGATAGAGATTCCGATTTAGAAATTGATAAAAAATACAATCACATTATGGAAAAAGGAAGTTTAAACGATTTTGATGAAGACTCCGACATACTTGATGATTTTATAAATGAATACAATATTGATGAAATAATTAATGAAATTGATGAACAAGAGAACATAATTCTGAATAATTTTAATGATTTTGAAGAAAATAATTACGAAAAAAATATAGAAACTAGTATAAAAAAAGAAGAAACTTCCGATAATAGATTAAATAGTTCTAACTCTAATCAAAAAACAAACAAAAATGAGAAGCAAATGGAAACAATGAACATTAGTACTGAAAAAGAATTTATGACTTCAGAACAATTTGAAATGGTTGTTAAGGCACTTCAACTTGTTAATGCAAATGTTAAACAAGATGATGTGCTAAAAAATATTGTTGATGTTGCAGTTGATTTAACTAATGCTGATAGAGGGACCCTTTATTTAGTTGATAAAAAACAAAATGAAATTTGGAGTAAGATATTAATTTCAAATGAAATTGAAGAAATTCGTTTGAAAATTGGTGAAGGGCTTGCTGGATATGTTGCCGAAACCGGCGAGATCTTAAATATAAAAGATGTTAGAGCCGATAACAGATTTCAGTCAACTTTCGATGAAATCACAGGATATACAACAAAAAATATGTTGGTATTTCCAATTAAAGATAAAAAGGAAGATATTGTAGGTGTGCTTCAATTATTAAATAGTGCTAACGGAGAATTTTCAGATCAAGAAAAAATGTTCTTAAATGCAATTTCTTTAAATGTGTCATTCGCCCTGGAAAACGCCTCATTAGTTGAACAACTTCTTAAAACCGAGCGTGGAAACTCAATGGGTAAAATGGGTAACTTCATTGCGCATGATTTAAAGAAACCAATTTTAGTTAGTAAAAGATATGCTGAACATCTTCAGAAAAAAGATCTACCTATGGATGTAAAACAAGTTATAAATTTAATGTTAGAGCAATTAACTCAAGTTGCAAATCAAGTTGCTGCAACTGCCGATTATACTGAAGGAACAACAATCCTAAGAAGACAAGCTGTTAGCCTAAACGACACATTAAGAGATTTTGCTTTAGAAATTCATAGTTTTGTAAAAACTAAAAACTGTAAGATTGAGTATAGTTTGTCTGACGATGTGAATGTTTACCTTGATAAAAAAGAGTTTTACCAATGTTACTTTAACATTGTTAAAAACGCTTGCGAGGCTTTGCCAGAAGGTGGAAATGTCTTTGTTGTAACTGAAAAAAATGAAGATAGAATTGAAATTTCCTTTGAAGATAGAGGAATTGGAATTGAAAACTCAGATCTAAAACATGTTTTTGAGCCTCTTTGGACAAAGAATAAATTAAACAATTCCGGCTTAGGACTTTCAATTAGTCAAAAAATCATTGAAGATCATGAAGGAAGCATAACAATAAAAAGTGAAAAAATGAAGGAACTAATGTTATAATTAGTCTTCCTATTCACTAGTTTTATTATGTGAAATTTGAAAATAAAGTTATTGTAGTACTTGGACCAACTGCGGTTGGTAAAACGAAATTTGCCATTAACTTGGCGTCCAAATTTAGTGGAGAAATTATATCTGCAGATAGCCGTCAAGTTTATATTGGAATGGATATTGGCAGCGGTAAAGATTTAAACGAGTATTACATAAATGATCAAAAATACAAACCCACCTTATTGATATTATTAAACCTAATTGTGAGTTTAATTTATATCTCTTCCAAAAATTATTTTATATAGCGCAACAAGAAATTTCTTCAAGAAATAATTTACCCTTTTTAGTTGGAGGAACCGGACTTTATTTAAGTTCAGTAATTCAAAAATATTCTCTTCCAATCATTAATTTTAATTCAGAAAGAGCAAGTAAACTTGAAACTCATTCAGCAGATGAATTGATTGCGATTCTCAAAGATTTAAATCTGCATTTACATAACACAACAGACTTAAAAGATAAGGAAAGAATTATTAGAGCAATTCTTATTGCTGAGGAAAATGAACAAAATAAATTGACTGGGGAAAAGTTGCAATTTTTAGTGATCGGAATTAAAGAAGATCGGGAACTATTGAAGCGTAAAATTAGAGAAAGATTAAAGATTCGCTTAAATTCAGGAATGATTGATGAAGTTGAAAAATTATTGAGTCAAGGAGTTACTCACGACAAACTTAGATTTTTTGGATTAGAATATAAATTCATCAGTTTATATCTAAGCGGAGAACTAAACTACAATGATATGTATCAGAAACTTGCGAGTTCAATTAGTCAATTTGCAAAAAGACAGATGACTTGGTTTAGAAAAATGGAAAAGGAAGGAACTCAAATAAACTGGTTATTGAGTTCAGAAATTGATAAAGCTGGGAAATTAATTTCGGATTTTACGCAAAATAGTCATTTTAGTTAAAATGAAAAATTCTAATATAATTTCAAACTATCTAAAAAAACAAAATCATCTTAATTGGAAGATTAATTCATGCGATAATGAACGATTTTCAAATATCATCGTAATTCCCGTAATTGAAGAATTCGCTAATATTGGAAAGTTAGTGAATTCGTTATGTGCGAATAATTTTGAAAAAATTAACAAAACTTTAGTCCTATTTGTAATTAATAATAAAAAAAGTTCTGCCAACATAATTAAAAATGACAATTTTAAGTCAATAAACTTCATTAAAAATTTAATTAAAATTAATGATTCATTTCTAAAATTTGGATTTATCGATTGTAGTTCTGCTGGAAAAGAATTGCCAGAAAAAGATGGCGGTGTTGGTCTCGCAAGAAAAATTGGAATGGATTTGGCTTTATCACATTTTGATTATGATTCGAAGATTCCCAATATTTTGATTTCTTTAGATGCAGATTGTCTAATTTCTGAAAACTATTTACAAGAAATCACTTCAAAATTTAATGAACCGAATATCAAAGCTGCGGTAATCAATTTTGAGCATCAACCGGCAGAAAATATTGAACAAAACTTAGCTGTAATAAATTATGAAATATTCCTGAGATATTATTTACTTGGATTAACGATTGCTAAATCACCGTATGCATTTCACACAATTGGTTCTACTTTTGCAGTTGAGGCAGAAACTTACGTAAAAATTGGAGGGATGAATAAAAAACAAGCTGGCGAAGATTTCTATTTTCTTGAAAAATTAGCTAAAAACACACAAATTCATAAGGTTGTAAATGCAACTGTTTTCCCATCTGCAAGAGTTTCTAACAGGGTTCCCTTTGGAACTGGTCCAAGAATTAAGAGATTTTTGGAAAACCCAAAAATTGAATATCTTGTATATTCACCCCAAACATTCCAAGTGCTTAAAATTTGGTTAAGGATTCTAAAGAACTCTATGACTAATATTGGCGGAACTGTTGCTACAATCGAAAATGATCTCAATCAAATATTAGAAAAAGCTAAAAATATTCACGCTGAACTTTATGTTTTTTAATTAAACAAAATTTTAATAACGACTGGCTCAGTATTTTGCAGAATTCAAAATCAATTATTCAAATAAATAAGCAAAAATTAATGTGGATGGATGGGTTTAGAACTTTGAAACTTATTCATCATTTAAGAGATAATGCTTTTCCAAATGAAAATATGTTTAAGTCAATAAACATACTATTTGAAGAAATTAATGAGCAGAATATTTATTATACCAAATCAGAGATTCCAAATCTGGAAATTCAAATGAAGTTTTTGAATAAGTTACGAGCTTTAACTTAATAATCATTAATAGTTTTTCATACGTTTCTTTGGTATATTTACGCCTCAATTTTAAGGTAGTTAAATGGATTATTTAGAAAAATTAAAACAAATTAAAGAAAAGTACGACTCAATTGAAGCTGAACTTTCTGACCCGAGTATTTTATCGGACCAAGCAAAAGTCATCGAATTAAGTAAGAAAAGAAGTTCATTAACAGAAATTGTTGAAGCATATATTAAGTATGCAAAATTGTTAAAAGATATTGAAGGAAATAAAGAAATTATTGATTCGTCTAAAGAAGCCGATTTAGTTGAAATGGCTCAAATGGAACTTGAAGAACTTGAAGCCAAACGAGATGAACTTGAAGAAGATATTAAAATTATTTTAATTCCTAAAGATCCAAATGATACCAAGAACGTAATTGTAGAAATTAGAGCTGGTACCGGAGGAGATGAAGCTGGTATTTTTGCAAATGATTTGTTCAGAATGTATGCACGTTTTGCAGAATTGAAAGGCTGGAAAATGGAAATTATGGATTTGAACGACTCCACAATGAATGGAATAAAAGAAGTGGTTTTCAGTCTAGCCGGTAATGAAATTTATGGCGATATGAAATTTGAAAGCGGAGTTCATCGCGTTCAAAGAGTTCCGGCAACCGAAGGCAGCGGCAGGGTTCACACTTCTGCAGCATCTGTAGTTGTTATGCCGGAAGCTGAAGATGTTGAAGTTGAAATTGATATGAGCGACGTTAAAATTGATGTATATCGTTCGGGCGGCGCAGGTGGTCAAAATGTGAACAAAGTTGAAACCGCAATAAGAATGACCCACCTTCCTACTGGAATTGTAGTACAGTGCCAGGATGAAAGATCTCAATTAAAAAACAGACAGAAAGCTTTAAAAGTTTTAAAAACAAGACTTTATGATATGAAGCTGGAAGAACATAATGAAGAAATTTCAGCAGCAAGAAAATCTGTTGTCAAGCGAGGAGACAGAAGTGATAAAATTAGAACTTACAATTATCCTCAAAATCGAGTTACAGATCATAGAATTGGACTAACGCTTTATGATCTTTCCACGATAATGGAAGGAGATTTATTTGAGCTTATTGAGAAAATGAAAATTGCCGATAGAACTGAAAAACTAAAAGCCTAATTTTCCTCTTTCGAAAAGAATTCCAAAAATTTTGCGCCGGCAGCAAATACAAATCCGGTTAAAGACATTATTACATCATTCATCTCTATTGAGAAGCTTTCACTTATTCCAAAAATGTAATTGAATAAATTTGTAAAAAGTATTAAGCTAAAAAATGCAGCAAATCCCGCAATTCCAAAAGATAAAGGATTTAGAAAATAAGTTTTTAAATTTTCTCCAAATTGATTTCTACCAATTGTTTCGGTATAAAAATCTGATGATCGAGTTTGTGTTGTTGATTCCATTTTCTTCTCCTAATTTTATCTACAGCAAAAGAGTAAAAAGAAAGAAGGCGATGTTGTGATTTACCTCAATATATTCTTAACATTTTCGAATATTTCATATCATTTTGAGATTTAAGAAAGTAATAGTTTTCTACTTAATTGTATTTACGTAAATTTCATACTCACTAAATTTTATTTTTACCGGGGACTTATTGAAAAAGCTAATAGTAATTATTTGCCTAATCATCACAAACGCAATCTTTTCACAAATAACTTTTGAATCAGATTTTGAGAGTGGAAATCTTTCCAGTTTTGAAGTTATTGATTCTACGAGTTTCTATGTCACTTCCATTGCCGATAATGGAGTTGATGGCGGAAGTACTCGTTGGATTTATTTTAGAATAAATAGTGTTAAAAATAAAGAAATCAAAGTTCTATTTACAAATAGTGATGTTACAAAAGCAATGTACAGCTATGATAATAAAAACTTTATAAGATTTACAGATGAAGAAACTCCAAGCAATGGAATATTTTTTAAACGATTTGATCATGATACTGTTTATGTTGCTTATTATGCACCTTACACATATTCTCATTTACAGAATAGAATTGCTGAGTGGACAAAAAATTCATTGGTAAAATTAGACACTTTGGGGTTTTCTCCAAAAGGACTTCCAATTCAAGAATTAACTATTACAGATAAAAGTATACCAGATTCACTAAAAAAATCTATATGGATTCACGCTAGAACACATTGCAGCGAAACTCCATCCTCGTGGCAATTTGATGGAATTATGGATGAACTTACTAGCAATAAAGAAGTAATAAATAGTTACTTAAAAGAAACGGTTTTTCATATGATTCCATTTACAACACCCGATGGAGTTTATTACGGCAGATCGCGAACAAATTATGAAGGAATAAATTTAGAAACTAATTGGGATAAGTCCGATTCTTTTACAAGCGGAGAAGTAAAAATTTTAAAAGCCAGAATGAAAGAATTGGGTGATGAAAATCCTTTTTCGGTATTTCTAAATTTACATTCGCAAGCAAGTTCTTATTGCACATTTTGGATTCACAATGCATCATCAACTTCGGAAGATTTTTATAGAAGAGAATATCAATTCGGCAATCTTAACATTTCAGATAATCCATATTTTGTACGATCTGATTTTAGCGAGTCAAGTTTAAAAGCAATTTATCCGGAAGGTTGGTTGTGGAATAACTATGGACCAAAGGTCATGGCTTTAACTTATGAAACTCCTTATGATAATTATTTTAGAAGCAGCTCAGAACCTTATATTGAAGTTACAAATGAAAACTTAGCTGAAATTGGTAAAAGAACTGTTTACGCAATTGCAGAATATTTAGAAATATCAAATCCCCAACGCTATTTACTTGATAATGCCTCAGCGGATATTGTTGGAAATTATACAAACTATGATGATTTTGGCAATGAGTTTTACAGCAAGGATTTTACCGCACTTGAGCAAGGTGATGGAAATAATTATGCAGTTTTTAATACAGAAAATTTGCCAAGCGGAAGTTATCAAGTTGATGTTTGGTGGGCAACAAGCACAGGCAATTCATTTGAAACAAAATTTGAAATTACTGCTGGAAATAATCTGTATGCAGAAACTAAAACTCAGAAATTGAATGGCGGTCAGTGGAATTATTTAACAAATGTAGAATTAAATAATGAAGGCATAATTTCCATAAAAGTTAAAAGCAATAATACAGGAATTGTTGTCGCTGACGCATTTAGATTAATTTATGTAGGTCCGGTTACAAGTGTTAAAGAAAATACAATTCCAAATGAATTTGTGTTGGAACAAAATTACCCTAATCCGTTTAATCCAACAACCACAATAAAATATACAATTCCATCTATCACTAAAGGGAAAATTGCTGAACAACAAAATGTTGAATTAAAAATTTATGACGTTCTTGGTAGAGAAATAAAAACTTTAGTAGATGAAATTCAAGCTTCAGGAACTTATGAAGTTCAATTTAACGCAAATGCATTGGCCAGCGGGACTTATTTTTACAGATTGCAGGTGGGTGATTATTCTGAAATAAAGAAAATGATATTTTTGAAATAATTTAACTAAAGTTATGAGATTCTTATTTTAACACTTCACTTTTAGTTGTTGAATATAAATAGTCAATTTCAGATGAAGATAATTCTTTATTAAAAATTATAATATCATCTATAATTCCCTTAAAAGCATATTCATTAATTTTTCCACCGTAAGTTCCTATAAATAAATCAGAATTATAATTGCCAATTTGAGCATTTGTTTTTAAGGAATTTTCAAGATTTCCATTTATATAAATTTTAAATTCATTTCCATTCCAAGTTCCTACAATAAAATACCATTCCCCATTATTTATAATTGAATTACTTGGAACACCGATCTGATTTTTATCCCATAGACCATTATTATTTATATGAAAAGAAGCTTTAGAATCAGGTCTTATTCCAAATGCATACTTCTATTATATAAACTGCTCCCTTTGTACAAAATAAATTTATTGGAACCATCGATCACTTTTACCCAAGTTGCGATTGTTAATTGTTGATCAACAGCACTTAAATTATCACTGTCCAATATTTTAATATAATCATCAATACCATCAAATAAATAAGCACCACTTGAATTTCCAAATCTATCGTCTACAGCAACGGGTCCATAAATTATTCCATGATTTTGATTACCACTGAAATCATTTGCGTTTCCTAAGAATGGATAAAAAGCCATTATATTTTCAAACGAATTTGCTCCCAAGTTACATTAACAAAAATGCTTCCAGTTGTTGGGTTTAATTGTAAACTAATTGGTGTGATGGTTCCTTTTAATACATTTACTTCGGTATTTCCGGAATAAATAACATAATTATCATTGTTAAATGCTTCAATAGATAAATTCCATTTCCCAACACTAATTTCATCAAATAAAATATTAGCATTTGCATTATCAAAAATATTCATCGACTTAATAATGTCATCAAAGTTTTCTCGACTTAAAGTAGCAACAACTTCAACTACATCTTTTGGGGTATTACTTTTATCCAATGCAATAGATATGGTACCGCTCTCCTTTTCTTGAACTATTGAGTTTATTCCTTCACTGGTGCATGATTGGAATAAAAAATGTCGCTAAAATGAAAATGATACGTTTCATTTGTTCACTCATAATTATTTACACTATTATTATCTAAAATATAGTTTGTTAAATTAAAATCAAGACAAATATTTTTAGTGTGATATAAATTATAAGTTTGGAGATATATTTAAAAAATGAGACAAAAGGAAAATTGAAAAGTTAGAAAATCTTATTGACTTATTTTCTTAAAATTATTTTTCCAGTTAAAAGGGTTTTTCCATTTATGCCAACCTTGATTTATTCTTTTTAATTCCACGACTTCATAAAAGTTGAATGGGAGTAAAACGAATGGGAATGCACAAAAAGTAATAACTTTGTGAAAAGACTTAGGTAAATATTTAGATCATTTAATAATATTGATATTAAATAAAATAATATGCCCAAAATAATAAGTAGATATAGTTTCTTGGTTTCGTAATTTATATAATAAACCTTTGACCATAATGATATGATAACCACATCATAAATAAAGTTGCTATCAATATTGCATATGCTGCACCGATATAACTAAATTCATCAACAAGAACAATATTCAAAGCTACATTTAATAATGAAGATATTATTACAATAGCCGCATTATAGCTTGTTCTTTTTGAGTAGTGAAAACTTAATGAATAAATATACTGAATTCCTTTTAATACAAATGCTAATGAGATTATTGGAATTACTGAATAAGACTCCCAATACTCTTGTTTTTTAGCAAGAATCTCAATTAATTCTTTACTAAAAAATGAGATTCCTAAGCCAACTAGAATTAAAATAAAAGTATAGTAAGTTAAGGTTTTTGAAAAAATCTTTGGGAATCGGCCGAACCAACTTTTTTATAAGCAATTGGTAAAAAGCCTAATTGAAATGATTGTAAAATAATCACATTAGATACGCTTGCTATTTTATATCCAAGCGAATAAATTCCAACACTTGCATCACCATTAAAATATTTTATAACAAACCTATCGCTCATTGTTAATAGTAAACTAAAAACCGTTGTAAAAACTAAAGGTAATCCATAACTTATCATTTCTTTTAATATGGAGAATTGAAAATTTAAGACAATATTTTGTTTTACTAATGGAATAGAAATTAAAGAAAGAAAAAGTTGGCCAATTAATAAACTAATTAAGATTCCTTCAACACCCATATTTAAATAAGAAATAAAGTAAATATTAAGTAAAAGTGTTAATGCAAATTTGACGCTATTAAGTATTGCAAACAAAGAGGACTTCTCCCTAAGACGCATTAATGTTAAGGGAAACAAGTTGTGAATACCTAACGAAGAAGTTAAAAAAGCAAAATTATATAATGTGAAAATTTATTACTCCCAAAAAATAATTTGGATAATTCAGAAGTAAATGGAAGCACCATAACAGAAAGAAGTATTGAAATAACCGATGTTGATATTAATGTAGTAAATACTATTTTTTTTGTTGTTCCAAATTGGATGTTTCGGCACACCAGCGCAACATTGCCGTGCTGATATTAAACGAAAAACACTTACAAGAATTTGACTTGTGACTTCTAATATTGCGAGCACTCCATATTCATCTATGGTTAAATATTGAGTATAAAGAGGTAATAATATAAATCCGACTAACTTGGAAGAAATATTTCGAGACCATAAATAATGCTATGCTTAATGTGGCTTTTAGTGATTTGAACATTACTTTTTCTCAAGCAAATGCACAATTGATAAGGTGTTTTTTTGAGATTAGAATATTTGTTAAATCACACAAAGTTGCAAGCAGATGAAACTTATATGGAATACTAAACGAGTTTCCACAATTCGGACACATTGTTGCTCTAATCGCTTTATCTCCTTTTGTCCAGTAATTTGGAATCCAAGAAATAGCTGGAGAATGTTTATGTTTAATTTTACTCATAATCTTATTGTATTGCCTTACAAGTGTGCCATTTTCAAATTGAGTTAATATCGTATATTCCGGAAATAATTGCTTAATTATCTCGGAATTTAATGATCTGAGGTGGTAAGATTTATTAAATATAAAATTACATTCAGAACATTGGGTTGTAAGTTTCTCAATATTTTCGTCATTTGGAAAAGTCAAAAAATATATTTTTACTTACCCTCTTAAATTCTTCAATTGCACTGAGAAAAATATTATCCGGCAAATGTTCAATCATTTCGCTGCTGAAAACTAAATCAACAGAATTAGATTTTATAGAAAGCGAGTCGGCTGAATTACATACTCTTTTTATTTTGAAATGTTTAAGTGCGTTCACACTTCTATCAGATGCAATAACAGTAAAATTATTATCTAATTCAACAGAAATAGTTCCATCGCCACAACCAACATCCAAAATTTTATTTACATCTTTGGGTATTACTGAAATTATTTTTTCAATTTTTTATGCAACTTTATTGAAAGCTCAGCACGTTGCCAGTCAAATTTTTCGTAATATTTTGTGTTATCCATTATTTCTTTTTATTTCTAAGTAAAGATTAATAAGAACTTTTTGTTTCATTCCAATTATATTTATCCATAACTGCTTTATTACCGTTTATTCCAAATTGAGTTAATTCATTTTCATTATTAAATAGCTCAACAACCTTTTCAGCTAAATCTTCACTATCTCCCGATTTATATACTCTTCCGGCATTAGTTTCTTTTAATATTCTTTCTATTGGGTTGCAATTAGTTGCTAATATTGGTTTCTTAAGCAACATATATTGAAATAATTTATGCGGAATAGTGTTATCAGTATGTTCTGTTTTCAAGTGAGGAATTAAACAAATATCAGAGGCATAGATATATGAGGAAAGAATTGTATGAGGCTGCCATCCTTCAAATAAAATAGAATTCTCTATATTTAAATTTTAGCAAGTGATTTTAAATCATCAATATTTTTCCATCTCCTACTAATACTAACTTAAAGTCTTTAATTTTTTAATGATTTCCGAACAGCTTTGATGGCAGTTTCAATTCCTCTGTGAGAATCAAATCCACCAACATATGTAAGGGTTTTATATTTTTAAACTTTTCAAGTATTGACTTATCAGGTTCATCAATTTTGAAAGCTTTTAAGTTCACATAATTTGAAACAACATATATTTTCTCTCGGCTAACTCCCAGTGCCGAATATCTTTCAACAGCTTCTTCTATCACTGTTATTAAATAATCAAATTTATTGCACCACTCTATTTCAGTTTTTTCCCATTTTTGATTGAAATTATTAAATTGCCAGGAAAAGTATTTGCAAATTTGTAATGTTTTAAACCTTCAACATAATTTTCATGTAAATCGCCAACCAAATCTATATTATTGAATATTTTTTAATTTTTAATCCAACTTCGAATAAATATAAATCATGAATATGAAGAACATTAATTTCATTTTCAACAATATATTTTTTATTAGTCGAACCAAATAATTTGGATAAAAATTAAAAACTGTATTTGTTAATCCCCGTAATTTATAAATAAACTTTTTGAAACCGGAAGATGGATTATTTTGCACCAAAATAATTGTCTATTCTAAGCTTTCCATTAAAGGTATAACAATAAACAAAAACTTTAAAGCCAGCTTCGGATAAGGCTTGAACCTCGTTTTCAACCCTTAAGTCACCATAAAATTCTTTTATCTAAGAGCATTCCAATATTCATTAATTACTTTCCTCTAAAAGCATAAATTTTGGTTCACTATTAAAATTAGATTTAAGATTATTATATTCATCAGGTGTTAATAATAATATTGAAATTTTTCTCTCAATTAATTTTTCTGTTTTTTTCTCACTCGCTCAATTTCTTTTTTGTTTAATTCTTTCCCAACAATTACTAAATCTATTAATCCGCTGTCTTTCCCAACTGAATAATCTCCCCGAATAAATGCAGTTTTGATATCTCCAACTTTTTGAATTATATCAGAAATCACTTTATCAATTCCAGTAGATTTTAAAACGATATTTCTCAATTCATCAAACAATGGATGCTTAGAATTGGCTTTGTAAATTTTATTTCTTCCTTCAAATTGTGCGGAAAGAATTTTTGCATCCTCCAATTTGTTCAGCTCAACTCTAATTCCATTTGTCGATTCGTTAAACTCGGAACTTAACTGACGTAAATATCCCTTTGTTTTAGGATTAAGAAAAAACTTAAGCAAAAGTTTAATTCTGGTTTCAGATGTTATTATTGATTTAAGCATATATTGAGTAATATTATTACTCGAAATATAATGGAAATAGTTTAAAAGGAAAACAAAAATAGAATATTTGAAAAATTGGGAGATTTATCTTTAGGTTCGTCAGTGAGAAACGAATTTGGCTGATCTAATCTTTATTCTTAGGAAAATTATACTTTTGAGTTCGTTCTTCCCAACGGGCGCGTGCCAGTTTTTGCATATCGGTATGTGTATCACTTTCATCAACAATCTCCAAGCCCAGCAATGTTTCTATTACATCTTCCATTGTTACAATTCCATTAAAGGAGCCGTATTCATCAATTATTAGTGCAATATGTTCTTTTTCTTCTATAAATTTTTGAAACAAAATTGGAATAGGCATATTGTTTTTAACAATTAGAATTTTACGTTTCAGATCAGATAATTTTTTATCATGCTTATCATTAGCAATTTCATTTAGAATGTCATCTTTAAGAATATAATCAGTGATATTATCGGGACTATCAACATATATTGGAATTCTTGTAAAAGTCAAATTTTTATTTTCATTAAAATAATCTAAAATGTTTTGGTTAGCATTAGCTGATTTTACAACTACTCGCGGAGTCATAATATCACGGACAAGTATTTTGTTAAAGTTTAATAGTTTATTAATGTATCTCGATTCAGATTCATCAAAAACACCTTTCTCCTTCGCAATTTCAGCCATAACAGAAAAATCTTCCCTACTTAAAACACTTCCGTGATTATTTTTACCAATAAGCTTAGTCGTTATTTGCATCAACCAAATAATGCCGGTCCATTTTAAAGGAAAAATTAGAAGAACTAATGCTTTAGAGGTAAAGTTTGCAAGCTGTTTCCAATAAGTTGCGCCAATTGTTTTGGGAATAATTTCTGAAACAACGAGAATTAAAAATGTCATAATTGCAGACACAATTCCAACAACATTATTACCTGAACCAAAAGCCGTTTCTGATTGAACGCCTACCAGTATTGCTCCAACTGTGTGCGCTATTGTATTTAAAGTTAAAATTGCAATTAAAGGTTTATCAACATCTTTTTTAAGTTCTTCTAAAGTAAGTGCATAAGATTTTCCTTCTTTCTTTTTAATTGAAATAAAAGTAGGAGTTATGCTCAATAAAACTGCTTCTAATATTGAACATAAAAATGAAAAAAAGATGGAGACAAATCCGTAAATAAGTAGTAAGGTCATTTTATTAAAACTAATATTATTTGAAAGATTTAAAACTCAATATATAAAAATAATTTTAGGAAGAAATTTACTTGAGAATTTTTAACAATATTGGATGTGCATTATCTAAATTATTTGTAATCTCTGAGTTTCTAATTTTGTAAACTGTCTCAATTGAATTGCGAGCATCATTAATTCCAAAACCTTTTCCATCAATAATTTCTTGATAAACAGTTGTGTGCAAATCAGTAAAACCTCCGGTAAATTCTATTTCTTCGCCATCAATTTTAATTGAGCGGTATGTTGGTTGATTTTTCTGTTTAACATTTTCCGGTAAATCATTTTTGTCAATTGATAAAAACCATTTTACATTGGCGTTTTGAAGTTCTAAAAAACCGCCAATTTTATTAGAGTTAGAAAAATGGACTTGTTGATTTTGTAAGTCTCCAAACAACCATGAAAGCAAATCAAAAAAATGAACTCCAATATTTGTTGCAATTCCTCCGGAATTTGTTAAATTGCCTTTCCAAGAATGATGGTACCAAGATCCACGTGAGGTAATGTAGGTAAGGGTTATATCCTTTTTTGTTTTAATTTTTTCCGTTAATATTTTCTCTTTTAATTTTACTAGAGAAGGATGAACCCTCAATTGTAAAACTGTATAAACTTTTTTCCCAGATTCTTGTTCCAACTCTTGCAATAAATCTAAATTCCATGGATTGAGCACAATGGGTTTTTCACATATTGCATTTGCACCCAATCGCAATGCAAGTCTAATGTGTGCATCGTGCAAATGATTAGGAGAACATATTGTTAGATAATCAATACCATGATTATTATTTGTTCTTTTTATTTTTTCAAGATGTCTATCAAATCTTTCAAACTCTCTAAAATATTTTGTGTCGGGGAAATATGAATCAAGAATCCCAACAGAATCGTGCGGATCAAGTGCGGCAATTAAATTATTGCCGGTATCTTTAATAGCTTTTAAGTGACGAGGAGCAATGTAACCGGCAACTCCGGTAATTCCAAAATTTTTCATAGTTATACTTTTTTCTTTTTCATTAGCATTAAAATTCCAGGAATTAAAATTAATCCTAATATTAAAATATTGCCAATCCACAAATAAGTTAAACTAGAATAATATGTGGGTGGAGCAAACTCAAAAGTTAATTTATATTTGCCAGCAGGGATTTCAACTCCTCTTAAAATATGATTTACTTGGTGAATCTTTAATTCTTTATCATCTAATTTTGCAATCCAACCTTTTGGATAATAAATCTCCGATAGAACTAAAAATTGTTGATTATCTGATTGAACTTCAAGCTCAATAAAGTTTGGATTATGATCAACTAATTTTATGTTTCCTCTTCCATCATAATTTGTTTTTTCAACTGAATCTGATTCTAAAACTAATGCAACTGAGTCAGGCTTAAACTCAGAATTGTTCATAAATAAAACAATATCTTCGGAACTTTTCATTTTTTTCACATCTTTAACAAACCATGCTTTGGGAAGTGCATTACTATTTGTGTAGAGAACTTCCTTTTTCTCATCATCTTTTGCGGTAAAAGTTAAGAATGGATAATTAAGTTGTGCCGGAACAATTATAAATTTTCCGCTTAACATGTTAATAATGTTCCAATTAATTTTATCTGCTGATTGAGCTGCATATAAATTATGTTCAATTACGTCTTGTATAATTTGTAATTTAATTGCACTGTAACCGCTAATCAAAGGATAAAAATAAGCATAATTATTACTTGTAAAATCTCTGCCCAAAACTATTGCCCGCATATCATCTTTTGTGCTGGAAAGTACTTTGTTTATTGGGGTTTGTTTAAATACAGAATTTTCTAATTGCTCCGTATTATTTAATGGAATTATAGAATATGCTTTTTCGAAATCATGAAGATTTCAAATGCAGAAAGCAATAAAATGGAAACAACAAAAGGCTTACCTTAATTTTTCTAAAAGAAAAGCGGTAACCAGACCAGTTGCAATTAACATAATTATTAAGAGATTTTTATGTCTACTGCTAACAATTCTTGTCTAACTTCTTTAAGCAAATTTAATGTGTTTGCATCGTATTGCCCTGCTTCATTACTGCTAGTAAAACTGAATGAACTATAAGTTAATAAAACCAAAACTATTGTTGCTAATCCAGTGCCAAAAACAGAAAGAATAATTTTTTTATCCTTATCAGTTGAGTTAATAATAATTGCTTTAAGTCCATAACCAGAAAGAATTAAAATAATTGGGAAGGTTACGTTCAATATCATAGCGGGAGCACGAAACTTTGAAAAATATGGGACGTAATAGAAGAATAATTTATAAAGTTCAGGGAAATGTCTGCCGAATGAAAGTAGTATTGAAAAAACAGCAAACACCGCCAGCGCAATTACAAATTTATCTTTTCTATTATAGATTACTCCAATAATAGCAAAAAGAAATAAAATCATTCCCATTGTTGCATAATTTCCACTAAAAGGTTTTTCTCCCCAATAAGCAGGAATTTGTCTGCCTTTTATTTGTGGGAATTTATCTCCGTTATAAATTTCAGATGAAATACCACCGGAGAAATGAGGAATGAAAAAGTCTAATAATTCATTAGGAGAAAATGACCAGCCAGTTGCATAGTTAAAATCAACACCGCCGGCTTTTTTTGCGCTTTCTACGTCAGCACCAATTTGAACCGGATTACCACCTCTAATTGAATATTCTGCATATTCATTAGTTGTAAAAAGTGGTTGTGCGGCTGTGAGAAAAGTCAGAATTAATGCAACCGCAAATTTTAAAACCAAGTTACCTGCTTGTTTAAATTCCTTCTTCACAAAAAGCATTATGGTAGGATAGATATAAAGAAAAAATAAAATTAGAATTCCATAAAAAATTATTTGAAAATGGTGAGTTCTTACCAACCAAGAAAATATTAAAGCAAATAAACCTGTGCTTAACCAAGTTCTGTTTTCAAAAAAATATGTAAAACTTAAAATAAACCAAGGAAGAATCATAATTGCACGGAGTTTAGAGCTATGACCTTCTCCAATCTGGGCTTGCCAATCCGGTAATAAAACAAATGCAACGGCAACTATTATTGCCAAGTACCACGGAATATTTTTATGTTTAAGTAAATAATAAATTCCTAAACCACCGGCTAATAAATACCAAAACGCCCAATAAAATATTTTCCCTAAAAAGCTTATCAGCGAATCAAAATGAATAAGAGTTGGAGTTAATCTATTATAAATAGGTTCGCCGCCAAAAATAGAGGGATTCCACAAAGCTGTTTCGCCAGTTTCACTATTCCATTCTGTCCATCTGTGGGTTTGCCCAGTATTAGATATAAAATCCGATCCGGTTGGTATTACATTATCCAGTGCGAATGGTAAAAAATAGTATAACAATGGAATTATAATTATTAATAATGCAATTAAGTCTCTAAATTTTTTAGGTACTGAATCAAAAATGTTAGAATCATCTTTTACTTTTTCAATCTTCTTTGTTTTCTTTGCCATATTTTTTTCTTTTCACCATTTTAAATTTCTTCTTGCTAAAATTAACTCAGCTATGTTTAATAAAATTAACAATTTTTTCGCCGGCTTTTCCATCTCCAAAACTATTTTTTTGATTTTCACTTGGTTGTTCTTTTGATTTTTCTAAAATTAAATCAACATCAGTTCCAACAATAAAATTCCAATTATTTTCAAGTGTTTCAATCCACTCGGTTTCGTTCCGTAAAGTAATACACGGCTTTTTAAGAAAGTAAGCTTCTTTTTGAAGTCCGCCGCTATCGGTAAAAACCTTTTTACTATTTTTTAGTAGAAGCAGCATTTCAAGATAACTAACCGGATCAATAACTTTAATATTGTCATTAAATTTTATGTTAGTAATCAATTTTTTAGTTCGGGGGTGAAGCGGAATTAAAACAGGTAAATCCAAATTTGAAAAAGCAGTAAATAAATTTTGTAATTTATTTTTATCGTCTGTATTTTCTTGACGATGAACGGTTGCTAAATAATAATTTTCTAGACTAGTAATGTTTTTCAATTTGTACTTTTCTTCGGCGACATTTTGATAGTGTAAAACTGAATCGAACATAACATCTCCAGAGAAATGAGATCTATTTTTTAACCCTTCTTTTTCTAAAAGATTAATTGCGTTTATTGTTGGAGCAAATAAAACATCTGAAATATGATCAGTTGTAATTCTATTTATTTCTTCCGGCATTTCTCTGTTAAAGCTTCTTAATCCTGCCTCAATGTGTGCAACTTTTATATGAAGTTTACTTGCAGCCAAAGAACCGGCAACTGTTGAATTTGTATCACCATAAACTAAAACCCAATCTGGTTTTTCTTCAATTAAAACTTTCTCAATGCCCTCTAACATCAATGCAGTCTGCTTTCCGTGAGTACCTGAACCAACATTTAAATTATAACTTGGTTTGGGAATTTCTAATTCATCAAAAAATATTTTTGACATATTTTCATCATAATGCTGACCTGTATGTAAAATTATATCAGTAATGCTTTGTTCTCTTCTAAAGAGTTTACTTACAACTCCTGCTTTAATAAACTGAGGTCTTGCGCCAACTATTTCAAGTATTTTCATGTTAAGTGTTCGTTAAAAATTTCTGCTAATTTTTTAGTTAATCCCTTTCGTGAATATTGATCAACCTTATAAGTAAAATTAAAAGATTTATTAAGCCAATTATTATACATTTCTTTTAGCAATGAATATGTTGACTCTTCATCATTATAATCTACCATTTTTCCGCTGCTGGTTTCATTCAAAATATCATTTGCATTACCATCGGTTGGTCCAATTGCAAAAATAGGTTTTTTTGTTCCAAGGTATTCAAAAATTTTACCAGTTAAAAATCCTTTATTATTTGGAACATCATCAATTATTAAAAGTAAAGTATCAGAAGTCTGCAAGATATTTGTTGATTCATGATGAGGTAAAAATCCTCTTTGTTCATAATAATTTCTTAATTTATTCTTTTCAATTTCTTCATCAAATTCTGGACAAGTTTTACCAGCAAAAACTAGTTTAATATTTTGAACCTTGTCTTCAAAAATTAATTTATTTAGAGATTTTAAAAATGTTATAGGTACTCGCGATTTTGTTAAAACGCCTGTATAAGCAATTGTAAAAATTTTATTTTCTGCAAATTCGGTTTCTTTAAAATCAGTTTCATCAAATCCATTTGGTATCAAATTAATTTTTTTATTTTCAACCTTTGAGTGAAATAGATTAATAATGTCACTGCTAATTGTAATTAAAGATGTTGCATTTTCAAGAACACTTTTTTCTAAACGACTATCAATAAATTTAGTTAAGGAGTTTCTTTGTAGATTTTGATAATGAACAATTTCCATCCAAGGATCTCTGAAATCAGCAATCCATTTTAATTTAGTTTTTTGAGCTAATGTTTTTGCAATAAGTGCCGGTGTTTGCGGCGGAGAAGTCGAAAAAATTAAATCTATTTTTTCGTTCTTAATAATTTCTAAACCTTCTTTTACCGCATAATACTTCCATCCAATTTTCGCATCAGGAATAAATAAATTTACTCTTACCCATTTTGAAAATTTTTGAATAAGTGATAAATTTTTATCATTCATTAAAATATCGCTTGGTATTTTTTCGCCCTTTTTTTTACCGCTGATTTTTTTATAAAACTCAAATGGTTCAAGTGATTTTGTTTTGTAAATTTTGCATGCTTCAGGAATATCATTAAGAAGTGTTTCATCAATAACAGGACAATCTGGATTTTCAACGGTTAAAATAATTGGTTGCCAGCCAAATTGTGGAAGATATTTAGCAAATTTTAGAACCCTCTGAACACCTGCACCCCCGGCTGGAGGCCAATAATATGTTATAATTAATACTTTTTTCATTTATTGATGCAATATGGACTTAATGTAATTAGGGTTATTCCGATAAAATTGCTTTTGCATAATTTTCCCAACTTAAATTTTTTGCTGATGACGCAACATTTTCACGCGGAATTGGTGAGGCAATAAATTTTTGCATTACTTCAACCATTGAATCAATATTATCCGGTTCGGCTAAATATCCGTTAAATCCGTCTTTAATAGTTTCAGGAAAGTGTCCTACTTTAGTAGCTAATGAAGGAAGATTAAAATTATAAGCAATTGATTCAACTCCCGAAGGTGTAGCAGTTAAATAGAACAGAATATTGCAATCACTAACCTGAAAGTATTTTTGAACTTCGTTATTGGGAACATATTCATTTACTAAAGTTATATTTTCTTTTATGCCAAGTTCATCAATTAAATCTAACGGTTGATAGTCTCTTTCCTTATCAGATTTTTTAAAAGCAATTTTCTTTGCGGTATCAAATATTGCATTTTTAATTTTGGTAGATAATTTATTGGAAGCTAATGTATTCCAAAATGATTCACCAACTATTAACAGAGAAACATCATTTCTTTCTTTTTGAAGTTGTGCAAATGCCTTAATTACATTATGCAAGCCTTTGTATTCTCTTATAAATCCAAAAAACAAAAAGACATGTTTTTTTAAATTCAGTTCTACTTTTACTTTTTCAATATTGAAATTTGGGTCGGGTTTAAACATATCATAAATTGGATGATAAAGTTTAATTACACTTTTACGCTTATCACCAGAACGCTTGCCTGTCTCATCTATATAAAAATCTGTTGTGGGAAAAACACTTCTAAGCTCATCATAAGTCTTATATGAGTGAACGATATAAGAGTGAGAATTTTTTAATCCGTAGTTGATAAAAAATTTATCTATTGTGCTTGGTTCTTTTTGTGCAACAACGTGAAGATCGAAAATTATTTCTCCGCGTATTTTACTTTTTAATTTTTTGGTAATGTAGCCCAATGGCAAACCCTGTAATGCTATTGCCCATTGTATAATAATTTTATCGGGATTAATTTTTAATATTTGATTTACAGTTTCATTCCAGGTAAATGGATTGTTGTAATTTGTTAAGTAAGAAACCTTGATGTTTGTTCCGGCTAACGGATCTGATTTAGAACTTTTATCAATAAAATCGCGGGGAATAAAAAAAGGATATTGCTGTGTCCAAGAAATTATTGTTACTTCAACATCTTCAATTGCATCAAGAGATTTTGCTAATGATAAAGTATAATTTGCTATTCCGCCTTTAAATTTTGGCCCAGGACCAAAGACAACAATTTTTCTTTTCTTCATCTTAAATTTCTAAAAGGAAAACTTCTTAAACATATAGTTCAACGGCTTTATTGTAAACTCTGCGCATTCCTTCTTCAATAGAAATTTTTGGCTCCCAGCCAAGTTTTTCTTTCACGTAATCCATATTGCAATAACGAGAATGAACGCCAACTGGCTTATCAATTAAAGGTTTTATGGTTGGATTGTAACCGGCAAAAGTTCCGAATAATTCAATTAAATCTAAAAATGTTGTTAGTTTTCCAGAACCAATATTTATTGCAGAACCATCGTGAATTTTATCCATTGCGATTAACGAACATTCAATTACATCATCAATGTGAACAAAATCTCGTCCTTGTTTTCCTGTTCCCCAAACTTCAAATGGATCTTCTTTACGCGCAGCTCTTGCTGCTATTGCTGGAACAGGATAAGATAAATCTTGATCTTCTCCGTAACCGGAAAATGGACGAATGCAAACTATAGAAATTCCATAATGACTTGCTGCAAGGTGAGCAAGATATTCACCGGTCATTTTTGTCCAACCGTAAGTCATATCCGGTTTGCCTAAAACATCTCCGTTAATATTAACATCGCTTTCTTTTAACGCAACGGCTGAGTCTTCTCTCTGTAATGAATTTGGATATGCAGCGCTTGAGCTAGGATAAAGTACTCTTTCCGGCTTTGCTTTTATTAGCCAATGGAAAAATTCCGCATCAATTGCTAAATCCAATGCTACAGCAAGTGGATCACCATCAATTTTTGCTCTTCCTCCAACAATTGCAGCAAAGTGAAATACATCATTAAATTTTGTAAAATCTAAATTATAACCATCTTTAAAATAATTTGGATCAGCCAACAGATCATTTAAGAAAACTCTAAAATCTTTTTTCCAGAAATATAAACGTCCATCTGACCCAATAATTTCAACATCATTTAATTTTTTTACAGTTTTATCTTCCAGCCAAGTTGTTGGGTGAGTTCCTATCGATAAATCATCAACAGCAATTATTATATCTTTTGTGTTTTTTAATAAATGTTTAACAAAATTTCTTCCTACAAATCCGCATGCGCCGGATATTAAATGATATTTCATTATTTCCCTAATATTATCTTAATATAAAAGTGTAAATTATTTTTTTTCTTTAATTCCATAATCATCTTCTGTGGTATCATTGTGCACAAGCATTTCTCCTATTAACCCAAGTGAGAAAAACTGCACTCCAACAATAATTAGAACTGTTCCTAAATAAAGTATTGGACGATTACTCAAATTCACTTCATGTAAAAACCATAAAATTGTTAAATACGCATCTATCATAAATCCCGCTAAAAAAGTTATTGCACCAAGCAATCCAAAAAAATGAAGAGGGCGCCGAATATATCTGGTGGTAAATATTACGGTTACTAAATCAATAAACCCTTTGAAAAATCTTGAGATTCCAAATTTAGTTTTTCCATATCTTCTTGGATGGTGCTTAACAACAACTTCTGAAACTTTATAACCTTTCCAATCTGCCAACACTGGAATATATCTGTGAAGTTCTCCATGAACTTCTACATCTTTTACAACTTCTTTTCTGTATGCTTTTAAGCCGCAGTTAAAATCATGGAGCTTAATGCCTGTCATAACTTTGGTTACATAATTAAAAAAGCGCGATGAATATTTTTTAATAAATGGATCATGTCTTTTCTTTTTCCAACCCGAAACAAGGTCAAACCCTTTTCCTAATTCCTCCAATAAATTTGGAATTTCAGCTGGATCATCCTGAAGGTCAGCATCCATTGTAATTACAACATCACCGGTTGCATTTTAAAACCAACATTCAATGCAGCAGATTTGCCATAATTTTTTCTAAAACTTATATATTTTATTTTATTATTTGATCGTGCTAAATCTTTAATTACTTGCAGAGATTTATCGGTACTTCCGTCATCAACAAATAATATTTCATAATTAGTAGAAATTTTATTGAATGTTTCATCAATTTGTTTGGTTAGTTTACTTAAAGATTCATCCTCATTAAACAAAGGCACCAAAACTGTAACTTTTTGAAATTTTGATTTAGAAGCCGATGCATTTGAATTTTCAGTTGATTTATTTGATTTATTCTTATTGTAATATCTTTTTCTTGGGGGATAATTTCTTCTCGGCTTTCTTTCACCACTTTGTGTGCTTTTAGAAGTTTCACTTTTTGCACCAGAACTGGCATTACTCTTTCCTGGTGAATTAACATCACTTTTTACTGATATTTCAGATTTTTCGGTATTTTCTTCTGCGCTCAAACAAAACCTCTAATTATAATATTATTATACTTTATTTTTCTTCCATTGATAAAAAAGAATATTAAAATTAACTTAATATAACTCTAAAATCAATTTCACAAATTTAATTATAAGGTAAAAAATTGGGCGGAATTATTTATTGGGGAATTATAAGGATTGCTATTTTGCTGCCTCTTTTGTGGCTGGCAATGGATTATATTGAATATAAGTATTGGTGGGCAATTGTTTCAATTACTATTTATGGATTTATTTTGCATCCGGCAATAATTCAGTTTCGTTTGTTTAAGGAAAAAAATGATGCCGTTATTACTAATTCGTTATGTTCCAGCTGCCAACATTTTGATGAAACAGCGGTTCTTTGTCTAAAGTTGGATGAACACCCAACTGAAGAAAAAATTCCTTGTGAAGGCTCAGCTTGGGAACCCAAGTAATGATTTATTTACCTAAAACAATTTTATTCAAATACTCAACTGCATCCACAAAGCGTGGTCCGGGTCGCGAAAATAAGTCTGCATCAACATAAATAATATTTTTATTAATAATTGCTTTCAGTGTATTCCATTCGGGATAACTGCGTAAAAGATCATCAATTCTATTTGTGTTATTTTGGTAAAGTAAAATATAATCCGGATCACGTTTAACAATTTCTTCACGACTAAACATTGGGTAATTATTATTTTCATCTGCAGAAATATTTATCAAACCGGCAAATGTTAAAATTTCATTAACAAAGGAATTTTTCCCGACAGTAAAAATTGGATTTGTTGAAACTAAAAATAGTACGGTTTGAGAAAATATTATATCATGAGTTTTCTTTACTTTTTCAATTCTCACATCCCAACCTTTTATAAGCGAATCAGCAAAAGATTCTTTTCCTAAAATTTTGCTCATATCAGTTAAAGTTTTTTTAATACCTCTATAACTTCTTGGGTTGGATACAAAAACTTTTAAGCCAAGGTCTTTAAGTTTTTCATAGTCTGATTTTGAGTTTCCCTCAACGGTTATAAAAATTAAATCGGGGTTAAGAGAAACTATTTTTTCAACATCAATTGTTAACAGATCTCCGACTTTTTCGATGTTTTTGGCCGAATCTGGGAAATTACAATATTTTGTATTGCCAATGATTTTATTACCGGCATCAAGTTCAAAAAGCAATTCAGTTAAATTTAGGAGCAAGTGAAATAATTCTTTTGGGTGGTTCGTTAAAATTAAATTGCTGATGAAGATCATCGCTTATTGTGCCTTTGTTTATTTGGGAATCTTGATTTTCACCACATCCCATCAACAATAATAATGTTAAAATTGGCAAGAATAATTTTAGTTTTTTCATAAAAAATTTAAGACTTTCAAGGAATTAATTGTAAAATTGTTTAATCTGAAAATAATCAATTTAAAGAAGATTTTAATAGGAATAAAAAATCACACCACATCAATGTCATATTTCTCTAACAATCCTGCTAAACCATTACTTGAGAATTTTGCTTTCTTTACTTTATTTGTTTCCGGATCAATAGTAAAATTATAGGATGTGCTGAAATCTGTTTTTTCCAAAATTGAATTCTGAAAAATTGCTTTAGTTAAATCACAATTTTCAAATAACGAGCCAGTCAAATCTGCTTGAGTAAAATCAGTTTCGTGCAAACTGCAATTGATAAATTCCGTTTTTTTTTAATTTTAGTTTATAGAATGAACTCAAGTTTAATTTGCAATCTTCAAAATTAAGCGCTAACAAAAATGCATCGCAATTATTGAAATTTAAACCCAGCATTTTACAATTTATAAACTTACTTCCGCGAAATGACGTGTTTATTATTTTTGCCATGCTAAAATCGCAACTCTTAAATTCGCAATCAATAAATATTAAGTCTGTCAAATCTGCATCAGAAAATATGCAGCTTGTAAATTTGCAGTTTTCATATTCATTTTGAGCTAACGGCTTTATCAAAAAATTAATATTTGTGAAAGATATACTCTCAATTATTTTTTGTGACATAACTCTTACTTCTTTTCATTTTTTTTATAATTTTACATTAAATAAAATAACCTACAACAGCTTCTGCAAAGTAGAATGCCATTACTCCAGTTAAAATTATTTTTATTAAAATTGCAAGCAGACTAAAAACAAAAGATACAATTCCTATTTTAACAGCTTCTCTTTTTGTGTTACCGGAAATCAGCTCGCCCAATATTGCTCCAAATAATAATCCCAAAATCATTCCGAATGGAGGAAAGAAGAACATCCCTATTATCATTCCAATTATTGAAAACCAAATTCCTTTTTTGGAAGCTTTGTACATTTTAGCACCCCAGATTGGTAATAGGTAATCTAAAAAGTAAACAGCAATTGTTACTAATCCAATTATAACCAAAAACTTAGTTGTAAAAATTGAAGGTTCAACAAACTTCAATAGCAGTAAGGATAAGAAGGCAAATGGAGGCCCAGGCAGTGCCGGTAAAATACAGCCAACAAATCCAATCAAGAGTAGAAGAACTCCCAAAATTGCAACTGCTATAAATAGTAAATCCATATTTAAAATTTTCTTACTAATTAAATTGGTTTCAGCAAAGATATAAAAATGAAATTTCAATAATTAATTTTTAACATATAGATTCAATTAATTCTTATTGATTTTATTAAAAAAGTGTTTAAATTATGGTATACATAAAAAGATAATCTTCCTTAATTCTATTGCTCATCATCAATACTGGTCTCACTAAAAAAGTTTTTATTGCTTTACATTAAAAATAAATAAACTGGGAGGACCAAATGAAAGAAACTATTTTAATTATTGGCGCAAGTGGTTCAATTGGATTAGAGGTTGCAAATAGACTAATTGAAAAAGAAAAACATGTTCGAATTGCTGTTAGAGATCCAGAAAAAGCAAAAAAACTAAAACTAAACAATTCAGATTTTGTTCATTTTGAATACACAAAAGAAGAAACTTTTAAACCAGCATTTGAAAAAGTAAAAAAAATACTCCTTGTTTCGCCTCCATCATTTTTAAATATTCATAAGCAGGTTAACAAAGCAATTGATGATGCTATAAAAGAAAAGGTGAAATTAATTGTAAATATTTCTGCAATGGGAACTGAGAACGACACAAAAGATCCGATGTGCATTATTGAGAACCATATTATTAATAGTGGAATCGATTATGTTTTACTGAGACCCAATTGTTACATGCAAAACTTTAAAGATCTATTTAGAGACTTTATTAAAGATGATGATGAGATTTCTGCTCCAGCAGAAGATACAAAAACCAGTTTTGTTGATCTAAGAGATGTTGCTGATTTTGCAGTTCAAGCTTTATTAAAAGCTAATCTAAAAAATAAATCTTATACACTTACGGGAAGCCAAGCATTAAATATGCACGTAATTTCCTTTCTGTTTACTGAAGCACTAAATAGAGAAATTAATTACCGAAAGATTTCAGAGGAGAAGTTTAAGAAAATTTTGCAAGGTTCAGGTTGGTCTCAGGTAACAATAGAAGGGACAATGCAGCTTTGTAATTACATTAAGGGCAATTCTAATTCACAAATTACCGATGACATTAAAAAAGTTCTAAAACGGGAACCAATTAAGTTTCAAAAGTTTATAATGGATAATTTAAAAAATTGGAAATAAAATTTAAATATTTTTTTATTAAATTTGTTTTCAGATAAAACCAACAATAAATTAAAGGAGATAACATGGCTTTAACAATGAAATACGGTCCCGTGCTGGATATATGCAATCGATTCAACATGAAAGATGCAAAAGTTGAAGAAAAACCAGAAGGTTACATTAAGATTAATGGAACAGTTCACACCCAATATGAAAAAAATAAAATTTGGGATAAAATTAAAGAGGTTGGCGGCGAATCACCTAAAGATATTAAAGCTGATATTAAAGTCGAAGCTAATGATTTTTATCATGTTCACAAAGTAGTAAGTGGAGATACTTTAGGAAAAATTTCTAAAGAATATTTAGGCGAAGCCGGTAAGTATATGGAAATTTTTAATGTTAATAAGGATCAACTTAGCAATCCAGATATGATTAAAGTTGGACAAGAATTAAAAATTCCTTTTGTAAAATAATTTTTCAAAAGGATTTAATATTTTTATTTATAAGCGCAGACATTGGTTTGCGCTTTTTTATTATAGAATATTTTGGAACTAACCATAAATGAATACTTTAACCTCGTTGGAAGAATACACAAAATTTATTAATGAAAATGCCGGTGCATTAGTTTATTTCAGCACACCCCAGTGTAATGTATGTAAAGTATTAAAACCAAAAATAATGGAATTAATCAATTCCGAGTTTAATCAAATTAAAATGGCTTATGTAGATTGCGAAGTGCTAAAAGAAGTTGCGGCTCAAAATAGAATTTTACAGTACCAACAATATTAGTTTTTTAGATGGAAAAGAATTTTTAAGAAAATCCAGAAATATTAGCATTGTTGAGTTTAAAGCAGAGTTGCAAAGACCTTACTCAATGTTTTTTGGCGATTAATTCATCGAAATATATTTTCTCCATTTTTTACACCAAATATTTTTTATAAATTATCAACTCTTAAAACAATAATAAAATTTATATTAATTTTTAGTCTACAAATAAGAAATTAAACAAATGAAAAAACAGTTTGTCGATCCGGCAATAAAATTTTTTACAATAATAATTGGGCTAATAGTTTTGTTTGGAGTTTTAAAAGAGCTTCAACACATTTTTGTACCTTTGATTATTGCCTATTTATTAATCTTTGTTTTTGAGCCTCTCAACAATTATATGATGAGCAAAAAAATTCCGCAAGCTGTTACTACTTTTATAGATCTTATTATAATAATCGGATTTTTCTGGGCGCTCTCCACTTTCATAATTGATTCGTTCAGTCGTTTAGGTGAAGAGCTTCCATTATACGAGCAGAAGTTAAATAACATAGTAAGATCAACAGCTTTCACTTTTGGTGTAAACGATCCTTTTCTAACGGAATTTGATATTGCAAAGTTATTAACAGAACTTGATTATGGCGGTATTGCAAGTAATTTATTTTCTTCAACTCTTTCTATTTTTTCTGCGGGATTTTTTGTTTTGTTCTTTTTTATTTTTGTTAATAGCAGTCATAAGCATATTATAAATGCAATTAAAAAACGTTACTTAAAAGCTCAGACAGAAAGTTCTTTAAAAAGAGTAAAGAAATCTTTAATTGCTGAAAATGAAGAAATAGAAAAAGCCAAGTATGAGCAAAGACTTGAAGTTATTAAAATTGAGCGAGAAAAGACAATTCAAAAAACATTTAAGGATATAACAGAACAGATTCAACGTTATATTGCAACTAAGTTTTTGCTTAGCCTTTTAACCGGAATAATAGTTGGAATAATCCTTTGGATATTTGATGTGGATTTTTTAATTGTTTGGGCTGTGCTTACTTTCTTCTTAAACTTTATTCCAAACATTGGTTCTATAATTGCCGTAATTTTGCCAACTATTATGGCTTTAATTCAATATGAATCTATTGGTTATACTGTTCTTATTGCAGGTACTCTTGGCTTCTCTCAAAACATAATAGGCAATATTTTAGAGCCTAAAATTTTAGGTGATAGACTTGGATTAAATCCACTTGCAATTTTGCTTTCATTATTAATCTGGGGTTACGTCTGGGGAATTGCCGGAATGTTTTTATCTGTTCCATTAATTGTTGTATTAAAAATTATTATCTCAAATTCTAAATCGAGCAATTTGCAATTTTTAAATGACTTGATGGAAAGCTCAAATACAAAAGGAAAAGCTTAATTTTTTAATTATTCTTCACAAATTTTAAAATTTGAATTTAATTTCATTGCTGCTGTTTTCATTGAATCTATTTTTATTTTCATTTTTTCTACAATTCTTTTAAATTCAACTGTTACATTAATGTTTTCTAAGTATGGATAAACTGACATTTCTTTATATTCCGTATAACCCCTATCAATAGCTTCGTTCAACCATTTTAAAGATTTTTCTTTCTTTAATCTCATGAAGGAAGTTTTTTATTACAAAATATCCAGCTAATCGAGTTAATCTAACTTTAACTAAATCTGAAAAGAATACAATAAACATCTTTATAACTATAAAATTATTTTGCGAATTTGTCGAGTTATTATTACTTTAACTTGTAATAAAAAGATTATAATTTAATGAATATTAGATGTAATATCTTATTATTATTTACTTATCTTCTAATCCAAACTCTAAGTTTCAATACTTCTCGTGCTCAAAACAATTCTGGTTACAATTTACTAATTCAAGCTAATTACTATTCTGCTAAAGGAGATAGTTTAAACAACTCTTTGCCAGATTCTGCAGCGTTTTATTTTAAAAAGGGAATTCAATTACTGGACGATAGCTTAAAAGTTAAATCTGATAAAAATATTTTTTTCAATAAAGCTAAAATTTTATTAAAAATTGGACAAATATTTTTTCAGCAAAGTAAGTATCAGTTTTGTTCTGATTATTACAGTCAGGCACTTGAGACGGCAAAACTTTCCGAAAATGATTCCATAATTGCAGAATGTATATTTAATATTGGTGAATATTGTTTGGAAAACGGAAAATATTCTAATGCAATAAATTCTTATCTAGAAGCAAACAAACTGTATGAGAAAAATGCAAATCGGGATGGAATGTTTTGGAGTAATATAGGAATGGGCATTGTATTTAGAGAACTTGGCAATAAAGATTTATCACTACAGCATTATGAAAAAGCAAAAAGTATTGCAGAAGACGAAAATAATAAACTTCACGTTGCAATCAGTGAAAATAATATTGCAAATTTATATAATCAGATTGGCAATTATGAAACTGCTTTAAAGTTTTTAATGAATGCACTTAAAAGTTTCAAAGAATATGGTGATGAAAAATTTATCTCTGATTGTTATGAAAATTTTGGCAATGTTTATAAAGAACTAAATGATTTTAGCAGAGCTATTTCTTACTATAAATTATCAACTGAAATTGCTGAAAAAATAGATGATAAATATAGACTTCTTTCACGTTATGCAAATTTGGCAAACTCTTTTGCGTCCTTAAATGATAACGAAAATGCGCTGATGTATTTTAGTAAAACACTTGAACTTGCCCAATCTATT
Organism: Ignavibacteriales bacterium; assembly: GCA_020635285.1. Taxonomy (GTDB): domain Bacteria; phylum Bacteroidota; class Ignavibacteria; order Ignavibacteriales; family Melioribacteraceae. The sequence continues at coordinate 208,783 of JACKAB010000007.1, read as the reverse complement.
GGCGATAAAGCGAGAATGAGTGAAATATATATTATGCTTTCCAATTTTTACAAACAAAATAAAGATTTAAAACTAGCGCGGAATTATCTTGATAAATCTTTAAATATATCTACAGAAATTGGTGATTCGGTAAGCATTGTCTCGGCATTAAATAAATTATCGGAATTATATTTTATTGAAAAGGACTATAAAAATTCTTTAAAATTTTCAACAGATGCTTTTAGTATTTCGAAAAAGAAAAATTTGCTAAAACTTGTTTCAGAGTCTTCAAAAAATATGTCTCAAGCCGCTGCCAGCATGAATGATTTTAAATCGGCATACAATTATTTGGATATCCACAAAACTGCAAAAGATTCATTACTGAATTTAGAAAAATTGAAAGTACTTGAAGATACTGAAGCCAAATATAAATTAGAACAGTTAGAAAATGAAAAAACCAAGGTTGAAAATGAAGCTCTAATTGCCGAGAGTCAACTTCAAAACAGAAATTTACTTGTTTTAATTTTAGGAATTCTTATAGTTGCTTCTCTTTTTATGTTTGGAACTTACTTTGTTAAAAAAAGAAATGAAAGAAAAGAAGCAAGGGAAAAAGCGAGTCAATTAACTAAAAAAATTGATTTGCTAAACTCTCAGTTAAATATAAAAAACAGAGAGCTTACCGCAAAAGCATTAGTAATTTCATCAAACAATAAAACACTTATGGAAATTATTGATTCAATTGATGAGATTTTAAATAACCAAACTGATAACAAAGAAAAATTAAAAAAATTAAAGAACAAGCTTCAAAGTATTTCTGAAGATGAAAGTTGGCAAGATTTTCTTCAACACTTTGAAGAGGTTCATCCTTCATATTTTAAAAAGCTTACCGATAAATATTCTGACTTAACATCCGGCGAATTAAAAATATGTGCATTTCTAAAAATGAATCTAAATACAAAAGAAATTGCACAGATCACAAATCAAACAGCCAAAAGTATTGAAGTTGCAAGAACCCGAATTAGAAAAAAACTTAACGTCGAGCATGGAGAAAGTTTAACGCAAGCAATTCATAAATTGTAAAACCGCAACAGCCCCTTTACATCAATTAAACCAAAATATCTTTCAAATTTTGAACTTTTCATTAGAATTATGCCCAAAATGTTGCCTTGAGTGTTTTTGAGAGGTGTTTGAGTGGTTATGAGTGTTGACGAAACTTTATTCTGAATTTACTTTTGCACTGAGAACTTTTGGGGAATAAACCTTCAATAAAAATCCAATTTTCTGAAATAACTGATTGCTCACAAATCCATTATACTAATATGCAAAAGTGATAAAAGTGAATGATCCAATGGCAATTTGGAAAACAGAACATAAAATCAATTTTGATGTTATTCACTGCGATAGTTGTGAATTTGAAAGAGTAACAGAGTTTTGGTTTAAAATAGACAAAGAAGTAAAAGACTTAAAGATTATAATAAATGTAGAAGAATTTATTGACGAAATAAGTGAAATTGATAAAATGTTGAATAAAAAAAACGAATGGAATTTTTTAGTTGGCTATGAAAACGTAAATCAGAATCAAAAATGGAAATTTACTTTTACTGGAATCTTAAAAAAAACTTCCAAACCTTTTCACTCAATAATTGACTATAAAATTTATTGAAAAAATTTTTAGGAGAAATTAGTGATGAAAATGTATCAAGTACTTTTTTTTATTGCTGTTTCAATCGTTTTATTCTCTCTTACACAATGCTGCACATCTCAAAACACCGATAAGGAGAGAAAAGAAATTACAAATATTAAAGATTTTGCTAGACCATTGCCATACGGAAGTGCAAAAGTTTCATGCATGATTTTAGGGAAATACGAAAAGGATGACAAAATATTTTGTGTCGCTCAAATTGATACTGTTCTTGGTTACGGCTCCGGAACAAAGCCTATTGGTGTAGGTTCTACAATGGATTTGGAACTTAGTGAAAAATTATTGAGCAAATCAACAAAATCACAAAATGAAATATTTAAAATCAATTCACGTCAAAAATTATTGTTAGCATATATGCACAACGGAATTAATCAAAATGAAATTAATCCATGGAAAATAATTTCCACAGAAAATAATTAATATATGAGGAAAGGTTATGAGAAAATATTTACGCTATTTCATCCTTACTTCTTCTGTTTTAGCTATTTCATACTTTGCAGTTAATCTGCACACGATCAATAACAAGCCGAATAAAAGTGAGCGTATTCGTTCAAGCTCTTCTCCAAAAGCTGGGATAAAAATGAAGGAAGCTCGCTGGGATTATTTTTACAAAATGCTAAGAGATCCTAAGACAAATGAAATTCCAAATGGTATTAGACAAAATGAATTAATATTTGCTAAAAATCTTCAAGAAAAAAACTCACTAAATAAAAAGGCAAACACAAATGAATTAGAATGGAAAGAAGCGGGACCAAAAGATGTTGGAGGCAGAACCAGAGCAATTGCGGTTGATGTAACAAATTCGAACACAATTATTGCGGGTGGAGTTTCTGGCGGGATTTGGAAATCTATAGACAAAGGCGCGACCTGGCAAATGAAAAGCACAACTTCTCAAATTTTAAGTGTAACAACAATCGCACAAGATCCAAGATCAGGAAAAACAAATACTTGGTATTATGCAAGTGGTGAGTTTAGCGGATCCTCTCAAGATCAAGGCTTTACTCATCGCGTTTCCGGCGGCGGAGTTTACAAATCAACAGATAATGGAGAAACTTGGAATCTACTGACAAATACAAAAGATACAAATCCTAGTGCTTGGAATACTCCATATGATTTTGTTTCAAAAATAATTGTTAATCCAGTTACAGGCACTGTATTTATTGCCTCTCACGCATTCGGCATAATGAAATCTACTGATGGTGGAGAAAATTTTACTGTTTGTATTGGCGGAGAGAACGAACATATTTGCTCTGATATTGTTGTGGGAAATACCGGGACTTTGATTGCGGCAATCTCTTCTCCTTTTCAAGGTGTTACTTCTACAAATCAACCCGGAATTTATAAATCAACCGATGATGGTCAAACTTGGATAAATATTACACCTCAAAATTTTCCCTCATTTCATTATAGAAATGTGGTTGCAATTGCTCCATCAAATAACAATGTGGCTTATGTTGTATCATTTACTTACCAAGAAATAACTAACAAAAATGATGATGTAAAATTTTATAAAATTAATGTTGCAAATGGAAACTCGGAAGACCGTTCTGCAAACATGCCATATTTTAATCCGGGCTCAACAGAAAGATTTGAAGAATGGATCAACACTCAACAAGGGTATAATTTAGTTATGGCAGTAAAACCCGATGATGAAAATTTCGTTTTAATTGGAGCAACAAGTCTATTCAGATCCACAAATGGTTTTGCGACAAAGCCTGATAATGAAATGCAAGATTGGATTGGAGGATATAATTCAATTTCATTCAACTATCCAAATTTTCATTGTGATATTCATTCATTTTCTTTTGAGCCTAACAATCCTAACGCAATGTGGTGGGGACATGACGGGGGTCTGAGTTATACCTCAGATATTAGAAACACATCTTACTCAGAATTTTTTCCGTGGGAGAATAAAAATAATGGATACAACGTAACTCAATTCTATATGGTTGCAATTCCCGATGAAGCAGGCGATAACAGAATTATGGGAGGAACTCAAGATAATGGAACTCCATCGTTTAGATTTGATGGAACCATAATTTCTGAATCTTATGATGTTAGCACTGGCGATGGTTCATACTGTTACTTTGGAAATTCATATCCATATTCTTCTGTTCAAAATGGAAAGGTTATAAGAGGAACTTACGACCAAAATGGAAATCCAAGACGAGACTATCCTAATTGGAGTAATATAACTCCAAAAGATGCACAAGGAATGCTTTTTATAAATCCTTATTTTGTAGATCCGGCTGATGAGGAAATTATGATTTATCCCGCCGGAAATACTTTGTGGAGAAATAATCAATTAAATTCATTACCGAATAACGCTACTTTTCAGGAAGGAATAACAACCGGCTGGACACAGCTTACTAATCTTTCCGCCCCGGATGGATATGTAATTACTGCATTAAATATGTCAGTTACAAATCCCGAGCACAGACTTTACTATGCCGCAGTTGATTATTCTCAACAAGCATCAGGCTTGCCAAAAATTTATAGATTAGAAAATGCTAATACTTCTTTAAGCGGTGCTGTTGATATTTCAATTGCCGGAATTGAACCGGCTTATTATGTTCATAACATTGCAGTTAATCCGGATAATGGAAGCGAATTAATTGTAGTTTTTTCAAATTATAATATTGTTGGTCTTTATTACTCAAACAATGGCGGTCAAACATTTACAGCTGTTGAAGGAAATTTGCAAGGTGATGAACAAAATCCAGGTCCTTCAATTAGAGGGGCATCAATATTACCTACGGAAAATGGGACTCAATATTTCGTTGCAACAAGCACGGGAGTTTATTCAACACTACAATTAAATGCAGCAAATACTAATTGGAGTTTAGAAGGAGCAAATTCAATTGGGAATGTTATTGTCAATTATATAGCATCGCGTAGATCTGATGGAACAATCGTTGCCGGTACTCATGGAAGAGGAGCTTTTATTGCACACGCCGGAAGCGCAGGAGCAGCTGTTGCAGCTGCTGACGTAAATTCGTTAACACTGCAATGTAAACCTGGGGAAATAGGAACTGCATATTTTAATTTAAGAAATGATGGAGCTGCTTCTTTGAATTATAATATATCGGTAACTGGTTCATTTAGCGGATCTCTTAATAAACAAAATTGTAATTCGTATGTAATGAATGTTCATAGGAGTAGAACAACAAATTCAGATAGATTTAAAAAAAGATTAATTGCTGCTAATTCAAATACCAACCCAGCGAAATTAGAAGCAAATACCAATTCTAAAGTCATAAATACTTTAAATTCACCAAAAGGAAATGATGTTTTTTATTTAGATGATGGTGATGGCAGCGCAGATAATGTTTTTGGCTGGGCTTATGGAAGCGATGATATTTATTGGTACAATGAATTTAATTTGGGAGATAAAAGTTTTGCATTAGACCAAATCTATTTTTACATGCAAACAAATCAAGCTACCTCAAATGAAGTTTATCTTGGAATTTTCGATCAAGATATTAATTCCTTGGGGGAACAATATTTCACTTTACCGACTGCACCATCTGGAGATTGGTTTACTATCACTCTTGATACGCCAATAGAATTTGCAGCCGGAGAAACTTTTTATATTGAATTAGGAAGTTTTAGTTCTATTGAAAAGCCAATCGGCGTTGATATTGATGCAGCTGTTCCAAACCAGAGTTATTTTGGTGATGGTTATAATTATTATAATTTAAATGCAGTAACGGGTGCAGAGAATGGGGCTTTTATAATAAGGGCAAGCGGTACATTAGGCGGTGGTGGAAATACAAATCAAAATCCAGTTGCTGTTGCAAATCTCTCTAAAACTCATGCAGAAATAAATGAAACAATTAACTTTGATGCCTCCGGCTCTTATGATAATGACGGACAAATAACAACTTACCTTTGGAATTTTGGAGATGGTGAAAGCAGCGCACAAAAAATTGCCACACATTCTTATTCATCTGCTAACACATTTAATTTTAGTCTAAAAGTTATTGATGATAAAGGGGGAACAAACCAAACAAGCGGACAAGTGACAATATCGGGTTCGACAAATCAATACGTTATTGTAAGTCCGGCAAGCGGATCAGTTGCCCCAGGAAGCTCTCAAAAAATTACTCTTACACTTAATGCACAAGCAATCAATGAAGGCACATATACCGGTCAAGTTATTATTAATAGTAATGGAGGGTCAATAACTATTCCAATAGATTATCTTGTTGATGTTAAAAAAGTATCATCTATTCCGGATAATTTTGACTTGAGTCAGAATTATCCCAATCCATTTAACCCAAGCACAGTAATAGAATTTTCAATTCCAAATAACTCTAAAGTTACGTTAAAAGTTTTTGATGCCTTAGGAAAAGAAGTGATCAATTTAATTGATGAATATAAATCAGCAGGAAAATACTCAGTTAATTTTGATGCCTCAATTCTGGCAAGTGGAATATATTATTACCGATTAGAAGCTGATGAAAAATTTAAATCAAGAAAAATGGTTTTATTGAAATAACCAGAGACTAAAAATGAAAAGTTTTGAACTTAAAATTTATTTCTTTTTACTCTGTATATCCTTTTTATCTATTTCTCAAAATCTTATTGGAGAAAATAAAGCTCAAAATAAAGAGTTAATAGATACCAAATTGGATTCAGTAGCTGATAATAATATATCATTAAAGAACTTTTATAATTATTACATATCAAACCCGGCGAACAAATGCACGCTTATTCTTGATAAAACCTCTATTGAAAAGAGCTTTCCTAATCATAAATACCCATGGCTTGCATTTAGTTTAGCAATAATGTTTCCAGGTTTAGGTCAAGTATATAATGGTGAATATGGAAAATTAGCTATCCTTTATGGTGCAGCAGCTTTAGGAGCGGGAATTGGTGCAGTAGCAATAGCTAATTCTAGTTGGGGTACATCAAAACCAGAACCTGCTTATGTTACCCCACTTTTGGGAATTGGTATCGGTATAATTTCAGGAGCATGGCTTTGGTCAATTATAGATGCACCAATTGCAACTAATAATATTAACAATGAAAATAGGCAAATCTCATTTCTCAACATGGGTTTAATCAATGAACAGGAATACAGAATAAATATCTTGGCTGGTTTAAATAAAAATAAATTTAGTTTGAAGTTAACAATGAACTACCAACTTGGTGATTAAGATTATTGGAGTTATAAAATGAAAAAATTATCAATAATATTATTAATGTCTTTCGTGATGTTAGGCTGTTCAGAAAATTCAGAAGAATTAAAAGCAAATAACAATTCCAGTATTCAGCAAACAAAAAAAGAAAAGGGAAAAAATGAAAAACCGCCAATAATTTTTGAAAGAAAATCAGAGCCACGAGAAAATGCTTTCAGCCTGCTGGTTCCAAAAGGATGGCAAATTGATGGAGGAATCTTTCGTGTAGATCCAACTGTACAGGGCGGACCTTCACAATCAATAGCCGCTAAGCTCGATTTTGTAATTAAAAAAGATACTGAAGGAAGTGTAATGATTCGTTGGCTGCCTGATGTTCTATTTTTTGATATGCGAAATAGTCCAGCCGGACAAATGGGTTTATTCCCCGAGGGCATTAATTATCAAGGAATGACGGTGTATAATTTAATGAATGCCGAAAATTTTATTTCCAGAATTGCTTTTCCATATGCACATCCCCAAGCTCAAAATGTTCAAATTATAGAAAGAAAAAATCTGCAAACTTTTGCTAGCCAATATGCAACTTGGGTTAAACAAGCCATGCCATATACAACAATGAGTTACGATGCCGCGTATCTAAAAATACAGTATAGTGAAGCAGGAAAAGTTTATGATGAATACTTGTTAACCTTAATTGAAAACTGGGGGCAACTTGGGGCTGGAATGTGGGGAAACAAAGAAACGTTTTTAGTAAGAGCACCACAGGGTGAGTTAGAAAAGTGGGAATCAATTTTTAGTGTTATACAGAATTCTGTTAAACTAAACATTAATTGGTTAATGGCAGAAATTAAAGGGCAAGCAGCACGCGGAGAAATTGCTGCCAATACTCAAAAAGAAATAGAAAGAATTGGCAGAGAAATTACCGAACACAAGCAGAAAACAAATGCAGAAATAAACAACGATATGTTTCTAACTCTTACTGAACAAGAAGAATATGTAAATCCATATAACAATGAAGTAGAAACTGGAACAAATCAATGGAAGCACAGATGGGTTAATGAAAGCGGGGATGTAATTTACACAGATGAGGAAAGTTACGATCCAAACATAGATATAAACTTAAATAGCTCTGATTTCAAAAGGAGTAATATTCGAAAAAGATTTCCTAATTAAGAAGTCTACAAATTATTAAATAACCCATAATTAAGGAGCATGCTATGAAAAAATCAACAGTATTAATAACCATTATCTTATTTTTCCTTTTCGCGAGCGCTTCATTTGCACAAAGCATTAAAATAGGTCCACGTGTAACAGGCAACATGAACATTTTTAATCGAGATGGATTAACGGGCACTTGGAGTGGAATAGGTGTTGGAGTTGGAGGAGCGGTTGATATAATGTTTTCACGATCAATAGGAATACTTGTAAACCTTACAGTGTTTGATATGAAGAATTTTTCAAATACAGTAACACAAGGAACAACTACTCAAGAAACTTCCCTCTCTCTTTCTTATTTGTCAATTGATCCATTATTTAAAGCGGAGTTCAGTGGGTTTTACATGGTAGGAGGACCTTCTCTCGCAATTAAAATAAGTTCAAGTGGGGAAAGCAGCACCGTGGTTACTGGTCAAGCTCCAAACGTTCAACCAATTAATATTGAGACAAAATCCGCAAAATTTGATATTGCTGTTGGGACAGGTTTTAATTTTAAAGTTTCTCCGGATGTTACTTTGGGTTCCGATTTTTTGGTTTACATCCCTCTTTCAGATACTTATAATCTGCCTGGACAGAGTAATAGTACATTAACATTAAAACTAGGAGTTTCAGTAAAATTTAATATTTCATAAAAGTAATAGGAGAATAAAATGAAAAAATTAATTTTATTAACATTTTCAATAACACTAATTTTTATTTGTTCTTGTGATGATACAGCAACCACTGGCGGCACATTAACCGATCCTTTTAACATTGGCGGAGGTGGCGGCGGAACCGGGACAGTTACTATCACAATTAGTTCAAGAACAGGACAGCAAGGTGAAACCATTTTTAGCGGAACTCCGAGTGCGGCAGTAACATTATCAGTATTAACTGTAAGTGTTCCTGCTCAACAATATACGGAAAGTTTTAATTTTGATGGGACAACTGTAGTAAGTGCAAATGTAACTGAAGATCTTGTTCAATATCCAGCAAACAGCGGAGTTGCAAGGGGACAACAATGGACTTTTCAATTTCAAGGTACGTTAGCCAGCAATGGTCAAGCATATAATGTTACTTCAAATTATACTATTCCCTAAATTTGAATGAAAATAATTAGGTCATGGCTATATTTTATAAAAATTTAGCCATGATTTTATTCGCAAATTTCATATTCAGGATATTCATTTTTTATAACTGTTTTAAAGGAATCTATCTTAGTTCGCATTTTTTGTAAAAGACTTTTGTATTCGGGCTCATTCCGCATATTTTCAAAATAGGGATATATTTTTATTCTTTCTATATCTGTATAGCCTTTGTTTATTGCCTTATTCCACCATTTATATGAATTTACTCTATCATTTCTAACAGCATATATTTCTGCAAAAGCCATATAATTAAACAATTGAGATTTTTCTTCTTCCTCAAAAAAAGTTGAATAATCTTTTACTTCTTCTTCTAAAATAGATTTAGCGCTATCCACCTGGTTAAGTTTTAGTAATGTATGGGCATAAAAATATTCGGGATAAGAGTTTCTAATTTTCATATATCTATCAAAATAAATTTTTGACTTTTTATAATCATTTTGAATAGCCTCAATTCTGCCACCTAAAAACCAGCCAAACACCCAATTAGAATCTATCTCAACAGAACTTTCAAAGTATTTGCGTGCATTTTTTATATCACCAACATTTAAATATAAATCACCTAAATATGAATTCGCAAAAGTATGTCTAGGTTCTAATGATAATGCTTTTTGGGCCCAATTAATTGCTATGTTATTACAATTAAGATTCTTGTAAACCATAGCAACGCTAAGGTTGCTCATTATATCATCTGGAGAGAGTTGGGCTGCTCTTTTAATCCAGAATAAAGCTTCATCATATTTACCGAAGAACATTTTTATTTGTCCGTAATTTAAAATTGCAGTCCAGTAATTAGGATTTAACTCAATAGCTTTTTTATAATTTAGCATAGCTAATTGAATTTCTTCTTTTCCCTGATATGCGGAAGCTAAAGCCTTATAGGCCTCTGGTAGTTTTGGATTTTTTTCAACTGCCTTTTTGCCAAGCACTAAGGCAGAATCAAGCCAACTATTTTCAGCCCAATATTTTGATACTTTTTGTGAGTAAGCATCTGATAGTCCGGCAATTGCAAGGGCATAGTTAGGATCAATATTCAAAGCCTTTTTAAATTGATCAATTGCCATTTCATTTTCTTCTTCAGTATAATTATAATAATGATGTTTTCCTTTCAGATAAAAAGTATAGGCATCAAAATTATTTGTATTTTTATTCTCAATAAGTTCTTTTTCACCCGGTAATAATTTAGCATGAAGCGCTGCAGCAATTCTTTCAGCAATATCAGTTTGAATTTCAAATACATCGTTCATTTCTCTATCAAATGTTTCCGACCAAATATGGACATCATTATTGGCATCAATTAGTTGTCCGGTTATTCTAATTTTATTTCCTGAAGTTCTTACACTACCTTCCAGAATTGTTCCTGCACCCAACTCTTTAGAAATTTCAGAGATGTTCATTTTTGTATTTTTATATTTCATCACCGATGTTCTGGAGATTACTTTTATATCAGATATTTTGGAAAGTTGAGTTAAAATATCATCCGTTATTCCATCCGCAAAAAATTCATTTTCTTTTGTTTCGTTGAAATCACTAAAAGGAAGAACCGCAATTACTTTTTCATTACTGTTTTCTATTTTCTTTTTACCAAAATCAGCAACAAAATAAAGAGTTGTGATTAAACCAGTAAATATGAGTGTGTGAAAAATGATTTCCACTAACTTAATTTTTTGGCGACCTTCTTCACCATGAAACCACGAAATAATTATAACACTCGCAACTCCAAAAAAGAGTGAAAAATATGAAATCAAAAATGAAGGGTGCCCAATCATAGCGTGTACTTAAAATATTTGTAATTCCAATTATAGTAATAGCAGTACTTATATAAATAGCTATCCATTTTGTAATTTTTTTTCTTTTAACTTAATTAGAAATTTGCCCATATATCCACATTATAATTTTTATAAATATAAAGCTATAAATTTAAGAAATCAATTTAAGTAATACTTGTATTCAATTTCTCATAAAATAAAGTTTTAATATTGTGATAGATATCAAGTCTTTTTGAATTGTATTTATTAATTTTTTATATTATTAAATTATTTATTATATAATAATTAATTTTTGGGGAAAATTATTTATGCAATTAAGTGGTCATAAAAATATTACGCAATTGCTAAACTCAGCATCTGGCGGTGATAATTTTGCGTTAGATAAAATATTACCTTTGGTCTATAATGAATTGCGTAAAATTTCCTCAAAATACTTAAGAGATGAATATAGACAACATACCTTACAAACTACTGAATTAGTGCACGAAGCATACTTAAAACTTATTGGCACTCAAGATTTATCTTGGGAAAGCAGAGCCCATTTTTATGGAATTGCAGCAAAATCAATGAGACAAATCTTGGTTGATTATGCGCGAAAGCGAAAATCTCAAAAAAGGGGAAACGGAAAAACTTTATTTTCTTTAGATGAAGCAAATATTATTTTGGGCGAATCTGAAGATCAACTTCTAAATCTGAATGAAGCTCTTACTAAATTAGAAGGATTGGAGGAACGTTCTTGCAAAATTGTTGAATTAAGATTTTTTTCCGGATTAACCATTGAAGAGACTGCAGAAGTTTTAAATGTTTCTGTTGCCACCGTTAAACGTGATTGGCAATTTGCAAAGGCTTGGCTGTACAGAGAAATTAACTAATCTCATTTATATCTTTCACAAATAAAAACCCCAATGAAAAATAGTTTTAATGAAATATTAAAATCTATATTCGAAAATGCCTTAGCTTTAAGCAAAAGTGAAAGAGAAAGGTATTTTAACAATCTTACCGATGAACAAAAACAATACCTTGATGAGGTTAAATCTTTAATAGAATCTTACGAAGCAACTGATGATTTTTTAGAAATTGCATCAAACTACAATGAAGTTTTCTCTCGCGATGAAAATCAAGTTAATCCATTAATTGGCAAACATATTGGTCCGTATTTAATTAAAGAAGAACTTGGATATGGAGGAATGGGTGTTGTTTTTATTGGGCGAAGAGACGATCATGAGTTTGAACAGAAAGTTGCAATTAAGATCTTAAAACAGGGTCTATCAACAAAGTATCTTGTAAAACGCTTTGAAAATGAAAGACAAATTTTAGCAAATCTTCAACATCCAAACATTGCGAAATTATTTGATGGCGGAAAAACTTCAGACGGACTCCCCTACCTAATTATGGAATATATTGAAGGTAAACCGATAACAGAATATTGCGATGAAAAAAATCTGAGTATAAATGATCGATTAGCTTTGTTTGTAAATGTCTGCAGTGCGGTTCATTATGCACATCAGAATTTAATTATTCATCGTGATATTAAGCCAGGAAACATTTTAGTTAATCAAGAAGGAAGAGCAAAACTTTTAGATTTTGGAATTGCAAAGTTACTGGATGAATCTATTCAGTTGGATAACATAAAACTAACTCAAACAAAGATGTGGCACTTAACTCCAGAGTATGCAAGTCCGGAACAAATTAAGGGAGAAAACATAACAACCGGTAGTGATATTTATTCTTTGGGAGTTTTGTTATATCAATTGATATCCGGTAAGCAGCCGTATACATTTACAAATAATTCCCCGCTAGCAATAAGTAAAGTTCTGGAAGGGACTAATATTATAAAGCCAAGTGAACTTGCTAAAAAAACAAGTCAAGAAAATAAAAGTACTGATTCATCAAAAAGAAAAATTGATCAAGTTGAAAATTCTAAAAGAATAAAATCATTAAAGGGTGATTTAGATAACATTGTTCTAAAAGCAATGCACAAGGACTCAACTCAAAGATATGTTTCGGTTCAAGGTTTAGTAAATGATATAAATAGATATTTAAAAGGACAACCGGTTTCAGCCAGAAAAGATACCTATTCATACAGATTTACAAAATTTGTGCAAAGAAATAAAATAGGTGTTGCACTTTTTATTTTGTTTAACATTATGCTTTTATCAGGAATTGCGGCAATAATTTATCAGGGTAAAATTGCAGCTGAAGAAAGAGATAAAGCTAAAATTGAAAATAAAAAATTTGAAAAAGTAAACACGTTCCTTCAAGAAATACTTTCTTCAGTTGACCCGAGTGAAATTGGTAGAGATGTAAAGGTTTATGATATTTTAGAAAAAGCCGCAGAAGATGTTGATACTGAATTAAGAAATCAGCCTGAAATAGAAGCGGCAATTAGAAGTACTCTTGGAAACACTTACGTAAATCTTGGCGAATATGATAAAGGGAAACCATTCCTAGAAAAAGCGCTTGCAATAAATAAAAATTTATATGGTGAAGAAAGTAAAGAATATGCGGAAAGCTTACATAATTGGGCATTATATTATGATTGGATTGGTGAATTCATTATTGCTGATTCGTTATATTCGAAATCAATCAAAATTTTTAGGGGAGTATTATCAGAACCCAACAGAATTTTTGCAGATGCTCTAAACAATCATGGAATTGTATTGATGAATTTGAGCCGCAACGAAGAAGCTGAAAAAATATATCTGGAAGCTTTGGATGAAACCATGAAAATTTCAAAAGACCAAGATGAGAATATATCTATTACCATGAATAATATGGCAGTGAATTATATGGATATGGGGAAATTAGATAAAGCCGAGGAGTATTACAAAAAATCTTTAGCTATAATTATAAGATTATTGGGTCCCAACAGACCTGAAGCAGGAAGTACTTATAATAATTTGGGAAGAATGTTTTTATTGAAAAATGAACTTGATTCGGCCGAAGTTTATCTGCAAAAATCTTATGATATTAAATACAACCTAAAGGGGAAAGATCATCCAGATGTTGGTCTGGCTCTCAATAATTTGGCGCTTCTGGAAATACACAGAAATAATTACAAAAAAGCTGAACAATTATTTTTAGATGGAGTGAAACAATTTAAGAAATCATTTCCCGAAGATCACATGTATATTGGTTATAGCTCAAACTGGCTTGGTATAATCTGTTTAAAAACAAAACGATTTGAAGAAGCAGAAAAATATTTTAGAAAAGCTTTAAAAATAAGAATTGCAAAATTTCCAGAAGGGAGTTGGGAAATTTGGGAATCGACCGGACTTTTGGGCAGCTCACTTTTACAACAAAAAAAATATAATGAAGCAGAAAATTTAATAATTCCTAGTTATGAATATTATACTAAGAATTACCCAAATGAAAAAAAGCAAATTAACCAATTTTTAACAGATCTTGTTCAACTGTACAAAGAAACAAATAATGAAGTAAAACTGAAAGAATATCAATCACGTCTTGATTCCTTAAACACAAATTAAAAATATTTTACACACACACTTTTAAAATCCACAATTAAAAATATTTGGCATTCTGGCAATCTTTGAGCCTGAATCTATTCTTTTTCCATTTGTCATCCCAAACCTGTCTGACTTGTTTCGGGATCTATCTTTTAATAATGTCATTCCAGTATGCTTTTAAGCCGGAATCTATTTCTAGCTTCCCGTTTTGCTTCAAATCACATTTACATTATTTGTATCCAAATTCTATGAGCCATTTCTAAATGCTTTTACGCATGTAGCTATATCGAATTATTTTGAATTATTTAATTAAAAGATTGTAAACGGACTTAAATATGAAAAATTTTTACCGAAATAAAGCATCAAAAGTTTTACTAATATTTTTTATAATGAGTATATCGACCGTTGCTCAAAATGTTGAGTATGAACTTATCCATTTAAGCAATGAATTTGCAATACCTCATTCCATCAGTGAAGCAGGTCATGTAGCAGGTGAAATCCGAGATAACATATTAGGCTGGCAGGCATTTATATGGAAAAATGACACTTTAAAAATTATTCCTCAGCCTCAAGCACCAGATGGTTGGAGTATTTCAGGAATATCTGCGCAAGGATGTAATAGCCAGGGACATGTTGTAGGTAAAGTTTCACTTAGAAAAATAAATGATAATCTTAAATTCCAGACTGTTGGTTTTTACTATGATGGTTCAACTACAAAAGTAATAACTGCCGGAGAAAACACTAATTTATATGCCATTAATGATATAGATATCATTGTGGGTTCGGCAATTCCAAATGGTGAGACATCGCAAGTTGGATTTTACATTGATGATAATGACATCATTTATTTTCCAAAGCTTGGTCCTAATGGCACAAATGCTTTTGCAATAAATAATTTAAATGACATTGTCGGTAATAGTGTTTTATCTGATGGATCTTTTCATGCATTTCGTTTTTCAAAAAGTTCAATAAAAGATTTGGGAGCTTTTACACGTAATAGTAAAGCAAATTCAATAAATGACCATTCATGGATTGTTGGGGTTTCTGATTTTATAGCCTTTGTCTGGAAAGATAGTCTCACAGGAATGGTTCCTTTAAAAAAGTGGTCTGAGAGTCTTAACTCAGAAGCCTATGCCATAAATGATTCTGGTGTAATTGTTGGGCTAAATTACGGCGCAACTATTTGGGAAGACAGCAGTGCATATGATTTAAACACACTTGTGGAAACTTCAGACATTTACTTAACAAGAGCATTAGATATAAATAATAAAGGGCAAATTATTACAGAGGGCAGCATTAATGGACAAACAAGAGCTCTATTATTGAACCCAATTGAGATTGAAATTCTTGAACCGAAAGAAGACGATAAATGGAAAGTTGACCAAAAGCATAAAATAAAATGGACTGGCTCTATGAACTCAAGATATTTGATTGAGTTAAGTTTAGATGATGGAAAATCTTATATACCAATAGATACTACAGATGTTGGAGTAACCGAATTAAACTGGAAAGTTTCGGATACATTGAGCAGCTCTATTACGTGTAACATACAAGTGAGTAGTTTTAACAGTTCTAATGCCTTAAACAAAACTTCAAGAATTACAAAAAGATCTAAAAAGAGTGAAACCTTTAAGATAAAGGGTTACGATCTAACAAGAATTGTTGCAGATACATTACAGCATTTTACTGCAAAGGAAAATGGATGGAGTTTTGGTAATAAGCGGGAAAATATGTGGCCGGAAACTTGGTGGTCACAGTTCAATTATCTCACTTATATTGATAAAGTGACTAATCGCCCTTTTAGTGAGAAATTTCCAGTCGGGAAAAGATCATATTTGAATAAAAGTATAAAATCATATTCATTTATTGATTGGCCGCTTTTTGTTGATTCATATAGCATAGAACAAATTTATTTCTCTAATCCAACTTCTGGTTTTATAGATTACCGTCCATCTGCAGCAATCTTTTATTTAGTACATCAAGAAAATTGGGGGGGCTCATGTTATGGCTTTGCAGTTTCAAGTTTACTTGCTTGGCAATATCCCAATATTTTTAACGCAAAATTTCCGTCTGTTTCTAATAGTGATAACTTGGCAAAGATACCTCTAAATGACGAAACGCGAAAGGCAGTTAATTATTACTTTTGGCATCAGTTTGGTAATGAATTTAGTCATCAAGAAAATGCTTCATTATATGACTATTATAAGCATGATTCTGTATCTGCAGAATTTATTACACCTCGGGACGTATTAGCTGAATTAAAAAAAATGTTTTTAGCTGATCCAGTAATTTCTAAATTACTAATATTTACTTACCCAACAGATCTTGATTTTAGACATGCCGTTGTTCCTTATAAGCTACTCCGTGAAAATGAATCTCCTCACAGTTTTAAAGTTTTTATATATGATAATAATTCCCCACTTGATAATGGCAAGTATATTCGTATAGATTCCATAAAAAATGAATGGAAAGAAGAATTAGGAGCTCAATTTGAGCCTGGAAATAAAGGTTTTTTTCTTAGCTTGCCAATTAAAAACTATTTAGAGACTCCAAAAATATGGCTTAGATGGGAGGATGATATTGTTGATTCAAAATGGAAAGATATGGAATTATATCTAAATCGTAATAGAGGTGAAGTCTCAATTTTCAACAAAGCTGGTCAAAAATTTGTAAATGATAATAGTTATTATTCAAGTAATATTCCAGGTAGCTTCCCGATAATTCCAATCGCAGGTATCAGTACACAGCCAATCGGTTATAAGTTACCAATTGGTGAATTTGAAGTATCTATTACCAACATTCAAGATTCTTCCTCATTTTTTACAATTAAACAATATGATGTTCTGTATTCTTATACCAGGACAGATGTTAATGACGGCGATTCTGAAATAATGAAAATCGGGAATGGAATTACTATCGGTCAGCCAAACGATGAAGAAAGAAACATACAGATTGAAACCATTAAAGTTTTTCAGATACATTAGAGCAACTTATTAAGTTGGGCGATATTATTATTCAGAAGAATGATTCTTTAAGCGTTAAACTGGTAGATGAAAAAAACAATCGAAAATGAAAAACTGATAGTAAATTGGCGTTAAGAAATGTTGGTTCAGGCAAAACATATCAATTAGATTTATTACAAATTTCTAACAATGGGAAAAAACGTATTTGAGAATGATAATATTCAATTAGAAGCAAATTCTCGTCATATCATCAGCCCAGATTGGAATGACTTACGTATTCCGGTAAAAAAAATTTATGTTGATCTTGGTGATGACGGCTCAATAGATGATAGTATATTTGTTGTAAATAACAGTCCTACTGGAATAAATGATAACCCAATTAATGAAATACCAAAAGGTTTGAATTAAATCAAAACTACCAAATCCATTTAACCCAACCACAACAATTTCGTATACAATCCCGTATTCAGTGAAAAGTGAAAACGCAAAAGTGAAAATAGTAGTTTTTTTGATATTCTTGGCAAAAGAAGTTGCAACTTTAGTAAATGAACAACAAGCAGCAGGTAATTATAGAATTGAATTTGATGCTTCCAGATTGACAAGCGGAATTTATTTCTATCAATTAAAAACTGATAAATTTATTGAGACTAAAAAAATGTTATTGATGAAATAACTTATTTAAAACCTCCAAGGTTTGGAACACATATTACCACCAAAACCTCGGAGATTTATATTTTTTGTTTAATAAAATTCAGAAGTAGTTCATTAACTAAATAATGAAACACACACACACAGGTCCGTTTATTAGCGGACTTTTTCTTTTTAAATCAAATGAGCCATTCTCCATCTTTTTACGCATATAATAGTTATGGGGAGAAATAATTTTATCAATAAGGAGAAAATATGAAACACAATTACATGCTCATTATTACAATAATTTACTTTTTAACAAATATGTTGAATGCACAAGATGGTGCATTAGACCCAACATTTGGTTCAAGCGGAATTGTCACAACTTCAGTTGGAACTGAGATTCATACGGCAAAAAGTATTGCTATTCAATCAGATGGAAAAATACTTGTCGTTGGATCATCTGAGAATGTTAGTAATTCTGATTTTTTGGTGGTTCGTTACAATAGTGATGGAACCTTAGATAACTCATTTGGCTCCGCTGGGAAAGTAACAATTGATTTTGGTAGTGGGTATGATGTAGCTCAAAGTTTGGTAATTCAATCTGATGGGAAAATTATTGTTGCCGGATATTCCGATTATTCGTTTGCAATAGCCTGATTAAATCCCAATGGACCTCTAGATACTTCGTTTGATAGTGATGGTAAAGTTTTGACAACTGGTGGAAAAGGAATTGATGTTGCATTACAGTCTAATGGGAAAAATAGTAGTTACCGGCAATATTACAACTGGGGTGTTGATGACGATTTTGCTGTAATTAGGTATAATAGTGATGGAAGCTTAGATACGTCCTTTGATTCTGACGGGATTGTAACCACAAATATTAGTTTTGGTATGATTTTGCAAAAGTGTTGTAATTCAATCAGACGGAAAAATTGTGGTTGCTGGTGATTTTAGAACTGGAAGCCAGTATGATATTACTGTTGTTCGCTATAATTCAGATGGCAGCTTGGATACATCATTTGATTCTGATGGAATTGTGACAACTGATCTTACATTTACTTCAACTCAATCAAGCGATCTTGCATATAGTGCAGTAATTCAGTCGGATGGAAAAATAGTCGTTGGCGGAGCGTCATCACCATCTGGGGTTAATTATTTTGCTTTCGTTCGTTATAATACAAATGGAAGTTTGGATGGGTCCTTTGATTCTGATGGAAAAATGGAAATCCAAGGTGGATTTGGGCTTGGGATAGCATCACAAAGTGATGGAAAATTTATTATCACGGGTATCACTCAATTGGTCCCGGAAACCCAAGGCAAATTAGGTTAGCACGCATAAATAGTAATGGTTCTATTGATGGCGCGTTCGGTTCATCAGAATGGTCACAACAGCAGTTGGAACATCAAGCGAGGGACATGGAGTTTCAGTTCAAGCTGATGGCAGAATTATTGTGGCTGGACATTCATATAATGGTAGCAATTATGTTGTAAGTTTGGCAAGATATAACAATCCGTCTCTTCCAGTTGAACTAACAAATATTTAAAGCAAATGTAAATAATAATATTGTTCAGCTAATTTGGGAAACAGCAACAGAAGTAAATAATTATGGGTTTGAGATTGAGAAGCAGAATTCAGTAGTCAGTAGTCAGAATTCAGAATGGGAAAAAGTAGCATTTGTTGAAGGGCATGGAAACAGCAACTCCCCTAAATATTATACATATTCTGATAAAGAAGTAAGTTCTGGAAAGTATAATTACCGCTTAAAACAAATAGATATTGATGGATCATATGAATATTCAGATATAGTAGAAGTAGATTTAGGTTTGCCAAGTGAGTTTGAACTTTCTCAAAAAACTATCCAAACCCATTTAATCCAAGTACCACAATTAGTTATTCAATACCAAATGTAGCCTCAGACTTTAGTCTGAGGAATGTACAATTAAAAATTTATGATGTGCTTGGTAAAGAAGTAGCAACCTTAGTAAATGAACAAAAAACAGCAGGCAGCTATAAAGTTGAGTTTGATGCTTCCAGATTATCAAGTGGATTATATTTCTATACGCTAAAAACTGGGAATTTTATAGAAACAAAGAAAATGTTATTAATGAAGTAAAAATGAGAAATAATAATGAGAAAGATTTTAACTTTTACACTTATAGTACTAATCTATTCAAATATATACGCAGATGACAAAGTTAGAAACGAAACCAGAGTAAATAAGGTTTGGTCAGATTTAAATATTAAAGGAAATGGAGTTATTGTTGCGATCCTTGATAGAGGTATTGATTATACCCATCCAGATTTTACCAATGATGATGGGACAACACGCATACTATATATTTTTGACTTAACGGATAACTCCGGAGCTAACAATTCTAATAACCCTTATAATGTAGGAACAATTTATGATGAAGCTCAGATAAATTCAGCTTTATCAAGCGGAACTTTGTTATCGACAAGAGATGCCGTTGGACATGGAACATCAACAACTGGGTTGGCCGCCGGCAATGGTAGAGCTAGTAATGGTTTATATTCCGGCATGGCTCCAAACTCGAAAATAATCATGGTAAAAACTACAACCGAGGGTGCTCCAGCTCATGATGGGGAACCAGCTGAAGCTCCATTTTATAACCCTGATCTAATTGAAACTGCAATAAATTTTGTTAAAGCAAAAGCTGAAGAAGCTAATTTACCTGTGGTAATGCTGGCAAATTTTGGTAGTGTTGGCGGACCAATGGATGGCACAAGCAAACTAGCCCGAATGATTGACAGTGAATTTGGTCCAGAGCATCCCGGACAAGTATTTGTTAGCGGCAGCAGCGATGATGGTGGTCTTCCTAACCATGCTGGAGGAATTATTACTCAAAGTGAATCTATAGATATTAAAATTAAGAATACAACTAATCAGTTAAGAGTTGATTTATGGTATGATGGCAGTGATAAGTTAGATGTTGAAATTATTACTGAGACTAAAACTTACGGTCCGTATATTTCTCCATCAACAAATCAAGTTAGAGATCAACAATTTGTTACAGAATTTAATTACTACCATAATGGAAGCGATGTAGATTTCTTTGTTGCTGAGAATAATAAAAGAGAGATAATGTTTGATTGTAAAGTCTCAGGAAACTATACTCTTCGTTTAACTGGCAGTCAAATTAGCAATGGCAGTTTTCATGCATCTTTAAATCCTTCACGAATATTTGCTGGTAATGAAAATGTTTTTGAAACTTTTGTTGTGCCAGGTTATACAGTTTGGGATCTTGCAACTGCATATAATAATATTGTTCCTAACTCATATGTAATTCGCCAAAATTGGTTAGATATTGATGGTATTTCTAGAACTGATTTAGGTAATGAAGTTGGAGAAGGAAATTTATGGGTAGGAAGCGGTGTTGGTCCAACCTATGATGAGAGATTGGGGATGACAGTTAGTGTTCCTGGTAATTCAAATATTGCTCCTTATGCTGAACGCTCATATTTTGCTACCTTCAATCATGTATTAGTTAATGACGGAAATGGTAAATATGGAATACAAAGCGCAGTCAGCGGAGCGGCGCCAGTCTTAACCGGAATAATTGCACTAATGCTGGAGGCTAATCCTCTATTAAATTCGGTACAAGTTAAAGAGATACTTCAAAACACTGCTCGTTCAGATAATTTTACAGGCACAACCCCAAATACAAAATGGGGATATGGGAAAGTAGATGCCTTTGCTGCTGTTTCAGAAGTTTTAAATGCTACTTCCGTTCAAGAAGTGAAAAATGAATTACCAAATGAATTTGTACTAAATCAAAATTATCCTAATCCTTTTAACCCAACAACAAGTATTAAGTTTAATCTGCCAACAGAAAGTAAGGTAAGGTTAAATGTATTTAATGTTTTAGGCGAAGAAGTTGCAGAATTAGTAAACAATAATTTGCAAGCCGGTTTTCATTCAGTTCAGTTTGATGCAAGAAGTCTAAATAGCGGAATCTACTTTTACAAAATAGAAGCTGGTGATCCTTCGGCAGGCTCAGGACATGGCTTTGTTCAAATACGCAAAATGATGCTCCTAAAATAATGGCGCTCAAGTGCTGTTGAAATAAATATTCAAAAACTCAAATCATTTATAAAGTCCGTAAAAATACGGACTTTTCTTTTTTAAATTAAATGAGCCATTCTCTCCACTTTTTACGCATGTACTCATATAAGAGAAAATACCGGATAGAGGAGAACAAAATGAGAAACACAATTTTTACAGTTTTAATATTTCTATTACCAACTTTTTCATTTGCACAATGGGCAAAAAGCATCGGGGGTAGCAGTCTTGATAGTGGGCGAAGGATAGTTGTTGACGGAAGTGGAAATTCATATGTAGCAGGTAGTTTCCCTGGCACAGTCGATTTTGATCCTGGCAGTGGAATTTATAACCTCACTAGCGCTGGAAGTGATGATGCTTTCTTTGCTAAATATGACCTGGATGGAAGTTTAGTTTGGGCAAAAAGTGTTGGTGGATCGTCTTCAGACTATATTTACGGTATTGAAATTGATGGTGGCGGAAATATTTATATATGCGGTACCTATAGGAATACAGTAGATTTTGATCCTAGCAGTGGCGGCACATTTAACCTCACTAGTGTTGGTAGTTCTGATGTTTTCTTTGCTAAATATGACATGGATGGAAATTTTGTTTGGGCAAAAAGTATTGGAGGTACTTTGGGAGATTATGCTAATAGCTTGGCTGTAGATGTTAGCGGTAATATTTATATAACCGGATATTTTTGGAATACAGTAGATTTCGATCCTAATAGTGGAGCCCAGCTCTTAACAAGCAGTGGAGAAGAGGATATATTTATTGCAAAATATGGTTCGAATGGAAATTTTATTTGGGCAAATCGTTTTGGTAGTACTTTTTTGGATAAAGGAATAAGTGTTGCCCTTGATGGAAATGGAAATGTATTGCTTACTGGTACCTTCCGTGGTACGGTAGATTTTGATCCAAGTAATTCAACAAATAATCTCTCAAGTATTATTCAGTTGGACGATATTTTTTTAGCTAAATATACTTCGGATGGAAATTTTGTTTGGGTAGGTCAAATTGGTAGTATTTCAGATCAAAAACCAATTAAAATAGTAGTTGATGCCGGCGGGAATTCTTATCTTACAGGAACTTTTGAATCTACAACAGATTTTGATCCGAGCAGTGGAATATATAACCTTACAAGTGCATATGCTGGTTATGATGATATTTTTATCGCTAAGTATGCTTCTGATGGAAGTTTAATCTGGGCAAAAGGTTTTGGCGGTACTTCTTCAGAGACTGTTAACAGCATGGCGATTGATGCCAGCGGGAATTCTTATGTAACCGGAAATTTTCCGTGGACAGCAGATTTTGATCCGAGTAGTGAAACATACAACCTAACTAGCGCCGGGATCACTGATATTTTTATTGCAAAGTATGCCCAAAATGGTAGTTTAGTCTGGGCTAAAAGAGTAGGTGGCACAAGTTATGATTCTGGACTGGACATAGCGGTTGACGGAACGCAGAATATTTACATTACCGGATATTTTAACGGTACAGTAGATTTTGATCCCGATGCAGGTATAAATAACTTAATAAGTAATGGTGGTTACGACATCTTTTTTGCAAAATATCTACCGGATGGTTCATTATCAAATTCAAATGTAAATGCAGAAGTAAAAATATTTTTAGAGGGTCCGTTTAGCGGCGGCTCAATGACGCATACTTTAGGTTCATCAATTCCCCTTGTTCAACCTTATTCTATAAGTCCATGGAATTATAACGGCGGTGAAACAACAACTTTAAGCTTTATAACTACTAATAATATTGTTGATTGGGTTTATATAGAATTACGAACCGGAACTTCAGCGGCTACCGTGGTTTCTAAGCGTGCTGCATTATTAAGAAACGATGGAGTAATTTTAGATTTAGATGGTTCAACGGACATTGAATTTAGCGGAGTAAGTTCTGGGAGTTATTATATAGCTGTTTTTCATCGAAACCATTTGCCGGTTATAAGTGCTAGTGCAGTGTCATTTTAAAATGTAATTTAATTTTAAACTAAACAGTCCGTTTTATAACGGACTTTTTTTTAAAATAGAATGAGCCATTCTCCACCTTTTTTACGCATGTACACATAGGGAGATCACCCGCCTTTCTTTGGTGGAAAAAAATTAGAACAGAACGAGGAGAAAAAAATGAAAAAGCTATATACACTTATACTATTTCTATTTACAATTGGGATATTTGCCCAAAACCAGCCTGATATTCAGTTCACTCCAATACATAAAAATGGAGTAACAACCTATCAAGTAAGGCATCAACTACCTCAATTTGATAAAGTAGTTCCTAATAGTATTAAATCAGGAAAATCAAAAGTAAACAAAGTCGAAAGTATAAATTCTAATCCATATATGGAATTAGAGGGATTTGAAACATTTTTACCGACCGGATGGCTTAATTGGACACCTACTTCGGGTACTTGGCAGCAGGCAAGTGCTCCATTTCCAGCAACTTATAGTAATTCAGCGTTTGCTAATGCTGCACCTAATACGGAATCATGGTTGGTCACGCCTGCAATTAATCTTAACAGTGCCGTAGATCCAGTATTAATTTTTTATAACTACTTCGATGATACGTTTTCTTCGGAATATAATGATGAACGTATAATTAAAATTTCAACAAATTATACAAATAATGGTGATCCTGCATCGGCAACTTGGGATGAAATTCCTTTTGATGTTTATGATTTCGGTATTTGGTATAGAAAGCAAATTCTTCTCTCTGACTATTCCAATGAAATAATATACATAGCATTTGTCTACAAGGGAAATGGATTCGGTTCAGTTCTGCATGGGGTTGATTGGTTTTTAGATGATGTTAGTGTTCAGGAAAAAACTATTGAAGATTTTGAAGACCAAATCTTTCCTCCAAATGGGTGGAGTAGCTTTGGTGGTTTTGAATGGGAACAAGGATATACTGGATATAATTCAGATTATTCTGCCTATGCTTATTTCGATCCTTTTTCCGGTCCCACTATGGTAGATCGTTGGTTAATTACACCTCAAATAGATTTAACTAATGCCTCCACTCCGGGATTAAAATATTATGAGATGGTTTATCCTGCCGAAGGAGGGTTTGGATCACATGATGTTTTAATTTCTGTTAATGGTGGAGGTTCTTGGTCTTCAATAAGAAGCATAATTAGTAATATTCCAGACTGGAATTTAATAGAAGTTGATTTAACTCCATATGCCGGCAATATTGTACAAATTGCATTTGAATATTATTTTGATAGCAATGAAGAAGAAGTTTATGGAAGTGAGTGGTACATTGATGATGTGAGTATCACAAATGATGGAGGTTGTTCTGGAACAGAACCTGTCCCAGATTGTGTAATTGCACAATCACCACCCGATGGAGCAACCCTTTACCATAACTATGTCACATTATTTTGGTCTCCTCCACAAACTGATGCTACCACACAGACAATAAAAGTGTGGAAAGAAGTTAATGGAAACCCAGTGACTTTTTATGAGAATCAATTCGAAATCAATGTTTCTGGTGTTGGGCCATTTACAAGTCCTTTATTTGAAAATAATACAACATATTATTGGCAGGTTATACCTGCAAATTGCAGCCAAGTCGCACAAAACTGTCCGATCTGGTCATTCACTACTAATGATGGAGAATATAATTTTGGCGGCGGTGGTCCGACTCAAGGGGGATACACATTCGCCAACTCAAGTTCCGGAGCTTCAGGTGCCCTTTCACAACCTACTTATGGCTGGATAGATATTTCCGGGACAGGAACAGATAAAATTGGTGTAATAACAGATAATGAAACAATCGGTCCATTTCCGCTCGGATTTTCATTTAATTATTTTGGA
Organism: Ignavibacteriales bacterium; assembly: GCA_020635285.1. Lineage (GTDB taxonomy): Bacteria > Bacteroidota > Ignavibacteria > Ignavibacteriales > Melioribacteraceae. Next base: position 182,896 of record JACKAB010000007.1, on the reverse strand, counting down.
ACTTCATATACCGAGTTTTATATTAACGCAAATGGCTTTATTACCTTTTCTCCTGAAACGGCAACTTTTACCAATTTTGCGCAGCAAATACCTTATACAAGCAGCTATGACCAAGATAATATTGTTGCCGGTTACTGGAAAGATTTTGACCCGACTAACACCAATGTGAATGATAAACATCTTTATTTTGGAAGTGATAATGGTGATATGGTAATTACTTATGAAAAATATCCTGAAATTTTTGGAGATGCTAATGCTTGGTTGACTTTTCAAATAATAATTAAACAAAATGGCAGTATAAAATTTCAGTATAAAAACAAAGGCTCTTCTTTTGTAATTGGTGGTGAGTGTGTTGGAATAGAGAATAGTGATGGTACACAAGGTATTACTTATAGATACAGAGGAGTTGGCGCACCAATTTTTGATGGAACCTCTCCCTTAGCAATTGAATTCGGTTCAGGTAATGTGAATGCCAGCGCAGAAATTAAAATATTTTTAGAGGGACCTTATAATTCTCCAAACATGAATCATGTTTTAGATTCGTCAATTCCATTAACTCAACCTTATTCTGTTAGTCCATGGAGTTACTCTGGCACTGAAATAACTGATTTAAGTTTCATAAATACAAATAACATAGTTGATTGGGTTTACATTGAATTACGATCTGGTGCTTCTGCCGGAACTGCAAATACAGTTGTTTCAAGAAGAGCTGCTTTGGTAAAAGATAACGGAGTGATAATTGATACTAATGGTTCCACTGATATTGATTTTGGTGGTGTTAGTCCTGGTGATTATTATATAGCAGTTTTTCATAGAAATCATTTACCAATTATAAGTTCGCAACCAATTACTTTTAGTGAAATAGGTGTTGGTTTTTAACTTCCCCTCCTCATCCTGTTGTAGTAGAAGCCCGTGTAAAAGCGGGCTTTTTATTTAAAAAAAAATGAGCCCTTTTCCCCCTTTTTTACGCATGTATAGATGAGGGAATTAAATCATTCGTTATGATTTAATTATAAATAATCATTTTTTAATCACAACAGGAGCAACACAATGAAAAAAACATTTTTATCAACAGCCATATTAGTTTTTATTATAATGTTTTCCAACCTATCCGCACAAACAGTCAAAATTGGTCCCAGACTTACCGGTAATATGAACATTTATAATCAAGATGGCTTAACTGGAACATATAGCGGGATTGGAATTGGAATTGGGGGGGCAATTGATTTTTCATTTAATAGGACAATAGGAATGCTAGTAAATCTAACTGTTTTTGATATGAAAAATTTTTCAAATACTAAAACACAAGGAACTACAACTCAAGAGCAATCTTTAACTCTTTCTTACCTAACTATAGACCCATTATTTAAAGCTGAGTTTAGTGGATTCTATTTGGTTGGTGGGCCATCACTTGGAGTTAAGTTAAATTCAAGCGGAGAGACTAGTACAATTGTAACCGGACAGGCTCCTAATATACAACCATTAAATATTGAAACGAATTCAGTTAAATTTGATATTGCGGTTGGAACCGGATATAACTTTAAACTTGCACCCGATCTTACTTTGGGCTCTGATTTTATTGCTTACATTCCCCTATCAAATACTTTTGATACACCAGGTATAAGCAATAGTACACTATCATTAAAATTAGGTGTATCAATAAAATTCACAATATAACATAAAAATTATTTGAGGTTTAAAATGAAAAAAATAATATTATATACAATTTCATTTGCGCTAATGTTAATAGGTGCTTGCAGCGATGATGCTTCCGGAACAATCACTGGTCCCGGTCTTGGTGGCGGACCCGGAACAGGTGGAGGCGGTAGTTTATCAATTACAATAAGTTCCAAGCAAGATCAACAAGGCGGTTATATTTTTAGCGGTACGCCAAGCGCTGCAATAACGGTTTCCAAAATAACTGTGAGTGTTCCTGCCGAAAATTACACAGAAAGTCTGCAGTATGATGGTGTGACAGTTGTTAACGCAAATACCACAGAGGACTTTATTCAATATGATCCAAATTCCGGAGTGACTCAAGGTCAACAGTGGACTTTTCAATTTGAGGGAACATTAGCTGCTGATGGCAAAGCGTATAATGTAACATCGAATTATACTATTCCTTAGAAAATAATTAACAGGAGAGCAATTAATTAAAATCTTGCTCTCCTGTTAAAGAATTTCATTATCCTCGATTCCACGATTTTTAAATTATAATTACTTTCCTCTAATTTTTTTATCCTAAAAAACAATAAGTGTTTTTTTAAAAAAATGTTTTATATTTTCAACCAAAGAAAAATTAAATAAGCCGATTTGTCTTTTTAGCTTACTATAATAAAACTAAATTATTTTACTAATGAGGAGAGAAAAATGAAAAAAAATAGTCAACTGGTTATTACAATCTTACTAATATTTATTTCATCAAGTTTGGTTTCTGCACAAAGTATTAAAATTGGTCCAAGAATTACGGGCAATATGAATATTTATAATCAAGATGGTTTAACCGGCACTTGGAGCGGAATTGGTGTTGGCATTGGTGGAGCACTAGATATTTCTTTTAGTCCAGTTATAGGAATGTTAGTAAACTTAACTGTATTCGATATGAAGAATTTTTCTAATTCTCAAACTCAAGGAACCACAACTCAAGAGCAATCACTTTCACTTTCTTATTTAACAATTGATCCACTATTTAAAGCTGAGTTTAGTGGTTTTTATTTGGTTGGTGGTCCATCATTGGCACTCAAACTAAGCTCAAGCGGAGAAACAAGCGTTGTTACAACGGGGCAAGCTCCAAATATTACTCCATTAAATATTGAAACAAATTCAGTGAAATTTGATATTGCTGTAGGAGCCGGATATAACTTTAAATTAGCACCAGGTCTTTCTTTAGGCTCTGATTTTATTGCCTATATTCCACTTTCTGATACCTATGATACACCTGGAATAAGCAATAGTACATTATCATTAAAGCTAGGTGTTTCTGTTAAATTTTCTCTATAGTTCTTTTTTATTTGGATGATTAAATTGGGCTTTTCTTAAAGTAATAACTTTTAGATCAGCCCAATTTTATATAACAAATAATAATTTGTCTCCTTTCCATATTATTCCCTATCACATAAAGTTTGTAAAATAATAAATAAATTGATTCAATAAAATGAATATTAAGGAAATAATTTATGCTAAACTTGAAACAACTTATTTTTCTATTTTTTTTAGCAATATCAATTTTACTAACAAGTTGTTCATCATCAAAAAATGAAGTGGCTGAAAAAAAGAAAGATGATAAAGTCAATTTATTAAAAAAGGATTTTGCTCCCATTCCTCTTGCACCCGGTACGGCCGAAGTTAAAAGTTTAGTGACTAACATATTTGGAAACAATGATAAGTACTTTTGTAAAATTAAAGTAAATGAAGTTAAGCAATACGGTCCATCAACAAAACCAATAGCTGTTGGGTCAGAGTTTGAATTAGAAATTCCAGATAAAATGGTTGAACGATTAGATAATTCATTGCTTAATAAATCTGAAGTGGTAATGACTATTTCTTATTTACCTTCGGGAGTTGGTCAAGCGGATTCTAATAGTTGGAGAATAATTAAAATTAATGATTGAGAAATTTATCTCATATCTAAACGAATAATTTCTAAAATAATTTTTAAATATTACTATTGTAAAAGTTATTCGGATAAATCTAAAAGAAACTCCACAACTATTCTTTCTCAAAATCATTTATAACAAATTTTTAATTAAAATGAGCCAAATCCTCTTAGTTTTACGCATGTCTCTATAAGAGAAATTAACTAACTGAATATTTTTCTTAGAATAGGAAATAACAATAGATTTTAAAAAAAATATATTTTGTCGATAATTAGGATTATTTTCATAAATTAAAAAATGTTCTTTATATTTGGACACAAAGTCCTCTAAGTATTATCATCATTTGCTAAGGTTAATTTTATGAAACTTAAAAACAACTTTATTTGTTACTTTCAGCAATTACCTTTTTTTTAATTACAAGTTGCTGTACTACTAAAAAAATGAGTTAAAGGAAGTAGACAAAGGTGAAAATAATTTGATGTTAAAAAAAGAATATGCTCCAATTCCTCTTGCACCAGGCACAGCTGAAATTATTTGTAATGTGAAGGAGATGTATGAAAAAGAAGATAAATCTTTTGCTGAAATCAAAGTAAATGAAATAAAGGAATACGGACCAGCAACAAGACCAATTGCCGTAGGTACGGTACTTGTGTTGGAGATTAAAGAAGACTATATAAACAAATTTGAAGAATTAAAAAGTAGCAATTCTGAAATAGAAATTACTATTGCTTATACACAGAGGCGGAGTGGGACAAGAATTAAATGGTGCTTGGAATATAATAAAAATAAATAAATAATAATTTAGTGGGGGTTAAATGAAAAAAACTTTACGATATATTTCATTATTTCTAATTTCAGGATTGTTTCTGTTTTTTTTACTAAAAAGTAATAATAACAATATTGAAAAGGAATCTTTAGATCAACAACAGCTTGCTTCTTTAGAAGAAAAAAAGGAAATTGAAAATAAAAAAGAAAGAGATGAATATTTTTATAGAATACTACGAGATCCCGCAACAAACAAAATTCCCAAAAATATTAGACAACGGGAACTATTATTTGCATCAGAACTAAAAAAGAAAAATCAGCGCCTTCAAAAAGTTTCTGATATAAATGAATTAACATGGAAAGAAGCTGGTCCATTTGATGTTGGCGGAAGAACCAGGGCGCTTGCTATTGATATTAATAATAAAAATACAATTATTGCTGGCAGTGCTGGCGGAGGTATTTGGAAATCAACCGATAATGGCGCAACTTGGCAAATAAAAAGTACAACTTCTCAAATTTTGAGTGTTACTTCTATTGCTCAAGATAAGAGACCTGGGAATACAAGTACTTGGTACTATGCAAGCGGAGAATTTGATGGAAGTAATCAAGATTTAGGTTATACAGGTCGATTTTCAGGTGGTGGAATTTATAAATCAGTTGATAATGGCGAAACTTGGGCTTTATTACCTAATGCAAAAGATACAGATCCAAGTCAATGGAATACACCTTATGATTTTGTATCTAAAATTATTGTTAATCCAGCAACTGGCTCGGTTTTTATTGCTTCACATGGTTTTGGAATATTAAAATCAGCAGATGGCGGCAATTCTTTTAACTTAGCTTTGGGCGGCACAAATCAACATATTTATAGCGATATTGATATTGCATCTGATGGGACTATTGTCGCCGTTTTGTCTTCTCCTTTTCAAGGAGTTACAGCCACTAATACTCCTGGTGTTTATAAATCAACTAATGATGGTTCAAACTGGACTAGTATTACTCCAAATTCTTTTCCTTCACAACATTCAAGAAGTGTTGTTACTATTGCTCCTTCTAACACTAGTACATGCTTTGTTTTAACTTATACAGGGAATATGGTTAATGATACCTATGAAGATATAAGATTGCATAAAATTAATATTTCAAATGGAGCCTCAGAAGATCGTACAGCAAACCTTCCAGTTTTTACATTTTTTGATGGAGATCAAAGATTAGATTCTCAAAGAGGATATAATCTTACTTTGGCGATAAAACCTGATAATGAAAACTTTGTTATGATTGCCGGGACTTGCCTTTTTAGATCAACAAATGGGTTTTCAACAAAACCTAATAATCAAAAATTAGATTGGATAGGCGGATATAATCCAATATATTTTGGCTATCCAAATTTTCACCCTGATATTCATGCATTCGCGTTCGACCCTACAAACCCCAAAGCAATGTGGTGGGGACATGATGGCGGTTTAACTTATACCTCTGATATTACTAATTCAAATTATGCAGAAGTTTTTCCATGGGAAAAAAAGAATAATGGTTATAACGTAACACAGTTTTATATGGTAACTCAGCCAAAAGGAGCTGGTGATAACAGAATAATAGGCGGCACACAAGATAATGGAAGTCCGTTTTTCATTTTTGATGGAAATTCAACTTCAGCTTCTGAAGATGTTAGCTCTGGAGATGGAAGCTATGGATATTTGGGCGATAGTTTTTGTTATACCTCATCTCAAGAAGGAGCCGTTTTAAGGGTGAATTACGATGGTTCAGGTAATGCGTCCAGAGATAATGGATGGAGCCATATCACCCCAAAAGATGCAAAAAACCAGTCATTTATTAATCCTTATGTTATTGATCCAAACAATGAAGATATTATGCTCTATCCTGCCGGAAATACTTTATGGAGAAATAACCAGTTAAGTACTTTACCTGTAAATCCAAGCTTCGCGGAGGGGATTACTGAGGGGTGGACTGAATTAACTTCAGTTGCAGCACCGGATGGTTTTATTATTACTGCATTAGCAGTCTCTGAAAGTAATCCACAGCATCGTCTTTATTATGGAGCTTCTAATTTCTCACAAACATCCCAAGCACCAAAGGTATTCAGATTAGATAATGCTAATACTGCAACAAATGGTGCTGTTGAGCTAACAATAGCTGGGGTTGCAGATAATTCATATATACACAACATTGCAATAAATCCAGATAATGCAGATGAAATTTTAGTTGTTATGTCAAATTATAATATTACTGGAATTTTTCATTCATCAAATGGCGGAAACACATTTACCGCTGTTGAGGGAAGTTTGACCGGTGATGAAACTAATCCAGGACCTTCAATCCGGGCTGCTAGTATTTTACCAACTAAAAACGGAACATTGTTTCTGGTTGCAACAAGTACAGGAGTTTACTCAACAACACAATTAAATGGGAATAATACTAACTGGTTTTTAGAAGGAGCGAATTCAATTGGTAATGTTATTGTAAATTATCTTTCTTCAAGAAAATCAGATGGAAGAATTGTTGTTGGAACACATGGAAGAGGTGCTTTTGTTGGCAATGCAGAAGTTGGCGGCGCTGCAGTTGCAGACGTAAATGTTAGTTCAATCACATTGCAATCAAGACCTGGGGAAACTGGGAATGCTTCATTTGTATTAAGTAATACCGGAGAAGCACCGCTTAACTTTAATATATCAGTATCTGGAAGTTTTAATAGTGCTCTAAGTAAAGCAAATGAAACAATATATACATTAAATAAAGCTGATTTAAGTTCAACAAAATTTGATGTGTTTAGAAATAAAAGTAAATTAGCAAAATCTAATACAGAACCAAAAATTGTAAAAGCGAGCAAGAATAATTACAAAAGCTCACCGCAAAATTTAGAAGGAAATGATTTCTTGTTTCTTGATGATGGAGATAACACTTCTGATGACTTTATTGGTTGGGGAGATGGGTCGGCTTTTGACTGGTATAATGAATTTACTGTTTCTGGAAATAGTTTTGAAATGGATTCATTTCATTTTTTCTTAAGGACAGAGCAAGCTTTATCTAATGACATTTATGCTTCAATTTACGATCAAGATTTTAATTTGCTTTCTGAAGGAACGTTGTCATTAAGTTTAGCTCCGGCTGGTGATTGGTTTACCATATCGCTAAACCCCAAGTTATCCTTTGCTGCTGGTGCAAAATTTTATATTGAACTTTATAGTTATAGTTTTATTCCATACCCAGCAGGGGCAGATACAGATGCTAACATTCCAAATAAGGGTTTTTATTTTAATGGATTAGATTATGTTGGATTAAATACAATTTCTGGTTACGAAAATGCTGCATTTATCATTAGAGCTTCAGGTACTTTTGGCGGAGGTGGTGGTGGAAATACAAATCCAGTTGCCGTTGCAAACCTTTCAAAAGATCAAGCCGGGGTTAATGAATCAATCTCATTTGATGCATCGCAATCTTTTGATACAGATGGACAAATTACACAATATTTATGGAATTTTGGGGATGGCTCAACTAGTGCTCAACAAATGGCAACTCACTCCTATTCACAAGCTGATACTTATACATATTCTTTAACCGTTACAGATAATCAAGGTGCAACTGACCAAAAAACTGGACAAATTACAATAAGTGGAGCTTCTAATAATTATGTTATTGTTGAGCCTTCAAATGGTACAATTCAGCCTGGTGCATCTCAAACAATAAATTTAACGTTAAATGCACAAACCTTGAACGAAGGCAATTATACAGGTCAATTGACTATTTCAACTAATGGTGGAAATATTAACATACCAATTGATTATTTGGTAGATGTAAAACAAATTTCAAGTGTTCCACAGGAGTTTAGCTTAGATCAAAATTATCCAAATCCGTTTAACCCAACAACAACAATAAGTTATGCAATTCCAACTGTAGCAGACCTAAATTTTGCGTCTACGACAAATGTTACTCTAAAAGTTTATGATGTTCTTGGAAAGGAAATAACAACTTTAGTAAATGAAGCGAGCAAACCAGGCATTTACCAAGTTACTTTTAATGCAAGTAATCTAACAAGCGGAATTTACTATTACAGATTACAGTACGGAAAATTTAATGAGACAAAAAAATTAGTCTTATTGAAATAATTTCTTGAATAATCAGAACAGGTTATTACCTGTTCTGATATTATTTTTATCATAACAATTCTTCTTTGAAAAATAGAATATAATATCTAATTTATTTCCGCATCAAAAAATACAATTCTTTTTCTTTACCAACTAATGTGTTCTTATTATATTGATCAACACTTAATGTATCGATTTCACTTCGCCATTCTTTTTGTTTAGAACCTTGTATCTTATTAGACAAATTGCAATGTAATTAATTAAATATATTAAATCTTAGGGGGTTAATTTGAAACATCATTTAGGTCTCTATACTTTTATTTTTGCAAATATTTTTTTACTATTTCTAAATAAATCATATGCACAAGCTGGACAATTGGATTCCACATTTGGGCAAGGCGGTATAGTTAATACTATATTTAATGCTAGTAATAGCAGTAGCTTAATCAATTCAACTGCAATACAAGATGATGGAAAGATTGTTGCCGTTGGTTATTCAACAGATGGAGCTTATGAGCACTTTACTGTTATTCGTTATAATGCAAATGGGTCATTAGATATAACTTTTGGAATAAATGGTATTGTAATTACTAAGGTCAGTGGTTATGGTGAAGTCTTTAACTCTGTAGCAATACAAGCTGATGGAAAAATAGTTGCATGTGGATATTCCTTTACTTCAAATAGTTCTGCAACAAATTTTACCAATTGTGTAATTATTCGTTATAACCCAAATGGTTCATTGGATAATTCATTTGGTTTTAACGGTGTTACTTTCCTCAATGATGTTAGAGATTCATTTGATGGTGTGACTTCAATTGTGATTCAAAATGATAAGAAAATAGTTGTATCAGGTACTTTTTCAGATGGTAAAGGTACTTATGATAATTTTATGATTGCAAGGTTAAATACAAATGGAGAATTGGATAACCTGTTTGGACTAAACGGAATCGTCAGTGAAAAAATTGGTGCTTACCGTGTGCATGCTAATTCAATATCAATACAAAATGATGGGAAAATTGTTGTAGTAGGCGGAACTTTGGGTCAAAATCCTACTTCTATCGTTATTGAACGTTACAATCCAAACGGAACTTTAGATAATACATTTGGAACAAACGGATTTGTAATCAGCAATATAGCTGTTTCAGGTAGTTATGCTAATTCTGTAATGTTGCAAAGTGATGAAAAAATAATTGTTGCCGGTTATTCTTATAGCGGAAATATAAGTGATTTTACAACTATTCGGTATAATTCAAATGGGACAATAGATAATACATTTGGAACAAATGGAAGTACAATTTCTTCTTTTGGGAATTTAAATGCCTCTGCTTATTCGGTAGCGATGCAAAATGATGGCAAAATTATTAGTGCTGGATATATCAACAGTATCTCAAACAATAATGATTTTATTGTAATTCGTTATGATTCAAACGGTAAATTGGACGATTCTTTTGGGACAAGTGGAGTTTCCATAGCTCCAATTGCAACTTCTGCGGAGTTTGCTTACTCAGTATCAATACAATCTGATGGAAAGATAATTGCCGCAGGTTCTTCACAGTACGGAACAACAACGACCGCTGCTGCTTTGGTGAGACTTAAACCTAATGGTGAGTTAGATGATTCCTTTGGTACAAACGGTTTTATAACTACCAAAGTAAAACCTTCGAATTGTGCCGCACTTTCATCTGTAATTCAAAATGATGGTAAGGTTGTTGCTGCTGGATATAATGACAATGACTTTGCTATTGCGCGCTACGCTGAGAATGGCGATTTAGATATTTCATTTGGTACAAATGGTATTACTACTACATTAGTAGGCAAATTAGATGGGGCCGCCAATGCTTTAGCTCTTCAAAACGACGGAAACTTAATAGTCGCTGGATATTCTTACAATGGCAGTAATAGAGATTATACCCTAGTTCGCTACAAAACTAATGGTTTTATTGATAATGCATTTGGGACAAATGGAATTGTAACAACTCCGATCGGAAATTCCGATGATGAAATAAAATCAGTTATAATTCAAAGTGATAACAAAATAGTTGCAGCAGGTAATAGTTTTAATGGAACAAATTATGATTTCTCAATTGCTCGCTATGATCCTACCGGAATTTTAGATAATACATTTGGAACAGATGGCAAAGTAATTACTTCTTTTGGATCATTAGGAAGCGGCATTACTTCAATAGCAATTCAAAGCGATGAAAAAATAATTGCAGTTGGTTCTTCTTATAATTCCTTTGCAATAGCCCGTTATAGTTCAAATGGAGATTTAGATAATAATTTTGGTTCAAATGGAACTGTCACGACTGAAATTGGGATGATTTATGCTAATGCCAACTCTGTATCGATTCAATCTGATGGAAAGATTGTGGTTGCAGGCTATTCATCTAATGGAACTGATAACGACATTGCCATAGTTCGTTATAATACAAATGGAGATTTGGATAATACATTTGGAACAAATGGCATTGTTATTACACCAATTGGCTCATTGGATGAATATGCAAATTCTGTAGCAATTCAAAGTGATGGGAAAATAGTGGCTGCCGGATATTCAGATTATGAGAATAATAGCAACTTTGCAGTTGTACGCTATAACTCAAACGGAGATATAGATAATAGCTTTGGAATTGCTGGGATTGAATCATTAGAAATAGGTGGTTCAACAAGCTATGCTAATTCAGTAGAGATCCAAGAAGACGGTAATATAGTTGTCATAGGCAGTTCGAATAACGGAAGTAATTATTCAACATTTACCTTGGTAAGAGTTAACGGCAATTCACTTACGGCGATTAATGATGATAAACATATCACAATTCCAAATTCCTTTTCTCTTGAACAAAATTATCCAAATCCCTTTAACCCAACAACCACAATAAGTTATGCAATTCCAACCGTAGCAGAAGCAAATTTTTCATCAACAGCAAATGTTACTCTAAAAGTTTATGATGTTCTTGGAAAGGAAATAACAACCTTAGTAAATGAAGCGAGCAAACCGGGCATTTACCAAGTTACTTTTAATGCAAGTAATCTAACAAGCGGAATTTACTATTACAGACTGCAGTACGGAGAATTTAATGAGACAAAAAAATTAGTCTTATTGAAGTAAGCGAAAAAATATAAACTTTGTAATTGCTTCGCTCCAACACTATTTTGGAGTGAAGCAATCTCATAACTAAAGTAGATTGCTTCTAGGTAAAACTCCTCGCAATGTCTGGTCCTTTAATAATAAAAAAATGGTCTAATTTATTCCAACAATAAAACCGAACTCTAATGAGAAAAATCCTATTGAATTCTCTGCATTAATTATATTATAGGTTAGCGAGCCATCAAGTTTAACATCTCTACTCAGTTCATACAATGCACCACCACCAAGTCCAAAACCAAAATAAGCGTTTGTCTCTCCTTTGCTGCTAGAAACAATATCATTAAGTCCAACCACATCAATATCAGGTGTGGTAAAAACGTTTAGACCAAGTTCACCAGAAACATAAGGTAATAAATTGTCACCTTGAAATATATATCTGAAACCTGCTAGTACTGGTATTGTTGTGAAAGAACTTTTTGATTCTTGTGTAGCAATACCGGCAAGATTCAACTTATCTCCACCCCACGCTAAATAACCTAAGGTTCCGGTAAATTGAAAATTATCCGAGAGATCATAATAGAATGTACCTGAAACTCCAAAACCCATTTTGGCAATATCATTAAAATCGCCAATAGGCACAGACAAAGTTCCATTTAAGCCGACTGCCATATCATCCATTTGAGCAAATGATAAATTAGTCACAAGAAAAAATAAGCTAACAATTGTTAAGATTTTTTTCATTTAATTTCTCCCTTTTATAATTAGATTAACATTAATTATTTATTAGATTCAATTTATGGTTAGACTTTTAAATATAGTAAGTTTTAGTAATATCTAAAATAAGAAATATGGTGGGGATAAAAAAACAATTAAAAAAAATGCGGCATCTAAAAATTAAATAGCCGCACTTAAAAATTTTATTTAGATATTCTTAAAATTTGAAATCAACACCAACGATTAATGAACTTACAATACTACCAAATCCTAAACTAGCTCTTGCAGCCATTGTTGGAGAAAACCAATATCTAACACCTGCATTACCATTAAAGAAAAGACCTCCTGAAGAAGTAGAGTAATCACTTCCAAATCCGGCTGGTCCATCCCAACTTGATGAAGCAATATCAAATCCTAAAACTAATCCTATCCAAGGATCTAGTTTATTGTTATCAAGTTTAAAGTGGTAGTTACCTTGTGCACCAATAATTATATCTGTGTAACTCCAGCTATAAGAAAAATAACTCTCGCTCCAATTATAATATCTAACAATTCCACCAATTCCCAATGCTCCCGGAGCATCAACACCAATATCTTTTAAACTCATTCCGTACTCGTAATCTGCACCAAAAGATAATCCGTATCCGCCAAATCCAATACCAATGGATGGACCAGCATGAGATTTACCAACTTCAAACTGTGCAAAACTAATACTCGATACAAAAAATAAAGCAATAAAAACGAATAATACTTTCTTCATATTTTTCTCCTGTGGTTTTTTGTTGTGATTTCTAAAAAATTTTTATTTGAAATAAGTCTGTTAAAATAGTAAGAAAACAATAAAACACAAAAACAATTGTTATTTAATTGATTGTCTCTTTTCACAATACAAATCAAATTTTTTTTTTTGATGACTTATTATGTGACCTTTATCATAGCAAATAATTAAAAGATTTGATCTTTCGAGTACTAGTAATACTTTAATATTGCTAATCTGAAATAAAAAACTATTTACAAAACGTAAAAGCTAAAATAATTAACTCACTTTTAAGTAAATTTTGACTTGTAATTTTTAAGATTACTTCAAATCATTTAATTTTAACAAAACTTATGTGAGCGCAATGAATAATAAAATTGATGTTTTCCTTCCAAATTTTAATCAAGAAATATTTGATAAAACAATAAACTCAATTCAAAAATCTGGATTAGCAAATTCAATTAATGTTTTTGTCAATTCAAAAGAAAAGCAAAATAATAATTTCAACAATATTGAAATTACAAGCTTATTTTCATCTTCAACTATAAAATCTATTGCAAAAAATTCTACAACCAATTACATCCTTCTAATCACAAAAGATACTTTTGTTGATTTTGGTTCTTACAGCATTGAACGAATGCTAAACGTTGCTAAAAATACTGGCGCTGGAATTGTTTATTCTGATTTTTATGAGGTGAAAGAAAAAGAACTTCTTAAACATCCGGTTATCGATTATCAACTTGGGAGTTTAAGAGATGATTTTGAGTTTGGACCAGTTTTGTTAATTGACAGAGGTGCTTTAGATGCAGCTGTTAATAATTCTGTTACAGATTATTCTGCTGCCGGCTTATATAACTTAAGATTATCAATTTCTCAAAATTATTCGCTTATAAGAATTCCAGAATATTTATATACTGCTATTGAAGACGACACAAGAAAATCCGGTGAAAAATTATTTGATTATGTAGATCCGAAAAACAGACAAATACAAATTGAGATGGAGCAAGCCGTTACAGAACACCTAAATAAAATTAATGCTTTTTTAAACCCTGATTATAAAGAAATAAATATTGACGAACAAAATTTTGAGTGCGAAGCTTCAGTGATTATTCCAGTTAAAAATAGAGTAAAAACTATTGGAGATGCAATAGAATCAGTACTTAAACAGAAGCCTAATTTCAAATTTAATTTGATTGTAGTAGATAATTATTCAAATGATGGAACAACGGAAGTTATTAAAAGTTTTGTTGGTAAAGATGAAAGAGTAATTCATTTAATTCCAGAAAGAAAAGATTTGCAAATTGGCGGCTGCTGGAATGAAGGTGTGATGAATCAAAAATGCGGTCGCTTTGCTATTCAACTAGATAGCGATGATATTTATTTTGATGAAACTACTATTCAAAAAATTGTTGATGTTTTTTATAAAGAAAAATGCGCAATGGTAATTGGTTCTTATAAATTGACAAATATTAAGTTGGAAGAAATTCCGCCTGGACTAATTGACCACAAAGAATGGACACCAGATAATGGAAAGAATAACGCATTACGTATAAATGGATTAGGTGCACCACGTGCTTTTTATACTCCGGTTTTAAGAAATATTAAAATTCCAAATTCCAGTTACGGAGAAGATTATGCAGTTGGATTGGAGATTTCCCGAGATTACCAAATTGGAAGGATTTACGATCCCATATACTTATGCAGAAGGTGGGAAGGAAACTCAGATGCAGCATTGAGTATTGAAAAAATTAACTCAAATAATTTTTATAAAGATAAAATCAGAACAATTGAAGTTTTAGCACGACAAAGGAAAAATCTGATTAATGGTTAATAAATCTTTATCTGAGACAGAATTACTAAAATTTGGAACGATTGGAAATCTTTCGCAAAAAGCAGAAGCTTTATTAAATGAACAAAAATCCAATTGGGAATTACTTCAAGCTAATTTCATTGGCTTAAGAAAAGTTAGAACCAAATTATTTACTTTGGATAATTTTAACGTAAAGGTTCAGTTTAATCCAACTCGTATTACTTCAACTGCCGCAAAGGTAGATGCTAAATCAATTGCAGAAAGAAAATGTTTTTTATGTTTAGAAAATTTGCCAGCTCCGCAAAAGGGAATTCTGTATAAAAACGATTACATAATTCTTTGCAATCCGTTTCCAATATTTGAACAGCATTTAACAATTCCAAACATTAATCACATACCGCAAAATATTGAAAAGCATTTTTTAGATATGCTTGACTTAACTTTTGATTTGAAAGATAATTTTTTGTGTTTTATAACGGTCCAAAGTGTGGAGCTTCTGCACCGGATCATTTTCATTTTCAAGCTGGAATTAAAAATATGGTTCCAATTGAAAGCGATTACAAAAACTTGATAACTAAAAATGGCAGAATTATTTCTCAAACTTCCAATGCAAAAGTAATACTAATTGAAAATAATGTTCGCCCCTTTATTTCCATTGAATCTAACGACAAAAAAATTATAAATGAAACATTGATAAAAATATTAGATTTCCTAAAAACTCTTACTGATACTACAGAAGAACCATTAGTGAATATTTTAAGTTATTTCGAAAATAAAATTTGGAAAGTAATAATTTTTCCAAGAGAAAAGCATAGACCGAAACAATATTTTGCCGAAAACAAATCTAAATTGATTATTAGCCCAGCTTCAGTTGATATGGCAGGACTTTTAGTAACTCCACGTGAAGAAGATTTTGAAAAAGTAAGTAAAGAAGATATTGAAAGCATTTATAAACAAGTATCAGTGAATAATAAATTATTGAAAGAAATAAGAATTTGAATTAAGCTCCTTGAGAAAAGAAGATAACGTAATTGAAAATATTATGCGGCCATTTCTTTAATTCCATTTAATTCTTCTTTTGTAATTAAGTTTTGAGCAAGCATCTCCCTAATTGTAATTTCTGTCATTTCACTCATAAATGGAAATTCATATCTAATATCAAGCACATATGCTTTTAATCGAAGCTTTAAAAGGGATCGATCGTGATGCATTTCATTCTTAAATATTACTGCAATTGGTTTATTCAAATAAATATATCTTGATACTTGAGCTGCTTCAATAGCTAACTTTCTTACTTTTTCTGTATTGATATATGCAGGCAAATACATTTCTGCCACAACTTGGCAATTTGTTTCTCCACTATTAGCGTTGGAAATTGACTTAGCCATTAACTCGCCGTTTGGAACTGTAACCATTGAATCATCGGGAGTGACTAATCTAGTTGATCTTAATCCAATACTTGTAACTTCACCATAGTGATCTCCAACTTCAATTTTATCTCCTACCTGAAATGGACGATCAATTAATATCATTATTCCGCCAAAAATATTTTTAAATATATCCTGAGCCGCAAAACCAATTGCGATACCAAGAGATCCGGCAACAAGTACCACCGACTGCACGGGTGGATTAAAAATACCAATTATAATAAATGAAAATATTGCCGTCCAAGAAAGAATTCTACTAACCGGAATTAAACCCTTCAATGTTAAGCGGTAAGTAGGAAATGTTTCCGAGATTTTATTTAACACTTTTGTTAATATTTTTACAAAATAGTAACCAATAATAAAAAAGAAAATTGCCTAAAGAATTTTGGTCGTAGAAAATATTCGTTTTAGTTGTTCATCAGGCGAAAGCTCATCCACAACTTTTTCCGTAGCTGAACTTAATAATTCTGTTTTGGTAACTGTAACAGAATCTGGGCTGTTATTTGCTTTCTCTATTTGAGCCAAGTTGACTCTTCCAATTGCCGAAACAAAGAAAATAATAAACAATAATTTTAGCTGAGTTTTCATTCTCATTGAAAAAAAATCCTAATGTAAAATGTTTTGTACTTTTAGTAATTTGATTGTATGTACGTATAACAAAAAATTTACTCTGTAAATATTGTCTTTTAATACAATTTCACCATCATCATGCATTGTATATAAAAGGAGTTTACTTTCATCTGTGGAAATATTAAAAACTTTTGCGTGCTGCTCAATTGTTAAACCATCATGTATTAATAATGCATATAATGAAAAAACTTTTGCTTTGCTAATACTTTTTAAAAATGAAAAATCAATATTGCTTAGTGATGAAATATTAATCTGATTATTTGATAACGAGGTGATTGATCTGAGCCAAAATAGTTGGGCTAAACCAACATTACTTTGCGAAATTTCATTAAGTTCTTCAAAAAATTCATTCCGTAAAAAATTCTTCTTTTGTTCCTCGTTTAACTTTTTAAATTGTTTATTTTCAAGATCTGCTTTTGAGGGTAAAAAGTTTAACTTATACCCGCTCATATTGTGACGTTTCATAATTATATCTTTAATTTCAGTATCGCTAAACTTTTCAAATTCAACATGATAAGCAAAGTAGTCTTCTATGCTTAAAACTTTATCTAAATAATCCCACGCATATTTATTGCAGGTTGCAATCCAAAATATTTTTTTATTGGTTAGCGAAAGCATTTGGAAAAACATTTTTAAAACTTCAAATCCATTTACTGTTCTTAAAAATAATGCTTCAATGTTTTCTATGATAATAACTTTTTTAGATGCTAAAGAATTAATACTTTTTATTAATTCCTCAAAATTTGAAACAGGTTCAAGGCCCAACTTTTCTGAGATAAGCTGTAAAAAAATATCTGGTTGATATATATTTATGGAAAGCTTAACATGAATAACTTGGTAAGTCTTTTCAATTTGTTTTTTTGCCATATTTGTTAATGAAGAAGCGCCAGCTCCTTTTTCGCTCACAATTACAGCCGGAGAAAACTTATTTTTAATCCAATTTAGATAGGCTTTGTTAATAACTTGTAATTCTTGTTTTCTTCCAATAAAAAATCTATCTTCTTCTACAGGTTGGTTTTTAAACAGTCTTTGATAAACAATAGGAAGCTTACTTATTTGTTTTTCGGTCTCAACAATGTAATCTAAAATTTCTTCGGTAGCTTCTTTTGCTTTTGATGATAAGCCGATGCTCTCACTTAGTTTAAAAACTTTTGTTAAAATTAAGTGATATAAACTTTTTGATTTTGAAATTACAATAGGAATTACATTTGTTATTCCAGTTTTTACATTAGAAACTTGTTCATTAAATTCTTCTTTGGCTTTTTGCTTAGCAAGGTTTATTCTTTGCTTAGAAAGCTCCTCAGTATTATTTAGCTTAAACAAATTTGATGAAAAATCATTTATTACAATTTGGAAATCTCCAAAAGTTTTTTCATTTAAGCTTTTTAGTTCACTAATTAATTCTTTACTTCTTTCTCTAATTCTATTAATTCCCTCAAGGGCAACTTTTAATCCATCTTTCTCAATTTTCTTTTTTTCTTCACTTGAGATTGACTCGGTTTCTAAAATAGATAGGGCTGTTTCAAAATTATAATCTGCAATTTCATTTAATTCCATCACCGTTGAGCTTGCAATTTGAATAGCCTCATTTGCTTCATCAGCAATATTATTAAGGCGTTGCTGAGCTTTATTAAAAACGCTTCTAAGAATAATTTCTTTAGAGGCAATTGTTTCAAATCCAGACTTACCAATGTTATAATTCAGCTCATTTAAGTTTGCAATTATTCGTTCCCGGGAAATTTTTCTATATAGTCCTTTACTTTTATATTAAAACTATTTATCAATGGAGCCGGATTATTTAACGGCATTATTCTCATTAACTCAACTATTAAATCATCACTCAGGGTTGTTTTTAGTTTTTGCTGTTGCCCTTTTATTAATTGAGCTAAATCAGTTTTATCTTTGGCAGCATTAACTTCTATTTTAATTTCGTCAAAAATTTGAATTATTCTTTCAAATTTAGGAACGATATTTTTTTCTAAATTTTCTTCAATCTTATTTTTTGAGTTTACAAATTCTTCATTAATAAAATAATTTAGCAATGAAATATCTTCGTAAAAATTCCAATTATTAAATAATCCGTTTGTAAATCTTTCAAGTCTTCTTTTTTCTTGATTATTTTTTAATGTTTCAACGTCTTTTATTTTCTTTATATCATTTACGGAATAGTTTTTGAAAATCGATTCAACTGTTCCGGCTTTATCAATTGCGACCTTATATTCATCAACTATTGGCTCAATAATTTCCGGAAGTTTAGAGTTTATATTTTCTTTTAACAGAACTACATTTCCAATAGCTGTATCAATATTACTCGAAAATGAGTTTTCTTCATTTTCGTTTTTTTCAGCATTTTCAGCTGCTATTAGATTAAATATTTTTTCAAACTCATTTAAAAATTCTTTAAATAGAAATATGTATTCTTTGGCAATACTATTGTTTGTTTCATAAGTTAAATCAAGCAATTTTTCATTTAGCTTATGATTAAAATAATATTGATTAATATTTTTATAAGGAATTATCCTTTTCCAAAGTGTGTAATCTTTGTTCTTTCTTTGTTTAATTGAGAAATAGAAGTTTTTGATTTTTAAAAGTGTGCAAATAAATGCGGAGTTTTCTTCTGAACATTTGAAATTATTTTCTTCTTGTGGTTTTTCTAAAGTTTGCGGTAAAGAGTTTATGTATGCTTCAATATTTGAGTGATATTCTTTAAAATTTTCTTCGAAATTTTCTGAGGCAAATGATTTCTTTTCTCTATCCAAAAAGGTTTTTATTTGGGAATGGAATTCCCTAGATAGGGTTATTTTTTTTAATTTTGTTATTTGTTCATCTTCAATAGAATAATAAAACTTCTTTATTTCATCTTTTAATTGATTGAGAAATTTTATTCTGTCTTCAATGAAATCACTTTTACTTATTATAAAAGAATTGTTAAGAAGATTTAGAAATTCCGATTTTTTTTTTCTCAAAGTAATTTTGTGTCATAACAAGATATGGTACATTTCCCATTTAAGTTTACTCTTTGCTAAAATACAAAATATGATTGACTAAAGGAAAGCTGAAAGGAAATAAAGATTTACAGAATTTTAATAAATAGTGTTCAGTTGAAATAGTAAGTAAGGAGTAAAATTGATTATAAGCTAATCAACCTTTATGGCAATAATACTTATATCGTCTTCAAAGTTTTTTGCAGTTGATCTTGTAAAATCTTCCGTAATTTTATTTAAAGGATCATCCGTTGGCGAAAGGGATGCTATAATTTTTTTAAGTTTTTCTTCGCCAAAAAATTCTCCGTCTGTGCAGCGGGTTTCAGGAATTCCATCTGTTATCAAATAAATTGATTCACCACTTTTAAGTTGAACATCAATATTTTTATATTCGCCAACTTCCTTAAAACCCAATAAAATACCATTCGATTTGATACTTTTTACTGTATCAGATTTATAAATTATTGGTAAATCTCCCGCGCCGGAATATTTTAGAACTTTTGTTTTTTTATTAATACAAACAATTGATAATGTTATAAATACATCTGAAATTCTTTCATCCTTAAAGACTGATTTATTTACTTTGTCTAAAATTGTAGAAGGAAGCAAATCGTGATCTGAATCCAAAATCATTCTGATAGCACTACGGACATAACCGGCATAAGCAACAGCAAAATACCAGGCTCCCCATTTCTTACCCATTATATCACCCAGAACAACAACTAAATTATCTTCATCTGCTTGAAAGTAATCAATAAAATCGCCGCCGGGAATGTTTTGAAACGGAACATGCCAATGTTTAATATTTAATCCATCTAATTTTGGTGCTTCATCCGGAACTGTTTTTGCTCCCATAGAATTAGCCGCTTGATGAACTTCGCTAACCGCTTTATCCCGTTCTTTTTGTGAAGCTTTTAAAATTGAGTTTATTTTGGCTAGTACTATTTTTGGTCCGGATGTTTTTACTATGTAATCTTCAATGTTAAGATCATATCCGTTAAGAATATCTGATTCATCACCTTTTGCAGAGAGAAATATAAATGGAGTAAGTTTTAAAACTGGATCTTCTAAAAGTCTTTTTCTAAGTTCGTAACCATCAAATTCGGGCATCATTATATCGCTAACAATAATATCCGGTTTGAAAGATTTTGCCATTAAATATCCTTCAAATCCGTTTTCAGCCCACTCATATTCATAGCCGGCTTTTTTAAAGTTATAAAGGAATAGTTTTGCTACTGATTCTTCGTCTTCAACTAACAAAACTTTGTTTGCGATATTTTGTGCAGTATTGTTCACATTAAATCCATTTACAATAACTATCGAATTAATTTCGCCGAGATTTAATGTCGTACTTTTCCATCAATCTATATAAGGTTGCTCTTCCTACATTTAATTTTTTAGATGCATCAACAATATTTCCATTTGTCATTTTAAGAGCATGTTTTATTGCCTCAGCTTTTAATTTTTCAAATGGAATAATTGGCGCGTCCTCAGTAAATAAAGGTCCGGTTGAATCTAAACTTCCATCTGAATCTGCTACTAATATTTGTGGTGGCAATACTTCTACATCTAGATTGTTAGTTTCAGAAAGTATCATGCATCTTTCAATAGTATTTTCTAATTCTCTAACATTACCTGGCCAGTCATAATCATATAATAGCTTTAGCGCAGCTTTTGTAACCTGATTAATTTGTCTATCCATTTTTTTGTTAAACTCAGCTAAGAAATGATTTACCAATATAACAATGTCACCTCGTCTTTCTCTTAATGCGGGAATGTGTATTGGGAATGAGCTTAATCTGTAATAAAGATCTTCTCTAAAATCTCTGTTTGCAACTGCATCTCTTAAGTTTACATTTGTTGCAGAAATAATTCTTACATCAGTTTTTATTGTTTCGTTACCGCCAACTCTTTCAAATGTTTTTTCCTGAATTACTCTAAGTATTTTTGCCTGAAGTGACATTTCCATGTCACCGATTTCATCTAAGAAAATTGTTCCGCCGTTTGCTAATTCAAACTTTCCTATTTTCTTTTGATGTGCACCAGTAAATGAACCTCTTTCATGACCAAATAATTCACTCTCTAATAACTCGCGCGGTATTGAGGCTGAGTTTACAACAACAAATGGTTCGTTTTTCCTAGTTCCATTATAATGAACAGCACGTGCAATAAGTTCTTTACCTGTTCCGCTTTCTCCGTTTATTAAAACTGTTATATCATTATTTAAAACCTTTGTAACCATTTTGAAAACATCCTGCATTTTTTTATCTGCGGAAACAATGTTATCAAAACTGTATTCATGCTGAAGATCTGTGTTTAATTCATCAACTCTCCGTTGTAAATCAAAACTTTTAATTGCGTTTTGTATTGCTGGTCTTAGTCTGTTTTTATCAACCGGTTTTGGAAAGTAATCGAAGGCTCCTTCTCTAATACATTCAAGAGCAACATCAATATTGCCTTGTGCAGAAAGCATAATTACCGGCAGATGTTTGTTCATTCTTTTAATGCGTTTTAGAATATCAGTCCCACTTAAATCTGGAAGCATAATATCAAGTAGAATAAGATCTGGATTTTCATAGATATTTTCTAATAATTCTGTTCCATTTGTAAATGTGCGAACATTATATTCCCACTCATTTTTAACCCAGTGGGTTATCAATTTTAGGATTGCAGGTTCGTCATCAACTATGAAAATTGTTTTTTCCAATTTTAACTCCGTCAGTTTTAATTAAAACTATATTTGGGAAGTCTAATTATAAAACTTGTGCCTTTATTCACTTCGCTTTTTACTCTAATTAGACCCTTATGCAAATCTATTATTTGTTTAACCGTAACTAAACCAAATCCAGCGCCGGTTAAATTTTGTCCCAATCTTTTTACTTTACTAAATTTATCAAACAACAGTGGAATGTTTTGCTCTGGAATTCCAACTCCTGTATCACTTATAACAATTTCAACTTCTTTTAAGAATTCTTGAGCAATTACAGTAATTCTTCCGTTTGGTTGCGTAAATTTTACTGCATTTGTAAGGATATATGAAATCACCTTTTTAATTCTTTCTTCATCAGCAAAAATCATTATTTCTGATTGTGGAATTTTTGCTGTGAAAGTAATTTTCTTATTGTCGCATTCTTTTTTAATTGCATTGTTACTTTCGTTAATAATATCAATAATATTTAGCGAGTTTTTGTTTAATTTTTGTTTCTCACTCTCGAGCTCAGAAAAATCTAAAACGTCATTTATAAGTCTGGCTAATCTTTTACTTTCATCCAAAATCACTGAGTTAAATTCTGCAGCTTTTTCAACCGTCAGGTTTTTATCTTCAGCAATAGTTTCTGCAAAACCAATTATTGATGCCAATGGAGTTCGCAGTTCGTGAGAAACATTCGAAATAAATTCATTTTTCAAATTATTTAATTCATTTAATACACTAATTTTCTGTTGTGCTCTATCACGTTCAATAGCATTTAATCTATTTGCTTCCGTAAGTTTTGAAAGCAATTCTTCAATTTTATTTTTTTCTGATTTTACTTTACCTAAATTTGGTCCAACCCCAACTAGTGCATTAAGCTGGTCATTATTAAAAATTGGAGTCAGCGTAATTTCATATAACTGCTCAATTCCAACTTTAGGTACAATTTCCGTTTCAAATTTTACAGCTGTTTTTGTACTAATTATTTTTTGAAATGAATTAGAAACCTTTGGCTTGCTATTTTCCTCAATAAATTCAAAAAAGTGTTTTCCTTGTAATTCTTCTTGTTTGTAATGTAATTGATTTAGAAATACCTTATTGCCGTACACAAAATTGCCTTGATCGTTTAAAATAAACGCAATATCGCTAGTAGATTCTGCAAGGAGATGAAAATAATCACTCTTATCAAGCAAAATTATCTCATTTAATTTTTCATTTAGTATTTCGGTCATTATGAAAAAACAATTTCCTCATTAAAGGCTTTTTTATGATTGAAAAACATTAATAAATTTAAGTAGAATTACTAAAAATCAATTTATCAAATTAATACAATTTTATGTATTATAATTATACAATCGACAAAAAAGTTTAAAAATTAAGTGGAATTACTAGGAAATATTATGAGAAGTCAATAGAAAAAATGAGATTTTTATAAATCGCGACAGAGATTCGTCTTAATTTTGTGAATTATTTCATTTTATAAAATTAGAATGGAACAAATGAAGAATATTGACAGAACCTTGAGAAATTAGACTCAAAAACTTGTTCAAATTTTTATATTTTTAGTTATATAATTTTTTACAAAAGGAACTAAAATGGACACAAAAAATATCAAAATATCACTTGGTAATTATAAAGAGGAAATTGAAAAAGTATTTTCAAAATTTGAAGATGAAAATGTTTCTCAAAGAATTTATGATAAAGATTTTACACTTTGGTCTGATAAACCTACTGAAATTACAAATCGGCTCGATTGGTTGATTAGTCCTCAAGAAACATTAGATCATTTAGATAAAATAGACTCTTTTGAAAAAGAAATTAAATCTGCAAAATTTACACATGCATTGTTATTAGGAATGGGCGGATCAAGTTTGGCGCCCGAAGTATTTCGTTTATCATTCGGAGTTAAAAAAGGTTTTTTAGATTTAGAAGTTTTGGATAGCACAAATCCCGGAGCAGTTTTAAATTATGCAAATAAATTGGATCCTAAAAAAACACTTTACATAGTTTCAACAAAATCCGGTGGTACAATTGAAACTTTATCTTTCTTCAAATATTTCTTTACATACTGCAAAGAAAAAATCGGTGATTTTGCCGGAAAACATTTTATTGCAATTACAGATCCCGGAAGCAAACTGGAAGAAATGGCAAAAGAATTTAAGTTTAGAAAAATATTTATCAACAATCCAAATATTGGCGGGCGTTATTCGGTGCTATCTTTTTTTGGGTCTGTTCCCGCTGCACTTGTAGGTGTTGACTTAAAAAAATTATTATTCAATGCAAATAAAGTTGCTGAAGAATGCAAAACTAAAAAAAATATAAACGGCGAGCTGGGAGTTGTTATTGGTCAACTTGCAAAACTAGGAAGAGACAAACTCACGTTTTTATATTCAGAAAAAATAATTTCATTTGGAACTTGGGTAGAACAATTAATTGCAGAAAGCACAGGCAAAAATGGAGTTGGAATTCTTCCGGTTGAAAACGAAAGTTTAGAAAACCCAAACTATTATAGTAATGATAGAGTATTTGTTTATACTCACTTTAAAAATGATAATTTACTTTCTGCCAAGATTGAAAAACTTAAAAAAGCCGGACATCCAATAATTGAAATAATTCTTAAAAATGAATATGATTTAGGTGCTGAATTTTTTAGATGGGAATTTGCTACAGCGGTTTCTGGTTGGGTATTAGGAATTCAGCCTTTTGATCAGCCAAATGTTGAATCCGCTAAAATTGAAGCCAAAGCTATGATGAACAGCTATTTTGAAAAGGGTAAACTTCCTAAAATTAAAGCAAGTATTGAAGAAAACGGGATGAAGGTTTACAGTAAAAGTAAAGAAAAAACTTTGGCCGATTCCGTAAATGCATTTTTGAAAAATTTAGATAATCAGAAAAAGTATAACTATGTTTCAATTCAAGCCTATGTTACGCCAACAGAAAAAATGTCAAAAGCTTTACAAACTTTAAGAAAGAAAATTCAGAAAAAGTATAAATCTGCAGTAACGGTTGGTTATGGACCAAGATTTTTACACTCCACGGGTCAATTGCACAAAGGCGATGCGGGCAATGGTTTATTTTTACAATTTAGTTCTGAAAATAAAATAGATGCGCAAATTCCGAATGAACCCGGAATGATTGAATCTAATTTCACATTTGGGACTTTAATTACCGCGCAACTTTTGGGTGATAGACAAGCATTATTGAATAATAAACGCAAGGTTTTAACAATTGATCTAGGAAGTGAATCAGATAAAAATATTAAAAAGGTAATTTCATTGGTTTAAATGTGAGGTGAATTTTTTATTTAGATTTTTTTTAGTTTGATCCTAATCTGGTATTAAAACAGATTAGGATCATAAGAATAACATTATTTTTTCTTAATCATATATTTATTCACAAGATAAGGCGCAATTAAAATACAAATTAAAAATAATCCCCAAGTTTTTCCTTCTAACAAATTGTAATCAGCCAAAAGTTTATCCAAACTATGCCCCATTACTAATCCACCAAAACTAAACTCAAAAAGAATTGTTAAAACAAGCCAAAGGATTCCAATTTTAATTGAATCTATTGAATTATAAGCAGCTTTAGTTTTTTTCAAGAATAGATAAGTAATTCCAAAAATGTAAAAGAATGCTAGCGGCAAAAGTAGTGCTCGTGCAAGATTTCCATTTAAACCCGTTAGTGGAATAAAAACTATTTCTCTGAACGCTCCAAAGAAAACTGTAATGACAGCAAACAATAACCAAATAAAAAAGGCGTGAAAGTAAATTTTATTTAACTTCTGATTCATAAAATTAATTAGTTTATGTTAAATTAAACTCCATTAACTTATAAATTTGAAATAGTAATAGTAAATAAAAATTTTAGAGGAATTGTTTTATATAAACAATTTGGTTTGCGGAGAGATCAACTGAATTTTGGTACTGTAAAAGAAAATTTGCTGCCTTTCCCTAATTTACTAGTTACGTTAATATGACCTCCATTTTTTTCAACAAATTCTTTACAAATAATTAGTCCCAAGCCGGTACCAATTTCATTAGAGGTCCCAATGGATTTATGGGCTGTATCTATTCTAAATAGATTTTTTATTGTTTGAGTGTCCATACCCATTCCACAATCGCTTACAATTATTTTATAATTTCTACTTTCCTCAATTGCATCAAGCTTAATAACTCCATCATTTTTAGTAAACTTAATTGCATTGGTTAATAAATTTCTAATTATAGTTCTCATCATATCTGGATCTGCATACACCATGGCAGCGCTTTTAATATTATTTTCAATGTTAATTTTTTTTCTTTTGCGCAATGGGTGTAAAAAATTCCGTGCTATTATCTAATAAAATTTTTAAATCTAACTTTTGGGGACAGTATTCTATTCTTCCAGTTTGAGTTGCAGCCCACTTTAAAAGGCTTTCTAAAAGCTGATAAGAATTTTTGATATCTTAATTATATTTGAAATATACTCTTTTTTTTTTCTTCGTCGGTTAGTTCATCAAAGTTATTTGATAATAATTCAGCAAAACCCAAGAGGGAGAAAAATGGATTTTTTAAATCATGAGCTAGTATAGAAAAAAATTTATCTTTCGTAGCATTTAGGTATTGTAACTCTTTTGCATATTTTAAAATTTTATTTTCTGCATTTTTTAAATCTGATGCACTTCTTGTTATACCAACTATTCCGGTTACTTCTCCACTTTTGTTTATTATTGGAACCTTAGTTGAATGAACCCATTCATATTGGTTGCCAGATAATTGGATTTTTTCTCGCTCAAATTTTGAAATAATTCCTTTTTTTGTTTTAATTATTTTTCTTTCATCTTTTAGTGCTTGATCGGCATGTTTCTTATCAAAAAAATCATGATCGCATTTCCCAATTGCTTCAGAGGGGCTTTTCAAATTAAAACCCACGGCATGGGCTTTATCTATCATGGTGAATTTTGAGTTTATGTCCTTAAAATATATTCTATCAGGAATATTATCCATTAAAGCTTGAAATAATTCCCTTTCATTCTCCAGTTGTTCAATGTAAGTTTTATTGCTATAGACATCTTTTGCAGTTACTAAAACTGTTTTTTTGCCCTCATTGTTAAACGCTTTTAAATCTAGTTCAACAGAAAATTCTTTCCCTTTTTTCGGAATTTGAGGTGTCTCGATTGTGATATTTTTTTTAAAAATTATTTGTTCGAGATTTTTTTTAATATTATTTCTAAATGGATTTGGGATTAGTTCAAAGAAATTTAAATTTTGGTATTCACTGTGGGTATATCCATACTTCTTGCATGCAGTATTATTAGTTTCTAAAATAGTTCCGTTAATGTCAATAATGAATATTGCATTACTTGAAATATCAAAAAGACTTTTATACTTTTTTACGGATTTAGATAAGAATTTTATCTCTTGCTCTTGTTCAAAAAGTTTTCTTATTAGTTCGGCATTCTCGGTTTCTGTTTTTTTTAATTCCTTTCTCATAGCAATTTAGATTAATAAAATAATTGTATTATCGGAAGCTTCGAATATTTTTTTAACTAACTGTAAATTAAGGAAAATAAATATCTCATTAAACTTTATTTAAGATGAATTCCGAAGGAATCAATAGATTCCCTCGAAATCATTTAATGCAAATATCCTAGTGGGCGGGTGCTCCGCCTTGTCTGCCTTTACTTCTTTCAATAGATTGAAGAGCTAGATAATTATCTCCAAACTTTTCTAAGTTTTCCATTTCAGTATCATATTGATCAAAGTGAGTTTCTTCTTCGGTTACTAAACCTTCAAAAATTTGCTTAGAAACTGCATCAGCATTTTTTGAGCATTCATTTGCCCAAATGTTATATTCTTTTGCGCTATCTTCTTCCATTTTTGCAGCTTTTTTTAGCATGTCTTTTACTACGTGGATTTTTTCAACTTCTGCCGCAACTTTCATTTCAACTTCACCTTTTAAGAAAAGAATTCTTTCGGCGCATCTTTCAACGTGCATCATTTCCTCAATTGCGGTTTTTTTAAATAAACCAGCTAGCAAATCATAACCTTGGTCATCACAAATAAAATGAAAATACATATACTGATGGATTGCGTGAAGTTCGTCGGCAATAGCTTTGTTCAATAATTCAATACTTTTTTCGTGCATAAATCCCTCCAATAAAAATTTAATTTTGATAGGTAAACTTAAAAATAAATAGCCCTAATGTGAAGTCCATTTGTTTGAGATTAATTTATCTTAAAATAAAATCGTATAAAATTCTTTAACTTTGCAAACATTATTAAAGTAATTTAAAGGATATTAAAAATTAAAACCGAATACAAAAAAGAAAGAAATAAAAGATTACTTAAATATCTTACCGATTATATTTACACCGTAAAAATAGATGATGGAAAAGTTGTAGAAACAAATCACGGTGCGGGGTGTTATTCTGTTACTGGCTATAATTCATCAGATTATCAAGAAGATCCGGAACTTTGGTATAATATGGTTCACGAAGATGATAGGAAATTGGTATTAAATCAGTCTGAATTAGCTTTAAAAGGAAAATATGTTAAACCAATTGAACATCGAATAATTCACAGAGACGGTTCCACAAGATGGGTTAAAAACAGCATAGTGCTAAACCTTGATGATAATAATAACATAATTTCTTACGATGGAATTATTAATGACATCACTGATCTTAAAAATGCAGAAGAGCAAAACAGAATAAACGGTGAACAATTAATTCATGCCGATAAAATGGCGTCTTTGGGAATTTTAGTTTCTGGAATTGCTCATGAAATTAATAATCCGAATAATTTTATTTTATTAAATATTAATTTACTTTCAAAGGTGTGGGAAGATTCAAAACCAATTCTACATGAATACTATAAGGAGAATGGAGATTTTGTAATTGGAGGAATGTCTTATAAAGAATTTTTAGAAAAAATCAATAACTCATATGAGGCAATATTGATAGGTTCTGAACGTATAAAAAAAATTATTGATAACCTGACTAACTATTCTAAAAAGCCAAAAATTCAGTATAAAAAAATTAGCTTAAACGAAGTTGTTGAACTTTCAGTTAATATTACAAATAACTTTATACATAATTCTACAAATAATTTTTCAGTCAAATACTCAGATGGATTTCCTTTAGTTTTTGGAAACGCTAATCGTTTAGAACAAGTGGTGATTAACTTAATTAATAATGCGTGCCAATCTTTACGCAATAAGGATGAAAAAATTTGTATAAAAGTTTACGAAGAAAAAAAATATGCTATAATAGAGATTACTGATGAAGGTGAAGGAATTGATGAAAAAGAATTAAAACATATTTTTGATCCTTTCTACACAACCAAGCGCGATAAGGGCGGAACAGGTTTAGGTTTATCAATTTCTTATAATATTGTTAAAAATCATGACGGCGAATTTAAAATTGAAAGTGAAAAGGGTAAAGGAACAACAGCTAAAATTTATTTGCCAATAAAATTAGATGATGAATGAGGTAAGTTATGACTATTTCTTTGAATCCTACAAAACCAATTTTATTGGTAGATGACGAGCAGCATTTTGTATCAACAGCAGAATTGATTTTAAATTCTAATAGATTAACAAATGTTGAAACTTGCAGCGATAGCTCAAAAGTACTTTCACTATTGAAGAATAAAGAATATTCTTTAGTGGCGCTTGACATAAATATGCCCAATATTTCTGGTAAAGAATTGCTTCCGAAAATAATTGAGAACTTTCCAGACATGCCGGTAATAATGATAACTGCCATTAATGATGTTGAGAATGCAGTTGAGTGTATGAAACTTGGAGCGTTTGATTATCTTGTAAAACCGGTAGATGATGAACGCCTCATTTCATCAATTAAAAGGGGTCTTTATTTTGCAAGTGTCTGGAATGAAAATATCAGACTAAAAGAAACTCTTTTTAAAGATAAGCTTGAGCATCCTGAAGTATTTTCCGATATAATTACAAACAGCACTAAAATGCGTTCCATATTTAAATACATTGAAGCAATTGCAAAAACTAATTTACCAATTCTGGTAACCGGTGAAACGGGTGTTGGTAAAGAATTAATTGCAACGGCAATCCATAAAATTAGCGGAAGAGTCGGTGAATTAGTGCCGGTAAACGTTGCTGGAGTTGATGATAATTTATTTTCTGATACATTATTTGGGCATAAAAAAGGAGCTTATACCGGAGCAGAAAAGGAACGAAAAGGATTAATTGAACACGCTGAAAATGGAACATTATTTCTTGATGAAATTGGCGATTTAAGTATTGAATCTCAAGTAAAATTATTACGTTTACTTCAAGATGGAAAATATTACCCGCTTGGATCTGATGTTGCAAAACTTTCCGATGCGCGTGTAATAGTTGCAACACATAAAAATTTAGATAAAATGAAAGACGATGATTCATTTAGAAAAGATCTTTATTATAGATTGAAAGCTCACCACGTTCATATTCCACCATTAAAAGAAAGAAAAGAAGATATTCCAATTTTAATAAGTCATTTTTTAAATACCGCTTCGGAAGAATTAAATAAAAAAAGACCTGCATCGCCAAAGGAACTATACACTATTTTATCAAACTACTCATTCCCTGGTAATGTTAGAGAACTTGAAGGGATTATTTTTGATGCAGTAAGTCGGCACACTTCAGGAGTTTTATCAATTGAAAATATTAGAAAGAAAACAATTGGTACTGAAGATGAAATTAAAAACAATTCTTCACAAAGTGAAATTCCGGATAACTTTTCCGAATCAATTATTTTTACATCTCAATTTCCAACATTTAAGACTGCGGAAATTTTAATGATTAGGGAAGCATTAAAAAGATCAGACAATAACCAGACAATTGCGGCTCAGTTATTGGGAATTACAAGAAGAGCATTAAATAATAGAATACAAAGATTAAAAGATAAAGAACCAGACCTTTTTGAATAAGCCCCAACATCTTCAATAGGCGGGTGCCACAAATCTACATAAGGAACAATTCTACATTCTCTTCTAACTTTATTAAAACAAACAACTTACAACCTTGTCTTTGAACTTAATACATTTTTGTGGCACTGGTTTAAAAACACTAACAATATCAATAGCCTGCATAACTCATTATAAATAAATAAGTTATCTTATTATAAAATGTTGGCACCCCTTTTGATCTATATATAGCAACTATCAAAAAACTCGAAAGGAAAAAAATGAAAGAGAAAATAGTCTACACAATCGTTTTATTTGCAGCTTTACTTACTTTAAACCTAAACGCACAAACTTATGATGGTAAGAGAAAGGATGCAGCAAAAGAAAACTGCTATCGCTCATTAATTAGCGATAATCAAGGAGTTGTTGAATCAGCAATATTTATAAGCTTGCAATTCAAAAACAGATTCCCAGAAGAAAATACAAACAAAATATTGGATGCTTTAGATGACTTAGCAAAGAGTTCTGAGATTCCAAGAATTAGTTACAAAGCACAATTAGCTAGATTGTATTTTAAGAACACTGCTTGGTTCAAGAATGTTGAAGTAAAATCACTTTATGATGAACAAAAAACCTTTGAACAAATTGCAGAAACTTTGAACAATTCTATTGTAGCTTCAAATAATTAGTTAGCGCTTTATCAAACTATTTCTGATATGAAATAAATTAGAATGATGTTTGTTGTTTGAAATATTGGTCACAATTGGATTTTGGAAATCATTATTATTTATTGATATATCCGAAATACTAATTGGATTATAAATAGATAGGTACATTTCATGCCCCGGAATGTACCTTTTTTTATATAGTTTAATTACTTCATTTTCTCCCCCAAATAATTCACTATCTCTTGCTATTGCACGCTGCATTGTATTATCGAATGATGCGTCGATGTAAATTTTGTAATCCCAATAGGAAAATAAATGAGAATTAAAAAGAAAAATACCATCAAAAATTAAAATTGAATTTCTTTTTACCTTTTTGAATTCTGAATTAGTCGGAGAATTAATTTTAAAGTTGTAAACTGATTCTTTATACTCTAAATTTCCATTTGGCCCAAGTGGATCAATAATATACTTTTTTATAGAATGGTAATCATAGGAATCTTCAAAATACCCTTTAGGAGAATATTGCCCTTGTCGTCGTCTTATTTCTGGTGGATTATGAAAACCATCTATTGTTGAACGAATCACATCTCTTTCTAATGAAATTAAAGATTCTGTAAGTTCGTTTGCAAAAGTTGTTTTACCGGCATTGCCAGCGCCATCAATAGCCACACGGATTGGATGAGGTAAATCAATTTGATTAATTACTTCAGCAATTTCTTTTAGTAAGTCTTTTCGACCTGTTCTGTTTTGCATATTTTATAAAGATATTATTTTAGATTAGTTATATGTTTTTTGGATTTCAATAATCAATCTTACTATTTAAAAATAGTACAATCCGATTCAAGAATCACAAAAACTGTTCTATTTTCTTGCCGACTTTAAATAAAAGCAGAATGATACTTAAAAACATTTCTAAAAAGTGATCTTAATCAACGGATTTGTGTAATAACTAGCTCAATTATAATTAGAATTATTCGAAAATAATAGAAGGAAAATATTTTAAATAAAAGATTATAAATGATGAAAATAATAAGGCTTGTAGCCTTTATAGTTTTATTTCTGCTTAACACAAATGTATCTGGCACAAACATAGATTCTTTGAGAAGTGAAATAAATATTTCGATTAGCAATAAAAAGATTGATTTATTAAATGAGATTGCTGAGCACTACCTAAAAAGTAATATTGATAGCGCAATATTCTATTCACAAAAAGCATTGCTGCTCTCTTCATCAATTCAATACATTGATGGAAGGCTATATTCTCTTAACAAATTAGCCTTTGCCTACTATATTAAAAATAATGAAGAAAAAACAAGAGAATATGCAAAAGAAGCTTTAGAGCTTTCAAGAGAGATGGATAATAATTTAGGTAAGGCCCAAGCATGCAACATTCTTGGGTTAATTGAATGGAAAATAGGAGCCTATCCAAAAGCTGTTGATTATTATTTAAAAGCTTTAGACTTCGCAACTCTTGCAGAAAATAAAGTTGAGATAGCAAAAAGCAATAATTATCTTGGTTTGGTATATTGGAAAACTGGAAACTATCCAAAATCAATTAACTATTTCTACACCTCACTTGAAATAAAACAAGCATTAAATGATAATTACGAAGTTGCCCTTACACTAAACAACTTAAGTAATATTCATAATGAAATTGGTGATTATCAGCATGCCATTCAATTTGCTCTTAAAGCCTTAGAGATTTCAGAACAACTTGATAGTAAATATACGCTTGGACGTGCATTGGGCAATCTGGGAATAAGCTATCTAAAAACTAAAGAAACAGCTAAAGCATTAGAATATCTTGAACGGGCATTAAGTGTAAAAAAAGAATCGGGAGAAGTTAAAGGATTAGCTTACACCCTTATTGACGTAGGAAATATTTATTTCCAGGTAAACAAATTTGATACAGCAAAGCAATATTATGATGAAGCTTTAAGTATCATGACGTCAATAAACGATGCCCATGGTTTATCAATAGTCTTAAATAAATTTGCAAAAATATTATTTGAACAAAAAAGATTTAAAGACGCAATATCGTATCTTGACAAAAGTAATGTTTTTGCAAAAAGAGAGAATTTAAAAGAAAATATTAAAGAGAATTATTTATTATACTCCAAAATTTATGAGAAGCAGGGTGTTAATAAACTAGCATTAATAAATTATAAATATTACTCTGAACTTAAAGATTCATTGGTAAATGAAAATATAAACTCCAGAATAAAAGAGTTGAATATAAATTACGAAACCAATAAGAAAATAAAAGAGAACGAGTTATTAAAACAAAGAAATACAATTCAATCATTAGAACTGGAAAAGCAAAAACAGTACACATATGTTCTATTGATAGCAGCTTTACTAGGTTTGTTCGTAATTGGAGGGGTAATTCTCCGTTACAATTATTTAAGAAAAACTAAGGAAATAACTGAGAAAAAAAATGAAAAAATTGAAAAACAAAAATTAGAATTAAAACAACTGAATGCAACAAAAGACAAATTTTTTTCTATTCTGGCGCACGATTTAAAAAATCCCTTCCAGACAATATTAGGATATTCAAGTTTACTTTTAACTGACTATAGTAAAATGAGCGAAGATGAAAGGGCAAACGTTATAGAACAAATAAATAATGTTTCAAAATCGTCTTACCAACTTTTAGAAAACTTGCTTAGTTGGGCAAATACACAAACTGGAAGAATTGAATATTCACCAAAAGAATATAATTTAGAAAAATTAACAAAAGAAACTGTACAACTAGTTAAAGTTCAGGCTGATAGAAAATTTCAAAAGATAGAAGTACAAATTAATTCAAATATTACAGTTTCTACAGATAGAAATATTTTCAGCACAGTTCTTAGAAACTTGCTTACTAATGCGGTAAAATTTTCAAAAATTAATGGCAGTATTCTTATAGATGCCTTTAAGAATGAGAAAAATATTCAGTTAATGGTTGAAGATAATGGAAGTGGAATAAGACCAGAGATGGTCAATGATCTGTTCACATTAAAGACTTCTAAAAATTCCAGAGGCACTGCATCTGAGAGTGGAACCGGATTAGGGTTAGTTATATGTAAAGAATTTGTTGAAATTTATGGCGGAAAAATTTGGGCTGAAAGTGAACTTGGAAATGGAAGTAAATTCTACTTTACAATTCCCGAAGTTTTTGAAGGTCAAAAATAATCTTTACCAACCTATCATCATTATCTGTTTATAGTGCTTTTGCACTATTCTCACCTGCATCCATTATATAATTAAAATCAGCTCAACAGGTAGAAAAGGATACACTTAATCAAACCTAATTTGAAAGACTGGTGAGCCAATTTTAAGGTTCTATTTTAGCTTTTAGTCTTTTCGATCATGTGATTAATTACATGACTATGTTGTTGCTGAGGGCTGAACATTATTATTTCTGCATCTTCATTGACCAAAACATTATGACCAGATGGCCAATAAAACAAATCATTCGCATTGACAATTTCTTTTAGCCCTTTAGAATCGGTGGTAGTAAGTTGACCTTTTAAGAGATATCCCCAATGAGGGCACTGACACAGGTTTCCTTCAAGTCCCATGAATAGAGGTGTTGTATCTACTCCCTTAGAAAGACTGAAATACTCACCACTTATCTTGCCTAATCCAGTTGCATCACCAAAATCTGTTCTCTGACGAATAACAGCACCAGGTATTTCCATTTTTACTTCTATGTTTTCTTTTGCAATTTTCATATTTGTTCCCTTTATGATTGATTAAAAATTATTTATATAAAAAATACATTTACCATGGAAATGATTAATGGATGATTATTGGTAATGGCAAAATTCATATACTAACATTACAACATGATAGTAATAACTGCTATAACATTTAGGTCAAATGTGGGTAATTTTAGTTCATTTGAGAGAAACACCGGAGAAAATCTTTTTTAATTTACGCTCAGATAATTGGAAGGTAAGAGATTATATCTTTTTTGAAAACATTTAGAAAAATATGATAGACTGTTAAAACCAGTATCATATGCAATTTCTGATATATTACTCGTTCGCTTATTCAACATTTTCAAGGCTTCGTTTAGGCGAAATTCTTTCAGAAATGTGTTTGGTGATTTATCAATTAAAGAAATCATTTTACGATATAGCTGAGATTTACTATAACCCAAGTGCTTGCAAAAATCATCAACTTTCAAATCAGTGTTTTTCCATTTTTCTTCTGTGTAATCCATTAGATTATTAAGAAATTTTTCATCTGCTTTAGTTAATACAAAGATTTGCCCGCCTTCAATAAAAACATTCATGTTTTCACTTTTATACAAATCTTTAATCTCGGAAGAAACCACTATTTCCGCATTATAGATATTGCACATTCGTTCTGCCAATTTTATAGTATCCTCAAAAAGAGTCGTTTTTTTTGTTACGGGAACACCAGAATTTAAGCCTATCTTTAATTGAAAATTATGATCGTCTAAATCTTTTGCAAATGTTTTAAATTCAGATTGAATTTCCAATGCGCATAATACCGCTTTAGATACAGATTGAAATGAAACCAACAAATAATCATATGTTTTCTTAACAACAGTTCCATTAAAATTGCCAAATATCTTGTTGAATGATTTATTAATATTTTGCAATAATTCATCCTTGGTTAATGATAATTTTTTTATTTCCATTACCATTAATGTCCTAAATGCCGGATCGTTAATAATATTTAATTCAGTGTTTTGTGATTTTTTGGGGTCTTCAATTCTGCCCAAAAATGATTCAACTAAATTAGAATCAACTTCTATTATTTGGTGGGGAACTTCTCCATGAGCATGGTTGTGCATATCAATAACAGCTTGAGCAGTTGGTGCTTCAACCAAACAAAATGCTGTTTTCCTTTTGTCATCAAACCAATATGTTAAAGCATTGCAGCCAAATTTGTGTTGTATTTTTAAATCCTGCTGGTGCAGTTGTGCTACATTTTCTGCAGTAACAGCATCAGATACATCATGGCGATCCATAAAAATTGAAAGCGGTTTGGTTTTTTTGAGTTCCATTTTTTTTACTTCTCCCAAATTACAAGAGCACAATTAATCATTAGCAAAATTACTTTATTGAGAAGTTTATCCTAATAAATTTTTTAATTTAATCGTAAAACTAATTCCACTCGTCTATTATCACTTTTACCGCTTTCGGTTTTGTTACTTGCTGATGGAGAGAAAGGTCCAACTCCATATCCAGTTAGTTTTGAAGAGTCTACACCTAATTCTTTGAGCGCTGCAATTACTGCATCAGCTCTTTTTTTAGAAAGTGAAATATTACTTTCCGTGTTGCCGGTATCATCAGTATGACCAACAACATAAAACGATAAATTGGAATTTTCTTTTAGATATGAAGTTATAACACTTAAAGATGGTTTTGATTGATCAGTAATAATATCTTTCCCGGTTTCAAAATATATACCTTGCAGCACAACTTTACCTTCGCTTTCAATTTTATCTTTTAAAAGTGCAGGTGCAAGTTCAACGGTTCCTTCTTCCATACCTTCAACTTCTAAGACATCAACAGAATAAAGGTTTTTTTCATTGCTTACAATAATCATTACGTAATAAGTTTTATCGGCTGTTTTCTTTTTTGCTGAGATGTAATGATTGCCCCAACCAACAAGCCATTGTTGAGTACTTGATTTATTTTCTGTGAAATTATATTTTCTGTCTTCAATTTCTTTTTTAGGATAACCATAAATAGCTTTTACATTTTTTTTAGAATTACATTTACCTTCCTCGCAGGCTAGTAAAATATCAAAATCAGCTTCTTTAAGAATTTTTTCATAGCTTTTGAATATTTCAAATGGTGTAACATTATCTGGCCGTTCATAAATGGTACTAACTAAAGCTCCTTCAACTTCTAAAGTTGTAGGATTTTTACCATCAAGAGGTCCGACTAATAAAGTTAATCGTGAAAAACGAGCCTCGTGTGTTCCCAGAGTAGAGCTTCCCTTAAAAGGTGAAACTAATGACTCTGAGTTTTGAGCATTTATTGAAATATTAAGGGAAGTAAAAATTAATGCAAATAACAATGGACTAATAATCTTAAATGATTTCATATTTTATCCTTTTCTAAATAGTAAATAACAACCAAGAAGTAATAAAAGCGATAAGTATTTGGTTTATATAACTTATAGAATTTAAATTAGCTATAAAGAGACGTAACGTCAAGTTTTCGTTTGCAGTTTTTTAAGTTTTGATCTCAGTAAAAGTTTGGTTCTATTTTTAACAAAACTGAAAATTAAACTACTTTATCCAGTTGATTTGTAACAACGTAGTATCTCGGATCATCAATAGATGTTTCAATTACATCAGCAAAGTTTGAACTAGAAGTCAGTAGCAAAGTTTTACACTCCGGACTAAGATGTGTAAGTTTCACATTTTTGCCTAGTTCAATATATTTTTTAGTAATATTTGAGACTGCTTCAATTCCAGAGTGATCGCTAACTTTTGATTCAATAAAATCAATCTCTACATATTCAGGGTCATTTTTTGCATCAAATTTAGAGTTGAAGTTTTGAACAGAGCCGAAGAATAACGGACCCCAAATTTCATAAACCTTTGTTCCATCTTCTTTAAATCGTTTTCGAGCTCTAATCATTATTGCATTTTGCCAAGCAAAAACTAATGCTGATATAATTACTCCGGAAATAACAGCAATTGCTAAATCCTGCCAAACTGTAATTGCAGAAACAGTCACTAATATTATTGCATCAGAAAGAGGGATTTTATTAATAATTCTAAAACTACTCCATGCAAAAGTACCAATAACTACCATAAACATTACCCCAACTAAAGCTGCTATTGGAATTGTTTCAATAAATGATGCTGTAAAAAGTACAAATCCAAGAAGTGCAATTGCAGCAATAACGCCAGATAATCTTCCTCTTCCACCAGAGTTTACATTAATAATTGATTGACCAATCATAGCACATCCACCCATTCCACCAAATAATCCATTAAGAATATTTGCACTTCCTTGTGCCACACATTCTCTATTTCCACTTCCTCTTGAATCTGTTAATTCATCAACTAGATTTAAGGTCATTAAAGATTCGATCAAACCAACCGCTGCAAGTAAAAAAGCTGTAGAAATGATTATTTCCCAATTTCCATTTAGGGTTTCAAGAAATCCAAAAATTTGAATTTGAAAAGTTGGAAGAGAACCTTTAAGTCCTGTGCCGCCGCCTTCTCTAATAAATGATCCAACTGTGCTTACATCAAAACCAGCTAAATTTGTAATTGTTGCAACTATAATTATTGCCGCTAAGGCTGCGGGAATTTTTTTTGTAATTTTAGGCAAAATGAACATGATCAACATTGTTAACGCAACAAATCCAATCATTGTCAGTAAATCTATCCCTTGCAGCCATTGAGTATTACCATTAATTGTTTCTTTAAAGAGACCTAATTGAGATAAAAATATTACAATTGCTAATCCATTTACAAAACCCAACATTACTGGATGAGGGATAAGTCTAACAAATTTACCAAGCCTGAATAATCCGGCAGAAATTTGTATTGCTCCAACAATTAAGAGAGTTATAAATAACCATTGCAGACCAAGATTACTAACTGGGTTTTCAAGAGCTAACCCAACTTCATTTCCTTTTTGAATAAGATGAACCATAACTACCGCCATTGCGCCGGTTGCGCCGGAAATCATTCCGGGGCGACCACCTAAAATGGCTGTTACCAATCCCATAATAAATGCACCATACATTCCAACTAACGGATCAACTCCAGCCACAAATGAGAATGCAACCGCTTCTGGAACCAAAGCCAATGCAACCGTAAAACCAGATAAAATATCATTTTTAGGATTTTGCGTAAAATTATTGATAATTCTTTTCATAGATTATTTTTTGTTTTGTATAAATGGTAAATTTTAGGAGACTTTGAAGGACTGAGACTATCTAAAAAATCACTATATAATATTATTTGTTTTGTAAATTAACTTTACTTGTGAGAAAAGCGATTGCAAGTTTAGGCAAATTTGTGCGGATTAACAATTCTTTAGATATTTTAATCTAAATTTTTTCAAGATTATTAACAGTAAATTTTTTTTTTTTGTCGCCGGTATTTAGTGTGGCTTTTGGCTCGAACAACATAACTTTTACTTGTCCAACAGCAATTGGTTTATGATTTGTTCCTTTTGGGATTATGACAAATTCTCCTCCAGCACTAATATTTAAAGTTTTGTTTTGGTCCAAGGCCATTTTTAGCTTTCCCTCAATTACATAAAACATCTCATCTTCATTTTCATGTTTGTGAAAAACGAATTCGCCTTTTAGTTTTACTACTTTTTACAAGTTGCTCATTTAATTCACCAACAATTTTGGGATTCCAATATTCTGAAAATGAATCAAATTTATTTTTAAGATTTACGACTTTAATATTCATAATTATTCTTCAAGTTTTTGTTTTAATTCAAACACCATAAGCTTTTTAACAAACTCTTTTCTTTGATACCAATCATTACCAACTAATTCCATATTATTAACTGTGAATAAACCAAATTTATAATTGCGGTATTTTTCTAATACTTCAATAAATTCATTTTTCTTTTTTACAGCTTTCCTAAATCTTACAACTGTTGAATGAGCCGTTTGAATTGCATATCGTTTATCAAGTGACTGCTCCAAATTGGAAATTTTAAAACTGCTTCTCAAATTATCTCTAATAAGATTTAAAGTGCTTTCATTCAAAAATCCTTGAATCATTATTGCAGATTGAGAGGAAGTAACTCCAGTAAAATCAATATCAAAACTCGTTTCACCTTCAATACTTTTTGAAATTATATTCGCATAATCATTAACATTAATTTTTGTTAAATCAAATCCGCTGTAGCAAGAAATTATTGACATAACCGTAATATGAATATCAGAATTTCTGTAATAATATTGGTCTGGTTCAATCTTTTTTAATTCATCTAAAAATATTTGAATTTTATTTTTAATTTTTTGTTGGAGGCGAATTAGAAGAGTAATTCCATATCTAGTGTCAGTTTTAGAATCGATTAATTTATCAACTTGGAAGTTTGTTGATTTTATTTTTTTGATGCTTTCCGAATAAAGTTTGTTATAATGTTCTTTAAGATTTTGTTCTGGATTATTGAATTGATTTTTCATTTCATAAAAATTTATTTATAACTCAACAATTTTATACGTTTTCAAACCAAAAAAAAAAGTAGCCAATAATTATAACAGTGGC
This sequence comes from Ignavibacteriales bacterium, assembly GCA_020635285.1. Classification (GTDB taxonomy): domain Bacteria; phylum Bacteroidota; class Ignavibacteria; order Ignavibacteriales; family Melioribacteraceae. The sequence goes on along the minus strand of JACKAB010000007.1, from coordinate 141,530 downwards.
AATACCAGTAACAATAAAGGTTGCAGAAGCTCCAAATTGAAACCAAATTAATCCCGCAAATGAACTTGCTATCATTGTGAAGATACTTTGAAAAGCTGAGTAAGTTCCAATAGCTGTTGCAGTATCTTTTTTCTCAGAGATATTGCTAATCCATGCTTTAGATATACCCTCTGTTGCAGCGGCATAAATTCCATAAAGAAAAAACAGAGCGAAGAAAATATAAATATTATCATTAATAGCCATACCAAAATATACGATGGCAAATAATGTTAATCCAATAATGAACATTTTCTTTAATCCAATTTTATCTGCAATAATTCCAAGCGGAAAAGATGATAATGCAAAAATAAGATTGTAAAAAATATAAACTCCTATCACCATTTGATCATTGAGGCCTGCTTGCTTTGCTTTAAGCAATAGAAAAACATCAGAACTATTAAAAAGTGTGAAAGCCAAAAGTCCGGTAACAAGTTTTCGGTAAGTGTTCGGGCTTTTCTTCCAATATTTTAGAAAAGAGAAAAACGGAGTTGCAGTTTTTTGATTGACAATTTTTGAGCGTTTATCTTTTAAATATAGTGTTGAAAGAATAGCAAGCAACCCCGGAGCGAACGCAATGAAGAACAAGGTTTTATAATTTTCCGGATAATAATAAAGATAAACCAATGCAAACGCGGGACCAAGCACTGCGCCTAATGTATCCATTGATCGATGGAAGCCAAAGACTTTTCCTTTAGTTTCGGGAGTTGCTTCATCTGAAAGAATTGCATCTCTTGCTCCGGTTCTAATTCCTTTTCCAAAGCGGTCAGTTGTGCGAGCAAAGAAAATCCAAAGAGGATAAATGAAAACAGCCATCATTGGTTTTGATATGGCGCTTAACGAATAGCCAAGCTGTACAAAAGGGACTCTCTTTCCGGAGTTATCCGAAAGTTTACCAAAATAACCTTTGCTTAATCCGGCAGTGGCTTCAGCAACACCTTCAAGAATTCCAATAAGCAAAACAGAAAAGCCAATTGACTTTAAATAAATCGGCATAATTGGATAAAGCATTTCGCTTGCCGTATCGGTAAACAAACTTACTAATGATAAAATCCAAACGGTTTTGGAAATGTGCTTCAATGATTTCCTATTATTCTAATTCATTTAGAAGATCATCCAAATTTAGATGTTTGGTGTACATGTCAATTGAGCCATCTGATTTAAGAGGCCAATTTTCTTTGGACTTATCCCAATAAAGTTCAAGACCGTTTCCATCGGGACATTTAAATAAATTGCTTCAGAAACTCCATGATCAGCTGTCCCAGAAATTGGATATTTATTTTCTAGCAATCGTTTAAAAATTTTAGCCAAATCTTTTCTGGTTGGATAAAGAATTGCAGAATGATAAAGTCCAACTCCATATTTCTTTGCTGGTGGCGCACCCTTGCTTTCCCAAGTATTTAATCCAATATGATGATGATAACCTCCGGCAGAAATAAATAGTGCTTGATCGCCATATTTTTCTTGAATTTCAAAACCTAGAAGATCACAATAAAACATTTTTGATCGTTCTAAATCAGAAACCTTTAAGTGAACATGTCCAATTCTGGTTTGTGCAGGGATTTTATAATTTGTATTCATCGCTTAAAAATTTTGAATTGTAAAATAAACATTAATTAACTGTTAATGGAGGACCAACAACTTTCATATCATGATCTGCAAAAACTTTTACTATTTCTTCTTTTGATGGCGGAGAAGTCCATTTATCTGTGGCTTTAAAGAAGTCCTCCATCTTGCCGGCCGGAAGATACGAAACGATCATTTTGCCTTTCTCTGTGAGTTGAACAAAGGCATGTTGAATGTCTCGAGGTAGAAATATTGTATCACCACTTTTCATTTCAAATTTTTCATCACCAACTTGAAATAAATATTCACCCTCTACTACATAAAACCATTCATCTTGAAAAGGATGGATATGTAAAGGTGGTCCGCCTTTGGGTGTATGTCCGGTTTGCTCAAAAACTGCTAAATTTCCATTTGTATCTTTGGCTGAAATTTTAATATCCAGCTTATTTAAAGTAACACCTTTCATTGTGTAGCTTTCTTTAAATCTTGCTTCGCCCGCTTTTACTTTGAAGCCTTTCTCTTCACGAGAAAATATATTTGTTTTCATTTTACCCAACGTGGTTGAAAAAAAAGTGATGAAAATTGCCCAGATAAAATTTCTGCGTTTCATTTTATTGCGCCTTGTTTTTGTTAATTCCAACAGACATTAAGTTATTAGAGCTACATTTTTTTTAGTTCATAAATATCTTTTCTTCTATCTCTTAAATTTCTTACGCTGCCAAATTGATTTAATTGTCTAAGCAAATCAATGTCCACATCAGCAATTAAAATCATTTCTGTATTTGGAGTGGCTTCAGCTTTTACTCCATTTGCAGGAAATGCAAAATCGCAAGGTGTAAAAACCATAGACTGTGCATACTGAATATCCATGTTATGTACTTTTGGCAAGTTACCAACACTGCCGGCAATGGCCACGTAACACTCATTTTCTATTGCTCTTGCTTGTGCGCAATTTCTAACTCGGGAATATCCATTTTGTGTATCTGTTAAAAATGGAACAAATAAAATATCCATTCCTTCTTCTGCTAGTAGTCTGCTCAACTCAGGGAACTCAACATCATAACAAATTAGAATCCCAATTTTTCCGCAATCAGTATTAAAAACTTTTAGTTCTTTCCCTCTTTCCATTCCCCAAACTTTTGCTTCATCTGGAGTAACGTGGAGTTTTTCGTAGCTTTCAACGGTTCCATCACGTTTACATAAATAGCCAATATTATAAAGCCTATCATTTCTAATTTCAGGCATACTGCCGGATATAATATTAATATTATAAGAAATTGCAAGCGCAGAAAATTTTTGAACAATAGTCGGAGTGTGTTTGGCAAGCTCACGTAAAGCTTCTGGTTCTGACATATGATTGTTCTCTGCCATAAGTGGAGCATTGAAAAATTCTGGGAATAATGCAAAATCGCACCGGTAACCTGAAACGGCATCTACAAAATACTCTACTTGATGCATTAGTTCATCAAAGTCTTTATAAGGCCGCATTTGCCATTGTATTAGTCCAAGCCGGACGACTTTTTTTGTAATAGATGCTTTTTTTGATTTTTTTTCATAGTAAATATTATCCCACTCTAAAAGCACTGCATAATCGTTTGAGGCATCATCACCTTCTAAATAATTTTTAAGAATTTTAGCCGGATGAAAATCATTAGATACTTGAAAATTTAATACAGGGTCGTGAATTTCTTTTATTCTTACTTTCTCAATATATTCTTTTGGTGAAAGTTCTTTAGAATACTTATGATAATTTGGAATTCTGCCGCCAAATGCCACACCCTTAAGATTTAATCTTTCACTTAATTCTTTTCTATAATCATAAAGCCTTCTACCAAGCCGTAACCCGCGAAATTCAGGTTTAATAAAAATATCTATACCATAAAGTATATCCCCATCATTAGTGTGAGTGCTGAAAGTGTAATTGCCTGTGATATCTTTATAAGTATGATTGTCATCAAATTTGTCGTAATCAACTATAATTGATAAGGCACAACCTGCGATTTGATTATTTACTTTTATTACCACTTGTCCTTGTGGAAAAATGTTAATCAAATTTTGGATATGGTGTTCCTTCCAATATGAGCCAGGCATATTTGTATAAGCTTGAATCATGGCTTCTTTTAATTCTTGATAATCATCTAGACTTAAAAAGGTTAATTCAATATTTTCTATTTCAATCATATTTGTTCCTTTTGTTTACTTTGAACTATACACCAAATTGTTTTAAGTGATGATTCAAATGTTTATACATTCCAATGCTCCATTGCTGAGGAGATAGACTTCCAAAAAATGGATGAGGATGTTTTGTGCATTTCTCTTGTCCGTTATTGCAAAACATTTCGGCATATTTTTTTAAAGTTGCTTTTTCATTTTCAAAATTCTTTTTCTCCGGAATAATAAAACTTTTATCAGTCGGAATATTTTTAGCAATTTCTGAATCATCATAATACTTAGACTTAATAAATGGAGCTACAATTCTGCCAGTAAATATTCTTGGCGGAAAAGTTTCACCGCAGGCAACCTTCAAAGCTTCAGTACAATGGGCAAGCATTTGATCGACTTCCATTTTACCCCACTGTCTTTCAGATGTTGGTTGTAGATTATTAATTCGTATTAAAACTTCTTTAAGTGTTTCTTCATTAAAAAGACTTTTCATTTTTTATTCTAACTAGATTTTAATTAAAATTATTAAATTCCAAATTGAGTAAGATGATGATCTAAATGTTTATAAAACATATTGTTCCATTCGGTACTAGTTAATTTACCAAAAGAGTGAGATTCTTTGTTATGAAAATGAGATTCTCCAAGTTCACTAGTTTTATTTATAAAATTTATAAGCCGGCTTTTTTCTTTTTCAAAATCTTTTTCTTCTTTTATTAAAAATTGTGATGCCGTAGGAAGGCCATGTTTATATGGCTTTTCTCCAACAACGCCAGACTTTACAAAAAATTTTAAAATCAATTTTAGAATTGGATTTGGTTTGGGATGAATGTCTTCATAAACCATTTCATAAGTTACATTGCAATGAGCTAACATTTGCGCGGCATTCATTTTTCCCCAAACTCTTTGTGTTCCTGGAGAAAGTTTATTGATTCTATTTATAACTTCGTCGGCTGTTGTTTTATCAAATATATTTTTCATATACTATTTCCAATTTTGACCAAACATATTTTAATTTTAATAATTAGCAAAAATAAACATAATTATATATTGAGCATTACATTTTTATAACAATGAAATTTTTTAGATGTGATTTAACTATGTTACTAATTCAATCATTACTTTAGAAATTAAATCTGAAGTTGCTTCACCTCTAATTGTACCGGTTACTGTCATGGTATTTTCAAAGTGAGTGCTTGATGCAATTGGAATATGAGAGTTACCAGCTAAAATTCCATGACTAGGGTCAAATCCAATCCAGCCAGCACCAGGTAAAAAAACTTCTAACCATGCATGCAACTCAAATTCAGAATTTTCAAGTGGTAAATAAAAGTAGCCACTAACAAATTTGGCAGCAATTCCCATATGTCTTAATAATTGAATTTGCATCCAAACCAAATCTCTGCACGATCCATTCTTAATTTCAAATGTTTTATCCGGTTCAAAAGGAATACCTTCTTGCCTAGATTCAAGAATAAAATCGTCATGAATTTTAGTTGTTAAATTTGTAAGAAATGGAATTGTTTTAAAATTAGAGTCGCTTGCTATTTTTGCACCATACTGAATTAGTGGTTCGTCAATTTTTTCAATTGCTAGTGCAGATGAATTCAATTTTTTTAATTCTTCAGAATACGTAAAAGGAAAATCAAAATAATTCATTGGGTATAGAATAAAGTTGAAAGGATTATGTTTAGCAATATTAATAATTGATTCTGATTTTATTGACATACTTTTAGTCATTTCTTCAAACCAGCAAAAATGTACAATGTTATTTTCAGAATCGGTTTGTTCCGATATTCCCGTTGGCAAAGGTGTAATGGTTAGATTGAAGAATTCTAGTTTATTATATGGCGTTGTTTTAGGTTTAAATCTAAAATAGTGCGGTTCGTAAAAAACTTTAGAGCTAAAAGTATACTCTGTTTCATGGATAATTTTATATTTCATTTCAATCAATATCTTCTAATAATTGATGGTTTTCTTTTTCCTCTTGCTCATTTGGAAGTAATTTTTCCATCCAATCTTCGGGGAGATTATTAATTGTTTCACTTAATTTATTACTCCATAATTTGGAGATTTTTTCTAATTCGCTTTTCTTATACCTTTTTTCAATTATGTTGAAAGAATCTTTTGTATAATAAATTACATCTATTGGATAATCCACATCATTTGCGCTTATTCGTGTTGCATCAAAAGATAAAAGCCAGATTTAAAGAAATTTTAGTGATGAATCATATTTAATAGCTCTATCTAGTATTGGTTTTCCGTAACCGTTATTTCCTATTATTACAAATGGAAGCCCTCGAAACCTCTACCCAATTTCCTTCCGGTATAAAAGATAAATTTTATGTTCATCATCCTTTTGTAATTGTCCTCCCACTATAGCAAATAAATTAAAACTAAGTCCCGCTTCTTTCAGTGATTCTTTATCTTCATTTGCTGCTCTTTTCACTTGATCTGAAAATGCATTTACTGCTTTTAAAGTTTATCAAACGATTCATCGTTTTCCTCTATTATTTCTTTAAAGTATGTTATAGCTTTATCTCTTACAGAACGTAAGCCTGAAGTCATAATAAAAATGAATGCTTTTTTGTTCACTGTAAAAACTTTTTGGCTTGAGTGGTTTCATGACCGGATGTAATTCGTGTATCAGAAATTCCAACGATACCCGATTTGACTTTAATTCCTAAACAATATGTCATATTATTTTCTATTCATTATGTTCTCTATTGAAAAAATGTTTCAAAAAATGCTGTTGAAACTTCATTTAATTTTTTCTGAAATTATCCAAGTATTCATGTAAACCATTGGTAAAGATATCATTAATATCTGCATATTCCAGTTGAGATTTTAACATGCCTAGTTGCCTTTCGGCATTACTTGAGGATCCATTAACTCTTCCTGTAATACTATATAATGATTGTTCAGCACTGGTAAGGCAGCTAAGAATAGATCGCGGAAAAGCTTTATCTAAAATTAAAAATTCTGCAATATCTGATGAATTTAATTTACCATTTTTTCCTATACATATCATAAGCACTAACTGATTTTAATAAAGCCGCCCATTGAATTAAATCCAGTGGCGAACCAACCTCGTCTGGAGTGGAGAGTAAGATATGATATTTTACATCTAAAACTCTCGAGGTTTTATCCGCGCGCTCAATCATTTGGCCAATTTTTCCAAAATGCCATCCATCAGTTCTTGAAATTGTTGCATCAAAAATGCCATAAAGCAATTGACAGCCGTTTTTACTTCAGTAAAAATATTCTTGGCTCTTTGCCTTGCCATCGTTTTTTCAACCCCATCCTTTACAAGAAATAAAGAAAATTAATTGCTCCCAAACTTCTTTTGTTATTTCGGGCCTTATCGCTCTTGCATTTTCTCTGCATTAACAATACAGTTGTATATTGAATTAGGATTATTTTGATCAAAACCCAGAAAATATATCGCCTTATTCTTATCGACCTTATTGTATAAGGATTCATATAATTTCCAATCACCGGTTGTTACAACTAAAGGTCTCCATTGCTCCGGCATATCAGGCGGCAATTCTAATGAAAGATTAAAATTAACATCCATAAATCGAGCGTAGTTTTCTGCTCTTTCGATGTATCTATTCATCAATATATTGTATCTGCAACTCTACTTAACATATTATTCTTTTTAATGATTATCAATTACCCAAGTATCCTTACTTCCGCCGCCTTGAGAAGAGTTTACAACAAGTGAACCTTTCTTCAAAGCAACACGTGTAAGAGCACCTGAATTATTTTAATTTCTTTCCATATAAAACATATGGTCTTAAGTCAACGTGCCTTCCTTCAATTTCTCCATCGGTTAAAGTTGGAACTCTAGATAAATTAATTACCGGTTGAGCAATATAATTTCTTGGATTCTTCTTTATTTTTTTACAAATAAAGCATGTTCTTCTTTTGTAGATTTTGGACCAATCAGCATTCCATAACCACCTGAAGCATCAGTCTGTTTAACAACAAGATTGTGTATATTTTCAATAACATATTTTAAATCTTTTTCTTTAGCGCAGATATATGTTTTAACATTAGGCAAAAGAATTTCTTCCCTAAATAATATTTAATTATTTCTGGAATGTATGCATAAACAGCCTTATCATCAGCAACGCCAGTACCTGGGGCATTTACAAGTACAACATTTCCTTTTCTATATGCGTTAAACAATCCAGGTGTCCCAAGTAAAGAGTTTTATTAAACACCAATGGATCAATAAAATCATCATCAACTCTCCGATAAATTACATCTATTTTTGTAGTCCTTTGTTGTAATCATGTAAACAAAATCATCTTTTACTACTAAATCTTTTCCTTCAACTAATTCAGCGCCCATTTGTTGTGCTAAATAGGCATGTTCAAAATATGCTGAATTATAAATGCCAGGAGTTAAGACTGCAATTGTAGCAGGTTTAATTGGGGTTAATGATTCCAACATATCTCGTAATTCATGAGTATAATTGTAAACAGGTCTAATATGAAGTTTCTGAAATAATTCGGGAAATGTGCGTTTGAGAATTTCTCTATTTTCACATATAAGACACGCCGGATGGACATCTTAAATTATCCTCAAGAACATAAAATTGTCCATCGCCTCCACGAATTAAGTCAGTTCCAGTAATATGGCACCAAACTTTTTCCGGAGTTTTCAATCCCATACATTGTTTTAAAAATGTGGCACTTGAAAGCACAAGCTCTTTTGGAATTATATTATCTTTAAGTATTTTCTGTTCGTTATATATGTCATCAATAAATAAATTCAATGCATAAATTCTTTGCTTTAAGCCTTTCTCAAGAAAATCCCAATCGCTTCCGCTTATGATTCTCGGTATAATATCAAGATGTAAAATTCTTTCTATTCCTTGATTATCACTATATACGTTAAAAGTCATTCCCAAAGATAGCTGTGCTCTATCTGTAGAATGTTGGAGAATTAAGACTTTTCCAATCCATCTTCTTCAAACGTTCCATAAAAAGTGAATAATGAGATCTTACATTATTTTCTTTATCAAACATTTCATCATAAAAGCCTGTTGTTTGATATGTATTAAAACTTATTTTTGCCATATGAGCAGTCTTTTCTTTACAATTGTTTTTGTTTTATTTGAGTAGTCTTATGTAAGATAAAACTAAGGTCTACAAAATGGAGTGCCTAAATATTACAATAATTTATAAAATAGTAAAAAGACTTCACTAAATCAACTTCTGGTTTTTATGCAGTTCTTAACGAGATATTTAGTAATCAATTCATTGCTTAAAACTTATGACCGCTATCTAAATATTGTAATTTTTACTTTGGCATTTTTTCAATATGAGGAACAATTATGATAAAACTATTTATAATTGTAATCCATAAAAAACAGCAAATTGAAAATCAATTTAAAATCTCGACATTTCACTTGTCAATATTAATTGGAATTACTATTCACTTATTATTATTTGTAATTATTAGTGTATTTATTTCGAAGAATATTATGAAAAATATCAAATGTTGTAATTTTCAATTTAGAGAGTATGAAAAACAAAATTTATCAACTAAGATTTTGCCTAATAATTCAACAAATTAAAACGTAAAATCGCTCCGGAGAAAACAGAAAAGAAGTAATTGATGATTTAGAGAATTTGAACTCAATTGAAATTACCGAAGAAAAAGCTGATACAATTACAAGTCCAGAAATCGATTCCTTAAAATACTTTTCACATTTACTCGATTCATTCGTTGTTAATAATCCAAGTTTATTATTGTTAAAATATGCATCAAAGGAATATTTAAAAAACAACCCGAAAGTTGAAACTGAAGAAGAAATTGCTGTTAATAGATTAAGAAATTATTTTCAGAATTATTTCAGACAGAGATATCCAACACCGCCTTCCAAGTTTGGGGAAACTCGAGGGATTCCCATTGATAAAATTCTAGATTTATTTAAGGGAAATGATGACATAGATATAATAAAAATTAGAAAGTATTTACGTTTAGACGAGTAATAATAATTTTTAAGGAATCAAATTGTTTCAGCCAATTTTTTAATTTCAATTAAAATAGGATTCCAGCCTTCACCATTATTATTTGAGTCTTTAAATCTTTTTTCGCCATCGGCAGCATTTTCAAATCCATCTTGAGTAACCATTAAAATTGTTTTATCACCTTCTTCAAAAAGGTTATAAGTAACATTTAAATAATTTTCTGGAATATCTGGATAAGATGCATTTGGGTCAATTACCGTATATTTTAGAATTTTGTTCGGTTCAATTTTTACAATTTTTCCTTTTACAAAAACCATTTTCTTCCCTTCAAAACTCCCTTCCCATAGTAAGTCACTTCCAACTTTCCAATCCGAAACCGTTTCGCAGCCAAACATATATTTTTTTGTTTTCGCAGGATTTATAAGAACATCCCAAACTACGGAAGCACATGTTTTTATATCAATTGAATTTTTAACAATCATTTTCTCATTCATTTTTTTACCTCATGATTTTTAATTTATTATTCCGATACAACATATTATTTTAATTGAAGATAGTAAATAAGAAAATTATAACAGCTTCTAAATTCATTAACATAATTTTTGATATTTTGCATATTATGTTTTTTTTTATTGAGGGTTTGATGCAAAGAATTAAATCTTTTATTACAACAACATTTCTTGGCGGTTTTTTAATATTTCTTCCTTTGGTAATTTTATTAATTACATTCAATTGGATGTTTGAGCTCATTTCCAACAACCTAAAACCGGTATCTCAACTGCTAGTTGATGCTGCAAGAATTCACGAATTTTTGGCTTTCCTTATATCAGTTATAATTTTTCTAGGAATTTGTTTTTTTCTTGGTTTATTTATTAAGACTAAAATCGGTCATTCCTCTTATAGTTATTTTGAAAGAAAAATTTTAGAAAAAGTTCCGGGTTACAGAATTATTAAAGAAACAATTGTCCAGTTATTTGGATCGCAAAAAAATCTTTTTTCCGGCGTCGCTTTAGTAAATTTATATGGTGGTGAAACTTTAGTAACCGCGTTTATTACTGAGGAACATACTAATGGTTGGTTTACGGTTTTCATCCCTTCCGGTCCAGCACCGACTGCGGGATTTTCATATCACCTGCCGGCAAAAAATGTGCATAGAATTAAATATCCAATCGATTTAGCAATGAGAACAATTATTAGTTTAGGTGCAGGTTCAAAAAATATTTTAGAATTATATAAAGAAGAGAAAAAATAGTATTAGGAAATATCTTATGAGAATTCTAAGAACATCAAAAATATTATTGATTTTAGTTACATTAACTTCAAATTTAAGTTTTGCCCAAACGGATAGTGTTTATTCAAAACAAGATTCTACTAAAAATTTTAGTGAGTTCAAATTAAAATTTAACAACAACTCTTTTGCAATTTCACCTCTGCTTGCAATGAAACAAGAAGTGTTTTTTGACGAATATTCACAATTCATTTTTCCAACTTTTGAAGAAAAGAGAATAACCGTTCCGGCTGAAATGATGCAGCTTAGAAACGAAATGAATCAAACAATGCAGATATATAGACAAGGAACTTTAAGTACCGATTTAGGATTTGTTGGAAAAGTTTTAGGATACGCCGCCGGAGCTGCTGCTGTTGGGCTTGGTGCATATCATGTTTATAAGTACAAGGATAAATATAATATTAAGTAAATAAATATTTTTTCTACCAAAACCATTGAACTAATTATTTTACCGTAAATATAAATTGAAATTGTACACACTCCTATATAATGAACGAAACTAAAAAATTCCAAACCGGTAATATTTTTTTAATCTCACTTATGCATTTTGTGCATGATGTTTACTCATCTTTCTTAGCACCAATTTTGCCTCTATTGATGGAAAAGCTAAGTATGTCTTATACTTTAGCCGGTTCCCTAACCGTAGTTCAAAGGCTTCCATCTTTACTAAATCCTTTAATTGGCTTAATGGCAGACCGAGTTAGCGTAAAATATCTCGTGATTTTTTCTCCGGCAGTAACTGTAATTGTAATGAGTCTATTGGGAATTGCGCCGAGTTATTTTTATTTATTAGTAATTTTATTTGTAATGGGAATTTCTGCATCAACCTTTCACGTGCCAGCTCCGGTTATGGTTAAACAAATTTCTGGCAATAGAATTGGTAAAGGAATGAGCTTTTTTATGCTTGGTGGTGAGCTTGCAAGAAGTGTTGGTCCACTTGTTGTTTTAGCTGGTGTTTCTATTTGGGGATTAGAAGGGATTTATAAACTTATTCCAATAGGATTAACAGCTTCAATAATTCTTTACTTTAAATTTAGAAATTTAGAAATAGTTAGTTCCTCAAATAAATTTGAAACTAAAAAAATATATTCGATTTTTAAAGATCACATTTCTCTCTTTATTATAATTATGGGAATTCTATTTTTTACATCTCTTGTTAAGGGAACAATTTCAACATTTTTAACGGTTTACTTAACTGAATCTGGTAACACTTTGTGGTTTGCCGGTGGCGCACTTTCAATCTTTCAACTTGCCGGCGCCGGAGGAACTTTTTTCTCTGGAACTATTTCCGACAAAATTGGAAGGAGAAAGACCCTAATAATTGCTGCTCTGCTTAATCCTATATTATTATTTTTATTTATAATTTCATCAGGCATTCTTTCTTTTGCAATACTACTTTTACTGGGCTTTTTTCTATTCGCATTTACACCAGTTTTACTAGCGCTTATAAATGAAACAAATTCCGAATTGCCTACTTTTATAAATGGTATTTTCATGACCATAAATTTTTTGACAAGCGCAATAACAATTTCATTAATTGGAATATCTGCGGATTACCTTTCTTTACACACAACTTATTTTATCAGCGCATTATTAGGATTTGGCTCTATTCCATTTGTCCTCAAAATAAAATCATAAATTTTGCCTACTTAAGTAAACATACTTTTTACAAAAGTGAGCACTGACAACTCTTATTCCTAAATTAATATAAAATAATGCACTCAATTATTTGGCATTCTTATTGATCCATTTTAGAAGAAAATAATAATTTAAGAGTTATTAAAATGAAAACACTTACCAAAACATTAATCTTATCATTTTTAATATTTGGATTAACAAATTGCGGAACTACTTATTTCACACTAGATCCAGATGAAGATTCTAAGTTAGAAATGGGAAGAAACGTAATTGAAAAAGAAGATGATTTTGCATTATCTGCACTCTCTTTTGAAGACAAAACCGATAAAGAGTTTATGTTTTATTTATATGTTCAAAATAAAAATCAAGAAACTCTCCTTCTTGATCCTAAAACTATTTATGTAAAAGTTTATGATGAAAATAAAAAACAGATTGATGTTCCGAAAATCTATGCAGTTGATCCAGAAGAACAGATTTATATCTTGAACAAAAACATACAAGAAAGAGAAACCGAGCATGATGTTGCAACAGGATTAAACATAGTGTTCTCTTTGTTCAATACTGTAGCAGATTTAACAGATAATGACAACAACGACGCCGAGGAAGTTTTAGAGAATGTAGTTATTTTCACTGGTAATCATATTGGAGAAAAAATCGATTACGAAAATGATATTGATTATTTAAAATCGCAAAAATCTTATTGGAAAAACGAAGTGCTTAGAAAAACTGAATTAGAAGAAAATGAGGATATCGGTGGTATATTTTACATGCCTATAAATCCAAATGCAAAATTTCTTAAAATTTATATCCCTTTAGGCAAAACCGTTCACACTTATAAATTTCAACAGATTGCCTCTTAGTTTAAATTACAATTCTTATTTGCCACTATAATTATCATAAATTACCTGATTATTAAATTAATTGGGTAATTTTATTTTTTTCTGTTCTTAAAAAACAAATACAATAAACTTCCCAAATTTTCGTTTACACTATTAGAGGAACGAGAGCTAATGCAGGAAAATCAACTTATAGATAAATGCTTACGCGGTGATGGAATAGCCTTTAAGCAATTAATAAATAATTATCGCAGCCAATTATTTGGCTATATGTGGCGCTATAGCAATTCTCGTTTTGAAGCTGAGGAAATGTTTCAAGAAACGTTAATTAAGGTTTGGAAAGGATTGAAAAAATATAATCATCAACAAAAATTTTCATCTTGGTTATTTACAATTGGGCACAACGTAGCAATGGATTCAATAAGAAGAAGAAAGAAAGATAACTTGTTTTCTTCAATAGTAGATAATTTTGAAATGCATGCCCCAAATAAACCGGATGAAGAAATTATAAGAGAAGAACAGATTAGATTAATTAATGAATCAGTAGATGGACTTTCTGAAAAACAAAAAGCAGTATTTCTTTTGCGACAACACGGAGATTTAACTTTTAAAGAAATTGCAGAAACAATAAACGAACCTTTGAACACAGTAATTAGTCACATGCATTACGCAATAAAAAAAATAAAAAAACAATTGGAAGTAAAAAATGAACCAAGAAGAAAAGCAATTATATAAAACTTTTGAAAAAGAAGTTTGGCTTTATCTAGATAATGAGCTTTCGGAAAAAAGACGAGCTTTTTGGGATCATAAAATTAATGAACATCAAGAGTTAAGAAATTATTTAAATGACTGTTTAGATATTGGCAATACTTATAGAAGCAATATAAATATTAGCTTAAGCGAAGATACTTACGATTTAATGATTGAAAAAGCAATTGCCAATAATTCATTTTTAGAAAAATTAAAAAGCTTCTTTGCCGGTTTATTTTCAAGTGAGTACGAATTCATATTTGGCAAAATTGCCTTTGCAAGTTTTTTGATTGTTGCAGCAATAATTATATCAATAGTTTCTAATCGTCCTAATCCTGTTGAGCAATTAACTAATACTATAAATAATCAGCTTTTAGAATGGAACCCCATTTACGTTGATAAAAAAATTAGTAAAGTAGAAAACTTACTAAGGTTAGCTAAGGATGACGACTATAAGCGTTATACAAAGTATGGATTGAATCCTGAAAATGTAGATAAAAATATAAATCTAATAGGAAATAATATCGATGAACTTAAAAAAGATATTAACAGTAAAAAATTATAAAACCAAAGAGGTGTAAAATGAAAAATGTATTATCTAAAAAAATGATTTTAATCTTAATGCTAATTCTTCCAACATTTTTGTTCAGTCAAGAAAAAGAACAAATGCCTGCGCCACCGGCTCCGCCTAATTTTGATTTCGACTTTGAGTTTCAAGACTTTCAGGAAATGGATCAAAATACTCAGAATGAGCTTTTACAAAAATTAAACAAAGAACTACAAAAAGAGTTAAAAGTAATACAGAGTTTTGATAAACAAAAGTATTTGGATTTATTAAGAGAATCTCAATTTAAGAATATGGAATTTCCTTACCTTGTAAAGCGAGAAAAGGAAATGCATGAAAGAGAAAAACGAATTTTTGAGTTAGAAGTTAAAACTGAATCGCTGGCTGCTCAATATGAAAAAGCAAATAAAACTGAGAAAGAAAAAATTAAAAATGAACTTAAACAAAAAGTAAGTGAACTGTTTACCGAAAAAGAAGTAGAACGAAAAAATCAAGTTGCTGAATTAGAACAAGAATTAGTTGAATTAAAAAAATCTTTAGAAGTCCGTTTGAAAAACAAAAATGAAATCATCAACAGAAGATTACAAGAACTTTTACATGAGGATAAATATTTAGATTGGGAATAAATTTATTTCAATTGAAAATATTTTTAGTAAAATAATTTTGAATATTTCAAAAAAAAAAAAATTAACTTGTTAATTCAATCTTTAACCAAAAAAGGAGACCCCCATGGGAAAGTTTGATGATGAACTAGTCATGTTAAAAAAAAACAAATGACCGAAAAATTAGGGATGAAAACTATTGATGATAAATTGCTTGCTGCAATTGCTAAATCACAAGGTCCTGCAATCTTTAGGGAAGATGCTAAACGAGTGTCTTGCGGAGATAAAGTAGAATTGGCTAGGGTGAAAAATAACTTTTTAATTAAAAAATTAGGAATGAAGGATGGTCCTAATTTAGATGCGGCAATTAAAAAAGTTTGTGAAACTTTTGGATCAAGTAATCGAAATAAATATAGAGTAATTTTCTACTATTTATTAACTAAAAATTTAAGAAAAAGTTCTGTATTTAACTCATAGTGTAAAGCTGTGAATCTTTAAAATTAAAAAAAGGCTCAACTTTGTTGAGCCTTTTTTTTGCTTAACTATATTTTTTATAACCATATTTATTATTTCCTCAACAGATTTCTCTTTGCCAAAGAAGGATAATAGCTTAAACAAAACTGCTTCCACAACAGAGTCCGGGCAAGAAGCTCCACTTGTTAACACCACTTTAATATTTTCTTTTTGCTGCAAATAATCGAAAGTGATTTTCTCTTCTTTTACACTTCTATCAAAATGCTGAATTTTATCTTTAGAGATTATTTTTGATTGATCAGAAATAAAATAAGTCGGAAATTTTTCTTGTAAAAGTTCAACTATATGAGAAGTGTTTGAGCTGTTATATCCACCAACAACAATTGCCATATCAACATCTTCCTTTAAAAGTTCAATTGTGGCTTGTTGATTATCATTGGTTGCATAACACAAAGTATCTCTAGTATCTGCAAAATGAGAATTTAAATTCTCACCGCCGAATTTTTTAATCATTGTTTCTTTTAAACAATTTGCAATCTCTTCGGTTTCAGAGGCAAGCATGGTGGTCTGGTTTACAACACCAATTTTAGAAAAGTCTTTTTCAACATCAAAATTTATTGAATGTTTATTTTTAAATATTTTGTAAAATTCATTTTTTTCAATTTCGCCAAGGATTATTTTTGATAACAATTTTGTTTCTTCCAAATCTCTAACAATTACACTTGGTGAATTTTCTTTAGCGTGCGAAAAAGTTGCCTTAGTTTCTTCATGATTTGCTTTTCCGTGAATTATTACTGAAAAATCTTCTGTACCAAGTGAGTTAGATTTTTTCCAAACTTTTTCCACAAAAGGGCAAGTGGTATTGTATTGAAGAGTATCAATATTTCTTTCTTTCAATATCTTTTCAGTTTCTAAAGTTGTACCAAAAGCTGGAATAACTACAATATCGTTTGAGCTAATCTCATCCCAATCAATTATTTGGTTTCCAAAGGAATCCATAATAAAATCAACACCATTGGCTTGTAAATCTGCATTTACACCTTGGTTGTGAATCATTTCACTTAAGAGATAAATTTTCTTATCCGGATTTTCTTCAATTGTTTTATAAGCAATTTCAATAGCGTTCTCAACTCCATAACAAAAACCAAAATGCCGAGCAAGGTAAATGTCAATTGCGCCAAACTCCAAAATAGTAGGAGTAAAATCTTTTTTATAATGATCTTTATTTTTTCTAAGTTCCTTAATTTTTTGAATCAATGAACTTTTATAATAAACAGGTATTTCAAAATTTTTCATAACTCATTTTATTTGTTTTGATTTGAATTTGATTTTACTTCAAAAGAAATTTTTAGTTTTTCCCACATTATATAAACCTCAGAAATATAAGGTTCTTTATAGTTGATACAAATTTTTAGTCTTTCAACAAAATCATTTTTTTGCGGAGTTGCTTTGAATCTGAAAAAGTCTTCCTCTTTGTTATACTTAAAAGCTCCCCATTGATCGTATTCTTTATTCAGAATAACTGTCCAATCATTTTTAGTTGGAATTGTAAAAAGAGAATATTTGCCTGCCGGAATTAACTTTCCTTTGATTGTTACATCATTATCGAACTCAATTGTTGTTGCTTCGTTTGCACCGGTTCTCCATACTTCATTATATGGAACAAGCTCTCCCCAGATTGTTCTTTCTTTTTTACACCGGGTGAGCTATATGTAATTTCAACATTTGTATATCCAACTGTTTGACCAACATAACATTTGGGACTTAAACGTGGAACACTTTTTTTGTGCAAAAGCAATTGTACTGGTAAAAATTAATATCAATAAAAAATATTTTATTTGTTCGGTTCATTTTTGTTCTCTCATTTAATTTTTTTTTCTTTTGATATTTTAAGATAAATATTTAATTATTTTTTTTCTTTCATTCCAGCTCTACCTTGTAATCCTCCAGTATGAAGTGCAATTATTGTAGAGTCTTCCGGAATTTCATTATTCTCAATCATTGCTTTTATTCCGAATAACATTTTAGCTGTGTAAATTGGTTTCGACTTGAATTTTATTTAATTCCTCAAACTCATATATAAAGTTTACAAGCTCCTTATTTATTTTGGCGTAACCTCCACAATGAAAATCTAATTTTAAGTCCCAATTATTATATTTATTCCTTGAGAATTTAAGAACATGTTCTTCTATCTCCTGTTGAAGAAATCCAGCACCTTTTAATACTGGAATACCATAAATTTTTTTATTTCCATTAAGTGCACAAATTAAACCGGATAAAGTTCCACCAGTACCGCACGCAGCAAAAATATAATCATAATCAATGTTTATGTTATCAATAATTTCAGTGCAGCCTTTTACTGCAAGCTGATTTGTGCCACCTTCTGGAATTAAGTAAAAGTCTCCAAATTTTTCTTTTAATGATTCAGTAAATTTTGGTTGTGTTTTATTTCTGTAACTTTTTCTATCAACATATTCAATTCGCATACCATATTTTTTTGCCTCTGTCAAGGTTGAATTTAATGGAAGAGTCTGCTCACCTCTAATAATTCCAATTGTGTTAAATCCAAAAATACTTCCGGCGCCGGCTGTTGCGTGAATATGATTTGAATAAGCTCCACCAAAAGTTAATAATTTTTTATGCCCTTCCTCATTAGCTTTAAGCAAACTATATTTTAGTTTGCGCCATTTATTTCCTGAAATTATTGGATGAAGTAAATCCTCTCTCTTTAAATAAATTCTTACGCGTTTTTTAATATTTGGCAATTCAATTTTTTGAAGTATTGCCGCATCTTCATTTATAGTGTTTTCAATTAATTCAGATAGACTGTTATTTTGCATAACAGATTTTACCGCCAATAATTGTATATAAAACTTCAGTGTTTAAAATTTCATCATCTGGAATTGTTAATATATCTTTTGATAAAACTGTTATGTCTGCTAATTTTCCGACCTCTAGACTCCCTTTAATATTTTCTTCAAAAGCTGCATATGCCCCATTAATAGTATATGATCTCAACGCCTCAATCCTAGTCATTTTTTGATTTTCATAGAAATAATTTCCATCTTTGGTTTTTCTTGTTACAGTAGCATAATAATTTTGCAATGGATTTATACTTTCAACTGGCGAATCAGTTCCGTTACAGATTATTGCTCCAGATTTTATTAAAGACTGCCAAACATAGGCTCCATTTTCAGCACGATCTTTTCCTAAACGTTTCTCAACAAAAGGAGCATCAGATGTGCAATGAATTCCCTGCATAGAAGCGATTACTCCAAGCTGGCTAAACCTTTCAATATCTGCCGGATTTAAATGCTGAGCATGTTCTATTCTCCATCTGAAATTATATCCGGTGGAATAATTATTCTGTTCATTTTCATAAATATTCAAAATCTCTCTATTTCCTCTATCACCGATAGCATGTGTGCAAACTTGAAAATCATTTTCAGCTGCAAGTTTTACTATTGATTTAATCTCTGAAATTGGTGTTGTGTTAAGTCCATAATGTTCAGGCATATCTGTATATGGTTCCAAGAACCAAGCTCCTCTTGAACCTAACGCACCATCCATATAAATTTTAATTGAGCGAACTGTTAGATGATTTTTACCATATCCCACTACTTGATATTTTCTTAAAGAGTCTTTTAGCATTTCATAATTTTCACCCAACATTTCGTAAAGACGAATATCAATTTGATTTGAATCAATCATTTCTCGGAGAATATTTAATTCCTTAAAAGAAATTCCCGCATCATGAAAAGTTGTAATTCCATTTTTAATACATTCATCGTTAGTTAATTTAATTGAGTGTTTTAAGGATTGATCAAGTTCTTGCTTCGTTTTTTGCGATAAAGATTCATTATACTTTTTGTAAATTATTCCTGCCGCTTCTTCACTAAATACGCCAATTGGGTTGCCTTCTTCATCTCTGATAATAGTACCGCCATCTGGATCTTTTGTATCATTTGATATATTGGCTAAATTCATCGCGTATGCATTTGCAAATATTGCATGTCCACTTGCATGAGATAGCAAAACCGGATTATCCGGAGTTGCTTCACTAAGTTCTTTATGTAAAGGGAAACCTTCAATATTTTCTCTCGGTGCCGCATTCCACTTTTCTTGATGCCAACCTCTGCCAATTATCCACTCACCATTTTTCAATTTGCTTGCTGTTTGGGCAACCATTAAAACAACTTCGTCCCAATTTTTTGCGGTAGATAAGTCTAAATTCATCAATGACTGACCCGTTCCTATTAAGTGCGCATGGCTATCTATGAATCCTGGAATAATTGTTGCATTTTTAAGATCTATTGTTTTGGTTGAATCACCAATAAATTTTTTAATTAATTCATTTGATCCTAACGCCATAATGGTATCCGACCTAATGGCAATAGCTTCGTAAATCGAATTGTTTGAATCAACAGAAATTATTTTTCCATTAAGTAAAACTAAATCAGCACTCGTTGTACTTTCAGAACAATTTGTTAAAAGAATAAAAAGAAAAAATGTGACGAAAAGACTTTTGTAGCTTTTATAAAAATTGTGCATAGTATTTCCTAATAATTATTAAAACTTCTTTCAAATTGAATTTTATAAAATAAGCAAAACAAATGATATGCTAAATACAAATAGTCTTTATAAATTTGTTTTCAAACAAAATTAATTTACTTATGAAATACAATCCAATAAGTTGCTCTTTATATGATAGAATTGAAAGCCTTGCCGTTCAAAAAAGAAATTTAAAAATTATTTTTTTTGATAATGAAAATAATGAATTAAAATTAACAGGCTTTATTGAAAATATCTTTTCCTCAAAAGGTGCAGAATATATCAAATTTTCAAATCAAAACATTAGACTTGATTTAATTAAATCAATTTCTGAATTTGAAGGATAATCTAATGAATTCAAAAATTAAACATATTTTTTATCCTTCGTCAATTTGTGTGGTTGGTGCCTCCTCAAAAGAAAAAAGCATTGGTTACGAGTTATTAAAATCCATTAAAGAATATTCATTTACCGGAAAAGTTTTTCCCGTAAATCCAAAAGCAGACAAGGTCTTAGATTATAAATGTTATAAAAATATTTTAGAGATTTATGATAAAATTGATTTAGCAATAATAGTGGTACCAAAAATATTTGTAGAAAGCTCAATTAATGATTTAATAAAGAAAAAGGTAAAATCTATTATTTTAATCACAGCCGGCTTTAGAGAAACAGGCGAAGAAGGAAAAGAACAAGAAGTTAAAATCATTGAAATAATTAGAAAAAATAATGTGCGGTTAGTTGGTCCAAATTGCATGGGAGTTATTAACACATTAGATAATATAAAACTTAATGCAACCTTTGTTGCCGAAAAACCAAAAACCGGAAGCGTTGGATTCTTATCGCAAAGTGGAGCTTTGGGTGCTGCAGTTCTTAATTCTTTAAGGGAAACGGATATTAAGTTTGCTCACTTTTTAAGCGTTGGAAATAAAGCAGATATTTCTGAAAATGACATTGTAAAATTTTGGCTTGAAGATAAAAACATAAATGTAATTACTCTTTATTTAGAAAGTTTTGAAAATGGATTTGACTTTTTAAAATTAGTTCAGCAAACAAAAAAACGTAAACCGATTATTGTTTTAAAAGCAGGGAAATCCGATGCCGGAATGAAAGCAGCGAGCTCTCACACAGGAGCCTTGAGCAGCAATGACAAAATTATTGACGCACTTTTAAAACAGTTTGGTATAATTAGAGCTAAAACCCTAAATGAAATGTTTAATACTGCAAAAGGTTTTGAGTATTTTCCACTGCCAAAGGGAAAAAATATTGCAGTAGTTACTAACGCCGGAGGACCAGCAATTTTAGCCGTTGATAAGCTTGAAGAGCGAAATTTGAAGTTGGCTGAGTTAACTGATTTTACAAAATCAAAATTACGAGAAATTGTTCACCCAGAAGGAAGCGTAAATAATCCGGTTGATTTATTGCCAGGAGGAAGTGCTGATGTATATAAAAAGGTTAATGAAATAATTCTAAAGGATAAAAATGTTGATGCAATAATCTCGATATTTGTTGAACCAGTAATGGTAAACGCTTTTGAAGTTATAGAATCAGTAAGTTCAATTAAATCGGATAAACCAATTTACCAAGTTTGCATGCCGCTTCCCGAGTTTTGGGAAATATACAGAAATGAATCGAAATTAGGTTTACCAATTTTTAGAAATCCGGAAGATCCGGCAGAAATTATTTCAAATATTTTATTACATCAAGAAAAGAAAAATATAAAATTTCAATTTGGTGAAAATAAAAAATATAATAAAACAGATTCACTATTCTTAAATCAAGTTGAAATTGATAAGATTTGCCGGAAATACAACATTCCTATTGTAAAAAATCAAATTCTATCTCTTAGTCAAGTAGAAAACACAAAAAAAATAAAATATCCTTTAGTTCTAAAGGGTATAAGCAAGAATGTAATACATAAATCAGAATTAGATGCTGTAAAATTAAACCTTAATAATTTTGATGAATTATTAGCTGCGTTAAGCGAAATTAAAAATTCCTTTAAAAAAAATAAAATTGAATTAGAAAAATTATTGATTCAACCTTATATTGCAACTAAACATGAGTTGTTAATCGGCGGATTTAGAGATCCCTCTTTTGGTCCAATTATTATGTTCGGTTCTGGCGGAAAGTATGTTGAAGTTTTAAATGATACCAAAATTAGATCTGCATATTTATCAGAAAATGATATTGATGAAATGATTTTTAATACTAATATTGGAAAGATACTAAATGGAGTTCGCGGCGAGAAGGGAATTAATTTTACAAAACTTAAAAGTATTATAAGTTCTTCTGCAAAATTGTTAATAGAAAATGAAAATGTTTTAGAATTTGATTTTAACCCTATAATTATTGACCAAAACGATAAATTATTTGCCGTTGATGTTAGAATAAAATCGATTGTTTAAATTATTGTAAAGTGAATAAATATTTTAATTCTTATCTTTAGGAACTAACAAACCGAAAATAGTTAAATTATGAAAATAGCCTTTGCATCAAGCGAAATGATTCCTTTTGCTAAAACCGGCGGATTGGCAGATGTTTGCGGAACTTTGCCAAAAGAATTAGCAAAACTAGGTAATGAAGTAAAAGTATTTATGCCAAAATATTATGAAGTAAACGAGTATGAATACGGTCATCATTACGATTCTTTAATTGGCGAGTTAAAAATAAGTCTTAACGGCTTCATGCATAGCGTTCATGTGTTTTACGGCAAACTACCAAACTCAAAAGTTGACGCTTACTTTGTGCATTATCCACCATTTTTTCATCGCAAGAAACTTTATACTTCAGATTGGGATGAAGACGAACGTTTTATTTTATTTTCTAAAGCTGTTATCCAGATTATGCAGAAGCTTGGCTGGTCGCCAGATATTTTACACACGAATGATTGGCAAACTGGATTGATACCGGTTTTATTGAGAGAAGTCTATGGCTGGGATAGTTTGTTCCATAAAACTAAAACTGTTTTTACAATTCATAATATTGGTTATCAAGGCAGATTTTCTTTAGAGTCATATAAACGGGCAGAATTGCCAAAACATCTCTATGAGAATGGTGGAGTTTTAGTTCATGAAAATGATTCTAATTTTTTAAAGTGTGCAATTTTATATTCTGATGTTATCAATACAGTTAGTGAAACTTATGCCAAAGAATTATTAACCCCCGAGTATGGCGCGGGAATGGTTGGATACTTATGGCACCGTACAGAAGATTACTATGGAATTATAAATGGAGTTGATTATAACATTTGGAATCCTGAAGTTGATAAATATATTCCACATAAATTTTCCGCAAATGATTTAAGCGGAAAAGCCAAAAACAAAAAGTATTTGTTAGACAAAGTCGGTCTTCCTTTTAATTCTGATATTCCTTTAATTGGAATTGTAACAAGATTAGTTTCTCAAAAAGGAGTTGATATTATTGTTGAAGCCCTGCCAGAGCTGCTAAATTTGAAAATTCAAATTATTCTTTTAGGTAGTGGAGAAAAACATTTTGAAGAAATATTTCAACAAGCTGCTTTATTTGCGCCCAAAAAACTTGCTGCATTTTTTGGATATAGCGAAGAGCTTGCTCACTTAATAGAAGCCGGATCAGATATATTTTTAATGCCTTCCCAGTATGAACCTTGCGGATTGAATCAAATATATTCGTTAAAATATGGAACTGTTCCTGTTGTTAGAAAAACCGGCGGTTTGGCTGATACAGTTCAAGATTGGAATGAATACAATGCTTATGGCGAAGATACCGGAACCGGATTTTCTTTTTATGAATATTCTGCCTCCGCATTATTACAATCTGTAAAAAGAGCAATTAATGATTTCAAAAATGAGTTGGTTTGGAGAAAGATTCAGTCCAATGGAATGAGCAAAGATTACTCATGGAAAAATTCGGCCAAAGAATACATGGCTTTATATCATAGGGCTTTATCTAAATAAATTTTAGATTTTCTTACTTCAATAAAATTAATTTTTTAGTTTGGATAAAATTACCAGCTTTAAGCTGATAGTAATAAACACCGCTTGACAAATTATTAGCGTTAAAAGATATTTCATAATTTCCAGGTTGCTGCTGTTGATTTACAAGCGATACAACTTCTTTCCCCAAAACGTCATATATTTTAAGAGTAATCAATCCAGAAATAGGAGAAGCTGGAATTGTATAATTAATAATAGTAGTTGGATTAAACGGATTTGGATAATTTTGCTTTAATTCAAAATTTTCTGAGATAGCCTCATCGACAAACTTTATATCCGTTAATGCCTCGGCATATTTTTGTTTTGCACGAATAACAGATTGAGTAAGATTTTCTAAATCATCTCCTGCTGCAATCAAAAAATCAAAATCTTGTTTAACATTTGGAATAAGAGAATAAGGTCCGCCAGAAATTACTACTGAGATATCATTCGGACCAGTTAGGGTATGATTCATTTCACTTGTTAATGCAGTCCACTTTTCAAAGTCTGAAAATCCATCCCAAGAAATTGTTGGATTACCTTCGCCTTTATCGTTCATAGCAAAATAACTTGTAGTGCCTTCTGAGAGCAATGCCAAACCTACATAGGTCGATATTGGATTCGCACTATTTCCACTATCAAAAACATAACCAAAATTATTCACTACATCATATGCTGCCATATCGTCATCATAGCTATTTTCATCAATGTCAAAATCCCAGTACTGCCCAATATGAAAACTATCTATTACATTATCAGTAGTATTTGTTAAAGAATAACGAACAAACATATAGTCTGCATCCTCAATATCAGAATAGGAGTATGAAGAAAATTCAGTTTCAATCCCCAAACTTTTAGGCGAAGCATTGGCATCATTAAATTTTGCTATCGTTTGTTTATCGGCGATTCCACCACTCAAAATAGTTTTTATTGGTGTAATTAATAGGAAATCATTATCCTTATCTCCATCAACATTTCGTGCAGAGCTTACAATTGTATTTTCAGATGTACCATAAAGCAAAGCTCCTTCAAACATTACATTAGGACCATTTTTATATCTCAGTCCATTTCCCTTTAAATTGGTTGGATAGTCATCAAAACCAATAGATCCAGTACTTGTAAAGGTAATGGATAAATTTTCAGTTGATTGAATTTCATAAGTTGGGTTTATATTAAGTGTTATCCACTCAAAATCCTGATAAGTTCCATCTTCAAGAGTAAGCAATAAATTAATATCAACATTATCTTCTGCATTACTAGGAATATTAATTAAATAAAAATCTGAGCTAACACTTTTTGTTTGTAATGTTGAGATTGCTCCAATACTTCCGCCGTTATTAGCTATTTCCACATTTGAATTATCACTTGATAGAATTGCAGTTAGATTTGCCAGCGGATCTAAATAATTTGTAAAAGTAGGAACAATTTTTACAGATTCCCCGGATTCAAAGATACCATCGTCATCGCCAATTTCAATAAAAACAATGTCAGAAATTCTAACCGATTTTGAATTCGCATTTGTTAAAGCTTTGTATGCATTTATTCTCCCATAGCCTAACTGTTTTATAAAATTCAGATTTACATTATCAATATTATCTGAGTTAACTCTTATTTGTTCACCAATTTGCAATGGAGTGAAATTGGGGAATTGATTTACAACCAATGCAGCCAATCCTGCTGCTATTGGTGATGAGAGTGAGGTCCCGCTTGTTGTATGATAAAAAGGACTATCTTGCCAAGTTGAATAAATACTAACTCCTGGAGCACAAACATCAACTTTATTCCCATAATTTGAAAACCATGCCCTTGTATCAGAATTATCAGTCGCAGCTACGGATAAAACCCCATTAAGCCCTGCAGGATAAAAACCTTGGGATGCATTATCATTTCCGGCTGCAGCAACAATTAAGGCACCTTTAGAAACTGCATAATCAACAACTGCTTGAGCAGCAAGTGAATAGCTGTTGCTTCCCCAACTGCAATTAATTATTTTTGCTCCGTTATCAGCTGCATAAATAATTCCCTCGTAGCCATAAGCAACAAGCGCTATTTCATCATTATTTCTAATATCATCCTGTGCGGCTTTTACGGCCATCAATTTACTTTTATAACCAATTGAGGCAATTCCAATTCCATTATTAGTTACAGCACTTGCAAATCCGGCTACTAAAGTACCATGATCTGCTCTATCTTCTTTAGGATTATTGTCCGCAGTTCCGCTTAATCCGCCAAAATCCCAACCCCGTATATCATCGATAAAACCATTGTTGTCATCATCAACTCCATTGCCTGCAATCTCATTTGGATTATTCCAAATATTTGCAGCAAGATCTGGATGTTCCCAATCGATGCCTGTATCAACAATTGCGATAATAATTTCTTCACTTCCGGTATTTACGTCCCAAGCTTCCTTAGCCTTTATTACATTTAAATATTGTTGAGAATTTGTAAAATCTGGATCGTTCGGAATAAATGTTGTTTCATATAAGAATTGTGGTTCTGCCCATTCAAATGCTTTTATTTTTTTTATTTCTTTTAAAACATACTCCATTTCATAAGGAGCAAAAAATTCATATGTAAAAATATTTCTAAGTTCTGAAGCCGAGGATTGCTCTGAAACATTAAATGTTTGATTTAATTTTTGGATTCCAAGTTTCTTAAAAAGTTGAGTGGAGTTCTTTTCTAAAATATTTTGATTTTTAAGCTTTACAACTATTCTATTTGCATAATAATATGAATTATTTTTTTAACAACATTTGGATTAGCAAAAATATTTGCGCCTATTGTGACTGAAATAAGAATAGTTAAAAATAATTGCCGCATAAAAATTCTTCCTCTAAAAAATTGGGGTTAATATAAATATAATTTTTATGAAATGAAGTGATATTGATAGTCAAAAAAAACCAAGCCTATTTTATTTATTGATTTGCTTAAGTTCTTTCATCAAATTTGATTTTGTAAATTTTGGTAAATCACTGCTAAATTTAACAACTTCGTTTTTATCCCAAGCTTTGTTATTTACAATTTCATATTTATGTTTTGATAATAAAGCAAATCTTCTGTCTTTAAGATTAATATTTTTATCAAATAAGAAGAAACAAATTACAACTGGAAGATTTAACTTATTGCCCCCAATTTTTGTATGATTCAATTGCGCGCTTGTTTACCCAGAAGGCTTCAGTTGCTTTACCTTTCCAATCAACAAGAAATTTTAGGTTTTCACCTTCTGCTAAAGTATCTGGTTTATCTTCACCTTTTTCCCAAACTTTTTCAAAGCGTCGGTCTTTTCCAAAATCTTTAAAATCAATTCCCCACTGTGAAAATAAATTTTTGCCATGATATTCTGCAAGATCATGCAGTTTATAATTTTTTTCTGAAATCTTCTTTGGTTTTTGCGGGTTGAAAGTTTAGTTCTTTCATATGGTTACTTATAAATTCTTTCCAATCTTTGATTCAACAGAATTAGATACTTTTCTTTCATATTTTCTGATAAAAAACTTATTTCAATTAAATGTTGCCAGTGCTTTTTTACTTGAAAAATTAACTCTAAAATTTGATCAATAATTTTGCGATTTAAGTTAAGTGTTTCAATCCCGTAGTATTCTATAATATCATTTTTTTATAATTTTCCTTTTTTTCTTGCCATTTATCGGCAATGCAATTTCTTCAATTGTGTTTTTTATTGCAATTGTTGTATTTATTAAATCATAATGTGGAGAAAGTTCTATCTTTCCATTATTGATAATTAACGAAAAGTTTTTTAAATGCATATCCTCATTTCCAATCAGAAAATTAAACAAAGTGAGTTTGAAAATTTTCACTTTTTCTATTGCTGGAAAAGTGCAGAACTCATCAATAATTTTTACAAGCTTTTCCATACTATAATTGTATTTGGTATCTCTATTTTTACCCGCTAATTGCGCAAAGTCTTCTACAGCTTTTTTTTTTGTTTTTGCCAAATCTATCGAAACGTTTTATAAAATATGTTAGAGAATTATCTTTTGAATAAATCATTCCATGAAGTGGAATTTCTAGTTCAATTTCAGAAGCTAATCTCATTGTTAAATCTTCGTTTTCCGGTAATTGAGGAAAAATAAAATTTTGCGGTTTTAAAATAAATGTTCCACCTTTATCAATAAGTTCAAAAGCAGATTTTTTTACATTTATCTTTGCACTAAGTTTTGGCTGGACACCTTGTATTGAAAGCTTAGTAGCTCTTGTTGCAGCTTCTTGAAGTTGTTCTTCTTTTGTATAATCTAAATCTTTAAGTGATGTTAAATTTCTTGAAAGTAATTTTATTCCTTCTTTAGAATATTTTCCGGATTGGATTTGTTGATATGTAATTGGACAAATATTCATTAATATGCCTCAACTGTAACTGAGCCAACAAGATCTTGTCCAATAACAATTAGTTGAGAAAGAAAATCATTTCGGTCAATTTTTGTTTGTCTAAGTAGTGCTTCAAGTTGATTTCCTTCGGGAAGCAATCCATCAAAAAAAAGGGAGGAAAGTTTTCAAAAAATATTCTTTATTAGAAGTTGGCATTGATAAGGAAATGGGCTGACCGGAATAATTTTCATCATATCTAAATGTGAATCTATTTTCTTCCTCAGTTAAGATTCCAGCAAATTTGCCAAAGTTATATATTTTTGCTTTTTTTTCATTTATTTGTTTCATCAATGGACTTTTGAATTCTAGAGAAATATTCAAAATAGTTAATACTTTTTGCAAAGTTAAAAACTGAATTGTTTCTTTTCCTTTTCAATATCAAAAATTACGGTTTTACCAACTCCGGCAAGATCAGCAAGCTGTTTTTGGGTTAGTCCACTTTTTTTCGGTGGAATTTTACTATTTGTGATATTTCATTCATTTCAATCAATTAATACTGTTAAAACAGTAATATATTTAGTTTATTCGAAAATATAGTATTATTTATTAAATATCAAGAGTATATACTGTTAGAACAGTAAATTGATGAATTATTTCTAATTATTATTTAAATAAACATGCATTACCTGAGTAATTTACTGTTAAGGCGGAAAATTATAATGTGTTAAAATAAATAATGTTTGCATACCCTATGTTCTGGTTCACAACCCTGAATTTATCTCATTCTTCAATTTTAAGAATTTATCACTCACGGTTTTTGATTTTTCAATCAGCGGAAGTAATCTATTTTTCTCACTTTCTGTGTATTCGTAAAATGGAATAAAACTGCGATTAATATCTTCATAAATTAAACTTAGTTTTCTGTTTAACTTATCAGAAAGTTCTCGTTGAAATTTAGTTTTACCTGAATCTAACCCTTCTTTAAATTGCTTTATTATTTTAGATTTTTTAAAAGCAAAACTCCCCCCGCAATTAATAATCCGGCTCCGGTTAGAATGCCTCCGGTAATATCTAAAAAGCAATTTGCGTTGTTGATAAAATTATTGCTCCAATTATGGTTAGCAAGCCGCCGCCCATTGCCGTTGGTGCTAGGTTAGATGGATTTGAATTTAAAATGTTGTGAATGAATCATTTGCTAAAAGATCGGTAACTTTTAATTTTACATCTTGAATAACCTCACCGCGCTCTTCTCCAATTTTTATATATAGTTCATCCTTTTTAATTTTTTGCTGCTCTTTAATATCAAGCTCATCAATTAAGGTTTGGAGCAACTGGCGAATGCCGTTTAGAAAATGTTTAGCTCCGTCATCTGCAATTTCTTCAAAGGAATTTTTAGATTATTCTCAAATCGTTTTTGTAATTCTTCAATCCAACTTTTAATTGAACTATCTTTATTAAATATTGCACCAAATGTTCTTTTAAATAATGAAACAATTGATAATCCTTCTTCAAACTCATCTTTAACTTCATAAGAGATTTTATCATAGTTTGAGACAAGCCGTTCTACCAAAGATTTGATTTCATAAGTAGAATGCTTTTCTCCGGTTTCTAAACGTAATTTAATTTTAAGTGCAAACGCCATATCTTTATCCAGAGTGGCTTTTAGCTGTTTTAAACTTTCTCCGGATTTTGAAATTACTTGATCAGAAGTATCTAAAATTGATTGCAATTTTAACTTCAAATGCTTGCCGCCCGTAATTGTATTGTGAATAAAGTTTCTCACTTCTTCAAATCCGCTATTTTCCTTTCCTTCCAATTCTAAAATTGCAGAAGTTGTAAAAACGATTGGTGATTCAATTCCTCTTTTAATTGCGTACTCTTTTACTTTTTCTATATTGGTTTTAAGCTCATCCGGTCTTGCTAAATCAGCTTGTTGCAAAACAAATACAACTTTCTTTTTCCATTCTTCACTAACAAAATCGAGTAAATCCCAAGCGCTTTGTGTATGTGGATTTTTTGCCGGGAAGACAAATAAAACCAAATCACTGTTTGGCACAAATTTCTGAGTTATCTCTTGGTGGTGCTTAATTATTGTATTGGTTCCGGGTGTATCAACAATTGCAATTGATTTTAGTATTTCTGCAGGCACTCCAATTCTTTTATAAAACTCACTAAGTTGAGATTCATTTCTAGATTCGGAGTATTCTAATTTTTGAACAACATCAGTGCAGGGAGCAGCATCAACTTTACAAATATCATCTTTCAAAAGTGCATTAATAAAACTGCTCTTGCCTGCTTTTACTTCTCCAACAACTACAAATAAAAATGGTTCGTTTATGTTAGAACGAGCGTCACTAATTACTTTTTGAAAATCGGGATTACCAACCTCTATTGTAAATTGATGAAGTTCTTTTATGAAGTCAACTATCTTAAATTTGTAAATAGAAAATTTTTCATTAATGAGTTGCTCTTGCATTTTATTCCTCTAAAAAGGTAAATGGATTAAACTAAAATTATTTGTCTTCTTTCCTAAGTTCTTCCAACATTTCCAATTGTAATTCTTGAATTCCCATCATTCTTTCCCATTGCTGAACCAATAAATGATCCACTTTTTGATGAAGCTGCCTTAATTCTAATTCAGATTTCAAATTTATTTTATAATCTTCTTCAGAACGTTTTCTATCCCTGGTTTCTTGCCGGTTCTGACTCATCATAATTACAGGGGCTTGAAGTGCCGCTAAAGTAGATAAAATAAGATTTAACAAAATAAAAGGATATGGATCAAAAGGTTGCGTTATTAAAAAGTAGCTATTAATTCCAATCCATAAAAATATAATTAGCCCAAAAGTAATTATAAAATTCCAGCTTCCGCCAAAGGCTGCAATTTTGTCGGAAAGTTTCTCACCAAAGGTTAAAGTTGAATCAAATTCATTATCAATGTTTACAGAAATTGTTTCATACTCGGTAAGTTTGTTTATAACATCTTTTTCTAATGTTGATAATTCCCCTTTTTCATCTTCCATTATTTTAAATAGATATTGATTGAGGAATTTTCTTAAATCATCTCTGCATATAAATCCTTTTCCATTCCAATTGGGGAAACTTTTTTTGATTAATTCCGAAACGGCCGGACGAACAATAATTGCAGCTACAATTTCTGTTTTAGTTTCATCCCGCTTACAAATTTGACAAACTTTTTTCATTTATTTTTCCAGCTTTAAATAAAAAATTTAATCGGAATTTAAGTTTGTTTAAATATAAGAAATGTAAAAATGAATTGAATCTAAAAAGATAACTATTAAGTTGTCGCAGCGTTATTAGAGCCCTAGTTTCTTTCCAACGAATTTTATTATAATTGATTCCTGTTGAATTCCATTTTTAACACGGGAAATCTTTTCTTTTTTTAGTAGTTCAAAATCCAAGTCAATAAAATCTTCAACAATATTTTCTAATGAATAGAGTAAGTTTAATGAGGAAGGTCCGTTTGTATTTAATTTAAGATGATCTTTATCATAAACCAAATAAATTAATTTACCATTCGGTTTTAACGCATCATAAATATGCTTATGAAATTGTTCTCTTAATTCTTCATCTGCATGAAAATAAATAACTGCAACTAAATCATAAGCTTCTTTAGGATAATTAAACTCAAGCGCATCTGCAATTATGTAGTTTATTTTTACTTTGTTTTCTTCTGCTAGTTTTTCAGCTTTGCTTTTTCCAACTTCGCTAACATCTATAGAATCAACTTGCCAGCCTAACTTTGCTGCATAAATGGAATTTCTACCTTCGCCATCGCCAATAAATAAAGCTTTTCCATGAGATATTTTATCTATCTCTTCTTTAAAGAAATCATTCGGTTCTTTGCCAAAGAAATATTCTTCGGAGCTATATCGGTCGTTCCATTTTTGTTTCATGAAGCAAAGTTAAGTAAAATTTTATTTGTGATTATAGTGAAAAAGGAGTCTGAGAAATAAAAACTATTTAGGGATTAGATAATTCCCAACTGGTAAAATTGTCAATTTACTCAACAACAGATTGTGTGCTCAGATTTTTTAAGGAAGCAATATGAATTGTAACTCCCACGGCAACAATTAAAAGAATTATATGTATTATGAGGCTATCTGTTAAAAAATATCCAGAAATAAAAATTGATAACCAAAGCAAACTAATTGAACTAATTTTAGATTTAAGCGGCATTCCTCTTTTTTCTTTGTAGTTTCTAATATATTCACCAAGGTATTTATTGTTCATTAGTTTTTCATTTAATTCAGGTGAGCTTTTCATAAAAAAATATGAGGCTATTATTAGAAAAACAGTAGTTGGCAGCAACGGAAGAAAAATTCCTATTACACCTAATGCTACAAAAAAGAAGCCCAAACCTATAAACAAAAATTTTTTCATATTATTTTAAGAGAAGATTATGTTAAATTAAAAACAATTATAAATATTTTAAAAGCTACAATTTTTAAAACTAAGTAATAATTTTGAACTTCTAAAAATTCAATAAAAATTACTGAGGATGGTTTCCAATTTAACAATCTTTACTATTTTTGTACAATAAAAATAAAATTACATTCTATATGATTGACACATCAAAAATTATAATTGTGGGCGATAGAGTTTTAATTAAGCCCGAAGAGGATTTAGAGAAAACTAATAGCGGTTTGTATCTTCCACCTGGAATTAAGGAAAAAGAGAAGGTTCAAGGCGGCTATATAATTAAGGTTGGTCCTGGTTACCCAATTGCATCTCCGGTAGATGATGACGAACCGTGGAAGCAAGGAAAACAAACCAAGTATATTCCTCTGCAAGCAAAAGAGGGAGACTTTGCTATTTTTATGCGCAAAGAAGCAATTGATATTGAACTTGATAAAAAGAAACTTGTTATTGTTCCACAATCTGCAATACTGCTTTTAATGCGTGATGAGGAATTATTTAACTAATTGGTAAATTTGCCATTGCCACAAACTTGCCTGCGGTAAGCATGAGTGGGAATCCAGATTACTTTAACTAAATAGATTCCCGATTAAAACATTTGGGAAAGACGGATTAAAGGATAAAATTGTGGAAAAAGAATTTTTAGAATTTATTGCATCATTTGAAAATAAAGTAGTTGACTTAAGCAGAGAACTAAGCCTTTCAAACTTTAACGCAACCATTTCCGGCAATCCAGAAGATTATACAAAAACTGCTGAGCTTGAACTAAAATTAAAAAAGATTTTCTCAAACAAGGATGATTTTGAAAAACTAAAAAAGTTTAAAGACTCCAATGAAATTAAAAATGATGTAAACAAAAGAGAATTAGATGTAATCTTTAATGCTTATTCTGAGTTCCAAATAGAAGAAGAGCTATTAGAAAAAACTGTAAATCTTGCAAGCAAAATTGAACAAGTGTTTTCCACTTACCGCGCAGATGTAAACGATAAAAAATTAACAGATAATGAAATTGATAGAGTTTTGGAAAATTCAAAAGACTCAATAGAATTAGAAGCTACATGGAAGGCAAGTAAACAAATTGGCAAATTAGTTAGCGAAGATGTAATTCAGTTAGTAAAATTGAGAAATGAAGCTGCGATAAATTTAGGTTATAAAAATTATCATCAAATGAGTTTAACATTAAGTGAGCTTGATCCTATTTTTATGGACAATCTTTTTGATAAACTTGATGAATTAACCAGACCGAAATTCTTGGAAATCAAAAATGAAATTGATGAATATTTATCAAAACATTATAATGTAGATAAAGAAAAACTCATGCCTTGGCATTATCAGGATAAATTTTTTCAGCAGGGACCAAGTATTTATAATTTAAATTTGGATAAATATTTTGAAAAGGAGAACATCGAAAAACTTACCGATGATTATTATTCCGGAATTGGATTAGATATAAAAGACATGCTTGCCAACAGCGATCTTTATGAGAAAGATGGAAAATACCAGCACGCATACTGCACTCAAATTGATAAAGAAGGTGACATTAGAGTTTTGTGCAACATTAAACCAAATTACAAATGGATGTCAACAATGCTGCACGAGTTTGGTCATGCTGTTTATGATAAGTATGTAAGTGCTCAATTGCCGTGGGTTTTACGCGAGCATGCACATATTTTTACAACAGAAGCAATAGCAATGCTGTTCGGACGTTTGGCTTCAAATCCCAATTGGTTAGAAGGAATGCTGGGAATTAGCGGCGAAGTAAAAAATAAAATTGCCAAAGAAAGTTTTAAAACTTTACAGCTTGAGCAAATTATTTTCTCACGTTGGGTGCAGGTAATTTATAGATTTGAAAAAGCCATGTTCGAAAATCCAGATAGAGATTTAAACACACTTTGGTGGGAATTGGTTGAAAAATATCAAGGGTTGAAAAAGCTGGAAAACCGGAATGAACCAGATTGGGCTTCAAAAATTCATATTGCACTTTACCCGGTTTATTATCAGAATTATATGATGGGCGAGTTGTTAGCTTCTCAGCTTTATTTTTATATTAAAGAAAAAGTGTTAAATGATAAGAAGAATGAGTTGATTTCTTTTATTGGCAAAAAAGAAGTTGGAGAATATTTAAAAAATTTATTTTTCTCATATGGTGCTTTATTTAAATGGGATAAACTTATTAAAACTTCAACGGGTGAAGAGTTAAATCCGGAATATTGGGTTAAGCAATTTGCAAAATAAGAGATTAGGTATTAAACTATTTTATTTTAAACATGTTTTGTTTTTTAGTATGTTTGAATAAATAAAAAATAAAACAAAAATTCAAAAAATTGTGAAAGCATATTTTGGGTTAAAATTTCTTCTTCTACTGCTACTTTTCGGTTGTAATGATACACCAACCCCTCCAATAGACTTAGTTAAAAAAGCTGGGTTTTGTCTTACCTTTGATGATACTTATATTAAAAATTGGAACAATATCCTTCCTCTACTTGATTCAAATGATGTTAAAGCCACATTTTTTATTACACAGATTTATAAAATATCTAAAGAAGAAATTGACCTACTAAAAACATTTCAAGATAAAGGTCATGAAATTGGCTGTCATGGTTGGCAGCATATTGATGCTTTAAAATATTTGGAGAATCATACGTTGCAAAATTACTTTAATATAGAAATTAAACCAGCTTTGGATTTTATGAATAATATAAATTTGTATCCAACTTCCTTTTCTTACCCAAATGGATATAATTGCGATTCCTTAAATAGTTGTTTATTAAATACTTTTAATGTAATTAGAGATATTACTGATGAACAACGTAGACCACTTGAAAAAAAAACATTAAAGATATTGATGAAATATGTTTTTGCTTTGATAAACAAAGGGTTATTTCTTCATTGGGGATTGATAAAAATTTTAATATATCATTAGATATGATAGAAGAAGGTTTGAAACGAGCAGCAAATAAAAATAAAGTAATTGTTTTTTATTCTCACAACCCAGTAAAAACAGCAACAGCTTCTTATCAAATTGAATATCAATATTTAAGAGAACTTTTCTCACTAACAAAAAAGTACAATTTAAAAGTTACACCTTTTCAGAAATGATTGAGTAATATTTTTTTGTAAAAATTCTCTTTCGTAGTTTAAATTCTCTCCAACTCAATTACTGTAATTTCCGGCGGCATACCAACTCTGCCTGGGAAGCCGATAAAACCAATCCCGGTATTTACATGCAGATGTTGTTTGCCTTCAGTGTAAAGCCCTCCCCAACGTTTATAACGCATATTTACTGGGCTCCAACGCCAACCTGGAATTTCAATTCCAAATTGTGCTCCGTGTGTATGACCGGAAAGTGTAAGATCAATATTTGTTGCGGGATAAACTTCTTCATCCCAGTGTGTGGGATCGTGGCTCATTAATATTTTAAACGAATCATCATCAACATTTGTTAATGCCTTTTTTAAATCTCCGTATTGCGGGAATGGCGGAAGTCCCCAATTCTCAACTCCAACTAATTCTATTGACTCATCCTCAATTTTAATTTTTCTGTTTTCATTAAGCAATAAATCAAAACCAACTTGTCTTTGCAGATTTTTTAATCTTTCTAAATTATTTTTCTTTGCTTCTTCAGAGTCCCACCTAACATATTCGCCATAATCGTGGTTTCCAAGAATAGAATAATTTCCATATTTAGATTTTAACTTACTTAATACTTCCAAAAACTTATCCATTTCATCGGAAGTATTGTTTACAAAATCACCGGTGAATAAAAGTAAATCGGGCTTGAGCGAATTTACTTTTTCAACTACTTCTTCCACAAACCAAAACTGATTTAAAAAACTGCCCATATGAAAATCAGAAATCTGAACAATTTTTAATCCATTAAATTTTTGCGGCAGATTATCAAATTCAATTTTCAATTTACGCACAATAAGATCAAATCTTCCCCAGGCAATTCCATATGCAAGCGCTAAAAATGGAATGCCGGCAGTAATAATGCCAACTTGAGTTAAAAATTTACTTCGTGTAATTTTTTTTGCTTTGAACTCTTCAATATTTTCTTTTTTCTTTCTGGAAAATATGTGTAAAGTACCATGAAGTAAATCATCAATAAAATTGAAGAAAATGAAAATTAATTTAGGCACATAAAAAAGAATAAACGTTCCTGAAGTAAAGTGAAAAAATATCAAATATTTTTCAGGCGAAATTACATCTCTTAATTGACTTATACTTATTAGGCCGGCAATAAGACCAAAAGGCACAATCCAGAATAAAATTTTGATAATTCGTTTTGTTTTCTCTTCTAAATCGACAATTAATTTTTTAACTCCGCGATAAGCGTAAAAATCAATTATCAGTAACACAACAATAAAGATTGAAATAAATATAAACGGATTTCTCATATTGAAATAAATTTTTAATGAATAGCTTAAAGATAAATAATATGTCTATTACCCAAAAATTTTAATAAAGTTTCCAAACAGAAAAATTTAATTTGTTAATTCAATAACATATATTTGAAATGGTATTATTAATAATTAAAAAAAATAGAATTTATGGAAAAAGAAAAATTTAAATGGGGAATAATTGGTCCCGGCAGAATAGCAAATAAATTTGCGGAAGGAATAACTGGAATTGAGAATGCAGAAATATTTGCAATTGCCAGCAGAAATAAAGAACGTGCTAATACTTTCGCAAATAAATATGGTATTAAAAAAATTTATCTTTCGTATGAAGAATTGGTCAACGACCAAGACATTGATGCAATATACATTTCAACTCCGCACAGATTTCACTTTGAACAAGTCTTACTTGCATTAAATGCCGGGAAACCGGTACTTTGTGAAAAACCATTAACTGTAAATTCCACTCAATCAAAAATTTTAGTTGAAACTGCAAGAAAGAATAATCTGTTTTTAATGGAAGCAGTATGGACTAGATTTTTACCAATTTATAACGTGGTAAGGTCTTGGTTGGATGAGAATTTAATTGGTGATGTAAAATTATTGAATTCAACATTCGGAATTAATTTTCCCAGAAATCTTGAAGATAGAAAATTTAATCACGAGTTAGCAGGCGGAGGTTTACTTGATCTTGGTGTTTATAATATTGCTATTTCGCAATGGGTAATGAAGCAAAACCCAACAAAAGTTAGTGCTATTGGTTATTTGGGCAAAACAAATGTGGATGAATTGCTAGCTGTAAACCTTCAATATGAAAGTGGAGCTGTATCTCAATTCAGTTGCAATTTATTGTCAAAAAACGAAAACGATTTTATTATATACGGCTCAAAAGGTTATATTAGAATTCACAATATGTTTTGGGGAGCAACAAAAGCAACTCTTTACGTTGATGATAAAGAAACAACAGAATCTCAACCATTTAGGGCTTCCGGTTTTGAATATGAAATTGAAGAAGCAATGAATTGTATTCAAGCAGGTAAATTAGAAAGTTCAATTATGCCGCTTGATCAGACATTAGCAAATATGGAATTGATGGATAAAATACGCAAAGAAATTGGCTTGAAATATTCTTTTGAATAAAATATTTTTATTGAAATTTTATCAACTAAATAACTTTCTAATAATTAACTGTAGCAAATCATGACAAAAAATATATCTCTTGTTTTCATTTTAACAATTTTAATTTTACTTAATTCAACAAGTAACGCCTGCACAAATTTGATTGTAACCAAAGGCGCAAGTACAGACGGCTCTGTTATGATTACATATTCAGCAGATTCATATAATATGTATGGCGAGCTTTATCATTTTAAGGCTGCTGTTTATCCCAAAGGAACAACTTTAGAAGTTTATGAATGGGATACTGGAAAATTTTTAGGAGTAATTCCACAAGCAGAAGTTACATATAATGTTGTCGGAAATATCAACGAACATCAAGTGGCTATTGGCGAAACCACATTTGGCGGAAGGGAAGGACTTACAGATTCAAAAGGTATTATTGATTATGGAAGCTTGATGTACATTGCATTGCAAAGATCTAAATCTGCAAGAGAAGCAATAAAAATTATGACAGACCTAGTTTCTGAGTTTGGTTATTATAGTTCGGGAGAATCTTTTTCTATTGCAGATAAAAACGAAGCTTGGATTTTAGAGATGATTGGCAAAGGAGAAGGAAGCACTGGAGCAGTTTGGGTAGCAAGAAAAATTCCAGATGGTTTTGTTTCCGGTCATGCTAACCAAGCAAGAATTACTACGTTCCCTTTAAATGATCCTGACAATTGTATTTACTCTGATGATGTAATTTCATTTGCTCGAGAAAAAGAATACTTCGAAGGAAATGATAAAGATTTTGATTTTGCCGCTGCATATAATCCTTTAGATTTTGGTGGAGTGCGTTTTTGTGATGCCAGAGTTTGGTCTATGTTTAGAAGAGTAAACAGCAGTATGGATAAATATTTAGGCTACATTAAGGGCGAATCATTGGAAAGAATGCCATTATGGATTAAACCTGATAGTAAAATTTCAGTCCATGATGTTATGCAGCTTATGAGAGATCATTATGAGGGAACCGAACTTGACATGACAAAAGGTGTTGCAGCCGGACCATACAATATGCCTTATAGATGCAGTCCCCTTACTTTTGAAGTCGATGGAGATAAATATTTTAATGAGCGACCGATCTCAACTTATCAAACCGGTTTCTCTTTTGTATCACAATCGCGCTCAAGTTTACCAGATGAAATTGGCGGAGTTCTCTGGTTTGGAGTTGATGATACTTATATGACAGTTTATACACCAATGTATTGCTCAATGAAATCGATCCCTTATAACTATCAAGAAAATATTGCTTCTCTTGGCAAATTTAATTGGGATGCAATATTTTGGGTATTTAATTCGGTTTCAAATTTTGTTTATCCAAGATATTCTCTTGCTATTGATGATGTTGTTAGAAAGCAAAGTGAATTGGAGGGTGAGTTTTTAAGCGAACAGGAAACCGTAGAAGCCACTGCTCTTTCTCTTTAAATAAATCCAAAGGAGA
Source organism: Ignavibacteriales bacterium (assembly GCA_020635285.1). Taxonomy (GTDB): domain Bacteria; phylum Bacteroidota; class Ignavibacteria; order Ignavibacteriales; family Melioribacteraceae. The sequence continues at coordinate 101,361 of JACKAB010000007.1, read as the reverse complement.
AGCTGTAAATTTTTTAACTGAGTATTCCAATACATCCGGGCTGAATACTTACAACACCTGGAAAGAGTTTTTTGGCTTTCTAAATATGAAATACATAGACGGTGTTGTAAAAGATGAGTTTGCCAAACCAAAAAGAGTTGGCTATCCGCAAGAGTTTCTTAATCTTATCGCAGAAGAAGGCGGAGATGCAATTAAAGTAAAAAAACTTCAGCCGGAAATTGATGCTTCTTACTCTGAAAATATTAAAAAGGGAAATGAGTTTTTATTTGAGAAAGATTATCAAAATGCTATGGATCATTTTTCATCTGCATTAAAATTAAAGCCGAATGAAGAAGAACCTGCAAAGAAAATTGAAAAGATTAAATCCATTTTAAGTTCAATAGAAGAATTGCATAAATCTCAGTTTTCTAATTAAAAATTTATAAGTTGATTTGTAATTCTAATGTGTGGATTAGCTGCTCAATGACAAAAAAAATCTCTAACATAGTTTTATAAACTATTTAGAGTCCCTCGAGCTTTTTCATTCATTAATTATGTAATTTTAATTATTGAATTTAGGGCGATTATTTAGACCATATTTAATTCTTTTTTAGAAACTTTTCTCCTAAACAAAAGTCTAACCTAAAAATTATTAACCCATTAATGGAGTTTTTTTGAAATTTTTCAAATTATTATTAATCTATTCTTTTTATATAACTTCGGCATTTGCGCAAAGTGAAACAACCTCTACACTAAGCGGTTTTATTTATGATGCAAACACCGGTGAAACTATGATTGGCGCAAACATTTACATTAAAGAATTGGGAACAGGAACAAGCTCAAATGAATATGGATTTTATTCAATAACCATTCCGTCATCAAAATATAATATTGACTTTAGCTTTGTAGGTTATGAAAAAAAGTCGATCCCGGTTGATTTAACAAACTCAAAAAAACTCGACGTGCATATTTCCAGCACGGCTTACAATTTGCAAGAAGTTGTTGTGTTAGATAAGAAAGCAGATGCTAATGTTAAATCTACGGATATGGGAACATCTGATATTGTTCCAAAAGAAATTGACAAAGTGCCTGTAATATTTGGCGAAAAGGATATTTTAAAAACTATTCAGCTTTTGCCTGGAGTTTCATCTGCCGGAGAAGGCAACAGTGGATTTATAGTTAGAGGTGGATCAACAGATCAAAATTTAATTATTTTAGATGAGGCTCCAGTTTACAATGCTTCTCACTTATTGGGGTTTTTCTCTGTTTTCAATTCAGATGCAATTAAAAACGCTAAAATTATTAAGGGAATTTCTGGTCCAGAATATGGCGGAAGATTAAGCTCAGTTTTAGATATCAGTATGAAAGACGGTAGCACAAAGCAATACTCGGCTTATGGCGGTATTGGTTTAATTTCATCACGCTTAACTGTTGAGGGACCAATTGTTGAGGATAAAGGTTCCTTTATTTTCTCAGGAAGAAGAACTTATGCAGATGTTTTCTTTCCGCTCTTTGGAGATGATCAACTAAAAAACTCCACGCTATATTTTTACGATTTTAACGGAAAACTAAATTATAAATTGGGAGAAAACGATAGAATATTTCTTTCCGGTTATAATGGAAGAGATAAGTTTGGCTTTAATGATGAGTTTGGTTTTGATTGGGGAAACACAACAGCCACATTTCGGTGGAACCACATTTTTAGTGAAAAATTATTTTCAAACTCAACTTTACTTTACAGTGATTATAATTATGATATAAATATTGAGGATACTGAACAATCAACAACAATAAGCTCCGGCATAAAAGACATAAATTTTGAACAAGATTTTCAATACTATTTTAATTCCGATAATACTTTTAAATTTGGCATAAACGGAGTTTATCATACCTTTCTTCCCGGAGAAATTTCCGTAACCGGTAATACTAATTTTAATTCAAAAAAAATTGATGAAAATTATGCAATTGAAGCTAACGCATATTTTGGTCACGAATTAAAAGTAACCGAACTCTTTAAATTAAATTATGGTTTGCGTTATTCTTCGTTTAGCTTAATAGGTAAAGGAAAAGTTTACTCGTTTGATGAAGATGGCCTTGTAACAAAAACTGAAATTTACGAGAGCGGCGAATTAATAAAATCATACAGCTTCTTGGAACCAAGACTTTCCATAAATTATTTGCTTGATGTAACAAGTTCAATAAAGTTGGGATATGCGCGCAACACTCAAAACATTCATTTGTTATCAACAGCTTCAACTTCAACCCCTTTAGATATTTGGCAGCCAAGCACTGCTTTAATAAAGCCGGAAGTTTCTGATATAGTTTCAATTGGATATTTTAGAAACTTTTACAACAATGAATATGAAACCTCAATTGAGTTTTATTACAAAGACATGCAGAATTTAATTGAATATAAAAATGGCGCAGATATTTTTCTAAATGAATTTATTGAATCACAGTTGGTATTTGGCAATGGCTGGTCATATGGAATGGAACTTTATGTTGAAAAGAAAGTCGGTAAATTTACAGGTTGGTTAAGTTATACTTTATCGAGCACTGATAGAAAATTTGATAAAATAAATGACGGTAATGCTTTTCCGGCAAGGCAAGATAGAACTCACGATGTTTCTCTGGTGGCAATTTACAATTTAAATGATAGGTGGTCACTTTCGGCAAATTGGGTTTATAGTACCGGTTTCGCAGCAACTTTCCCAAGTGGAAAATATGAAATTGACGGACAAACAGTAAATCTATATACGGAAAGAAACGGACATAGAATGCCTGATTATCATCGGTTAGATTTGGGTGCTACATACTATTTTAATCGTTCAGAAGAAAACGAAATGAGTTTAACTTTTTCTGTATACAATGCTTATGCTAGAGAAAATGCTTACAGAATTACATTTGAGGAAAATCCGGATGACCCAACAAAAACGCAGGCAGTAAAGCTAGCGCTATTTTCAATTGTTCCATCTATAACATTTAATTTTAGATTTTAATTTTAGGTTAACATGAAAAAAATATATTTAGTATTTCTTATTCCGTTTTTATTTGCTTGTGAAGAAGTAATTGAAATTGATTTAAATTCTTCAAGTCCCGAAATAATAATTGAAGCGAATCTTTCAAATTCAAATGAACAAAGTTTTGTGTATATAACTGAATCTACTGATTTTTATAATCCAAACGCATACAAAACAATTTCTAATGCTGACGTTTTTCTTAAAGATGCAAGTGGAGATAGTCTTTCACTTGACGAAGTTTCCCCAGGAAAATATCAAAATAAACAATTTAAAATACGTCAGCAAAATCAATATAATATTGAGGTGAACTATAAAAATCAAAAATATACCGCAGCTTCATCCGCACCAAATATTGTTGAAGTTGATAGTGTTGGTTATAAATTAGAATCGCGACCGTTTAACAAGGATAAGAAAAGATTAGAATTGCATATTTACTTTAAAGATGATCCCGATATAAAAAATTATATCCGATTTGTTGTTTATAAAAATGGAGAAAAGATTAATAGAATATTTTTGTATGACGACCGCTTAACAAACGGAAATGATATTGATTTTTTCTTTTTTAACTTTGATGAAGAGGAGGAATTTAAATCCGGTGATCTCATTGAAGTTGAATTGCAAAGTATTGATGAACCAACTTTTACATATTTTAAAACATTAAGAAGTGCGTTGGCACGCTCCAGCGGTGGACCTTTTGGTTCAACTGCTCCGGCAAACCCAACAACAAATTGGACGAACAACGCATTTGGTTATTTTAGCGCTTATGTTTTCAGCTATGGTTCAGTTGTTTTAGAATAGTTTAATAAATTGCTATTTAATTTCTTTTATTATGCTTTAATACTGATTTAATAAGTTTGCCAAATTCTTTTTCTTTTTTTCGTTTTTCTAAATATGTCCGCTCGTAATAAGCCGATTCTTTTTTTAACTTAATAAAATTACCGTACCTCTCATTATCTAATTCACCATTTTCTAACGCTTCGATCACAGCACAACCTTTTTCTACTGTATGAGTACAATCAGTAAATTTACAATTCGTGGCAAGATCGGCAATCTCATCAAAAGTTTTATCAAGTCCTTCAGTAATGGAAATATTTCCAAGTTCACGCATGCCGGGTGTATCTATTATCATTGCTCCATTTTCTAAAATAGTTAACTGCCTATTAGTTGTTGTATGTTTTCCTTTGCTGTCTTTTTTCTCTTACTTCATTTACCTTAAATTCTTCATTTCCAATTAGATTATTAAGCAAGGTTGTTTTCCCTACACCGGATGAGCCTATTAAGCAATAAGTTTTTTTCGATACAAATAATTTGTTTTAAACTTATTAAACTTTCTTTATCAAAATTACTAAAAGACAAAATCTGGTATTTATGAAAATTTGAATTTATAGTTTCAAAGATTTTAAGCTTCTCTTCTTTGGTAATAAGATCTGACTTACTAAATAAAATTATTGGCTCAACACCAAATTCATTTGTCATTGCTAAATATCGTTCTAATCTTTTAGGATTAAAATCATTATCTAAGGCTTGAATAATTATTGCAAAGTCAACATTTGCAGCTATTAGTTGATAATCAACTTTTTTGCCCGCGCTTTTTCTTTTAAGCAAAGTATTTCTTGGAAGCACTTTATGAATAATTGCCAATGAATCATCTTCAAAGTTTTGAAATAAAACAAAGTCTCCAACAGTTGGAAAATCTTCGGGTGATTCTGCTGAGTATAGCATATTGCCGGTTAGTTTTGCAAAAAACTCTTTTTCACCGTTACTGATAATGTAACTTTCTTTATTAACAGTAATTACTCTCGCCGCGTTAAAGTCGTTCTGGCTTAGGTCTAAGCCAATTATAAATTTTTCTGTATATCCTAAATTTTCTAATTTCATTTTGATAATCTATTTGTTTTATTTATAAATATAATTTTTTTGAGTGCAAATTTATTATATATTTTCAATTTCTTGCTCAATAGTAATAGAATAAATTAAGACTATTTATATTGAAATACTTCTGCTAGATCTACTTTAAATATTTCTGCAATTTTAAAAGCCAGCTCAAGAGTCGGCGAATATTTTCCAGCTTCAATAGCATTTATTGTCTGCCGGCTTACTCCTAACTTATCCGCCAATTCTTGCTGAGTCATTTCGTCCATATTAAATCGAAGTTTTCTAATATTGTTGTTAATGCCTTTTTTGCTCATTTCAGATTCCTCTTTTATAATAAATTAGCTGTAAAGAAAATCCGACTATTTCTGCAAGAACTAAAAATAAAATGAGTACGTTAATCAAAATAAAAGCCGATGAAGTAAGTAGAATTCCAAAAGCGGTTACCCAAGCACCCGCACTTAGTATAAAGTAAGAAATTTTAGTAGCTTTGGCTTCAATTAACTTTTCTCTTTCATCTCCACCTTTCTCTGCTTCTTTTTTTTTATTAGAGATTGATAATATAATAATAAGAGTAACTTGAATAATACTGATCAAAATAACTACGCTGATAAACAAACTAATTAATGTTGTGTTTTCAACATCTGGATTGTTAAATACTTTGAAAGCCTGAAAAAGTAGTAACCAAAAATCAATACCGTGGATGATAGTGATATCCAAATTATTTTTTCTCTATATGATAAATTCATTTTTATTCTCCTTGTATTTAGATTGTAAAATATCACAGACACAATGTAATATATTTTATACTTTATGTCAAATATTTTTTACATTGCGAAAAATATTCAGCTATATTTCAATATAATTCTCTTTAATTTTAATTATATTGAACATAATTATTGTCAAATCGTCTTAACTATTAAACAAGAATACCTTTTTTACATAGGATTAAAATGGAAGAGCCATTAATTCAGAACGTCAAAAATTCAGTCAAAATTAATCATAATGTATTTTCTCATTATGGATTTGCTTGGCAGAAGTTATGGAAATATTTTTTAGAGTTACTCTTAGTTACAATCGTTTCCATTATTCTTTTATTGCCAACAATGATTTTTGAAAATGGCGGAGGAAATTTTTTTGAACACAAACATCTTTCACTTGATTTAATATTCGTAAGCTTTGAGGGACTTAGCGCCTATGTAATTTTGGGCTTGGCTTATGTATTACTTTTTCAATGGCCATTAGAATATGGAATTTCTTATGTAAATCTTAGAGCTGCCAGAAGTGAAAAATTTCAAGTTAAAGATATGTTTGCTTCATTTGATAATTACTGGAATGTTGTGTTTTCAAATTTATTGGTTTTTGTAATTGTTGGATTTGGCTTTGCATTATTAATTGTTCCGGGAATTATTTTTGCTTGTAAATTGTCCTTTGTTTCTTATTTAGTAGTTGATAGAAAAATGGAAGCGGTTGAGGCTGTAAAAACAAGCTGGCAAATGACAAGCGGACATACTTGGTTAATCTTTACAATTGGATTTTTGACAGTTTTTGTTTTTATACTTGGCTTATTAGCTTTTGGCGTTGGGGTTGTTCTTGCGCTCATGTGGATAAGATTAACTTTTGCCTCCGTTTATTTTTCAGTTGAGCAAAAAGCAAACATGAACAATGTACCACTTAATACTTGATAATTTGGACTTTACACTCAATTTTCTTGCTTTTTATTGGCAATCTGCTATTTTAGATTATGTAATTAATTAATTTCCTTTCTCCTCAACTAACTTTCGCCTCTGGAGATGAGACAATGGAAACAAGAATATCTACTCCCTATTTTTTTCTAAAGCCAATTTCCTTCATTCTATTCTTTATCATTGGATTTCTTTTAAACTCTTGTGCCAGTTCAAAAGAATTAAAAGTCTCTGAGTTTAATTTTTTCTATGAGGGAAATGATTACACCATTAGATCATCTTACTGTCCAAATAATCCAAAATCTTGTAATCAATTAATTGGTAAAAACTTTGTTGCAGCAGATCTTAATCAAGATAGAATAATTGATAAAATTATTAAAGGTGATATGCCTCTTTCTAAAGCTCAAGAAATTTATGACTATTGCTTGAATACTTTGGAAAAACAGGGCAAGGTTAGTCAAATTGATATGAAGAATAGCATATACAGATTTTCAGAAGGCGTATATATTTATGAAATTAAATCTTTTACAACTGATAACAATAATTATTTTAATCAATTTATAGTAAAAAGAAAGAGCTGGATTTGACGAGTATGATATAAGCTTTTTTTTAGATAAAGAAGCTGACGGAACTTTGGATGAACTCTTAAAAGGTTCTTATCAAATGAAGCTTGCTCAATCAAAATACAAACTAGTTCTTGAGAAAGGATTAGCAGACAATAAAATCAAAAAAATAAATGGATCTATAATTGTAATTTTGGATTTGTAAAAACTTCATTCAATAACTTTAGCACTGTTTGTGAATTTGATTTTAATCAACCACCTCCAAATCTAATTAATGAGATCATACAATCGCTCGAAATCTTTAGGCTCTCATTTCAGTTTGCTTTTTTTCTAAAATATCAGACTCTTAAAATTTATTTGATTGTTTAGCATTATTAATTATATTAACATTGTTAATATAATTAATAATGCTAAGGACTTTAACGTTGACATCAAAAGACAACAAAAAAATTCAGGAAGAAAGAATAAGAGAATACTTTATTCAAGCAACAAAAAAGATTATAAAAGGCGAAGGTTTAAAAACTGTAAATGTTAGAAATATTGCGGATGAAGCCGGGTACTCTTACGCAACTCTTTATAATTATTTTAAAGATATAAAAGAATTGGTTTTTGAATGCGTTAAAGATTTCCAGTTTGAGTGCGAGGAAACTGTAAATTTAGAAACAAAAAACAGCAGACACGGATTATCTAAAATTAAAAATATTACGATTTCTTTCATGAAATATTTTGTCCAGTATCCTGGAATATTTGAATTATTTTATTTAGAAAAAACTTCGGATCTTGGTCATAAACATCCAACAATAAAAATGATTTATTCTTTTTTAGATCAGCTAACAGAAGAAGAATGGAAATATTGTATTGAAAATAAAATTTGCAATCAAACTGAAGCCGAGCAAAAAAAGGAAACTTTAAGAAACTTAACTGTTGGCATTTTACTATTTTATATGAACAGACATACACCATCCAGCTATAAAGAATTTGTTGCCATTACAGATAGGCAGCTAAATGCTGCTCTTTATTAATAAAAATTGATTTAAGATCCGTTTCCTTTGGCAAAAGAAAATGGATCTTTTTTTAAAAATTCCTAAAAACTTTTAATAACCACATACCTACTTAATGATAGCAATTTCATTTCGATTATAATTTGTTCCAGTCTAAAAACATTAATTTGATTTTGAAAATTTTACTATTTCTTTTATTTAGAAATATTTAATATTTGTAACTAAAATTAGTTTCATCAAAAAAAAACATACATATGAAAATCAATATCTCAAATAAACATATAATATTATTACATATATTATTCTTTGCCGTTAATTTTTTATCAGCCCAAACTAATCCTAAAGTTTACATAAATGAAATTCTTTCATCCAATCTAACCACTAATCCAGATATGGTTGATTTTGGAGATTTTTCTGATTGGATTGAATTATACAATGATGAAAACTCAAGTGTTGGTTTAAGTAGCTACTATTTATCGGATGACTTTGCGATTCCAAATAAATGGAAAATTCCAAGCAATACAATTATTTCGGCAAAAGGTTTTTACCTTTTTTGGGCCGATGGCTCAACGGAAGTTAAGATCGGAAACAACAATTTTAATTCCGTAATAAAAGCTATTGTGATAAAATAGCTCTGATTAAGTATTTTACAATTATGTTTTTATATTATGTGGAGTATAAATGGACACACATATTTTAACCAACAAGGATGAATTCCCATCTGACGAAATAATATTTTCCCATATTGGGAAAACCAAAACTTATTGGATTTCACTGTTTAATTATATTCGATCTAATTATCCAGACTTTGCAGAAGAATGGAAATTTTATAAAGATGGAAAGAGTTGGCTATTAAAAATAACGCAAAAAGAAGAAAACTGTTTGTTGGATTAGCGTTTATAAAAATAAATTTAAAATGACTTTTTATTTTACTGATAAGGCAGAATCAGCAATAATGGAAAGCTCAATTTCTGAAGAATTAAAAGAACATTTCAAAACTGGAAAATACTTCAATAAGATCCGCGGATTAACAATAACTTTTAGTAAAAAAGGCAGATATTAAATTTGCAATAACGCTAATAGAAATAAAACTTAAAATTAAATAAATTTGAAATTTTTATTTCAATATAAGACTAATCCATTTCGGGATGCTTCAAATGAAATTCAGTTTCGTCTTGAAATAATTTAGCAACTGCTATTATTTTTCCTTCATCAAAAAGATTTCCAATAAATGTAATGCTTGTTGGTGTGCCCTTTTCAGAAAAACCATTTGGCACAACAACACAAGGGTGGCCAGTTAGATTTGTAAGCAATAAATTATTTCCTTCAAAAGATGGTGCAATATATAAATCAACTTTGTTCATAAGTTTTGCCATTTCTTGAATTAGCAAATATCTAATTCTATTTGCGTTTATATATTCTACCGCGGGAATAAATCTGGCTGAGCGAAATTCATTTGGCCAAGCATTTTTTATTTGTCTTACCAACAAATCATCACTGTTAGATCTGGTTAATTCATCAAATGCCGTAGCAGCTTCAGCAGATAAGATAAAAGAAATGTTCTCAACAGGAATCTCCGGTAATTCGATAGGAATCAAATTTGCACCCAAAGATTTTAAAGTCTTCAATGTTAAAGAATCATTTTTATGAAAAGGATATTGTTTATCAAAATCACTTTTTAAATATCCGATTTTCAAATCTTTAAAATCAGGCTTTGCGCCATAATTGAACGGGAAATCATAAAGCGTCTGATCAATTTCATCTGAACCATAAATTGCATTAAATACAATTGCAAGATCTTCCGCATTTCTGCAAATTGGACCTATTTTATCCATTGACCAGCTGAGAGCCATTGCTCCTGTTCTGCTAACTCTGCCGTATGTCGGGCGCAAACCTGAAACACCACAAACCGTTGATGGAGAAACTATTGATCCCCACGTTTCCGTACCAATTGCAAAAGGAACTAATCCAGCAGCAGTTGCAGAAGCGGGACCAGCAGAAGATCCACTTGATCCTTCGGTAATATCCCACGGATTTTTTGTTTTGCCGCCAAACCAAACATCACCCCAAGCTAGTGCACCAAGTGTTAATTTTGCAACAAGAACTGCTCCTGCTTCTTCCAGCTTTTTAATTACTGTTGCATCTTCATCAATAACTAAGTCTTTATATGGATTTGCTCCCCAAGTGGTTTTATAATTTTTTGTGGAAAGTAAATCCTTGGCTCCATACGGTATTCCATGAAGCAACCCTTTGTATTTGCCCTCTGCAATTTCTTTGTCGGCATTAGCTGCTTGTTCTAAAGCTAATTCTTCTGTTAGAGTAATTACACATTCTAGTTTCGGATTATACTTGTTTAGTCTTTCAATAAAATATTTTGTTAATTCAACAGAAGTGATTTTTCTTGTTCTAATTAATTCTGCAAGTTGACCGATCGAATAAAATGCTAAATCATTTTTATTTGTGGGAAGAATAGTTTTAGAATAATCAGAAAATAACAATTTGTTTTGTTTAGTTTCATTTTTATATCCAACGGGAATTGGATTGAAAAGTATAGCCGGAGGAATGCTGTTAGTTAATTCTGTGTTATGAATTACTTTATAATTTTCTATATACGATTTTAAATTATCCAGTGCTGAATCTCTTTCGGCATCTGTAAAATTTAGATCTAATAATTTTTCCGCGCTTTCAATGTTATTTTTATTTACCTGAACAGAAATGTTTTGAGAAAAATTAATAATATTAAACAACACTAATGTTAAAAAAACAAAAGTAATTCGTTTCATAATTTTCCTTTTTAAATTTTAAAGTGGTTCTTCATGGCTTAAACAGTGAATAGTTCCCAAACCCCAAACTAAATCAACTGCATGTATTCCAATTACTGCTCTATCTGGAAAAAATTCTTTAATTATATTTAAAGCAATTCTATCATTTGGATCATTAAAGGTTGGAACTAAAACTGCATAATTTGAAATATAAAAATTTGCATAACTTGCTGGCAATCTCATTCCTTCAAAAATAATTGGAGATGGCATTGGAAGCTTAACTACATTGGGTTTTGAGCCCTCTTCTAATTTTACATTTTCTAAAATTTCTAAATTTTCTTTTAATGGTTTATAGTTAGTATCACTTGTATTGTCTTCGTTACAAATAAGCAATGTATTATGATTTACAAATCTGCAGAGATCATCAACATGTCCGTGTGTATCATCTCCGGTAATTCCATTCTTTAACCAAATTGTATTTTTAATACCCAAATATTTTTCAAAGACATTTTCGTAATCGTTTTTTGTAAATCCGGGATTTCTGGTTTGAATTTTTTCATCAAGCAAACATTCTTCGGTGGTAAGTAATGTCCCTTTTCCATTTATATCAATTGCTCCGCCTTCTAAAACAACATTTCTATTTTTATGAATTGCTGTATCGATTTCAATTTCTAAATGCTTGGCTAAAACATTTGGGATTTTTCTATCCAATTTATGATTTGTATATTTTGCCCACCCGTTAAAAGTAAACTCAATTGCTTTTGTTTTATTTCCTACTTTCACATAGGATGGTGATGAATCACGCATCCAACCCCGATCTGTCTTTGCGACAATAAAATCAACATTATCAAAAGGAACGTGGGCTCGATTAAGATAACTTTTAACTTTATCTTGATGATTTTTAGACTGAACAATAATTCTAACTATTTCTCCACGAACTAGGTATTTAACAATTTCGGTGTAGACCCAATGAATTGGCATAAACTTGCCAGGCCAATCTTCTTTCTGATGTGGCCAGCAAATTATTGTTGATTTATGTTTTTCCCACTCAGCGGGATATCTTAAATTATTGCTCATATATTTTTATTCATCCAAAAATCTTTTTGTAATCCCTTCATATGCATCTATTCTTCTATCACGCAAGAATGGCCAGTTTCGTCTTATCGTTTCAATATGAGTTAAGTCAATCTCTGCAAGCAGAATTTCTTCTTTGTCTTCCGAGGCTTGTGCAATAAAAACTCCTTGCGGGTCGCAAATAAAAGACGAGCCCCAAAAGATAATTCCCTCTTGCTCTTTTACAGTTTGTTCAAATCCAATTCTATTTGCAGATGCAACATATACTCCATTAGCAATTGCATGTGATCGTTGAATTGTAATCCATGAATCTTGCTGAGCTTTACCATATCTTTCTTTCTCAGAAGGATGCCAACCAATTGCGGTGGGATAAAACAAAACTTCTGCCCCTTTTAACGCTGTTAATCTTGCACCTTCAGGGTACCATTGATCCCAACAAATTAATGTCCCAATTTTGCCATACTTTGTTTTGAATGTTTTAAATCCCAAATCTCCAGGCGTGAAATAATATTTTTCATAAAATGCCGGATCGTCTGGAATGTGCATTTTTCTATAAACTCCCAGAACTGAACCATCTGCATCAATTATTACATTGCTGTTGTGGTAAAGCCCTGGCGCTCGTTTTTCAAATATCGGAACAATAATGGAAACTTTTAATTTTTTTGCCACTTTCTGAAATGCTGTTACTGAAGGTCCGTCAACCGCTTCAGCCAAATCAAACAATGATGAATCTTCCTTTTGACAAAAATATTGCGAACGGTAAAGCTCAGGAAGACAAATAACCTTTGCACCTTTTTTTGCAGCTTTCTCAACCCAAGCTAGCGTTTTTTTAGTATTGTCCTTTATGTCCGCTGAAAATGCGAGTTGTAAAAGTCCTATTGTGTAATTTTCTTTTTTAATTTTGTTCATAATAAAACCATAGAATTTTTTAGAGAAATATATAAAACTTTTCTACTTAATAAATGCTTTTTTAATTTACCAATCTAAATTAGATCAATTAACTTAAAAAGAAGGGATGTTATTTGTAAATAAATCTAATACTGTTTTTTAGTAGAAGTCTGTTTTTATTAAACAAATATCAATTGAATTAAAATAAAAATTGGCAGAAGTACAATTAGAGAAAACTTAAACATATAACTAAAAAAGTCGGGCATCTTAATATTATTATCTTCAGCAATTGCCTTTATCATAAAATTAGGTCCATTACCGATGTACGTCATGCTGCCAAAAACAACTGCTCCCAAACATATTGCCCTCATCAAGACTTCCGGTATTCCAGCAATTAAAGTTTTGCTAGTTTCTCCCAATCCAAGAGCTAAGGAGTGAAACGTAACAGCCGTTGGAGTGTTATCTAAAAAGCTGCTTAAAATGCCAGTAAAATAATAAAATTGTGTGCTTGTATAAATTCCTAAGCTTTTAGAATTTGCTTCAAGATACAAAAGTGCAGGGACCATGGTAATAAATATTCCCAAAAACAAATATGCTACTTCTTCAATTGGACCCCATGAAAAATTATTTGAGGTTCTCAGAAGTTTAGGAGTAAAAATTATTGAGAGATATCCCATAAGTACAATTACTAATTCTCTAAAAAAACTATAATAATGATTGGATGATATAAATGGCAGATATTGTTCATTAATAAATGCCACAGAAAAAACAACTCCAATTAAAAATATAAAATTTCTTTTGCCTTGAAGTTTTAGCGGCTTTATTATTGCTTCGTCTCTCTTAATAGCAGCGACTGGTTCTTTTCTGTAATAATAACTATCAACTAAAAAGTAAATTAATAGAAGCAATAAGTTTGTGAAAATCCATGGCTGAAAAAGGTTTAAAAACCAAACAAATGGAGCTCCTCTAAGATACATCATAAAAAGAGGCGGATCGCCTAATGGTGTTAGAAGCCCTCCACAATTTGCAACTATAGCTATAAAAAAAAGAATGGTGTGTTCTTTATAAGTTCTTTCCTTATTGGTTTTGATTATAGGTCTAACAAGCAACATTGCCGCTCCGGTAGTTCCCATTAACGAAGCTAGTACTGCTCCAATTCCCAAGAATATAACATTGGTAAAAGGCTTTGCTTCCAAATCCCCAGTCAATAAAATCCCACCGGTAATTGTAAAAAGTGAGCCAAGCAAAATGATAAATGGAATATAATCAAAAATTATTGTGTGGAATAATTCGGCTCCGTTAGAATTGTAAAGAAGATAAATTATAACAGGAATGCTAAGAACAATTGCAACTATTAGTTTATTCTTATTATTTTCCCAAAAGTGATTAAGTTTTAATGGGAAGACAGCTATAGCTGCCAACATTAAAACAAATGGAACTATGCTAAAAATACTTATTTGATTAATTGTATTTTCCATATAAATCTCTCAAATATTAAACTTTAATATACGTGCATGCTTGAGAATTTGAACCTGACTAAACATATGAAAAAAGAATAATTCTAAATAGTAATTAATTATAACAATATCACTTTTATGGTTTTCTTATAATTATTTTAGTCTTTTTAATGATGGATAAATATTAAATTTCATTATAAAATTTTTTTTAAAAATTATTACGAGGATAAAATGATAAAAAAAATAACAGCATTGTTAGTTCTTTTTATTTCATTTGGTTTTGTTTTTGTTTCTGATGGCCCTTACCATAATCTTCCTTCTTTTCAACCCGACGCCAATATTTCAAGGGATAAAATTCCATCAATCTATAAATGGAATATGAATGATATTTGTCCAAGTCTTGAAAAGTGGAAAGAAGAAATTAAACAATGCCAAAGCGGCTTAGAAGAATTAAAATCCTTACAAACCGAGATAGAAACTCCAAAAGGAATTGCAAAATATTTAAAGAAATATTTTGAGTTGGATAACAAAATTAATGCACTAACTCTTTATGCAAATATGGAAAGAGACGTTGAGGCAAGCAATCCAGAAACAATTGCAAGACATGAATTAGCTTTAAATTTAACTGAAGAAATTATGAGGGAAGGCGCTATTTTAAGAGATGCAGCAATGAAATATACTTCTGATAAATTGCAAGCTGCCATAATTAAAGAACCGGGCCTCAAAGAATTTACACCTTATTTTGAAAGTTTGTTAAGACGAGAAAAACGAATGCTTTCCCCTGAAGAAGAAAAGATTTTATCTTTGGCTGGAGATAATTTGTGGGCACAAATAGATTTGAATGAACTTCCTGCCTCTCCGGAAAAAGCGTTTAGAGCAATAATTGCAGATATGACATTATCTAAAATTACTGATGAACAAGGAAAAGAAGTACAATTAACTTTTTCAAATTATGGAAGATATCGAGGTTCAGATGATAGACCAACTCGAAAAAAAGCTGTTGCAGAAATGTTCAAATCATTAAAAGGTTTTGAAAATACATTTGCCACAACTTTAGGCGAGCAGGCAAAATTCAGTTTGTTCTTAAGTCGCGCAAGAGGTTATGAAACCGTTCTTGAAGCCTATTTAGATAAAGATAATCTTACACCTGATGTTTACATGAATTTAATTAATACTGTTCGAGAAAATGTTAAGCCGCTACACAAATATATTGATCTCCGCAAAAAAGCATTGGGTTTGGACGAGATTCACCTTTATGATCTTTATGTACCAATGGTGGAGCAATCTTCAATAGAAATGGATTATAATACCGGAGCAAATTATATTTTAGAGGCAATAAAACCAATGGGTGAAACTTATGTATCAAAAGTAAAAGAAGGAATGAACCCTGCAAATGGCTGGATTGACGTTTATCCATCAAATGATAAAAATAGCGGTGCTTTTTCAACTTCAACCTATGGAGTGCATCCATATGTAAAAATGAATTTCCAAAATACTTTTGATGATGTATCAACTTTGGCACATGAATATGGTCATGCAATGCACAGTTATTTTGCAATGAATAATCAGCCGTATCTCACTTGGAGATATCCTCCATTTTTAGCAGAAATTGCTTCAACATGCAACGAGGCTTTGCTTTCACGATACATGATTGAGAATGCTAAAACTAAAAAAGACAAAGCTTGGCTTCTAAGCGAACTTCTTGAAACAATTAGAACAACAATTTATAGACAAGCAATGTTTTCTGAGTTTGAGCTTAAACTTCATCAACTTGCAGAAGCAGGTGAGCCAATTGGTGCGGCTAAACTAAACGAAATATATGCTGAATTAATTAGAACTTATTACGGTCCAGATTACACAATGGATGAAAACGATGAAGTTGAATGGGCTTACATTCCACATTTCTATTACAAGTACTATGTGTTTACCTATGCAAACGGCCTTTCGGCTGGGATTGCTTTTGCTGATAAAATTACAAAAGAAGGAAAACCAGCTCAAGATGCTTATTTAGAAATGTTAAAAGGTGGAAGTTCAAAACCTCCTTTAGAATTACTGAAAGATGCTGGACTTGATATGACAAAACCTGACGCTATTAAATCTGCGTTAAATTTATTTGATAAAACTGTTGATGAATTAGATCAATTGTTGAGTAAATAAAAATAATAGTTTGTTGCGAATAGCTATTAATCATTTTAAAAATTTAGAGGAATCTTGATCGTGGATAAATTTAAATCTAATGTTAACAATTGTTTTTATTTAAAATAAGAGGTAGCAAAATGGGCATTTTATCATGGATAGTTTTTGGATTAATTGCTGGTGCAATTGCAAAATTTATAATGCCAGGCAAAGATCCAGGCGGAATAATAATTACTATTTTAATTGGTATAGTTGGAGCTTTTGTGGGAGGTTTTATTGGCTCCCTTCTTGGTTTGGGAGATATTTCCGGTTTTGATTTTAGAAGCTTTCTGATGGCAATTGTTGGATCAATTATTTTACTTTTTGGTTACCGTAAAATTAAATCTAAATAAATACTGAAAAGAGTGTGTTTGATATATTAAGCACACTCTGCTTTGTAATAAATAATCTTGAAGTAGTAAAATAAATTTTTAGTGGTAAGTCTTCTAAATCAAAATTTAGAGAAGGTAACACCTAAAAATATTCCGAAATTAAATGTTACCGGAACAACATTATCTGAAAATTTTATTTGTCAATAAATAAATCGGCAATTTTTTCTGCATAACCCTTTGCATCATAGTCTCGTACATTCATTAAAACAATAATTGTTAAATTATAAGTAGGCAGTTTCATATAAATATTTGAGAATCCACAAGTGCCTCCGGTGTGGTAAATTCGATAAATATCATGATAAGGATCTAGCCGCCAGCCAAAACCATAATCAAACTCTTCCCCTTTATTATTTACTCCTTTAATAAAAGATCTATCAAATTTTTCTATTGGTAAAAGCGTTGGTGAATTGACTTCTTTATCCCAATTAATTAAATCAATTGTTGAAGAATAAATTCCACCATCACCCAGCACAGCGCTTGTTAAACTTTGGTCGGAAAACTCAAAGCCGGTTTGAGTTTTAGCATATCCATAAGTTCTATTAGAAACATCTGCAACACCAAATTCATAAGCAATTGTGTTATCCATTTTTAAAGGCTTAAAAATTCTCTTATATAAAAAATCCGCAAACCTTATTCCTGAAACTTTTTCAACAATCATTGCTAAAACTGCGTAACCGGAATTACTGTATTTATGTTCTGCACCAGGTTCAAAATAAGTTGAGTCTTGTTTCATTAAAATTTGTAAAACATCTTTATCTTTAACTTGAGCAGTATCTGTATCACTTACAAAGTCTTCATAATCCAACAAACCGGAAGTGTGCTGCAAAATATTTTTAATTGTTATTTTTTCTCCATAAGCAGGAAATTTTGGAAAAAACTTTATAAGTTTATCCTCGAGTGATAATTTACCCTCTTCTTCAAGAAGTAATATTGATAGGGCTGTAAACTGTTTTGTTATTGATGCGAGCCTAAAATTAGATTTGGGTTCAATTGCGATTTTTGAACTTAGATCTCCATAGCCAAAACCCTTCTGATAAATTATTTCTCCATTTTTGATTACCGCCACAGAAGCCCCAGGCGTTAAATTATTTTGAAACTCAACAAATATTGTATCAATTTTTTTTTCCATATTATTATTGCTTCCTCAAGAAACCAGAATAAATGATATTAACAGTAGAATAAATTTTTTTTTCATAAAAATACTTTCTAAAATAGGTCAAGTGAATAGCTTAAATTGCACAAAAATAGTCTCGATTAAATTACTCTTTATTTTTTATTTACGAATTATATTTTGCTTATTTATACAATAAATATTTTTGCTGCAAATTTAATTTCATCCAGTCTGCTGCATATTTATAAGCATTAAACTTATTTAAATAATGCCATTTTTGAATAAAGAAAAATAGTTAATCTTTTTGAGAAATATTATTTGATTTAATAGTAATAATATTAATTATGATATTTATTTTAAGAAAATCTCACTTATTTTTAGAATTATTTTGGTTTCGTTCAGAAATGATAAGGATATTATTTATTTTTCAGATTCTATTTTTTAATAATAAATTTAATAACTTATGGAAATAACAAAATCACTTGTAGAGTTTTTTTCAGTCATCAATTTCGCCCCTTGTTTTAATTTCCGGCGTGGGCTTGATATTACTTTCACTTACAAATCGTTTAGCAAGAACCATAGATAGATCGAGGGGTTTGGTTACCGAAATAGAAAATGAAACCTCGAACAAAATTGAAAACAAAAAAATTCAACTAAAAATACTTGTAAAAAGAAGCTATATTTTAAAATACTCGATTAGTTCTATATCATTTAGTATTTTGTGCAGCAGCTTAATCATTCCTATTTTATTAGCCATGAATCTATTCCAAGTCAATTTAGAAAGTATTGGAATGATATTTTTTATGTTAAGTATAACGGGGATTATTCTCTCAGCAATATTCTTATTTATTGACGTAAGCTTAACTTTAAAAGCGCTTGAGTTTGAAGTAAAAGATCACATATAAATTATTCAGGAAAACAAATTATGCAGTTTGTTATTATTGCTCATGACTATAAAGATGAAAAAGCCCTTCAAAGAAGATTATCTGTTAGAGAGCAGCATCTCAAATTTGCCGATGAAATGTTTAAAAAAGGCACTTGGCTTTTTGCTTCTGCGCTTTTAGATGAGAACGGAACTATGAATGGCTCAATAATATTTGTCGATTATGAAAATGAACAAGAATTAAGAAATCAATGGCTGGAAAAAGAAGTTTATGTTACTGGAAAGGTTTGGGAAAAAGTTGAAATAAGAAAAGTTAAAGTTGCTAAACATTAATATTTGTTTTTATAAAAGATGATTTGTCGGTTAATGATTTTTTGTATATTTACTTTTATAATAATCAAAATAGAATGAAAGGAGAAGTACAAAATGGGTAAACATTATGCAAAAGCAAAATGGGAAGGAACATTAAAAGAAGGAAATGGTATTCTTAACTTTACAGGTTTTGAAGGTCCATTTAATTTTAAATCAAGATTTGAAGATGGTGAGGAAACAAATCCCGAAGAACTAATTGGCGCAGCTCAAGCCGGATGTTTTTCAATGTTTTTAGCTGCATTAATAAGTAAAAAAGAAATTACTCCAACCAGTATTGAAACCAAAGCTACTGTTGAATTAGGACAAGATGACGGTCCAAAAATCACCTCAATCACTTTGGATTGTGAAGCTGTTATTCCGGGATTAAGTGAAGAGGATTTTCAAGCACTTGCTAAAGAAGCAAAAGCTAAATGTCCTATCTCACGACTAACAACCGGAACAGATGTATTTCTGAATGCTAAATTAGTTTCTTAGTTTCAAATTGTTACTTTCACCGAACAAGTGTTCGGTGAAAGTAAGTTTTATCTGATTTATAGAGTTGCCATCTCGTCATTATCAAAATTTCTTCTGTAATAATTCATATACTCAACTTTTCTTTCTAGAGCATCAAGAACAGCATGACTGAAATTCACCTTTTCAAACATTTGTGCACTGCCTAAACCACCAGGGCTAAATACGTTAATCTCCATAAGCTTATTACCAACTATATCTAGACCAACTAAAAACATTCCATCCTGTACTATTTTTGGTCTAACAATTTCTGCTAATTTCAAATGTTCGTCAGTTATTACTGCTTGGGCTAACTTTCCACCAGCGTGAATATTGCTTCTTATATCATCACCATGTCTAACTCTTCGGAACGCAGCATATTTTCCCTTGTGACGCAATGGCTGTCCATTCATCATAAATAACCTAATGTCACCTTCTTCGGCTGCTTTCAGATACTCTTGGGCAATAATGTATCCATCCTTAGATAATGATTCAACTATTTGGTTTAGATTTGAACGATCTTCTGGTCTAAGAATAAAAACACCGCTTCCTCCAGAACCTTGCAAAGGTTTGAGAATTATATTTTCTCCCCTATCTTTTGAAAAAGATTTGATTTCTGAAACATCCCGTGTAATTAGAGTTTGTGGTCTTACCTCTTCGGGAAATAATTGAAAATATGTTTTATTCATGGCTTTTGCTAAACCATTTGGATCATTAAGAACAATTACTCCATGTCGCATAGCAATTCTACCGAAATTGATACCTGCAGCTGCGGCCCAGGATCGAGAACCGGATTCATTTGCAGGATCGCTTCTGAGCATTAAAATATCTAGCTCATCGACAGTAATTCTTTCTTTTATTGCCGTTTTACCTTGCAATGCTTTTAAGTAAAGTTCGGTTGATTTATATTTTTTTTTTGGCACAGTCCTAGCCCTTGCTCTAATACTTTCATCAGGATCATATGCAAGATCACCCAATCCAATTATCCAAACATCATGACCTCTGTTTATTGCCCACATTGCTAAACGTGTGGTAGTGTACCCAACTTGTTCGGTCATTATATCATTAACTACAAAACCTAACTTCATATTAACTCCTTTTAATTAAATCTAAAACCGTTAATCCATTTTTTAATTCGCTTAATTTCTCAAGCGCTACTTTGTTTTCAAGATATCGAGGGCGCAACATTGGTGGATTCAATACTTTTCTTGCTTGTAATTCTTTAATTATGGAAACATGGCTTGAAGATATTTTTCCAACTAACAAAGGTTCTAGTTCACCTCCAGAAGAAAAATATTTTAAGATATTCATTAACCCCCGAAGGTAAACTGCATCTTTGGTTAAACCACCACCTCGGTAAATCCTTGCTGTTATTATATATGCAATTCTCTGAGCAAAGTCAAATTTACCTTTTAACTCTCTAAAGGTATCAATAAAAGTTGCACCATCAATTAAGTTGCTTGCTGCAATTACTCTCCCGGCCAAAAGTCTTAATCTTGCACTGGTCAATCCTCCAACAAGATATTCAGTTAAAACCGCAATTCCCTCTTGAAGTTCATCATAGCCTGCTAATCCAGCATAAAGCTGCTGGAATGGCTGCGATTTGCCATTCACATAAGTTACAATATGTGTTCCTATTTCGTGCTGAAGCAAAGCATCAACTCTTCTTTTTGGTATTTTAATTTTTTTTCCTAAAAGTAAATTCCCTTTGGAAACCATCAGACCCGTTATATCTTCTCTTATTTGTACTTTTGAATTTAGTTCTGGAAAAAATTGTTTATAATAATTAAGCTCTTCTTCAGCTCGTTGTGCAAATGAATTACAATCAAAATAAGTATTATCGATTGGTTCTTTCCGGTGAGCCGATGTGTTTTCTAAAATTTTTAGAGCAAGCGATTTTAACTCTGTAGTTAACTCCCCATAGAGCTGCATACTACCATAAAAGAAATTTCGAGTTCTTCTATCTCTAAGCATTGATAAGGTTTTCTCAAGTTCGACCTGTTTTTCGTAAAAAAGATTTGATATTGTTGGATCTTCAATTTGTTCTATTGGGATTCCATAAAGTTTAGTTTTTAGAGCAGATGGATTTATTGGAATTGGACGGTAATAAAATATAGGACTCTTTTCAAATTTACTGGATAGAAATTTATTCCATGATTGATCAATATTTATTGGTGTAACAAGCAAAAGAAAATCATATGCATTGCTTATTTCAGCCAACTTTTGGTCAACTTCCCAAACGGCTTTTACCATTGCGCGTCTGCCCAAAGATTGGTAATTGGTTGGTCTTAAGGTTGTTTGGTTATGTGAAAATTGAAAAACTCCAAGCTTAAGAGCTTTTGATAATCCCTGATGAAGCTTACGCAACACAAGAGGAAAGATATCTCCAGTTATGGCATTTTGAAATATTGGATCAATTTCAATTCCAATTAAGTAGCAATTATTTGCTTTGCCAAAATTATTTGGCACAAGTGAATGCATTTTTTCCGGCCATTGGGAATTGTCATATAAAACTTCAACATTAATTTTTTGACGTAATAGGTATATTGAACTGAGTCCCTTTTGAAGTGCCTCAACCGTTTCTGTAGGAAAATGCGTTTTAGAAATTTTTAATGTGATTGATGGTTTAAGAATGCCTGAGTGATTATTTGAATTCAGTTGATTGTTTTTCTTTGTCCAAACTTCTAAAATTAAAAAGGCCTTATGTTCAGAGGCAATTTGCACAATAATATTTTGTACTAATTTCGAGACCCCTGCTTTTATTTTTCTGCTGGCTGATGCAATTAGGTAAGAAGCTTCTCCCTTAACAAGTTTGTCTGTCCCATGATCAATTCTTTTTACGGGACGGCGATAAACTACTAAGAAAGGAAGGGGACGATCGATATGCAATCGGCCACGTAACGGAAGAGTTTTTCTAACAGATTTATTTTCTGCTATCTGTTTACAAACTGTATCAATGAAGCGCTCTGTTATAATCTCTTCTTCTTTTATATTTTTTTTGCTGTCGTTCAAAATATTGTTCAATTAGTTTTAAAATTCTGTAACTCTTCTAACACCCCTTTTAAACTAAAATTAAGCATGCTTCCTATTTCATTAATTATTTCAGGATTTGGGAGACCTGTCCATTCATCCATAAAAAATTTTCTAAATTCTATTGATAAACTGCACACAGACTTAGGATACTTCTGATGGATCCATCGTGCTAAATATCCGCCTTTAAATTTTATATTTTCGCGTACGTCAATGTTTCTCCCCATAAAATTATAGGTTCTTGAATCGGTAATAAATCTATCTATAACCGGTGCCCAAAATTTTCTATCCAACGTTCCAGTTCCAAGGTTTAATTCCGGATTCTGAATGTCATCTTCCGGAGGAGCATCTGCACCATTTCTTTTGTAGTTGTATGAATGTAAATCATAAACAACAACATATTTGTTTTTTTCTAATAGGTGATTTATTTGTTTTTCTAACTCAGTATAAAATATGTCAAACTTTTTAATAGAATCATTATAATATTCTTCCGGTAATTCACTTTTCCAAACTTTAAGTCCCCAAGAATCTTCGGGTTTTAAATAAACAGCCTTTTCGCGAGGTCGATTCAAATCAACTTCAAATCGTGAAGTCTCTGTTGTAATAGTGTTATCAGATATTGATAACCACTTTCCTGTAAATGGATCTTCCTCTCTCAGCCTTGCTTGTTCGTTAAGAGCAAGATATTCTTTCAATTCTTTTCTTATTTCATGACCATCATGAATTGCAGCGCTAATTATTGGAAAATTTATTTTTTCTTCAAATTCAATCCTTTCATATAAGAATGATTCCCGAAATTATTGAAAATACTAAAAATCTCTTATTTTAGTTAAATTTTAATTAAAAAGCATAAAATTTTCAAAGATTATATATAAAATATATTAGAGGATGCTAATATTATAGATTGGACAAAGGCAGTAGTCAATCAGAAAAGAAATGATTTAATACATTAAAAAAATTAGAAAACACAAATGACCAAGGTCAAAATATCCTTGGTCAAATATTATTTTTATCTTATTTTGGGTTGAGTTTGCGATAATTTATTGTAGAATTTTTTTTTAACTGAATCCAGTGGATTTTTCAAATAATAAAACTTTTTCAAATCTTTTATTATTAAATTGAAATTTTTTTCATATAAAAAAATCGTCTTTATAAAAATCATCCGGAAGTCAAACAGGAGTCTTTAAAAACATATCCTCTAAAAACGGCCTTTGAATGTTTGGGAGAGAATTTCAAAAACTTATTTTGGAAACTATGATAAACTGTATCTCAAAAAAAAAAGTTGAAATTATTTTTCCATATTTGAATAGTAATAAAGAATAGCTAGAATCAAATTTTACCAGATTACCCTTATTATCTATTGTAAATTCTTTATTTACAATAATCCTTTTTTTTGGGGTTGGCTTGTTGATAAACTATCTTGATTTTCATTTTTGTCCATTAAATTTTTTCTGAGGAACAACTGTAAATTAAAAAAATAGGAATAATATTCCCATTATTATTTTTTGCATAATAACCTCCTTGCTCTTTCCATTGATATCCTTTGATAAAAATTAAGGGAAGGAATTACTTCCCTAAAGGAATTAGTTTATGGAAATCAGTTTAGTTTTTTTAGGTTTGGCTTCTTCCTTTTAGGAATAAGAACATTTAAGTTCACCATTCTCATATTTGGCAGAAATTTTTTCATCGTTAACAATAGCTATTTCTTTTGTTATATCAAAGTAAATGACCGACTAAAATGATTGGTAACTATATTCTTGTCGAAGTAAAATTAACTTTCTCATAAATTTATTTTTTCCTTTTTCTTCTTAGAAGAAATTGTTAAAACATTGTTGTTTAGATCAATAGTTTGAAGTTTTTTTACTCATTGGAGGAATAGCCAATAAAACAAGAAAATCATATTTACTTTTTTAATATTTACAGCCGGTAATGTTGTATTTGTTAATGAGAAGTTTGTGCTTGTCCAATCGGAAAAAGTTTTGCCACAAAAAGTTCCAAATAAATTGGAGAAAACTGGAGTTGAATCATTTCAATTTTGATTAACATAATTACCTCCTTTTAATTTTATTGAAAATAGATTATCAAAAGAATGCAACAGTTTAATCCCATTTTGGTTTGATATGTTTTTGGGTAATGCAAATATTTTTGCAAGTTGGAGAGGAAATCAAAATATATCATTTTCGATAATAGACATAAGAGCAAGATGTTTGATTTCAAATATTAAAGTTATAAAAAGAATACGGATATATTTATTCTATTTTTATAAAAGTAAATTTTATGGAAAAAAAACCCTCGAACACATTTCTCAAAGAAAATATTATCTCGATTGGTTAAGGGTAATAGCTTTTTACATTTTAATTTTCTATCACGTTGGGATGATATTCGTTCCATGGGATTTCCATATAAAAAATGATATTACTTTAGAATGGTTTGAAACTTGGATGGCATTTTTAAGTCAGTGGAGATTACCGTTGCTTTTTTTGATTTCCGGAATGGTCATTTTCTATTCTATGGGTAAAAGAACTTCTAAAGGAATTATTGCTGAAAGATCAAAACGATTATTGATTCCATTAATTTTTGGAATGCTTGTGATCGTTCCACCTCAAATATATTTTGAGAGAATTTCTGATGGAGTTCAATTTACAAATTACTGGGAGTTTTGGAAAACCGTTTTTGATTTTGTTCCTTTCCCAAAAGGCGGAAGTTTAAGCTGGCATCACCTCTGGTATGTACTTTACATCTTTGTGTATTCAATAATCGCTCTTCCATTATTTTTATATCTACAAAGCGAGAAAGCAAATTCTCTAAAAAACAAAGTGAATGTCATCTTTACAAAACATCCAAATTCTATTTACTCATTTTTTCTGCCGTTATTAATTTTCTACTATATTTTAGCTCCAATATTTCCAACTACTCACGCATTATTAGATGATTGGTACAATCATAGTATTTCATTCTCATTTTTTATTTTGGGATTTTGTATTTCAGCCTTTTCCGGCTTATGGGAAGCTATTGTTGAAAAACGAAACCAGTCCTTAATTATTGCAGCAATTCCCGGTTTAATTCTGATACTTTTCGTTTGGGGTCCTACTTTTTATATTATGGATGAAGACACATTATTATTTGGAATTATTTATGGCCTACTAAAATGGATATTTATTGTAAGCTGGCTTTTTACAATTTTAGGCTACAGCAAATTTTTATTGAACAAACCAAGCAAAGTTCTCACTTACGCAAACGAGTCTGTTTACCCCTTATATATTCTGCATCAAACTATAATGATAATTTTTGGATATTACATTATTCAACTTGAATGGAATATTTTTTCAAAGTTTACTTCAATACTTTTAATAACATTTGGCGGAAGTTTTCTTTTTTATGAATTATTTATAAAAAGATATAATCTGATGAGATTATTGTTTGGAATGAAACCAATAAAAAATTAATGAAATTTTATATCTAAAATGTTATATTAATTTTATCTCTGATATTAAACATCTTAGATCTTTAGTAATAGTAAATTCTTTAAAAGATTTTTGCATAAATAGATTCGTCTTTTCTATTAAAAATATATCCTTTTATTTGCTGGTTTTGTAATTACCTAAATCAGAGAAAAAAATTACGGATATAGCAAAGAAACTACAACTTGAAAAAGGATTGCTATATGAAAACTTACCTTCCTATAATTAGGCAAATAATTACACTTTTTATAATTTCTTTTTTCATACTTACTCTTAGCTGTTCGGATGATCCATCTTCGCCGAAAAAAGAAGATGAAGATCCATTACCAGAAGAAACTGTAACAATTGGAGTTGAAGGTGGAACTGTTGAGAAGGGTGATCTTAAATTAACAATACCAGCCGGAGCTTTTGATGAGGATTATAATATTTCTGTAAGTGAAGTTGAAGATGATGGAGCTTTTGGAGATAATGCTGTAACTCCTTCCTATAAAATTAGCGGTATTCCGGGTGATTATTCTAAACCATTAAAACTTGTTGCCAAGTATTCTGGTGATTTATCTGGTAAAAGCTATCTTGGTATTGGTCAAAAATCACTTGATATTATTGAGGAAAGTTCATCAATAGTATTTAATATGTACAGAAGCATCTGATTCTATTGGATATTTAGTTAGTTCTATTCCAGCATCTATTTCACCAAAAATTTATATAAAAAAAATGAAATAACAAATTTTGATTTCTTTCCGGTTTTTGCTACAGGGTATGCAATTACAAATTCCATTCATTTTAAATTTGTGTTTCCCATAACTGCAATTCAACAAATTGTAAATTTAGAGGAAATGTTTGAAGATGCATATTCTGTTGTTGAAGATGGTTTACAAGTGTTAATTAATGAAGAGATCTACAGACTAGTTATTGTCAAAAAAAAAAAATAATAAACCTATGACTACAAATTTTGAAAGCAAAACCCTTAATGGGGGAGAACCAATTATTTAATATTTTCAATATCAATCAAAATAGTTTAACTAATGAGGAATATTATAGTTTGCAAGTAAAAAAGCTACACAAGAATTATTTAGCTTTACCGGATGGCCAGAGACCAATAATTACATTAGTGAAAAAAAAATCTTTGAAGGCCATAGTTGGATTGAGTTTGCTATTTACTGTTGGATAGAAGATTTAGTTAATGGCGACCCAAATTATAAATATCCAAAAAAACTTTTTTTTCTGGGAAGGAATGGAATCGTTTAATGGCTTTAATCAAAAATTGAATGATGATGAAAATCCTGTTCCTCATGGTAGAGGAATGTCAGCATTAATTAAATATTTAACAAACAGAGATCCTTTGAAAATAGCATTCATAGGAAAATTTATTAAAAACAATAAAGCTCCCGGAACATTAGTAAAAGATTTTGTAGAATCAATAGATTTGCCTTCAAATGATTGGTGGCCAGGGTATTTAAAAGAACTTGTGAACAATGAACTATTTGAATTACCTGATGATTATTTTATTAGCAGAGCTCATGCTGAATGGGATATAAATTCTGCAGAAGATATTTCTAAAATATTGACTCATACTTATCAAGACCTTTCCGCAAAAATGTTCAAAATTAATTTGAACTACCCGGATCTTGAAGACACACAGAATCTAAAATTTAAAATGATTGGTCCGGAAAACGATAAAGATTTATCGCTAATTTTATTTAGCATAAATAATAATAAGCCTCAATATATAGAAACCACCAAATTGGCTGAGTATGAAATTATAAATCCAAAATCTTATTTTTCAAATGGAACCGGTGAATTCCTAGCAGTACTTGTCAACAGCAACTTAACACAAGATGATTATTTGGGACAATCTGAAATAACTTTAGAAATAAGCGTTTCTCAAAAGGTAAAAACTATTTTAGATTATAAAAATTGTTTTTTTAGTTCTAGCCTTATGGGTAGATATGAGAATAAGTGGGCTGATGGAAGCCTGCATTATTGGGATGAACCATTTGGCATAGGTTCTTTTAATTTCATACCTGGTGAATTCACTGGGAATGAGTTTGTAGGAAGCTTAACTTTTTCTGGTTACCTCAATGTAGCAACTGCAATTACTGAATTGACTATAACTGCTGTGATAAGTGAAAACAAAGATGAGATAATTAGTTTTGAATTTACAAAAGTTACAAACTTTAATAATGAAAGTAATGAGATCAGAACAGAAAAAGTAATTGGAGCAAACATACCATTATATCCAGACCGTGATGATCTTTTTAGAATAAATGGCTTGGATGTATGCAATGATGAAATTAAATATTTTTATGAAGATATATTTTATTCCCAGGATGGTGGTGAAAATTATGTTAAAATTATAGAGGTTGGTTGTACGGATGAAAGTAAATTGGAGCTTTTCTTTGCAGAATAATTAAATTGAGAAAATTTATCTTCCCGTTTTTCTAATATCCTTAACATCCAATACTTTTTTCTCATAACCATTTAGAGTAACATTAATCATTGAGTTGCCAATTTCTTCTAATGTTCCAGCGTATTTGGGAAATAATTTTTCTATGATTCCATAAAATGGGACAAACACTTTATAAATTTTATATGCATTCTTTAATCCTTTAATCGGCTGAATGTATCCTGGTCTATATGCGTAAACATCTTTAAAAGGAAGCTGCATCAAATCATTTTCCGTTTTACCTTTTACTCTTGCCCACATACTTTTTCCTTTTTCTGTGCTGTCAGTTCCAACTCCAGAGACATAGGTAAAAATCATTTCCGGATTCAGTTGAACCAACGAATTTGCAAAACTTAATGTAAGATCATAAGTAATATGTGCGTATTCTTTTTCATTTTTACCCACGGATGAAACACCCGCACAAAAGTAGCATGCATTATATCCAGATAGCTGATCAAGAATTGGGGATAAATGCATAAAATCTTTATGAATTATTTCTTTTAGTTTTGGATGAGTAACGCCGCATGGCTTTCTGTTAATTACCAATATTGACTCCACGTCAGGGCTATTCAAACAAACATGAAGAACTCCTTCACCAACCATTCCCGTTGAACCGGTTATTATTGTTTTAATTTTCATACTTTTTTCCGATGTTTTTTATAATAGTTAATAACCCAATATATTTAAGAAAAGGTGCTTCTAATAATTTACAAAGTTATTAAGGCATAATTACTTAATCTTTTTAAAAAAATAATTACAGAAGATTTTAGATGCATTGTAGATTAAAAACATTCGGCATGAATTGAGGCGGGCAATAGAGAAGTTAATTTTTACTTAATTGGCAATTTAACAACAACAGATGTACCTAAACCCTTTTTACTTTTTATTTTAATTGAACCATTTAATAATTCAACAAATTTTTTTGTTATTGAAAGTCCTAAACCGGAGCCTGGAAAATTTTTTGTTGTCCCTTCACTAAGCTGTTTAAACTCTTCAAATACCTGAGGAATATCATCTTCGTTAATTCCAATTCCAGTATCAGAAATTTCTACATTAAAGAAATTCTTATCTTTGTTTTTTTCAACATTCGTTGAAATTGTTACACTTCCAGAGGATGTGAATTTAATTGCATTTCCTAAAATATTCTCAAAAATAATTCTAAACATTTCAGGATCTGTCTCTAAACAATATTTATCTATATGTGGTAAAAAGGAATATTTGAGATTTTTTGTTAATGCTCCGCCTTTTAATCCATCAAATAGTTCTTTTAATAGTAATATTGGATCATGCTCACCAAGATTAGTTTCATAATTATCAGATTCGATTTTACTGAGATCTAATATTAAACTAATTGTATTGAGTAATCTCTTACCCGTTCTATTAACACCTGAAGCCATTTCATTAAGCTCTTCGTCCTCTATTAACTGCATGAGCAGATCACTATAACCAAGTATTCCAAAAAGAGGAGTTCTTAATTCATGACTCATATTTGCTAGAAAAATGGATTTTGCTTTATTACTCTCTTCAGCTTCTTTTTTTGCTATCTCCAAATCATAATTTGTGTTTCGTAATACTTCATTAAGTTTCATGTATTCTTCGTACTGAGCTTCAAGTAATTGATTTTGTTTTTTTAATTCTTCTTCAGCTTCTTTGCGTTGTGTGATATCAACAATTATACCCCTTGCTCCTATTGGGATATTATCCTTCATTATTAGACTAGAAGACACAATCATTGGGAAAGTTGAACCATCTTTTCTTAAACCAACATATTCATTGCTACTACTATCATTGGTATTTAACACCTTCTTAAAATTTTCTTTTAATCTATCTCTATCTTCCGGAATTATCACTTCAATTGCATTTAATCCAGCTTTAATGTCATCTTCAGAATAACCAAAAGCATTTGTTGCTTCTCTATTAATAAACTTAATATTCATTTTGTTATCAGTTTCAAAAATTGTTTGCGGTAAAAAATTGGCAAGATCTTTGAACTTCTGTTCACTTTCTCGCAAAGCTTGTTCAGATTTTTTTTGGTCGGTTATGTCTCTAAACTCAACTGTTCTTACCATTTTTCCTTTATATGGAACAGTTCTTGCTTCTAACCTTATTGGATATTCTTCTCCATTTTTACGTAAACCAATTGATTCATAAGGTTTTTCGTAACCTGATAATATTTTATCCATTACAAAATCTCTTGAACTTTCTGCAATGAGCTGTAAACCGTTCATTCCTATTAACTCATCAACTGAGTAACCGGTTATTTCTGATAGACCGTGATTACATTCTAAAATAACTCCCTTATCATGGATTGTTATTCCACCAAATGAAGCATTGTGAAGTGCTTTAAAACGTGTTTCACTTTCTTTAAGTGATTGTTCAATTAATTTTCGCTCACTGATATCGTGGTAATTTCCTAATATTCCATTAATGTCTTCATCATGTAAAAGATTAATCCCTGTAAATTCTATCCAAGTATAAGAACCATCCTTAAGTTTGTAGCGCATTTCTGCACTACCAATGTTGTTTGGTTTAACCATTAAAGAGTTAATAAATTTTTGAGTGAATTCTAGATCCTCCGGATGAATATTATTCCATGTACTTTTGCCAATAAGCTCTTCGGATTTCCATCCAAATAAATTTTCAATATTTGGGCTTTTATATTTATTAATTCCATCTTTATCGATAATTACTATTACGTCTCCAAGATTAGCAACCATTTTACTATGTATTTCACTAATTTTTCTTAATTTTTCTTCAGCCTGCTTACTTTGCGTAATATCTCTAAGCTCAACACTTCTTACTAGTTTTCCTTTATAGGGAATACTTCTTGCTTCCAACAGTATTGGAAATTCCTCACCATTTTTTCGTAAACCAATCGCTTCATATGGTTTTTCACTATTGGTAAGAATTTTATTCATTATAATTTCTTTGGATTCATCTGTAACAAATTTAAAACCATCCATTCCAATTAGTTCGTCTATGGAATATCCAGTCATTTCGGATAATCCATTATTACATTCTAAAATTAGCCCTTTGTCGTGAATCATAATTCCACCAAATGAGGCATCATGAAGTACTTTAAAACGAGCCTCGCTTTCTTTTAGTGATTCTTCAGTTAAAATTCGTTTAGTAATATTCCGTGCAATTGCACAATTATACTTTACTCCTTTAAATTCTACTAAATTTGTTGTTACTTCAACAAAATATTCTTTCCCATCTTTTGTACGGTGAATAGTTTCAACAACCGACGAACCTTTTTCAGAAATTTCCATCCAATTTTCATTCCATTTTTCTTTAGGAAAGACTGGGTCAACATCAAAAGTGGTCATGGAGAGTAATTCTTCTTTTGAATACCCAAGATTTCTGCACGCAGCATCATTTACAAAGTGAATTCTTGCTGATTTATCTATCCAGAAAATACTATCTGCAATATTGTCAATAGAGTATTGGGTTAATCTAAGATCATCAACTAACTGCCTATACTTGGCCAGCTCTTTTTCAAGAGCGTCTTTTTTTAGTTGCAGATCATACAATTCTTGCATATTTTCTGCTTCTGATTTTGTACTTGTATTCATAATATTTACAATTCTCTCGACATTATTATCGATTGTAATCCCAACTTTTTTATATTACGTTTCATTATTTCTGTTTTGCTGCTTCTTTGCTATTTGGCCTAATTTGAATTCTCAACTCAATATATTAAGCAAAATTTAAGATTATTATTAGAGAAATTAGCTCAAGAGGTCACATCATTTTTCTCCTCTAATCATTAAATAAAAATATCAATAATTCATTTATCGTAAAAATAAACAATAAAACAAATCACAGTATTCGCACCCATTGCTTATATTTGTTTCCTTTAATTGGAAAAACTTCATTGCTATTATCACTAAAAAATATTTGGAAACCGTTAGTTGCTGTAATTTTTTGGGGGGCATCTTTTGTCGCAACAAAAAGTTTACTCGACTCACTAACACCCTTGGGCATAATTTATATTCGACTCATTTTAGGTATTGTTTCTGTATTAGTAATTGCCTTATTCCGAAAAAGAAGTTTTTCTCTTAGAAAGAAAGACCTCAAGGGAATATTTATTCTCGCTCTAATTTCAACGACCCATTTGTGGATTCAAGTAACCGGCCTTCAATACACTTCAGCCTCAAACACTGGCTGGATTATTGGAATTGTTCCGGTAATTATGGCAATTATGGGATTTATATTCTACAAAGAACGCATGAGTACTATTCAACTTGTAGGAGCGGCAATTGCCTTTGGAGGATTATTAGTTCTAATCAGCAAGGGTGATTTAAAGTCAATAAATTTTATATCAAACTATGGTGATCTACTTGTTTTAGGCAGTGCTTTTACATGGAGTATATATTCATTTTATGGTAGAAAAGTTACATTAGATTATCCTCCATCTTTAACAATTCTTTATTTGTTTATAACCATGTTAGTTATTCTTTCACCTGTTACAATCTCATCGGATTTTTTCAATAGACTTTATTCCTTATCCTTTATTGATTGGAGTGCGCTTGCATTTCTTGGAATTTTTTGCTCGGGGATTGCTTACGTTATATGGGCTGAAGCAATGAGTGAGTTACCGGCAAATAGAGTGGGAGCCTTTCTTTATTTGGAACCATTTGTAACGGTATTTACCGCATGGTTGTTACTAAATGAAAATATTACTTTGCTAATGCTGGCAAGTGGAATTGTAATAATTATAGGTGTAATTATGGTTAACAGAAAATGATAATTATTTTTTACTCAATTGAAAGACTTGCTTTTAAAGCTATGTGATCCGAAATGCTATTCCCGTTATCGTCCTTAACATCTTCCACGCCGATATTTATTACTCTGATTTTCTTTAAATGTATATCATCTATTTTATCATAAGCAAAAATATAATCAAACCTTCTAGATGGTCTGCCTTCTCGGAATGCGAAAGTATATTCTTCTTTATTGCCATTAAATTCTTTATGTAAATCTCTCGGATTTCCCAACAACATTTGAAGTCTATTAAATCTATCAAGGCTGTATGCGTTGGAATTAAAATCGCCTGCAAGTAAAACAATTAAATTTTCTGTTGATGGCGTAATCCCTTTATTCACAGCTGTTATAACTATATCTATCAATAAATTTTTTGATTTGTGTTAACTGAAACTCTTTATGTTCTGTTGTTCCAATTGCCTGAACATGTGTAGTAAATAAAAATAATTGTGTTGAATCATTAATGTAGTAAAGAGCACCCATTACCGATTTATTAGCAAGAAAGTCATTTGTTTTCGAATATTCTTTATCAAGAATTGTGTGAACAACTCCATTTGAATTATTTAGATCATCTCCAAAATCAATTGTGGATAAATCGATTCTTGGAAATCTGCTCATCATAAACAAACCCGCATCTTGAAAAATAAACTCCGGAAATGAATTATAATCTACTCGGGATATAATTGTGCTATAAAAACTTGTATCGGTTTTCTCAATAATTTCATCACGCGTACTTTCATCAAAAAGTTCTTGGAAAACTACAAAATCAAATTTATCTCTTTTTACAAAATCGGTCAACTTCTCAATGTGTCCATCTTCTTTATCATAACTAGCTTTTATGTTATAAGTAACAATACTAATTTCATTGTTATTTGAAATATTATTATTACTTGATTTATTTTCATTTCCAATATAATCGACAGAGGAACACGAGAGAAAGCCTATAAACATTGATGCAAATAATGTTAGCACTATTATTAGTTTAATTCTAGAGAGATGTTTTTTCATTTTCATATTTTTATAATTTCTATATTTCTATTATTCCAGAATTTGTCTACTGAATGGAATAATCCGTTAATCGGGTACCCATTATTTTTATTCAATTACTAATGTTGCTTTTAATGCTAAATGATCTGAGATGCTTCCATTCTCTTCATCTGTAATATCAGAAACATTTATGGATTTTGTTTTTACTTTTCCGAGTTTTATTAGTCCAATATTATCATAGGCAAAAATATAATCTACTCTTCTGTAAAGCCCAATCCATTTAATAAATAAAGTGAATTCTTCTAATTGATTGTTATACTCTTTGTGTAAATCGCGAGGATTTCCCAAATAGCTTTTAAGTGTATTTACATCATTTTCTGAATAAGCATCGTAATTTAAATCTCCAACGAGCAAAACCACTAATTTGTTCGGTGATTTTACAACACCCTTTTTAACAACGGTATAAACGGCATTTACAATAAATCTATAAATTTGTTCCAACTGGAAAGTTTTATGAAATCGTGAACTTATTGCTTGCAAGTGAGTTGAAAATAAAAATAAATTTGTTGAATCATTAATTTGATGCAGACTTCCAAGAATAGATTTGTTAGCTAAAAAATCTAAAGAAATAGAAAAACTTTTTTGAAGCATTTGATGAATTCCGCCATTCGTTATTTTAACGTCATCTCCAAAATTTATGTGTGATAAATCCACAAGCGGAAACCGAGAGATTGAAAACAAGCCCGCATCTTGATTTAAATTAGAAGGAAAGTTATTATAATCAACACGCGGAATCTTTGCTTTATAAAATGAAGTGTCAAAATTTTGTAAAAGCTGAGTTCTTACGTCTTCATCAAAAACTTCCTGCATTACAACAAAATCATATTTGTGTTTATTAAAATAATTTGAAAGGCTTGAAATCTTCTTATCACTTTTACCAAACGCAGATTGAATATTATAGGTGATCAAACTGAATTCATTCTCTTTTAGATCAACATTGTTTGCATCATTTATCTTTGAGTGAAATATTGGTGGTGAAAAACAAGAATAAGCAAAAATGATAATAAAAAAAACTATCGCCGACAATCTTAAAAAATTTAAAGTAACAAAAGATTTAATACGTTTAATTTTATTGAGCAAAACACGTTTTTGTTGATTCATTAATTTCTTTCTTCAACTCAATTAAATTTTACATTAGTCAATTCCTCAGAAACTTCCCACAATTTTTTGGCGATTGATTCATCTTTTGCTAAAGCATTTGGCTGAACTAATATTGGATATCCTCTCCATTCCTGCCACCCATCCGGCCCATAATAATCTCCGCTTTTGGCACCTTCATCCGTTGCGGCTCTTAAAGTTGGTAATGCTCCTTGATCCTGTTTCATAGCAAAAAATTGATTTAGAAATTCAAACATACTTGAATGTCTTTGTAAATCAGTTGCTGTCCAACCTGGATGGGCTGCTGTGACTTTAATGTTTTTATCTGCTAATCTTGTTGATAATTCTTTGGTAAAATACAAATTTGCAATTTTACTATCGCCATAAGCTTTCCATGATTTGTATTTTCGCTTTTCCCAAGTTAAGTCATCAAAATTAATATTTCCGTATTTATGTGCACTACTGCTAACATTTACAATTCTTGCATTAGGCGTTTTTTCTAATAATTCTAGCAGCTTCAAAGTTAATACAAAATGTCCAAAATGATTTGTCCCCATCTGCAGTTCAAATCCGTCTTTTGTTTTGGAGTAGGGGGGAATCATAACTCCGGCATTGTTAATGAGCAAATCCAATTTATTAAACTTACTTTTAAATTCTTCAGCAAAACTTTTTACTAAGGATAAATCAGCCAAATCTAATTTCATCAATACAATATCAGCATTTTTATTTTCGCTTAGAATTTTTGATTTTGCATTTTCACCCTTTTCTAAATTTCTAACAGCAATTATTACTTTCGCATTTTTGTTTGTTAAGGCTTTTGCAGCTTCAAAGCCAATTCCACTGCTCGACCCAGTGACTATCACAACCTTTCCTCTTTGATCGGGAATGTTTTCTGTTGTCCAATTTTGTTTGCTCATTTGAATTTCCTCTTTTTAATAAAAAACTATCCGCTGACTTACTTCTTTAGTTTGCCAGCGGATTTAGAAAATTTTATTACATGCTTCCTTGTGCTTTTACTGAAACATCATTCCAATCATCCCATTCTTTTAATCTTTTTGCATATACGTCTTTAATTATTTGATTTGGAACAGCTCCTAAGAAAAGTCTTAATGGAGGATTTTCTGAGTCTACTATTTTTAAAATTGCTTCATCTGTTGCTTCAGGATTTCCCATAGGTATAGTTTTCCACATTTCCATCAGATTTTCTTTAATCGGAGTATATTCTTTAATAGAATTACTTTGCTTAGCTGATGCACCACCCCAGTCGGTTGCATAGCCTCCTGGTTCTACAATTGTCACTTTTATTCCTTGTGGCGCAACTTCATTAGCCATAGCTTCACTGACTGCTTCAAGTGCCCACTTAGAAGCATTATAAACACCAAGCGTTGGAAATGTAGCTACTCCGCCAATGCTAGATGTTTGAATTATATGACCACTCCCTTGCGCTCTCATAATTGGAATTGCAGCTTGAGTAATCCAAAGGGCCCCAAAGAAATTTGTTTCAAATTGGGCTCTTACTTCTTCTTCACTATTTTCTTCAATAGCTCCGAATAAACCATAACCAGCATTATTTATTAGAACATCAATTCTACCAAAATGTTCATTAGCTTTGTTAACTGCCTCAATTCCTTCTTGTCTGTTGTTAACATCCAACTTAATTGGCAGAATACTTTCGCCAAATTCCTCAACAAGATCATCAAGCGAATCTGTATTTCTAGCAGTCGCCGCTACTTTATCTCCTCTTTTAAGGGCAGCCTTTGCCCAAATTTTACCAAAACCCCTTGATGTGCCTGTTATAAACCAAACTTTGTTTTCCATTTTATCTCCTGTTATTTTTTTATATCTATTATTTAATGAATATTAGATTCTTTTTTATTGGCGATCGGCTCATGTCGCTCCGCTTCTTAGCAAGAATTTATTTTATTTTCGCTCTTTTTTATTAGTTTATCATTTACCCTTTTACTTTTTACCTGCTATTATTTTTTCAGAACCTATCACATCTTCCCACCATCTTTTTGTCATTAGGTTTTCATTAATTGTAATTGTTTTTCCAACTATTGGTGTAGAAAGTTTTATTCCCAAACTATCAGCCGCTTTTGCAACCCTTATCATTGGGTCGTACCAAGAATGCAATGCTAAATCAAAAGTACCCCAATGCATTGGCTGAAGAATTTTACCTTTTAAATCTATGTGTGCTTGTACAGTTTCTTCCGGATACATATGAACAAAATGCCATTTTTCATTATATGCTCCGCACTCCATAAAAGTATAATCAAAAGGACCATATTTATCGCCTATTTGCTTAAATCCTTCAAAGTACCCTGAGTCGCCACTGAAATATATTTTGTGATATGGTCCTTGAATAACATAAGAACCCCAAAGTGTTTTATCTCTATCAAATATTCCTCTACCTGAAAAATGTTGTGTTGGGGTAAAGGCAATTAAGAAATTATCAAAAGGAGTTATTTCATCCCACCAATCTAATTCCGTAATTTTTTCTCTTGGAATACCAAGATTTTCTAATTGAGCGCCAACCATAAGCGGTACAATAAATTGCTTCACTTTAGGATGAATTTTCTCAAGTGTCATTGAATTGAAATGATCATAATGATTGTGAGAGATAAGAACCAAATCAATTTCAGGAATTTCATCCAAACTTAATGGAACGTCTCCATTATATCTTGATGGACCCATAAAAACTGTTTTATTATCATAGACTGGATCTGTTAAAATAATTTTTCCATCAAAATTAATTATTTGTGATGAGTGACCAACCCAGGTCACTTTTAGTTCATTATCCTTTGCATTTTTAATTTGTTCAAAATCAATTCTTTGTGTCGGTAATTTTTTATCTGGCTTTCTATCATTATCTGTAACTAAAAAATCCCAAGCTGTTGGTATCATTTTAGCGATATTCATCATATTATCCGGATTAACTTTATAATTAATAAATTTTCCATCTTTATATTGTTTTGAATTTTCTATTTTTTCCATTTTTACGTCCTTATTACTATACGATGATGATGAACATGATTGAGCAAAAAGCATTCCTATTAGAACAAGCCCTAACAAGACAATGGTTCCTTTTTTTATGATACTGATAAATCTTTTCTTCATATATTTCTTTCTATAAATGAATATTCGTTTAATTATTATTTAAAATTTTTTACAACTTAATCGCATCCCAAGCTAAGTTAAACGACACCTTTATTGATGATTTGTTTAGTTTAACAGTTTTACACAATTTGGGGTTTGATAAAACTAGAATGGGATAAAAAATAAAGGTAGAAAGAATGTCAAATGGAACATCTTTTATTACTTTTTGGTCTATTCCATTTTGCAAAACTTTATACATAGGTTCAAAATGCTTTTCTATTACTTTGTTATCAATTAAATCAGAATAGGGAGAACTGGAAAATTGCTCGGCATATTGAAACAAACCTTTATTTTGCTGAACAAACTCAAACCCGTTATTCCAAAAATTTTGCAAAATATCTCTGAATGGTTTCGCTTCATCAAAATTATTTAATAAAGCCAGACTCATTTTTTTCTTTATTTCTATGTAAGTAGAAACAAGTAAATCTTCTTTGTTTTTGTAATAAATGTACAAGGTTGCTGGAGAAACATTTGCCTTTTTTGCAATTTTAGAAACGGAACTTGAAACAAATCCAATTTCATTTACTAATTCTACCGTGGCTTCAATTATAGCTTCTTGTTTGTGTAAATCTTTTATTCTCATACTCTAAAATAAATGATTGTTCATTTATTGTCAAGTCTTTTTTAACATAATGATATTTTTATTCTTGAATCAGACCTTGTCGCTTGTTATCTTATTTGAGATAACAATTTATTTAATTAACCAAAAGAGGGATTATGAAAAAATCTTATATATATTTTTGTGTTGGGATTTTAACTTTAGTAATGTTAAACCCGGTATTTGCAAGTCATATTGGAGACCATCATGAAAAATCTGATTCAACTCTTGACCCGTTTATTCAATTAATGTTGGATCAAACTGAATTTATGGAAGGAAGAATTATAAGCTTGGCTGAAGCTATTCCTGAAGATAAATACAGCTGGCGACCAACTGAAGGTGTTCGTTCAACCGGCGAACAAATTGTTCATGTTATTACCGCTAGTTACGGAATTCCTTCTATGATGGGTGCTGAAATGCCAAGTAATATAAATTGGGAATTAGAAAAAACCTTAATAAAAAAAGATGAGATTTTGAAAACATTAAAAGAATCGTTCGAATCTGTTAAAAAATTTCTTAAGTCTTATGATACTGCAAATTATGAAGAAATAGTTAAAGCTCCTTTTGGTGAGCTAACTCTGAGAAATATGATTTTAATAATCCATAATCATTATCATGAACATTTAGGTCAGTTAATTGTTTATGCAAGATCAAACGGAGTAGTTCCGCCTTGGTCTGAAAAAGAAAAATAATTTAAAGCAGTCAGGCAAAATGTCTGACTGCTTCCTTCTTAGTAACAGGTCATTTATTCAACATTCCGTTTTAATATTCATTTTTGCACAGAAAAGACTACTACATTTTCTAACTTTCACTTAATTTATTTGATATCAATCAAATAAAACTGGTATGTTTAATGTTGATTAATTTCTATTATTTGGCAATAAAATATGGGAGACGCTATGAATTCTTTAAAATCAATTTGTGTTATTCTCATTTTTTCAACTCTAGTTATTAACGCGCAAGTTAAAACTGAAGAAAAAAAGAAAACCGTTACAGCTAGTGGGGATACTGTTTATACTGAATCCACAATAATTACCACCTCCGAAGATATTACTCCAAGAGCAGATATGATTGTGATTAATCCATTAAAATTTTTCATTTTCTATAACCTAACTTATTTTCATAAAGTCTCTGATAAAGTTGCCTTAGGTGGCGGAATTCAAATACCTACTATTGGTGGACTCGGCGGATTTGGAGTAAATGCTGAAGCTCGAATTTATCCATCTGGAAAAACTTTACGCGGTTTCTATGTTGCCCCAAATATTTCTTATAATAATTTAACAGTAAACAATAGTAATTCAAGTGTGTCTGCTTTTTCATTAGGCGCTTTGGTTGGTTGGCAATGGTTTCCAGGTGATGATTTTGCAATTGGTTTGGGTATTGGATTTGATTATTATACCGGTTCTGTTGATGATATTGATAATGACTTCGGAAATTATAGTGGTTCAGTGCCGGCAGTTAGATTTGACATTGGTTATGCTTGGTAAATAATTTGGTGAACACTAGTTTTCCAAATTTTTATTTATCTGTTTCAAAACTTTTTTGCCAAGTTTCAAATCTTTGTTATCTATACCAATCAAAGTTTCTATTAAAGTTTTTTCAGCTACTTTTATTGAATCTTTTTTAATAATCTAGATTTAAATGTCAGATAAATTTTCTTGTTTCTCTTATCATCCTCATCCTGCTTGCGGCTAATCAACTCGTTTTTTTCCATATTATTCAATAACCTGGTCATACTTGTTTTATCTTTTGAAAATGCATCTGCTAAATTCTGCTGTGATATTCCGTCTTCATTCCAAAGGTATGTAAGAACCGACCATTGTTGAGGAGTTATTTTGATTCCCTCTTTTTCAAAATTATAACGCATTTTGTTCTCTATTAGTCTACCCGCCTTAACAATAATAAAACCTATTGATTCATTGAAGTTGTATTTCATATCTTTTCCAAGTATAAAAAAAATTAGCGTTTCTAAAAGGTAAATTACAATAACAGAGATTAAAAACAAAAGTGTAAAATTTTAGCTTAGAAAATTAAATTAGTTCATTTTTAGA
Source organism: Ignavibacteriales bacterium (assembly GCA_020635285.1). Lineage (GTDB taxonomy): Bacteria > Bacteroidota > Ignavibacteria > Ignavibacteriales > Melioribacteraceae. The sequence continues at coordinate 59,984 of JACKAB010000007.1, read as the reverse complement.
TATCAAGATGACAATATGCGAACGAAGTGATTTGAGTAATTATTAAATGCAGAAAATTTTAATGTGATTTTAAGAATGAAAAAAACAGCTCATTAAAAAATAATGAGCTGTAATTATTTAAGCATATATTTCTTTATTTTTTTTATATGAATATTCTTCTGTAGATATGCTTTCATGTATATTAAATTTTAGAACCAATTCTTGAAGTTGTTCTGTGAGTCTATTCAAGTCTTCTGCAGCACCCGCTATTTGTCTAACTCCGTTAGCTGATTCTTGACTAACCGAATTAATAATATCAATATTTTTACTTACTTGTTCTGCAGTTGTTGATTGCTGCTCGCTAGCAGTTGCAACTTGGTTTATTTGTTCAATCACAGCATCCGTTTTTAATATTATCATTTCTAAAGAATAACTCGCCTCGCTTGCAAAATCTTTCCCTTTTGCTGCTTCTTCTTTTCCTTTACGAATTGATTCAACCGCTTTTACAGTTTCAACTTGAATCTTTTGAATAGTTTCTGCAATTTCTTTTGTTGCAGTTATTGTTCTTTCCGCAAGTTTTCCAACCTCATCAGCAACAACAGCAAAGCCTCTGCCGTGTTCTCCGGCTCTTGCTGCTTCTATTGCTGCATTTAGTGCAAGTAAATTTGTTTGACCAGCAATATCATCAATTACCTCAATAATTTCACCAATCTTTTCACTGCTATTGCCCAACAACTCAACTGCAGAAGCAGCTGCAGTTACAACTTCAGAAATGTTTTCTATTCCTATAATTGTATTTTGGATAACCTTTCCACCTTCTGATGCCGTAAAGCCAGCGTCTTTTGCTGCATCTGCAGCAATTGTAACATTTTTTGTGGTTTCAACTACAGTAACTGCCATTTCTTCAACGGCACTTGCAACTTCATTTGTTTGAGAACTTTGTTCTTGCGAGCCAGCAGCAAGCTCCTCTGCACTCGATGAAATTTGCGCACTTGCACTTGCAGTTGCGGCAATTGCATCCGACAGACTATAAACAAGGTTTCTAATATTCTTAACAGCATTATTAAATCCATTAAACAAGTTTCCAATTTCATCATCATCAATTTCGGGTTTAACATTAACAGTTAAATCTCCGCTTGCAAATCTATCCATTCCCAACAATAATCTCTGCGTACTTCTTGCGAGATATTTTTCTTTATCTTTTATATCGGTCACTTCCGCTGTTGATTCTAAAGCGCCTATAATTTCACCCTTATCATTTCTAATTGGTGCGCCAGTATAAATGATTTGTCGTTTCTGTAGGTTTGAGGAAGAAATGGTTTCGGACGTAACTGATTTTCCTAATTCCATTGCTTTTAGACAACCGCAATTTTCAGTACCACAATGAGGCGTATCAAATAAGCTATTACATTGCTTACCAATTGCATCGTTTTGTTTTATTCCTGAAAATGAAGCTGCCGCATTATTTATATACTGTACTTTAAAATCTTTATCAATAATTGTAACAGGGGTTGGCAAATTATCTAAGTATTGTAATTGAGTATTAATTTTAACAGCCATGTTTTTTAAGCTTCTAGATAAAACACCAAGTTCATCATTGGAGTTTATTTCAAAGTTTACATTTTTATTTCCGGAAGAGAACAAGTTTGCTGCTTCACTCATAACTTCTATAGGTTTAACAACCTTAGTTCTCATCAACCAAGTAAGGGCTGTTGAAACCATTGTTGATAAACCTAAAATTATAAGAATGCTAAATAATAAAGAGGAATACATTGCGTTAACATTCTTTGTAATGTCTCTATAAAGAACAATAAAACCCACTTCATTATTTGCATAATCTGTTATTGGAAAAGAATATGAAGCAAAGTTTTTATCATTTGATTCAAATTTTTGAATCTCGCTATTTAAACTTTTTTTAGCAATCATCTGCTTTAAGCTTGCATCTGAAAATTCATAAAAAATTACGTCACTATTTATAACATCAGATTGTTTATCCTCAAAGCGTTTTGCTTTTTCAAATACTTCTTTTTTAATTCCAATTGCATAATCAATTTTTAATGCTCTATTTATACCATTAATAATATTTCCTATTCCAAGCCCAAACTCTACAGTTCCAATATGATTGCCATTTTTTGCTACTGGAAATACAACTCGCAATCCAGGTCCACCTCTTCCAACTTCTATTCCAGATACAATTTTTTTATTTAAGTTTGCAGAAACCACCGTTTCTCTAAACGAAGACAGATCGTCACCGAATTTTTCGGGTTTGTGCAATCTAAGAAAGGATTTTGCTGGTGGCGTATGAAATTGAAGCTGAACGACATCGTGTTCTTTTTGTAATTTATTAACATACAAGTCAAGCAGCATATTTTTTAATCCATCTCTGTCTCCACTTTCAAATTTGGAAACTAGAGTATCATTATTCAACATCATTTGCATCGTCATAATAACGTCGTTTTCTTTTGCTTTAATTTGATCAGAAAACATTTTTTCAAAAACTGTAAAATTCTTCTGGACATTTTCATCCAAGTCAGTTGAAATACTATAATACGAAAAGAGGGATACCGCTAAAGTTATTATAACTGAACCTAAAAAAATTGGTGCGGATAATTTAAATTTTAACGATTTAAAGTAATTTGTTTTTATATTATTTGACATTTTAGTTCCTTAACCATTCATAAATCTTTCAATTCATTGTCGAACAGAGGCGAAAATAATTTAGTCTAATTGTCCCTTTTATTGAAACAAATTAATGGAAAGGTTCTTTTAGTCTGTCAGCCAAAAGTTTAGAATCATATTTGAGATTTGATAGGAGTTTTTTTCCCTGACAATTAATTCTTTTTCAAGAAGAGATGTAAGTGCTGTCTTTACTGAGCTTGGCGCATTGAGGTTATTTTTATTAATAAATGATGCAGAAGTAACTTGCTTTGCTATATTCTGTTTTGCAATAGCTCTTAATAATTTTAGTTGATATGGAGTTAGTAAATTCTTAATCATAAAAAAAGAAGAGTTGCTTTCATTTAAAATTTTTGCAAATGTTTCATCTACTATTTGTTCGTTTATTTCTTTTTTGCTTTGTTCAAACAATCTACTCGAAATTAATTGAACATAATATGGTTTGCCTTTTGAGAGCAAGAATAATTTATCTAAACCTTTAGTATCAATCTTAATTTTACTTTTTTTGAATTTCTTCTTGATAAAATTTTTGTAAATATCTTCGTCTGGTTTTACTATTAAGAGTGATTTTGTTTTTAAAGTTTTGGATAAATTGGTAGACGAAATAAAAAGTACCTGTATATTTGTAAATCTGGCAAGTGCTGATTTTATAGATGATAATGGATTTTTCTCCGGATAATTTTTTGCTTGATGAAATTCATCAATTGCAATTATTGCCTTTGCAAAATTAGTTTGAACGTAATTCAAAATCTCTTCAAAATAAAATGTGGCCTCTTCTAACGAGGTTTGTTTATTTGTAAATTGAATTGCATTTTCTGAGCTTATCTTTTCTGCAAATTGATTTTTAATTTTTTCAATGTGTTCTTCACTTAGCTGTTTAATAATAGAATTTACAAAAAGTATAAAAAAATCATCAATGCTTTCTGTTTTATCAATATTAATAAAAAAAGTTTTTGCTTTGTTTTCTTTTTCTAAATAGTAAAATAAGGTTTTTACAGATGTGGCCTTTCCTATTCCATACTCTGCATTAACATTTATAAATTGATTTTCAGTTAATGCTTCTAATAATCTATTAAAATTATTTTCTTGCTTGCAATAATTTTTAGGTCTTATATAAATACTATTTTCAAAGGGGTTTGTTTTTGGCATTTTCTCATTTCGTAATTTGAATTATTCAATATAATAAATGAGAAAATTTTTTGCTGAAGTTTGTTGCTATTACTCTTACATTACAAAAGTAGGTTTAGCTAATTATCATAAGGATCTATCTTTATTTCTTGATCCAAATAAAATATTCTTTTTTCTTTTTTAAATTTTTTCTGAATTTCAAATGGAAAATCCAATTCAGCGGCAGTTTTTATTTCAGTCAAAGTATTAGCACCTTTTTTAATTTTCTTAACCGTGTCAAAACTAAATCTGAATGTAACATCTTTACTCAAAATTGCTTCGCGAATTATAAAGTATTTACTATTCTCATCCTTAACCAATTCTCTTATTTTTCCATCGCTATATAGAACTTTATCCACCGTGGTTTGTTCGTTATACTCTCTAACTGCTTTTGCTATTTTAACTTCACAGGGAACAACATCTAATCTATCAAACTCTAAATTTAACAGCGTCAGCAATTCGTTTGAAGTAAAGTACATTCGCCCAACTAAATCACCTTCTTCACTAATTTTTTCTTTTATGGTGGTAACATCTTGAACAATAAAATTTACTCCTTTTTCATCTATTCTGTAAACTTCTCCAGGTCTGCCGTTTGTTCGTGGGGTTGCAAATGGTTTATAATTTTTTAAAATTGCATTAGGCGGTAATGATTGTGCTTGCAAAATTGCTGCACAAAAGAGAAACAATAAAATGTTAACAGTTTTTTTCATAATTATTCTAAATTCTTTTTAATAATTATCGAAAAAAACGGCGAAAATTTAAATATGAAAAGCTCTATTCTCCAAAAACAGAAAGAGAATAGAGCCACTCAAAATTTTTAATTTAAGTTATAGCTAAATCCAATCATTGCTTTTGCTTGATACTTTGGCTGATTAACAGCCTTATCTGCATCTGCAAATGTAAAATCTTCTCTTGGATTAACATCTAGCCCATCTGTGCTGTAAGAAGTGTCATGCCCATAAAGTGCTTCGGAAATGTAATAATCGTAACCTAAATTAATAACCAAATCAACGGCCGGAACAATTTTGAAATAATTTTCTAATCCAACACCAACTCCCCATTGATTGCTTGTTACGTCGAAATCTTCGTTCCCACCGACAAAATTAAAATTACCAGTAAACATTACATAGCGGGGACCGGCATAAAGATGGTTTCGTTTTAAGCCCAAAATTGAAGTTTTGTAAAGGAAATCTAAAGCAAATGAATATGTTTTTCCACTTTGTTCAGGTATTCCGTTTGTATTGTTATTAATAAATATTTTTCTCGCATCAAGCGGATTACCAGCATCCAAATAGCTTAATCCAATATTTAATTTAGCAGAAAATGGAAAATCCTCTGCAAAATTTGACGTTAAAAAATTAAGATTAAACCCAACTCCGTTAAACAATCCAGCTTCAATTCCGGCCGCAAACTTTGCACCACTGTTTGAATAATATTTATTTTGTGCAAAAGATATTGTGCTAAGTAATATTAAACTAACAATTATTTTTTTTGCCATTTTTACTCCTATTAGAAAATTTATTATTAACTAGCCAAAAATTATACCAATTCTCTCCTTATTTGTTTTCATTCTAAAATTGACCTATATCACAAAATGTATTTAAATGAAACGTATTAATTTTGTTAAAAGTTTTACAAAAAAGTAATAATTACATGTAAAAGTGTGAGAAATAATGACCTTGAAGAATCCCCGAAATGGTTAATGATTTCCAAAATATAGTATTTTTAATCAATTTCTTTTTGTATACATTACGCAACTAAATTTTTAGAGTATTTATGAAACTATTAGTTTTGATAATAATTTTATTTGTCTTCACAATAAATTTTAGCGAAGAAAAATTTCCATTGGATAATTCGGAACAAAGCCTGCCTTATTTAATGTCTTCAAAACAATTAAAACCTCTTAGATCTCTAATTGATTTTAATCTACAGAGTATGTTAGAGAAAAAATTAAATAGTAATCCCAAATGGAAGCGTTTAATTCAAGCAAAAAAAATGGCGGTTGGAGTTGTTGATATTAAAGATCCAAACAAAATAAGATTTGCCAGGGTTAATGGAAATGAAATGATGTACGCTGCTTCTTTACCAAAAATAGCTGTGTTATTGGCATCCCAACAAGCTTTTGAAGATGGTGATTTGGTTGAAACTGATGAAATAAAACACGACATGAGATTAATGATTGCAAAATCAGATAATGCCGCATCAACAAGAATGATTGACCTTTTGGGATATAAAAAAATTGAAGAGGTTTTAACTGATCCCAGATATGAACTTTACGATGAAGAATATGGCGGTGGATTATGGGTTGGAAAAAGATATGCAAGTGATGGACCAAGATATCCAGACCCGATTTTAGGATTAAGTCATTCTGCCACTGTTTCTCAAGTTTGTCGATTCTATTATTTATTAGCTTTTGGTCAGCTGGTTTCTTTTGATCGCTCCATAGAAATGTTGGATATTATGGTTGATCCGGAATTACATCATAAGTTTGTCAATTCAATTGAAAAGCTGGATCCCGATGCAAAACTTTATCGCAAATCTGGATCATGGCAAAATTATCATTCCGATTCCATTCTAGTTTGGGGCGATGATTGGAGAAGATATATTCTGGTTGCCTTAATTGAGGATGAAAACGGAGAAATGATAATTAGAAATTTACTCCCAGAAGTTGAAGAAATTTTACTACCACACAATAAATAAATTTATATTTCGATAATCTATTTTCGAATCTAAATTTTATTTAAAATTGGATCTTCGTGTGGAGAATGTGTACAACTTAAAAAAATATACAAAAAAAATATTAACAAAATCATTTGATATTAGAGAAGGTGAATTTGATCGTGCTTTCTTAATGATGTTATATATTTTTTTAGTAATCTCCTCAAACCTAATTCTTAAACCAACTGTAATCTCTTTATTCATTTCACAGTTTGGAGTTGATCAATTACCATTTGCATTTATATTAGTAGCTGTTTTTGCGGCTGTTGGTATAACTCTTTATTCTTATTCATTAAAAAAACCTCTATAAATATCATAATAACCCGCACATTAATTTTTTCAAACTTTTCATTCTTACTTTTTTGGGTTTTATTAGAAGTAAATTTTCTTGATGGGTGGGTTCTTTATTCATTCTATATCTGGGTTGCTCTTTTTTCTGTTCTTTCTGCTTCTCAATTTTGGATATTTGCAAATTTAATTTTTAATGCGCGCGAGGCAAAGCGATTATTCGGTTTTATTGGAGCGGGAGCAATTGCTGGTGGAATTTTTGGAGGCTATTTAACAAGTATTCTTGCAGAAATTATTGGCAGTGAAAACCTAATTCTAATTTCTATTTTTATGTTAAGCTGGTGCATTCCTATTATAAATTCTTTGTGGAAGAATAACGTAATAAATTATCAATCGAATATTAGACAAAAGAAAACCACAAAAACTTTTTTTGATCATCCTTTAAAGTTAATTAGGTCTTCAAAACACTTAACATATTTAGCTTTGATTGTTGGAATTAGCGTAATCGTTGCGCGCTTAGTTGAGTTTCAATTTAGTGCAATTGCTTCTTATGAAATGCCGAATGAAGACGAGTTAACATCTTTCTTTGGGTTTTGGTTTTCTAACATGAATATTATTTCTCTAATAATTCAATTGTTTTTAACAAGAAGAGTAGTTGGTGTTTTTGGTGTTGGTACATCATTGTTTTTTCTTCCGGCTGGTATTTTTGTTGGCACGTTTGCAGTCTTCGTTTATCCCCATCTTTGGTCTGCTATTCTTTTAAGAATAAGTGACGGCAGTTTAAAACAATCAATCAATAAATCAAGTATGGAATTACTTGCACTCCCGGTTCCTGTTGAAATTAAAAATCAAACTAAATCTTATATTGATATTTTTGTTGATAGCATTGCTACTGGTCTTGGTGGAATAATATTAATAACATTAAGCTCCGGTTTTGATATTTCAATAAGGTATATAAGTCTTGGCTCTTTAGTCTTGCTATTTATATGGATTTATATTGTTTTTCAAGTAAGGAAAGAATATTTAAATTCATTTAAAATAAAACTTGAACAGAACAAATCTGGTGCTCCACAACAAAGTTATGATTTGAATAACGAATCAATTTTGGGTGGTATAATTAAGGTGCTTAAGACTGGCTCAGAGGGACATATAATTCATACTTTAAAACTTATTAAAGAAATTCAAAATGAGAGACTTCTCCCAACTTTAGAAAGTTTAATTCAACATCCATCAAGTGAAATACAGCTGGAGGTTTTAAGAAACATATACTTTTACAAAACCCATAATTATAACCATGAAGTGGAGAATTTAATTAATGACCCTAATGAGGAAGTTAGGGAAGAAGCTTTCCATTATCTGTTTGAGCATTCTCCAGAAAATTCTATAGAACTGATGGAGAAATATATTAATCATTCGTCTCAAGAAATAAGAAATTCTGCTCTTGTAAGTCTTGCTATCGAAATAAAAGATAATCCTTATCTGAAAGAAAGATTTAATTTAGAAAATGTTGTGACTGAAAAGTTAAATCAAATTAATTCTGGGGTAAAGATTGAAGACTTAGAACAAGAAAAAATTACAGCGGCAAAAGTTATAGCAATAGCAAATTTATCTAATCTATATTCTCAACTAAAAATATTTTTAAATGATACGTCGATGAAGGTTGTTAACTCCACAATTCGCTCTATAAGTTATGTTCTTCATTCTGAATTTATTCCACTATTAATTGAAAAGCTATATCAACAAGAAACAACAAAAGCTTCTATTTATACACTTACAAATTATGGTGAGTCAGCACTTGATTTGCTATCTAAAAAAATAATAGAACCACAAACCGATAAGCAAACAAAGCGCAATATTATTGAGATTATTGGAAATATAAAAAATGAAGAATGTGTTAATATCCTTTTTAATGCTTTGGATAAAGAAGATTATTGGCTTCAGAATGACATTTTAAAAGCTCTGAATAATTTGAAGCAGAATAATCCTCATTTTAATTTTGATTGGAAAAAGGCCGTTAAAAAATTATATGAGGAAGTTAAATTAGAGTTGGAAATAATTTCTTCACTGTATCTTGAAACGGATATAGACAAAAAAGAAATGCAGATAAATGCAACTGACAAAGAAAAGAAAATAAATCTTGCAAGAAAAAACCTTATCACTCTTTTTAGAACATAGAATGGATGTTGGTCTTGAAAGAATTTTTAGACTGCTGGGATTAAAATATCCGCCCGAAGATATGATTGAAGTATTGAATAGTTTAAAAGTTCAAAAGAAGATTTACGAGTAAATGCAGTGGATTTTTTAGATAATCTTTTAGATATAAATTTAAAGAAATTGATCTTGCCAGTTATTGAACTTAAAATTTCTGAAAATCCCACAAAGGAAATTCTCACTCAGTACAAATTAAAAATCCCAAAAGAGAAGGAATGTTTTGAAGATTTATTACTTAGCAAGGACAATCAACTAGTTGTTGCTACAATTAAATTAATTGTACTTTCAGAAAACAAGTTATTATTTCCACTGATAGAAAAATTAAAGAAGACAGTCCGCCAAAGTTAAAATCCATAATTGAAAAAACTCTCACAGAAATTAACAAAGACTAAATCCATCATTTTCTAATTGCTTTGTCAATTTGAGAAGCAAGTGCCAAATGGTCAGATCCCGAATTTTTCCTTAATACGTTAGACATTAAAGTAACCATATATGTCGTTCCATCTGGGTGCTCAACAATCGCCACAGAGTTCATATAGTTTTCAACATTACCCATATATTTTTTACACACAAAATCCGGCTCTGGTTCACACTTATATAAACTTCCGGATTTAAAATAAACTGCCGCTTCTTTAAGCGCCGGAGAAGATGCATATCTTATTCTTTTATCTGTTTGGTAAAGAATTCTTTTAATCTCTAGACTAGATTCTTTATCAATAATTTTTCCTCTTTCCAATGCTACTAAATACTGCATTAATCCAAAAGGAGTTGCAAAACTTCCACCTTCTCCCGGAACTATTTTTTTTGCTTCACTTGTAAATAAACTTCCAAGATGCCAGTCCTCTTTCTTAATACCCATTTCAATTAATGGATCATTAACAACAGACATTGCAATTTCTCTTAATTCTGACTTAGGTGTTTTAGAAAAAAACTCTTTCTCCTTTTCAACACTTACCGGATAGTCTTTCCCAAATGCTCGCATTAGTATAAGCTCTTTCCAAACAATGCTTGCTGCTGCGTTAGAGCTTACAGAGATCATATGATCAGCCCATTCATATAAAGAAAAGTTATCCTCTTCTTGCACAATTCTTTTAAAAAATTTGTTTGTTCCCGGATCAAAGAACGGCACGGTATGAATATTTACAATTGCCCACTTACCGGCTTTTGTAAACCGAGTTTTTAAAACCTCTCTTCTTTTTTCCATTGAATTGGGATACAATCTTTTTAATTCTGTGAATAGACCTGCAATTATTGCCAACTTTCCCACACTTCCAGGAACAAAACTTCTATCCGGCTGTCTTTCTGCATAACGTGTTTTTTTGCCTGGGGTTATATCCAAAACACAAATTGAATAACTTTCATTTAGGTTTGGGAAAAGTCTGTTTATACTTTTTTGAAGATCGGGATCAACTTTTTTAAAATTAGCTAAACTATCACCTTTGGCATTGGTAAGGTTTAGCTTAATATCTTTGATTGATTTCATCGCACCGGCTATTGGTTTTGTATCTTTTATTTTTCCATCTAGAATAAGCTGAAGCCTTAACAATCGTCTAATACCAGTTAAAGCATATCCATCAATTGGATAAGCTTGGGCTATGTCTGAGAATAATAAAATAATTACTGCTAAAGTTATTTTTATAATTTGCATACCTTGTTTCCGTTAAAGTTTGTCATTTAGATTAATGATTTTATCATTTGAAATTTGCGGATCCATTGAATTAAGATATTCAGATGAAACTGCTTTTTTACTTTCTACAAAAGGTCTTACCTGAAAAAGCCAAAGTTTTGCTCCCTTAAATCCTAACTCAACATCAAATGGTCCATCAGATTCAACGCCAGGAGAACCAGGCAATTTATTTTTTAGCTCTTTGCTAAAATTAAATAGTTGTGAAATTTGTTCACTACTTAAAATTGAATTATTGAACGATGCATATGCTTTTCCAGTTCCACCGGTTTCGGGCAATACATTATATTTTGATTCACGTGAAGGAGACAACAAAATACTTCTGCCGCTAGAATTAATTGAATATGTTTCTGCAGCTTGTCCTTCAACAGCTCCACCCGGTCCGCGACTAAATGCAATTGTAATGTCAGATGGATTTCCTGTTGAAACTCCGGTTGTAATCATGACTCCTGAGTTATCAACATCAACGCTTGGTATAATTACAATTGAAGGATAAACGTTTTCCGGATTTTCTAAAATTCTTTGTCGCCACTTATAACTTCTTTCAGAAAAAGGTGATGCCCAAACTTGTTTTATACCTTTAAATATCTCTTCTTCTTTTAATACATTAAATAAAGTTAAGTTTAATCCTGCTCCTGTAAAATCTTTTAGATCTTCCATGTTAGTGTCGCTTCTTAAGAAAACACCAACAGTTCCAATTTCTGCACCTAATATTTTTGAAAATGCATTTTTAATATCTTGAACAAATTTAGGTAATAATGGCATTGCATTTATTAGCTCTTGCAATTCTTTCAGTTTTGATAAAGTAAAATCATCTATCTCTTTCTCTGCAATTCCATTTTTTTTTTGCATCTCTTTTTTCTTCGTAAAAATTTCACTTAAGAAATTCCAATAAGTAATTGTTTTCCCAGGAATCATTTGTTCCATATGCTGCTTATAAGAACCAAATGGAAGAACAAAACCCTCAACAACATTTTCCGGAAACATACTTTTTAATTGACCTAAGTTTGCTGCTTTGGGTCCGCATAAAACACCGGAATCTTTGGATTTTAAATTTCGTAAATCAATAACATTATTTACATCTAGTTTTAGTTTGTCTGTCGGAACTTCAAACATTTGATTCTTTTCTTTTTTTGTTGCAAACAAACTTTTTTCTTGGTCATTCATCTCACTTTCTAACTTTATTAAAACTTTGCCTTTTCTTGAAACAGCATAAAAAACTTTTTTACCGGAGAAAGCACTTAAATCTTCAAGGTTTTGTTGGGAGAGAATTGCATTTGGTATTCCCAAATTTCTTGCAAGTAATTGAATATGTGAAACCAAATTTCCTTCAGAAACGGTTGCTAATCCAGCCACAGGTTTTAGATCTGCTAATGGTTTTTCAAACACATAAATTTTATCTGTCTTGAAATCAATATCTTCAGCATTACCTTTAATTACAACTAATTCCCCCTTTGCATACCCAGGATTTAATCCTTTAATTTGACTCTGATTAGCTAAATTTAACACATTGTTTTTTTGTCCAATTTTATTGGTGATATAAGTATTTAATTTACTTACTTCGTTGCCATAATAAAGTAAAATGGAAGCTCTGATTTTATTATCAAGAAAACCGTTAGCCAAAGGTTCAAAACCAGCAAATAAATTTATATCATTATTATAGTTTGCTCTTATTGTATTCGTTGCCCACTCAATCACTCTTTTGCTTGCTTCGTTTAATTGAAGTGCTAAATCAAATTTTATATTGTCTTCCTTGGGAATTGAAATGTATCTTTTATTTTTTTCCCATTCCCAAAATTCCAAATTGCCAGTTCCAACTAACGTCTGCGCTAAATAATAATTTTTCTCAATAATTTCTTTAACTGTTTGTGGCTGCCAATTATTTATTTCAGTAAATAAAATATTTTCAGTTATTAGCGATAAATCCAATAGAGCTAATCTTGCTGATGGTTTTTTTTCGTTTAACATTTCTGATCTGAAATACCACATAAAATTTGCAAGTTCAATAAAATCATTCTTACTCAACTTTATATTTTTATCTTTTTTAGAGTTGATGAAGGTTTCAATTTTAGTTTTTAATTCTGAATCTTTACTTAATAATTTTAAGTACTTACTCAAACCACCTAATTCTATTGGCTGAAACATTTTTTTCATTTCATCAATAAGTTTTGCAAATTGCTTTTTGTTACCATCGGTTAATTTCTTGTCATTTTCACTTACATATTTTTTAACACTTTCAATGTCTTTTTCTTCTGGATTGCCATGAATTTTAATTCGGAGATTCATAAAAGAAGGAATGGTATCCGATAAATTTTTGGATACAGCTCTAACTAATTCTGAATTTTTGGTATCTCCTTTATGGGGAATATCCATTGCTGCAGAACGAATTAGAAAATAATTTTCTGTAATATTTTTATCTTCGGACAAAATTGTTGTTAAAAATTCCTTACCCCAATTTTGTTCATCTTCATCTTGTATTGCACCTCTATAAAAATTACCTCTTCTATTTACCCATCCATGATCAATGATCTGTAAATATTTTTCAATCTGATATTGTTTTAATCTGGAGTTTTGATTTCCTTGATCCCAAAAGTCATTAAACTTCGTTGCAGACAAAATTTGTCCTAAATAAATTTTATTCGTTTTAGCAAGTGAACTTACAGCATCTTTATATTGGGCTCTTTGAACGCCGCCCGGTTCTGGGCATCTTTCTTCGGGCGAAACAGTTGAGCCATCAGGACAAAACCATCTAATTGCCTTATAAGGTCCTTTTGGATCTGTTTTAAATTTTGTAACTAATTCTTTAATCTCATCATTGGTTTTGGGTTGAGAGTAAGTAACCGAAAATTGAAAAACAAAGAATAGAAGAATTAAAATAATTTGCAGTCCAAAGTTGAATTCTTTCATTTAGCTTCTCTTTTAAAAATTTTAGTTGGAATAAAATTAACAAATATTAATATCTGATAATTGATAAAGATAATGGAAAAGAGGATTATCAAGATCAGTGCAGACTTTCAAATCTGCACATTGATTTTTTGTTAGGTTATTAAGAATAATTTATTCTTTTTCATCTGGAATAAATTTAAGTGAAATTGAGTTTACACAATGACGAGTATTTTTTCTGTAAAACCTTCGCCAACAAAAACGTGACCCAAATGACCGCCGCAATTATTGCAGATAATTTCAACTCTTCTTCCATCTGCATCCGGAACTTTTTTTACTGCGCCGTCAATTTCATCATCAAAACTTGGCCATCCGCAATGAGAATCAAATTTATCCTCAGATTTATAAAGCGGCTCGTTGCATTGTCTACAAATATATGTCCCGGAGTTTTTATTATCTGTATATTCTCCGGTAAACGGCATTTCTGTACCTTTATGTAAAATAACTCTGGCTTCTTCTGGTGTTAATTTATTGTAATCCATTTTATCCTGTGCATAATTAATTGTAAAAAATGATATTAAAAAATTGCTATTATTAATCTCATATCCTTCCTCATTTGTTTGGCTTTTATAAAACCAATATTAATATAAGTTCCTCATGTTATAAAAATGTTACAACTTGTTATTAATACGCACTGTTTTAGTGTGGAAACTTATTGAGATTAGCAATAAATTCAAATTAACAAAAATATCTTGGTGAGCAAAATGAAAAGAGTTCTTTTAATTTTTGCAGTTTTATTATTTACAAATTCTTGCAATGTATCAGAAAACACTTCTAAAAATTCTGAACCACAAAATATTACAACAAAATATACAGAGCTAAAAAAATAATCTCAACAGAAGTAGGAGACACATTTTACGTTTATATTCGCGTACCAAAAAAGTATGCCGATAAAAATGATCATTATCCGGTTCTATATTTATTAGATGGTGATATTGATTTTAATATGGCAACCAGCATTGTACGGTATTTACAATATGGAAAAGAGGCTCCCGATTTAATAATTGTTGGAATTGGTTATGGAACAATGATGGATGATAAAGAGCAAAATTTTAGAGAGAGAGATTATACATTTTCCAAAATAGAAGGGCTTGAACAAAGCGGAGGATCTGATAAATTTTTAAGTTTTTAAAAAAAAGAACTTATTCCTTTTATTGATAAAAATTATAGGACAAACGAAAAAAGAATTTTAAATGGATATTCACTCGGCGGATTATTTACAATTTATGCATCTTTAAAAGAAAATAATTTATTCAGTTCATACATTGCCGGAAGCCCTTATATATAAAGTACAATCTCGACTCTCTAATTTCGCTTGCTCAAAAATACAGTGATTTTAAAAGTAAAGTTTTTATCACGGTTGGTGAAAAAGAAGATTATGGAAATTTTCATGCCCCAAAAAAAAAATGTTCAATCAGTTTATAAATATTGCTGCTGATAAAAACAATATCAGGCTTACTGAATTTAAAAACGGCACCCATTTTACATGCCCATCAGAAGCTCTTACATATGGACTGCAATATGTCTTCAGCAAAAATTAAATTTGGAACATTAAATTCAACATGTTGTTGAAAGACCAAATGTCATATTGGGAAAACAAAAATGATGAGAAAAAGAATATTTGTATTATATATTGTTATAGCAATGGTTATTTTTGCTGCTGATATTTTTAGCACCTCAAACTTTGAAAAGGAAATTAAAATGAGTAATAATAAATTAGAAGTTGCCACATTTGGAACCGGGTGTTTTTGGTGCACTGAAACCTTATTTGAAAAATTAAAAGGTGTAGAATCAGCAGTTTCCGGTTACAGCGGTGGTGCAACTGAAAATCCTACTTACAAAGAAGTCTGCACCGGAGAAACAGGTCACGCAGAAGTCATTCAAGTTACCTATGATCCTTCAATAATTAGCTTTACTGATTTACTTGAAGTTTTTTGGAAAGTTCATGATCCAACAACTTTAAACCGACAAGGGAATGATGTAGGAACACAATACCGATCGGTAATTTTTTATCATAACGAAAAACAGAAAAAATTGTCTGAAGAATATAAGTCCAAACTTACCAAAGAAAAAGTTTTTGATGACCCGATTGTAACAGAAATTACTAAGTTTACTAAATTTTATCCGGCCGAAAATTATCACCAAGATTATTACGAGCAGAATAAAAGTCAACCTTATTGCAATTTTGTAATTACCCCAAAAGTAGAAAAGTTTAAAAAGGTTTTTGGCGATAAATTAAAGTAGTTGAGAAAATTTCTTATTAAAAATGCGAATTTTAAAATTCGCATTTTTAGTTTTAAATATATTTAGATCCAATAAATTTTGTGATCTACTCCAAAATTTTCCTCAAATTACAATTATATAAAAACTAGCGGTTTAAAAATTCTTCGTCTTTCCGATAATTAAGTATTACTTAAAATATTTTATATGAAACAAACAAAATCAAATAAGTTTATTAATTTCCTTTGGGATGATCGATTTAAATCGGAATTAGATTTGAATGTCTCAAGAAAATTAATGATGTTAAACTATCTAATAATTGCTATTGGAGTTTTTTTAGTTCCATTTGGTCTTTTATCATTATATCAGAAATCATATATAATTGGTTCTCTAGACATTGCTGCTGCATTTATTGTTGGTGTAGCTAGATACAATTCATTAAAAACACAAAAGTATGCTTTTCTAACCTATTTTATGATTATCCTTTTGGGAATATACTTTTTGTTTTTAATCTATAGTGGTGGTGCTAATTTTTCCGGCCCGCTTTGGTCATACCTTTTCCCCGTTGTTGTTATGTTTATGTTGGGGAGAAAAATTGGCAGAGTTTATGTCACCGCCTATTTATTGTTGGCTGTCATAATTTTTTTAAGTCAAGACTCTTCTTACATGTATACCTTAAATTATAAACTTCGTTTTATCGGTTCATTTTCTGCTGTATCTGTTTTAACTTATTTTGTAGAATCAATACGCGAAAAAATGCATCAAACTTTATTACAAAAGAATACTGAAATCAACAATTCTCTCAACAAATTAGAATTAAAAGAGAAGGCGTTAATAGAGCAAGAAAAGCATTATAGAACACTTTTTGAAAGTTCGAACGATTCAATTTTTTTAATGGATGGGGATGCTTTTATTGATTGTAATCCAAAAACATTAGAAATGTTTGGATGTAAAAGAGAAGAGATTATTGGCAAACCACCACACGTATTTTCTCCAGAGAAACAACCAGACGAATCACTTTCTAAAAATAAGGCATTTTCTAAAATTACAGATGCCTTAAATGGTAAATCGCAAATTTTTGAGTGGCTTCATTGTAAATTGGATAAAACTGAGTTTTTTGCAGAAGTACGTTTAGATATGATTTATTTAAATAACAGGAAATTTTTACTTGCCACGGTTAGAGATATTACACAGAGAAAAATTGCTGAAGAGCAGCTGCAGTTAGCTAAAGAAAATGCCGAGAAATCAGATAGATTAAAATCTGATTTCCTCGCACAAATGTCTCATGAAATAAGAACACCAATTAATACGATTATGAATTATACTTCTTTGTTAAAAATGGAATTTGGTACTGTTGTTAGCGAAGATAATTCGGAAAGCTTTGTGGCGATTCATAGTGCCGCTCATAGATTATTACGAACAATAGATTTAATTCTAAATATTTCAGATCTTGAAGCAGGATCATATAAACCCAAATTTGAAGAAGTTAATCTTCCGGTAAAAATTTTAACTCCCGTAATAAATGAGTTTAGACAAGCTGCAATTAATAAACACTTATTCTTAAGTTTATCTTATCCAACTGAAAAAATGTTTGTGTCTTTATTAGATAGCTACACTGTTTACCAAGCAGTTGCTAATTTAGTTGATAACGCAATTAAATATACAGAAGATGGTGGAATAAAATTAGTACTTAAAGAAGAAAATGAAACTTTTGTATTAATTATCTCTGATTCAGGAATAGGAATGAGTAAAGAATATTTACCCAAATTGTTTGAGGTTTTTTCGCAAGAAGAAAGCGGATATACAAGAAAGTATGAGGGAAACGGTTTAGGCTTAGCCTTGGTAAAAAATTATTGCTCACTTAATAAAATATTAATTGATGTTGAAAGTGAAAAAGGAAAAGGGACTAAATTTATTTTAACTATTCCAAAACATGCTGCTTAAAAACTTCTTATCTCACCTAAATATTTATTTTTCTTACATTTACATTTTCAATTATATAAAATAGCTATGGCAAACTTCTGGGACGAACGATTTTCTAAAAGAGAATACATTTACGGTGTAGAGCCGAATAGTTTTTTAAAAGAACAATTAAAAAATCTATCACCAGGTAGAATACTATTCCCTGCAGAAGGAGAAGGTAGAAATGCGGCATTTGCAGCATCTCACAATTGGGAAGTATTTGCATTTGATTCAAGCCAAGCAGCATTTATAAAAGCCTCTAAACTTTTTGAAGAAAAAAAAGTGACGGTTAATTATTCGCTAAATTCATTGGAAGACTTTACTATTGAAAATATTTCCTTTGATTGCATTGCACTTATTTTTGTTCATCCTTTAGCAGAATTCAGAAAGTCAATTCACCAAAATTTGGTGCGCTTCCTTAAGCCAAATGGCATATTGATTTTAGAAGGCTTCGCAAAAAGTCAGATTAAGTATAGTTCTGGTGGGCCTAAAAGCGAAGATCTGCTTTTTTCAAAAGAAATAATTAAAAATGATTTTGAAAATCTTGAAATTCTAAAGTTGGAAGAAAAAGAAGTTTTTCTTAGTGAAGGAAACTACCACAGCGGAACTGCTTCCGTCATTCGTTTTGTGGGGAGAAAAACAGAATAATTCTTGATGCTAAAACTTTAAATTGCTCCTAATAATTCTCTTATAGTATTATAAACTTTAACTCCGGTTTTATTAAGTGTATCTAAATTTTGATGACCGCCTGCGACTAGTATACAATCAGCGCCTATTTCATTTGCAACTTCAAAATCGTGAGTAGTATCGCCAATCATTAAAGCTTCGCCGTGCCCATTTCCGATTGTCTTCATCAGCTCCTTGACCAACTCTACTTTACTTGCGGCGTAAATATTATCTAATCCAACAATGTTAGAAAAATATTTGGTTAAGTTAAATTTATCTGCCATTTCTCTTAAATTATCTTGCTTATAAGCAGAAAGCAATGATTGTTCAATTTCTAAGAATTTTATTTTTTCTAAAACATCTATCAATCCTTCATGAAGCTGACATTCATATTTCCGTTCTTCATATTCATCCATCCATTCTTTGCCAACTACTTCAAACGATTCTTTTTCAAAATCAAATCCGGCGGCAATGTAATAGTTTTTAACAGGAAGCGTAAAAATTGATTTGTATTTTTCCACTGTTAGTGTGGGCACATTTTTCTTGCTGAATAAATTATTTGCAACATCTACGCATAAATCTAAATCATTTAAAACTGTTCCGTTCCAATCCCAAATAATGTGTTTATAATTTTTTAACATGTTTTATTTAAGTTCCATTTAACAAAAAATATATTTTAAGAAGAAGAAAGTTAATCATTTCATTTTAATTTGTGTAAATAAACTGTTAATTTCTAGAGGCTTTGGTTAACTTAAAGATCCAATTCTTAACTAAAAAATACTTCGTACTCTAACAATTCAATATACTTTTTCGATGATTATTAAAGAATATTTAAATAAATGGAAATAATATGAAAGGTTATAACAACTCCAAAATTATAAGTGTGTTTTTGATATTAGTAAATACAATGCTTTTTTTCACAAAACACAGAAAGTGTTTTTGATAAAGAATTAGATTTACAAACATGCATAGAATATGCACTTAAAAATCATCCGCTAAAATCGGTTGATAAAAATTCTATTGGGATTTCTGAAGCCCAATTGGATCAAGCTCATTCAGCATATTGGCCACAGATTGATCTGAATGCTTCTGTTTCTAGAATGGATGAAGATCCAAATTTTTTTTTTTCCTGCATCAACTTTTGAAATTCCTTCGCTTAATATTCCCGGTTTAGAATTAGGCGGAATTCAAATTCCCGAACAAAATATTAAATTATTTGATAAAACTATGGTGATGGGTTCGGTTGAATTAGTTTATCCGCTATATACTGGCGGATTTATTTCATCTTTAATCGGACAGGCTGAGGGTGGATTGCTGATTGCAAAAAGAAGAAGCAAAGAAAAATGAATTACAAATAGTTGCAGATGTAAAGAAAAGATTTTACGCGGTTTACTTATTACAAAAGCTTACACAAATTGGTGATGAAGCATTAGCACGTTTAGAAACAACTCTTGAGCTTACTGAAAACATGTATTTGAAAGGTTCCGGCAAAGTAACAAAAACAGACTTTTTTAAAAAGTAAAATTATGGTAGAAAATGTAAGATCTATAAATTTTTCATTTAAACATAATTTGGTATTGGCAAAATCCGCATTATTAAATGCTCTTGGTGAAGATGTAAAAAAAGAAGTATCCGTAATTGAAGATGATCTATTGCTAAACACAAACAAATATGAGTATGACGAACTCATGAATAATGCATTCCAAAATAATCCCACTTGGAAAACTTTAGAAATTGCACAAAAAATATTTGAAGAAAAAGTTGATCAAGCAAAAAGTGGTCACCTTCCTAAAATTGGAGTTATGGGATCTGTAAATATGATTAACAATGCCTATAAATATGGGTTGGTTTCAGAGGTAAATAAATTTTCATGGACAGTTGGCGTTGGAATGCAGTTGCCAATATTCAATGGCTTTAGAACTTCCGCAGAAGTTGATGAGGCACAGTACCGATTAGAAAAAATAAAAAGTCAAAAAATATTATTAGAAAACGGATTGGGTATTTTAGTAAAAAAAGCTTTGGTTGATTTTGAATCAGCTTCTGATCAGCAAGCGGCTTTAAGATCTGCAATGGAATCTGCAATTGATAATTGTTCTCTAAATGACCGCGCTTACCAAAGCGACTTAGTTGAATTGCAAGATTTAATAGAAGCACAAATTTTTGAAGCTATTATGAAAGTGCAGTTTTATAAAGCACAATTTACATATTACGAATCCTTGGCAGAGCTGGAACTTATTGTTGGCTCTAGTCAGCAGGAATAAAATTAGGTTACAATAATAACTTGAAAACATTTTTACTTTTAATATTTTTTACAGCGACTGTTATTCCTCAAAAAAAAAATAATGGTAATGAAAAATTGATTCCTATTAAGATTTGGTTTTTCAGCCCAATTGTTTAATGATGTTGATATCAGAGATGCAGAAGCCGCCATTCAGGTATGGGGAAATGAATTTTTTGGTAATCTTGGAATTAACTATTTTCCCACCACTAAAATTTTTCAAGATGAAGAAGAAATAGTACGGGCGTTAAATGAAAATAAACTGGATTTTATTAGTCTTCTTACAACAGACTATTTTGATTTAATGAAAAAAACCGATATTGAACCATATTTTATGGCACTTGGAGAAGCAAACACACAGGTATTAATTATATTCTAGTTGTTAGAAAAGATAAAAACATATTAAGTATTAAAGACCTTAAGAATAGTCAAATTATGCTGCATTCTACTTTGTTTGAAAAATTAGTAAAAATGTGGCTCGAAAATATATTAAGTGAAAATAGGAAAAGCAATAATAATTTTTTTCTCCGAAATTGAAGTGGCAAATAAGCCATCTCAAGCATTATTGCCTGTCTTCTTTAAACAGAAGGATGCATGCATAATACTTGAACAATCTTATAATCTATGATTGAATTAAATCCCCAACTAAAAAATGAGTTGATGATTATTGAAAAAAGCCCTGAATTTGTTGGGGAATTATGTGTATAAATAAAAATGTGAGTGAAGATATAAAAAAATTGCTTTAGATACTGCTAAAAAGTTATCTAAAACCACCTCCGGGAAACAAATTCTTGCTCTTTTCAAAGCAAAAAAGTTGGTGAAATATAATCCGGAATATCTCAAAAAAACTAAAGAACTATATGATAAATACAACAAAATTAAAAAGTAATAACTAAACAAAAAAAAACAAAATGTGGAAATTAGCGAAAATAGTATCCGTAATAATATTGTTAATTGCAGAAGTTTCTGTCTCTCAATCAAACAATAACAAAAAAAACACTCAATCCGTTGAGGTTGGCTTTTCTATTAATTTATTTAGTCAGGTAGATATTAGAGATGCAACTGTAGCCATTCAAATGTGGGGAAATGAATTTACAGGTAGTCTTGGAATTAATTATACACTAAACACAAAAATTTATGATAATAATGAAGATATTATTACCGCTCTTAAGCAAAACAAACTGGATTTAATAAGCCTTCTTTCAACTGACTATTTTGAAATATCAAAAAAAGCAGAAGTGGAACCTTGTTTTATAAATACCACGAACGGCAAAGTTGGCAATTCCTTTCTTCTGTTGGTTAGAAAAGACAAAGGTATTAAAAGTTTAGCAGATCTTAAAAACAAGCGTATTAACATTCCGGTGGATTCCTATGGTAATATTATAGAAATGTGGTTGGAAACAACTTTAAATGAGAAGGAACAAAAACTAAGCACTTTTTTTTCTGAAATTAAAACTGTTGAAAAGCCATCACAAGCATTATTGCCTGTATTTTTTAACCAGATTGATGCGTGTGTTGTTACTGAACCTTCTTTCAATACCATGTTGGAATTAAATCCACAGCTTAAAAAAGAATTAATAATTATAGAAAAAAGTCCTGAATTTATTAATGGAATATTCTGTCTAAATAAAAGTGTTAATGAAAATATTAAAAATATAACTCTAGACGCTGCTCAAAAGTTGACACAATCAATTTCGGGCAGACAAATCCTTTCACTTTTTAAATCGGAAGAATTATTAAAATATAAAGTGGAATATATTAAAAGCACGAAAGAGCTATATGAGAAATACAAAAAAATTCAAAAGAAATAACAAATAAAGATTTTTATCTATTTAATTTTCTTTTGGAAAGATTACAATATAAATAATAACAATTTTGAATAATTTAACACTATGATTGATTTTTTTAAAATATTACCTCTGCTAATTTTATTTTTAAGAATAGATTGTATATCGCAATCTGCCCCAAGCGAACATAAAGTTGAGAACGTTAAAATTGGTTATTCAATTCAACTTTTTGATGAAGTTGACATAAGTGATGCAACTGTTGCTATTAAAATGTTTGGGAATGAGTTAACAAGAAACGTTAGCGATCAATACTCTCCGTAATGAAAATCTATAATAATAATGAAGAAATAATTAACGATTTTAATAAAAACTCGCTTGATATTATTAGTGTTCTTACTCTAGATTATTTTAAACTTTTACAGGAAATAGAAATTTTCCGGGACTAACAACCGGCATAAACGAAACTCCAGGACATGAATACTTAGTGCTTGTTAGAAAAGAAAATAATTTTAAAAGTTTACTAGATTTAAAAAAGCAAAAAAATTCTTCTTCCATTAAATAATTACGGTAGGCTTGGTAAAATATGGCTGGAAACAAGTTTGGCTAATTTGGGTGTAAAGAATTTTGAAACTTTCTTTGGTAAAATTAAATATGCAGAGAAACCAACTCAGGCTGTTCTTCCGGTTTTCTTTAAGGGATTTGATGCATGCATAGTCCCTAAATCTTATTTTGAAACTATGTGCGAATTAAATCCTCAACTTAAAATTGAATTGGCCGTTTTAGCAAAAAGCCCTCACTTGGTAAATGCATTAATTTGTCTAAGAAAAGATTTGAAAGATGAAATACAAAACGTGTTTAGAGATATTTCTCTTCGGTTATCTAAACATACAAGTGGTCAGCAGCTGCTTTCACTCTTTGGTGCAAAACAACTAGTCCTTTTTCAGCCATCTCTTTTTGAAGAAACCGAAAAATTATACAAACAATATCAGAGTCTAAAAAAATGAAAAGACTGTTGTTAAAAATTGTTTTCTCTTTTCTAGTTGCCAATAATATTTCATTTGCACAAAAATTAGTTGTGCAAGAATCAAATATGGGAATTACAAAAGAAATGTTTTCTGATATAAACATAAGAGATGCAAA
Source organism: Ignavibacteriales bacterium (assembly GCA_020635285.1). Classification (GTDB taxonomy): domain Bacteria; phylum Bacteroidota; class Ignavibacteria; order Ignavibacteriales; family Melioribacteraceae. The sequence continues at coordinate 36,265 of JACKAB010000007.1, read as the reverse complement.
AGCAACCATTGAGGTTTGGGGAAAAATTGTTCACGAATCAAACGCAAAAATAGATGATGCGAAAACAAGCATCTTTAACAGTGTTGATGACTTAGCTGCTTCTATAAATAATAATGAAATTGACGTTGTGTTTTTAAACTCAATTCAGTTTTTAAAAAATGAAAATAAATTAAACATTCAGCCTTATTTTGGCACAACCACTAATAAGAAAAAATTTTTTGATATTTATTTATTATCAAATAATAGCAAAGGGAATACTAGTTTTCTAAACCTAAAAGGGAAAAAAATAATTATTCAAGCCGGACGATATAAAATGATAAATGAAATGTGGTTTGAATTGCTCTGTCTTGAAAATGGAATAAAAGAAAAAGAGAATTTCTTTAAGAAAATAGAATATGTAGAAAGTCCTTCAAAAACAATATTAGCAGTTTTCTTTGAGAAAGCTGATGCATGTATTGCAACAAGTTTTTCTTTTGATGTGATGAACGAATTGAATCCGCAAATATCTACCAAATTAAAGGTGGTAACAAAACGAGAAAATTTAATAAATGATTTATTTTGTTTAAGAAATAATATGAGTGAAGAAATAAGGAATACCATAACAAATTATGGCTTGTAGATTGATAAAAAACCTAAGACGGAACAAGTTTACAAAATATTTAAAATTGATGGTTCTTTTCCATTTAAAATGGAGTATTTACACGAGACAATTACACTTTATGAAGATTACAATAAATATAGATCAAAAATTAAATGATTATGTAAAATGAAAATGTCTTTATCAAAATATATTTCGTTAAAAGAGGCACTATTACTCAGATCTTATTTTAGTAAAATAAATTTATTAAATGCCCTTTTACTTATTCTCTTTAATAATACAATTATTGCTCAAGATCTTCTTCCAACAGAATCAAATTTTGGAATTACTCAAGAAATGTACTCCGGGTTAAATAATAGAGATGCAAAAGCTGGAATAGAAATTTGGGCAAAGATGATTTATGAAAATTATACAAATATTAAAAAATCGAATGTAATTATTTATGAAAACATGGAAAGTCTAATTAAATCAATAAATAACAATGAATTGGATATAGTATTTTTAAACTCATTACAGTTTATTCAAAACAAAGATGAATTAAAAATACAGCCTTATTTTGGTACAACGGTAAATAAGGAGAAAAAATATAGTATTTATTTAATTTCAAAAAACAAACAGCCAATTAAAAAATTTGATGAACTTAAAAATACAATAATTACAATCCAGGCTGGGCGCTACAAAATGCTAAATGAACTGTGGCTTGATTTACTTTGCTTAGAAAACAGAATTAATGATAAAACAAAATTCTTCAAGAAAATTGTGTTTGAGGAAAATCCTTCTAAAACAATTTTTTCTGTGTTTTTTGATAAATCTGATTTCTGTATTGCAACCAATTTTTCTTATGATTTAATGATGGAAATGAATCCGCAAATATCAAAAAAAATCTCAGTGTTTAAAAAGAGAGAAAATTTAATTAATGACTTATTCTGTTTTGTAAATAGCATGAATCCTAATCTTAAATCAAATCTACTCGATTTTGGCCAAACACTTGACAAGCAACCTAAAATGGAACAAGTATATAAAATGTTTAAAATTGATGGATCTTATCTTTTAGAAGAGCATTATCTTGATTCAACATTAATGCTCTGGCAAGAGTATAATAAAATTAAAAAAGTAAATTGATATGAAACGCATAATTATTGTTTGCATTATTTTATTTAACACTATTCTATATTCTCAAGATAGTTTTAAAAAGAATTACAACTTTGGTATTTCAAAAGAAATGCTGGAAGATGTAAACATAAGAGATGCAAAAGCCACGCTTGAACTATGGACAAAAGTTTTTACTCAAAGTTTTGAAGAAGTAGAAAGTATTAAAATAACAATCTATAAAAACGTGAACGAACTAATAAACTCAGCCAACAATAATGAGGTTGATCTTGTTTATACCTCTTCTCTTATATATGCTATGGAAATGGACAAACTAAATCTTGAGCCAAAAATTACTTCATCAGTTAATAACAATAAATACTTTGATATTCTTTTGTGTTCCAGCTCTGACAGCAAAGTATCAAATTTTAATGAATTAAGAAATAAGAGTATACTTATACAAGGTGGTAAATTTAAACTTATTAATGAATTGTGGCTTGATCTGCTTTGCTTACAAATTGGGGAAAAAGACAAAAATAAATTTTTTAAGAAAATAGAGTTTACAGAAAAACCAATGCAGGCTGTTTTGCCCGTGTTTTTTAAGAAAACGGATTGCTGCATTGTTAATAGTGCCTCGTTAGAGTCTATAGCTGAATTGAATCCTCAGATTTCAAAATCTTTAAAAGTATTATTTAAAAGGGAAAAGCTGACAAGCGACATTGTTTGTTTAAGACCAAGTCTTACTAAAAAAGAAAAAGACCTGATGATGGATAGAGCAATTAATTATAAATCGTTGCACAAAAGTGAGCAACTATTTAAGATTTTTAAAACAAATGGCGCATCAGTTTTTGAAGCGTCCGATTTAGATGGTGTAAAAAGTTTATGGGAAGATTATAAAAAATTGAAATCTAGATTAAATTAAATTATGATAAAAATCAAACATATCTTTCTCCTTTTATTACTTCAAGGATTTTCAAGTAGCTTTTATTCTCAAAGTGGATTAAAAAGTGAATATGTATATGGCATCTCAAATGAAATATTTGAAGGTGTAAACGTAAGAGACGCAAAAGCTTCGCTAGAACTATGGGCAAAGGTCTTTGTTGAAAATTATGAAGAGGTGAAGTCGGCAAAAATAATAATATTCAAAGATACTGATGAAATAATAAAGTCCATAAATAACAAAGAAGTTGATCTATTAATGCTGCCTTCAAGTTTATACGTAATGGAGGAAGAAAAATTAAATATTGAACCTTTGATAATTTCCAAAAATAGCGATGATCTTTATTTCAGCCTTTTATTGTGTTCAACCCCAAACCAAAAAATAGAAAGATTTGCTGATCTAAAAAATAAAACCATATTGGTACAGAGCGGGAAATTTAAGAGAATAAGTGAATTGTGGCTAGATTTATTATGTTTGCAAGTTGGCGAAAAAGATAAGTATAGTTTCTTTAAAAAAATTGAATTTGTTGAAAAGCCTATGCAGGCTGTTTTGCCTGTGTTTTTTAATAAATGGGATGCCTGTATTGTAACAAATGTTTCTTTAGATGCAATAACAGAAATGAATCCTCAAATTCAAAATTCATTAAAAATCTTATTTCAAAGAGAAAAATTATTAAATGAAATGATTTGTGTACGAAAAGATCTAGATAATAAGTCAAAAGAAATAATTAGAAATCGTGGTCTTGATTATAAATCTTTACCAAATGGTGAGCAAATATTTAAAATATTTAAAACTTTGGGCTCTTCTGTCTATAAACCAACTAATTTAGAGGGTGTTAGATCTCTTTGGAGCAATTATAAAAAATTAAAATTTTCGGATAAGAATTAAGAACAAATTATGAAAAAAAGAAGATCCATATTTTTTAGAATTACAACTCTTTCGTGGCTGCTAATTGTAGTTACGCTTGTTATATTTATTTCTTCTACCATTCCGTATCAAAAAGATATTCTTATTGAAAGAATGAATTCAGAAGCACGAGATATTGCCGCATCTATTAGTCAGGTTACTGCAACCGCTATTATTGCAGAAGATTACAGCTTTGCGCTTGAACATTGCTTAAACGTGGTGCAGGAAAGTAATTCCATTATGTATTCCATTATAACCAAAAAAGATGGTTTCTCACTTGTAATACTCGATGACGGCTGGCGCTTAGATTCTTTAAAAGGAAAGTGGATTGAAAATAATCCAGTGGAAGGAAAGGGTGAATTTGTTTTTGAACCTTTACTGAACGAAGAAGTATTTCATTATCAATATCCTTTTAGTTATTCCGGAATTGAATGGGGCTGGGTACATATTGGATTATCTTTAAAAAATTATAATTCGGGAACAAAAGAATTATATCTAAGAACTTTTACCTCTTTGTTGGTTGCTATAGTTATTGGATTTTTAGCCTCTATTTTTATTGCAAGAAAAATTAGTACGCCCGTTCATAGATTAAATGAATTTACAAAAGCTGTCGCTGGTGGAAATCTTTCTGTGCGTTCAGATATAAAAACCGGCGATGAAATTGAAGGTCTTTCTGATTCCTTTAATATTATGACGGAAGCTTTGGCTGAAGCCCAAACTGATCTCGAAAAAAGAGTTATGGAAAGAACCGCCGAGCTTGCTGAATCAAACATTGCATTGGAATTAGAAAATAAAGAGAGAATTAAGGGTGAAAAACTTCTACAATCTTCACTGCACGAAAAGGAAGTTTTGTTAAAAGAAATTCACCATCGTGTTAAAAATAATCTGCAAATTATTTCCAGCTTACTTTATTTGCAAAGTAAGAAATTTGAGAACGAAGATGTAAAAAACATATTTAAAGACAGCCAAACCCGTGTAAAATCAATGTCTTTGGTGCATGAAAAACTTTATCAATCAAAAACTCTTTCGCATATTGATTTTAAAGAGTATATTCAAAATCTTACAAATTATATTTTTAGTTCATATACAAACAATAAAAAAATCCGTATGGCTATTGAAGCGGAAGAAATTAAATTAAATATCGATACTGCGGTTCCATGCGGATTAATAATTAATGAATTAGTTTCTAATGCAATGAAATATGCTTTCCCGGAAAATTTTAAAATAGAAAAACCCGTGATTAAGGTTGCAATAAAAAGGCTTGATGAACTTAAATACTCGCTAATTATTTCCGATAATGGGATAGGAATACCGGAAGATTATGACCAGAGGCAGAGTAAATCACTTGGGCTACAGTTAGTTAACAGTTTGGTTGCTCAAATTGAAGGTGACCTAAAAGTTATTTCTGAGAAAGGAATTGAATATAGAATTGTTTTTATAGATAGAAATAAGGTTAGAACCAAACAAACATGAAAACGCCGAACATTTTAGTTGTTGAAGATGAAAGTATCGTTTCCCTAGAAATTCAAGGCAGACTTGAAGAACTGGGTTATACTGTTGCTGGCGCCGTATACTCCGGCGAAGATGCAATTGCCTCTGCAAAAGAATTGCTTCCAGATTTAATTTTGATGGATATTAATTTAAGAGGAAACATTGATGGAATTGAAGCCGCAAATTTTATAAAAAAAGCGTTAAACATTCCTATTATTTATATGACAGCTTACGCTGATGAAGAAACAATTCAAAGAGCAAAAGTTACCGCGCCTTATGCATATATAATAAAACCCATTGAAGTTAGAGAACTGCACACTTCCATTGAAATTGCAATGTTTAAATCTCAAATGGAAAAAAAATTAATTGAAAGTGAACACAGATTTAGAAGTTTGTTTGAGAACGCTACGCTTGGCCTTTATAGAACTTCACTAGAGGGCGAAGTTTTAATGGCAAACAATGCTTTAATAAAAATGCTTGGCTATGATTCGTTTGAAGATTTAGTTAATAAAGATGTTGTTTCAGGGTATGTAAATCCCGAGATAAGAAATGATTTTATTAAATTATTGGAAAGCGAAGGAAGTGTACTTGGATTTGAATCTCAATGGAAAAAAAAGGACGGCTCAATAATTTATATATCAGAAAGTGCCCGCAGGGGTGTTGATGAAGAAGGTAATATTGTTTTTGATGGAACCATTGAAGACATTACAAATAAAAAGTTGGCCCAAGATGAATTAAAAGATTCAAAAGAAATGCTGCAAACTGTTTTTGATAATGTATATGATGCAATTTTAATACATGATATAAATGGAAAAATAATTGTGGCAAATAAAAAAGCTCTTAGTTTGTTCAATATAAATCCGGATGAAGTTTTAGAAACAAACGTACTAGATTTTTCCGCTGAGGAAACTTCCTTGGAGAAAGCTCAAGAAGGATGGAACTCTGTTCTGGAAGGAAAACCTTTATTGGTTGAGAATAAAGCAAAAAGACTTTCAGAGCAATCCAGCTTTGACATTGAGATATTTATTTCTAAAGTTTCTATTAATAAAAATAATTATTTGCTCGCAAATATTAGAGATATTACAGAAAGAAAAAAAGTTAAAGAAGCGATAATCCAAGCAAAAGAAAAAGCAGAAGAATCAGATAGATTAAAATCAGAGTTTCTTGCAAGCATGTCGCATGAAATTAGAACTCCCGTAAATACAATTTTAAATTATACTTCGCTTTTAAAAGCAGACTTAGTTGATTTAGTTCAAAATCAATTTGGAGATATTTTTCATTCAATAAATATTGGCGGACAAAGATTAATAAGAACTGTTGATTCAATTTTAAATATGTCACAAATTCAAACCGGTACTTTTGAAGTTGTAAAACAAAAAATGAATTTGGAGAATGATATTTTAGATTCGGTTTTTGCTGAATTTAAAGTTGAGGCAGCAAATAAAGGGATTGAATTTAAGATTGAGAAAAATACAACTTCTGCTATGGTTTATGGAGACAACTATTCACTTGGACAACTTTTTACCAACTTGGTAGATAATGCGATTAAATATACCAAAGAGGGTAAAGTAAAAATTAAAACTTACAATAACGGCAATGGGGAATTATATGTTGATGTTTCCGATACAGGCATTGGAATTTCTGAAAAATTTTTAGAAAATATATTTACTCCATTTAGTCAAGAAACCCAAGGTTATACAAGACGTTTTGATGGTAACGGGCTTGGTTTGGCATTAGTAAAAAAATATTGTGAGCTTAACGATGCAAACATTTCAATTAAAAGCACAAAGGGAACCGGAAGTACATTTACTGTTAAATTTAACCAACCCTCTTAATCCCAATAAATTAACTTGGGACCTACTTTTCCCCAAAAGCAATTGGATTTTTAAACTAAAAGTTATCTTCTAATTATTTAAAATCTCCATAATTAATACCTCTATATTTTCGATTATAACTCTATCAATTAATCTATATTGGTAAAATCAATTAAAAACATAAATCCATCAGCTTGAGATATTTAAAAAACATAATAAATAGAATGTTTACGTGGGAATCTGATAATCAGGATTATTCAGAATCTGGTAAAAAAAATGATACTGTAAAACTAAATCCTTTTACATTATCATTCCCAAGTGAACTGGAAAAGCTGTTTCTTGCACATTATTATAAAGATTCAATTGGAAAAATTAATGCAGCAATGTTGGTTGGCGCTATTTTCTATTCCTCTTTCTTCTTTCTTGATTACATACTAGTACCCGAATATATTTTTCATTTTATAGCAGTGCGGTTTGGCGTAACTTGGTTAATTGTCGTTCTAACTCTAACGGTCGTCAATAAAGCAAAATTTGCAAATATCTCTCAGCCCATGATAGCGCTTACTGCAATAACTGTTGCATCAACAATTATTTATTATATAATCATTGCGCAACCGAAATTAAACAATTCATATTATGTCGGGATAATTATAGTCTATTTTTGGAGCTACTCTTTTCTCAAGCTTAGGTTTCTTTGGGCATCCATTTCAGGAGTTATTACCTTGCTCCTTTATGATCTTGCAATTTTCACAATAATTAATCTTGATTTTGAAACCGTGCTTATCAGCAATGCCTTTTTGATTGCAACCAATTTTGTTGGGATGATAATTTCATACACATTAGAATATTATGCTAGAAAAGATTTCTTCCAAAACATGCTGCTTAAAAAATCATTGGACGCAAATATTAATCTTAACATGAAGATCTATGAAGGCGATCAAGCAATGGGTCTTGTACAAGAAAAACTTATGCTACAAAGTAAGGCTCTTGAGTCTGCGGCAAATAGTATAGTTATCTTAAACAAAGATGGTAATATAATTTGGAGTAATAATGCTTTTTCAAATCTTACTGGATTTAGTTCTGAAGAAGTTATAGGAAAAAATCCAAGACTCTTAAACTCCGGAAAACATGATAAGATTTTCTATAAAAATATTTGGTCAACAATATTAAATGGTCGTGTGTGGTCTGGTGAAATAATTAATAAAAAGAAAAATGGAGACCTTTATTACGAAGAAATGATAATAACTCCAGTAACTGGTAATGATTCTGGGGAAATCACACATTTTATTGCTATAAAACAGGATATCACTTTACGAAAGCAGATGGAAGAAAAATTGGCTGAAAGTGAAAAACGTTTTAGAAGTCTTTTCGAGAATGCCTCTTTGGGAATTTACAAAAGCACTCTTGAGGGTAATATACTCTTTGCAAATAATGCTTTAATTAAAATGCTGGGATTTGATTCATTAGATGAACTTAAAAATAGACATTTAAATGGATCTGGATATGTTAATCCGAATCAGAAAGAAGAGTTCCTAACCAGATTAAAAAATAATGGGAGTTTAATTGGTTTTGAATCTGAATGGAGAAAAAAAGATGGTTCTATTATTTTCATCCGCGAAAGTGCAAGATTAGATAGTGAAGAAAATGGCGAGGCTGTTTTTGAAGGTACTGTTGAAGACATCTCTTTAAGTAAGTTTGCCGAAGCAGAATTAAGAGAATCAGGCGAAAGACAGCAAACCATTTTTGACAATGTATATGATGCTATTTTCATACATGATATAAATGGCAAAATCGTTAATGTAAATAATAAAGTTTTGGATCTATATAATATAAGTAAAGAATCCGCTCTTGCTATATCAATTGAAGATATTTCCAGCAATGAGAACTCATTTGAAATGGTTCATGGCTATTGGAGCAATGTTGTAAATTACAATAAAACCCATATGTTTGAGTGGAAAGCAATGCGGCCAGGAGATAAGTATGTTTTTGATGTTGAGGTTTTTCTATCAAAGATAACACTTGGTAAAGATGATTTTGTATTGGCAAATGTTCGTGATATTTCCGAAAGAAAGCAAGATGCTGAGCTTTTAATTAAAGCGAAAGAAAAAGCCGAACAATCTGACAAATTAAAGTCCGATTTCCTTGCAGGAATGTCTCATGAAATACGAACGCCAATAAATACTATACTGAACTTTGTCTCTCTTATTAAATCTGATTTGGGAGACAATACGAGCGAGGATATTAATTCTTCTTTTGAAATGATTGATAATGGAAGCAGAAGATTAATTAGAACTATCGATTCAATAATAAATATGTCTCAGTTGCAAGCTGGTGCTTATGAATTAAATATGGAATTATTATCCCTGGTTGATAATATTCTTAATCCTCTTTATAAAGAATTTAAACGAGCAGCAGATCAAAAGAATTTAAACTTAACTATTAATAATTTGGCTGGCAGTACAAATTTAGTAGCTGATGAATATACAATTACTCAGTTGTTTATTAACCTTATAGACAATGCAATAAAATATACGAAGGCTGGAAGCATTACTATTAATATTGATTCTGTTGACGATCGCTTAATTGTAAAAATAATTGATACTGGAATTGGTATTTCTAGTGAATTTTTACCGACCTTGTTTGATCCTTTTCTTCAAGAAGAGATGGGTTATACTAGATCTTATGAAGGAAACGGTTTAGGATTAGCCCTTGTAAAAAAATATCTCGAGTTAAATAACGGAACGATAGAAGTAGAAAGCAAAAAAGGTGTTGGAAGTACATTTACCGTTACCTTTTTAAAACCTCAATCTGAGCTGTTGACTAATTAATGCCCATCTCCGTAATTTTTCTCACCCGCTTCAATTCTAACTCTTAATTTATTTTCATCAGAAGGCAAAGGACATGTGGCATATTTTGTAAAAGCACAAGGTGGATTGTATGCTTTGTTAAAATCTAGAATTACATTGTTATTTGTATCTGGTCCATCAACGTATAAGAATCGGCCTGCGCCATAGGTTTCCTCACCGCTTGTTAAGTCTGCAAAAACAACAAACAAACCTTCACCGGCTGATGTCGGCTCTAATGAATATTGTTTTTCATCAATACTAAAGTCTAGTTTACCGGGAGAAAAATCTTTTTCAACTGTGCCAAGTATTGTTGGTATTGATACTTCTTTTGGTTTATCATAAGGAATAAATTTTGCATTTATTTTCCATTTGGGATTTATTGGAAATCTTTCAATACCTTCAAAATTTTTAACTAACTCCGCCTCTAAATCTCTTAATCTAATTCCATATTTTTCTCCGCGCTTGATAATAAACCAACGCAAAGATTCATTTTCTAAAATTGTAGGTTCGCCGGTTATATCTGCTTTCATTTCAATCTTTGTAACTTTTTCTCCGTTTAGTAAAACAGCTACATTGTTTTCGGAAATAAACATTATTGTTGAATCTTTCTTGATAAGGTTTCCGAGTTTTTCAGGAGCTTTTTGGGAAATATAATTTTGTTTTTATCACCTCGAGCTAAAAGTATTATTGCCTTCATCAAGCCAATAAAGCCCAACCAGATTAAGCCAGCCGGTTTCTTTCTTTAAATTATCTATTCTTTTTGATGCCAATCATTTATTTCTTTTTTTGTATTCTGGAGAGATTAAAATTTCCTCTTCTTTATTTGTGCAAGAAAAAGATGTGCGATTAATATTAAAACAAAAAAACGAGTGTTTTAGATTTCAAGAAATACCTCAAATTAAATACGTGGATTAATATTAACTTTGTCTATTCAATTAACAAACCAAAATATAAATAATTTTTATGTCTTCGTCGTTTGAACAAAAAAAAAAGATTGGCAAAGGAATAAATATTGGGAATGCCTTAGAAGCTCCGCACGAAGGTGATTGGGGACTTACTATTGAAAAAGAATATTTCACCATTATTAAAAAGGCCGGCTTTTCCTCTGTAAGAATTCCAATAAAATGGTCAGCTCATTCAGAAAAAAGTTTTCCATTTACAATAAGCGAAGACTTTTTGTTCGTATTGATCTTGTTATTAAACAAGCTTGGAAGCAGAATTAATTGTAATAGTAAATGTTCATCATTTTAATGAACTTTTAGAAATCCAAACAAACATAAAAAAAAGTATTTGTTCTTGTGGAAACAAATAAGTGAGCGCTTTAAAAATTATTCAAACAATTTGTTTTTGAATTATTGAATGAACCATCTTTCCGACTAACTCCTAAAAATGGAATTTATTTCTGACCGAAGCTATTTATATTGTTCGCGCTTCCAACCCAAACAGAACTATTTTGATTGGTCCGGCAAGGTGGAATAATATTGAGGGCTTAAAAAATTAGAATTGCCACAAGCTAATGAAAACCTAATTGTTACTTTCCATTATTATAAACCTTTCCGCTTTTACTCACCAAGGTGCTGAATGGGTTTGGTTTAGCAATTTGTTTTTAGGTACAAAATGGTTGAATACAATTAAGCAGAAAAATAAAATTGATAAACATTTTAAATATGTATCTGATTGGGCTATCAAAATAAAGTCCCTATTAACTTAGGAGAATTTGGTGCTTATTATAAAGCCGACTTAGGCTCACGAGTTTGTGGACTAATCATGTTGCCTGCACAGCAGAAAAATATAATTTCAGCTGTATTTATTGGGAGTTTGGTGCTGGTTTTGGGGCATATGATATTAAAACAAAAAGTGGAATGAGGAATTACTAAATTCGATTATTCCAAAAGTCCAAACTGAGTTAAGTGATGTGTGAAAGTGCTTGTTATGAAAAACAACCCACTCCTCCTCATAATTTAGCGGACCGAAAGTTGCGTTGATTGGTTTTGCTTCAGGATTTCTAGTAAAATATTCATCAAAGTATTCTACTTCTTTTTCTAACTCTTTTATTGCAGAAGATAAGTCATCATTAATAAGAGGTATTAATCCTTCACCTATTACTTCGCTTATTACTTCATTTACAAATAGTTTTGGTAGTGGGCGAGAACTATTTAAAAATCTCTTTGAAATAGCAAGCTTATCTAAAGGGGTTATAAATCTATCAAAAATAATTTTTTCTGTGCTGGATTGAACCGCAAGGATTAGATGCTCAACCATATGCTGCGGAGTCATTATACCCCAATTTGGTTTTGTGTCTTTTTGATAATTTATTTAATACGTTTATATAATTAGAAAAGGCCATAATTTCCCTAAAGTTAAATGAGTCCCACAACAATAAACTAAAGAGAATTACAGCCTTTTTACAAGTTTTGGTTTTTATAAATTAACAAACGATTATAAACCTATTCTAAATCCTAAATTACTGCCCCAGCCAACATATCCATAGCCATCTGTATACATGCCTAAGTCTCCATTAACAAAAAGATTTTTAGGATTGGAACGTTTACTCCCATTCCCACTCTTCCGTTAATTAAATCCTCGGAGTCATCTGATTTTTGAACGTTGCTATCGTAATTAAAGTTGCGATGTGTATAAACAAATCCACCCGATAAATATGGTTGAAAAGAATCAAATGTAAATGGATGTATAATTCCCGTAAAGTGAAAACGAAGATCTTTTTCTTCACCAAGTCCGCTTTTAAATCACCTTGCATATATTCACCGGTTAATGCAATTGAAAAATCTTTAGTAATTCCTTTGCTAATCACAAGTCCGTATCCATAAGGATTATCAGCCTCGCTGATTTTGTTTTCGTTTGAATCATTATGAAAGTGTGAGCCAATCACGCCAACAGAAAAGTTTGATGATTGAGGAAAAAATGTTTGTGGTTGCAATCATAATTGTTAAAAAGACAAGTAGTTTTTTCATTATATACCTCTTATGTTAAGTTGTTTTTAAACTATTGTTTAGCAAAAATTGATTTTTTTGTGATTCTTTCATTATTGTATTTATCCTAAAATAAGCTAAAACATAACCAGCAATTGCAAGTAGAGTTAAGTGAATCAATTCCGGCAGGACATCGTTTAATCCCGCTCCCATTTGGGTTATACGTGTAAAAGCTGCAAAATAAGGCGTGCTTGGAATTATATTTGTTAATCCCTTTAAATAAAATGGAAGCGATTGATACAACCAACTGTAGCCAGAAATTAAAAACACCGGATAAGATGTTAATGTTAAAAATTGAAGTGAAACTATTTTTTCTATGAAAGAAAGATGAGATGAAAATTGAAAGGTAAATCACAGAAAGAATTAGTAAAGATGTAAAAATAAATAGAGGAATAAATTCTCCTCTGTTTGGAATTTTGAAGACATAAAAATTTATTATGAAAAAGAAAAATCCGTATGAACCAAACAGGAACATGTAAAACAATCCTTTCCCTTGTATCAATAAGTTCGGGTTCCAATTTGCCAGTCTGCTTAATCCTTCAAATGAATTTGTTTCCCTTTCTTTAGCTATGCTTTCAGAAAGACCAATCAGTAAAGTTTGTTGTAGAATTAATACAAGAACCGCCGGAATTAAAAAATCACCATATGACTCTGTGAAATTAAAGAGTGGTCTAACATCCATTTTTATTGGATCAATCATCTCAACCGCTTGGCCTCTGTTATAACCTTTTGTTTCAAAATATTTTAAACTAATGCCCGCATTCGCATATCCTATTACTTCATTTATTGCTTTGTTTAAATCATTAGAAACCAAAAATCTGGTCCCGTTTAAATATATTTTTATTTCTCCCCGCTTTCCTTTTTTTAATGTTTCTTCAAATCCCTTTGGAAAGCAAACAATCGCTTTTGATTCTTCTGAAATTAATTCTTTGTTTCCTTCTTCTAAATTAGAAATCTTTCCGGTTACTGAAATAGATTGGTGCGAATCCAAATATCTAATTAGTTTATTTGAGGTAGCTGAGTTATCAAGATCCATTATTGAAATTTCTACATTGGTTTCTACTTTATTATAATAGATGGAACCATAAAAAACGAATAAAATAAAGGAGCAAGAAGCACCACGGAAATTATGTTAATGTCTTTAGAAACTAATCTTAACTCTCTAATAAATATTTTCTTTATTGTATTAAAATTCTTCATTCTTTATTCCGCCTGAAATACTGGAGAAGTAATTTGCATTTGATTATGCATTTTTATTTTTAGAGCGATCATTGTTCCAACAATTGATACAATCCCAAATAGACTAAGAATTATCAGTTGATTAGAAATATCTGCCAAAGAGGCTCCCATTTGATATACTTTTAAGAAGGCTTCTAAAAAGTGAGTGAATGGTAAAATCTGAGCAAATATGGTATGAATAAAGGGCATTCCCCAAATAGGAAATGTGAATCCGCTAAAAATAAAAGCAGGCGTATTAATAAATACCGCTATTTCGGTTGCTAGCAATTGATCATTAAAAATTGTTGAAATTAATAATCCCATTAGAAATGATGCAAAAATGAAAGCGACAATTAATATGAGCAAAGTAAATAATGATCCTTTTACTACAATATTGTATAATGGAAATATTACTCCTATTATTAAAATTATTGATCCGAAATGAATTAGCAAATGTGGAATACTTTTGCCTATCACAATTTTATATGCTTTATCTTCAGCTAATTCTATTAACTCGCCAAAAGTGTGATGTGTATATTCAGAACTAATAACAATTACCGCAGCAAGCATTACCATCATTTGAAGTGTAAAGGTTACAAGTCCCGGCATTAAGTAATTTTCATAACTATAATTCGGATTGTATAGCGAAGCAGTTTCAATTTGAATCGGATTCACAACAGCCATTGCCTGCTCATTTGAAAGCCCGGCAGACTTTAATTTTTTTAATACTGCTCCTGCAGAGGCTGTTTTTATTATCGCTGCACTTTCCTTATACAAATAATTTCCGACTAATATATTTGTTGAGTTTTTGTAAACGATAACGCTTGAGTTTTTTCCGGATTTAATATTTTTTTCAAAGTTTCTTGGAAAAACAAATGCCCCTTGTATTCTGCCTTTTTTAAATTCGTTTTTTATATCTTCAACCGAATTTAGATTTTCTGTTATTTGCATTGTGGGAGATGAGTCAATAAATCTTGCAACTGTTCTGCTTAAACCGGAGGAATCTTCATCATAAATTGCGACCGGCAATTCTCTTATTAATTCTTCTTTGTAAATTTCTGCAAAAAGAAAAAAGAGAATAACAGGAAAAACTATTTCTAATAGAAATAAAGTTTTCCTTTCCCTAATTCTTTTAAACTCGCGTATTATTATTTTATTTATTGATTTCATTTTTGTTTCTACAAGCTAATTTTAACAGTCATTCCCGGTCTAATATTTTCTATCGGCTCATCACTTTTCAAATGAATTTCAAATGTTTTTAAGTCAAAATCACCTTTTTGATTAGTTGGTCTCCATGTTGCAAAATCAGCCATTGGAGAGATATATGTTACCTTAAACTCAATTTGCTTATTTTCTAATGCAGAGATTGTTCCATAAAAATAATCACCCATTTTAATATTGTTCAACTCATCTTCTCTGATTTGAAGAACGATATAATATTCTTTAGGGTTTATAATTGTAAAAACCGGATAACCACTTGCAATAATTTCACCTTGATCAGCAATTTTGTTTGAAATTTGTCCATCGATTGGAGAAATTAATTGTAACTCTGAGTGATATGCCATAGCTTCGTTATAAGCATTTTCAGCTTGATGGTATAAACCTTCTGCTGCACTTTTTTCTTCGTCACGAGCGCCTTTCATCACCATATTATATTTGGCTTCTGCCGCTTCCATTTGATCTTTTGCAGCGTTATACTTAAAAGTTATTTCATCATATTCTTGATGAGATATAACAGAGTCCTTATACAAATTATCAAACCGTTCTTTTGTTTTGCTCGCAAATTCAAATTGATGTTTTGCCTGCATAAATAATTTCTCAGTTGCAATTTTTTCTTCATCCCGGGCACCTTTGTTTGCCATATCAAGTTTGCTTTTGGCCGCTTCCAACACACCTTTTGCTTGTCCAACCTTAGCATCTATTTCTTTTGATTCAAGCCTTGCAAGAACTTGACCTTGAAAACGTGATCTCCTTCTCTTACTTTTAACTCCTCAATTCTTCCTGAATTTTTGAAGCAACGTCTACTTCATCGATTTCAACAATCCCAATCTTGTAGTTTCCATTATTGTTTATTCCAGCTGCCCAAAAAACAATTGCAGTAAAAATTATAATGAGCGGTATAGAAAGCACTAATCTACTTTTTTGAATTTTCATTCCTTCTCCTATTTATTCCAAATTTTTAATAACTCAATACTTTTGCCTGATGCGTTTTCAAGATCCGCTATTGCACTGTAATAATTGAACAAAGCAATACTCCTGTCTATTTCTATTTTTTCTAATGTGAGTCTTGCATCTATAACTTCTATAGAAGTACCCATACCGCTGTTAAATCGTTTTGAGTTTTGTCTATAATTTTCTTCGGCTAGTTTTAGTGTTGAAATTAATTTGGTGAACTCATCGGCACTATTTTTAACATCTCTATAAGATTTATTTATCCACAAATTGATATTTTTAACCGTGCCTTTTTGGATATGATCAACTTCCTCTTCAATAGCTGAAGCACTTTGCAGCTTTAGATAATCTTTAAATCCATTAAACAGATTAAACTTGGCTTGAACTCCAACAGCCCATCGTGGTTCTAAAGCAGATAAATATTCTGGATACAGCTCATACTTACCAAATGCGGCAACTTGGGGAAGAAACTCTGACCTAGCAACGTTGTAATTTTGCTCTGCAGAAATTTTCTTTTGCTCAATCATTTTAATTATTGGCTGATTTATTTCTGCTTCTGTTAAATATTGATTAAGTGTATAAGCTAATTCGTTGAATTTCAAGCTATCGGTAAAATTTATAATTTCGTTGTCTTCTAGGCCCACAAGGGACTTAAAAGAAATTACCGCTAATTCTAAATTGTTTTGGTCATTAGTTAAATTTCGTTCTGCTTCGGCAACAGCAACTTCGGCTCTAAGTAGGTGATAGTTAGCAATTAGCCCTTGTTCAAAAAGCTTATTTGCATTCTGCTGATGTTGTTTCATTCCCGAGAGAACTTTTTTTCTTGTAACAACTATTTCTTTTAGCAATAAATTTTGAAAGTATGATTTAGAAACTTCTGTAATTATCTCATTCTCAATTTTTTGAAGCTCATAAGCAGAGGCCTTTTCTTCTGCCGAAGCATATTTTTTAGCTGCGACTAATTTCCCACCCAAAAACAAAGGCTGTGTTGCTACAAATGCGGCTGAATTATAATCTTGTCTTTTTAATGTTTCTACAAAAGATGGAATAGCATTTTCAAGTATATTAATAGATTGATTATAAACCGAATACTTCTGCACATCTGTAAAAGCAGTGTTCCCGCCAAGAATATTATAAATATTGGAAAGTTCTGTTTGACTACTTGCACTTAACTGAATCATTGCGCTTCTAATGGGACTTAGGTCAATTTTCAAATTGTCATCTAGATGATTGTAACTTCCCTGCAAATTGATTGATGGGAGAAAATTTCCCCAAGCAGCTTTGTTTTCAAACTCCTTTGCAGAAAGTTTGGATTTATATTGTTGTACTTTTTCGTTTTTCTCTAAGGCTAAATTTATCGCCTCGCTAAGCGAAACATTCTGCGCAAAAAAAATTGTTGGCATAATGAGTATTAGTACTATTGCTTTTTTAATATTGAATTTCATATCGCCCTATTTATTGTATAATGAATCATAATTCAATTATAGACTAAAAAATTTTACTTTGCTATTCCATGTTTAATAAAAAGTTTCACGTTCATTCTTGTTTTATTAATTGTAAATGTTTTAGGGTCTCTTGCCCAACAATGAACTAGATGACGAATAGCTCCAAAAACAAAATTCCTAAAAATGGTTAAATCAATATTTTCAGAAATTAATCCTTCATCAATACCTTTTTTAATAATTTCCTCGCCTCTATCTAAAAACTTTTCGTAATAATTTGTAAATCCTTTTTTATTTGATTGCTCTAAATGATTTTGCTCGTTTACAAAAACCAATGCAAGCGAAGGTTCTTCTGAAAACACGTCAAAAATTAGGTCAATCATTGCGTCTAGCTTTTCTATGCTCGAGAGAGATGTATTGGAAACAATCAAGTCTAATTCATCATAAAGTTTTGTCCAAAGATCTGAAAATATCTTTAATAAAATATCTTCTTTGTTTTTGTAATAGACATAAACGCTTCCTGTAGCAACATTAGCGGTTTCTGCAATTTTAGAAATTTTGGAATTGTGATAACCATATTTAGCAAAAACTTTAACCGCCGCCTCAATAATGTCTATTTCTTTATTTCCTTCTTTTACTCTCATGACCAGTCTTTATTGAATGATGATTCAAAAATAAAAAAGATTATGGCTTTTGTCAAGAAAAAAATAAGCTTTGGTTTTTGTCTTGGCAGATAGTGGGTTTTAGGAGGGTTTTGCCTTTTGGTTATTCAGCAACAAACTCTGCCTTTTTATGTGATCCATCACAGAAAGGTTTGTTTGATGAATGACCGCATCTGCATAAAAATAATTTTTCACCGTCTTTAATATTCTCGCCAGACATTTTGTTAACTGTTAAATTTCCCTCTATCATTAACGGTCCGTTTGGCATTAAAGTAATTTTTGTTTTTTCCATTTTAGGTTTTTCCAATTTTTGTTCAAAATCAATTAGTTCATATTTCAAAGCACCTGATGGGCATCTTTCAATAACATCTATTATTTCTTCAGGGTTTGCTCCGGCTACATTTATCCATGGTTTTTTAGATGTATTAAAAACATTAGGCAACCCTTTTACACACTCGGCTGCGTGTATGCAAACTTCAGGCGCAAAGCTTACTGAGATTTTATCTGATTTATAATGAACTCTTTTTTCTTCCATTTTATCCTCTCATTTTATCTAATAAATCATTCAGTTTTTTTGTTTCTTAAAGTGATAAACTTTTAAAGCATTTTTCAAGTTCTGCTTCTGTCTTATCAAGTTCCTTTAATATTTTTAACCCTTTTTCAGTAATATTCACCTCAGATTTTCGTCTATCCCCTTTACAGATATTTCTATCTACCAATCCTTTAATTCTAAGTCTTTCTACCAACCTTGAGGCATCAGACATTTTATCAAGCATTCTTTCTTTTAGTATATTTATAGAAACAGGATGAGGGTGTTGACCTCTTAAAATTCTAAGAATATTATATTGTGTTCCGGTAATTTCATAATTATCAAAAAATTTTTTCTGAGTAGACATTAACCAGCCGTGGGTAAAAATAATATTCACGGCTAGTTTTTGATATTCAGAATTAAATTTTTTTTGCTTTATCTCTTCTTCTAATTTCATAGACTATTTTTGTTTATTTAGTTCAAGATTTATTATTAGTTTTACATCTTTACTAACAACAAGACCTCCGGTTTCAATAGCAGCATCCCATTTTAGACCATAGTCAAATCGGTTTATATCTCCATCAATTTTAAAACCTGCTTTAGTGTTTCCCCACGGATCGGTTATTGTTCCGCCATATTTAGCATCAAGAGTTACTTCTTTTGTTATATCTCTTATTGTTAAATCACCAACTAGCTTGTAATTTTTATCATCAACTTTTTTAAATGATTTACTCTTAAATATCAGCTTAGGAAATTTTTCTGCGTTAAAAAAATCATCAGACATTAAATGTTGATCTCTTTTTTCATTATAAGTATCAATACTATTAACATCGGCTGTAAATTCAATAGATGCGCCATCAAAATTTTCATTAGCTGTAGTTATCTTGGCTTCAAAATTTTTGAATTTTCCTTCGACCTCTGTAATTACAAGGTGTGTTACACTGAACCCAATTTTTGAATGCGACTTATCAATACTCCAATTGGTTTGGGCAAAGCTAAATGATGCGGCTGCTAATAGCAGTATGGCTATTTTTAGTGATTTCATTTTTGTTCCTTTTTGTTTGTTTAAGATTATTTGTCTTATTTATATGCCAAATATACGTTATAACATTTAATGTTGCAACATTTATTTTTTTTGTTTATTAAAAATCCTATAAAAATAGAATATAGATCATTAGGTTATAAACAAGAAAATTAATCGATTCGTGTTTATAAAAAATTAAGGTTGTTTAAGGATGCTAAAAAAATAGTTTGGTAAAATAAAGGTTATTCTGAAAAGACGAAACATGGTTTTAGTTTAGTACAGAAACATTAATCATGACAAGTGCATGCTAGTGTTTCTGATACAGATTTTTCAAGTGCCTCTCTACCTTCTTTTAAGGCAAAGTATGCAATTCCCAAAGATCCGGCAATATCGATGTATGAGATTTGAAATAGTTCATACATTCCGCTTGATAATAACAATAGAAAAGAAAGATAGAAACATGTTTTTGTGCAGTTTGCATCTGCAATAATTGCATCTGATTTTAATTCTTTGCCGACTTTCAATTTTGCATTCATTAAATAATACATTGTAAATATTGAGATTACAGAAACTATAATTCCGATTAATGTTGTTTCTGGTTTTATATCATAAAAAATATTATATGCAGAGCCTAAAATTAATCCCCCCGCTAAAACGAAAAAACTATATCCAGTAATTTTTAAGGCAGTCCTTTCAAAACCATCTCTTTTCTCTACTTTGCTTAATTTCATTCTTATAATCATATGAAGTATTCCTATTCCGGAAATTACTTCAACAAAGCTATCAACGCCAAAGCCAAATAGAGCAAGGGTTTCATCCTGCAATCCAAAAAAGATTGAAATTATACCCTCGGCTATATTATAAAATATTGTTACTATTGCTAAAAACTGAGCTTTTTCTATTAATTGGTTCAAGGTTAATTCTCAGAAATTATTGAGCCGGTTAGTCTTGCAAGTTCGGTATCTGTTTCTTTTAGGTTATAAATAGCATTCAGTTTGCCTACCGCCGCATTTAAAAATATTATTTGAACATCTCTATAATTGAACGAACTAATAGAGCCATTCTTAAATTTTTCTTCTGAAATTTGCAAATTTAATTTTGCTGCTTCCATATTTTCATCGGCAACATTTAATAATTCTTTGCGCACTTTATATAATTCAAACAGTTGAGTAAGTGTATTTGTCAAGCTATGTTCTATCTGGTCAGCTTCTATTTTACTGATTTCGCTTTCTATTTTTGCAACCTCGAGAGCTCTTCGGCTATTTAATCCATTAAAAATATTCCAGCTTAATGTAACATTCGCGTAATAATCATATGATTTTGAGTTGGTTCTTGGAAGTGAGTTGATTTGTTGATTTGCGCTCTCATAATCATATCCAGAATTTAACCGTAATGTCGGGTAAAAATCTCCGCCTGCAATATCTACATTTCTTTCTGATATAAGCTGATTAAAATATTGGTTCTTCAAAGTCTTATTGCTCTCAAACATTTTGTTTGTCAAGTCTTCTAATAGATAATCATTCGTTTCGGCTTTAAAGTCATCAACAAAATCATAAGATTTATCGCTTGTCTCACCAATCAACAAATTCAGCGCTCTTATTGAATTATCAACATTTAACTTTTGAGAAAGCTGAGTAGATCTATCTTCTAACCAAGAGTTTTTTGCCTGCAATACTTCATACGTAATGCTGCTGCCAATTTCTCTGCTCATCAAGGCTCTATCATATCTATCTTTAGAAAGTTTTTCTACTTCGGTAAAAACATTTAATTTTTCTTTTTGTAAAAGCACGTTATAGTATGCAAGAATTATAGATTCAATATTATTTTCAACAATAATTGCTACATTACCTTTTGTTAGATTATAAATATCATCTAATTTTTTCTTGTTGTTAAAAATTTTAAATCCGTTAAACAATGTCCAATTAAGTTGTGCAGAAGGAATCAAATTATTTGTTGTGATATCAGCTGTCTCAGTATTATCAAATCTGTTTACAGAAGTTACTCCAACGTCTATTGTTGGAAACCTTCCAACATTGCTCCATGAGTTGTTTTCGGAGGAAACTTCTAAATCCTTTTTGGCTATTCTTATGTTATAATTGTTTTCAAGCCCAATGTTTATAGCATCAGAAAGGGTAAGCTGTTCTTGTGAGAAGCAATTGACAGAAACAAGTAACAAACTTGTTATGATAAGGATATATTTTTTAATCATTGGTTAATTTCCTAAAATATTAATCTACCGTAACCTTACTATTAATAATAACCGGTTCAAGTCCTTCCGGGGTAATATTTTCTTTTCCAAACAATTTAGCCTTCCAGACTCGTAAATCATTTAGAGTATATATTAAAACCGGGAAAAATAGAAGTGTAAAAAGTGTACCGAACAAAACTCCATAGGCCAATGAAATTGCCATTGGAATTAAAAACTGTGCCTGAAAACTATTTTCTAAAATGATTGGATACAAACCGGCAACAGTTGTAATTGATGTGAGCATAATTGCTCTAAACCTTGATATTCCTGCATCATATACCGCCTCGTGTATTTTCATTCCGGTTAGTAAGTTGGAATTATATTTTGACAAGAACACAACTGCGTCATTAATAATTACGCCCGAAAGCGCAACCATTCCCCATGCACTAAGTATAGAAATTGGGTGCCCGTGAAGGCCATGTCCCCATGCCGCCCCAAGAAATGAAATCGGAATCATCATTAACACAATGCCCGCGTGTGATAATGATCTGAAATGTAGAATTAAAATTAATATTATTAAACCAAACGCAATAATAAACAGTCTTTGTAAATCAACAACTGCTTCATCACTGTTTTTTTGCTGACCTTGATATTCTACTTTTACGCCGGGAAACTGTGCTTTTATTTTTGGAATAACTTCATTTTTTACTCTTTCTAATATAGGCGGAACCGGCGCATACGGATCAACTAAGTCTGCCTCAACTCTTACTTCTTTTGCTGCGTTATATCTTTTAATGCTTACTGGTCCTCGTTCAAGAGTATATGAAACTAATTCTGAAAGCGGATATTCTCCAACAGATGTTTTAATTTTTATTTTTTCCAGTTGTCCAATTGTAAGTCTATCTTCTTGTGGATACCTAACCCAAACTCTAATTTCATCTTTGCCCTGCTGCAATCTCTGAACTTGTCCGCCGTAAAATCCTTGCCTAACTTGATTTGTAATATCATTAAGATTTAAACCAAGAAAATATGCCTGGGGTTTTAATTTTAATCTTACTTCTTGTTTTCCTTCTGCATTATTATCTGTAATATTTTGGAGTTCAGAAAATTCTCTTAATTTATTTTCCATAAATATTTTTGCTTTATCTAACTCCTCAATTTTCTTTACCCAACAGGCTAATAGAAACCGGTGCTCCCCAACGATTTATACCACCGACTGTAAATTTTTCTGCAAGGGAATTTCGCCTATTTTTTCTTAACTCTTTCTGCAATAGCAAAAGTAGTAATTGGCGCTCCTTCCATATCCCGCATCATTACATTAATGTTACCAGCGTAAGAGCCTACTTCTTGACCTTGAAATGACGAGCCAACTGAACAAAAACGTGTATGTAATAAATTTATTAGTGTCCGCAAACTCTTCTTCCAATTCTTTTTCTACTTCTGCAATTGAGCTATCAAAACTTTCTAAATATTCTGAGGTTTGTTTTTCACCTGACCCTGGTGTAAAAGCGATGTTTACTGAAAACATATCAAATGCAACTGATGGGAAAAATGTTGTTTTGATTAATGTTCCTTGAATTAAGCCAATTGTAACAAAGATTAAGGCGATAGGAATTGTTACAACTATCCATCTCCATCTCAAAATTATTTTTAATATTTTGCCGTAAATATTTTCTTTTAGGAAAATGATTCTTTCTACGGCTGTTTTAAACTTATTATGTTTCTCATTTCTTTTAAAATATGCGGATTAGCAAGATGGCCGGAAGAACAAAAAGAGCCTCAACTAATGAAACACCCAAGCTAACTACAACAATAAAGGCCATTTCATACATCATTTCCATTTGCCCAACTAAAAAACAACAGGGTGAAAATGCAACCATTGTTGTTGAAACTGATGTAAGTATTGAAGGAATAACTTCTATCGTTCCATCTATTGCTGCTTTTCTTGGACTTTTACCCATTTCAAAATGAGTGAAAATGTTTTCCCCAATAACAATCCCATCATCAACCAAAATTCCTATTACGAGAATCATTCCGAATAGGGAAATCATATTTATTGTTACACCTGCTAAGTTTGCAAAAACAAACATTCTAAAAATGCAGATGGGATTCCCCATGCAACCCAAAGTGAAACTCGAAACTTAAAAATAGCGCAAGCGAAAGCACCACCAATAACAATCCGGAGCCGCCATTCTTTAGCAGTAAGTTTAATCTACTATTAAGCATATTTAAGAAATCAAAGGTTATATCTAATTGTACTCCTGTGTGCTTTTCGTTAAACTCCTTTACATAATTATTTAAAAGACTGATATTTCTTCTAGGTCTTCTGTACTTAACTTTCTAATATTAAAAAGATTCCCCCTTTTTCCATTTATGAAAGATTTGTTAGTAACTTCAGAAAACTTAAGCTTAATATTTGCAATATCTCTAATTCTTAAAAATCCGCCTTGTGTGTTGGCTCTTAAAATTATATCTCCAATTGTGCCGGGATTTACAGATCTATTTCTCGCTCTAATTAAAATTTCTTCATCTAAAGATTTTATTTGACCGGCAGAAACGTCTTTATTATTGTTTGCAATGGCAGAGGCAATTTTATCGAATGTCAAATCATATCTGAGGAGATTTTGTTCGGGAACTTCAACTGAAATTTCTAATGCGGGAAATCCGCTTATATCAATTTGTGAAATAACTCCTGAATTTAGGAAATCATCTTCAATATCATAAGCATAGTTTTTAGGGTTTCTAGATCAGCATCTCCATATAGGCCCAGATTTGCTGCGTTTGTTGACTCCCGTTGCTTAAAAACTATTGGCCGTTCTGCATCAACAGGAAAAGAGCTAATTCCATCAACAGCGTTTTTTATTTCAGTTAATGCTTCGTCAATATCATAATCTGTATTTATTTCAATTGTAACTCTTGCAAAATTTTCTGAGGATGTTGATGTAAATTCTTTTATTCCAACAATACCTCTAATAGCTTGTTCAATTCTAGAGGTTATGCCTTCTTCCATCTCTTTTGGTGAAGCTCCTGGATATGCAACAGTAATATTTATAAACCTCGAAGAGCGTTCAGGAAAAAAAGATTTTTTCATTGAGATTAAACTGTAAGAGCCCATAATTATAATTGCAGCAATTATAATGTTTGCATTAAATGGATACTTTACAAAAGTGGTTATTAATTTCTTCATTAAAAGGTCTCGTGTTTGATAAGGTTATCGTACAATTTTACTTTCGTTCGTTCAGCTGCATTTATTAGGGGCTCAACTACTAACTCTGTGTTTTCTTTTACTCCATTAAAAACAGAGTTTTTTCGTTTACCTTAACAACGTTTATTTCTGTTTTTGTTAATAAGCTATCTTGAACAATAAAAACCTCGTTTGAATTAAAACTGCGTTTCTTGGCATTTCCATTACGTTTGTTAATGGTATTCCTAAAAACGTTGCTTTTAGATATTGACCCTTATAAATTGGTTTACCATTGTTAATTATTGAAACATAAACAGAAATTGATTGTGTTTGCTCGTTTACGTTTTCCGCTTTTCTAATAACCTTGCTGTTCCATTCGTAAACATTGTTTTCATCTTTAATAATTACTTCATCGCCAAGACTTATCCATTTTGTTTCAGAAGCTTCTAAAGGAATTTCCAACTCAAGGCTTGCAGATTATTAATTTTACCAAGTGCGGCTCCAATATTTGCAATTGCGCCAACTTGGGTGTTTACCTGTGTTATTACGCCATTAAAGGGGGCGTAGATAGAATGTTTTTTAAGCGCGATTCACTACTCTTAATTGAGTAATAATTGCTTAGAATGTTTTTGCTCGATAAAAAAACTTTTTTCCTTTGTTGTTGAAATTTCAGGAAGGCTTGGCAAGTCTTTGTCAATTTTATATTTTCAAAAAACCATACCACTTTTTCGTAACTTTCAGGAAAATCTATTTTCATATCCGGTAAAATTCCAGCCAGTTGAGTTAAGAAAGAACTTACTTGGGATTTTACACCAAGGGCCGCTTCATTATCATATATTTTAAGAAGTAAATCTCCGGTCTTAAAGGTCTGCCCTTCTTTAAAGGGTACTGTTCCATCTAATATTTTTCCACTGACTTCTGCGCTTATTATTATCTCTGACTTAGACGCAACTCTTCCACTTGCCATAAATGAAGTTGATAAGTTGCTATACTATTTTATTGGTTTCGCCTTTACAAATCTGATACTTTCTTCGGGCGGTTTCGGTGGTGGGTTTTCTTTAAATCCACTTAATAATTTCATTGATAATATTGAGAAAATAATAATTGCCGCGCCGGCTAAAATTATTATGTACTTTTTTGCTTATTCATATTTTTCCCAGGTTGCCTTATTTTTATAAATTATTTTTTACGTTTAGAATTAATGTTATAACTATAGAGCTTTTCTTTTTGTTAATATCTTTAAAATAGTTTCGCCTGAAATTTAAAAAATTATTGCTGTGGGTTGCGGCAAGTAAAATTTCTTTCTACTTAATTAATAAAATTTCTGGAGTTTTTCATTCAGTTTGTAAACGTAATTAAATCTCTTAAGTTTTACAATTACATATTTAGTTAAACTCTTAATTATAAACTTATTCTACATTTATTAGACATTTACTTTTTTTTATCTTATTTTTATATTCAATAATGAAAACGCTTCTACTAATTTTAACAATTTCAATTGGAATCCTTTTTCCATTTACGCACTCATTTTCATTTTTAATTAAGTATTTATTAATGATTATGCTTTTCTTTTCATTCCTAAAAATGGAAGTTAAGAAAAGTGACTTGATAAAAAATCATTATTACTTACTTTTTGCAAATCTTTTTATTCCAACAATATTTTATTTTGGGTTTAGCTTTTCCGGCAATTTACAGCTTGCACAAATTGCTTTTATTACTGCTATTGCTCCTACAGCCATTGCTTCTCCTGTTATAATAAATTTATTAAACGGTAAAATTGAATTTACTGTTATTTCCATTTTGTTAACAAATTTTGCTGTTGCCTTTTTGCTTCCTTTTTTAATTCCTACCATACTTAACAACTCCTCAACCGTTTCTTTTTCAGATGTTCTTCTTCCTGTTGCCGAAGTTTTTTGGTTCCATTTTTTTCTTTCATTAATAATTAAAAGATATTTTGGCAGCATAAAAAACAAACTTGTAGGATTTAACAGCTATTTATTTTATATACTTGTGCTAAATATTAATTTAGGTACCTCAAAAGCAAGTTATTATATTAGAGAAGAAATGAGTTTTGGAGATTTAATAATTTATCAAATTGCTATTGTTTCCTTGATTCTATGCATTCTTTCTTTTTACAATTGGAAAATGGATTGCTCCAAAAATTTAAAAATGGAAGGGCCCAATCTTTAGGTCAAAAAAATAATGGTTTTACTTTATGGATAGCGCTTACTTTTATTAGTCCGCTTGCTGTTTTAGGGCCCGTCTTTTATATCCTTTCTCAGAATATTTATATTTCTTGGCAGCTGCATAGAAATCAAAAAGCTGTTCAAAACTGAAAACCTTGAGCACACAGAGATAATTTACGTTATTTATTTACCAGATGCCGGTATTCAAAATAACTGAATCCGGCAGAACAACTCTTGTCTTTTAAACTAAAACTTCCTTCTTTAAATTTTCTATATACTCAATAGAAGCAAGCGCAGCAATTGTTCCATCGCTCACTGCGGTTGTTACTTGTCTGTATCTTTTTTGACGTGAATCGCCTGCTGCAAAAACACCTGGAATATTTGTAGCCATGTTTTCATCTGTAATTATTTCGTTTCTTTTATTTAACTCAACAAGACCTTTTACTTTTTCTGTGCTTGGAACATAACCAATTAAAACAAATACTCCATCAATTTCTTTTTCACTTATTTCACCGGTGCGCATATTTTTAATTATAACGCCTTCTAGTTTTTCATCGCCAAGAAATTCTTGAATTTCAGATTCCATAATAAAACTAACTTTTGGATTTTCTTTTGCTTCTCTGATTGCACTTTCAAATGCTTGAAAATGATCAAACTGATGAACAACGATTACCGAGCTTGCATATTTGGTTAAGGAAACAGCTTCTTCTAATGCAGAGTTTCCGCCGCCGACTACAATAATGTTTTTATCTTGAAAAAAATCACCATCGCAAGTAGCACAATAAGAAATTCCCATTCCTTTAAATTTATCTTCTCCCGGAACACCTATGGTTCTTGACTTTCCGCCGGTTGCTAAAATTACAGCTTTAGAAAAGTACGTTTCTCTATTTTTGACTTCTATCGACTTTATGTCCTTATCTAAATCTAAGTTTGTTACTCTAATATTTGCCTTAATTTCACAACCAAAAGACTCGGCTTGTTTTTTCATATTCCTCGAAAGTTGATAACCACTTATATTTTCTATTCCGGGATAATTGGCGACTTCATGAGTTAAAACCATTTGTCCGCCAGCCGTACCCTCATTTAAAATAAGAGTTTTTACCTTTGCCCTTGATAAATAAATTCCAGCGGTTAGTCCAGCTGGACCACCGCCGATTATAATAACATCAAAAATGTTTTCCATGATTAGCTCTTAAATTCTGAATCTAAAATTTCTGTTACTTGTTCCATATTTTGTATGCTTGATGTTGCTTTAGCAACTTTTCCATTTTTATAATAAACAGTAAAAGGTAGCCCGGCAAAACTTTGGCATTCAGGTAAGTTTCTAATTATATGAGCTTCGGGAGAATCAAAAGCCATGTCAAAAAATTTAACATTTGTATATTGGTTTTCCAACTCTTCCATAACGCCATAAACCGGAACGCACATTGGTCCCATTCTTCCACAGCAAACCATTACGTTTTCATTTTCTGTGATTGCTTTTTTAAGTTCATCAGCAGTTGTTATGTGAGATAAATCTGTTTGAAGTGTCATTTTTATTCCTTTTAGTATAATTTGTAGTTTTTATCAATGTTTGATGCAAGGAATATATTTTAGATTCTAAAGTATTTTTATATGCTTTAAAGAATTATTAATAATTTAGTTTAAAATAAAAAAAGGCAGTGTAGGTTTCTGCCTTCTTTTATTTAGACATTATCTAACTTAGGAGATTAAGCTTGAGGTCTGTTATATATTATTTTTCTAATTGAGTCGAATTGAAGATATGGATAATCTTTTTGAATTTTTTCAATAGCCTCGCCTGCGCTAAGTTCGTTATTTCTAAGTGAGTCAAATCTTTTTCTAATCATATAATCGCGGACAGACTTTTTATTAATTAAACCGCGGCTATCAAGAATATCAAAAATTTCATCACTTATTAATTCAGATAATGGATTTTCTATGCTTTTCGTGTTCATAGTCACCCCTTTCTTACATTTAAAATAATTATAACTATATAGACTTCCGAATGGTTAAAATTGTTCCATTAATTTGAGTTGGTTTGTCGGATTATCGACAAAATGAGGTTTTAATAACTATTTACTGCATTATTACTTATTTATCTCTTTGCAGTTTACCTTGAAAAAACTTCTCGCAATGACTTTGTCCTCTTCTTATTTCTATACTCTAGCTTTTTTATCTCTTTTTACAATCCTAGTTTTTCTTTAATATTTTGTGGAATTGAGTCTTTGTGCACCATTATTGCAATTGTTTTTAATCTTACATATGGTTCGGACATATACCAATAACCATCATATATTTTTCCTTCTGTTCCCCAAGAGTTTTTAGTATAATAAAATTTTGTGCCGTTTTGGTCTTCGGCAATTCCGACCAACTGCATTAAATGATCATCGGTTACGTCAAAAGTTTCAAATGCATCTTGTCGCATCTCTTGAGTTATATTTTTTTCGGTTTGAGGAAAACTATTTTCTTTTTCATCAACCGGAATTACTGCGTAGCCTTCTGATCTATAAAAATCATCTTTTCCGCTGTCGCCATCCCAACAAACGGAGTAACCATTTTTAATTGCATTATCAATAACTTCAACCAACTCATTTATTGGAACATTATAAAACTCATTGTTGCTCCAATTATCCGGTAATTCTAAATTATACTTTGTATAAAAAGGTGCGTCCATATAAGATGTAATTTCAACATAATTATCCGGATTAAAGCCGGTGAAATCTCTAAAAGATTTGGGTGTATATTCTTTTCCTTTATAATTAAATTTTTGAGGCAGGGCTCCTAAATATGTATTTAATACGGCTTCAATTGCATCTTTCCATTTTGGAGTAAGAATATCTTCCTTTAAAGTTCCATCTAACATTCCTTGTAGAACATTCATCATTTCCTTTTGATTATGTTCTTTTAAGCCAATGTTTTTGCCAGTATAAACGTCTTCGGGCACAAAGCCAAATTCACTAACCACGTTTAATAAATCATGCGCTAGTCCTCCGTCTCCAAAGTTTGTTTTTCCGTGATATCTAATATATTTTTCTGCCATTGGTAAAAGTTTATGCCTGACAGTAAACATTTCTGAAAGATCTATTTCATCAAAACCCATTCTTAAAAGTTCTGTTTCCACAAAAGATGTTGATGCAAAAGCCCAGCATGTGCCTGTTTTTCCTTGGTTCTTAACCGAAGTTGTTTTTACTTGTTCCAACATTTTAAATTGAGGAGAATATTCTTGAGAATAAACTATTGTTGCAAAAAATAATATTGAAAAAAATATTAATCTCTTCTTCATTTTATTTTTCCATTGTTTTGTAGAATCCCGATTGAATAAATTTTCTGGTCTAAAATAACTTAATTTATTTTAAAATATTTAAATCTTTTTAAAAAAACACTTAAAACCTCTGTGGAAATATATTATTTTTTTTGCTTTTTTTTTAGGTTTTGGTTTTGGGAGTTCTTTCTCGGTTATCTTTATTAACTCGCTTAACCAATCTTTATATTCTATTTTGCCTTCAATTAAAAAGATGGTTTTGCTCCCGGATATGCGGGTGCTTCAACAACATTACCAATAAAATTTCTTCCTGCTTCAGTTAGTTTTACAAATAACTGATCATCACAAATTAGTGCAACTACTTTTTTATTATAATAAAGTGCATATTCACCAAACATATATTTGTATTCAACATCATGTAAATTACTTAGTTGCTCAGCTATATATTTTACAAACTCTAGTTTTGAAGCCATTTATTTTAACCTATTTCTTTTGGGATAAATAATTTTATCCTCTTGACTTTTTCCTTATTTAAGACGTTATACACCTTTTAATTACTAAAATAGTTTTTTACATCATCATTCCACACAAAAAATGATGATGCGACATTACTCCATTTTTCAACATCAACTTCCGAGTCAATCTGAAAAACCTTAACTCGTTTACCAATTTTTCCAACGTGTTTTACATGGCAATTTATTCTCTTTTCAATCTCATACTTATTATAGATTCTTATTGCACCATCAAAATGTTCTATTTTATTAGTTTCTTTATTAAAAATAGTATGAAAATATCTACTTGCACGATAATAATAAGCATGCGTTTTGGGGATTTCTTCAAAAATAATATGTACTTCATTTTCTTTTGGAATCCAAACAGCATCTGTAAATTGGGTTTGAGAAAAATCATACTGATCATCCATCCATCTTACATGAGTTGTCTCTTTTAAGGAATTATATGAATTTAAGTCAGGTGGTTTCCCATAAATGAACATTTTATAGTTCATTTGACTAAACCCATCTTTATTAAAAATTAAAAACGGATCTAGTCTGACTTTTACATCACAAGTTTTACTCAAGGCAAATAAATGCGCAGCACACCAATACATGGAATTTGGAACAGGTAAAGTTAAAAGAATTTGGAATATTCTTTTACTTGATTTAAGAATTTCTTGCATTTTTGAAATTGAAATTAAATTATTATCGTCAATTTCTATGTCTTTAAACTCAGTCAAATCATAGGGCGTTGTAGGATTGATACTGTCATTTAAAAGAAAATCTAAACGAAATCTTCCAATCTCCTTATCTAAATGTGATTTTGCATAAGATATTTTTGCATTATCACGCCAACTCAAAGGTTTCATTTGTTTCCCAAATAATTTGTAATCATTATTTGAAAGAATTTCATTTATGTTATATTCATCAATATTTTCTAAATAGTAATTTAAGTTTTCTTTTTGCGGATGATTACTGCTAAATACTATATCATTAATTTCAAAAATCAATGGTTTATCAATTGATGCAAAGTATTTTATTAATTCTATGTTTGACATATTTTTTAGGTATTTAACTATCTATTAAAACAATTAGACAAATAAAATAAAAATCTTATCCCTTAATAAAATAATTAATGACTCTAATTTTTTTTATTTTATACTTGCTTAATTATCACTCCTAAAATATTAAGGAAATTTAAATATGACAAAATTTTATTTAGCAATTTTTCTGCTTTCTATTTTACTTTTAACCTCTTGCGTAAAAGAAATAAAAAATAATGACTCTGTGGACTCAAAAAAAACAGAGTTAATGAATACGCGTTGGTTATTCACGGAGGTGCCGGAAATATTTATAAAGGCAGATATACCGAAGAAGAAGAAAAAAATTATATAAAGATAAATTAAGCGAGGCATTAATTCTTGGCAAAGAAATTTTGACCGAGGGCGGCAGCTCTGTTGATGCTGTTGAAACTGTAATAAGAGTTTTAGAAGATTCACCATTATTTAATGCGGGGAAAAGGGCTGTTTTTACAGAAGATGGAAACGTAGAACTAGACGCATCAATTATGAACGGCAAAGATATTAGTGCCGGCGGTGTTGCGAGTTTAAAGCATATTAAAAATCCAATTACGTTAGCCAGATTTGTAATGGAACACTCACCTCACGTTTTACTTTTTGGAGAAGGTGCAGAAAAGTTTGCAGACGAATTTGGAATGCAGAAAGTAGATAATAATTATTTCAAAACCGAAGAAAGAATTGAAGAATATAATAAAAGTAAAGCCATTGCAAGTATAGAAAATACTGATTACAAGTTTGAACTGTCGGCTGCGTTGCAATTGATAAAAACGGAAATCTGGCTGCAGGAACTTCAACAGGCGGAATGGCTGGTAAAAATTTGGAAGAGTTGGTGATTCTCCTATAATCGGAGCCGGAACTTATGCAAATAATAAAACGTGCGCTTTATCTGCAACTGGTCATGGTGAGTTTTTTATTAGAAACGTTGTTTCCTATGATATTTCGGCATTAATGGAATATAGTAAGTTTACTCTTAAAGAAGCTGCTGATCATGTAATTAAAAATAAGTTAGTAAAACAAAATGCTAAAGGCGGCATAATTGGTATTGATAAAAAGGTAATATAGTTATGTCGTTTAATACAGATGGAATGTTTAGGGTTATATAACTAAAGATACGGAACCAACAGTTGAGTTATATAATTAGGTTTATCAACATACATATATTTAAATATTGTATATATATTTAAAAGAATAATAAAGAATAAGCATGTTAATATGTGGATAACTAAGAATTAGTCTATTTATAAGCTGTTTTGCAGACTAATAGATTTTTACAATTGTTCATAACTTTAACAAACAGCTAAGTAGAAAAACATATACGTTCATAACTCATTATTGCCAACAAATGATTACAATGTTACCAACACTTTTTAGTTAGTTATCAACACTATGAAAAATATTTTTCTGGAATTAGGCTTTTAGAATTATCATCAGTATTAGCGGGACCATCTGTCGGTATGTTTTTTGCTGAACTTGGTGCTGAAGTAATAAAAATAGAAAATCCAGAACTTTGTGGTGATGTAACAAGAAGCTGGAAAACACCAGAAGAAAAAAGTGACTCTGATATTTCAGCTTACTTTTGTGCAGTTAACTTTGGTAAAAAATCAATAGCTCTTAATCTGAAAAAAAAGAAGATTATATAATTTTTAAAAAGTTAGTCTCAGTTTCTGATATAATAACAGTAAGTTTTAAAATGGAGATGATTTAAAACTGAAAGCTGATTATAAATCGATTAAAAAAATAAATCCCAAAATTATTTACGCCCAAATTACAGGTTTTGGCTTAGATGATGAAAGAACCGCTTTTGATGCAGTTATACAAGCTTATTCAGGATTCATGAGTATAAATGGTTATACAGAAAAAGAGCCACTAAAAATGCCGGTTGCTTTAATAGATATTTTAACTGCGCATCAAATTAAGGAAGCAATTTTACTTGCTTATATAAATAAATTAAAAACAGGAAATGGAAGTTATGTTCACTGTTCACTTCTGGATGCGGGAATTTCCTCACTTGCAAATCAAGCTACAAATTATTTAAATACCGGAGTTGTTCCTCATAGAAAAGGGTCGAACATCCAAATATTTATCCTTACGGCTCACTTTTTTAAAACAGCAGACGATAAATTTATTTTATTAGCAATTGGAAGTGATTCACAATTTAAAAAAATTTTGCCTCATCGTTGATAAGGATAAAATTCTTTCAAGTGAAAAATATAATAAAAACGCAGACCGAGTAAAAATTAAAGATGAGTTAAAACCAATAATTGAAAAATATATTTTAAGTTGGAAATCAAAAAACTTAATAAAAGCGTTAGATAAATATAAAATTCCGGCTGCAATTGTATTAGATTTGAAAGAAGTTTTAAGCAGAAACAAACAGACAAATTAGTTTTAAAAAGTAAAATCAAAAGGAAAATTATATTGAGTAAGAACATTTTCAGCTGATATTAACAACAACAAACAAATAAATTTAACTCCACCACCTCACTTAGACCAGCATAGAAAAGAAATATTAAAATTAATATAGAATAGAAAACGATCGAGTACTTTTAAAGACACATGAAAATAAAACTGAGAAAAATTATTAATTAGGAAGGATAGAATTATTTTTATATGTTTAGACATTAATTATAATTTAATATAATGTTTAGACATATAAAAAAACAAAGGAAATAATTATGGGCTTACATGAAAACTTAAATTGGCGTTATGCTACAAAGAAAATGAATGGCAAAAAGGTTCCGGATGAAAAAGTTGAATATATTTTAGAAGCAGCAAGACTTGCACCAACATCAAGTGGATTACAGCCATTCCAAATTATAGTTGTTAGTAATCAAGAGCTAAAAGAAAAAATGAAACCTATTGCATTTAACCAATCACAAATTACAGATTCCTCACACGTTTTAGTTTTTGCTGCTTGGGATAAGTATACACCTGAAAGAATAAATGAAACATTCGCAAATATTATTTCACAAAGGGGTCTAAAAGAAAATGCAATGGATGATTATAAAAATTCCTTAATCAGTTCTTTTGGCAGCAAGTCAAGTGATGATAATTTTAATCATGCTGCTAAGCAAACATATATTGCATTAGGAATAGCTCTTACGGCTGCAGCGGAACAAAAAGTTGACTCAACCCCAATGGAAGGATTTGATCCGGAAAAAATGAATGAGCTGCTGGGGTTAAAAGAAAAAAGACTTAGAAGTGTTACTCTTTTGGCACTTGGATATAGAGACACGGAAAATGATTGGCTAGTAAATCTTAAAAAAGTTAGAAAACCAAAAGATTTGATAATTACAGAAATAAAATAAGTTATTACAGAGTATAGAGGCATAAAAATTTTATGTCTCTATACAAACAATTTAATCTTTTTAGATTTTAGTTATTTTTAAACAACCCACGTATGACGATCAGTGTATTTTTTCAATCATTTATTCTGCAAAAGTTAATAATAAAAAAGTTACTAAAGCTTCACTACAACAACTTAGATGAAAACCGAAAAGAGATAATAAAATTAATTCAATAATTTAGTCTTTTTTTCTATATTGGAATTAATAAATTATCTGAATATTTTCACAATAAAATAAAATCCAACCGTAATAAATTTTGGAACCAGTCCATGAAAAACTTATTAATCATTCTTCTGTTTTTTGCTGTTTCTATTTCTAGTCTAAAAGCCCAAGCAAAAAAAGATACTCTTGTTTCCTCTTCTAGTTTGGCTAATATAAAATTAAGAAGCATTGGTCCTGCGTTTATGTCGGGCAGAATTGCGGACATAGCAATTCATCCAACAAATAATAATATTTGGTATGTGGCAGTTAGCTCAGGCGGCGTTTGGAAAACAGTAAATTCAGGAACAACATGGGAACCAATTTTTGATGATCAAAACTCATATTCAATTGGGTGCGTAACACTTGATCCAAACAATGCAAATGTTATTTGGGTTGGAACAGGAGAAAATGTTGGCGGAAGGCATGTAGGTTATGGAGACGGAATTTACAAAAGTGAAGATGGCGGAAAAAGCTGGAAAAATATAAGATTGAAAAACACAGAGCATATTTCTAAAATTACTGTAAATAAAGAAAATTCAAATATAATATATGTTGCAGCTCAAGGACCACTTTGGTCAAAAGGAGGCGAAAGAGGTTTTTACA
>JACKAB010000006.1:247500-649149 GCA_020635285.1 Ignavibacteriales bacterium | reverse complement strand
GATACTTATGAAGTTAGATTTGGAAGGCAAAATTATTTCTTAGATTTTGACGGAAATTGGAAACCCAAAGAAAATACAAATCTAAATAAAAATTCTTTATACAAAGATATTTCTCCATCAACATTAACCGGGAAAGCCGTAACTACAACAACAAGCGGAATAATTGCTTTACAGTTTAGGTTAAATTTAATTTCACCACAAGAAGCAAGCGCAGATGGAATTAAACTTACGCTTCCAAGTAATATTCAAATAAGCAGCATTGAAGAAACACTAAGTAAGTTTAACGGTCGTGCAATTCCATATACACAAACCGGCAATGAAATTTTTTGGGGAAACAACGACACAACTCAACGCGGATTTTATACTTTTAGAGGAAGTGAAATTTTAACTATAAATGTAAATTCATTTACACCACCTTTGAATTATTTATACATTATTTATGATGATGGTTTCGGTAATTATCCTCCCGAGCCTATTAATGCTGAAGGAAACGCCACAATAACAGAAATTGAATTTGCAGAAAAAACAGAAAAGTTTTGGAATCTATTTAACAAAACTAAAAACTCAAATGCCCTTGAACATCAAACAATTATAAGTGGAATAGATGTTAACACAAATGATGAAGCTCCTTTTGGAGATGAACCAATTATTGATGGATTTAGAATAAAAATTAAAGGCACTTTTGATCCGCCCAAAACAATTAGTGAGGTTATAATCAATGGCAAAAATATCACTCAACCGTGGAGCAATGGTATATTTCAAGATGGATATTTTAAGATTAGTGATTTTAACTACTTTAGTAATTATATAAATGGAACCTCCTTTAT
This sequence comes from Ignavibacteriales bacterium, assembly GCA_020635285.1. Classification (GTDB taxonomy): domain Bacteria; phylum Bacteroidota; class Ignavibacteria; order Ignavibacteriales; family Melioribacteraceae. The sequence continues at coordinate 648,322 of JACKAB010000006.1, read as the reverse complement.
AAAAAATGGATATGTTACAAATGACATAAATAAGTTAATGCAAGATTACGAATTTAGATTTACTGGTGAATCTGATTTAATAAAAGTAAATAATACAAAGGTTTATATTACAAAAGAGGGAACTGGTTCATTTGCAACTTTTTACGGAGCGCAACAATATGACATTACTCAGCATCCTTTAAATGATGAAAAAGCAGAACGATTTTTAGTCAGAGTTCCTTTTGAAGTTTGGAATAAAGATTTGGGAATCCAAGTGAATTATCAATTCTATGATAGAGATCAATATTATGATTCTTTATATAGCGATTTTTATACATGGAATTCTTTTGGAAGAATGTATGGTGAAATTCTTAATACACCTTATACTGCCGAATTAATTACAGAAGAAATGACACAAACAATGTCGGATGATTTTACTTGGAATAATATATGGAATACATCAGCATACAATACAGGAGATATTGTTGAAATTAATTATCTCAATTCTATTCAACAAGGAGATGTTTTTACATTTACAACTCCTAATTCTCCGGCAGATAAAATTAGCCCGAGCGAGTATAACTTATTTCAAAATTATCCCAATCCGTTTAACCCAAATACGAAGATAAGGTTTACAGTTCCCGAAGAAGGATTAGTAAAATTGACGGTTTATAATATACTCGGACAAAAAATAAAAGAACTTGTAAACCAAAATTATAAAGCCGGAAAGTATGAGGCTGAGTTCGCTGGATATCAATATGCAAGCGGAGTTTACATATACAGAATAGAAATGAATAATTTTGTAAAAACAAAAAAGATGATGTTATTGAAATAAATTAATCTGTCATTCCCGAACTTGTCTGCCGAATGGCATGAATCTTTCATCGGGAATCTATAAATGTATTTTCAGCTATTCTAATATTTTTAGATTCCGGTCTTGCAAAAAACACAAACCGGAATGACAGTCTGCAGTTATAAAGTATTTTTGAAAAATTATGTATCAATAAAAACAAATTTTAAATTATAAAGATTTTGCTACTAATTTTTTACTTTGCATTTAAATAATTAATTTTGCTATTTGCTATTTGCTATTTGCTATTTGCTATTTGTATTATTAAAAATTAATGAGGCGTGTAGATGAAAACGATATTTCCCTCTATTATTCTCTTATCTGTTATTTTAGTCAATTCAAGTTTTTCGCAAAAAATTAACCAGTTACAGAAAACCTCAAACCTGAACAAAACTAATGTTGTTGAGCATTATTCTAAGTTTAACATTAATAATATTTCCACTTTTGTTTACAATAATGGAAGTTCAGATTTAGCTCCAAATGGACACTCCGGATTTATATATCCAAGAGGTACAAATAAGGGAGCAGTTTTCCAATCGGGATTAGTTTGGGGCGGAAAGATTGATGGAAAGATACTTGTTGGAGGTTCAACGTATTCGCAAGGATTGCTTGGTGGAAAAGTATTGGCAAATGGAACTCCTCAAGATCCTTCTGATGAAAGTGTCAGAGTTTATAGAGTTAGACCCGATTTTAATTACAACTTGCTCATTAACGAATTTGAAGATGAAACATTTTCGTATGAAGCAATAAAAAGTCAATATGAAAAAGATTGGAATGAATGGCCCGCAAATGATGGCGCTCCTTTTGAAGATGTTGATAAAAATGGAGTTTATGATCCCGCAATAGATATTCCCGGCATTCCCGGTGCTGCCCAAACACTTTGGTATGTTGCAAATGATTTTAATGAAGAGACTGTAATAAGTATGTATGGTTCCACCCCAATGAAAGTAGAGGCACAAGTCACAGTTTGGGGATATAACCATAATGGTATTTATGGTGATGTGATGTTTAAAAAATATAAACTAATAAATAAAAACAGTAAAAATATTGATAGCATGTATTTCTCAATTTGGTCTGATCCTGACTTAGGGCATGCCGGAGATGATTATGTTGGGTGTGATACTTTGCTAAATTTAGGATACTGCTATAATGGATGGGACGAGGATGCAGTTTATGGAACAGAAATTCCGGCTATTGGATTCCAGATTTTGCAAGGACCAATTGTGGATGGATTGCCTGGAGAATTTGCAGTAAAAGGTAATGATAAAATTTACGGTAAAAAAAAATGTTGGCATGACTTCTCTCTCTTTTCTTTCTTGCCGCTGTTAGAAATTATATTGATCCGGATTTAGGAAATTATACGAATGGAACGTTAGAATTTTATAATCTTATGAAAGGTTTAGTCGGAGAAACAGGTGAACCTTTTACAGATCCGTATACTGGCTTAAATACTATGTTTACACTGTCGGGAGATCCAATAACTCAAGAAGGATGGATAGATGGCGTGCAGCATAAACCAAGCGATAGAAGAATGGTAATGAATTGTGGACCATTTGAACTTAAAGCAGACAGTATTCAAGAAATAGTTTTTGCAGAATTTGCCGCTCCAGGAACGGATCGATTAAATTCAGTTGCTTTACTAAAAATTATGCAGAAAAGTTACAGGAAGATTATCCAAATATAATTATCACTCCAACCGCACCTAATGTTTCACAGTTAGAACCTGCATTAGAGCCAAAAGAATCAATCTCTTCTGAAGTTATTGAAATGAATATTTTAAGCAAACCGGAAATTGAAAATTTTCTCCGAAGACGGATTTACTTTTCAAGGATATAATATTTATCAAATTGCATATGATCCAAGCCATAAAACTTCGGGGAAAAGAATTTTTACCTTTGATGTAGTTGATAATATTACAAATATTACCGGTGAAAGATATGACCCAATAACGGGCGAACTTATTACGGGAGTAATATTTGAAGGTACAAATTCTGGAATTCAGAATATGTTGTTGTAGATAAAGATTATCAATACAACTCTAACTTACTTAAAGGCAAAACTTACTATCACGGAATTTCTGCATACTTTTATAATGAGACTGAACAAAAATTTGCAGAAACGGGAATATTTACAATTGGGGAAACCTTTAATGAAAATGAATCCGGCTTTAATTATTTAGATTCTATTAAAGCATTTCAAATAATAGGACAATCAGATTTATTAAAAACTACAATTGAAATTATTGATCCGACAAAAATAACCGGAGATACTTATGAAGTCTCTTTTGGAGAGCAGCACTATTATTTAGATTTAGATGGAGAATGGAAAAAGACAAATTTCCCGGATTCAGTAGGAAATAGTTTAAATAAACCTGGTGATCAAACACCTTCTAGTTTAGTTCCCCAACCTTCAATTTATGCTCCAAATAATACACTTGATGTTCATTTTAAATATGATAACCAAGCTCCGGATTTTAATTATGCAGATGGAATAAGTATTACTTTTCCAGACGGAATTCAAATCAACAGTGCTGAAGTCACTAAAGGTAATACTAATGGTACTACATTTCATCCTGTAATTGAAGGTCAAACAGTTACTTGGGGCAGAAGTGATACAACTGGCGATGGTGAATTTAAAGGTGATGAAGATTTTTCAATAAATATTAATTCTATTGAACCAACATTTACCGTTAATTATGTAATATTTGATGATGGTTGGTCTGAAGCTTACGCTGTAACTGATCCGCAATATTATAATTTAGGTGCCGGTACCGTAAACAAAGTTGGAACAGCAACTTTAACCGGCAAATTAGGCTATCAATTTAAAAGCAGTAAACTATTGGAAACTATTTAATAAAACAAAGCAAGAAGATTTGTTAAACTATCAAACAGTTATAAGCGGGAAAGACTTACTTACTAATGAACCAGCCCCTTATGGTTACGAACCAATTGTTGATGGATTTAGGATAAAACTGGATGGAACATTTGATGCTCCAACAGCTATTGCTAGTGTATCACTGAATGATACTAAATTATATCTTTCAGGTGTACGTTGGGTTAATGAAAATTATATATTTACTGATTTTACATATTTCGGTTATACTGATGGAACAGTTGCAGCTTCTTTAGGACCTGCAGGATATGTAGATGGTGCAGGTGGTACTACAGATGTTGAATTACTTCAGGAAGATTATGAAATCAGGTGGACAGGTGTCTTGGGTAATGAGGTAATAAATGGATTAAATCTTGAAGTAACTACATCGGGTGGTTCCTTTGTTACTATAGTTGGAGCCAGCGGTTATTCAATTGCAGATCATCCGTTAAATCCTAATCCAGGAGTTGCAGAACCTTTTGCTATTAAAGTGCCTTTCGAAGTATGGAATATCGATGAAAATCAGCAAGTAAATGTTCTGATGTGGGATCGTACCGGAAATCCAACAGTTGAGGGAGGAAAGATCTGGAATACAGATAATAGAGTCTATGTATGGGTAGTTAATACTGACTATAGTCCAGATGTGTTAGATCCACTATCTGATGCAGTAACTAATTACGGCACCTGGAACTGGGTTATGTATCAGTCAACTTTTACAACTGGTGATGTTATAAAAATATCTTATGCAAACCCAATATTATTGACTGATAAACTTACATTCACCACAGATTATCTTTCGGATGTTTCTAACTCAGATATACTTCCTAATAAATATGAGTTATACCAAAACTATCCAAATCCTTTTAATCCAAGCACAAAAATTGGTTATTCAATTCAAAAGGAGGGCTTAGTTAATATTACTATTTACAACATACTTGGTCAAAAAGTTAGGGAAGTTGTAAATCAATTTGTAAAACCAGGTAAATATGAAGCAACTTTTAATGGTGCAAATTTAGCAAGCGGAGTTTACATTTATAGAATAAAGACGAATGATTTTGTTAAATCAAAGAAGATGATGTTGCTCAAGTAATTCAAATAGTTGTGATTTTTAATTCGTCATTGCGAGCCTTGATTCTTTTTATCAAGGTGAAGCAATCTTGATTTTGTGGAAGATTGCTTCGGGGAAAAACTTCCTCGCAATGACGTCTATCTTTAAATTTTATATCATTAAAACTAAAGTAACATATTTTACTGCTTGTTGTAAGCCTGCATTCCGCCTAAAACATTTTTTTGTTTTAAAGCCTTTTGCCTGCATAATTTTTTGTCGCCATAACAGATCTATTTCCACTGCGGCAAATAACAGCAATATTTTTGTCTTTATATTTATCTAACTCGTTAATTCTTTTGAGATAAAACCTGAACTGGAATATTTATAACACCTTTTATCTGTCCAAGCCCACCAACAAGTTCTTGAGGTGTTCTTACATCTAAAATAACCAGGTTTGTATCGGTTGTCATTTCAGTTTTTAATTGCTCAACTGTAATATTAGAATTGTCATCTGTATTCTCATTACTTTGGCAGCTTACTGTAGCTGTTGTAATAATGAACAAAAATAATACTAGAGATTTTATTTTTTGCATTTCTATTTCCTTTTTTTGTCTAATCAAATTAAAATTATATTTGGCACTTCAAATTCGTTAATTGTATTAAAGCTTTTCAACTGGTTAGAAATTTTGAGCTTGCTTCGTTATAAATTCCTCGCAATGATGAATATCTTTATAGAATTTTATTTTCTAATTGAGCAATGTTTTCAATACTGGATTTTAAAACATCACCTCTTTCAACCTTGCTAACTCCTTCAGGAGTTCCGGTATAAATTAAATCACCGGGTTCAAGAGTCATTCTTTCAGAAATATATTTTACAATTTCTTTTGGTGAAAAGATCATTTTGTTTACAGTAGAATTTTGCTGAATGTTCCCGTTCTTTTGTAAAACAATTTTTTCATCGCCGGTTAATCTGTATTCCTCTTTCGATACAAAATCAGAAATTACTCCGCAAGTATCAAAGGATTTTGCAAGCGTCCATGGGTTTCCCTCTTTTCTATACTCATTCTGAAGATCGCGTAAAGTCATGTCTAATCCAACACCATAACCGGTAATTGCGTTTTCAGCTTCTTCATCGTTTGCATTTTTATTTCTTTCCCAATTAGTAAAACCAACTCAACTTCGTGATGCATTTCATTTGAGTAACTTGGATGAACAATATTATCACCATCATAAATTAAAGTTGATGGAGGTTTAAGAAATATTATTGGAAATTTTGGAACCTCGTTCCCTAATTCCTTTGCATGCTCAGCATAATTTCTGCCAACGCAAACAATTTTACCAACTATAAATTCTTTTTCGCTATTTCTTATTTTTACTTTTTTCATCCTAATTCCGTTTTAGTTTGATGCAATTTATTTAATAGAGATTCAATAAATGGTATCGCACTTTATATGTTTTTAGTTCGCAAATCTATTTAATTTTTTCATTGATAATAAAGCCAGAACAGCTGAAAAAATTAATATGCCTGTTAAAATTATAAAATATTCGTGATGCGCAAAATCGCTGTAATACTTGCCCAATAAGCCAGAACCATAACTTCCAACTGCGGTTGCCGCATACCAGCCGCCCATCATTCTGCCTTGTAATTTTGGCGGTGCAACTTTTGAAACATAAGAAAGTCCCATTGGTGAAATTAATATTTCAGCAAGTGTAACAACCAAATATGTTGATATCAACCAATAAGGCGACATAATATTTGAATCCGAATTTCCTCCATTTAATGAAGCAAAAACCATAATCACCATGGAAATTCCCATTATTGTCATGCCAATAAATATTTTTAACGGAGTGGAAGGTTCTTTTCCTTTCTTATTTAATTTATTGAAAAGTCCTAATAAAACAGGAGTTAGTACCAAAATAAAAACGGATTAAAAATTGATAAGTTTCTGGTCGGAGTAAATCATAAATTTTAGTTGATCTTTCAGCGAACAAAGTTAATGCAAATCCATTTTGGTAAAATGCCATCCAAAAGAAAATTACAATTATAAATAACATTGCCAATGAAACCATTCTTTGAGCAGTTTCAGGTTTACCTATTTTATATATGAACGATTTCTTTTTCAGTCTTTCTAGATTGCTTTACATCTGCACTCATAATTTTACTTTTACCCATATTAAAAGTTAAAAGTGCAATCACCATTCCCACAGCGGCAGCCCAAAATGAAATTCTATAATCATTGAACAGATAACCCAATAAAGTAGCGGCTAACGGAGCAATTGTTGCTCCAACATTAACGCCCATATAAAAAATATTAAATCCGGCATCTTTAAGATGAACTTTTTCTTTATATAAATTACCAACAAGCACTGCCATGTTTACTTTGAATATTCCGGTTCCAAAAGCGACTAAAAATAATCCGATATAAAAAACACTAACTGCTCAGCAGAAGAAAGTGCCAGTGAAATATACCCAAACAGCATAAAAACAGATCCGGCAATTACTGTATTTATCTGTCCAAATAATTTATCTCCTAAATACCCGCCGAGCAACGGGATGAAGTAGACAAGGCCAAGGAACATTCCGTAATGATCTCCTTTAACAGAGTCACTCCAGCCAAATTCACTATCCATATACAGAACTAAAATTGCCATCATTATATAAAAACCAAAACGTTCCCACATTTCCGTGGTGAACATTACCATTATTCCTTTTGGGTGTTCTTTTAGCATAAATATTCCTTATAGATTTATTTCTGTTCCAATATTTAATTTGGAAGCGTTTTTTTAAAATAATAAATGCCGCCTAAATATATTGAACAGCATTTTCAACTGATTTGAAAATAGTGATTCTGTATTAATCTAAAGATGATATGAGTATATAATTTCTAAATCTCTGACCGAACAAATTTTCTTAATTTACTATCCTACTTGTGAGCCAGCTTTAACCGATGTTATATATTCTCTATTTCAAATTGCAATTGGTTTGCCAGTTTTCTAATCTAGATCAGACAATTTTTTTATAAAAACTAAAATCCTTTTTGCTCAGTTCTAAAAATTATTTCATTCTGCAAATCTTCACCTAAGTTTACAAAATAATCACTGTAACCTGCAACTCTAACAATTAAGTCTCTATAATTTTCTGGTTCTTTTTGAGCCTGCTTTAAAGTTTCTGCATCCACCACATTAAACTGAATATGATGACCATCCATTTTAAAATATGCTCTTATAAGATGAAGAACTTTTTCTCTCCCGGATTCATCTTCTAATATTTTTGGAGTAAACTTTTGGTTTAGCAATGTTCCGCCAGTTCTTAAATGGTCAATCTTTGCAGCTGATTTTATCACAGCGGTTGGTCCATTCCTATCAGATCCTTGAACCGGTGAAATGCCTTCTGATAGCGGTTTGCCTGCTAATCTGCCATCCGGTGTTGCGCCAATAACACTGCCAAAATATACATGGCAAGTAGTAGGCAGAAGATTAATTCGATATTGTCCGCCTTTTGTATTTGGTCTTCCATCAATTGCAGAGAAATACATTTCAAAAACTTCTCTTAATAAATCATCTGCTCGGTCATCGTCATTTCCGTATTTGGGTGTTTCATCTAAAACTATTTTTCTAAATTTTTCACTTCCCACAAAATTGTTTTTTAATGATTCCAACATTTCTTTCATGGAGATTTTTTTGTCTTCAAAAACATTATACTTAACTGATGAAAGGCAATCGGTAATTGTACCCATTCCAACACCTTGTATGTATGATGAATTATACCTAGCGCCGCCATTATTGTAATCTTTACCTTTACTTATGCAATCATCTACAAGTATTGACATAAACGGAGCCGGTAAATATTTAGCCCAGAGCCTTTCGATTATTAAGTTTCCTTTAATCTTAATATCAATAAAGTAATTAAGTTGTTTTTTGAAAGCATCTAACAATTCATCAAACGTATTAAAATTATTTACATCACCTGTTTTTAATCCAATTGATTTCTGTGTTCGCGGATCAATTCCGTTGTGCAAAGTTATTTCAAAAACTTTTGGAATGTTAAAGTAACCTGTTAAAATATAGCTCTCTTTACCAAATGCTCCTGTCTCAACACAGCCGCTGGCACCTCCATTACGAGCATCAATATAATACTTTTACCTTGGCGCAGCATTTCTTGAATTATTGCATCAGTATTAAAAATTGAGGGTTGTCCAAATCCGGTTTTAGTTATCTCAAGAGTTCTTTTTAATAATCTATCTGGATTCTTTTTACTTACTTGTACCATTGAACTTGGCTGGAGTAGACGCATTTCTTCAATTACATCTAAAATTATATATGTTAAATCATTTGTTGCATCTTCGCCAGCCTCGGTTAATCCGCCAACATTAATTAAACAAAAGTCAGTGTAGGTATTACTTTCTTGGGCGGTAACTCCAACTTTTGGAGGTGCAGGCTGATTATGAAACTTAATCCAAAATGAATGCAGCAATTCATAAACTTGATCTTCACTCAATAAACCGCTTTCTAAATCTTGTTTGTAAAAAGGATACAAATGTTGATCAAGGCGACCAGGATTGAATGAATCCCACGTATTAAGTTCTGTAATTACTCCAAGATGCACAAACCAATAATATTGAAGAGCTTCCCAAAATGTGTTAGGTTTGTTTTCCGGCACTCGATTACAAATACCGGCCATTGTTTCCAGTTCATTTTTTCTTTGTATGTTTGTTTCAGATTTTGCCAATTCATATAAATATTTTGAATATCTTTTGCAAAAAGAATAATAGATTCGGCTGTGATTTTCATCGCAAGTAATTCTTCGCGTTTATCAAAAGCTTCCGGATCACTATAAAAATCAAGACTGTTAATGCTTTTATCAATATCAGTAATAAAATCCTTAAATCCTTTTTGTAAATTTATTATCCAGTACAGTATGACCAGGGGCGCGTTGCTCCATAAACTCAGTAAAAATTCCTGCGTTATAGGCTTCTTTCCAATCTTCATCTAACTCTTCAAAAATTCTGTCTCTTAATGAACGTCCACGCCAATAAGGTTCAATATCGTTAACTTGTGTGTTTTTTGTTTCTTCATCAACTGAAAACGATATTTTTCGCGTTTATCTAAAATTTCAAAATCTTTGATTGTGTGCGTGCAAATTTCAGGGTAGGTTGGAGTAGCATGAGGTGCTGGTCCACGTTCCCCAACAATTAACTCTCCATCATTTATACACAGTTTTTTATTTTCGAGAATGTGCTTAAACGCAAGCGCTCGAGCTACTGGTATACTAACTCGTTCAGCTTTTCCAGTTTTGTAAAAATCGGTAACCAACTTTGCTCGTTCTAAAGAAATTGAAGGATGAATGCTTAAAGTTTGTTCGCGTAAATTTTTAATTCGTTCATTCATTTTATTTATCCATTTATTTTTGTTATAAACCCGAATGATTCCACTAAAATTTTAATCTCTTCTAATTTTTCTGCTGATTGCGTTTCTAAATTGCCCAATTGGGATTTTTGATTAAGCCGTCTATATTTATCTTCTGCAAGTTTATTATAAGGCAGTAAATCTATTTGATTAATATTTTCTAATTTCATAAGATAGTTTGAAATTGAGGTTAAATTATTTTAGTATCAGTAATATTCGGAATGAGCGGAATACGTATAATCACATTGGCTTTAACTGAGTTAAGGAATTCCAAATTAAATTTAATTAACTCATTTGAAACGTTAGTATACTTTTGATGAAGCTCATTATCAAAAAAAGTTTAAAATCATATAAAAACAGATCGGCGTATTTATAAATTTTTTCAAATGACTCACTCGAAGCATAACCGCAAGTATCAACAGTTGTTGAGATGGAATTAATTTTACATTTTTGCAATATTTCTTTAAGGAACTCAACTTGAGTTAGTGGTTCGCCGCCTGAAAAAGTTACGCCACCATTTGATTCATCATAAAAAATTAAATCCTTTTTGATAATGTTATAGACTTCATTAACAGAATACTTTTTAGTGAATGTTGAAACAGTATCCTCACAAAAAAGAATTTTCATTCTGTGGAAGTTCTTTTATACTTTCAGGATTATGACACCACCAGCATCTAAGCGGGCAGCCTTTAAGAAAGATGGTAGTTCTTATACCCGGACCATCATGCAGTGCAAATTTTTAATATCAAAAATATATCCAGTCATTTTTAATATAATAATATTTATTTAATTTTTTAGGATAAAAGGGTATTTTAAAGTAACATTTTTAGCATTACTTATGTATTAAATTTTTATCAATATTATGCTATTATTTTTGAAACTTATGAAAAATAATTGTCATTAATTTCTCAATTAAACATAAATATTAAATTTATTATTTGGAGATCCAGTGATGAAGAAAATTAATTTACTGATTCTATTTATTATTTCCCTGAGCTCAATTTCATTTTCTCAAGAAAACGGAAATATTGAATTTTCTCTAGAAACAATTTTCGGAAGCAGAGAATTTACTCAGCCTAGAATTGGCAGTATAAATTGGTTCAATGGCGGAAAAAGTTACACGAAGTTAGAAAGATCGGAAACAGGTGAGGAAAACATTGTAAAATATGATACAAAAACTGGAGAGAGTGAAATCTTAATTGATGGAAATAGTTTAATACCTGGCGTTTCTGACAAACCTCTAAGAATATCTTCTTATGAATTTTCAAGTGATTTAAAATTGTTACTAATTTTCACAAATACAAAAAGAGTTTGGAGAGCTAATACAAGAGGTGATTATTGGATATTAAATTTAGAAACAAATAAACTTAAGAAACTCGGAGGAGATGCTAAACCTTCCACATTAATGTTTGCTACATTATCACCAGACAATAAATATGTTGGATATGTCCGAGAAAATAATATTTATGTTGAATCAGTACTGGATGATGAGATAATTCAACTAACCAATGATGGATCAGAAACGATTATCAATGGCACTTTCGATTGGGTTTATGAGGAAGAGTTAAATTTAAGAAATGGTTTTAGATGGAGCCCGGATGGTACAAGAATTGCATTTTGGCAATTAGATGCCGAAGGTATTGGCGTATTTAACATGATAAATAATACTGATTCAATTTACTCACAAATTATTCCAGTCCAATATCCCAAAGTTGGAACAACAAACTCTGCATGTAAAGTAGGAGTTGTAGAAATAGAATCAAAAGAAATTATATGGTTTAAAGTTCCTGGTGATCCAAGAAATAATTATATAGCACGAATGGATTGGGCAGAATCCTCAGATGAAGTAATAATTCAGCAGCTAAATAGATTGCAAAATGAGAACAGAGTTTATCTCGGTGAAGCTGAAACCGGAAACGTGAATAATATTTTTACAGATAAAGATGATGCTTGGGTTGAAGTTGTGGATGATTTGATTTGGTTCAAAGATGGTCAATACTTTACATGGTTAAGTGAAAAAGATGGTTGGAATCAAGTTTACTTAATTTCGAGAGATGGAATGGAAATAAAGAAAATTACTGGGGAATATGATGTAGTAAGTATTGCAGGAATAGATAAATTAAATGAATATATCTATTTTATTGCCTCACCCGAAAATGCAACTCAGAGATATTTATATAGAAAATCTATTTTTAAGGAAGAAGAAAAAGAACTTCTAACCCCAGAAAATATTAGCGGATATAACACTTATGACATTGCCCCAAATTTTGATTGGGCAATTCATAATCACTCCACAATCAATTCTCCCAACGAAATTAATTTAATCAGTTTACCAAACCATGATATTGTAAGAAATTTATTATCCAGTGAAGTATTATCAAAAAAAATTGCAAAATTAAATATAAACCCAATAGAATTTTTTAAGGTCAGTACCTCAGATGGAGTTGAATTAGACGGATGGAAAATTGTGCCACCAAGTTTTGATAAAACAAAAAAGTACCCAGTTATATTTTATGTTTATGGTGAACCTGCATCCCAAACTGTTCTTGACCGATGGATGGGTAGTTTTTTCTGGCATCAACTGCTTGCTAAAAAAGGGTATATAGTAGTTAGTGTCGATAATCGCGGCACTCCCGCACCAAAGGGTAGAGAATTTAGAAAATGCGTTTATGGTCAAATAGGAATCCTTGCTTCGTCAGATCAAGCCGATGCCACAAAAGTACTCTCTGAATGGGAATATGTTGATAAAGAAAGAATTGGAATTTGGGGATGGAGCGGAGGCGGTTCAATGAGTTTAAATGCAATATTTAGATATCCAGATTTATATAAGTCTGCAATTGCCGTTGCTCCAGTTGGAGATCAAAAACTTTATGATACAATTTATCAAGAAAGATATATGGGTTTACTTTCCACCAATCCTGATGGGTATAGGGATGGTTCCCCAGTAAATTTTGCTCACCAGCTTAAAGGAAATTTACTATTAATTCATGGCACCGGTGATGATAATGTTCATTATCAAAATACCGAAGTGGTAATTAACAAACTAATTGAAAATAATAAGTTATTTTCTGTTATGCCTTATCCAAATAGATCTCACGGTATTTATGAAGGATTTAATACTTATTTACATGTTTATAGTACAATGCTAAATTTTTGGGAGAAAAATTTATAATTTATTAATATTAGGTTGTTGTCATTCCCGTGAAAACGGGAATCCAGTTCTATAATATTTACGAATCCCCGGTAGAAACATTCGAGGATGACTAGATGATTTAATGATTCAAATTCACTCAGTATAAGTCAAGTCTTTTGCTTCTTCTTTTTTGCAGCCGGGAATAGAATATTATTTAAAATTAATCTGTACCCAGGTGAATTTTTGTGAAGACTTAATTCAGTCGGCGGATCATTAACTGCATGGCGATAGTCTTCGGGATCATGACCTCCATAAAATGTGAAAGTTCCTCTTCCATATTTCCCATGAATATATTTTACTTGATCCGAGTTGGCTCTTTCACCTAATGTTATTACTGAATTTTTAATATATTTTTTACGAAACATTGTTGTTTGTCCCATAAAACCTTTTACAACATTAACATGATTTTGAGTAAGCATTGTAGGCACCGGATCAAACTTTGCAGAAAAATCAAACAATGTAAAGTAATCATTTTGTTCTGCACCAACTTCAGTTAATGTAATATCAATATCACTGTATTCATAAATCAAGGGATTCATTTCTAGTTTAAAATTTTCAAAAGCAAGAGTATTCGAAAAATCTAATTTGTTCTGTGCATTGGGATCTGGCGCATCGCCATCATACATTTTATCAACAATATCAACTTGGTCAGCAGCTAATGCAATATCATAACTATCCGTGGCAGAGCACATTGCAAATAAAAAGCCTCCCTGACCGATATATTCTTTAATGGTACGAACAACATCTTTTTCCATTTCAGAAACTTTTTTATAACCCAATTTTTTAGCTTCATTTTCATAAATAAGCTGCTGTTCTTGGTACCATCTTGCACCGCCGTAACTTGAATAAAACTTGCCAAATTGCCCAGTGAAATCTTCGTGATGCAAATGCAGCCAATCATATTCTTTAAGTTTGCCGGTTAGTATTTCTTCAATCCAAATTTTCTTATACTCCACTTCAGCATATTCTAATGCTAAAGTTACTGCGTCATCCCAAGGTTGAAAACCAGGAGGAACATAAACCGCAATTTCAGGCGCTTTTTCCAATCGCACAACATCCATATTTTGATCTTCACTTTGAACAAAAGAATAAATATCAACAACGGAGCTATAATCAAGTAATTGATATGTTACATTTCTAATTTGGCAATCTAAGATTACTCTTTCTGAATTATTGATAATGAAAGATCCGCCCTTATAATTAAGCAGCCAATCTACTTTTAAATTTTTTTTAAGTGCATTAAAAGTTATACCGTAAGCTTTTAAGTGATCATTTTGAGTAAGATCCATTGGTATAAGAATTTTGGATTGCGCAAAAATTGATTGTGAGAATAATATTAAAGTAAATAATAAATTTTTCATCAAGATGAGTTTTAAATTAGAATAAATAATTATACAGTAATTTTAAACAAAAGTTTTGTTTAAAAATAAAAAATCCGAACTCTTAAAAAGAGGTCGGATTTTTAATAGGAGAAATTATTTTTATTCGAACCAAGAAACAATTTTGTAAGTTTCTGTTGCAGGAAAGAATGGAGGAGTTTCAGTAGCAAATCTTTTATCGAATTTAATTACTTGTTTGTAACCGGCGCCATTTGTGTATCCGGTTGTTTGAGCTGCATTTTCAATTAGACCACCTTGAATAAACATTTTCCCCATATTGGGAGAACTAGAGGTAAGACCTTGAACGCCTATACCTTTGCCATAATTAAAAAGGGAACCGTGAATATTAATATTATTTTTATTTGCTGCGTTATTAACTACTAAAACTTGTTCTTCTGCTACTATTCCTAACATATCTTTACAAGCAGGATTGATTATTGTACTACCAGTACCTGGATAAGCAGGATCGGAGATAAGAGGCGGATCTCTATAAACTATATCATCTTCAAGAAAAACAGTTCCTGTACTACTTCCGTCTTTTCCTGTTCCTATAGTCAACTTTCCGTTAACCGTGCCTGAAATATATAAGTTACCTTTTGTATTCCAAATTACTCCATTTGGAGCAAGGGTATCTAGCTTAGCTGTGACCGGTGTACTCCAAGTGGATGTCCCGGTTTTTTTGTACTCCATTTTACAACTCCAACAGATGAACCGTCATCTTCAAAAACTAACTTTACGTCTAATGCTTTGCCCGTAATTTTATCTTCAAAAACTTTTCCATCAAAATTACCAGCTGCTTTAATTTTATCAGGTTTAAGATCAAATGGAACATTTACAGATTCTTCTGAATATCCGCCTAGAAATTCCGGATTGGCAGGACCAAATCCCCATTTATCACCTACACTATTTACTCCTTTTTTTGTAGTTACCTTACCTAAGAAAACCGGAGAACCTAAAGTGTTTAGTTGATCTTGTGTATGAAATGGACCATCTACTGTATCACCAGTTACTAAATAACCTGAACCCCAAATATTTGCATAATATCCATATTCCGAGAAACTACTTGGCTCCAAAACAATTTTTATTAAGGCTGTATCTTCCTTTATTTCACCACCATATATCCCGTTAAGATAAGCAGTAGATGTAATTTTTATTTTATCGACAGCAAAGTTTGTAACGTTAATATCAATATAACCGCCTTGAAAAGGTAATTTATTGAAGCTGCCAGACCATGTTGGGTCTTGAAATATTAAATTTGCCGCCATATTAGCTCCGCTTGCAGCTATATTTTGAAGATTTGTTTTAGAATAATATTCTGATAGATTTTCTACTGCCCTAGTTGTTGTATTTGACGAATTAAAATTAACCACTGTGAACATCATACTAAAAGCTAGAATTACTAATAATATTGCTTTGCCGCCCATTTGATATCTCCTTTATCTAATACTTAAGCCTGGAGCAGATAATCTTATCTGTCTCCAAAATGCGCTTTTATCTTTTGAATAAACTTCATTGTCTGGGTCATTTTCATCTCCGTATGCCGCAGAGTTTTCAACAGTTATATCAATCTGCATTGTAATTATACCTAATGGCGGAGTTGACGGCATAGTAGTTATTTCATTACCCGCATTATCAAAATATTTAATTCTAAATTCTGTTAAACCCAAATTTGCCGCAAATGGTGTGTCATGGTTAACTTGCCTATAAAGCATTCTATCTTTTGGATTTGGAGTGCCCATAACTTCACTATCTAAAGGAGAGCCCACATAATATTTTAAAGTATCAACAATTCCATCTCCAGTTTGAACAGCTTTTGAAATAGAAACATCAGTCAAAAATGTTATGCTTGTATCTGTAACACTTCTAATTGCTAATTCCGGAAATGCGAGTTTATCGTAATCCTCACAGTAACCAATTTTTCTAAAATCATGTTCAAGTAATTCAACAACAGCAAGCAGATTACTTTGTACTATCATTTCTCCGCTATTTAAATATGAGTTTTCTACTGTTGAATCATTCATCCTTAAAAGTATAAGAAGAATTAAACCACCAATTAGTGATGATCCAAGTATGTCTATTAAAGTGCTAAATCCCATAATAACCTCTATCTGAAGTAATAATGACTGTTTATTTTTGAAAGTCTTACCGTATCTTGTCCATCATTTAAGAACTGACTTGTAACGCTCACTTCTATTCTTTTATGATATTGTTTACTGCCAACCGAATCTAAAGATGTAAATGGATCTACATAAAAAACTCTGCAAGAAACATCAAAATCCGCAGAAATGATTGCTGTATCTGACGCTGTGTTATATGAATAAAAATTATAGTCATCGCAATCATCAAAATCTTTCCTGTATAATTCTCCCGGATCTTTTCCGAGATTAGCTGATAATTTAGTTACATCGCTTATTTGTTTGCTGTCAGTGCTTGCTTCGTCAAAAGATTTACTGCAAGCTTCATTAATCAAAGTATTGGCCAAAGAAACAGCCATTATTTCGTATTTTGTTTTATCCATATTCGCTGTATTTGTAAGTGAGTTACGGTTCACATTTACAATAACCATGGATAATAATACCATTGCTGAAATTGTGATTAACATTTGACCAGTATTCATAATTTTTCTCTTTCATTATTGTGTAACATAAAAGCAACTACTATGCCACTCTTATATTATCGGTAGAAACCACAATTACTTAACAAATTATAAGCAAATTTGTAGCTGGCTTGTTGTGAATCACTAAAAGCGATAAATTATGTATTATCCCTTTACACAAAAATGTCAAAGTTGATCTATATCACATTTTACACTTTTATCTGAAGTAAAAGTGACTGTTAATTTTAGAAAGAGTAATTTTATCTTTACCTTCATTTATATACGGACTAGTAACAGTTACCGTTATTCTTTTATTCCATGTTTTATAACCTACAGAATCTAATGAGACAGTGGGATCAACATAATGAACCTTAGAAGTAATTTTCATTGGAGTGCTATTATAAGTTGGATCTGAATTTGTTGAATCTTTATAATTATTATAGTCATCAAAATCATCAAATTTACTTCTCTTATTTTCACCAGGCTCTGACTGTAAAACGGCTGATAATTGTGTTTTATCAGTAATTGTTTTACTATCAGTTGTTGCCTCATCAAAAGATTTGCTAAATGCTTCTTCTATTATAGTATTGGCATAGGAAACAGCCATGATTTTATATTTTGTTTCCGACATTTCTTTGGATGTTATTAAATTTCTTTTGTTTACATTAAGAATAACACTTGAAAGAAGAGCCATTGCGGCAATTGTAATTAGCATTTGTCCGGTATTCATATTTCACTCATTGTTTTCTTTTATTCACTTAATTATCGATATCCAATTGAAAATATTAAGCTAGAAATTCATTGATGTGATAAGGGAAATTGAATTTGTAGAGAAATGGATAATTTAAAGACAATTTTATTTTTCAAAAGTTTACCAAAAAATATTGATGTGAAGTTGTTATATTTATCAATTAAATTTTAGGAAATTTATTAAGATATGGATCCAATAAATATTATTGTTGCTGTTAACCTATTTGTCTCTATTAGTGCAAATATGGCAGCTGCTAAAAAGGGAATGAAATCTAAGCTTTCAAATGTAAAAGATAAGCCCAAAACCTATCTTCAAAAATATCCGCCAAATCTCGCTGCTATAGTTCTTATCTTAACCATTGCGGCAGTTTTTAATCTGGGTGTTTTTAGCGATGAAATTAAGGAACAGTATAACACTTATAGAATAATTGGTTTAATTGTTTTTATAGTTTTTTCTTGGATTCAGGTGGCAAGTTTTAAATCTTTAGGCGAGTTTTATTCTCAAGACATATTAATATTTAAAAATCATAAACTAACAACTGAAGGATTTTACAAAAATATAAGACACCCCCAATATGTTAGTCAATTTTTAAGCGATCTTGGAGTTGGAGTTGCTTTAATGGGTTATGTAATAATTCCGGTTGTTCTTCTTTTAGAAATTCCTTTATTTATTTTAAGAGCAAAATTTGAAGATGAACTTTTATTGAAACATTTCAAAGATCAGTTTGTTAACTATAAAAAAAAATCTGGTTTTATCATTCCATTCATTGGTTAATTTGAATAAGAAACAAATAAATATCGTATTACTAGTTTTCTATTTGCTCAACTCCAATTTTATTTTTGGGTCTGATTTAACAATTAAACTTGGGCGCTCAGAGAGAAAAATTCCATCAAAAGAAATTAGAGGAATAGAGTATGTTTCTTCTAAAGCTTTAGCGGATGTATTTTCTGCTAATTATTTTTATAACGAAGAGAGACAAAAAGCCGAAGTAAAATTTAAAGATTACCGGTTAAAATTCACCGGTAATAATCAATTTATAATTTTGACATCTAAAAAAAGTAATCAGCACCAAATTTTTCAGCTTCCCGTTTCTGCCAAATCTGAAGATGATGAAATACTTATTCCAATAAAATATGCTACCAAATATTTGGGTTATGCATCCGGAATGGAATTAAGTTATAATGAAAGCCAGAATTTGATCAGTATAAAAAATAATAAAGTTGATACAAAATCTATAGTAAAATGGAATGATAATTTAATTGATATTAGCACAGTAAAATATGATATATTTTCGGCAAAAATTGAAACAAAAGCAAACGGAACATTATTAAGACTTGGAGCAAAACGTACTCTTAGAGAGCCTACCAGCTCAATAAAGGATAATACTTTATATTTATTTTTCTCTAACATTTCAGTTGATAATAGTCTGGCAAGCACATTAAAACCCAACGGATTTATAAGAGGCATGCAGATTAAATACGTTAATGGAAATCCTCAAATGGAAATAAAACTGAAAGATGGTTATGATTCCTATGAAGTTTTTTACGATGAGGAAATTGGAGAAGTTTTAGTTTCAATACATAATAAATTTTTAAAAACAGAAAATCTAAATTTAGATTCGGAAGAAATTAAAAAATGGCATTTTGGAGTAATAGTAATCGATCCCGGACATGGTGGTAAAGATCCAGGTGCTATTGGCCTAAACGGAATTAAAGAAAAAGATATAAATTTTGGAATTGCCCAAGAACTCGGTGATTTAATTAAAAGTAATCTAAATGATGTTAAAGTAGTATACACTAGAAGCTCAGATTATTTTGTTGAATTATATAAACGTGGAAAAATTGCGAATGAAAATAAAGGAAATTTATTTATTTCCATTCATTGTAACTCCACTGCTAAAAAACCAACTAATGCAAGCGGAATTGAAGTATACTTGTTAAGACCGGGCAGAACAAAAGAAGCGATAGATATAGCTGCTTTTGAGAATAGTGTAATAAGTCTAGAAGATGATCCTAACAGATATCAAAAACTGACAGATGAAAATTTTATACTTGTAAGTATGGCTCATTCATCAAATATGAGGTACTCTGAATCATTTGCAGATATGCTAAATACTGAGTGGGTTAAGCAAGCAAGAATTCCATCACGCGGAATAAAACAAGCTGGATTTTATGTTTTAGTTGGTGCTTCAATGCCAAGTGTTTTAATTGAAGCTGGATTTCTCTCTAATAAAAATGATGCAAAATATTTAAGTAGTAAAAGTGGACAAAAACAAATTGCTAGCTCAATTTATGATGCAATTGTTAAGTACAGACAGTACTATGAAAATTCAATAATTAATGAAATTAAAAATTAAGGTATATATATGACAAACGCTCAAAAGTGGGTAGCTGTATTCTTATTATTATTTGTAATCTTGCTATTTCTTTCCAAAATAACCGGCGGTAATTAATTTGATTCCGTTCTGTCCTAATTGACATAAAAAAACTATGCAATTTTTTTTGCTATGTAAAAATATCCTGCATTGCATTCTGACTTAAAATTATAACAATTAGCTGATTTATCAATTGGCTTGTCAAAAATAATTTCACCCTTTCTATAATTTTACATCAAATTAAAACCGGTGTTATCTTATTATTTCCTTTGAATTTATAATGAATTCGAAAGATTATTGTGATATAAAACAAAATTAAATTTGCTGGCACCATTGCTGAATAACCCTTCTCGTGTTTGAAAAACGAATAAGGGAAAAAGCAATGACAACAAGAATACTAAACTCAGCAAAACTCATTTCAATATATATTTTTTTAACTAGCCTATCTATATTAGCATCATCATACAAAATGGAATTACGAGAAACAGTAATAGATAACAACCAAAGAGAAATATCAATAGTAATGTTAAGCGATAGCGACACATCTATTGAGCTTACAAGTTATCAATGTGCGCTTAGCTTAAACCAAACTATAGATTTATCAAACATCTCTTTTAATTACATTGCAAGCAGCTCAGAACTTGTAAACGAACCTAATCTATTTGTCGGCATGGAAAATATTGACGGAGAAAATGAAATAACTTTTGTTTCATATATTGGTCATGATATTATTACAAATGCCAAAGAAACAATAGTTGGTAAGTTCTTATTAGAAGGAACAAACATTGGTAAAGTAAAGGATATAAACCTACAATGGAATTTTGATGGAACAATAAGCACAATAATAACCGGAAAGAATTTTGAGAACATCACAAATCCTAAAAACCACAAGAGCAGTTACACAAAATTAGAAGACGACAAAAACCAACCAACAGCACAAAGAGTAGCAATCTCATCATCAGAAGCATCAGCAGTTGGCGGAAATAAATTTAAGGAAAGTAATCTTTATGATGGAATAACTTCAAGCAGCAATGGCGGAAACTATAATTCATCATCAGAAGGTAGATGGGCAGCAGCTGGATTTCCACAATGGGTAACAATTGACTTAGGTTCAGAAGTTGAAGTAGAGAACATAAAGATCAATGGATTTGAATCAGAAAAAGGTGTTACATATGATTGTGAATTTTACAGTGGAACAAACAGTAATAAGAGTTTAATTAAGAAAGAAACCACAGCAAGCGGTACACAATGGTCAGAACATAGTTTAGATGGAACAAAAACAAGATACGTAACAGTAGTAATAACCGGAAGCGAAGGCAACGACTGGTGTGATATTTGGGAAATGGAAGTCTATGGCATAGGCGGAACAGCAGCAGTAGAAGACAATACAGAAGAAGAAACATTAACAGAAGAAAATATCCCAAATGAATTTGGAATTAGTCAAAACTACCCAAACCCATTTAATCCAACTACAAAGGTAGAAGTAAGAATGAAAGAAAGTGGAAGTGCAAGATTAGATGTTTACAATATATTAGGAGAGAAAGTATTATCAGTATTAGATGAAGAATTAAGTGCCGGTTTCCATGAAGTAAACATTGACGGAACAAGATTAGCAAGCGGAATTTACATTTATGCCTTAAACATTGACAACAAATTTTCCCAAACTAAAAAAATGAATTTAATCAAATAGTATTGAGTTCCATGTATGAAGATTTGAGATAAGGAAACTTAATTAGAAAACTTTCAAACACACAAGAGCTGAGGCAGTCAATAAACCCTTTTTATTGACTGCCTTTCCCTTATTAATCTGAATGTTTTAAAAATCTAACAAGATAATCTTTGTAACTTGAATTAGGGTAAGAGTCAATTAATGTTATTAAATCAACTTTTGTGATAAACTGCTTTTTGAATGCAATTTCTTCTAAGCATGCAACTTTCAATCCCTGTCGGTCTTCAATAACTCCAAAAAAATTAGCAGCCTGAAGTAATGCTTCAGGAGTCCCGGTATCTAACCAAGCAACACCTCTACCTATTTTTACTACATCTAACTTTTCTTTTTCTAAGTAAACTTTATTTACGTCGGTAATTTCAGTTCACCTCGCTTAGAAGGTTTAAGATTCTTAGAAATATTTATAACTTCATTATCATAAACATATAAACCGGGAATTGCATATTCTGATTTTGGCTCACTAGGTTTTTCTTCAATAGAAATAACTTTACCGGATTTATCAAATTCAACAATGCCATACCTTTCTGGGTCTGTAACTTGGTAGGCAAAAATAGTTCCGCCGGATTTATGATTATCCAAAACGCCATAAAGATAATTTAGTTTTCCATAAAATATATTATCACCAAGAATTAATGTAACACTGTCATCCCCAATAAAGTCGGCACCAAGTATAAACGATTCTGCAATTCCGTTAGGAGCATTTTGCACAGCATATTGAATATTCATTCCAATAAAGCTTCCATCCCCAAAAAGTTTTTCATACAGCGGAACTGTATTTGCATCGGAAATGATTAAAACATCTTTAATTCCACCCAACATTAAGATTGAAAGCGGATAATAGATTAAAGGTTTATCATAAAGTAAAGCTAATTGTTTGCTGTAAACTTTTGTTATAGGAAATAAACGAGTACCTGCTCCACCCGCTAAAACAATGCCTTTCATAGAACTCCTTTTTAGTTAATTACATTTAAGCTATTAGATGAAATTAAATTTTCTGTTTTATTAAAAACCTCAATTTTGTACTCACCGATTTCATTAAAATTTAATTTAAAAAATGTGTCGTTCCATTGAGGTTCAACTTTATATCTTTTGGTATAAACAAGTTTGTCTGAATTTGAGCCTGAATTATCACGCTTCCATACTTTTACAATAATTCTATCGGAACTTAGGGCTACATAATTATTTATGTATGCATATGCTTGACCGTTTTTATGAGAAAGAGAAAGTTGTGTGAACGGATTTATTGGTTTATCGTTTACAATCATATCGCAGAAAATAAAATTGGCACCACCAGAGTTATAACGAGAGTTTGGATTTATGTGTTCAATTCCAGCTTCATTTAACATTTTTACTTCTAACTTTTGTGCTGCAATTTTTTTTTGAGATGAATTCAAAAAATATAACTCATACATACCAGCATCTCGGAATTCAAAACTAGTTAACTGCCCATTTATCTTCCTTTTTTATGTTAAGGGTTTTGCTATCAAAAGGAGTAAATTGTCCATCGTTCATTTTATCTATAAATAAATACAATACATTTTGATCGAATTTAGTTTTGTTATTTATTAAAACGTAAACCGCTTTACCATATGGTTTAATCTCTAACTTTTTATTGGACTAAGAGCAATTCCATTTTCGGTATAACTTTCGCAAACAGAAATCTCTTGTGCAAAATTAAGTACAGAAAATAAAATTACAAGCAAAAATATATTTTGGTAATAAAATTCATATAAAATTCCATTATACTTTTTAAGTTTTCCAAAAGCCGGTGAAAATATAACAAGTATTGTGAATAATTCTAATCTACCCAATAACATTAAAAATGATAAGAACCATTTGCCTAGCATCGGAATATGAGAAAAATTATCAGTTGGGCCAACTGAACCAAGTGCAGGACCAACATTGCCCAATGAGGTTGCAACTGAACCCATAGCCGACATAAAATCTAAACCAAGAATTGACATAACCAATGAACCAACAATAAAAATAAAAATATAAAATAAAAAGAAAGCCAAAATATTTGAAATAATATCTTGGGGCACACTATGATTATTATACCGAACAGGAATTACTGCTCTAGGATGAATTAATCGCCTCAATTCTAAAAAACTATTTTTAAATAATAACAAATGTCTGACAATTTTGATTCCGCCGCCAGTAGACCCTGCACTTCCTCCACTAAATAAAAGTATAAAAAATATTAATAAAAGAAATGTTCCCCATTGTTCATAATCTGCAGTTACAAAACCAGTAGTTGTAATCATTGAAACAACTTGAAAAAGTGAATCTCTAAATGAAGCTTCAGCGCTGCCATAACCAGAGAAAAATAAAATTGCTGCAATTACAACAGCCCAAAATATTATGACAAAAGAATAAAATTTAAACTCTTCGTTCTTTTTCACATTTTGAATTTTTCCATGAAGCAAATGATAGTGTAATGTAAAATTTACTCCGGCAATAAACATAAAAGCTATTATCACATAATGAATAAAAGGGGATTGATAATATGCAATGCTGGCTTGTTTTGTGGAAAATCCTCCGGTTGCCATAGTTGTAAAAGAATGGCAAATTGCATCAAAGAAAGTCATACCGCCAAGCAGAAGCAAGAGAGTTTCTAAGAGAGTAAATATCGCGTATATACCCCAAAGTCTAACGGCAGTTTCTCTAACTCTGGGATGAAGTTTATCTTTTGTTGGACCAGGAACTTCCGCGACAAATAACTGCATACCACCAATTCCTAAGATAGGCAAAATAGCTAATGATAAAACTATCATTCCCATGCCGCCAAGCCATTGAGTTACGCTTCTCCAAAATAATAATCCATGCGGAAGAGATTCAATATCATTTAAAATTGATGCACCAGTTGTTGTAAAACCGGACATAGTTTCAAAGAAGGCGTCTGTATAACTTGGAATAGAACCGTGGAGCACAAAAGGAATTGCGCCGAATAAGGACATAACCAGCCAGCCGATTGAAACAACTATGTAGCCTTCTCTTTTTCTAATTTCTTTATCTTTATTTTTCGTATAAAGAAATAATAGAAATCCTATTAGCGAAGTTCCTAATCCAGAAAATAGTAAAACATAAATATCATCATCATTAAAATAAATTGAGAAAGGAATTCCCAGAAGCATAAACAAGCCTTCTAAAATTAGAAGGAAGCCAACGAAGTTTAGAATAACATTTTTCTTAATCATTATTGAAAAAACTTTTCTACTTTATCAATTATTCCAGGAAGTGTAAATACTACAACTCTATCATTTGCTTGAATTTGAGTATGACCGACGGTTATTTTACTTTCACCATCTCTAATAAATCCACCAATAATTGCATTCTTTGGAAAGTTTAAATCTTTAACTTCTTTTTTTGTTATTGGAGAATGTGGCTGAGCTATATATTCTAAAACTTCTGCATCAATTCCGTGTAAAGTTGCAATGGAAACTATATTTGCTTTTCTAATAAATTTTAGAATATTATTTGCCGCAATAAGTTTTTTATTTATTAAAGAATCTAAACCAATTGTTTGGGTAAGTGGAATGTAATCCACATTATCAACAAGTGCAATTGTTTTCGCAACGCCAAGATGTTTTGCCATTAAGCACGTGATAATATTTGTCTCAGCATCACTAGTTACTGCAACAAATCCATCCATATCAATTATACCTTCTTGAGCGAGCAAATCTAAATCTCTTCCATCACCTTGTATTACTAAGGTTTTGCTCAGATAATCTGCAAGCCCGTATGCTTTTTCTTTATCAGAATCAATTAATTTAATATTGATATCATTTTCTAACATTTTTGCGGCAATTCTTCCAATTTTTCCGCCTCCTAAAAACATAATATTATTAAGTTTGGTTTTATCCTTGCCAACAACTTGTAATACTTGCTCAATTCCTTCTGGAGTTGTAATTACAAAGATTTGGTCGTTTGGCAAAAGTCGGTCGTTTCCAGTCGGAATAATAGTCCGCAATCCACGGTGAATTGCAACTACTCTAAAATCAGTGGTGTGAACTTCTTGTGCAATCTCTAAAATTGTTTTTTGTAAAACTGGTAATTTTGGCTCAAGCTTTAATCCGATTAAAGATAACTTACCTTCCTCAAACTCAACAATATCAGTAGCAGCAGCTCTTTGAATCAATTTTACTAATTCAAAAGCAGCAAGTTCTTCCGGGTAAACTAAATGATCGATACCAATTTGTTCAAATAATTCATGATTTAAATCAGTAACATATTCGGCATTTTCAACACGAGCAATTGTTTTTTTTGCTCCTAATTTTTTAGCAAGTATTGCAGTTGTTACATTGATTGCTTCCGAGGAAGTTACCGCAACAACGAGGTCAGCTTTATCACAATGTGCTTTATTTAATGTCGCTATGGAAGTAGAAGAACCCGTAATAGTCAGTACATCCATTACCGAATCAACTCGCTCTAGCGGTTCATTGTTTGTATCTACAACAGTTATATCATGATTTTCATTAGAAAGATGTTTTGCAAGGTGATATCCAACTTCACCAGCTCCGGCAATGATAATATTCATATTAATTTATTTTAAGTTTTCTATAATCATTATTCTAACTGTAATAATAACAATATTTTTATCATTATTCATAAAAAATGGGGTATCATTTACAATGCAGTGCTAAAATTAGAAATTCAATTATTTTTTGATTTTAGCTCCTTAATTATCTTGCTTCATTTAGTATTTTAAATTTGCCAATTGTGTTTATGTTTGAACCTTTATAAATTTAATTTTTATAAAAATAAATCTTAGGAATAATATGTTCGAATGGATTTCGTCACCTGAAGCTTGGATTGCGTTAGTAACTCTAACTTCTCTGGAAATTGTTTTGGGTATTGACAATATAATTTTTATCTCAATTTTAGTTGGCAGATTGCCTGAAAACGAAAGAAATAAAGGAAGAGTAATTGGTTTATCTCTTGCAATGATTTCTAGAATATTACTGTTGCTTTCTCTTACTTGGGTGATGAGTTTAACCGAACCGTTATTCGAAGTTTATTCGCAACAAATTTCAGGAAGAGATTTAATTTTAATTCTTGGCGGATTATTTTTGCTGGCAAAAAGTACTCATGAAATTCACCACAGTTTAGAAGGTGAGGAGGAAACCGTAAAACAAAAAGTTGCCGCAAATTTTGTAAGTGTTATGATTCAAATAACAATTTTAGATATTGTCTTTTCTTTAGATTCTGTAATTACTGCAGTTGGTCTTGCAAAAAATATTGAAGTTATGGTTCTTGCAATCGTAATTGCAGTCGGCGTTATGATGCTTTCTGCAAAGGCTCTTGGTGAGTTTGTTGATACACACCCTACAATAAAAATGTTAGCTCTTAGCTTTTTAATTTTAGTTGGTGTATCATTAATTGGTGAAGGTTTTCAAATGCATATTCCAAAAGGTTATATTTATTTTGCAATGGCATTTTCAATTGGAGTTGAATTGTTGAATATGAAAATTAGAAAGGGGATTAAAAATAAAGTAAAATTAAGAAAAGCTGTAACTGAATAATTTTACAATAACAAAAGCCTCCATTAAATTAAATTTAATAGAGGCTTAATTGTAGACTAATAAAGTTTTAGCTTAACTAGATTTTGACAGCTTTTACAGTATTTATAATTGCTGCAGCTACTTTATAAGGATCTGCATTGGAAGCTGGTCTTCTATCCTCTAACCAGCCTTTATACCCTGATTCTACAGTTCCAATTGGAATTCTAATTGAAGCACCTCTATCCGAAACTCCATAACTAAAAGTATCAATAGCTGCAGTTTCATGTTTGCCGGTTAATCTTAAGTGATTGTCTTCTCCATAAACTTCAATGTGTTTTTTAATTCTATCTTCTGCACCAAATGCCTCGCAAATTTTTTCATAAACAGCTTTACTTCCACAGGTTCTTAGTGTTGTGTTTGAAAAATTAGCATGCATACCAGAACCATTCCAATCGCCTTCAACAGGTTTAGGATCTAAATTGATTCTAATATTATGATCTTCGCCAATCCTTTCTAATAAATATCTTGCAGCCCAAAGCTGATCGCCTGCTTCTTTAGCACCTTTTGCAAAAATCTGATATTCCCATTGACCCTTCATTACCTCTGCATTTATTCCTTCTACATTAATTCCAGCTTTTACACAAAGCTCTAAATGTTCTTCAACAATTTCCCTTCCAACGTTATATTCAGCGCCAACAGAACAGTAAAATGGACCTTGTGGAGGAGGGTAATAACCTGGAGCTGGAAATCCATAAGGTGTATGATGATCTAGATCCCACAAAACGTATTCTTGTTCAAATCCAAACCAAAAATCTTCATCATCATCTTGGATAGTTGCTCTTCCGTTTGTTACATGAGGTGTTTTATCTGGATTTAAAACTTCCGAAATTACTAAAAATGCATTTTCACCTCTATATGGGTCTTTAAATGCTCTTACTGGTTTTAAAAGTAGATCAGATGAACCGCCTTTTGCCTGATTAGTAGATGAACCGTCAAATGACCATAAAGGTGCGTCTTTAGCATCACCGCTAAAATTCTCTACTATTTTTGTTTTACTTCTCATTTGCTGAGTGGGTAGATGCCCATCTAACCAAATGTACTCTAACTTACATTTTGCCATATTTTCTCCTTTATAGGTTTATTACCGTTGTTTCTTTAATTGTTGATAATACAAAGCTTGTTACCGTTCTTAAAACCCCTGGCCAAGCTTGAATAGTTGCTAATAATTTTTCTAATTCCTCAGTGTTTTTAACCAAAACCTTTAGCAAATGAGAACCTTCTCCAAGTATTGAATGACATTCAAGTATCTCAGGTGTTGATGAAACATGCTCTTCCAATTCATGAAATTTCTTTGAAGACTTCATATAAACAGTTATAAAAGCCATTAAATCGAATCCAAATGGCTTTCTATTAACTCGAGCATAGTATCCTTCAATAATTTTGTGTTCTTCTAATTTGTTTAGTCGTTCGCTTAAAGAGGGTAGAGAAAGCCCAACATGTTCGGCAATTACATTTCTTTTGGTTCTACCATCTCTTTGCAAAATGTTTAATATTTTATGATCTATTGCATCCAGCATCTGCACACTTAATTTATTAGAAATATATTTAAATATGACTGTAAAAGTAAGGGAGTAATTTAAAAAAAGCAAATTATTTTTTACAAATATTACTTTTTAAGGCAATAAAGTGATCTGAATCAAAAATTATTTTTTAAAAAAATAAATAAAATCAAATTACTACCGATTATGATATATAGTTTTGTACATTTAACAATTAATCAAAAATAATATGGATTCTTTAATCGGGACTTTAAGCGCTGTTGTTTTATTTCTAGCCATAATTGGATTCGTTTTATATTTGATTAAAATTAATGTTTTCTCATCAAAAATAGCTAGTGGAGAAAGTAGTAATAAACAGTTAAAAAAATTGAATAATCTTAATATGGAAAATGAGGATTTAAATAAAGAAATAAAATTCCTTGAAGACAAAAATAGAAGGTTAAAGCAAAAAATTGAGCAGCTTAAATCGGTTATTAAAACTCTTGAAGAACAAAAAAATCAACTTGAAAATAGCGAATTAAAATTAAAGGACTTACGATATAAAAAAGATGAAGCTCTTGCAATGCTTGCACATGATATTAAAAATCCCGCTTCCACAATTAAAAATTTTGTAGAACTACTTGAATCATATGATCTAAATGCGCAAGACCAAAATGAGATTTTAGGCGGACTTGTTGAAGTTTCAACGAGAATTGTAAAATTAGCCGATGAATTTTCTAATATTGTAGCAGAGGAATTTGAGCCTTTTCAAATGAAGAAAACAAAAACAGACTTTTATAAAACCGTTGAAAGTATTGTAAAAGCAAATAAAGTTAAAGCGGATAAGAAAAATATAAAAGTAAGATTATACCAGCCCAAAGATGATTTGTATATAAATATGGACGAAGAAAAAATCAAAGAAGTTATAGATAATTACGTTAGTAATGCAGTAAAATATTGCCCTGAAAATAGTAAGGTAGAAGTAGTAACTAACAAAGATAAAAATTTTGTTACTTTAGAGGTTACAGATAACGGCTATGGATTAACGGAAGATGAAGTAGCACACGCATTTGATAAAGGAACTAAACTTAGCAACAAACCTACTGGCGATGAAACTAGTTCAGGCTTAGGTTTGTGGATTGCAAAAAAAATAGTTGAGGAACATCATGGTAAAGTTTGGTTAACTAGTAAAAAAAGTTTTGGTTCAACTTTTGCGTTTAAGATACCAATAGACTAAAGTACAAAAATTTTAATAAACATAAACAATTTGTGAGTGAAAATAAAATTTATAAATTGTAAAGATTCTGCAATCCATTTAATCCAACTACTACAATAAAATGTTCGGTCCCAAATATAGCTTATAGCTTTAACACAAATGTTGAGTTAAAAATCTATGATGTTCTTGGTAGAGAAGTAAAAACCCTAGTTAACCAAAAACGGGAAACTACGAAATTAATTTTAATGCAAGTAATTTATCAAGTGGAGTCTATTTTTACAGATTGCAATACAGGGATTTTATTCAAACAAAAAAAATGTTGTTGCTGAAATGATTTAAAATTGCAGAGACGCAAGTGAATGCGTCTCTGTAGTAATATTTATTTTTTAAGAACAGCAGTAACTTTATTTGCGGCATCTTGAAGGGTAGTAGCAACTTCAAAATTCATTTTCGATTTTGCCAATAGCACGCCAGCTTCTTTAGCATTTGTACCTTCAAGTCTAATAACAATTGGAACTTCCACTTTAATTTCTTTTACTGCATTTATTACACCTTGAGCAACTCTATCGCATCGGACAATTCCGCCAAAAATATTTATTAGAATTGCTTTAACATTTGGATCGCTTAAAATAATTTTGAATCCGTTTGCAACTGTCTCTTGGTTAGCACCGCCGCCAACATCTAAAAAGTTTGCTGGTTCACCGCCGGCTAATTTAATAATATCCATTGTTCCCATTGCAAGTCCGGCTCCGTTAACCATGCATCCAACATTTCCATCTAACTTAATATAATTCAAGTCATATTTTGAGGCTTCAATTTCCAATGGTTCTTCTTCATCATAATCTCTGTATTCTAAAATATCTTTATGTCTGTAAAGTGCATTGTCATCAAAATTCATTTTTGCATCAAGCGCAATTACCTCGCCTTCTTTTGTAACTACTAAGGGATTTATTTCAGCAATTGAAGCATCGGTCGAATCGTAAGCTTTGTATAGAGCCAATAAAAATTTAACAGCATTTTTAAATTGAATTCCTTCCAATCCTAAACCAAAAGCTAATTTTCTTGCTTGATATTGCTGCATTCCAACTGCGGGATCAATAGCTTCTTTTATAATTTTCTCGGGAGTTTCAGCAGCTACTTTTTCAATTTCAACTCCGCCTTCTGTAGAAACCATAACCACATTTTTTGATTGTGCACGATCCAAGGTAATTCCAACATACATTTCTTTATCAATGTTTACACCTTGTTCAACTAAAAGTCTTTTTACAACTCTTCCTTCCGGACCAGTTTGATGTGTAACCAAAGTCATTCCTAAAATTTGTTTTGCATATTTTCTTACATCAGGAATATTTTTAGCAACTTTAACACCACCGCCTTTTCCTCTTCCGCCCGCGTGTATTTGAGCTTTAACAACTTTTATATTTCCGGCAATTTCTTTTGCAGCTTTAACGGCGTCTTCAGGGGAGAAAACAACTTTACCAACAGGAACCGGAACATTGAATTTTCTTAAAATTTCTTTTGCTTGATATTCGTGAATTTTCATAATTACCTTTTGCTTTGATTAACTTTAAAATTTATTTCTATAATAATACTTAAAAAAATAAATATGCCCAATTCTCATTTGTAAAATTATTTTTGAGTTTTATCTTTTTTATCTGACTTTTTTCTTTTCATCAACAAAAAATGAATCGTCAATTCCTTCGTTTACTTTATAATTTGTGTATATGACTTTTATCTTACCGGATAAATTTTTATTTACTTTACCAAGTGGTTTTTTAATACCGCCAGTTTCCATCTCCATCATTTCCGGTAACTTAGGATCTTCCACATTAAAAATAAAATTCATTTTTGAAGGCAAGCCAAATTTTATCATGGTATCGTAATCTAATTTTGCAATTAAGGTACCTTTTGTTTTTAGTTGTGGTTTCTACTTCTTCTTATAACATTATTTTTTGTGTCAATCCATAATGTTGTTAATATAATTTTTGTTGAATCACTTAATGGAATAATTTTAACAACGTCAACAATATGATTTTCCAAAGTATCTTCTTTAACATATATGGAAGTATAATCTCCATTAAGCATACTAATTGGTGAAAAGTTAATTCCTTCTTTAGGCAAAACTGCAAAGTCTTTCGAATCCATTTTCATTTTGTCAGGCTGCTTAAAATAAACTGTGGCTGAAACTTTTGGAACTCTTAAGAATTCCATATCAACTTCAATTTTCAAATCAACCTGATAATCTTTTACGGTTTCAAATTTATTTTTAACATTGGTAATAATTTCATCGGCATTTTTGGTTTGAGCAAATAATATCGATGATATGAAAAAAATAATTAATAAGTATCGCATGGCTAACCTATGTTAAAATATCTTTTTTTAGAAAGATAAATAATGTTATTAAATACAAAACTATTATATGAGAGATAACTATTACTGCTGAATTTATTACTGTTGCATAATCTATGGGATCTGTAAAAAATAATTTCCAATCATCTAAATATGTGGTAAAAAAATATGGTCTGAATGAATCCAAAACCTCAAATGGAAGTAGGGACAAAA
This sequence comes from Ignavibacteriales bacterium, assembly GCA_020635285.1. Taxonomy (GTDB): domain Bacteria; phylum Bacteroidota; class Ignavibacteria; order Ignavibacteriales; family Melioribacteraceae. Next base: position 615,329 of record JACKAB010000006.1, on the reverse strand, counting down.
TTGTAAATACAATAATTATTGCAAGAGTTGCTATAGTTGGACCTATGGCATTTTCAACAAGTGAAGAAAAGGTAAATGCAAGAGTGCAAACCATACTTAAACTCAGATATGCAAATCCATAAGCTGAAAGAAATCGCCAAAAAACATCATCAGATGCAAAAATGTAAATCTTTTGTACGAAAACCATTAAGGCTCCGCCACCAAATAAAATATAGCTTAAGACAAGGCTTAGTAAAAATAACCAAAGTAAAAGTGAAGCAGTATAAACTAGACCAGCAATAAATTTTGCAGTCACAACCTGAAATCTAGAAATTGGTCTGGTAAGCAAAATTCTGTATGTTCCTGCTGTCGATTCACTCGAAAATAAATCGCCGCCAACCAAAACAATTAAGAAAGGGAAGTGGATATATAATCCTTGCAATGTAATAAAAGCTAAAAGAAAACCGTTTAAAACATTACCGCCGGAAATAAAGGAATCGCCGAGCTGTCGAGTTAACATACTCTGATAACCGCGCATGCCTTCTGCATAGAGCGCCCATTGTGCAAGCGGAATGAGGATTCCAATTGCAATAAAACCTATATAAGTTCTCCACTTTCTAAATATTTTCTGAAGCTCAATATATATTAATGCAATCATTTGGAACTCTCTTCTGTAATTCGTAAGAAATAGTCTTCAAGTGATCTAATCGGAACTACGGCGCTAACTTCAATGTCATTGTTGATAAGGAATTTAGTTAGTCCAGAAATTTTAGATTTTTCTATTTCAAATATAATTTTGCTTTTCTCAGTTGATCTGTAATTTAACTGCCATTCAGTTGGTTTAATCAAATCCAAAGTTTTTGTTATATCGTTTACCTCAATTTGAACTTTGAGCGATTCAGAATTTAGCAAATCCTCAACTGTTCCTTCAATAACTGTTTTCCCTTTATTTAATATAATCATTCGCGTTGCTATTAACTCAATCTCTCGCAAAATGTGAGAAGAAAGAAAAATAGTTTTGCCTTTTTCCCTACTTAAGAAAATTATTAAATCTCTAATTTCCTTCATTCCTTGAGGGTCAAGTCCGGTTGTTGGTTCATCTAAAATAATTAATTCCGGATCATGAAGAAGAGTTTGAGCAATACCCAAGCGTTGTTTCATTCCATGTGAAAATGTTTTTACTTTACTATTTTCTCTATCTTTCAATCCAACAAGTTCCAGCATTTCTGTGATTTTATCTTTAGAAATTTCTTTGCCTGAAATTTTTGCAAGAATCTCTAAATTTTTCCTCGCAGATAAGTAAAGATAAAAATCCGGCTTTTCTACAATTGCACCAATCCGTGATAGAATATTACTTCTATTCGGTTTTAACTCTTGCCCAAATATTTTTATACTTCCAGAAGTTGGTTTAATTAATGTCAGCAGCATTCTAATAGTTGTGCTTTTACCGGCGCCGTTTGGACCAAGAAAACCAAAGACATCACCTTTATAAACATTGAGGTTTAGGTTATTTACGGCAACTAGTTTTTTATATTTTTTAGTTAGTCCCGTTACTTCAATTACTTTTTCAGAATTCATGTGGAATTATTTTCTTCCTTTTATTTCCTCAAAATACTCTAAACTTCTTTTCTCTGTTTTAGTTTGTACTTTAATCTCTGAAGGAAAAATAGTTTTTCTCAAATCTTTATATAGTGTTATAATTTCTTCGAAACTGTTAATTAAAGATTCACGATTATATTTAGCAATTGTTTCTTTCAATCTTTCCAAATCAATCTCACTAAATATTTTTTCTGCTTTTCGTAAACCTTTTGGCAATTGGTTATTTTTTATTTGAAGCAATTGAGCAATAACATTTGTACGAAGAAAATTTATTGAATCTAAAGTTTCAAAATATTCTCCTCGTCCAATTTTTGCAGAAACGTAATGCACCCAAATCCAGAATCGGTCTTCTATCCATTGGTAGTTTGGATAAGGAAATTTCGGCTCAGAATTATTTATTATTTTTGATAAAATATTTTCTCTTTCCCAAACCAAGATTGGGTTTTCAACTCGTTCAAATAGTTCATCGGGTGTAATAAATTTTATATCAACATGAAGCAGGGGATTATCATACAAGCAAATTAAAAGTCTCTTTTCACCAACATGCTCTCCGGTAAATGAATTTAATAAATCACCAAATGTTTCTGCAAATCTTGTCATTTTATCAGCATCTGGAGCAATCTTATTTTTTTTGGTAACCAATATTAAATCTAAATCTGAAAATTCATCAATTTCATTTGTTATCCAAGATCCGCCAAGAGCCAACCCAGTAACATTTTCATCACTTTTAATTTTTTGAATTACATTATCAACAAAAATTTTATGCATTATAATATTTTAATATTATTTTTTCAAACACAGCTTCAAAAATTGCATCATGAATTATTGGTCTAAACTCACTAATTTTTGTATTAGCTCTTGTCGGATGAACTCTGTTGCTTAATAAAATTACAAACAGCTTATTTTCTTTGTCAACCCAAATAGATGTTCCGGTATAACCAGTGTGCCCAAATGAGTCTTTAGATAAATAATGTCCGGCTGATGAATATCCATTTATTGCTTTTGTATCCCAACCTATTCCCCTATCACTTTCCTCAGATTGTCTGGTTGTCCATTCATCTATAATCTTTGGATTAATAATTTGCTGACCTTTATATTCGCCTTTATTCATAAGCATCATAACAAACTTTGATAAATCTTCAACAGTTGAAAAAAGTCCTGCATGACCAGCAACTCCATTTAACATATAAGCTCGCTCATCGTGAACTTCACCTTGTAATAATCTCATTCGCCAGAAATCATCTAACTCAGTGGGTACGCAAAATTTCTTTACATCATTTGACGGATTATACATCGTTTGGTTCATTTCTAATTTAGAGAATAAATTTTCTTGTAAAAAACATCAAGAGATTTTCCGCTAATTTTCTCAATTACTTTTTGAAGTGTTATCATTCCCAAATCACTATAGACAAATTTTTTTCTCCGGGCGGATTGTTTAATGGTAAATTCATGATATCATTTATCACTTCATCTGCGTTTGTGAATTCATCATAATATTTTTTAAATGGAGCCAAACCGGAATTATGAAGTAATAAATTTCTAATGGTAATATTTTCTTTATCGTTATTGTTAAACGCGGGAAGATAGGTTATAACTTTTTCATCTAAATTTAGTTTTCCTTCTTGAACCAAAATCATTGCAGCCGATGTGGTTCCCACTACTTTAGAAACAGAAGCTAAATCAAAAATGGAATTTGTTTTTGTTTCCGGAGAATTTTTATCGTATGTAAAATGACCAAATCCCTTGCTGTAAAGAATTTGTTTATCAGTTCCAAATAATAAAGCTGCCCTGGAAAAACAGAATCTGCAACTGCTTGTTCCATTAGGCGATCAACATCAGTAAAATCAAGAGATTTTTCTATTTTGCTTGTGCATGAAAAAATGAATAGTAAAATAAAAGGTAATGACGAAAAATATAGTTTTGTGTTTTTCATAAAAATAAAATTTTTGATAATTGGTTAGAAATAAATTAGCCTAAGAAATTTAATATTATTTTTGTCATTCTCAGCATGCTTCACTGGCGGAATTTAGGTCTGACTAGGAATTCAGCTAAAGTAAATAATGAATTTCCTATTAAAGCATCGGCCATTCGGCAGAGAAGTTCGGAATTGACAAACATAGAATTAATTTTTAGACAATTAAGCAATCAATTTTAACTTTCTTTCACTTCTTTGCCAAATTCAGAATCAAGCGGGATAAATTTAGCAACAATAAAAGCTGGAATGGTTGTAATAACTACCCAAATAAAAAAGTGTTGATATCCAATTAATTCTTGCAGCCAACCGCTAATCATTCCTGGAATCATCATGCCCAAAGCCATAAATGCTGTTGCAATAGCGTAATGTGCCGTTTTATGCTCCCCTGCAGAAATATATATCATGTAAAGCATATATGCAGTAAAGCCAAAGCCATAACCAAATTGTTCTATTGCTACGCAAGTTAGAACTGTTATAAAAGATTCCGGCAATGCATATGATAAATAGATATAAACGGCATTCGGTAAATTTATTGCAATTATCATCCACCAAAGCCAATATTTTAATCCTTGTTTTGCCGCAAGAAATCCACCCAACAATCCGCCTAAAACCAAAGCTAAAATTCCAACTGTACCATAAACAAATCCCACCTCGCCAGTTGTTAATGCTAAACCGCCAACCTCTCTTGCATCAAGCAGAAAAGGTGAAGCCAGTTTTACTAATTGAGATTCACCCAATCTATAGAGAAGCAAAAACGCAATTATCAATCCAATGTTTTTCTTCTTAAAAAAGAGCGCAAAAGTTTTAAAGAATTCTTCAAATACATTTGTATCATTTTGTTTAACACTTACATCAGATTTTGGAAAAGGAAGCATGAATTTGTGATAAACAAAAAATAATAGAAACATTGCGGTTAAAATGCCAAAGGTTATTGACCAAGCCAAAGGTATGTTTCCTGAAATAGCTTTATATGTCGCCGAAGTTTCACTTTTAAGTTTTGGGTCAATCTGGAAAAGGATCAAAGCCGGTTTGTTCCAATTTGATTTATTAAATACAAAACGCGAACCTTTAATTAGATTAATGCTATTATCGCCAGAAGTTTGGCTTATATTCACAACAATTTCTTCATTATTTTCCGGTTGCTTTGATAAATAAACTTGAACAATCCCAACATTGCCGGTTTGAATTTCTGCAGATTTAACTATTTTTTCTTCGCCGAAATTATCTACAATAAAAGTTTCTAAATTTTTAACAATAACTTCATCCCACCAAGATGTCTCACTTTCCTCTTTTTCTGATTGAAGAGTTGTTGATGTTTTTTGCTCGTAACCATTTTTTATATTTTCACTGTCAACATATTGCTGAATTGAATCTAAAGAAGTTTTGGATATTTTATTTGTTGAAATTTTTAATTCTTTTGGGAAGGTTAATAATTTTAACTCGCCTTCAAGCACTTGTATTTGTTGTGCTTTAAGACTTTGTTGAATAACTTTTGTGTTAACCGATTTTACATCAAACTCAACTTGTCCCAAGCCTGTTGAGCTTTCTAAATATCCAGCAACAATTATTAAAAGTCCTTGGCCTGTAATCATTGCGACACGATAAAATGTGCTTCTAATTCCAACAAAAAATGCTTGTTGATGTTCTGATAATCCCAACATATAAAATCCATCAGCGGCAATATCATGAGTAGCAGAACTAAAAGCCAGCAGCCAAAAGAAAGCTAAAGTGTATTGGAAGAAATTAGAAACGGGAATAGTGAATGCCACTCCGGCTAAACCGGCACCAATAAATAGCTGCATTGTAATAATCCAAAATCTTTTAGTTCTAAGAATATCAACAACCGGAGACCACAAAGGCTTTATTACCCATGGAAGGTAAAGCCAGCTTGTATAAAGGGCAATATCTGTATTAGAAATTCCCATTCTTTTATACATTATTACAGAAACTGTCATTACAATTACATAGGGAATTCCTTCAGCGAAATAAAGAGAAGGGATCCAACTCCAGGGATTTCTATTTGTTTTACTCATAATTAAGTACTTTGTTTTGCCAAAATTACCGCACCAATTTCAGGCGGGTATTCGGCTTGTTGGATTTGAATTTCAGGAAGAAACTTTGTCAATTTTTCTTTGAACATTTTAGAATAGTAATTATCCGTTGCAATTGTTCCACCGATAAAAACTACTTTCATGAATTTATCATTTAATTTTTTAGACATTGCCATTATGTGCAGAAGCAATTCGTCGGTTTCTTCATCTAGAATATTTTTACAGAGTTCATCGCCCTCTTTAGCCGATTGAATAACAAGCGGAGCAACTTGTTGAATCTCTAAATTATCAGTATAAACTTTAGTAATTAGTTCAGTCTGATTTGTAATTCCAAATTCAGTTTCAATTTTGGTTCTAAGTAAAGTTTCTTTTCCACGTCCATCAAAATATTTTGAAACAATATTTAATCCTTTTCTACCAATTACTAAACCGCTTCCTTCATCGCCAATTAATCTTCCACAACCACCAACTCTATGGATATTATCATCTTTATCTTTACCGAACATTATTGAACCGGTTCCGGCAATTAATATACTTCCAGGTTTTCCGGAGAATGCTCCTTCCAATGCAATTCTTGCATCACTAACAACTTTAAATAAATTTAAATTAAGACTTTGAGATTTGACTTCAGCAAAAACGGCATTTTCCAATTTTTTTGCATCGCTATCGCGTCCAGCACCGGTGGTACCCAAAACAACGGAATCTATTAGAGCACTTGATAAGTTTTGGGATTTACAGCACTCACTTATGAGACTTAAAACTGTCTCGGTTACAACGTCAGTTCCGATTGTTAAAAAGTTTGATGGGCCGGATTGAGTTTCATAAACTACTTTTAAGCTTTCATCACAAAGGACACATTTTGTTTTAGTTCCGCCGCCGTCAATTCCAATAAATAAACTCATTTATTGCCATATTTATGATTAAATAATAACCAAATTATATAATTTTTTTTGAACATCAAAAAATGATTATTCAAGTTAAACAATTTCCAGAATTCTATTGAATTTAATATTGATTAAGATTATTTTACTCTTGCAATATATCTAATGAATTTCAAAAATATATTGTAACTACAATCCCAAGTTTCTGATTCTCCATTATTTAACTTAAAGTAAAAGGAGGACAAAATGCCATCCAAAATCGTTAAAGAATTCCTAGACAAAAACAACATCAAGTACGTTTCCATTAAGCATTCAAGGGCTTTTACCGCACAAGAAATTGCTGCATCCGCACACATTAAAGGACGTAAAATAGCTAAAACTGTTGTATTAAAAGTTGGTGGAAAACTTATTTTCACAGTTCTTCCGGCATCTTATAAGATTGATTTTAATATGCTGAAAGAGTCTTTAGACTCTGAAACAATCAGATTGGCAAATGAGCAAGAGTTTAAGGATAAGTGTCCCGGTTGTGAAGTGGGGGCTATGCCGCCATTTGGTAATTTATTTAATATTGAGACTTATGTTGCAGCCAGTTTAGTTGAAGACGAAGAAATTGCTTTCAATGCCGGAAACCACACTGAGCTAATTAGAATGAGATATGTTGATTTTGAAAAATTGGTTAAACCAAAAGTACTGAGATTTTCTAATAAGTATAAAACATAACAAAATTGCTATTTAGCCAAGGAATTTTTCTTTTTCAATTAGTGCCGATGTGCTATATTTGAACTTTGATTTTAATTTTACGGAATTCTAATGCTTGCTTCAAAGATTGAAAATATTTCACTTTCCGGCACAATGGAAATTGCTGCAAAAACTATTGAACTTAAATCAAAGGGAATTGATGTTATTGATTTATGTGTTGGAGAACCGGATCTCCCAACTCCTGCCCATATAAAGCAAGCCGGACTTGACGCAATAAACTCAGATAAAACCAAATATACCCTTAATACTGGAATTACTGAATTACGTCATGCAATCTCAAAAAAATATTTAGATGAGTATGGTGCAAATTATTCACCCGATGAAATCATTGTTTCAAACGGAGCCAAACAATCAATCTACAATGCCTTGCAATCTGTTATAAATGAAGGCAATGAGGTTTTAATTCCGCTTCCTTATTATGTTTCATACCCTCATATGGTTAAACTGGCCGGCGGTATTCCAGTTTTTGTGGAAACAAAAAAAGAAAATTTTTTCAAACCAACATCTGAAGATTTGATTGTCAAAATTGGTCCCAAAACCAAAGCAGTAATACTATGTAATCCAAATAATCCAACTGGTGCTGTATTTACCAAAGAGGAGCTAATAAGTGTTGTACAAGCTTCCGTTGAAAAGAATTTAATAATTATTTGCGATGAGATTTATGAAAAACTAATGTATGAATCTATGCCTTTTACAAGCGTTGCAAACTTAGGGGAAAAATTTAAGGAACACCTAATTATTGTAAATGGAGTTTCTAAAACTTACGCTATGACTGGATGGAGAATTGGTTATGCATTGGCTCCTAAAAATATTGTAAATGGAATGAGTAAACTTCAAAGTCACAGCACTTCAGCAGCTTGTTCAATTTCCCAATATGCTTCTTATGCCGCTTTGGTTGCCCAACAAGAATGCGTTGAAGAACAACGAAAAATTTTTGAGAAGAGAAGAAATTATATAATTAATTTTTTCTCTGAGATTGAATTAATTGATTTTATTAAACCGTTTGGGGCATTCTATTTTTTTGTTGATATAAACAAAATTATTGTTAAAAATTCTTCAATTAATAACTCTTCAGATTTTGTTAATAGACTTTTAGATGAAGCAAATGTAGCTACTGTTGCAGGAGATGTTTTTGGAATAGATGGATATATTAGAATTTCTTATGCTAAATCGATGGAAGAAATAAAGGAAGCAATGTTAAGAATTAAAAAATTTATTCAGCAGCTTGACTAAGTTTGGTTTTTAATTCATTATAAATACTTTCTACATTCATAATTTCACCAGTCCAAAGTTCAAAAGACTTTGCACCTTGGACTACAAACATTTTTAATCCATCTAAAACTGTTGCCCCTTTATTTTCAGCCAATTTTAAAAATTTGGTTTTAATTGGATTGTAAACTAAGTCAAAAACTATTTGAGAATTGTTAAAAGCAGCGTCAAAATCCGTAGGTGTGTCATCAACATTTGGCAGCATACCAATAGAAGTTGTATTGATAATTAAATTTGAAGATTGAAAAATTTCCACATTTTCTTTAGCCATAAGTTCATAATTACTAATTTCATCAAAGTGCATTTTAGCTTTAAAATAATCTTTAATTGAATCGGATCTTTCTAAAGTTCTATTTATTAGATTAATTTTTTCAACTTTAAAATTTCTTATAAGAGCATAAATAACACTCCTTGCTGCACCACCGGCTCCAATTACTGAAACCGTACTTTTTGTAATTCTATCTAGATATGGGTTAAGAGTTTCAACAATTCCGTTTATATCTGTGTTATATCCAAATAGTTGATTACCTTCATTTACTACTGTATTTACTGCACCGACTGTAGATGCTTCTTCAGAAACATGATCCATATATTGAATGATTTTTTCTTTGTGCGGTAAAGTAACGTTAAATCCTTTTATGCCTAAAACGCGCATACATTTTAGCGCTTCATTTAAATGACTTGTTGGAACATCAAATGGCAAATAGATGAAATTCAATTTCTGATTTTGAAATGTTAAGTTATGCATCATTGGAGAAAATGAATGCTTGATCGGATGGCCAATAATTCCAACTATTTTTGTGTTATGATCTACCATTTCAGAAATTTTCATCTAATAAATTGAATTGAAAATATTTATATATAATTGTGTTGATTCAAGCAAAGTAAAATTTTCTAAAAATATTTTTTCCATTGCCGGATTTATTTCGAATGCTGCAATTAAATTTTTAACAGCTAACTCATTATTATTAAGCATTAAATTACATAGTGCTAAGCCATAAAATATTTCCGATTTATCAAAATGTTTTTCCAATAAATCAGTATATATTTCTTTTGCATCATTCCAACGACCAAAATCAAAATAAAGTTCAGCTAATTCTGTTAGTTTATCTGTTGTTTTATTCTCAATTGAATCGAGATTAATTAATTCAATCGTCATCTCAGAAATCATTACATCCATTTCATCAGCGGTTTGATTTTTTACTTCTTCTGCAAGAGAATATTTTACAAACAAAGCAAAATATTTTATCATTTCCGGTTTTTCATTTTTCCGAGCATAAAAATTACCTAACCCTAAATAAGCTTCAGTTGCTGCCTTATTTAATTGTATTGATTCATTGAAATATTGAGCTGCTTTTTCATACTCTCCAATTGCTTCAAAAGTTTGTGCTATGCTAAGCGGAATTGTATAATCATATGGGTCAAGTTCAAACGCTTTAAAGAAAGATTTTCTGGCATCAATAAAATGACTTGTCTTAGATTGCGCTACTCCCAAATTATACCATGCATTTACAAAGTCATCATTTAGTGCAACAGCTAGCTCAAAATTATTTATTGCTTCTGCAATGTTGCTCAACTTTAAATGAACTATGCCAAAATTATACCATCCGCTCGCGCTGTAAGGATCAATTTCTAAAAATTTTTTATATGCTTTTAACGCTTCTTCCAATTGATTGTTATTTTCATAACAAAACCTAATTCATACCAAGCATCATTGTATTCTTCATCTATAGCAATGGTCTGCTCAAAATAATTTATGGCTTTGGCAAATGAATCATTTCGCTCGTAAAAATTCCCAAGTTAAAAAGAATTTCTTCATTGGTTGGCTCCAAAGCTAGAAGCATCTTCAAGTGTTTTAACGGCCTCATTCCAATATCCTAAATTATCTTCCGCTATCGATTTGTTAATCATAGTTTCAACATCATTCGGATTTAATGAAAGTGCTTTTTCAAAACAGAGGTATGCTTTTTCAAACTCAAATAGATTATTAAAAAAAATATTCCTTTTGTGTGCCAAAGATCGGAGTTGTAAGGAGAAATTTTTAATGCTGCATCCGTTAAAAATATTCCATCTTCAGTAAAATCATATTCCAAGCAAAGTTGAATAGTTTCTTCGATATTATCAATAAAAGCTATGGTTTGACCTTGGAAACATATTCTTTACATTTTTGAACTTTAGTTTTTAGTTTTTCATCATCAAATAAAGGGAAGAAATCATCATCAAAAAAGTCATCAGAAAAATTCATTAAAACTCCAAAATTTCAGAAAATTTTATGTTGTTAAAATTTAATCAATATAACTAATATTTATTTTTTCTGTTATGAATAATAAATAATTTGCCTTGATAAAATAATAAAAAAATATGCATGGAAAAAGAACTAAATTTTTATAGAATGAAAATTATTTAATAATATTCTATTACTGAAAGGGATTTGAGTATATCTGTATTAATATGAGGCCAATTCTATACGAGCTATTACTTTATAATTAAAAATTGCGCTTAAAAATATTAATATTACCAGTTCTTTTTGAGCGTGGAAATTGACTTTTAATTGAACTTTCGTTGGCAACGCCGGTTCCTAAATACATATTATTATATTTAATAATTTTTGTCCAAATTCAGTGAAATTATCTTTTATAATTCCGCCCGACATATAAATCTTTAGGTCTTCTTCATTTTTAATTTCATAAATATTTTTTGTGGCAAAATTGCCAAGAACTTGAGCCGCATGCGAGTGCAATTTGCATGAGTTATTTTTATCTATTATTCCAAACTTAGTTCCAATTCTCAAAAATAATCCGGATCGCAATCAATAGAATCGCTATTTGTAAAATTTAGGTCATTACCGCTTATTAAATATTTATACTTAGAAAAATTTCTAAGGGAAATTCAAAAGTGATTTGAAATATCTTCTAAATATTTTTTAATTTTATGACTGTTTGCACTTACAATTGTCTTTTTACTAAACTTATTGAAACTGTTTTTTCTGATTTCTGTGGCATCTATTTTTTTAAGTTTTGCAACAAAAAAACCTTCCGATTTTATTTCCCAAGGGATTATTCTTTTTGTAAGATTTAAACTGGCATCAAAATTATAATCTGCAATTTTGGTAAAACCAGGAATGTGTTTTAGGTTTAGATCGAATTCGATTAGCTCAACCGGATATTTTTCTAATACTTTATTTATAATAAATTCATTTTCTTCAACTGTTAATGTACAAGTTGAGTAGACAATTTCACCGCCAACTTTTGCCATTTTAATTGCGCTTATTAAAAGCTTGAGTTGAAGATCTGAAATTACATTTGCAGATTTTTCGCTCCACCAATTGCTGACTTCTTGCTTTTTCTGAACTACTCCCAAAGCACTGCATGGTGCATCTACAAGTATTTTATCAAAAAAATGATTAAAAGATTTGCTGAGAATTTCACCCTTATTTTTTATTACACTCATATTTAAGATATTCATTTTATCAAGATTATGAACCAGCGCTTTAATGCGATTTAAGTTTGGTTCATTTGCATAAAGAGTTCCCTGATATTTCATGAGTTCAGCAAGCTGTGTAGATTTTGACCCGGGTGCAGCGCATAAATCCATAACAACATCTTTTTCGGTTGGATTTAAAATCAATGGCGGAACCATTGAAGACAAACTTTGAATGTAATATTTGCCCAGAGTGTGTTCAAGAGTTTTACCAATTAAATCATCACCTTTGGTAACAAAATAGGCGTTGTTAATTTCCGGAATAGGCTCAAGTTCAATGCCTTGATTAACTAAACTCTGTATAGTTTGCTCTGTATCTTCTTGGTAAAAAGGAAAGCGGATTGCAGGCAAATATTTACTTTCAACAAATAGTTTGTAATTATTAAAAAACTCTTCTCCAAAAGTTGTTTCAATATAATCTGATATATTTTGGCTTAGTTCAATCAATATTATCAGAACCTAGTAAGATTTAGCAATTTGAAAAATCTATTTGAAATAAACACAAAATCTTTTTCATTAGGAAAACATTTTTTATAATCGGATTCCATCATTTTAATAATATCATCTAAGTGTTTTTCGTATTCACCCACAATCTTCTTCATTAAACTTTTTTCTTTTACAACTTTGATTTTTTTCTGATTATTTAGGCTGGAATATAGGATATATTTTATTTCATATATATTATTTGATTGATAAAAAGTCTTTCCATCAGTATCAATAATTTCTATTTCACCAAAAATCTCAGCACCTTTTGTTAAAGATTTTTTTGGCAACTCTAAAATTTCAAATTCAGTATTTTCAATAAAATCATTGGGGAAACTTTTTAACAAACCTGCTTTTACTTCATTAAGCCATTTTGATTCGTATTCAGCCTTGGTCATTGGATTAACCCTAATTTGAATTAAAATTTAAATCAGCTTCCGTTGGCTTGTCAATCCAATCAGCCACAAAAATATTAGTCGCTCTAGTTGGTTTGCCATCAGCTTGCCTGTTAGAAGCAAATGCTAACTTTTTCCCATCTGGAGAAAACATAGGGAATGCATCAAAAGTGCCGCTGTTTGTAATTTGTTCTATTTCTTTGCTTTCCAGATCAATCATAAAAACATCAAATAATCTGCCGCCTTCTTTTTGTGAATGATGATTTGAGCAGAACAAAACTTTTTTATCGGAAGGATGAAAAAATGGAGCCCAATTGGCACCAGGTAAATCCGTAATTTGCTCAACATTATTTCCATCAATATCTGCTATGAAAATATTAAGTGCAGTTGGTTCAACTAAGTTTTGAGCTAATAACTCTTTATATTGAGCTGCGGCTTCCCCTTCTGGTCTGCTTGCACGCCAAACAATTTTCTTAGAATCATGAGAAAAGAATGCGCCGCCATCATATCCAAGTGTGTTAGTTAATTGTAATAAATTACCGGTTTCAATTTCATATCTCCATAACTCCAAATCACCGCTTCTTGTTGAGGTAAAAATTATATATTTCCCATCTGGAGAAACCGTTGCTTCAGCATCATAAAAATCACTGCTAATTAATTTTGTTATTTCACTTCCATCAGCGTTTGCTGTATAAATATTATAAGTTGGATAAATAGCCCAAACGTATTTCCCATCTTTAAACATAGGAGATTCGGGACAATTTTCATCAGCTTCATGAGTTGAGGCAAAAACAATTTTCTTATCGCCTTTAAGAAAATAAGAACATGTTGTTCTGCCTTTACCTGTTGAGACTAAAATGTATTGCTCGCCAGAGTTTAATTTAGATCCATCGGCATTCATAATAAAAATTTGATCGCAACCTTGAGGATTTATTTTTTCCCAATCACTTTGAAAGATTAATTGTCTACTATCAAAACTCCAATAAGCTTCTGCATTGTTTCCGCCGAAGGTTAATTGCTTAATGTTTCTTAAATGCGTTTCACCTTTAAATCTTAATGAATCTGTTTGAGGGTTATAACTAGATTTTTCAGTTGAACAGCCTATTAATAATAAAGTTAGTGCTGTTAAAATATATATAGATGTGCCAAATTTTTTAAGCATGTATTTCTCCAAACTATTTTTAATTGGTATTAATGATTTTCAAAAATGAAAAATTGTCATTCTGCTCTTACAGTAAAAGTAAACTGAGATAACAGTAAATTTAGAAAATTATTGAGTGGTTATGCGCTTTCTTTTTTACTTTTAAATAACAAGTAAAACCCCCATAAAATAAGAGGAATACTTAATAACTGTCCCATATTTAAAGTCATTCCTTGCTCAAAAGAAGATTGATTTTCCTTGTAAAATTCAATTATAAATCTTGCAACAAAAACTAGAACTAAGAAAATTCCTAATAAGTATCCCTCTTTTAAAGTCTTATAAGATTTTTGATAAATAGAAAATAATATTACAAAAATTGTTAAATAAGAAAGGGCCTCATAAAGTTGAGCCGGATGTCTTGGAGTCATTGGATCAGGAACAAAAGCATTTACAAAAACAAAAGACCAAGGAACATCAGTAGCTTTACCAATAATTTCCGAGTTCATCAAATTTCCGGTTCTTATAAAAAATCCCGCTAATGCAACTGTTATTACAACTCTATCCATTACCCATAGAAATGATTGTCCTGCCTTTCGTTTTGAATAAAGATACATTGCTATAACAATACCAATTGCGGCTCCATGACTTGCCAATCCGCCTTTCCAAGTTTTTAAAATTTCAAGCGGATTGCTTAAATAATATTCGGGATTATAAAATAAGCAATGTCCTAAACGTGCCCCAACTATTGTTCCTATAATCATATACCATAGCAAATCGTTTAGGTCATTTTGACTTTTCTTTTCTTTCTCAAAAATTTTAGTCATTATTTGAAAGCCAATAAGGAAAGAGGCGGCAAATAATAACCCATACCAGCGAATTGAAATTGGGCCTATTGAAAAAATTTCTGGACTAACATTCCAAGTAATCATTAATATCTTCTAATTGTTTACAAATTTATTTATGGTAAAAGCAATAAAATAGCCTATAACCGAAAGGATTATTATTGTTGAACCGGATGGTAAATTTAAGTAATACGAAATCAATAAACCAACAACAGTAAAAGTTAATCCAAATAATATTGAGTAAATCATCATTGTAAATAATGATTTGGAAAACATCTTACTTATTGCGGCAGGAATTGTTAAAAGTGCAATCACTAAAATAATTCCTACTAATTTTATGAGCAGCACAATTGTTAATGCAATTAAAACGAACAGGATTAGATAATATAGATCTACCTTAAGCCCAATGGTGCGGGCATATTCTTCATCAAAAGTTATTGCTTGAAATTGCTTAAAGAAAATTGACACAAGAAAAATTATTATAACATTAGCAATTGCCATCAAGAGTAATTCACTTTTAGAGACGGTTAAAATATTACCAAATAAATAACTCATTAAATCCGGCGCATAACCCGGTGAAAGCCCAATAAACATAACGCCAAGGGCCATACCAAGAGCCCAAATAATTCCAATTAATGTGTCTTCGTTCTCTAATTTGTTTTTCCTCATTATTGAAACAAAAATTGCTCCTAGAATTGAGGAACCAACTGCGCCAAAAATTGGATTAAACGAAAACAAATATCCTAAACCAATTCCGCCATATGCAGAGTGAGAAATGCCGCCGCTTAAAAAAACTAATCTTTTTATAACTATGTAAGTGCCAATAATTCCGCATGCAATACTTGCTAAAACACTTGCCAGTATTGCATTTAACATAAAATCATATTGAAATATTTCTAACATAAATTCTTCTTTTAATGGTGATGATGATCTAAAACTCTATGAGGAACTCCGTGCGCAATTAAATCAACCGGACATTGATAAGTTTCTTCCAGCATTTCTTTTGTGACTTCTTTTGAATCGTGATAAACTAATTTTTTATTCATGCATGCAATTTTTTTAACCGCTCTAGAAATTGCTCCAATATCATGAGAAACTAGAATGATTGTTTTCTCTTTATTTAATCCGGTCAGCAATTCATAAATGCTGTTGCCCGTTTGTGTGTCAATGCTTGCGGTCGGTTCATCTAATAAAAGTATTTTTGGATTTGTTGCTAATGCACGCGCTATTAAAACCCTTTGCTGCTCACCACCGGAAAGATGACCTATTTGGGAATTGATTTTATTAAGTAAGTTTACTTTTCCCAAAACTGATTCAACAATATCAGAATTAGTATTATTTTTTATGCCCATTGAAACAACGTCTTTAACCGAAATTGGAAAAGTTTTATCGAAGTTAGAATACTGTGGAACATAACCAATTTTATATCCGGAGTTATTCTCTTTTACCGCCTATTAATACTTTACCCGTATTTGGCTTTAATAAACCAAGTATCACTTTTAATAAAGTTGTTTTGCCGCCGCCATTTGGACCGATAATTCCCAGAAACTCTTTTTTCTTCAACTTTAAGATTAATATCTTTAATAATTGGTTCGCTTGGTTTGTAACCGGCAGAAACGTTAACTAATTCAATTGCAAAATTCATTTTAAGTACTCATTAAATTTTTTACCAATGGTGTCTAAATTTTCTAAATAATTTACGGGAAGAGGATCTAAAGAATCAATTTTAATATTTAGAGAATTTGCAATTGTGTTAACAGAAGCATTATCAAAATGTGGATCAAAGAAAATCACGCTCCCGTTTTTACTTTTCACTAAATTTATAAAATCTTTAATAGCATTAGCTTTGGGCGCTTTACCATCTTGCTCAACTGAAAATTGTTCTAAGTTATAATGAGTGGCTAAGTAAGTCCATGCCGGATGGTAAACAAAAAACGATCGTTTTTTTTTTTCTGAAATAATTTTAGAATTTATATTATCAATTGAATCTAGATTATGGATGAATTTATTTCTGTTGTTTGTAAAATAATTTTTATGCTGCGGATATAATTTAATAAGCGCATTAAGCATAGTATTAGTAATTATTTTTACATCTGTGGGAGAAAGCCAAAAGTGTGGATCGTTATTTAATATCTCAATTCCATTGCTGCAATCAATTGTTTTAGTAACCGTGGTATCTAAATGCACTTTGCCAAAAATTGTATTTTCCAAATTGAAAATTTTTCCCACGCGGAAATAAATATTTGAGTTTAACAAATTTTTGATATCAACGGGGGTTGGCTCAAAAGAATGTGCATTTGTACCTGGGGGAATTAAAGTATTTATATTGGCACGATTGCCGGTAATTTGTTTTACAAAATCTGCAAAAGGCGGCAGTGTGACCGAAATATTTATATCATCAGTTTGCAACGGTTTTTTCTCATCACAAGAAATTGCAAAAGCAGAAAATATTATTAACGTAAATAAAATTAATTTTTGCATTTTGGACAAAGCCCCATAAATTCAAAACTATGTTTGGTTATTTTATAATTGGTTATTTTCTCTATTTCTGAAAGAAGACAAATTGGCAATTCTTTAATTTCTCCGCACTCAGAACATATTACGTGATGATGATGCAATTTTGAGGCTAATTCATATCTTACTTTTTTATCGGCAAAATTAATTTCTTCAACAAAGCCGAGTTCGTTAAAAAGTTTAACTGACCTGTAAACACTCGCAAAATCAATTATTTCACACTCTTCGTAAATTTCGTTTAAAGTTAGTGGTTTATCTGTTTCGGTTAATTTCTCCAATACAAGTCTGCGCGGATTTGTAATTTTTGCGCCGGATTCTCTAATTAATGAAAGTAATTTTTCCATGAAAGAAAGGTAAGTAAAATTTTTCTAAATGCAAATAGTTTGCAATTAGAAAAATATTTTAGTTTTAATTCATATCGAATTTGGGTTAAATTAAATCAAAGTGAGAATTTTACCCCGCGTTAATTCGTGGGGTAATAAGTTTTTTAGACTAGTTGAATATTGAAATTAAAGACTATCTCATTCGCTTAATAATAACTCGGCGATTTTTTTCTCTTCCAAATGCTGTTGAGTTTGAGGAAGCAGGGAATTGATCTCCTAATCCAACTGCGTCAAATGTAGTTGGTGGAATTCCTTTTGAAACCATATATTCCAAAACCGCATTGGCTCTTGCGGTCGAAAGTGCTTTTACTTCAAACGGAGTTCCGGAATTATCCATATGTCCTTCAATTCTCCATTTTAATCCAGGATTACTTTTAATTTGTTCTGCTATTTGATTTAATGCATTAAAAGCGCTGCTTTTAATTTTTGGCGAACCAGAATCAAAAGTAGATTTGCCTTCTAATAAAAACTCACTTGGCACCAAAACTTTATTGCTATTTTTTTGGGGTTCAATCTTTTGTTCTGTTTCCTGCTTTTCTATTTTAGGCTGTTCAACCTTTGGTTCTTCAATAATTGCAGCTTTAGGAATTGTATCCGGGCAGCCGTCGCCATCTTCAAAATTGTTAAATGTTTCAGCTTCGTTAGGGCACTTATCATTAATGTCTAATATTCCATCATTATCGTTATCTAGATCGGGACAACCATCTTCATCTTGAAATCCATCAAAATCTTCCTTTTCATCAGGACATTTATCATTTACATCTAAAATTCCATCGCCGTCATTATCAAATTCCGGACAACCATCCTTATCTTCGAATCCATCAAAATCTTCTGCTTCATTAGGACATTTATCTTTACTATCAATTATTCCATCGCCGTCATTATCAAATTCCGGGCAGCCATCCTCATCTTCAAATCCGTCAAAATCTTCTGCTTGGTAAGGGCAATTATCATCTGAGTCACTAATTCCATCATTGTCTTTATCATTTTGTTCTGATAAATCAATCGCGTATGATAATGATAAATTAAATGTGGTAAAGTAATCACTTTTAGTATTTAAGATATTTAATCCGTCAATATGATCGGCATTTACAAAATTAAATCCAACACTTCCATTCAATGAAATCAATTCTGAAATTACATAACGCAAACCAACTTCAGTTAAAAAGTTAATTGCAGATTTATCAGTTATCAATTTAATATTAGGATTTTGAGGATTTGAATATTGGTTAACATCAATCCAAATTGATTGCATTTCTAAACCAATAAATGGAACTAGATTGTTTTTTAATTTATAATTTAAAGATGCACCCAATCCAAGTGCAAATAATTGTGATTCAAAATCTTTTGGCGGACCCTCTAATTTCATTCCGCTTCCATTAATTTGAGAAAAACCGCCATCCAAATGTAGACCAACAGAAAATTTAGTTTTTGATTTAATAAAGTATTCAACGGTTCCTTTTCCTAAAAATCCAATGTCAGAATTTGGATAGTCAGTTTCACCTTTAGTTAAACCGGTTCCTAAGGTTAAAGTAATAAAATTTGAATATGGATAATATGTGGAAACGCTATCTTGTGCTTTTAATAATGTGGCAAGAAAAAAAATTATTAAAATTTTGCCTAAATGTTTATGCATCGACTATTCCAAAATAATTTTAGTGTATAATTTTGAGAATTATACCTATTAAATAATAAAAGAAAATTAAATAAAGCAATACAATTTACAAATAAATCTTAGAATGAGACACAACAATTTTTAAGCTATTTTTTATTTTCTTCCTGATGTTCTTTTTCTTGAATAATACGTCTGTTTAAAGCTTGTCTGGTTACACCTAATAATTGGGCGGCAATACTTTGATTATTATTTGTTCTTACTAGAGCTTCTTGAACAAGCTCATTCTGAACTTCTTTTAGGGTAGGAAGTGTTTCACCGAAAACCACTTTTTGATTTGTAAGGTTTTCCAGAGTTTCTAATTTGTGGAGATTGTTTGGGGAAATTGTTTTTTTGAATGAATCTAGTGACATAATTTTTGATGTATGTCTGCTGACTGCATCATAAACCATCGATTTTAATTCTCGTACATTTCCGGGAAAATTATATGTGGAAAGTAATGTAAATAATTCATTAGGAACTGTTGGTTTTTTCTTATTAAAACTTTTTGCTGCTTTTTCTAAAAAATACTCAACTAAAATTTGTAAATCCTCTAACCGTTCTCTCAGCGGAATTGGAGTAATGTGATGAACATTTAATCGGTAAAATAAATCTTTTCTAAAAGTACTTTCATTTACCATATCAACCAAATTTTTATTTGTGGCTAATATTATTAAGGCATCGGTAAATCTCGGATTATCTGAACCTAAAGGATAAAATTCTTTTTCTTGAAGAAGGCGCAGTAACTTAACTTGTGATTGAGAATTTAAATCACCAATTTCATCTAAAAAAATTGTTCCGCCAGAAGCTTTTTCAATTTGTCCTTTTCTATCTTGATTAGCGTTTGTAAATGCACCGCGTTTGTGTCCAAATAATGTATCAGAAAACATTTGATCATCTAATCCGGCAATATTTGTTGTTACAAACTGCCCTTTTCTATTACTGAGACTATGCAAAGCTCTCGCAATTAATTCTTTACCAACACCAGTTTCGCCGGTTACCAGTATGGGCTCTGAGGTTTTGGCTATTGCTTCCATATAATGAAACATTGATTTCATTTTTGGACTAATTGATTTTATTTCTTCAAATGCCTCAGGGTATTCTAAATTATTTGTAATTAGTTTTGTTTTTAGTGTGGTGTTTTCATCACGCAGGTTTCTAATTGTTAATGCGTTTTTTATAATAGTTACAAACCTAGTATTTTCAACTGGTTTAACAATGTAATCGAACGCACCTAACTTCATACATTTAATTGCAGTTTCAATTTCAGTATCACCTGTCACGACAATTATTGGACATTCCGGAAACTCAGGAGCAATTTTTTCTAATAACTCTTCACCTCTTATAAAAGGCATTGATAAATCCAAAAGTATTAAGGAGAATTCATTGTTATGAACTATCTCTTCAACCTTTCTGCTATCACTGCATAAAACTGAATTATCAATTCCAGCGTCACTCAATGTTAAATCAAATGAGTGAAGCAAATTAACTTCATCATCTACTATTAGTATTGGTTTATTTGGATTTTTAATTTCAGTCATAATATTTATTTAAGCCTTTTTTAAAGGAATTTTTATAGTTGCCGTTGTTCCAACATTTTCTTTTGAATCAAAATTTAATGATCCTTTATGCTGCATAATAATTTTTGATGTAATTGATAAGCCCAAACCTGTTCCGCCTTTATTTCGCTTTGTTGTAAAAAATGGGTCAGTAATTTTTTTAAGTTTATTTTGCTCAATACCTTTTCCACCATCTCTAACATTTATTATCGCAAATTCTGTGTCTTTTTCAATATCAATTGTAACAGATTCTTTTCTGCTTGAAAGAGCTTGGCAGCTATTTTCAATTAGGTTAATCATTACTTGTTCTAATTTTTGTTTATTTCCTTTTACAATTACGGGAACTTTCAAATAGTTAATATTAAAATTATCGGTTGATTTAGAAATTAAATTTGCAGCTAAATTTGATGCGGCTTTTATAACTTTATTTAAATCTACTTCTTGATCAAAACCTTGATCATCTTTACGGGCAAAGCTTTTTAAGTCTTCAACAATAGTTTTAATTCTTTGAGAGCCATCATGTATTCCTGAAATTAAAAGGGGCATACTATTTTTTATTTTAGAATATTTTAAATTGTCACCCAAATTAAAATCGCCGTTTTGTTCATAATACTGTTCTAAAATGGGTAAAGCATTATTCCAAATTTTTTCTATTAAGGGAATATTTAATAAAACAAAATTATTTGGATTATTAATCTCATGAGCAACTCCTGAAACTAAAGTTCCCAAAGCAATCATTTTATCAGCCTGCATTAGCTGTTCAAGCTGCTGTTTCGCATCTTCCTCAGCAATTTTTCTTTCAGTTACATCTAGTAGAACGCCTTGTATATGTGTTACAGAATTTTGATCTTCGAACCTAACAAAACCGTAAGAATCAACCCATCTTATTTCTCCTTTTTTTGTTATTATTCTGTAATGCTGCTTAATTTTTTCTTTTCCCTTTTTAATTATTTCCTTAGTTTCATTAACAACTTTTTCTTTGTCTGCCGGAAAAATTATATCTGAGAAGGTTAAATCTTGTGTGTAAAACTCCGAGGGCGAATAACCGAATTGTTTAATGTTTTCGGTAACAAACTCGACTGTCCTATCGTCATTGGCTGACCATAAAAATCCAATTGCGGGACTTTGATTAAAAATATAAGCTAGTTCTTCATATTTTATATATAATTCGTTTAAGTCATTGTCTTTAATTTTCTGATTTGTTATATCTTGTTTAGTTGCAACAAAGTGAGTAATTTCATTTTTAGAATCAAAAATTGGAGTAATTGCAATTTTCTCATGATAAAGCTCTCCATTTTTTTTCTTATTTGTAATTTCACCTTGCCATACATTACCGGCCTTAATAGTTTTCCACAAATTTTTGTAAAAACTGTCATCATGCTTGCCGGATTTTAATACTTTAGGATTTTTATTGCTGACCTCTTCGAAGGTATAGCCAGTAAGATTGCAGAAAGCTTTATTAACCCAAATAATTTTCCCACTAAAATCAGTAATAACAGTTGATAGAATTGAAGAGTTAAAAATATCTCCATATAAATTTATTCTATGGTTTTGTTCTCTAATTTCAATCTGGAGGTCAGAAATTTGAGTTTTTAAATCTGTAATTTCATCTTTAGTTTCTGATAAATTTTGTATTTCTATTTTTTCATCCACAATTTTTTTATCCACAAATTCTTTTAAATATCATCGAATTTTATTATTTTTTTTTGAGATTGATTGTATTTGATTTATATCAATATACACCGATATTCATTGTTAATTTTATCAATCCTTAGTATTTTAAGAATAATATTTATATAAAAATTTCTATCATTAATTAAGAAAGTCCATGGAACAAATTTCACATCACAAACCCTCTACATCTAGTATTCATCTTAAAAAAAGGCTTGCAATTATTTTAGAAAAAAAATGGCGAATTTTGGCTTTTGTTCTTGGCGGCGCATTGCTTGCAGGATTAATTTCGTTTATTATGCCAAAACAATATAGAGCCACTTCAATCATTAATTTTAATTATAGTTCAATAAACAATAGTCTTTTGTCCAAGTCTGGGTCTTTGGATAATGAAATTGCTTTAGTTAAATCCGATGAAATGTTAAATAGCGCTAAACAATCATTAGGAACTAGTGGTGTAAATGTCAGTATTCAAGATTTGTTAAAATCAATTGATATAAAAGAAGATAAAAATTCCACATCAATTATAATATCTGCGTTTAGCAATGAAGCAAAAAAAACCGCACAAATTGCAAATACTGTTTCACAAAATATTTATCAAGAATGTTTAATAAGTGATAGGAGTTCTTATATATTTATGTTAAAATCTCTTGTAGATAGAGATAAGCAATTGCAAGAAAAAATTAGAACTGATGGAAGTGCTCCTCCAATTTCTTCATTAACCAGACTTTCTTCTGCCGATGATAAAATTGTAACTGAAATTGCAGAATTTGAATCTGAGTTGGAGGGTGTGGAAATTGACAATCAGTTTTATCAGATGAAATTAGATTTATTGCAAAAAATTCTTAATGATAAATTTCCTCAAATAAGCACAGATATTTCTATTATTAACGACACTCCTTTTTTTGAGCTAAAACAAAAGATTGAACGCTCAGAAGTTCAGAATTATTTAAGAGCGCCATTGCAAAAATTAAGAGGTTTTACAATTTCATATCCTTGGGGAGCTGAATTAGATGTTAAACAATTTGAGACTTACAAATCAGCTTTTTATTCCCACTTAAAATCAATTGTCAAAAATATTTCTGAAAAAAATAACATATCTGATACTGGCTTTTTGGAAAAATTGGTGAATAAATATTATGAAGCACAAATTAAAGTAAATGCAATTGATCAAACTAAATCAGTTATTTTTAACACAATGACCTCTCTTGAGGATAAATTTAACCAGATACCATTCACAAGTTTAGATTATGCAAGGGAAGTTAGAGCAAAAAGATTTTCAAATAATTTAGCTTTAAAAATAAAAAGTAAATTAATAAGAGTTAGAGAAACAGAGAGTAATTATTTAGCTGAAACCCTCATCTATACAGCTTGCAGATGTGCCAGGCAGTTTTGTTAGTCCAAATATTATTTTAAATGTTTTATTGGGTATACTAGCCGGGTTGTTAATTGGCTTGGGAACCTCATTATTAAGTAAAGGTAAAGATTTAGATATTGTTAATTCTGCAGAAGAAATTGAAGAAGCGGGATATAAAATTATCGCACAAATTCCTCACTATTCTTCTTTATCACCAATGTTATTTGATTCAGAAAAAAAAGATGAAGATGAAGAGGTAAACCGTAAAATTGTTCACTCTTTTGAGAATATACAAACCTATTTGAAATATGGAAATTTGGATAAACCTTTAAAAACTATTCTTGTAACTAGTGGATTTAATGAAGAAGGGAAAAGCACAATTGCCGCAAACATTGCATGGCATTTATCAAATAGCGATTCTAAGGTGTTGCTTGTTGATGCAGATTTAAAAAAACCCGAACTTAATAAAATATTCAAAGTAAATGCAACGCCATCACTTGCACATTATTTATTTAGAAAAAAAGAACTTGATGAAATTGTGCGAAAAACAGATAATGCAAATTTGGATTTAATCACTTGTATAGAATTTCCTCAAAATCCGGCGGTTATAGTTACCTCGGAACGAATGAAGAATTTTATGGATACAGTTAAAGAGCAATATGATTATGTAATTTATGATTCTTCATCTCTATGCCAATTAAAGGAGACTTCATTTATTGCTGCAAATGTAGATGAAACAATTTTAGTAGTTAGAAAAAATCAATCAAAATTTATAGAAATTGCACAAGCGGAATCATTTTTGAGCGAAAATAATATTTTTACTTTCGACATAGTTTTAAATGATGTTTAGATTCTTGTCCCATGCGTAACTTTAACAATTAATCTTTAATAAAATCAAATTTTGGTTCTAATTTAAAAATATAGTTTCTTATGACCTACTTACTTGTATTTTTTACAAGTTTAATTACAACAATTTTTCTTACTCCATTCTTAATTGAGTTCTTAAGAAGAACAAAAATTGTTGATGTTCCAGGTGGTCGGAAGATACACTCAGGTGTAGTTCCGCGCATGGGTGGATTGATAATTTTTTTAATGGTTCTCATAATGTTGAATGCATTTGTTGAGGATTTTGAATCAATTAAACTGATATTAATTTCAGCAACCCTTCTAGTTTTTTCCGGAATAATTGATGACGTAATGGGATTGGATAATTTTTTAAAATTTATTATTCAAAATATTTCCGCAGTTATTTTGGTCTATTATTTAGAACAACATTATACATTCATATCGCTATTTGGCATCCATTTAACGCAGCCTTTCGATTATCTGATATTACTCGTTTTTATTATTGGAACTATCAACTCAATAAATTTCCTTGATGGATTAGATGGATTGGCAAGTGGGTTTTCACTAC
Source organism: Ignavibacteriales bacterium (assembly GCA_020635285.1). Taxonomy (GTDB): domain Bacteria; phylum Bacteroidota; class Ignavibacteria; order Ignavibacteriales; family Melioribacteraceae. The sequence continues at coordinate 589,926 of JACKAB010000006.1, read as the reverse complement.
TTATTTTTTCTGTGCTTCTTGTTCTTGCAATCAAAAAGGATGATGTTTTACAAATTTTAATTTTAGTCAGTTTACTCGGTAGTACACTTGGCTTTTTAAGATTTAACGCGTTTCCTGCAAGCGTATTTTTAGGAGATACAGGTTCTCTTGTTCTTGGATTTTTTCTAATTTTGCTTTCTTCGTTAACTTCAATAAATTACCATGAAAAATCATTAGATCTTACTTTCGTACTTATTTTATTAGCCGTTCCTTTGATTGATATTGTAAAAGTGTTCTTAATAAGAGTACTTAATAGAAGAGATCCTTTCTCTGGAGATAATGCACACCAGCATTATGTTATTAAAAAGAGCATTGTCAGTCATGAGGCAACTGTTTTTATAATTGAGATCTTTTCACTCGTATTTATTTTTTTGGCTCTGTTATATCTTGGCGATTATAGATTGGAATCTACCGTTCTATTTTTTCTTTTTAGTGCAGTTTTAATTGGTATTCATCCCATATTACAGAAATTTAATATTGCCGATTTTTTCAATACACAAATATTAAACATGCGTGTATTTCCAATAAAAAATTTGTTAAAAGTAATAAAGGTTCTATTATTCCTTTCGGGATTTTTGATGTTTTTTATTTTGGTTTTCTCTTTTTCAGTAAAAACTACATTAAAGACTAAAGAAATAATTTTTCTACTAATAATGATTTTATCTTTATTAGTAATTGCTCTCTTTCAGTTAAGGAAAATTTCTACAATTGGAGAAATAAATGTTTTCTTAAACTTTTCAATTTATTTTATAATTTCTAAACTGAGTTTCCCAATCGTTTTTGGTAATAAAATTACTATGCAAGTTATTGATTCGGTAAATGACATTACTTTTTATGCGCTTTCTGCCGCAATTGCAATTATAATTTTACTAAGGTGGAAGGTGTTAATGACGAAGAAATTATTCTTTACCGGAATTGATTTGACGATGATAGTGTTTATGCTGCTTACTTTTATTGTAAATAATATTCTTCAATTCGATCTAAACTATTTTTTAAGTATTAGCTTGCTTGAAGCTTTTATTTTTTATTTATGGTACAAACTCGTTGTTGACATAAATAAAAGTATTGCATTCACTTTAACAATTGGCTCTTTTATATTGCCAATTATCTTTTTGTTCACACTTCTTTTAGGGTCAGCCTAAATTTTATAAAAACAAAGTAACAAACAAAACTGTTACAGCCGCAAAATATGTTAAACCTAGGTTGTATTTCAATTTATTTGTATTTAATAATTCTTCTGTAAAAGTTGTTGATTTAACTTTTTCAACAGAGATTGCTTTGTTAAATTCTGCGATATTTGTTAATACTTGAGCTTTCATTTAATTTCTCCTAAACTTTTAATATACTATCGGCATGTCTTTTTGATAGTTTAGGATGTTGAGTAAACAAAATAAGCTCAAAACGCAGTATGGTGATTGACCTCAACTTAATTGAAACATGTCTTATCAATTTGAGACAAACAGTTGTTTTTTCTTCAAAATGGAAATAGATTCGAAATTTATTTTATAAGGATTTTAAATTATTTTGAGAAAAATTAAAGTTTTAGGTTTTTGTAAGAGTATGGCTTTAGTAAAATTGTTTTTTGATGAAAAACTTGACTCATTTCTCAAAATAACTTAACCGATTTATAATTATATTTGCCTCTTAAATTTTATTATTCCAACAAAAAAAATGTGCATGATATGAACGAAATTTCAAAGACCTATAAGCCAAATGAAGTGGAAGACAAGTGGTATAAATATTGGGAAACTCATAATCTTTTTCATTCTGAAATTGACGAAACAAAAACGCCATATACAATTGTAATTCCTCCGCCTAATATTACGGGTATGCTAACAATGGGACACATCTTAAATAATACAATTCAAGATGTTTACATTCGCTATAAAAGAATGAAAGGATTTAACGCACTTTGGGTTCCTGGTACTGATCATGCATCAATTGCGACAGAGACAAAGGTTGTTAATTATTTGAAAGAGCAGGGAATTGATAAAGATAAAATTGGCCGAGATGAATTTTTAAAGCATTGTTATGTTTGGAAAGAAAAATATGGCGGAATAATTACAAAACAGTTACGAAAACTTGGTGTAAGCTGTGATTGGGAACGTGAGCGTTTTACAATGGACGATCATTATTATAAAAAAGTGATTGAAACGTTTGTAAAACTTTATAATGAAGGTTTAATTTATCGCGGTTATAGAATGGTAAATTGGTGCCCGGCTTCAAAATCCGCTATTTCTGATGAAGAAGTTATTTTCAGAAGCAGTAATGGAAAACTTTGGCATTTCAAGTACCCTATTGTTGAAAGTAATGAATTTTTAATTGTTGCAACAACACGTCCGGAAACAATGCTGGGTGATACCGGTGTTGCAGTTAATCCAAATGATGAAAGATACAAACACTTAATTGGTAAAAAAGTAAAACTCCCAATTGTAAATAGAGAAATCCCAATTTTTGCTGATGATTATGTTGATATGGAATTTGGAACTGGCGCGGTAAAAATTACTCCGGCTCATGATGTTAACGATTATGAAATGGCTCAGCGTCATAATTTAGAAATGATAAACATTTTTAATGAAGATGCCAGCACAAATGAAAACGTGCCCGAAGCATTTCAAAATAAAGATAGATATGAAGTAAGAAAATTGGTTGTAGCTGAATTTGAAAAATTAGAACTTCTTGATAAAACAGAAGATTATACAAACAATATTGGTTACTCAGAAAGAGGCGGAGTTCCGATTGAGCCATATTTAAGCGAACAATGGTTCCTTAAAATGGATGAATTCGCAAAATCTGCTTTGGAAGTTGTTAAAGATAATAAAGTAAATTTTCATCCAAATCATTGGGTAAAAACTTATGAGCATTGGATGGATAATATTAGAGATTGGTGTATTTCCCGGCAGCTTTGGTGGGGTCATCGAATTCGGTTTGGTACAATAAATCCACAAAGGAAATTTACTGTAATGTAAATCCGCCCGAAGATATTGAAAATTGGACTCAAGACGAAGATGTATTGGATACATGGGCATCCAGCTGGCTTTGGGCACAAGATGTTTTTACTTCTGAGGAAGAGCAAAAATATTATTATCCAACCGATTTATTAGTTACCGGTCCCGATATAATTTTTTCTTTTGGGTTGCGCGAATGATTATGGCTGGAATGAAATTTATGAATGAAATTCCATTTAAGGATGTTTATTTCACCAGTATAATTAGAGATGAGCAGGAAGGAAAATGAGTAAATCTCTCGGAAATTCTCCAGATCCACTTGATGTTATTTCTGAATATGGAGCCGATGCACTTAGGTTTACAATAAATTATATTGCTCCTTTAGGTCAAGATGTTTTATTCAGCACAGAAAAAACTGAAATTGGTAGAAATTTTGCCAATAAATTTGGAATGCCGGAAGATTTCTATTGATGAATGCTGAACAAATAAAGTTAGATAAAAACTTAGTTGATAAACATATTGATTTTGTTGATGAATGGATTGATTCTAAATTTCAGAATTCCTTAAAAAAACTACGAAACAGCTCTAGATAAGTTTGAAATAAATACCGCATCTAAAAGTTTTGTATAGTTATGTGTGGAATGATTTCTGCGATTGGTATGTTGAGCTCATTAAAAACAAACTTTACTCAGATGATGAAGAAATTAAATCGGCTGCTTTAACCAGAGCAATTTACATTTTGATAATATGCTTAAAATGATTCATCCATTTATGCCTTATATTTCAGAAGAAATTTGGAATTTAACTGCTGAAAGAAAAGATGGAGAAAGTATTTCAATTGCTGATTTTCCAAAATATGATTCAACCAAAATTTCTACAGAAGCTGAAGATAAAATGGAATTCACTCAAAATATAATAGCAAGTATCAGAAATATTCGCGGAGAAATGAATATTCCGCCCTCAAAGAAAATGAAAGTAATTTTAAAGACAGATAATTTAGCTGATGATCAAATAAAATATATTAAATCACTTGGAAGAATTGATGATCTAAAATTTGGTAATGATATTGAAAAACCAAAAGCGAGTGCATCATCTGTAATTAAAAATTGCGAAATTTATATTCCGCTTGAAGGTGTGATTGATTTAGAAGTTGAGAAAGACAGATTACAGAAAGAAATTAAAAGATTAGAAGGCGCATTAGTTGGAGTCACTAAAAAATTAGAAAATGAAAAATTTGTAAATAATGCCCCAGCAGAAGTAATCGAAAAAGAAGAACAAAAAAAGTGATTGGGAAAGTTCTATTGAAAAACTTAATAAATTATTAACTGATTTATCTTGATAAATTAAATTCTACTAAACCTTCGAGGTTTTATTGCCCGCCAATTTTTCTGGGAGGGAGCCCGAAGGTTTTTAGTAAAAACTCCATTTTAACGTTTCCCCTTATATTTTAATATCCATATTCTATTTTTATTTAATAAACTTATTTTTATATTAACGTTCGTTCATAAAATGAGTTGCTAAATGGAAGAAACAAATAATACCAAATCACAAATACTAAAAGAATCTCTTAAGTTATTTGCAGAAAAAAGTTATCATGGGGCTTCAGTTAGGGAAATTGCAAAAGCTGTAAACAAGCGTGAAAGTGCAATTTATAATCATTTTTTCTCTAAGGAGGAAATATTAAAAGAAATTGTAAATGAGTTTAGCAGCAGAAATTTTGGGACAATAATTCTCACAGATGATTTAATAAATAATCTTTCCAAACCGCAAAAGTTTTTTTTCAATGCTTTCTAAAAATATATTAGAGTTCTGGAATCTAGAAAACGAACGAATGTTCATAAAGATATTGCTAAATTTGAATAGCATAAAATTGGAAAAGAGTCTTTACACAATTGATGCTTACTTAGATGATTTTAGAAAACTCTGCACGTTTATTTTTACAGAAATGATGAATCATAATTTCTTAAAAAAGATGAATGTTGAATTACTTAGTAATGAATTTGTAAGTCCGCTCTTTTTAATTGAGTTGAAATTAATAAGTTTGGAAAATAATAATTATAAATATGCCAAGGAATTAGAATTACATTCAGAATTTATTTGGGAAAGTTCTAAAAGATCAGTTTTTTAATCGCGCGGATTCAATAACAAGTTTTTGAAGTGAAAATAGTTTTTCATATTCATCTTCTTCTGCTTCATATTTATTGCTGAAATATGATAAACATTCATAATAAACTTTATCTTTTCCAAAAATTATTGAGTTAAAAAATTTCCCATCAATTTCATATTTTAGATTAGTTGCCATAAATCCATTTATTTCAGCAATTATAATTTCTTCATCTTCGTTTAAAAATCAGCGTCTCTATTTTTTTTTACTTTCCCGTGCAAATTTTGTTAAGAGTTTGATCGCGTCTTCATCATTATCAATATCTTCAACTTGTTTGTTATTTATTGAAAAGGAGTGAAACCGATTACAGCATTATTTGCCGGACTAACAAGCCAAATATCAAAAACAGTCTCAGTATTATCTAATGTGTTAGTCCATCCGCTTGGTAATTTAACCAAAAGTTTTCCGGATTGAGAGACAATGGTATTTTCTGAAACTTCTGATGTAATTTCTTTCTTAGTTGTTTCTTCAGAACTTGAACAAGCTGTGAAAATGACTATTGATATGAGAATGAATATAATTTGTTTCATCTTTTTATTAAAATATTAGTGTTTGTAATTATACTAAAAAAAAATGAAAAAGAAGAAATTGGTTAGAATTGAAACTCACTATCTTTCTGTCATTTCCGAACTTGTCTGCCGAATGGCAAGATACTTTAATCGGAAATCTAGTTTTTAATAAGTTATTGTTTTTCAAAAACATTTAACCACAAAGCACACAAAGGAAAATTCACTTAGAATACAAAGGAATTTTTTGTTATTCAGATTTTCTTAAGAACTTTGGTTCTTCTAATGTTAAAATTAAAGATATGCGATGTGTATCTGGAAGTCCGTTTGCTTTTGTTTCGTTAAAAGTGGCAAATGTATAATCAATATTAAGCTTTGGAAGTTTTACACCAGCACCGATTGTAAATTGTTTTACATCGTTGTAACCGCCTCTGAAAGCAATAATATTTTTAAAACTATATTCTAAACCTAAACGCGTATCAAAACTAACTGGACCTAAATTAAACTGTGATGCAAATTGTCTGTTTTCAAATCTTACATCAAAATCAACAGCGGGAGTAATTTGTCCGCCGAGAAATTCAAACATGTAAGCTGTTCCAATTTTTGCAGTTGGAGAAATTAATTCGTTTCTTCCGTTATCCCATGCAAGTAAGGTTGTTGTAACATCCATCAAGTTTGCACCGACCGAAAAATTTTCATAAGGCATGTAAACAGCTCCAACATCAAAGCCAATGCCTGTTGCACCAAACTCTGCAATATCTCTTCTAATAAATTTTACATTTGCGCCCCAATAAAATTTATCTGATTGGCGTTTTGCGAATGTTAAAAAGAATGCCCAATCTGTATTGCTGAAATCGGTTATTTTAGATTTATCCAAACCCCAATTGGGATGAAGTATTTGCCAATTTGGATCGAGTAGATTTATTGATTCTCCGGTTTCTCTATCAAATCCGGCATTACGAGTATCCGAAATTCCATCAATACTTAAACGGATTGCACTGATTCCAAAACTCATATCTGTACCGTATGGAATTGCAACTGCACCGTAATTATAATTTACTAAACTTCCAAAATGTTCTTCGTGCATTAAAGAAATTTGCGGGTAATCCATTCTTGCCAATCCGGCGGGGTTCCAATATCCGGCAGTTACATCGTTGGCAACTGCAACATTTGCGCCGCCCATGCCTAAAGCTCTGCCGCCAACTCCAAGCGATAAAAACTCACCGGCATACTTTCCAATCTCTGTTTGGGAAAATTGAATTGATGAAAAAGTTAAAAGTAGAATGAATATTTTTATAGAATATTTTTGCATAAAGTTCACTTAAATAATTACAATTAATTATCGAAAGAATTAACTGAAAAAACAGAAATAATGTGTAAAAATCAAGGTCAATTATTTTTCAATAGCAGATTAAATATAAGAAAATTTGAGGTGAATAATAGAGCAATAAATCATGAAGAAATAGAGATTACTATTATTTGAAAGGTTTAAAAACTATTGCAAAATTAGAATATGAATAGTGATAAAACTACAAGTACTAAATATAAAGTCATAAAAAAAATGTTATGGTTCAAATTCCTTTTCTTGCCGGAAACCAAGTCTTCCAAATCTTCTTCGCTTAACTTTTTATTATGCATAGTATTTTTATTTTTCATAAGTCTCAAATTGTCTTGTTATAGTTTTGTCTCAATGCCTCTAAGATAATATAGTACAACAAATTCATTTTTTGGAATGTGCTATAAATTATATTTCTATCAAATACTAGTTGATAAGAGAAAATAAGAAAACTGGTTATTGAAAAGAATTGCTTATTAAAATTTATCGCTCTCATGATCTTTGTATAAAAATCAAAAGAGCGATAAAAGGTTGAGTTAAATATAGATTAGTTTAATGTTATTTCAGTGGGAGACATAATCGGCAAATGATTTCTATGATAAATTACAATGTAATAGTTGCCTGCTGCAACACTAAAATTTAAGTTTGTAATTCCATCAGCATCTACAATAGTTCCATCCTGCTTCAATAAAGCCGCTTTAGTTTCAACAATATTTGTTGCTGTGGCTGGTGTTCCGCCAGTTCTCAATTCAACTAAAACCCAATCAACTATATCACTTCCGGAGAAATAGAAGCCGTTTCCGTTCCAGCATAATTCCATGGAGCAACATTATAGGGCTGATTATTTGGAACAACCCTGCAATTGCAGTACTCATATTAGGACCTGAATAAGCACCTTCTAACATAACTTTTAGATCAACATAAACTTTTTCAAGAGGTGTGTCTATTTGTAATTCAAAAACTCACGCCCATGAGATGCTGCACGTATCAAACGAGTTGAACCATTTACATAAAAATCAAAGTCTAATACAGGAACAAAAGGCATTCCATTACTTAATTTATTCCAGACTGTTCCACCATCATTTGACCAATAAACTCCAAAATCATTGGCAACGTACAGATGGTTTGTATTTGCAGGATCAACGAATAAATCGTTATGAGAAATTTTTGGTAAATTTCCGCTAATGTCAGTCCAAGTTGTACCAAAATCAGTAGTTTTAATACTTGGCCAACACCGTAAGAAACACGACAAAGATAGAAAGTATTTTCAGCACTTGGATCAGCAGCAACTTTTTGAATACTTGTTGCCGTAAAGCTAGCCGTTATATTCGTTGTAATATCAGTCCAAGAACCACCCTCATCAGCTGAAATTGAAATTTGCGGAGTTGTATCATAATAACTTCCGACTGCCATCATTTTATTCGTATTAGCTGTGGAATGTGCAACCGATGTAATAGTATTCGCAAAAGCTGATGATATATAACCCCATGACGCACCGGAATTAGTTGATCTTCTTATGTATTTATCAGCTGCATAAATATAAGTAGAATTAGAAGGATGCTGCCAATAAGGTGCTGTCCATGCAGGTGAATATGATAAAGTAAGGGCACTAAGCCAACTCAACCCCCATTAATACTTCTTAATAAACTACCATTTTGAGTACTCATGAAAATATTACTTGAATTATTCCAATCAACAAAACATTCCATCCCATCGCCACTGGTTTCAAAACCCAATCAGTTGCACCTTTATCAGAAGTGCTGAAATTTCCATTATCTTGAGCCCCACCAAATAAAATATTTTCGTTTCTGGATCAGAGGCAACATTATAAAATTGAAGTGTATTTATATCATTATTTTTATTAATCCAAGTTGTACCACCATCTGTTGATTTGTAAATACCGCCATCACAGCCAAGATACATTATATTTGCATTTGAAGGCGCATATACAATTTTATGAATATCAGTGTGAGTTGGAGTGTCCCAATAGGCACCGTTTCCCTGATGGTGTTTGTAAAACAAGTGAAATTGTTGACCCATTAGTGGTTTTGGCTATTTGTGCATTCCCAAAAAAACAGTGTTGGGATCTGAAGGATTAACAGCAACACACAGATCATACCAGCCTTGATTAGCATCGCCTGCAAGTGGAGTAAGATGCGACCAAGAAGCTCCAAAATTGGTTGATTTATAAACATCAAATGCGCCACCTCCAGGATAAACAATTGAATAAATTGTTCCCGGAGAGGACATAGATATTGAAAATTGAATTCTTTTTAAAGTTGATGGTGTTGGTAAACCAGTATTACTTTGTGTCCAAGTAGCACCTGCATCGTTTGAAATCAAAAAACCGCCTGTAGAACTAGCAGAAGCTGCATAAGCTTTAGTTGAACTTGTAGTAGGGTCAAATGCAACATCAAATGCGTCTGTGCTAGTACTTACTCTTGTCCATGTTAAACCTGCATCGGCGCTTCGCCAAACTCCTTCATTAACTTGACTCCCGATATTCCAGTTTGCTGAACCTAAACCTGCAAGAATAATATTTGAATTGTGCGGACTTACTTCAATATCACTAAATTGTGTATTTGAGCCAAACCCATTCGTAATATGTGTCCAGCTAACTCCACCATCTGTTGTTTTATACAAACCATCTCCTTCAAAAAACGTTGTATTAAAACCTCCTGCAGATTCTCCTGTTCCTGCATAAACAGTGTTTGTATTATTCGGATCAATCGCAATTGCACCGAATGTTAATAAGTTTAAATCGCCGCTCATATCTGTCCAACTTGTTCCCCCATCAGTTGTTTTCCAAATACCGCCAGCCGCAGCTCCAATATAAACTATGTCTGGGTTGGTGGGGTGCACAGCAACACCTCTTACTCTACCGCTAACGCTTCCCCAATATGGTATAAAACTACTAGTCATATCAATTGCTTTTGGTCCAATATTTGCCCAATGATCAGAGGTAGTTTGAATTTTATTGCCCTTTTGGACATAAGTTTTAATTTTACCCAATTCTTTAACTTTTTGCTCTTGGATAAAGTTTTTAGGAAAGACACCACGTGAATCTTCTCTTGTTCTGTAGAACCATTCTAATCTTTTAAAGGCATTTGTATTTCTAACTTCTTCAGGAACTCTGTCCCAGTCAACAGGAGTTTGTGCCGAAACCGAGACAAACAGTCCTAATAATAAATATAATAAACCGAATTTTGTGATGCGTTTTTTCATTTTCCCGCCTTTTTGTTTGGTTAATTAAAAAGTAATATAATTTTTGATCTCTTAAAGAGATATTGTCCTATTTTTAGCTATAAAATTAGAATTAACAAGTATGTTTAATAAATTAAATATTTAAATTATTTTTAACAGAGGTTGGTAATTCTGTTATTGTGAAGCTATTTATAAATATTTTGGTTGGCTATTTGAAATAGTAAAATTTTCTCCATTTATTTTTACCCCTCATTTTTGCATTTAAAAAAGCCCTTAAATAATTAAGGGCTTTTAAATACTAATCGATTATCAAATTACTTAAACAACCATAATGGAAACTACGAGTAACAGAACGTAAACTGTTCCCATGCCAATTTTTAAGTATAAATCTCTTTTTCTGTTTGTTGCTAAATCTTTTACATAATCGTCAGAATCATTAACATAATCTTCTTTTAAATAATCTTCTGGATATACATTTGTTTGCATTCTTTTGCCCTCTCAATAATTATTTCATTAAAATCATTTTTTAACTTGGAAAAATTCTTTGATTCAATTGTGTAAATGTAAACGCCGCTTGCTAACTGATAACCAGTTGAGTTTGAGTTAAAATCAACCTGGTGGAAACCGGCTTTTAATTCTTCACTAATTACTGAGGCAACTTTTCTCCAAGAACATTATAAATATTGATGTTTATCTTTGCGTCTTCCGGCATAGAGAATTTAATTTTTGTACTTGGGTTAAACGGATTTGGATAATTTTGGAATAACTCATATTTAGTTGGCAATACTTCTATTTCAACTGCATCTGAGTATTCAAAAGTTCCATCTATATCTATTTGTTTTAAGCGGTAAACAAATTTGCTTCCGCCATTTAAGTTTTTATCTGTAAAAGAATATAACTTAGGTGAGTTGCTGTTTCCGTGTCCTTCAATAAAAGCAACTTTTTCCCAAACTTCTGCAACTTCTGATGCAACAGCATTTTCTGCTTTTGTTGCTGATTCAACAGTTGCTAATCTTCTTTCTACTTCAAAACCATAGTTGTTAACTTCTGTTGCAGTTTCCCAATTTAATTGAGCTTTTGTTCCTTCTACTGCGTTAACTTGGAATGATTTTAGTTCTACTGGAAGGTCGTATCAGATTTAAAACGTTTATTTGAGTGCATCTACTGTGTAATGTAATTATTTGATCAAACACATCACTTCCAGAAGTTCATTGTGCAGCGGATATCCAATTTGTAACTAAATATGGTATTGGATGGTGTCATTGCCACACATCAAAATTATCATAAATGATACTTGTACATTTTTCACAGCAACACTGTAGATTGAGTCTGAAACTGCCACGATTGCATTTGAGAAACAAACCCAATTAGAGGATTTCACAATACTGGATTAGAAAAGTGCTGAATTAAAAGTAAATCAAAGTATAGCACAAATATAGGCTCGGCTGCAATAGTAGCAGTTAGATAAAGAATTTTCACAACACTTGATTTCCATATAATTGATACATATGTTTGAGCCTGTTTGAAATAAATGAAGTATTATAAAGCAAGAAAAGTAATATATTTTTTTCATTATATTTTCCATTATTTAAATAATAAATTTTAGTTTGGCACTTGGAAGATTTGTTATTCCTATTAATCAAGTCATATTATCAGATCTGTAACATCCATCATTTAAATCACTATTCAAATATCCAGTTTAATTCTTTATTGCAAGTCCTTATCAGATGCATCAATAGGATTGTATTAGCATCACCAGCAATCATTGCCCAAACACCAGTTTCTAATTCAACAGCACCATTAGCCCTCCGTAATATTGTCCTGAACCAGTTGTAAAATCATAAGTTACAACATTAACAGCTTGTGTAGAATTTGTTCCGCTGCCGTTTGCAGTTTTAGCAACTGTTTGCACTGCACTTTGCAGCTTCTTTAATTGGTAGATCTTTTTTGTTTCTTTGTTTACTTGGGCATTTACAAGACTAACTGCCACAAAGAAAAAGACCGAAAGTAAAACTGTTTTCTTCATTTTTCCCTCACTTGTTTGATTGCAAAATTAATACATTTGATTTTCATTTTTGTGTTCTATATCACTATTCAGTTTTTAGTGTTAATTAAATAATAGATAGTTAACAAAACTTTTTGGAAAACTAAATAAAATTTATTAAAATAAAATTAAGTCAGTATTAAAAATTATTAAATATTTCTCTAATTGCTTGCCCGAGTTAAACTTGGGTTAGTATTTGTCATAACTGCTAAATGATTTCTATGTTTAACAGAAATTTTATAAGTTCCAGGTGCAGAAGCCGGAACTCCGGTAAACTCGTTACCATTATCATCTATAATCATTCCATTATTCTTAACAAATGCAGAGTGAGACGCAACAACTGCAAATGGAGAAGTTGTATTTCTTAAACTAACTAAAACCCAATCTACAGCATTTGCCGGAATTGCACTTGCTGTTCTTGGTGCTTCTGTATATGGAGATGCTGCTGGTATTAAACCATGAATTGAAGTAGACATTGTTCCAGTAGAGTAAGGACCTTCTAAAAATATTCTTGCTGCAACTCAATACCTTCAGAAATTGTAAACTCAGAAGTTCCATTTGGAATACTAACGCTTGCAGCACTTGCTACATTTGGAGAGGTTGTATTATTTGAGTAGCCTGTCCAAGCTGCTCCAACCTTTTTATATATAAATGGAGTTCAATATTGTTGTCTTCATCGTTAGCCCCCGTTGAGATATATTTAGAGCTTAAGCTTGTATTTAGTACTGAACCTGAAACAAGTTTATAACTTCTTAAAATGTTTTAGGAGTAGCTGCTGATAAAGCAGTTCCAGTCGTTCTCGTTATTGTTCCTGAATACCCACTTCCAAATGTTAATCCGGCAAATTGATTTGCACCAGATAGGGAAGAAGATTCCACAACACCCTTTAAGTAGCCAGAGCCGTTTTCAATAACATCTGCTGCACCGGAAATATAAACACCGCCGGTTGTTTCTACTTGCATATTATCACTAATTTCAATTGTAAGCTGTGCAAACATTAAAGTTGCAGAGGTAAGTAAAAGGGTAATTACATTTATTATTTTTTCATTTTTTCCTCACTTTTTAAGCAATTAGGAATGCTTATTTTAATCAGTCAAATTATCGAATTATATACCAAAATAAAGTAAACTATCTAATCAATCAACTACCTAAATGGGTAGTTTTACAGTATCATCAAGAGCATTTAACACTTTGTAAAATAAAAATTATGAAATGTAATTTTCAAAATGCGATGTTACAACTTATTAACCCCGCAAGAAAAATAAAGTAAAAAGATAGTTTGTCAAATATTAAAACATTTTTTACAAAGTTATTAGTCTAATTGTGATTTGGAGCACTTTTCAAAAGAAAAACAATTCTAAACTTTCATACTAGTACATGCGTAAAAGCAAGATAAATTGGCTCATACAAATAATTTTTCTTTAATAAAACCATAATAATGTAAACTCTCAAATTTGTAAATAGGTGTAAGTCTAATTAAGATGTCAGAGAATAGATACTGAAATAAAAGTAAAAACTCTAGATATATTGAACAAAGAAACATCCAAATGAAAATATTAAATTTCAAAGTGAGAAATAAATTCCTAAATGAATGTATGAAAAAATAAAATTATCATAGTAATCACAATTATGGAATAAAAATAATTAGTATTTACTTAAACTTTTCTTGGTATTTAATTACTCTCTGAAAACTATTGATAATTCTAGATAGAAATTTCCTAAATAATATTCGTCAATTCAAAAATTTAATTACTGGCTTTAGTAAATCTATTAGTTTTAACAAGACTTTCTAAATTGCTTAATCTTTTTTCTAATTCTGAATTCTGTGTGCTAACTTCTGAGTTCTGCTTTTTTAGTTCATTAATCATTTTTTGTTGTTCTTTTACTGCTTCAATCAAAAGTACAGTAAATTTTGAATACTCAACACTTTTATAACCATCATCATCGGTATGAACCAATTCAGGAAAAACTTCTTCAACTTCTTGGGCAATAACTCCAATTTGCTTTCTGTTATTAAATTGCTTTTTCGGGAATTCCTCTACTTTCCAATCGTAAGTTACACCGCGGATATTGATTAATTTTTCCAAAGAATTGGTTAAGGATTTTATGTTGGATTTATATCTAATATCAGATGGAGGAGAAATGGTTCCAGTAATTCCTTGTGTAACTTCTAAACTGCCATTAATTTTTACGTCTGCACCTTGAAAATCTCCCCAAATAAGTGGAAATGTTGAACGTGCATTATGAATATATAATTTATTACTCCCTGTTTCATCATATCCAGCTTCAAAACCAATTGCCACATTCCCATCACCAGCTGTATTTTTATATAAAGCCCCATTTCCTAAAGCAGTATTACGATCTCCAACAGCAGGGCCATTGAAGCCGTGCAATGAGTTAAATCCTATAGCAGTATTTCCAAGCCCACCAGTATATTTATCCATTGCACCGTATCCAATTGCTGTATTTTCGCCATCATTTGCTGTGGCTAAATCACCAAGAGCTCCGTAGCCTAAGCCGGTATTTCCTTTAAAAGATGTGCTATTATCGGTATCTCCAGCATATTGGCCTAAGTACACATTCCCATTAACTGGCGAACTTTTCCCATCTGAAAGTCCATCAATAGAACCACTACCACCGCTTGAGGGAGTCTGCCAAGTTGCATTTCCATTAGCATCTGAGGTAAGTATTTTATTAAGTCCCCCTCCACTTGTCATTCTAAAGGTACTGCTTGTAATTTTACTACTTGCTGTAATGCTAGTAGCTTTTATATTCTCAGTTGCTTCAAAGCTTCCCCCGAACATTAATTCTTGGTTTGGATTTTTCCATAATTTAAATTTTACATCATCAGAGTTAGCTGGATCATCTGTAGCAGCTTTTAAATCAATTGTTCCATATTCTTCATTATTTTGGTCTAATGGACTCATAACGTTTAGTACTGAAGAGCCATTTAGACCAATAATATTTATAGGCAGTGGTGCTTGAATTGAATTAATTGAGTTGGGTGAAGTAGATTCCTTTTATCTTCTTGCGCATTTATTTGAACAGCTAAAAATAATATGATCAATAATGATAGAGATCTATTTTTAAAAGTATGCATGGTTACCTCTTAAATTAAATTATAAAATGAACGAATGCTTGGCTTTTGTTAAAAGATGGCGAATCTGATTCTAAACTAGTTTAGTTTTTTTGTTAATTCAACTACCATTATCGGTAGTATTTTTATTAATTAGAACAAATAGATCTCTGGTGAATAAAGACCCAAGATATTATTTGTGCGGATAAATCTATGTGCACCAAATCACATTTGCAAAACCTTTCAATTAGTAAGAGTTATTGCACCATTACTCATTACAGATAAATGATTTCTATGTTCTACAACTATATAATATGATGCTGGAGTAACTGTAAATTTTAGTGATGTCAAATCATCTGCTGAAACTATTGAACCATCTTCCAATAAAAATGCTGATTGTCCCGCAATAACATTTGTCTGATCATTTTCATCAACTAATTTTACAAGTATCCAATCAACAACATTTGTTGGAACACTATTTACAACTTTTGTGTAACCGGTAAATGGTGACGAAGTAGGAACTGAAAGCGTTGAATTCATATTATTGCTTCCGGAGTTATAAGGTCCTTCTAAGAAAATATTTAATGTTAATGTTGAAGTTTGGAAACTAGGTTCATCTGCACCAATAAATGGCGGATTATTTCTTAAATCACCATCAAAATCTGTTGTGATGCCGGCTATTTGTGTACCTAAAAGTGGAGTCCCAACTGCTGAAATGTGAAGATCTGTAGCAGAGGCAAAAGTTACATTTTCGTTATAAGAATTTGTTTCAGTTCCAGTTTGGGTTTTATAATCTTCAAAAGTAGCAATTTCTTGTGTTCCAAATTTCCCAATAAAATCTCCGTTTGTAAAAAGATTATTATAATCAGAAATAATATTGTTTCCGCCACCAAAATCAAAAGCATATCCACTAGCTTTGTTTTGTAAAATATTATTTTGGATTGTAATCCCATCATTATCAACACCTGATAGTTCAAAAGAGGCATCAGTATCAGAACCTGCATAATTTTGTACTGTATTGAAGAAAACTTCTAGATTTTCAGAGCCAGTAAATCTTAAACCTAAACCACTTGATTGAATGAAATTATTTACAATTCTACCTTTTGAGATTGCATTACATAAAACTCCGCTAAATGAAACACCAGAACCAGTTGTAGAATTATCAGTGTATATCTCATTTTTTTCAAAATTTAGAGAGTTATAGATATTAGAAATAGTTATTCTTCCACCTACTACAGAATTTTCAATAATATCAGGTGAATCTAAATAATGTAAGTAAATTGAAATTCTACTATTGGTTATTGTATTACTGCTTAGCTCTAAATTTATTGTTGAGTCACCTTCTGAAGATCTAACCCAAATTCCATAAAATCCATTATTAATGACGTTGTTACTTATTATAGAATTATCAAGATTAGAATTCTCATTGGCAAGTATAATTGCACCGTCATAGAATGCATTATCAGGATTTGTCCCATTAAGAATATTGCCTGCCAATTCTAAGTTGTTGGTTCTATTTATAAGTTGTATCACCCTAGAATAGGTTGTGCCGGTAGCAGCCAAAGAAAGATTTTTAATTTTAACATTATTTACATTATCAATTCGAAAAACAAAATTATTATCAGTTGATGTAGCTGAATGTGAAATTAAGACATTGTTTGGATCACCTGAATTAGATTGAAAAGTTATGATGTAGGATGAGCTACTACCTGGAATACCATTATCCAAATTAATTTGAGCATTATAACTTCCATCTAAAATATTAAATGTAATATCTCCACCAATTCCAAGTCTTTTAATATCATTTACAGCCTCAGAAATTGTTGGATAATCTCCTCCAATGCCAATTGTATAAGTTCCACTTAGTGGTGGAGGTGGTTCATCCGCTCCAATGAATGGTGGATTTCTGCGTATTTCGCCATCAATATCTGTTGGGACAGAGGCTAAAGGAGTTCCAAATAGTAATTCTGAATAGCCTGTTATATGCAGGTCTGTTGTATCATTTTCAAAAGTAACTTCTGCGCTATATGAATTTGCATCAGTTCCACTTGCATTTTGAAATTCTGCTAAAGTATGCCAATAAGTAGCATTTGCTTTCCCTACATCACCATTTAGACTAAACAAATTATTATAATCAGAAACAATATTTGTAGCAACATCACTTATTGAAATAGCTGTATTACCGTCCGAGCTTCCATATCCTAAGTTGTACAATAAATTATTTTTAATATTTAAATGAGATGTTTGACCATAACTCGAAATAATAAGAGCACTTGAATTTATAGGACCGTAAGGCGAACCTAAAGATAGAATAGAATTATGATATATATTTATATAGTGTGAACTTTCAATATATAATCCGAAACCATTTGCAGATACAAAATTATTATATATGTTGCTATAGTTGGTAGAATTTTGAAACGAATTTAAATAGTAAACTCTAACGCCACTAGCTACTGATCTAATTTTGTTTTGGTTTAAAATTAGATCACTTTCAATATTTTCTAATACTACTGCATTTCTCCTCCGGTATTCTCAAGATAATTAATTTCATTATTAATAATTTCAGAGCATTCGAATCATTTACTTTAATTACACATCCATATATTCCCGCTAATTCATAGTTGGATAGAATATTATTTGAAATTTGTACTCCATTTGATTTACTTACAGAAATAGAAGCGGAAATTGGATTCATTGTGTTTCCATCAATTATTAAATTCTCTATACTATTTGGAAAAGTAAAATTAAAGAGAATTCCATAAGCTCCATTATTAAAAACATTATTTTGAATTGTAATATTATTATGTAAGTGCAAGGTACTTGAATTTGTTGCTCCAATAATTGCTCTATTAGAGTTTAATGTACTATTTAAATTAAGCACAATTCCGTTAAGTATATTACCCGAAATTTCTACATTATCAGAATTATTTTCAAAATATACTACTCGTGCATAAACAGAATTACTTGCAGTTAGTGTTATATTTTTGACTTTTATGTTTTCAACATCTTTAAACCTTACGACATAATTGTCGGCTGCTAAAGATGGATTTGAAATAATTTCTACATCATTTGGATTGCCGGAATTAGATTGAAAAGTAACAATATTTGTTGAACTGCTTCCCGTAATTGATCCATCTAAATTAATTTGTTCATTATAAGTACCATTTAAAATTTTAAATGTTACAGCTCCATCAATCCTAAACTATATAAAGCATTAACAGCGCTAGTGATTGAAACGAAATCACCTCCACTTCCAATAGTATAAATTCCATCTAAAGGACGTGCGTACTCATCTGCACCTAATAATGGAGGATCAAATCTTGTATCTCCATCAATATCTTCATTAATTGAAGGAATATTTATTCCAAGTAATAATACAGGAGAGCTTTGAATATGTAAGTCAGTTCTTGAAACAAATGAAACTTGTTCTGAATACGAATTAGTATTTGTGGAAGTGCCTGATATAAACGAATTTAAATCACTTACATCTGTATTATCCCAATTTACAAGATATGTTCCGTGTGTATAATAGTTATTATAATCAATATTGTTGGTTGTAACTTTATGTCCAACTAGAGCATAACCTTCTCTATAATTATTAAAAATGTTATTTAGAACATTAAGGTTTTCGCTTGTTTCATCATGACTAAATGCATAGAATGTTGGATTTGTTGATAGAGGATTATTTTCAACGTTTATAGTATTAAAATAAAAATCTATATAGTCAGAATTATTTACTTGAATTCCGTAAGTATTGGCTTGGATAAAATTGTTCGAAATCAATCCTTTATTTGTGGAAGTTCCAAAAGAATTACTAATAGCAATTCCGTGGGAGTTTGTGTTATCCTTAGTATTTATTTTATTATTTGTTACTAAAAATGAATTATCGCAATATGATATGTTTATAGTAGTACTAGTTATAAGATTAAATGAATTATTATGAATATTTGGTGAATCAAATTCTTTTATCCATATTCCAAAATAATTTGAGTTAAAAATATTATTTGAAATGGATAAATTATTAGATTTTGGAGAAGTATAGGAATCTAAATATATTGCAAAATAACCATCATTAAATTCATTGCTTTCAAATGTAATATCGTTAATATCTTCTGAAGAATTGTCTGCAATAATATGTACTACATTGAATAGTGCTGAAATTGAGGGATTAACTTTACCTTCAAAAATATTACCGACAAAGTTTAATTTACCTTGAGGATTATCAGAATATATTATTCTTGAATAGTTTGTTCCTTTTGCAACAAATTTTAAGTTCTGGAATGTAATATTCTCTGCTCCATTAATATTTACAATAAAATTATCAGATGAAGATGATGATAAATAAGAAATTATTGCATCATCTGGATATCTAACAGAGGTAAAAATTATTTCATAAATATTGCTGTTTGCAATATTTCCATTAAAAATTAGTTGTTCGTCAAATTCACCTTCAATATTGAAAACTACATTATCACCTAAACCTATATTATATAAATCGGCAATTGCATCAGAAATTGTGTGATAATCTGCACTAATTCCAAGATTACTATTTATAGTATAATTACCTCCCATTCCAGCTGCAAAATAAAAGGGTGAAGAAAAAAGAATTAGAACAAGTATTTTTGTTAGAATTTTCAACTGTCCTCCATTGTTAACCATATATTTTTTATTCCTTAAATTTTAATCAACTGACTAAAGACTCTTTCGACCATAAAAATAGTCTTTCAATCAAACTATATATTCTCAAAAATTAAATCGCTGATTTTGCTTAAATCATCTTTGGAGACTAACCCATAGGCACCGGCTTTTTTTGGCAACAGTTCTTGTTTCTTCATCTTTGTAAAGTGTCACAATTATAACTTTAGCATTTTGATCAAACTTTTTATTAGTTTAGTTGCGGTAATTCCATCCATAACATCCATTTTAATATCCATCAAAACCCAATCTGGGTTGTATTTTTTATATAATTCGACCGCTAAGTTTCCATCATCTGCTTCATAGGTTTTATCAAACATTCCGCTAAACATACTTGTGAGCATTTGTCTAATTTCCACAAAATCATCAACCACTAATAAATTCATTTTAAGAGTCACAAAATTTTAATTCTAAATTGCGATATTATATCTGGATTGTAAATAGGTGGAAGTACTCAAAAAAGAAGAGAAAGGGAGAAAAGGAAAATGGAGAACGGAGAAGGGGAGAAAAGGAGGAATAAGAATTCAAAATTAGAAATTAAAAATAAAAAAGGAGGAGATCGAATTCGTAAGGCAGAATAGAAGGAAAAGAGAAAAGGAGAGCTATGGAGAAGAAGAGATGAGGGGGAGAAAGTGAGAACGGAGTAAAACTTGAAAGGCTAATGGAAAAATAGATGATTAAAAAATTGTTGGAAAAATTCTGCCAATAAGAGGCTGCAAAGTTATTTGATTCTTTTTAAAATATTGAGATTTTGATTTGGGTTTTATTTGAAAATTGTTTTTTTTGTTATTTGTAATTTTTATTTTAAAGTAGATTTTTATTTTGAATTGCATATTTTACAAGACTGTGTGAGCCTTGAAGATTTAATTTTTGGAAATATTGTTACGGTGATTTTCAACAGTTTTAACGCTAACAAAAAGTTCCTCAGCTATCAATCTGCTGGTTTTATCTTGGGAAATTAATTTTAGAATTTTTCGTTCGGTTTTTGTTAAATCGTTTATAGATGGAGAAGAAGTATTCTTTTTCTGTTCAATCGATTTTCAAGATAGTCCGCAATAAGTGGACTAATATAATATTTATCGTTTTGAACTTCTGAAATACAATTAACAATATCTGTTACTGCATTTCTTTTTAGCACATATCCTTTTGCCCCAATATCCATAGCCTCGTTAAACATATCTTCTTCTTTATACATTGTAAGGAAAATAAAATTGGTTTCAATATTTTTTTCAGAACATTTGCGCACAATTTCTAATCCGCTTAGTATTGGCATTTCAACATCAAGTATAGCAAGATCATAATTATTTTCAATTAATTTATTGAAGGCTTCTGGCCATCTTTTGCTTTATCGCAGAGAATGTATTTTCTGCCTCAGTCAAAACCATTTCTAATCCTTGCAGCATTAAAGGATGATCATCGGCTATAAGTATTTTAATTTTTTTCTTTCATCAGCTTTCTATTTGATTGGTATTTTAATTAATACCTTGGTTCCTTTTCTTGAATCTATTGAATAATCTCCTTTAAGCAAGCTTATTCTTTTTTTAATATTTTCAAGTCCAAAACCTTCCATATTTTTTTTCTCATCATAAATTTTATTTTGGTTAAATCCTTTTCCCGTCGTCAGTAATTGCAATATTTATTGATGATTCATTTTTGGTAATTTTTATATGTGCATTTTTTGCTTCGGAATGTTTAATAATATTATTAATATTTTCCTGCACTATTCTATAAATATTAATTTCTGCATCATGATCGAACAAATTACTAATATCGGCTAAATCATCAGTAAAATCAATAGTTGTTGATGTTTGCACATTGGTAATTATTGATTTAATTGCTTTTGTTAAACCTAATCTGCTTAATTGATAAGGATGCAAGTTATATGAAATTTGTCTTACTTCCTCAATTGTGCTTGAAACAGTTTCAGAAATTTGATTAAGCTGTTCTTCTTTAAATTCCTCTTTTTTTGTTTTTAAAGCAAGGAGCGCTCGGTTTTTAATTACAAGTAAATTTTGACCCAAGCTATCATGCAGACCGGCGGCAATTCTTTTTCGTTCTTCTTCTTGAGAAATAATTAATCTTCTAGAAAAATCTATTTGAGCAAATGCCTCTTTTTCCAATTTGGAAATTCTATCTTTATATGTTTTATAAATAAATGCTGTAAATAAAAATCCTAATGAAGAAATAAACCACCAAGTTTCCCACCACGCAGGATTTATTGTAAATGAAAGTTTAGCCGGTTCGCTCCAATATCCCCAATCATTTTTCGCTTTAACTTCAAAAGTATAATTTCCGTCATCAAGACTTGTGTATTGAACATTCTTTTTTTTGCTTGTTACCCAATCATTATCAACACCCGAAAGTTTATAACGGTAAAGAGTTTTGTGAGAATTGGGAATATTAATGCCAGTGTATATGAAATTAATATAATTTTCATCATGTTTCAATTCTGGCTTAATTAAAAATTTATCTATTGAAATTGGTTTATTGAAAATTTCAATTCCAGTTAAATAAACCGGAGTTGTTCTTAAATTCGGTTTATCAAAATATGGATTATATTTACTCAATCCACTTGATGTTCCAATCCAAACATTGTTTGAATCATCAACAAACAGAGCCTCTTTATTACAATCATTTCCAACTAATCCATCTTTATTTGTAATAGTTCTAATGGTAAAATTTTCCTCATTGAATTTAATTATGTTTAATCCGACAGAAGTTGTTACGTAAACATTCCCTAAATCATCCTTTGCAATTGCTCTAATATCGTTGTTTGTTAAACCATCTTCAATTGTAATTGTATCAATAATTCCATTTTTTATAATATTAACACCACCTTGCTCAATGCCAACCAATATTGTTCCTTTGGCGTATTCACATATATCTGCGATTCCATTACCGCTCAAACCATTTTCAATTGTGTAATGTTTATAATTTCCATTTTTAACAATACTAATACCTTTTTCGTGATAACCATAAACAATGGATTTATCGTTAAGTACAACTATTTTAGAAACATAATTGCTTAATAAACCATCTTTTTTTGTGATCAAAAAAACAGAATCTTTTACAAATTTATAAACTCCTTTATAAGTACCAGCTAGAAGAGTTGTATCATTAAGGGCAGCAAGGGAGAAAATTCTGTTGCTCTCATTATGTTTTACATTTCTAATTTTTTTTAATTTAAAAAAGTTTTTTGCCTCTCCATCGTCAATAATATCAATACCAACTTCCGTTCCTGCATAAACATTATTATTCATTTCTGCAAAAGAAATAAAGTTTGTGTAACCATCTTTAATTTTTGGTGAAATTATTTTATTAGTTTTTTTATTTCTAATTAAAAGTCCATCTCCGGTTCCAAGAAATTCCGTCATATTTTTATCGACATAGATATTAAAAACATTGTTATCCGGTAAACCATTATCTTGGCTAAAGTTATCCAATTTGCCAGGTATGTAAATATCAATATTTGCTATTGCACTGGCTATAAATATTGTTCCATTTTCACTTTCAAAAATTTTGTACGGTTTATTATTTGAAAGTCCGTTTTCTTTGGTTATAAAACTTAAATTTCTGTTTTTATCTAAAATGCTCAATCCTTCATTTGTAGCAATGTATCCTATATTATCCTCTGAAAATATTATATCATTAACTTTATTTGAGAGAAAATTATATTTTTCATTAACAGGTAAAATCATATCATTTTCTTTTACTAAAAATTGATGTTCATTTGTAAAAAATAAATTATCGTTTTTATCAATGGCAAGTGCGCTTACATAATCATCATTACCGCCATCATATCCATATTCAATTGTCAATCTATTTCCGCTAATTTTTACAATTCCGGAAGATGTAGAAATAAAGACCTCTCCTTTAGAATTAGTATCTAAGTTGTGCATTGTTTCTGCGGGTATTTCATACAACTCATTTAAGTTGAGCAATGTCTTATTTTTAAAAAGATAAATTCCATCTGCAGCGCCCATTATTAAAGAGCTATCTTTTGTGAAATGAATTACTGTTAAAAAAGTGAGTTTATTTTCTCCTACATTGAACAAAGTATCCAACTTTCCATCTTTAAAAGTGTTTATTCCATTTACACCAAAGTTGGCAAAGTAAATTGTTCCATCCGGCGCTTCGGCAATATCAAAAATATATGCAGATGTTAAACCGGTTCTCTCTGTAAAATTTAAAAAGGTTTCTCCATCCCATCGGGAAACTCCACCGTTAGTTGCAAACCAGATGTAACCTTTGCTATCTTCAAAAATATCACGTGCTTGTCCGTTAACCAATCCATCACCAGTGGCAATGGTTTTATGTATTTTAATTTGCGAATATAATTCTGCTGAATTAAAAAAAAGTACTAAAAATATTAAGAAAACTTTCTTCATGAAATTGTTGAATAATTGATGTATTAATTCATTGAAATTAAAAGGAAATAATAAATAATTCAATAACAAATTATTGTGATTTGAGATAAAATATGAAAATAGAATGAGATAGGAAGGTAGCGAATAACCATAAGAAACTAAAATATAAAAATTTAAAATTCTTGAGAAAAAGCAAATAACACATTATAAATCTCAAATAAATACCATAATTCAATATTTAATATTTAATATCAAAATTTATTTATTGGAATTTTTATGATTTTTAGTTTTCGAAATTAGTTTTTTATTTTTGTCATGTAGAGGGGAAGCAGAGCGACTGATAGATCTTAAAGATTCCAAAATAAATTTGAAATGGCCGATTTTACTTTTTTCATTCTAAGTTTATTGAAGCTAACGTTACCCAAACCTCTAAAAGATTAGATTCCGGATAATCCTTTCGAATTTCCGGAATATCAAAAAATTAAAGGAATGGTTTTCCGGGTTTCAAATCAATTTTTGCTGATCTTTATGAAATTCCCACCCAACTTAGATTAAGACGTAGCTATTACAAATTGCATATTATTTTACTGTATTGATATAGGATTGGCACTCATAATTGGTAAATGATTTCTATGTTCAACAACTACGTAATAATCACTTGCTGTATCAACTAGAAATTTTAAGGTACCTGATCCATTTGTGGAGATAATAGTTCCATCATTAGCTAAAAAAGCAGATTGTGCAACAACTAAATTAAATTGATCATCAAGCAGTTTAACCAATACCCAATCCACAACACCATTTGGTATACTGCTTACAGTTTTATAGTGCTCAATATATGGCGATGTTGTAGGAATTGTTAGCGTAGTGCTCATCTTACCGCTAGAAGTATTATACGGCCCTTCAAGAAATATTTTAAGACTAAGTTCGGAAATATCTAAAATAGGTTCATCCGCCCCAATAAATGGAGGATGATTTCTAGTGTCTCCATCTATATCTTCTGGTACTTCAGGTAAGCTTGTACCTAATAATAGTTCTGAAGTATTTTGTATATGTAAATCAGTTTCAGAAACAAAGCCTACTGCTGAACTGTATGAATTTTGATCAAAACCTTCAGGAGCAGCTTGCCAATCTGATAGTGTGGCAAATTCATCATTTCCATGGTTAACTAGAGTTGGACCGGTTGAATATAGATTATTATAATTACATTCATCAATTGTTCCATTTTCCCAGTTAATAGCTGCATTAACCTCCGCTTGAGTATACAAAATATTATTAATAAATATTTATATTGATTATTCAGTATTATCAATTCTTAAAGGATAATATTGAGCCACTTGCTCTAGTGTTTCTAACAGTATTACTATAAATATTAATATAACTGCTTAATTTCAATTTTTATTCCATATGTGAAACATTAATTAAGTTGTTCTGTATTTACACCATAATATGAAGCAGTTCCATAACATTAGTTAATTATATTCCATACCCACCTAAAATAATATTTTTTTTATTAAGTATACCATTTATAATTTATTTAAAAATATATTATTATCGATTTCATTTTTTCCAAAGTTTTTTTTATTATTGGGGCTTCAATTGTAATGAAATATAATAGAGAATTTTAGAAGAAATGGTATTTCTAATAATTTTAAATTTGAGGTTTTAGGGTTGAAATAATTAAGTATCAGATAAATTCCGTTACTACCACCATTTAAATCATTGTTCTCAAAAATTGTGTTATCCAATTTATATCACCAAAACAGGTAACTATATTTTGTTCTTCAGTGCCGGTTCCTGAAATAATTTGATATCCATTAAACACATTTCCATAAAACTCTATATCTCCAATTACATTTTCAGAATAATACAATTCTCGCATAGTCAGTTCCACCGGCAGTAAATGTAAGATTTCTAAATATTAAATGTTCAGCTTCATTAATCCTTAATACATAATTACTACCAGCGCTATTAGCAGTGTATGTTATATTGACATTTCCGTGAAAACCGGAATTTGATTCGAAAGTTACTGTGTTTGCTGCACTGCTTCCAATTATTGCACCATCCAAATTGATTTGCTCATTATACTGTCCATCTTTAAGTTTAAAAATTACTGCTCCATCAATTCCACTTTCATAAAGATCCAAAACTGCATTTGCAATTGTTGAATAATCTGAATTACTCCCAATTGTATATGTACCTGATAATGGTAATAAGAATTCATCTGCACCAATGCATGGAGTTGCGGATAATCTTAAATCATTATCTATATCAGTCGATACAGTAGCAATTTGTGTTCCTGATTTATGCAACATTGGTTCATTTGTATGTAGGTCCGAAATTGATGTATAATGTGGATGAGTTACTATTGAATTCAAATCAAAACCTGTAATAGTTTGATAATTAGATATGGATAAACTTGAGTACACAGTACCATTCCATTTAATAAGATTTAAATAATTTGTTGTATAAAAACAATTATAGTCACTTGAACTTACTTGCAGAGTTCCATTTGAAAGATTGGCATTTAAAAGCATAACCTTCTCTTCTGTTATTAAAAATATTATTTATGATATTTATATCTCTGCAAGTTTCATGCAGATCCAGAGCTGCACTAGCGGGATAGGGTAAGTCTGATGAAATTTCAATATTTATCGAATTGAAATAAATGTCAACATCCGAAACATTGTTTAATGAAATACCTTCATCACAAGCTTGAATAAAATTATTAGCTATTAAACTTCTTCCACTGCCGATTAAACAATCTAAAATTCTAATCCCTGAACCAGCATTGTAAGAAGTTGAAATTTTATTTTTTAGAATTTGAAAATCTTCTGAACAATCTTTTAAATAAATAGAATAATCACTACTGATGTTATTTGTAATTATATTAGAAGATATTTTTGGAGCATCAAACTTATCAATATGTATTGCTCTGTAAGCAGTGTTAAATGTATTTGTTGTTATTCTCAATCCAGTGGATCTTGGTGAGTCAAATGATTCTAAAGTATAAACCATATGTACCATCATTTAAAGTATTATTTATAAATTCATAACTATTTAAGTTTTCCAAAGAGTTATCAGCTTTAAAATAAATAAGAGCTTTATTTATATCCGATCCACTTGTTGAAGTTCCTTGAAAAATATTCCCATCAAATGTAATATTTCCATTCAGAGCTTCTGAATAAATAATCCTTGCATATGTTGTGCCCCCAGCGGTAAAAATATTATTGATAAATTCTATATAATTTGCAGAATTAATTCGTACTACAAAATTATCTGCAGATGTTGTTGCTGTATATGTAACCTTTCCGCCCATAAAAATGATTGGATTAAATTTACTGCTTCCACTTATAGCACCATCTAAATCTATTTGTTCATTAAATGTCCCTTCAATTGTAAAAGTAACCGGACCGGAAATACCATTTGCATAAAGATCAGAAACTGCCGCTGCTATTGTTGTATAATCACCGCCAGAAGTATTAATTGTATAATTACCATTTAATGCTGATGCAGCAAAAAACTGTATTGATGAAAAAAGTACAATTACAAATACAATCATTATAATTGTTATTGAATGGTCAATTTTATTCTTTTGTGGATTCTTAATGGCTTGACTGTATTCATCATTAATAGAAATATTTGGGAATGACCCACCTAAAAGACGGCGGGCAAGTAATTCGATTTTATTATTTGTTAAGTTCATTTTTGCCTCTTTTTGAAATACAAAATTTTGAAATCAAAATATGTTTACAAGAATTATTTCACAATAACGAATTAGGGTAGGTTTTGATAAAGTGAAAAGTGAAAAATAATTTAGTAGTTTAACCTACTCAAATGGGGGATTTAAATTTAAATTTTGATGTTGTATATTAACCTATGATTTCAGTTGATATAATAGAAGATATAGAAGAAATTAGAAATACGGTAAGTGAGTTTATCGGATTGCAGCCTGAATTATTAATGAATACTGCTGCTGCTTCTGTTGAAGAATATCTTGTCAAACAGCCAACCGAATTAAATCCAGATGTAATAATTTTAGATATTGGTTTGCCGGGAATTTCCGGCCTATCTGCAATTGAAATAATTAAAAAAAATTGTCAAATTCTGAAATAATTTTATTTACAATTCATGACGAACCTTCTAAAATTTTTGATGCATTAAAAAAGGTGCATCAGGTTATATTTTAAAAAGCACTCCTTTGCTTGATATTAAACGAGCAATAATTGAAGTGGCTAATAACGGAGCTCCAATGTCTCCTTCAATTGCAAAAAGTGTTATTGAATATTTTAATCAAAATAAACCGATTGAAGAAAAATCGATTTTAACAAAAAAAAAAAAATAGTCCTTAAATATTTAGCTGATGGTCAAAGCTATAAAATGATTGCCGCAAATTGTAATAATTCATTGGAAACAATAAAATTTCATTTAAAAACATTTATAAAAAATTACATGTTAATTCCAACACAGAAGCAATTGCAAAATTAAATAGGGGAAATTTAAATTTCTGTTAAATTAAATAATACTTAGATTCCGTTATTCACTTATGCCTACTGCAGATAAATTCTTTTAACCGGAATGATCATCCTAGAGAATTTTTCTAAAAATTAAATTTTATCTTTTGTTACTTTTACTGAAAATCCATTTTCATTGGTGAAATCTATATTTGCGTTAATTGATTCGGCACGCATTTTCATATTTTTTAATCCACTACCTTTTCTAACATTCTCAATATCAAAACCTTTTCCATTATCCTTTATGAGTAATTCAAACCCATTCTTTGAATTTTTAATTTTAACTATTAGCTCGGAACAATCTGAATATTTAACTGCATTGTTTATTGCCTCTTTTGCAATGAGCATAATATTTTGTCGGAATGTTATTTTTAGAGGTTTATTAGGATTATCAATATTCTTAATAAAATTTAAAGATATGTCTTTTTGTGAACAATGATCAAAAGCGAAATTATTAATTCGACCCACCAAACTTTCAAGATTATCGTTCCGAGAATCGATTGACCAAACAATATCATTCATAATACTTATTATTTCTTTGCTTTTGCTTCGTATAAAATTTGATTTTTCTTCTTTCTTTTTTTCATCATTTGTGAAAGATAAAAAATCAACATTTAATGAAATTTGCGTAAGCATAGAACCAACTTCATCATGAAGATCACTTGCAATTTTTGTTCTTAATCTTTCCAATTTTAGTAAATAATTTAATCTGTACTGGAACGCCAGCCACAATAAAAATCCCAAAGTTACAACAAACATTAATCTTGTCCACCAAGTTTCCCACCAAGCCGGATTTATCACAAATGCCAACTGTGCAGGTTCACTCCAATATCCCCACTGGTTTTTAGCTTTAACCTCAAAAAGATATTCACCTTTTTCCAAACTGGTATATTGAACATTATTTTCTTTACTTGTAACCCAATCTTTATCAACGCCGACAAGTTTGTATTTATAAATTGTTTTTTTCGGAGCTGAAAGATTTATTCCGGAATAAATGAACTTCAGATAATTTTGATCGTAATTTAATCTATTAGAGTTTTTCAATTTTTCCAAAGGGAAAGATTCATTAAAAACTTCCAAACCGGTTATATATACTTTGGGTGGTTCTGTAATTGGCTTATCTGTTTTAGGATTAAATATAGAAACTCCTTTTGTTGTACCAATCCACAAGTTTTTGTCATTATCAACATATAATGCATTACGGTTACAATTATTTGAAATCAATCCATCTTTTTTTTTATTTGTCGAATAAAAAAATCATTTCCTTTTTTTGTAATTACATTCAAGCCATTATCTGTTATTACGTAAAATAAATTATTTGAATATTGAACTATTCCTCTTACGTCATCGGATGTAAGTCCTTTTTTAACATTTAATGTATCTACAATTATACCATTCTTATAAATACAAATTCCTCCTTGAGCAGTACCAATCCATAAATTATTTTCAGAATCTTCTAATAAGATTTGAACGATTCCGTTTGATAATCCTTCGTCTTTTCCAAAATGTTTCAAAATTCCATTTTTATAAAAACTAACTCCGCTTCCATGATAACCCAAAACTAAAGTTGAGTCTCTTGTAAATAACATATCCAAAATCCAACTACTGAGTATACCATTTGAACGATTTATGTAGTTGAAAATTTTTCCGTTAATTTTATCATTATTTTTTTTTTACTCAAAAAACATTTGCACCATGTCCTCTTGCATTTCCTTTATTTGTTGTGTCGATCGTATTAATAAAACTAGTGATAAAAGGATTTTGATAATTTTTTTGGTCGCTAATCAAAGTAATTCCTTGTCTTCTTACACTTAAAACCAAGTCGCCAAATTTTGAAAATTCAATATCATAAATTCCTTGTGTAGCTTTATCAGTTTTGATTGAAGAGATAATTTTATTTTTGTTTAAAATGTTAAGACCAGCGTCAGTTCCAATAAAAATATCATTATTTTTTTTTGTAATAGATCTAATATAATTACTGATAATTCCATTTTTCATTGTAATCGATTTAATGCTTTTATCACTCAGAACAGCAATTCCGTTTTCAGTACCCAATAAAAATTCATTATTATATTGCAAAATTGAATTAGCTGCAAATTCCTCACCTTCATAATTTGTAAATTTTTCGGGTGTATAAATACTTATACCGCCTCTGGAATAACCTAAATAGATATTCCCGCTTTTGTCTTCACCAAGAGTAAATATTGGATTTTCTAACAATCCATTTTCAATTGTAAGTAATTCAACTTTTCCATTTTTTTTTTCAATCAGCAAACCATTATCACCTGAATAATAATTTGTTCCATCCTTTGCACAAAGAATATCTGCAATTGTCCAATTAACCGGTTTGCCGTTAAATTCAAGTGTTGAAATAATTCCATTATTATATTTATTTAATCCTAATGAGGATCCTATTAATATATTTCCATTAAAATCTTTTTTTAGGAAACTGGTAATGTTTGTTAACAGACCATCTTTTGTTGTGTAAAGAGTTTCCTTGTCTTTGGTTTTTACATAAAATCCATTTCGGCTTGTTATATAAATAGTTCCATCTCCATCAATAATAAAATCTGTTATTGGTCCATTTATAAGTTCTGGTTTTGCTAAAAAAGATTTTAACTTTCCGTTCTGTAAAACTTGCGGTGCCGATGAAACAATTATTGGTTCATCATTTAGTAATCTGATTTTTGTTACGAAATTTGTTGTTAAACCATCTTCAGTATCAATAGTATCAAAAACATTATTTTTAATTGTTACAATTCCTTTTCCAAAAGTATTAATTACCATTGTTGAGTCGGAAGTTTCAAGAAGATTTAGTACAGCAGAAGAAGTGAGTCCATTTTCTTTTTTTATATTTTTAAAATTATTTCCATCCCAAATACTAATTCCTTTAAAGGTTGCAAACCACATATAGCCTTTACTATCTTGAACTATACTCAAAACTTCATTGCTTATAAGTCCATCATCAATTGTTAGATGTTTATGAACTTTTATTTGAGCAAAAGTTTGCGATACAATAAGTGTTAAAATTAGTATTAAAAATTTCATGATAATTTGACTGATTTGATTTACTGAAAATTTAATATAAAAAAATAATTAAAATTATTTATGATATGGTTAACGATTTCAAAAAATATGACAAATTTAAATTTTGCATATTTCACAAAAAAGCCCGCTATAAACGGGCTAAATTGAAAATATAATTTTAAGAAATTTATTTCAGCAACATCATTTTCTTAGTTTGAATAAAATCTCCGGATTGAAGTCTATAAAAGTATACTCCGCTTGAAAGTTCTTTTGTATCAAATGAAACTTCGTAATTTCCTGCTTTTTGTTTTTGGTTGACCAAAGTTTTGATTTCTCTACCAAGAACATCATATACTTTTAATTCAACATTGTTCGAGCTAAAGTTCGAGACTACATTAGGGACACTGTATTTAATTATTGTTGTTGGATTAAATGGATTTGGATAATTTTGACTAAGCTCAAATTGAGCAGATAAATTTTTATCTGATTCAACATCAGTTATTGAACCATAATGTACGGTTATTCTGGTTGATAAAAATGAATAGTAATTTGAATTCTCAGAATCTATATTTATAAAAATCCAAGATAAGTTGGTGATGGAACCCAAGCTGATTCATCCCAGCTTTCATGAATTGCAAAAATTACATTTCCATTATTATTATTTGTAAAAGTTTTTCTGCTTGTACCAACAAAAGAAGTTCCATCCCATTCTTCTATTAACTCTTCTGTTTTACTGCCGTTGGCATCATAGGTATAAACATATCGAAAATCATTTTCCCATTGAGTTTCATTCCAATTTTCAAATAGCCACATAGTTCTTTAATCGTTTGTGTTCAAAGTGTATAAGAATATTGATATTCGTTTACCCAATTTTCATTCTCCCAAATTTCTCCGCGCACCGAAGTATTTCTCCCACTTTCATCATAAGTAAAAGTTGTTCGCTCTAAATTAACCCAAGCTGTACCATCCCATGTTTCTTCTATATTCGATTCAAAATTGTTATTTGCATTATATTTTATTGTGTTTCTTGAATCATTAACCCAAGCAGAGCCATCCCATGATTCCGATAAGTATACATTAGATCCATCATCTCCACTTGAACGTGTTTCTCTATAGTCTGGAATCCACGCACTTCCATCCCAGTCTTCTGCTAGCTCTGATATTTTTTTTCCTTCAGAATTATAGCTAGATATCCATCTGCTGGAATTTACCCATTGAGTACCGTCCCAATCCTGATCTAATTCCTCAAGGCTATTATCATTTTCATTATATGATTCTGTAAATTTACTGTAGTTAACCCATGCGCTCCCATCCCATCTTTCACGAATTTCTAAGGTTTGTTTTCCATCTGAATTGAATTCATTAGTCGTCCGTCGATTATTCTCTAATTTACTTCCATCCCAATCTTGACTTATCTCAGAAATAATATTTCCTCTATCATCATACTGATACATATATTTAAATTTATTACCGAATAAATCTAATCCAACCACACTATCAACAACCTCTGTGGCATTAACATTTTGAATATTTAACATTTCTTCTGCAACATTATATTCATTTTGCAGCTTTTCTAAAGTTTTGCTACTAAAGTTTGTATTTTGCTCAACATTAGTTTTTGTTCTTCTCGATTTAGCATTTGCTGTAATTTGGAAAGTAAAAAGTAAAAGCATGGCTAATAGCAAAATTTTTGATTGTAACATTGTATTTTTCATTTTAACCTTTTCATTGTTGTTCAAAATATTTATAGACCAAAAAAAAGTTTCTGCGAATTAAAAATTTATAACTCAACAGAAACTTTTATTGTTAAAATTTATATACCTGTTTTAACACCGGCTCTAAATTGAATATTTGTAAAGCTACTTATAATATTAATTGTTCCGGCAACATCAAAAATAAAATTGCTGCTTATTGGCACTTCATAACCGGCGCCGAGAGCTAAAGTAAATTCTGAATAACTTAGACTTGCTGAAGTTCCGCCAAAACTTGAACCAAAAAAGTCAAATCCTTCATACTCAACTGTTGTAGAAAAGAAGTTTAATCCAAGCTGTCCAATTCCGTAAACGCCGCCAGTTGGCTGAAAGAAATATTTTACTCCAACTAATAAGGGAACTGTGCTGTAACTAACTGCTTCCGATTCTGTTCCGTATGAGATATAGCCGATATGACCAACTCCGGTTATCTGAGGTGCAAATTTTAATTCAAAGGCAGCCGTTCCCCCAATGCCTAAATTTGCTGCATCGCCAAAATTACCCATTGGCAAAGACACAACCAATCCGGCACCGACTGCCATATCACTTTGCGCATTTATATTTGTCAAAATTGCTGCGGATAATAAAAGTGCTGTTAGTATTTTTTTCATTTGTTACTCCTGTTTGTTTAGATGTTTGAGAATTTATTTGTAGTTATTTGTCTTTATTATTAAACTAAAACAGTTCAATTAATCCCATAATTAAAATTGACGCAAGAATTCCAACCACTATTGAAATTATTAATATATAGCGGGAAGCTTGTTTTTCCCGTTTTTGCATCTGCTCAATTTTATTTTCTAGATTAGTCTTCTTTTTCAAGTTTTATCTGCTTTAATTTATATTGCACTCTTTTTTGGTTTAACTTAAGGTTCAATGTTTTTTATTAAGCTTACATTACTAAAAATCATAAACTTCAAAGAATTATTTTAACTGAACCAAAGGTATGATTTATGGGTTGAGTTTGCTGTCTAATTTGTTTCAATATTTTGCTATTTTGTTGCAAAACGTTAAAAAGTTAGAAATTGTTCTAATTTCGGCTATTATTCTGGGCTTTAAATTCTGAAGGAAGGCAATTAAATTGTTTTGAAAATGCTCTTGTAAATTGCGCCGGACTTGAAAATCCAATTTCAAATGCAATTTGAGTCACCGAAAATTTATCTTCTAGAAGATATTTTGCAGCTTTTTTAAGCTTATAAATTCTTATAAATTCGCCTGGAGCTTGTCCGGTTATATCTAAAATTTTTCTATGAAGTTTAGATCTGCTCATAAATAATTCTTTAGCCAATTCTTCTGTGTTAAAATTTGTTTTATCAATATTTCGTTCAATTAGCTCCAATGTCTTTTTAATAAATTCGTCTTCGGCAGTATTTAAGTTTTCGGTTTCGGGAAAAACATCAAGATTTTGGGAGTATTTACTTCTTAATCTTTCTCTTTGTTCTAATAAATTTTTAATTCGTGTAAAAAGTTCTCTGGATTCAAACGGTTTGGTTAGATAATCATCTGCGCCAATTTCTAAACCTTCAAGTTTGTTTTCAAACGAGGCTTTTGCTGTTAACAGAATTACTGGAATATCGCTAGTTTGCCATTCTGATTTTATTCTACTGCAAAATTCAATTCCATCCATCGAGGGCATCATTATATCACTTATTATTAAATCGGGAATTGTGTCCTTAGCAGAGTTAATTCCTTCAATTCCATTATCAGCTTCAATAATCAAATAATCTTCATTAAGTAAACCTTTTAGATATTTTCTTACATCTTCAGAATCATCAACAATTAATATTGAATTTTTGTTTAATCCGTTATTTTTAACTTTATCAAGCGTATCAATATTTTTATAAACTGTTTTTTTCTCTGTATCAGCTTTAGTAATTGCATCAATCTTTAATCCGGTTTTGATTTTTTCATCATCTTGTAAATATTCTTCACCAAGTGGAATTTCTAATTTGAATTCTGTGCCTTTACCGGATTCACTTTTTACTGAAATTTGCCATTTGTGTAAATCAACAAATTCCTTTACCAAAGCTAAGCCAATTCCGGAACCGCCATAACTGCGTTGTGTTGAATCATCAACTTGGAAAAAACGGTCAAATATTTTATCAAGTTTATCATCAGGAATGCTTATTCCGTTATCCGAAATAATAATTTCTGCAGTTGGTTTTTCGCCATTTAAACTTTGGTTAATACTTACTGAAATTCTTCCATTATCCGGAGTAAATTTTACTGCGTTAGAAAGAAGATTGTTAATTATCTTTTCAAATTTATCTTTATCAATCCAGCAGAAATGAGACTCTAAATTATTTACAAAATTTAAGTCAATATTTTTGTCATCGGCTATTGATTCAAACGAAGAAACTAGACCTTTAAGAATTACAATTATATTTTCTTCTTTAGCTTTTATTGGAATTGCGGCTTGTTCTAACTGAGATAATTCCAACAGCTGATCAATGAGTTCTTTTAGCCGATCGCTATTTCTTTCAATTAATTCAATACTTTCAGCTGAGTTAATGTTTTTCCCATTTTTCAATTGTTCGAGAGGACCTTTGATTAACATCAAGGGAGTTCTGAACTCGTGAGAAAGGTTTGCAAAAAATCTTGACTTCATTTCTTCCAATTCGGATTTTTGTTTTACCTCAAACTCTCTCAATTTTAATTCATTCCGGAGCATGGTTCTATTTAATTCAAATCGCCTTATTATATAAAGCCCCAAAATAATTAGCGCTGTATAAATTAAGTAAGCCCAAAAAGTTTTCCACCAAGGAGGCTGCATAATTATATTTAATGAAGTTTCGTTACCAACCCAAACTCCATCTGCATTAGTTGATTTAACTTTAAAAAGATATTTACCTGGATCAAGATTTGTGTAATTAGCAAATCTTCGCGTTCCACTGTAAATCCAATCTTTGTCAAATCCTTCCATTTTATAAGCATACTGAATTGATTGTGAGGAATTATAATCAAGGGCTGCAAACTCAAATGAAAAAACATCTTGATTGTGAGAAAGAATAATTTCTTCCGTTGTTAAAATATTTTCACTAAGGGGAGAGTATACTCCAGGTTTAACCGATTTATTAAATAATTGAAAATCTGTAATAATTAAGTTGGGTTTATAGTTTGAGCTATTAATATTTTTATTTTTATAAATATTTAGTCCTCCAGTACTTCCTATTAGCATTAAGTTATTCTGGAGTTTTAAGGCTGCTCCAGAATTCATTTGTGTTCCATTAATTCCATCTTCTTTTGAATAGTTTGTAAAAATTTTAGTCTCAACATTAAAAAATGAAATTCCAGAACTGGTACCAAGCCAAAGATTTCCATCATTGTCTTCAATTATACTTTTTATGTTATTACTTTGCAAACCTTCATCTATTGTATAAAAATCATTTGTAACATCTATATCATAAATATTTGAATCTGGTTTATTGTTTTTAATTGCCAATCTATTTAAACCTTTACTTGTACCAAGCCACAATATTGTTTTGGAACCATCCCCATTGATATGTTTTTCAGATTCACATATTGAGTAAATTCTATTGCTGCTAATATTATCCTTTTTATCTTTGCTTAACCAATGATGAAATATTCCACCTTGTTTGTCTTCAAATAAATTTAAGCCACCGCCTAAAGTACCTATCCAAATTCTACCAAATCTATCTTCTTTAATTACCCAAACACTATTATCGCTCAAGCTCTTTTTATTATCCGGTTCATTGGACCAGAGTTCAAATTTTCCAGTTTTGGGATTAAGCCTTACGATTCCTGCATCTGAATAGCCTACCCAAATATTTTTTCTACTATCTTTAAATAAGGTTTGATTAAAATTAATTGATTCACCCGGAAATTTAGTTTTGTCTAAATCCCAATTATCAATTTGATTTGAATTATAATTAAAATGTTTTAGACCTTGACCAAAAGTCCCAATCCATATTTTATTATTACTTGTTGGTTCTAGTGACCAGATAGAGTATTCATCAAATTTTTGTATTCTTTGTAAATTAGCATTCTGGTTTCCAATATTCAATAAATACAATCCCAAATTTGTACCTAACCAGACTCCTTTATCATCAAACTTGGATATTGCAGTTATGTTTTTGTTCTTTAAAGGTGAAGTGTTAGAATTAAATAAAGTAGAGTTAAACCGAGAGGATTTTGGTGTGCTATAACTTATTCCTTTTTCAGTACCGCACCAAATAATGCCGTTTTTATCCTTAAGTGTTTGATTTATTTGATTATCAATTAAAGTTTGTGAATTATTTTCAATATGTCTAAATCTGGTAGTTTTAGCTGTAGTAAGATTAATATGTAATAATCCACCATATGAATCAACCCAAAGAAATCTTTCGCCGGCAATAATTTCATCAACAACGTACTCACAACTTTTACCATGGAGAACATTATCAGAATTATCAATTTCAATTCTAGTGAATTTAGAATTCTTGGTATTAAAACTTGTTACATTTTCAAATGTCCCTATCCAAATAATATTTGGATTAATTGTAGATTTTGAAAGTTTCCATATTATATTACTGCTTAAACTATTTGGTTTATCCGGGTCAAGATAATAAGTTGTAAATCCATTTTCAGGCTTGTTAGGATTAAATATATTTAATCCATTATAAGTTCCAATGAGAATGTTGTGGTTATTATCTTCAATAATTGATGTGATATAATTATGACTCAAACTATTTGGTTTAGTATTATCAGCCTTCCATTGTTCAATTGTCTTGGTTCTGGTATCTAATTTAAATAATCCATCTAGGTGAGTTCCTATCCAAATGTTTTCTTTGCTGTCTTCATAAATTGATTTAATACTACGATAAATTGCACTTTTTGAATTTAATTTCCATTTAGTAAAAATTTCTGAAATAGGATCAAATTTATTAAGTACGCCAGATTTTGTGCCAATCCAAATATTTCCTTTTTTATCCTCGAACAAACTTCTTACAGTATTATCAGAAATACTGCTTGAATCATCCGGATTGTTCTTGAATATTTTAAAATTATATCCATCATAACGATTCAAACCGTCATCTGTTCCAAACCACATAAAGCCATATCTGTCTTGAATTACAGCAAATACTTTGTTGTTTGAAAGTCCGTCTTCAACAGTAAGATGATTAAACTTTATTGATTGCGAATAGCTGGTAAAGTTGAGTAAAATAAAAAATAGTAAAATTGTAAAGCGTATTTTTTTGATTTTTTTGATCATGCGCAAATATATAAAAACTAAACCTATAACATCCATATTTAAAAACATTATATATTGAGATAACTCAAAAGGTATATAATGTTTTTGATTGCTTATCAATGGCAAGTATTTGTGGAGATATCGAGTGTTCTAGAAAATTGGAATTCGAGGAAATTAAATAAATATAATATCTTTAGTTTTATATGATTCTGTCCTTCAATTCTCTGAATTATTTCATTATTCATAATTACATTTTTACATTGCTATAACAATCGTAAGAATTTTAAAGTTATTATTAAAATATATTTTCTAATGAAAAGTTAAAAAATGATAGGTAAATTTATTTATTGAAAATATTTAATTGGAGTTGAATTGAAAAAATTAAAAGGAAAAATAGCATTTATTACAGGAGCATCATCCGGGATTGGAAAAGCATGTGCATTCGCTTTAGCTAAAGAAGGAGCAACATTAATAATTTCTGCAAGAAGAAAAAATGTAATTGAAAAAGTGGCTTCCGAAATTAAAAAATTATTTAAAGTAGATGTTTTTGCATATAAACTTGATGTTAAAAGCAGAAAGGAAGTTGAGTGGACAATAAACTCTTTGCCCGATGAATTAAAGAAAATTGATATTCTAATTAACAACGCCGGACTAGCACATGGCTTTGCAAAAATTTATGAAGATGATATTGATAATTGGGAAACGATGATTGACACAAATGTTAAAGGTTTACTTTACGTAACAAGAACAATTGTACCGGGAATGGTTGAACGAAAAAGCGGTCACGTAATTAATATTGGTTCAACTGCCGGTCATGAAGCTTATCCTAAAGGTCATGTTTATTGCGCAACAAAGCATGCTGTTGATGCAATTACAAAAAGTTTAAGAATGGATGTTGTCGATAAAAATATAAGAGTAAGTACAGTAGATCCGGGTGCGGTTGAAACTAACTTTAGCAACGTGCGTTTTGCGGGTGATAAAGTAAAAGCTAAAAGTATGTACAAAGGTCTTGAACCGCTAGTTGCTGAAGATGTTGCCGAAGCAGTTTTGTTTTGTGCTACGCGTCCGCCGCATGCGAATATTGCAGAAATTATAATGATGCCGACTCAGCAAGCAAGTGCGATAGTTTTTCATAGGGAAGAATAAGAAAGTTAATTCCACATCATTTTTTTTCTAATTATTGGTTCAAGAAAATCTGCGATTTTTTTCTGCCCTTGAATATTTGGATGCTTCTGGCATCCAAAATCTTCAGGCAGTTTAAGTTCCATATTTAAATTTATGAAATGTAATTTTTTATCGCCGTCCAGGATTTCAATATGCTTAACAACTTGGCTAATATATTCAGACTGCGGACTATTATTTGCGGGTCCACCTAAGCAAAAAATTCTTGTATTTGGATATTCTTTTCTGATTTTAAGAATAAATTTTTGGTAAACTTTTTTAAATTGACTTTTAGTTGGAAAAGGTTTTCTCCAAAAATCATTTCTACCCAAACGGATAACTACTGCATCAGGAATCCAGTTTTTGAAATCCCATTTTACTGAATCATAAATGTTTGTTTTTTCATAGTAATAAGGAAAAGCATGAATTGCAGTTGTTGTATCACCAAAATTTCTTACAACACCAATTCCGGAAATTGCTTCCACAAAATAATCTGCATTAAATCTGCGGGCAAGAACCGGACCATACGCCAAATAATTATTTTCTGTTGATCGATCAAAAGAACAATCGGGTGAAAGTCCCTCAATTCCAAAACCGGCAACAAATGAATCGCCAATAAATTCAATTTTTCTTTTATTAATTACATTTTGCGGTAAAAAAGATTTGCCTGGATCAATAATAAAACCGCCAAATATTGCTTCACCTAAAGAAGCTTCCGTTCTTTTATTTATTTGAATGTGGTGAATTGTATCTTGAAGATTATTTGCAATAATGTATATTGAATCTTGGTTGGTCACCAAGATCGTGTCAAGATTTCCATCAATAAAAACATTGTAATCATTATTTCCATCAATAAGTTTAATTGCAATTGATGTACCTTCAAACATCGTTTCTATAGAAACACCGGACCAGCTGAATTTAACATTTGCTGAATCTATAAAATCAACTCTACCTGTATATTTTATTAATTCACTAGTTGCGGCTAATTCTTCTTTAGATTCATAAAAATTACATGAATTAAATAATAGCAAGAAGGTAAAAAATATAAAAGAAATTAATTTTACGTTCATAAGAATTTTTAAGATTATTTTTTGAAAATTGGAAAGAAAAAATAAGGATTATTATACCATCTACACTATTTTAAAAAAATATTTTTCTCTTTGTCTTCTATTGATAACTAAAATATGAAAGGATACTAATTAAATACTTTATAATAGCACTGAATTGAGATGGGAATCAAAATGAAGTTAATAGAAGATTACAATCTGTAATTTAAAATATGAACCCGTATTCAATTTCTCAAATACGGGATCAGAAAAGAAATATGTGCAAATTTTTTAATTACTAGTTAAATGTACGGGCGAAGCACTTATAACCGGTAGATGATTTCTGTGTTTTACTGAAATGTAATAATCATCTTCAGGCAAATTAAAGCTAAGTGGAGATGTTCCATCTAATTCTCTTATTGTTTTATCCTGAAGTAAAAAGCCGGACTTACTGGCTAAAACCTTGCTAACATCATTTTTATCCCTTAATTCCACAAAGATCCAATCAACAGCATTACCTGGGATAGGTAAAGAAGTTTCTCTTAAATCTTCATAAGGTGATGTAGTTGGAATGTTACTATTTATATAAGTAAACATATTATTACTGGATTCATCATAAGTACCTTCGAGTAAAACCTTTATTTGAGCAATAATATTTAGCGGAATATAAACTCTTGGTCTGAATGCATAAGGTTGGATAGGATCAAATGCACTATAATATTTCCAAGGACCATATTTTTGATAAGGATTATTAACTAGGCTAAATTCTTTTCTAGTTCTCCATTGATAAGCATCAGAATAGCTGCTTGCTAAACCATTGGCAGTTGTGAGAATTGGTTTCCCTTTTGGATTTATTATAAGATCTTCAAATGTTGATGTTCCATAAAACATAACACTATTAGAGTAAGAAGTTCCTTGACTGAAGATCTCGCCATGTTTTCTGAATTCATAAACTGCCCTCCCATCTGCTCTTCCAAAAGGACTTTTAATTCTTAGGCCAAGTTCAACACTGCCGCTTGATTCAGTAAGATTACCAGCAGCTAATCTATCTCCTGTAGAGGGATTACTTTGTCTAATTCTGGATTCTAGAGAACCTCTTGCATTGCCGTAGTATAAATAAGCCCCGCCATGAATAGTTGTTCCATTGTAACCTGGGGCACCTATTAAAATATCGCTATATCCATCTCCATTTACATCTCCGGCAGTTGATACACTTATTCCATATTCAAATTCTTCTCCTCCCAAACCACTCCAAACCTCGGCAATTCCCAAGCCATTCTCTGACCCCTTATACAAATATACTTTCCCATCAAAATCAACTCCGGAGCCAATATTATCGAAACCGTACTGGCCAACTATCACATCACTATAACCATCGCCATTCATATCCCCTGCAGTATTAACGCTGAATCCATATTGTCCAAAATTTTGACTGCCTAAAAATGACCAATTTGAGTTTGTCTCTAATCCCGTGCCTGAGCCGTGGTATAAATAGACTACGCCTTCTTTATTGGTTGAATTATAACCACTAAAAACAATATCACCATATCCATCTCCATTTACATCTCCTGCTGAGGATACATCTAACCCAATAGAAGCATAATCTTGATTACTTTCTATTGACCAATCAGCATTTTGAGATAATCCACTTGCTGAACCATGGAATACATACACAGCACCTTCTGCAACTTGTCCATTTGAAAAATCATAAGCGCCTATAATGACATCACTATAACCATCACCATTTACATCACCGGCTGCTGAAACAGAATTTCCCAAAAATGAAGCGTTAACTCCTTCTTTAGTCCAATTAGGAGTATTTGATACACCGCTTGAAGAGCCGTAATGAACAAATGCTGCCCCCTTTGCCCCTAACCCATATGTTGATGCACCAATTATAATATCAGAGTACCCGTCACCGTTTACATCACCAGCAGTAGAAACCGAAAAACCGTAACCCGAATTGCTCTGATCTCCATTTATCATGTTTGATGGAGTTACTGATAATCCGCTTAAACTACCGTGATAAATATAAGCTGCACCAACTTTATTTACTCCAATTGTTTTTCCTGGCATCCCAATAATTACATCAACATAACCATCGCCATTTACATCCCCTGCTGTTGAGACAGAACTTCCAAAATTTGCATTATCTTGATTCCCTTCAAGAATAAGTTTATTAGCTTGATCAATTCCATCACTTGTTCCGTAATATACAAACACAGCCCCTTCAGACTGTTGGACATTACTGAATTCTGGCACACCTATAATTATATCACTATATCCATCACCATTTACATCACCGGCCGTTGAAACACTTGTTCCTGCTTCACTTCCAATTTGTGTTCCGTACAGTTCTTCAGGATCATTGTCAATCATTCCATTAAGTGAACCATAATAAATATATGCTTTACCTTTATTATTAAAATCACTTTCACCAATAATAATATCACTATATCCATCACCATTTACATCACCGGCAATTCCAACTGATTTACCGTATAATCCATTATTCTGACTTCCTTCCACCATCCAAGCATAGTTAGATTCTAAACCACTTAATGATCCATGATATAAAAATGCACCTCCAACGAAATTTCCATCGACATAAAATGATTTTGCTCCGATTACAACATCGGCAAAACCATCGCCATTTACATCTCCTGCGGTTGAAACAGCATCTCCAAAACCGTCTACAATTATGCTGCTGCTTAAATCTGCACTCCAATCTGGAGCTTGAGCTAATTCGAAACTAGTAATATTATCACTATCAAAGTCATAACCATGATATACTTCTGCTACACCCCGATAAACAGCATCAATCGTTGAATTTCTTCCAATAATAACATCGCTATAACCGTCACCGTTTACATCTCCTGCTGTAAATACACTTTTCCCTAAATGTCCGCTTGCTTCATTACCTTTCTTAAAAATATAACTTGTAATTCCAGACCCAGAACCAAAGTAAATCGCAAACATACCTGCACTATTTAGAGGATTTACACCAACATAAACTTCATAGTTCGGATTGCCAACTATTATATCACTATATCCATCTCCGTTGAAGTCCCCAGCAGTAGAAAGATTCGTTCCCAACTGCATATTATCCACATTTCCCTCAGTAGACCAGAATGTAGATAGTTCTAATCCATTTTGAGAACCATAGTAGACAAATAACTTACCTTCTTCAGTTTGCCCTAATGTATAAAAAGGAGCACTAAAAGCAACGTCACTGTAACCATCTCCATTAAAGTCTCCAGCTGTTGAAACACTATACCCTAATTGTATGTTTTGTATTCCACCGCTAACTATCTCACCTTCATCATATGACAGACCTCCCGAGAATCC
This sequence comes from Ignavibacteriales bacterium, assembly GCA_020635285.1. GTDB lineage: Bacteria > Bacteroidota > Ignavibacteria > Ignavibacteriales > Melioribacteraceae. The sequence continues at coordinate 545,509 of JACKAB010000006.1, read as the reverse complement.
GTAATAGACAATTACTCTACCTTCATTTACTAGAGAACTTCCATAATTAGGTATTCCGACAATAATATCACTATAACCATTTGCATCGATATCACCCGCTGTTGAGATGCTATAACCAAAAAGTCCATCTTGCTGGCTGCCGAGCATTTCCCAATCAGGGTTTATTGATGGACCTGTTGCCGAACCATGAAAAACGAATACTTTACCTTTATCGTCAAAATAGGGGGCACTAATCATTACATCACTAAACCCATCTCCATTAACATCCCCTGCTGTTGCTACTCTAAATCCAAATTCAGCATCCAATTGATTGCCCTCTTTTGACCAATCTTCAGTAGTTGATAATGGGTCTATAAAAATTGGGTATTTGGCGTTTTTATCATTTACTACAATGTTGATTTTTTTAAGAGAATTACTAACATTGTTCTCTACTTCTTCAAACCACCCTCTAAGAATTTTTCCTTTAGCATCCCAAATTTTTAAGTTTTTGTATCTCATATATTCTTGGGAATTTTCACCTTTGATCACTAATGCATCTGCGCCAACTATTATTCTTTCATTTGTTTTTACCTCTAATGAAAGAGTTAACATGCCCCTTGATTGAATAGGTTTTGTATAAATTGTAAAATCTTGTCTCATACCTTCTTCATTATTCAGATAATCAACTTTCATATTTTTATCGTTTATGAAAGCAATATTTTCTTCAACAATAAATTCATTACCCCATAATTCATGTTCAATTCTATTGTTTCTACCATAACCTAAAACAGTAAATTCAACTTTCCAATCATCACTAACTTTAATCTTTTCCTTTTCCGCAAAAGGATTGTTTTTATCATTTTTATAAGTTTCAGTAATTCTTGGAGAAACTACAAATCCTTTATTTTTATAGATAAATCTCAAATTATTTTTTCTGTTTGGGGATTGGTAAGAATTTAATTCTTCAGAATAAGTAATATGATATTCTTGCTTTTTAATGTTATCTAGAGCTTTAGTATACCAATCTTTATTGATTGAATCACCTAAACCAAGGCAAAGGTTAAAAGCGGAAAGTGAAAGAAGAACTAAAATTAAATAAAAAAATCTGTCTTGAATCTTCATGAAAACCTCCATGTTTTTTCTAAAAAATGCTTGTTTAATTCCGACTAACTGTCTTATGATTATAAAAAATAATTATCGATGAGTAATTTTTCAACTACCGATAGTGGTAGAAATTAGAAAGGTAGAAGAAAGGGGAAATAGTAAAAAGATAAAAGCAAAAACGCCCTGCACAACTAAATACTAAATAGCTATGCAAGGCGGATATTAAGGATTTATAAAATTTAATTTCTAATTTGTCGTCATTCTAATTTCATTTTTTGAATCTATTATTTGATTCAACGCATTCTTTATCTGCTCAACATCTTTATGTAATTCTAAATTTTGATTTCTAAACTCTGCATTTTCTGTTCTGTATTCTGAGTTCAGTTTTACCAATTCTTGATTCTTATCTTCCAGTTCTTTGATTCTGGATTCTAGATTCTGGATGCTGGAGATTTGTTCTTTGCTTCTTTTCTCAAGCGCTTGAATTGCAATAAAATTTATTCCATCAAAATCTGAAGTAGTAATAGTTGTATCATTTCCAATTATTCCAATTCCATCATTTCCAAAAGCGTTAAAAAATTCTTGAGCCATTGGTCCATAATGTCTAAACTTAGACGGATCTTGTCCTATATAATTCCAACTTCTCAAATTGAATTTGCTGATTTTATTTAGAACTTCTTCTCCATCAACTTTTAAGAAATTTTCTTTTTTTGTTGAATCAGAAGTGGTAGACCAAGCATTTTGTCCACCTAATAATTCAGAATAAGTACTAAGATCAGAAGATGTGAAAAACTTATACCCATTAGAAAATCGTGCTGCAAATCGATTATCATTATTGGCGTTTTGAATTGATGTTGCTGAATTATCACCAATAAAATTGTTCCATTTCAGATGCTTTTACATACCTACCAATAGCAGTGGAAAATCTCCTGTGGCTTCTGTTCGCAGGCCGATTGCCGAAGAATGAAGTCCGCTAGCCTTAGTTTCTGAACCCATTGCAGTGGCTCTAAGTCCACTTGCTTCTGTTTGGTAGCCGGAAGCAAAAGAAGAATTTCCCGAAGCGATTGTTCTATAATTTAAAGCAGTTGAGTAGCTTCCAATATTTACATCATCCCATTGATTATCGAAGCCAGCGTTACCTGCTCTAAAAGCCGATTTCCCTTGATACCACATCATTCTGGAACCGGGACCTTCAACGGGAATTGAACCAGTTGTTAATCCATCAAATAAAACTCCGTTTACTGCATCAACATGTAAAGATGAAGTTGGAGCAGAAGGTCCAAAACCTACGTTACCATTTTTTAGAACAGTGACTGCATTTGATCTGTTGTTGTTGTCAGTTCCATTTCCAATTTCAAATAAAACATCATTTTCATTCCACTCAGAGAAAATATCAAGCGGATCACCCACATTATATCTTCCTATTGCCGTTCCTACATATGACATTGCTCTAATTCCTAATCCAAAAGCTGAGGAGTGAAAACCCCAAGCAAGACTTTCTTCTCCGACTGCAATACTGGTTAATCCATGAGCTTCTGTATTATTACCCACTGCTATTGAATTATTTAAAACAACTTTTGAACCACTACCAACGGAAAGGGAAGTTGTAATATGGGCTTTTCCATTAACTTTTACTGAATCTGTAGCAAAATTACCGTAAATAAGTGGTTGATTGGAATTGGAATTTTCAATGTAAAGTCTATTATCTCTTGTTTCAAAATATCCGGCTTCATACCCCAGAAAAACATTTCCATCACCCAAAGAACTATTACCGGAAAATGTTCCAATACTTGTATTAAATTCTCCTGATACATTATTTATTAGGGCGCCGCTGCCGATTGCTAAATTAGCGTTGCCCTGTGTAGTATTGTATAATGTTCCACGCCCAACAGCCACATTATCATCTCCAGTAGTTTTTTGCCAGAGCGAATGTGTGCCGATGGCAGTATTTGATAATCCTGTATTTACTAAAAGTGAGTAAAAACCAATAGCGGTATTATTATTTCCCGGAGGATTGGAGCTCAGTGCGCTTCGTCCAACAGCTGTGTTGTAACTGTTAGTCCCGACAGTATATTGACCAGCATTTTCCCCAATATATATGCTTGTAGAACCATCATACACTGCATCTGTCAAATCACCAATTGAAGCTGCTCCACCGGAGCCAAGAGAATTACCATTGAAATGCAAAGTTCCACCATTATTATATAATTTATTTGTTACATCTGATGGAACACCATTTTGAAATTGAATTGCTCCGGTTGTTCCTTCATCAGTTATTCTCAATAATTGATTTGTTCCATCCGTAAAAATTACATTGCCCTCAACAGCTTGTATTGAGTTTGGTTTTTCTATTTTGGCGGTTTCATTAACCTTTTTATCTTTAACTTCTTGAGCAAGAGAAAGTGAAAAGCCAAAAATTATAAGAGAAAATGAAATCAAAATAATTGTTTTGAATTTGTTTTGTGCTGCATGCATAATAATCCTCCATGTCTTAAATGTTTATTGCAATATAGTTTTAACAAGAGGGTTTGTCTACTACCGATAGTGGTAGAAATTTCTTTAAATGGGGCTAAAAAGTGAAATGTGAAATGTGAAATGTGAGACGAAAAACGTAGAAACGTAAAGACGTTAAGTGGGATTGTTCTTAGATTCCGGACAATTTCTGCGAAATTTCCGGAATGACAGTACTTTGTTTTATTTATCCAGCAATTCTTTTATCTTCTAATCTTCTAATCTTCTAATCTTCTAATCTTGTAATCTTGTAATCTTCTAATCTTCTAATCTTGTAATCTTGTAATCTTGTGATTTATAGATTTTTTTATCGTCCTCTTTTTATTGCCGTGGCAACCGCTTCTGATTGTGAGCCGACATGTAATTTCTTATAAATATTTTTAATGTGATATCTAACTGTTTCTATAGAAATAAATAAATTAGAGGCAATTCTCTTGTAGCCCAATCCTTTTGCTATGCTATTTAAAATATCATATTCTCTTTCGGATAAGTCAATTATTTCTTCTTCCTTTTTGGTGCAATATTTCTAAGAAGGTTTATTACCTTGCCTGCAATTTCAGAGTTCATTGGTGAGCCACCATCGTAAGCTTCTTTTATTGCTGTAATTAATTCATTGGGTGGAGTTTTTTAGGCAGGTAGCCGGATGCTCCCGCCATTATAGCTTCAAAAATTTTATCATTTTCTTCATGAACTGTAAGCACAACAATTGTTTGGTTTGGCAGAATTTTTTTACTTCTTTTATTCCTTCAATTCCCGAAATTCCGGGTAAACCAATATCCGTAATTATTACATCCGGAGCTTAAAAAAATGTTCTATGCTAAATTAAATTTCTTTGAAAGTTGAATATTGTTATTTGAGTATTATTTGTTTTTTAGAAATTGATTTTTGAAATTTCAAAATTATACAAAACTATATTTTCGTTTATTAAACTTACCCGTAAATTTAATGGTTGTACCTTTATTTACTTCTGAAAAATATTCTATTTTTCCGCCAATTTCTTTTGCGCGGTTTTGCATATTTAATAAACCATTACCCATTTTATGTTGATTTAAATCAAATCCCTTACCATTATCGGAAAAAGTGACATTTAATAAATTCCCATTTGTCTCTATTTTAAGATTTAGTAAATCGGCATTACTATATTTAAGTGCATTATTAATTGCTTCTTTAAAAATTAAATATAGATGCTGTCTAAAATTCATCGGCAGTTTTATGGTTTCTAAATTATCAAGATTTTCAACTAATAAATCAACATCGGAGTGTTTTAAAACTTCGTGATAAGAAAGCTGTAATCGTTTAAATAAATCTTTTAAAGAATCTTTTTTAGGGTTTACAAGCCAAACAATATCGCTCATACTCTCAATTAAGGATCGGGAAATTGTACTAACATTTTTTAATCCAGATTTTAATTCACCTTTTTCTTCCGGAATTTTAAAATCTAAAAGTTCAGTTAAAATTGAAATTTCTGAAAGTCCTGAACCAATGCTATCGTGTAAATCAGCAGAAATTTTTGATCTCATTTTTTCAATTGCTAATAAGTGTCTGTATTTATAAGATGAAACAAACGCAATCAAAGATCCAACTGCTAAAATACATAAAGCATAAAACCACCAAGTTTCCCACCAAGCCGGATTTATAACAAATGCAAGTTGAGCAGGTTCGCTCCAATAACCCCATTCATTTCTTGCTTTAACTTCAAAAATATATTTACCGTCATCTAAGTTTGTATAGGGTGCAAAATTATTTGATGTTCCAACCCAATTTTTATCAACACCAATAAGCCGGTATGCATATTTTATTTTTTCGGGCGCTGAAAGATTTATCCCAGTGTAAATAAAATTTAGGAAATTTTGATCATGGCTTAGCTGTGGATTCTTAATAAGTTTAGTGAGAGAAAATTCCTTGTTAAATAGTTGTAGTCCGGTTATACTTATGCGCGGAGGAGTTGTTATCGGTAAATCAACATTCGGATTATATCTTGAAATTCCGTTAAGTGTTCCTAACCACAAGTTACCTTCTTCATCTAGAAAAGTTCCTTCGTGTGTAAAATCATCACCAATCAGTCCATCTTTTTTGAATATCTGAGTGATTTTAAGTGAATTTTTGTAACCGGTTAAAACATTTAGCCCATGATAAGTTGCAATATAGATTCGCCCTTTACTATCTTCTTCAATATCAGCAATAGAATTGTTGCTTAATCCTTTGGTTACATCAATTGTATCAACAACAATTCCATTTCGTATTATGTTCACCCCTTTTAAGGTTCCAACAAAAATTGATCCGTCGGAGCTAACATGAGTTGTATTTGCTGAGTTATCAACCAAACCATTTTTAGAGGTGAAGAATTTAAACTTTCCGTTTTTAAAAATTGCAAGACCGCTATGGGAGCTAAAGATTAAAGCACCTGAATCACTTTCTGAGATTGAATAGATTAAGGCTGCTTTCAATCCTTCTCTAATTGAATTTGTCAACTGTTCTGATTCTTTTTTTAACTCTTTCCCATCCCTTAGAATTACAACCCCAGTTTGCATTCCAAGATAGATCTCACCTGTTCTAGATTCTAAAATTGTGTAAACTTGAGTAATATCGGAATTATTCTCCAAAGAATAATTTTTAATTTTATTCTCTTTTAGTATGCTTAATCCTTCTGTTGTTCCAATTAATATACTTCCATTTTTACTTTCCCTTAGTACTCTAACAAAATTTCCGCTCAAGCCATTTTCTTTATTAAGTACTTTAATCTGGTTATCTTTTTTTATTATAAGTCCATTAACGGAACCTAAATAAAGTGTGCCATCAGAAGGCTTAAGTATTGACCAGATACTTTCATTTGGTAATCCCGTATTTTTATTAAAGCTTATTATTTCCTCTTTAGGATTGTAAACATTAAAACCCCTGCCATTTGTTCCAAAGTAGATATATCCATTATGATCTTCAAAAACGCTAAAGCAATGATTATATGCCAAACCGTTTTCTTCAGTAAACTCTTTTAGAATTCCACCTTTTTCGGAAACTATACCATGAGCAGTAGCGGCATACATAATTCCAGCATTAGTTAAAATAATTTTATTACAAAATGAGTCTTGAAATCTGGTATTTTTTGTTAAGTTATTAACTACTCCATTTTCTATTTTATTTATTCCTTTGTATGTGCTTAAATAAATCGTGCCTTTACCGTTGCCGGTAATTCCAAATAATAAATCACTATTTAATCCATCTTTTTTTGTGAGTACTTTAAAGGAATTGTTCTTAAATATTACTAATCCATTCTGTGTAGCAAAATATAGAGTACCATCACGCTCTTCATATACATCCCGTACAGTATAATTTTTGTCACTAGGGAATCCCACTTCTTCGCTCCAGTTAGATAATTTCTCATCCTTTAATTTGGTGATTTTATTTCCAAAGGAGCATAGTAAGATATCTCCATTTCTTAAAAGAGCTATGCTTGTTGAAGCATTATTTAGGAGGCCATTATTTTCATTTATAGTATCTAACATTCCATTGTCGTATACAACTACTCCGCCTTGGTAATTTGCAAAATATATTTTTCCATCTGGTGTTTCTTTTATATCTAATATTGCCGAAGAAAGCATACCATTATGGGTTTGAATACTTTCAAAGTTCTTCCCATCCCATTTACTAACTCCATCATAAGTCCCAAACCATATATAACCTTTACTATCCTGCATTATTGCTGAGACTTGACTATTTACAAGTCCATCTTCTGTGGTATAGTTTTTATGGATATTAATCTGTGAGAATAAATCAACAAATAGAAGAATATATAATATTGCTAGTTTTAGGTTCATTTTTGGGATTAATTATTTCGGTTAACTTGATAATTCTATATCTATAAATCTTAGTTCCAAAATATATTACTATAAATTAATAATAAAGTGAAATAAATCACATAAACTAAGAATAAAGTTATTGAAAAAAATTTACTGCCTTAAACATTTAATAAATATTTTATAAATTGCAGTAAATAAAAAAAATAAAAAGGGAAGGAATATAATGAAGAAACATATTTTAATATTTTTTGCAGCTTTACTTTTAATTTGGGGATGCAGCAATGATAAAAAGGAAACTGAAGAAACTGTTCCAGCCGGAATGAATAAAATTACAGTTGTTGAACATATGAACGGCGGTGGTTATACATTCTTAAAAGGTGAAAAAGACGGCAATGAATTATGGGTTGCAATTAGAAAATGCCTGTTGAAACCGGTGAAACTTATTACTTTAAAGATGCAATGGAAATGAAAAATTTTGAAAGCAAATCTTTAAATAAAACATTTGCCAGCATTTTGTTTGTAAGCGATATCACAAAAAATGCCGAAGCTCAAAAAACAGCAATGCCAGGAATGGCTGCTCACGACGGACACACAAAACCGAAAGTTGAAGCTGCTGATATTAAAGTTACTCCTCTTGAAGGTGGATTAACAGTTGAAGCTGTAAATAAAGATAAAGTTAATTTAGCCGGTAAAATTGTAAAAGTTAAAGGAGTTGTAACAAAATACAACGGCGGAATAATGAATAGAAATTGATTCATTTACAGGACGGAACAAAGTTTGGGGAAAGCGTTGATATTACTGTAACATCAGATCAACCAGTAAAGGTTGGTGATACTATTGTGATTGAAGGAACGGTTGCTTTGGATAAAGATTTTGGCGCCGGTTATTTTTATGATGTAATTGTTGAAAATGCTAAAATTACAGTTGATAAAGCGATATAAGTTTTTTCAAAATAGACTAAAATTAAAGACCGCCTTTTGTGCGGTCTTTTTATTTGTCAATTGATCGTAATTTCAATCTGCTAGGGTATTAAACTGATGGTATTATTTGCTGCTTATATTTGCAAATTTTTCCCTTCAATTAAACTTTCCAATTTGGCTAATCTATTTTTCCAATTTCTAATTTTATAAATTTAGCGTAGCATTACTAAATAAATTAATAAACCTTAAATACAGAAACAGTTGTGGCTGCGTGGATCCCCCACCACTCACATTTAACGCACTACTTGAAGTGTAAAAACATGAAATGTTATAATATCACCAGCAGATAAATTTCTGATAAATTTCGTAAGATTTGAGGATTCACCATAAGAAGAATTCAAAGTAACATGTTTGGTAAATTGTGAACCGGTTTGTACATTACTATTTTTTTCTTATGCGTAACATAGTCGGAACATCAGTTACAGAAGAACTCGAAGACCAGCCAACAGTAAAATTGAATTGGTAAAATACCATTAGAAGGGGCAGTGAATTCACCAGTAGAATTATTAAATGAATTATTATTATCAAAAAATTCTGTAAAAGCCTGTGAGCTTTGTCTCAGTAGCGTTTGTAATAATTGTTGTTGTACTTAAATAAGCAGAAAAAAAACCAACTTTAGGATTTGCATTGTCTTCCCATGCAGCTAAACCATTTGCATCCGAAGTTAAAACTTTACACTGCACCAGGTGAGCCTCCAGTAATTTTAACCGACCATTTACTTCTAATTTTTCAGTGGGAGACGAGATTCCAATTCCTACTTTTCCGTCAACAGTTGTTAGTATATCTCCATTTTACAACATCACCAATCATTATTCGTCCGGTTCCTCCTTTTTGCCCATATTCTAATATCACCAGCGCCGCCACCGAATTCAGCCATGCCAATTGCAAGTCCCTTAGTTCCATCACTAATGCTAAAATCACCCCAACCATTACCAACTGGCCAGATTCAATTATCTTTAGTTCTCAAGCTCAAAACACTTAATGGATTATTAGTCCCAATTCCAACTTGATCGGTAAGTGTAGTATTGAAAAATTTTTCCAGTGGTGTTAGTCCAACCACCGGCACTACCAGAAGAGCCAAGAGCAGTTTGCTCCCCAATATAAAACGCTACCCAAATTATAAAGTTTACCGGCTGGAGAAGTAATTGATGAAAAAGGGAAGGCAAGGTTAGAGAACCAGCAGCTCCTTCATCATTTATTTGTAAAAAGAGTATTAGAAGATCCGTCTTTAATATCAACGGTTTGAGCAAAAGAGAGATAAGAGAGAAAAAAAATTAATGAAATAGAGAATCTATATTTTTCATTAATATACCTCCTATCTTGGTTTATGAAATTAAAATAACCAAAATAGGAGATGTTGTCAAATTAATTTATTTTGCTTGTGGCATAAAACACATAAAAAGTATAAACAACATTATTAATTAATTTTTTGAGAATCCTCATAACATATCATTTTAAGAAAAAAACCACTTTGCGAGCGGTCTTTTTTCTTCAAAATCTTTAATCAATCCTCATTACAACTATTTCATAGGGCTGACCCTTAAATTTTGCTTGCGGAACTCTAAGTCTAATTGAGGGAGAAGGTTGATTTAAATACATCTGAAATGCAAACGTTTCACCTTCATTCGCAGCTGTAAATTTCCATGAGCTGTAATCACTCCAAAAATCAACGACCACTGGTGCCTGAGACTGTCGCACTCTTGCATGATAAAACATGGGTATTATCATCTGTAAAATCCATCTGGAAGGCCAATATCGGTTATATTATCTGTTGAATGAGTAGTTCCGGTTAATTTTATGATCTCTGATATAATTGTTCCGCCAGACCCAATCTTTACAGTACTCACTTCTGTGCTACCTAGTTTTGCATTACCATTTACTTCAAGCTTTTTGGTTGGATTGCTTGTCCCAATTCCAACGTTTGCAGTATTTACATATAAATTATCATTCACTGATACATTCCTGAAGGGCTATCAAATTATTTGTTTCAATAATTGTAGAAGCTTTCAAAGTGCCTTGCGACTAATAGTCCATTAGATGGGAGATTAGCTGCAGTTCCAAATGATGTACCTCCATTAGAAAATACTGTTAATTTTGTAGAATTATCTACTTGTACTTTAAGAAATTTCTCCTACTTCAGATTTAATGTGCAATTTGTAAGAGGGATTATCAATCCCAATGCCGATATTACCGTTTTTCAAAACTGTTAAAGCGTTTGAGAGTTCAACAGATGATGCCCCATTCCCTATTTCAAAAAGCGGATCAGGTGGCTATCCATGAAGTTGCTGAACCCGTTCCAGAATTAAATCTTCCGATCGCGAATGAAGCAAAAAGTTTTAGCATTAGATTCAGAGCCAATTGCCGTTGAACGATTTCCAGTGGAAATATTTCTAAATCCAAACGCAATAGAGCTATTACCGTTTGCTTGTGATTCAAATCCAGCAGAAATTGCAGCATCATCACCACTAGCGATAGTACTGATGCCAAATGCCGTAGAGTTTGTTCAAATATTTGCATCATCCCCACTGATTTCCATCAACCCTTCCACTTCTTAATGCAGCTTTTTAGGATAAAAATGGAACCTTGCCCCGGTTCTAAATTTAAAAACAGTTCCATTTCCATAGGTCCCTTGAAATAAAACTCCCTCATCACCTTTTACATGAAGCTTTGTTGTCGTTTCTGTAATTAAAGTTCCAATACCCACTTTTCTTGTTGGGCTATACATGAATAGTGTCGATCCATCATCATCCCAATCGTCACTAAACGTGGTGCTTGCACCTAATTCAGTTCCGCTCCAAAATAAATCACCGCCCTTATTATACAATTTGCCTGTATTTGATACTGGAGATGCTCCACATCGGGTAAAAATTGACCCGCCATCAGGACCTTCTTCCTCAAATTTTAATAAGGTATTTGTTCCTGCTTTTATTGAAACTTCACCATCAAATACTTGGGTTGAATTTGGATTTTCAACATTTGCTGATTTCTCACTTTTCTTCTTATCGTTTTTATCTTGATATTACTGTAACATTGAGTACTAAAAACAATGTTGGTGATAGATTAAGTGTAAAAGGAACCGTTGCTTTGGATAAAGATTTTGGCGCCGGTTATTTTATGATGTCAATTTAACCTCCAATGCTAAAATTACAGTTGATAAAACGATATAAGTTTTAATAAAATAAGATATCAACTACCGCCTTTTGAGCGGTCTTTTTTTGAGCTAAAATTGATCGTGGGTTAAAATTTCTAATAAAAGTCATTGAATTGCATCTAAAAGTAATTTTATTTACTTGAAAATTTATTTCCAGCCAGAAGGCTTTCTAATTTGACTTAATCTATCTTCCAACTGTTTATTCTGAGTTCTGAATTCAGTATTCTGTATTTTGCTTTCAGCATTTTCTTCTTCCAGCTCTTTAATCTTTTTAGTAATTCTGCGTTCATAGTTCTAAATTCTTTATTCTGTTCTTTTACTGCCTCAACTAATAAAGCTGTAATTGGCGCATACTGCATTGTGAAATATTCTCCACTATCATCAACAACCTCCGGTATAACTTTGTCTGCTTCTTGGGCTATGAAACCCATTTGAATACCATTTGAAAACCTTTTTTAGAATCTTTCCATTCGTAGTTTACTCCGCGTAAATTGTTAACTTTTTCTAAAGCGTTAATTATAGTAGAAACATTTTTTTTAAGACGCTCATCGCTTAAATTATTCCACGCAGTTAATCCGCCGGCATCTCCGTTGACATAAAATTCATAACCAGCATTTCCACTTGTTCCATTCCATTAATAACAACTCTTTCAGATCCATTTGTAAAATCTCCCCAAATAAGTGGGGAAGGGGAATTTGAGTTTTCTATATATAATTTATTATCAGTTTGCTCATAATATCCAGCACGGTAACCTAAAAATATATTTCCACTTATATTCTGCAAAGATGTTCTTTGTCCAGCCTGGTATCCGATTATAGTATTGGATGAACCAGTTTGATTATAGTAATTTGCTTTAGATCCAATACCAATATTAAATCCTCCCGTCGTGTTGTTATATAGAGCCGAGGCTCCATTTGCGACATTATAATTTCCCAATTGTGTTGTAATTTAGTGCCTCAACTCCATTTGCAACGTTAACCGCTCCTGTTGTATTTGAGTAAAGAGATTTATAACCAATTGCAATATTCCCATCTGCAGATGTGTTATTATAAAGTGCCAAGTTACCATTTGCTATGTTCTTGCTTCCTGTTTGATTTAAATAAAGCGACTGATTACCATTTGCGGTATTATTTGTGCCAGTTGTGTTTGCATAAAGAGCTTGATATCCATTAGCTGTATTCTGGATTCCAATTGTGTTTGAGTAAAGTGAATTAAAACCATTTGCAGTATTTGAACCCCAGTTGTGTTCGAATATAGAGCCTCATATCCATTTGCCATATTCTGCGTTCCCGTTGTGTTGGAATTGAGGGAGTAAGATCCAGCAGCAGTATTGTTAGACCCAGATGTATTATTATAAAGGGCACGATATCCATTAGCAGTATTAGTGCCCCCAGATATATTAGAATAAAGTGCCTCACTTCCAGTGGCAGCATTGTAATCACCAGATGTGTTTTTATAAAGAGCCTTATCTCCATATGCAATATTTGCAATTCCTGAGATATTTGAAAAAGAGCATATACCCCAGTTGCACTATTCCTATACCCAGTTGTGTTTGAATAAAGTGCCCCAGTACCAGTTGCAACATTGAAATTACCGGTTGTGTTCGAATAAAGTGCCAAATTTCCATTTGCAGTATTATGTATTCCACTTGTATTTGCATAAAGAGCCCATTCACCATTTGCAGTATTATAATCCCCATTTATATTTGAATAAAGTGCTCCGTTACCAGTTGCGGTATTACTATTACCAGTTGTGTTGGCAAAGAGTGAATTAACTCCATTTGCAGTATTGTGTAATATCCAGTTGTGTTGGAAGATAGTGAACGATAACCGTTTGCAGTATTGTTATGTCCAGTTGTATTTTCAGTTAATGCCAAATATCCATTTGCAGTATTATAATTTCCACCTGTATTTTTAGATAGTGATTCACTGCCATTTGCGGTGTTATAACTCCCCGTTATATTTGAATAGAGAGATTTAGCTCCATTTGCAGTATTATGATTGCCCACTGTGCTTTTGAAAAGTGCATAATAACCGTTTGCCGTGTTAGAATTCCCTGTAGTATTTGATTTTAAAGCAGAATATCCAGTTGCGGTGTTATCTTCTCCAGCCGTATTAGAGCTCAATGAATGCTTACCTATACCGGTATTAGCATTTCCGGTACCATCGTCTAGCACTCCGGAAAAATAACCTAAAACAAACTTGTGCCATCAAATATGGCATCAGATAACATATCTAATTGAGTTGCTCCACCACCTGATCCGATAGCAGTGCCGTTATATTTTAATGTACCGTTTTCATTATAAAGTTTATATTGTATTGAACTAGGAGGCATTGTCATTTGAGGTAATGTTATTGAGCCTTTATCACTGCCTTCATCAGTAATAGTAATTATTGAATTACCGGAACTGTTATTAAATTTTATCTCAATCGGTAGGGGAGCATTTGGGCTTTCTATACTCTGTGTTTCATTAGTTTTTTAGCATCCTTTTCAACTTCTTGCGCGCTTAACTGAAATGCGGAAAAAAGTACAAGTGTAAATATTATCATTACAATTGTTATTGAATGATCAAACCGGGTTTGTGTATTTGTGTTTTTCATATTTTCCTTATTTAATTAAAATTTTCTTATTGCTCTTACTGAAACTGTTGCTGTTGATTTATAAAAACTTGCTCCAAAAGTGCCGCTGCCAAAATCGACCACTCTTGCAAATTCAAATGTTAGTTCTGTGGAGCTCCAATAATTTGTGCTGCCGAAACCGTCTAGTGAGCCTTTTGCCCAGTAGATTAACTTTAATTCATCATGGGAGGGTAAATACCAGTCGCCATAATTAATACCACCAATTTCATTAATTACTAAATCTGTACAAAGTTTAGCGGCAGTTTGTCCGGTTCTATTTTCCGAGACAATAAGCATGCTATTCATTTCACCCGCACCAATTCCATCTCCGTTTGCGGCTGTTACGCTTACGGCATTACTGCTCAAACTATTCCGGTACTTTGATCGGCGGTAGTTACAATTAGACCATGCTCACCGGAATCATCAAGCCAAAATATTTTTTCCGCCTTGGTAACTATCTCCAATTGCTAAATTTGGGCTAATGCCATCAACATGTAAATTACCTGTAATATGAACATTTCCATTAAATCTTAGACTGTCATTTTCAAAGTCACCCCAAATAAGCGGAGAAGATGAATTAGAATTTTCTATGTAAAGTTTATTATCACTCGTTTCATTAAAACCAGCTTGATAACCTAAAAATATATTCCCACTTTTATTGTGGAGAGATGTTCCTTTCCCAGCTTCAGAACCAATAATTGTGTTGTAAGATCCTCTTCTTCATTAAATACGTCGGTCATAAATCCAATTGATGTATTATTCTCTCCTAACTTATTGTTTGTTAATGAACTATAGCCTACAGAAACATTTTTCCCTCCACTTATATTATTTTGAAGTACAAAAAGCACCTAAACCAACATTCCAAGAACCAGTGGTGTTATCGGAAAGTGATTCACTTCCAATAGCTGTATTAAAATTCCCAATGGTGTTTTTTTAAGGGCTTGGTTTCCTGTGGCAGTATTCTTTAATCCAGTTGAATTTTGGCTCAGTGCAAAAGCACCATTGGCGGTATTGCTGGTTCCAGTTGTATTTAGCCCTAGCGAGCTAACACCGGTTGCTGTGTTATAATTTCCGACAGTATTTGAATAAAGAGCGAAAACTCCATTTGCTGTATTGCTAATTCCGCTTGTATTTGAATAAAGAGCTACATATCCATTCGCCGTATTTTGGTTTCCAGAGTGTTAAGGTGGAGTGCATTATTTCCAACAGCAGTATTATAATTATTGGTTCCATCATCCATTGCTCCGGAACCCTCACCTAAAAATAAACTTGAGCCCTCATATTTAGCATCAGTTAAGTCATTTAGTTGAGAAGCACCACCGCTGGTGGTAAGATCTAATTCGCCCCAATACAATCTGCCATTTAAATTATAAATTTTATCTGTTTTTTCGGAAGTAAAAGCAGTTGTCATTTCAGGTAATGTTATTGAGCCTTTGTTATCACCTTCATCAGTAATTGTAATTATCGCATTGCCAGTTTCATTTTTAAATTTTATTTCATTAGTTACAGCTTGAGTAGAAGCTGGCTCTAAAACAATTTTTGTCTTCTCGTCACTTTTGTCATCTTTTTCAACTTCTTGTGCACTTAACTGAAATGCAGAAAAAAGTATTATTGTAAATATTATCATTACAATTGTAATGGAATGATCAAATTGAGTACGCGCATTAGTGTTTTTCATTTGTACCTTTTTATAAGAATATTCAGAAAGATTATTTTCTGTTGCTGATTCAAATTTAAGGCAAGTATTTTTGCAGCACAACTACACGTTTGGGTAAAATTAGAGAAGAAAAAAGTAGAAAGCGAAGACAGAAAAGGAGAAAGGAAACCGGAGACAGAAAAAAGTGAAAAGCAGAAATTAAAAAAATAGATTCCGGATCAAGTCCGGAATGACGAGTTTTTCTGGTATTCAATTTTTAATTCTGACTGCTGAATTCTGCTTTATATTTCTCCGCGGATGGATTTTGAGATAAGTTCACCTTTAGAATTGATTTGAAGTTTTTATAAATATTTTTGCAGTGGTATTTTATTGCATCAACTGTAACAAATAGATTTGCAGCTATCATTTTCAAGTTTAATCCATCAACAATATAGGTTACAATTTCTTCTCTCTATCGGTCAATGGACTTTCAAATTCTTGCTTTTTTTTCTGTGTCAAAAATCTAATTACTTTACGGGGCAATCGGCGGAGACATTGGCGCTCCTCCATTTGATACTTCAATAATTGCTTCTTTTATTTGTGCAAGGGAGTGCTTTTTATCAAATAGCCTGAAGCACCCGCTTTTAATGCACTAAATATTTTATCATGTTCTTCATGCACTGTGAGCATAATTATTTCAATGTTAGGCAGTTTTTCTTTAATTAGTTTTATTGCAGATAAGCCAGAAATTCCAGGCAGACCAATATCAAGCAACAAAACTTCAGGGGAATTTCATTATTAAATTGTTGAAAAAAATCCTCAACAGATTCAACTGCTGTTTCACAAAGAAATTCTGCTTGGCTGCTTAAAAATTCTTTTACCGGATTTCTTATTTCTTCTATGTCTTCTATTATTGCTACTGAAATCATGGTTAAATTTACTTTCTTAGTTTTTTTTTGTTAATCAACTACCCAAAAGGGTAATTAAAGTTAAAAGTGAAAAGGCAAAAGTGAAAAATTCACAATTTGGTTTTAGTCAAACGAATTGAAAAACCATTTTCATTTTTGAAATTAATATCTGCCCTATTGATTTTGCTCGCATTTTCATATTCTTCAATCCGTTGCCTTTTTTCACATTTTGCATATCGAATCCTTTGCCATTATCTGATATTTGGAGCTCAAACTTGTCATTTTTATAATTCATAACTATATCAATTTTAGAGCAATCTGAATACTTAACTGCGTTATTAATTGCCTCTTTTGCAATCAGCATAATATTTTGTCGGAAATCTATTTTAAGTGTTTTTTGCAAGTTTTGTATATCATTGCTGAAATTCAAAGCAATGTCTTTTTGTTCTAAGAAAGACTGCGCAAAATTTTGAATACGGTCAACAAGGCTTTCCAAATTATCATTCCTTGAGTCAATTGACCAAATAACATCGCTCATCATATTTATAACTTCGGTAGATTTGCTTCTGATAAAACTGCCTTTTTCCTTTATCTTTTCAGAATCTTCAATGTAGGAAAGGGAATCGGCATTTACAGAAATTTGTGTGAGCAGTGAGCCAACTTCGTCGTGTAAATCACTTGCAATTTTAGTTCTAAGACGTTCTAACTTTAAGAGGTAATTTAATCTATATTGAAAAGCTAACCATAATAAACCACTTATAAATGAAATGAATAAAAGTCTAAACCACCAAGTTTCCCACCAAGCCGGATTAATTATAAATGCTAAAGAAACCGGTTCACTCCAGTATCCCCATTCATTTCTGGTAGCAACTTCAAATACAAAATTTCCTTGATCTAAATGTGTGTACTGTACGGAATTGCCATCACTTAATACCCAATCTTTATCAATACCGGATAAACGATATTTATACTTAATCTGCTCCGGAGCAGAAAGGTTGAGTCCGGTATAAATAAATCGCAGATAGTTTTCATCATGATTTAATTCAGGATCTTTTAAAAATTTATTGAGAGGAAAATCAGCATTAAAAATCTGTAAACCGGTAATATAAATTTTAGGTAAAGTAGTATTTACCTCATCTTTCTTAGGATTGTATTTAGAAATTCCATCTTGAGTTGTAATCCACAAATTTCCATCTTGATCTAAATAAGAGCCGTCTATTAAACAATTATTATTTATCAATCCATCTTTATTTGTAATATTTCTAATTGTTAGCGAGTCATGCAAATTTTGTATAACGCTTATTCCGCTAAAAGTTGATAGAAAAATTTTCCCATCATCACTTTCATGAATATCTGCAATAGTATTGTTAGTTAATCCATCTTCAGCATCAATCACTCTAATTACTTTTTTTGTCCTTGATAACATTTAAACCTTTTTGGGTTCCTACAAGGACTAAACCATCTTTAGTTTGATAAAGGCAATTAATTCGGTCTGAACTCAATCCATTTTCAGTATTTAGTTGGAAGTATTGATTATTATCTAAGATATAAATTCCTTTATCAAAGCTTCCAAAAAACATTCCATCATTGGCTGTGGAAACAATTGCCATAATGTAAATGCTTCCCAGACTATCAAAATATTCAAGTTTTTTCACATGATTGTTTTTAATTTCAAAAAAGACCTTGCGGGGTTCCAACATACAATTTTCCTGAGTCAGATTCAGCGATAGAAAATATTTCATTATTCATCATATTGGGTTCATTTATAAAATGAGTAATTGAATTACCTTTTAATAAATTGAGTCCATTTTAGTACCAATTAATATTTCACCATTTCTTCTTTTATGAATACTACCAATTATATTATTTCTCTGACCTTTACTAGTAGTAAGAATTTTATAAGTATTATTTTTTTGGATGACAAGTCCGGATCTTGTCCCAAAATAAAATTCACTATCTGCACTTTCTTCAATACAATAAATTTTTTCTTCAGGCAGTCCAGTTATATTTCTAAAATTTATTATTTTTTCTTTTGGATCATAAATACTAATACCTTTTCCGTTTGTCCCAAAATAAAGTAATCCATTTGTTCCTTCTAAAAGTGACCAAATATCATTTGTTGGAAGTCCGTTAAGTGTTGTTATATTTTCAAGTTTACCATTATTATTTATTAGTATGCCGGCATTTGTTGCAAAGTAAACTTTATTGTTTTTATCAACTTTAATTTTAAATGCTGCATTTCTAAAAATATTTTCGTTAAGCACTAATGAAGAAATTTTATTTTCCTTTAAAATATTTATTCCGCCATTTGTTCCAAGGAAAACATTTCCATTACTATCGCCATTAATACTCCAAAGCCAATTCGTAATTAATCCATCTTTTTCAGTTAATATTCTGCATGCATTATTTTCAACAATTACTAATCCATTCTCTGTTGCACAATAGATTGTGCCATCGGAAGATTCATAAATTCCATAAACATCATATTTTGGAAAGCCTATTTTTTCGCTCCAATTATTTAGCTTTCCGTCTTTAAGTTTAGAAATATTACCATCATCACCGGCAAAAAGAATTTCACCTGTGCTAAGCAATTTAATTGTGATAATTCCATCTGTTAATAAGCCGTCTTTTTTGTTAATAGTATCGAGGATACCATTTTTATAAACAAGCACACCGCCGCCGTAAGATGCAAAGTAGATTGAGCTATCAGAACCTTCTTCAATATCTAAAATTTGTGATGCGGGCAAACCATTATAGGTTTGTATACTTAAAAAATTTTTTCCATCCCATCTGCTAATACCATCAAATGTTCCAATCCAAATATAACCTTGCTTGTCCTGAAGCATGGCGGATATTTGTCCTTGCACAAGTCCATCTTCAGTTGTAATGGTCTTATGAATTTTAATCTGACCAACAAACTGAACAGATGTAAGTAAAAGAATCAAAAATATTTTTAAATGAAAATGTTTCATCATGATTGAATGTAAAATTAAATGGGAGCAAGATACTTTTATTTGTGGAAGATAATCTATTAAAAATAGAATTTCAATATTGTGATGTGAAATATCTTTTAATAAAAAAAGACCGCCTTTTGAGCGGTCCTTTTTGTACCTCAGACATTCCTGCCTTCGAATATATTTTTGTGATAAAGAACTACAAAATCTCAATCAAAGATTTATCATAATCTTCAACATTTTGATAGCCAAGTAAATTAAGAAGTGTACCGGCAATATTTGTCAACCCAGGTGTTTTAACATCTGCCATTTTATATTCACCCTTAAAACTTGGATCATAAATAATACATGGTACAGGGTTTAATGTATGAGAAGTTTTAGGTGTTCTCACCCCATTTTTTTCGGTAAACATTTCATCTGCATTTCCATGATCTGCAATAATTACAGCAACTCCTTCAAGTTCATCAATTACCGGAATTAATTTGCCTAATCCATCATCAACTGCCTCAACTGATTTTATCACTGCTTCCATTATGCCGGTATGCCCAACCATATCTCCGTTTGGATAATTAATTCTTCCAAATTGGTATTTGCCTGATCTCAATAACTCAATTGTTTTATCAGTAATTTCATCGGCTTTCATTCTTGGAGCTTTATCAAATTCTATTTTATCGGAAGGAATTTCTATATAAATTTCTTTGTCTTTACAAACGTATCCTGATTTATTCCCGTTCCAGAAAAATGTGACATGACCAAATTTTTGTGTTTCTGAAATAGCAAAAGTGTGGATTCCTTCAGCACACATATATTCGCTTACGCTTCTTTCAATCTGCGGTGGATTGACAAGATAATTTTTAGGAATATGCAAGTCTCCGTCGTATTCCATCATTCCGGCATAGAAAACTTTTGGAACTCTTACTCTATCAAACTTATCAAATTTTTCGTATTCAAAGGCTTTGCTAATTTCAATTGCTCTATCGCCTCTAAAATTGAACATTAAAACTGCATCTCCATCTTCAATTGTGCCGATTGGTTTTTCGTTTTCATCAACAATTACAAAAGGATCTAAATATTGATCAATTTTTTCTGATTCAGCATAATATGTCTCGATTGCTTCTGTTGCACTTTTAAATTTTCTGCCAATTCCAAGAACATGAGCATCCCAACCACGTTTTACAATATCCCAATCCGCATCATATCTATCCATTGTTGTAATCATTCTGCCGCCGCCGGATCCAAAATTATAATCATAACCTTTTTCTTCGGATATTTTTTTCAGCAATTCTTCGGTAGGAGTTATGTAAGTCGGTGCAGATCTTCCCGGTACATCGCGTCCATCCAATAAAGCATGAACTCTTAATTTAGCAACACCACTTTCTGCACATTTATTTATCAATGTAAAAAGTTGTTTAATATGTGAATGAACATTTCCATCCGAAAGTAATCCAAGTAAATGGACTGTCCCACCGGTTTTTCCGTGCTCAATAATTTTATTCCAATTGGCTGATTCAAAGATTTCACCAGTAGAAATAGATTTATCTACAAGTTTCGCACCTTGATCAAAAACTCTTCCCGCGCCAAGTGCATTATGTCCAACTTCACTATTTCCCATATCATCATCAGTCGGCAAACCAACTGCTGTCCCGTGAGCTTTTAATCTAGTTGTATTTGGCAATTTTAAAAGTTTATCTAAATTAGGAGTTTTTGCTAAAAAGACTCCATCGCTTTCATCTTGCTTTCCAAAACCAACTCCATCCATTATCACCAATAATACGGGGCCTTTTCTTGGTGTAAAGTTTTTTAATTTTTCTAATTTTAAAGCCATAATTGATTCCTATACTATATTAATTTAATTCCAATTGTAAATATAACATTGCAAAAAGGATAAAACAATTAGAGTATTAATTACAAAAATAATCAATTTATTAAAGGTTTTGCTTTCATAATTAATTAATTGATTATATATTTCTTAAAAAGATAGAAAAAGTTGGGCGCAAGTATGAATGAACTAATATATCATTTTTTTAATGATGACGAATTTTTAAGAATCTCTAATAAAATTGCTGAAGTTGAATTAGAAACTTCAGGTGAAATAAGAGTAAGTATTAGGGAAGAAAAAAAATTTAGTGAAAGAAATAGCAGTATTAAATCCATAGCAGAAAAAGAATTTTACAGATTAAACATGCATCAAACCAGGGACAAAACCGGAATTTTAATATTCTTTTTATTAAGTGAAAGAGAATTTTATATCCTGGGCGATGAAGGGATTAATAAAAAAGTCAATCAAAAAGTATGGGAAGATGTGAGTGACGAAATTCAGAATAATTTTAGGAATGGATATTTTTCTAAAGGAATTATTAGTGGAATTGAAAAAATTGGAAATATATTAACCCAGCATTTCCCAATAAAATCAGACGATAAAAACGAATTAACCAATAAAATAGTTTTACAAAATTAGAAATCAATTAATTGTTATGGTTAATTATTTAATTGGCAAAACTTTACTTTAATCTAAATCTAATTTTACCTTTCTCAAAAAATATGCTTTGAATTGAAATTCCAGAAACAATAAAAACTAATCCAACCATAGACGAAAGAAACAAATCTTCTTTTAGAATCAAGGCAATAAAAAACATTGAAAGAAATGGGGAAAGATAAACAAGCGTTGCAGTTTTAGCTTTGTTGCTGCTAAGTTGCAGACCTTTTAACCATAAGTAAAAAGTAATTCCCATCTCGAACAAGCCTATGTATATTGCTCCAAACAAATAATTGTAATTCTGCAATCTTATATCATCAAAGAAAAATACATAAATTGAAATGTAGATTGTGCCAAATAGAAATGCAGCAAATAGTTTAGATAATTCCGAACGACTATCTTTCAAGTTTAAAATCCAATAAGCCGCCCAGATAAAAGAACTTCCAAATGCTAAAATTACTCCAAATAAATTATTAAATTTTAACGAGAATAATTCACCTCTTGTACCTATAATAATTACTCCAAAGAAAGCGATCACCATTCCCAAAATAATTTTGGGGGTAATTTTGGCTTTTAAAAACAAAACTGAAAATAGTGAAATAATAATTGGCCAAGTATAGTTAAGAGGCATAGCTTCTTGTGCAGGTAAAAGCGAATATGCTTTGAACAAAACTAAATAATATAAGAACGGATTAATTAATCCAAGCAGCAAATTGTCTTTTAAATATTTTACAGAAAAAATATTTTTAATTTCTTTTGGAACATTAAAAAGTAAAAGTAAAAATAAAACCATTGTGCTGAAAATTGCTGAATAAAACAGTAACTGAATATTATTCATTCCTGCTAATGTAAGCTTAAAAGCCGTTGCCGCAGTTGACCAAAACAAAACTGCGCTAATTGTATATAGAATTGATTTTAATTTTGTACTCACAATTTCACTTATTAATTATTACTTGAAAATAAGTATAATTATTTTTGAAAGAAAAAAAGAATTTAATGCAAAGTATCATTTTATGAATAAAGAATGGCTCAAACCCGTTAATATGCTAAACCTTTATGCCCAAGGTGCTTTTCCAATGGCAGATGAAACCGGGGAAGTAGATTGGTACCAGCCAAAAACCCGCACTATAATTCCATTAGACAATTATAACATTCCACGTTCTCTTAAAAAATTTATGGAAACTTCAGATTATGAATACAGATTTGATGAAAATACAATTGAGGTAATCAGAAGTTGTGCTGACCGTGAAGTAACTTGGATTTCTGACGAACTTATTGCTGCATATATGAATTTGAAAAAACTTGGTTATTTACATTCAGTTGAAGTTATGCAAAATAATAAATTGGTCGGCGGACTTTACGGAGTTGCAATTGGCGGCGCATTTTTCGGCGAATCAATGTTTTCAAAA
Organism: Ignavibacteriales bacterium; assembly: GCA_020635285.1. Taxonomy (GTDB): domain Bacteria; phylum Bacteroidota; class Ignavibacteria; order Ignavibacteriales; family Melioribacteraceae. Next base: position 521,989 of record JACKAB010000006.1, on the reverse strand, counting down.
AAATCACAAAGCAGTAAATCAGCTCTTGTAAAATTGATTGAAAGACTAAACGAAAAACAATTTGTACTTTTAGATATTCAATTCCTAACACCTCACTTAAAAATGTTTGGCGCAAAAGAAATAGATTTTGAAGAATATAATAATCTTCTTGATGAAGCTTATGAACGACATGTAAGTTTTATTTGAAAATTCTAATAAATAAAGTTTTGTCATTCTCGCGAACCTGCCTGCGGTAGCCAGGTGCGGGAATCCAGAAAATATCTGTGGATTCCCGATTAAAGCATTCGGGAATGACAATTCATTTTTTTTTATGATTAATTATTTTTTTAAAACAACTTTTCCAAAACATAATTGTCTTTTAAATAAACAAAAAAACATTTTGAGAACAGAGTCTGAGAAAATAATACAATTCACGCTTCTGTATAATCGGCACAAGAAAAATCTTTATAATTTTTTGCTGAGATTATCCGGTGATGCAATGACTGCGGAAGATATTACTCAAAATGTATTTCTTAAATTGTTTGAAAACTATGAAGCGCTAAACTCATCGGAGAGCGCGAACTTTTGGTTATTTACCTCAGCAAGGAATGAATTTTATAATTTATATAAACGCAATAAAAAACAGACTGAGCTTAGCGATTCTTTGCTTTCCACAAAGAAAGATGAATTTGAACTTGAAAGTTATGTGGAAATGAAAGAGATGAAAAAAAAATAATTCTGGGCGAACTTGATAAAATGAATTATGAACAAAAAGAAGTTTACCTGCTTAAAGAATATGGCGGATTAAGTTATAAAGAAATATCAGAAACATTAGTGATTGATGTGGATTTAGTTAAAAGTAGACTTTACAAAGTACGGCAAAAATTAATTAATAAAATTTCTAAAATGGTTTGAATTTACTCGTCATTCCGGACTTGATCCGGAATCTAAAAATTGAAAGATGCTGAAATGAATTCAGCTTGACAAAATTAAAATAGTGTCATTCCAAAAGTTAGAAAAACCAAATGGATTCTCGATAAAAGCATTCGGGAATGACAGAAGAGGTGAGATGTCATTATGGTTTGCGTTTTGTGCAATACCGAATCTGTAAATAATGTAAAAATATAAGTATTTACACCAAGGCATTCACTTCAATGTATAACGGCAAGGTCGCTTAAGGCAGAATCACAAGTGACAATAGATGCTTCGGCTTTGTTCAGCATGAAAAAAAAAAATAGAGAAAAAATTATGAGCACAGAAAATATAAAAGAAATCATCAATCAATATTTTGATAATGAGTTAACTAAAAGTGAAGAAGTGATTCTGTTTACACAATTATCTCAAGATGAAAATGCACGTGAATATTTTAAAAAAAATGAATTTACTCAAAACTGTAATTGATGAATCATCAGAAGAATATCCATTAAAGTTGGATGATAAAATTTACGCTAAACTAAAAAAAAACTGAAACTAATATTATTGCTCCAAACAAATCATACAAAAGTGTGTATAATTTTATTGGTTTAGCTTTAGGGCTGATTCTATTGGTCCTAACCTTATTCTTTTATAATGAGACATTACAATACAAAAATAAATTAGAACTAACTTACCAGCAAGTTTACCATCAAAACCAAATGATACAAGTTTTATTTAACACGTTACCGCAAGCAGAAGTTAGGGGAACATTAGAAAATACAATAATTGTAACACCAAAAATGTGAGGTTTGAAAATGAAATCAATAATCAGTTTTTTTATAATTTTATCCTTTTGATTGGCTGCAAGAAACAAAAAATTGAAATTATTCCAGACTATGATGAGATATATTTTTAATTTCAAAAAATTTATACCTATCGAAATTTTAGGTGATACTGATAAACAATTAGATCGAATTCTTCAAATTATTTCAGAGACTAAAAAAGAATTAGGTTATTATTTTTTTTTAGGATTCAAAATGTTCATTAATGAAAATGGCAAATTAGAAAAATAAGATTTAATAAAGCTATTCCATTAATTTTTTTAAACACTTTATAAATAAATTATCAAATAGAAACCTTGTTTAAAAATTGCTTGACAGATTATCAAAAGCTTTGACAAATATATTTTCCCAGACTGAAAAATAAATAAAAATCTGTTAAATCAACAATATGAATGGGATGGATCTTTCAGAATAGATAGTAGCGGTAAGGCGAAAGTTTATTTAGGTGGTTTAGCAATGACAGCATTAAAGAATAATTTTAATATAAATCAAAAAGATTTTGCTGAAACAGTTGAGGAGATGCCGGTTCCTTTGGGTGGAATGAAAGCAATCGCAATGAATGTTCATTATCCTGAAATTGCTAAACGAGCTGGCATTGAGGGGCGAGTATTTGTTAAGGCATTTATCAACGAAGAAGGATATGTCGTTGCATCAGAAATTATTAAAGGAATAGGTTCGGGTTGCGATCAAGCCGCTATAAATGCTATTGTTAATACTAAATTTAATCCCGGAAGAAAAAATGGAAAACCAGTAAAAGTTCAAGTAACAATTCCAATAATGTTCAAATTAAATTAAAATAATATTCACTTATTTAGGAGAATTAAAAATGAAAACCTTAAAACTAATTGTTATTGCATTATTTGTATTTACAATATCAAACTATGCTCAAGAAGAGATAGACAAAATGCCCGAAATTAAGGGGGGAATTCAGGAACTTGCAAAAAATATTAAATACCCTGAATCAGCTAAAAAAGAGGGAATTATGGGAACTGTTTTTGTTAAAGCAGTTATTGATGAAGTAGGAAATGTTGTAAAAGCTGAAGTTGAAAAAGGTGCAAATGAAGAGTTAAATGCTGCGGCTATTTCAGCGGTTAAAAATACTAAGTTTATTCCTGGTGAAGATAAAGGCGAAAAAGTTAAAGCAGAAGTAACAATTCCAATTAAATTTAAGTTGGATGATAAAAAAGATAAGGAATAATTGATAAAACGATTATTATATTTAATGTGTAATTATCAGAATGTTTTGATGGAATGAACAAACTTAAAATTGGAACTTGCAGTTGGAAGTATGAATCTTGGCGGGGAATTGTTTATCCCGAGTTTGGTGATTTTAATTTTTTAGAGGAATACTCAAAACAATATAACTCTGTTGAAATTGACCAATGGTTTTGGTCGCTGCACAAAAATAAAGCAATACTTCCAAAGTCTGCAACCGTAAAAGATTATGCGGATTCAGTTCCCGATGATTTTTTATTCACAATTAAATTACCAAATAGTCTTACACTCACTCATCCATATAAATCTAAAGAGGCAAATCCATTTTTTCTTTCCAATGATTTAATGGATTCATTTCTCGATTCAATCGATTATATGAAAGATAAAATTGGAATGCTAATGTTCCAGTTTGAATATCTGAACAAGCAAAAAATGAATTCACTTGGAGAATTTATTTCAAAGTTGGAACCATTTTTTCAAAATCTAAACAGAAAATATTCTTACGGAATTGAAATTCGTAATCCGAATTATTTGAACGAATCTTTTTTTCAATTTCTAAAGGCTCATGATATTTCAATGGTTTTTCTTCAAGGTTATTTTATGCCTCAAATAACTGAAGTTTATCAGAAAGCCGGAAATTATCTTAATAATAAAGCTGTTATTCGCCTTCACGGATATGATAGAAAAGGAATTGAAGAAAAAACAAACGAGATATGGAATTCTATTGTTGAACCAAAAGATGACGAATTAGAAAAAATAATTATAATGATTAAAGATTTACTCAATAAAGAAATTGATGTCTTCATGAATGTAAATAATCACTATGAAGGTTCTGCGCCATTGACAATAGAGAAAATTAATAAAATGTTAAAAAGCGATGCATAAATTAAACCAATCCGCTTAAAAATTTGTCTAAATTTATATTTCTCATTAATTGACAAAATCATATGAAAAACCTCATTAAAATTTTCCTAAGTATTTTTGTTGTAATTTCCCTCTATAGTTGTTCTGAAACTGAAATGCAGAGTTTTTGGAAGGATAGAGAAATAACGGTTGATGGAAATAAAAAGATTGGGAAGGCTCGCTTAAATATTTTGAAGATGAAAAAGCTGCTATCTCAATTTCGAATGATTCAAATTATATTTATTTCTGTTTAGCTACTTCAGATAGAAGCAAAATAATGAAAATAATGTCAACCGGACTTACTGTTTGGCTGAGATCCGCAAGATAGCGATGGAAAAACAATTGGAATTCAATATCCAATTAAAAGAGAACGAGCAGAGTTTGGAGAATTGCCTATAAGGGATAAAAATAAACCAGATAATGAAAATGACAGATTCAAAAATATGATTGAAAAATTTAAAGTTGAACAAAATGAAGTCTTGATTATGAATGAAGATAAATTCCCAATGAATGTTTATCCTTCAAAAAATCAAACTGGCCTTGAGGTTGGAATAAATTTTGAAATGAACCAATTGGTATATGAATTAAAAGTTCCTATTTCTAATAATAACATAATTAATGTTGATGTTTTGCCAAATGAAAATCTAAAAGTTGGGTTTGAAACTGGTGAGTTTGAAAAACCAGAAAATGGCAAGGGGAACGGAATGCGGGCAGAAGGCGGAATGCCAGGTGGTGATGAAATGAGTGGGGGAAGAAGAGGCGGTGGTATGAAAGGTGGAAATAGACCGGAAAAATCAAATATGTCCGCGAGAATGAACCCAATAGAATTTTGGATAAATGTTAAATTAGCAGCAAAATAATTTAGCTGTTTTCACTTAATTGTTAGAAATATTAGAGACGACTAAAAGTCGTCTCCACCTTCCATTTCTCCACCACCGGAATCTCTATTTCCTCTTTCTCTTGATTTATAATTATTAAAATTAAATCTCAGATTTAAGCTTACCATTGGAGATTCAGGTGAATAATTGCTGTATCTATAAAAATCAAATGACTGTGAAGTAAACTCATGTTGAGCAGTTCCGAACAAATCCCTTACTTGTAAAGTTAAAGCAATTTGTTTATCCAAAAACATTTGTCGCAAGGCCAAGTTTGTCATAACAAATCCCTTACGTTCGCCTTGAGCAGAAACTGTTGGGCTATTATAAAACAAATTGAACTGAATTTGTGTTGATCCGGAAATATTAAAAGTATTGTTAAATCTTGTATTCCAATTAAAACTTTCTCGGTCAAATTTTACTTGGTTTAGTTCACCAACAATTTGATAGTTGTATAAATTACCCATCAAATTTATATTCCAAAAAGTAAGAGGATCAAAATTTATCATTAACTCACTTCCAAACGAATAATCTTTCCCAACATTGGCAACAGATTGCAGATTTACATTTTCATCATAGGCAGATTGAATATATTCCACCTTATTATTGTTTTTTCTATAATAAAGTTCAGCGGAAAAAATACTTTTATCAAATAGTCTTTGATAACTCAATTCGTAAGAATCAATATACTCTGGTTTAAGAGCGGGATTTCCTTGTCTTACATTATACGGGTCCATCCAAGTTAAAAATGGTTCAAGCTGCCAACCACGTGGTCTGTCAATTCTTCTTGTGTAGCTTGTCATAAATTGATTGCTCTGATCTAATTTATATGATAAATGTGCTGAAGGAAAATAATCCCATCTGTCTATTGCAAATTCTTCATTTGTTCGTTCAAGTTTTATTCGTCTATCTGTGTATTCGGTTCTTAATCCAAATTGAACCCCAAGTGCATCAAACTGATTTGAATACATTGAATAAAGGGCGTGAATATTTCTATCATATTGAACATCTTTGCTAAATAGGTCATTCAAATCGAATTGGGAAGTATTTAAGTTATAAAATAGATATTCAGAAATATCATCAGATGTATTCATATCGCCATTATAACCGGCTTCAAATTTCGAGTCATTATTTATAGGATATGAATAATCAACTTTTACCTCAAATGAGTTTGAAGGTCCTTTTTCAGTTTGTTCTTGGCCATCTACAATAATATTATCAATATCAAACTGCTTATACAAAGTATATTCATCAGAATTTCTATTTTGGTAGATTAAATCTGCTGTAATCACATGATCCTTTTCAGAAAAATTATGAAAGTAATTTAAACCGCCGCTAAAGTAATTCCCAGATCTGCTTCTATCATTTATTGTAGTATATTTGTTTTTGTCCGGCTGTAAATCACTCCATCGTAAATACGTAAGGTTCGAACTGCTTAAACCTTCTCTATATCCATATCTGCCATTCAATGTTAAAACATCCTTTTTTGATAAATTAATTGCTAGCGCAGATTTTATTCCATAAGATTCTCCGCCTCTATTTGAGGTTCCAAAAGAAGAATTATAATTTTTCTGATTATTAAAAAGAGTCCAGTTGTCTGTTTCACTGTCCATTTCAAATCCTCTTTTATTGTAATCAATACTAACATTGAAATTTAATAAATCATTTTTAATATCAACAAGACCGTCACCGCCATATCTATCTCCATTTCCACCACTTAGATTTGCAATTCCGCTTATACCAACAAGTTTATTTTCTTTCATAATCACATTTATTATTCCGGCAGTTCCTTCGGGATTATATTTTGCCGATGGATTTGTGATTATCTCAATATTTTCAATGCTGCTGGCAGGAATTTGCTGGAGAGCTTCACTGCCTTCCAATATTGATGGTTTTCCATCAATAAGAACTGTAAAATTTGAACTTCCTCTCAGACTGACATTCCCTTCAATATCTGTTGTAACGGAAGGAACATTTTCTAGAACATCAACTGCGGTTCCCGAAAGGGAGGTTATTTGCTCACTTACATTTATTACTTTTTTATCAATCTCATATGAAATTGGTGCACGCTCTCCGCTAACAATAACGTCATCTGTGCCAAAAGTTTCTGCTGTTAGAAGAATTTCACCTAGTTCTAAATTTGTTCTGGGACCAATTTTTACATCATTTATAAAAATCGATTCATAGCCTATAAAGCTAATTCGGATATAATAATTCCCAGGCCGTATTTTCTCTATTCTAAATATACCTTCGCTATTTGTAATTGTGCCGTTTGCTTGTGTGCTATCGCTTACTTGGAATAAGACGATATTAGAATATTCAAGAGGAACTTTAGCATTTTTATCTAAAACTTTTCCGGTAATGGAATTTTCTAAGGTTCTTTGTCCTTGAGCATTTATAAAAGTAAATGAAATTAGAAATGTAAGAATGAATAGGATGTTTCTCATTTGGTTCTCGTTTCTCAAAAAGTATATAAAAAATATAATTAGTTAGTGGTTTGACAACAAAACTGAAAAAAAGTTTAAAGAATTTTGTAAAATTTTATCTGTTTACGATAAATCCTTAGAAATATTTTAAAAAAAGAAATTGATCAATATTTCAATAAATCTCACAGATATTAGTCTGTAAAATTTATCTGCGAACATCTTCTGTTTTACTTGATGAAATTACTGATTTAATCAGAATAACTCATTTTAACACAATTCAATAAAATTAACTGAAACAATGAAATTGCACCAGAACGATACAAATGGTTAATATTTGTCATTTTAATACAACCAATCTTCTTAGAAATATTATGATTTTGAGCTATTTTCTAACTTTATAGTGTTGGCATTAAAGTTGGAACATATAGATCAAATATCAAAATGAAATTCTTTAAGGAGCAAAATAAATGATTTACGAAGCAGAAAAATTTGATTGGACGATAGACAATAGAGGAAGCAATAAATTAAACCACAATTTATACAAAACTCCTCAAGGTGAAATCTATTATCACAGATTAAAATTTAACAACACTGACGAAGAAATCATTACACAAGTTAATCCAGATGTAATTTGGGCTTTAGAATTTGATGAAACATCTATTAAAAAATATTATTTACAATCACGCAGCTGGTTAACAAAAGAATTGCAAAAAGCTTCTTAGTATTAGTTGATCTAAAAAAGTCTTTCCTCCTTAGTTAGTTTGAAGAATCTTTCCAGAATGTTGGGAAGATTCTTTTTTTTGCTTTTATATAATGATTGTGGAATTGATAATCTTATCGTAAAGCCAAAATTTAGTTTAAAACTTAAATCTCCTCAAAACTTGTATCTGGCAGCCAGCCTACTTTTCCATCTGGTAATTTTATTTTTGCCCACGCTCCAACTTTATCCTCAATTTCAAATTTAATTCCTTCGTGAATAACAAAGGCATCATTGCTTTGAGCATCTGGAGAAATTTTTGCAGAAATAGTTGACTTCAATAAAATTCCGTCTTTACTTCCAATTTCCCTATTAATGCTGGAAATAAATAAGATAACAGAAAGAACAAACGCAAATAAATTCAGCATCCCAAAAACAAAAGCTAATTTTTGAACTTGTAAATTTCTCACTAAAAAATACAGTCCAATGCAAACAAGCAATAAAACATAAAAAACTAAAATAATTATTTGCCATGTTGCAGAAGTAAAAGAAGAAAGTAAAATATTCCACCACTTAACAAAAAAGAGAGGGGGGATTTCTTGAATTTTATCAACAGTTCTTGCATTTGCAATTCTTAAATTATATGCAGCATCTTCGTTATTTGGTGATATTTTTAATGTTTTTTCAAAATACAAAATTGATTTGCCTAATTCTCCAACCCTATAATATGCATTGCCCAAATTATAAAATAATTCGCTGCTTATATAACCTTGTTTTAAGATGGTCTCATAACTATTAATGGCTTCATCAAATTGTTTATTTTGATAAAAATCATTCCCTTGTTTCATAATTGTTTCCAACTCTTGAGCTGGAACATTAGAAACAAAAATGAATGTAAATAATAATAAAAGTAATTTTCTCGTTTTCATAATTTACTTTTTGCCGGTAATTGAAGATTCTAGATTATCTATAATTTCTTCTATACTTTTGAACATTATACCTTCAGAATCGCTTCCCACAGCGTTGGGTGCAAATCTTGCAAACTCACATTTTTCTGAAACTTTTTTAACATTAGCAATAAAATTTTCATCGACATTTTTAATCTTTAATTTTTCAATTGCTCTATCAAGCGTAAAATCTGCAGGAAGAATCCCTAATTTTTCACCCAAATAGTTAAACAGTGCTGCTGATAAATTATTATAATACCCAGCTAGATCATTACTTTCTAATGATTTACTTGCATCTTTAAGTTTTAGTTTTGCATTCTTTGCAGCTTTCTGATATCGTAAAAGTGAAACATTACCCGCAAGTTTATTTTGCTTATTGTTAAAAATTATCAATGACAATAATATACCTAGAGGCAAGATTAAACCAACCCAGAACAGAGCACTTATCTTTGCAATTTCTTCCTTCTTAACAAAGCTGGAAGTAGAGGTTTTGATAAAGCGTATATCTTCATTTAAAAGTTTTACATCTTCTTTTGTATAACCGGTTGTGCTTTGTGCGTAACTGCCTTCTCCTTCTTTTACTGTTACAGTAAATGGCTGAGATTGCAAAGTGACATACTCATTTTTAGCTAAATCAAAATAAGTGAATTCTAACGGCGGAATCTCCTTAATACCAGGAATTCTTGGAACAATTAAAAATTCAATATCTTTTCTTCCGGAGATAACATTTTTTCTATTAATACTTTCATTTGTCTTCGGTTCATACTTTTCAAAGCCGACAGGAAATTTTATTTCTGGTAATTTTATTAAAGAAATATTTCCGGTTCCGGAAATTCTAGTTTTTACAGTTATTGCTTCATTTAGCTGAACTTCATTCTTATCTAGAGCAACTGTAAAATCGAACTTTCCAACTGCACCAGAAAACGAATTTGGTACATTTGCACTTGGTAAAGGTTCAACAGTAATATTTAATCTGTTTGATTTTGCAATATGCTCTATGGTTTCAGTTCTTCCAAAAAAAGAATCATTAAAAAAATCGTCAAAAATATCGTTTCTGCCTCTTTTACTTTTCACGATAACTGGAACTTTTAATTCAAAAGGAGTTAGTGTAAGCTCACCGCTTTTCGTTGGGAATAAAGCAACTTTTTTGATTGTTGCTGATCTGTATCTTTCTCCATTATACATTTCAATTTCAAACTGAATATTGTTAGAAGTTTCTAAATCTTCTGACCAAAATCCATTAAAAGTGGGAAGTTTTGAAATTTGCGGAGATGAAATGTTTAGTTTAGTATAAAGCTTATAGGTTACAGTAAGCTGTTCACCTTGTTTAATTCTATTTTTATTCGGAATTGCACGTATAAAAACATTATTATCTAATTCTTGTTGGCTAATTCCTAATTGTTTATCAACTTGTTGATTTGTTGAACTCCCTTTTACAACGTTTATTGAAAGTGGATCGGTTAAAAGGGCAGTACCATTGTAAACCAATGAACCACCTCCAATTTCAGCTTTACCAACATCTGTGGCAACAACAACAAATGAATATGTTAAAGAACCAGATACTTGTCCATTAATAATTTGCATACTTCTGGATTCATTTGGTCCGCTTAATACTTTTAGTCCCTTAAAAGCCGGGGGTTTAAAATTGCTAATTTTGTTAATATCGCCATTTTGAAAAGTAAAATAAACTTGAAATCTTTCATTTTGATTAACAGTTGTTTTATCGGCACTAGCATTAAACTCTTGTGCAAAAGTGTTTACCGCAAGCAAGGATAATAATAAAAATAGAATTTTAATTTTTGTGACAACCATAATTAATTTTACCAGTCTTTTTCAACATTAGACTTCTTAGTTTTTTGTTCTCTCATTTTCTTTTGTAATTCAGCTTCATTATTTTTTAATGCATCAAGAATTCGTTGAGCTTCATCTTTAGAGATTTCATCTTTTGGTTCAGGCTGCTGTTGCTGTTGATTCTGATCATCTTTTTTTTTCTCTTCAGGTTTTTGCTCTTGTTCATCATTTTTGTCTTGCTGATCTTTATTTTGATCGTCCTTATTCTGATCTTTGTTTTGATTTTCATTCTTATCTTGCTGATCTTTATTATCTTGATTTTGATTTTGATTCTGATCGTTCTGCTGATTCTGCATTTGTTTTATCGCATAAGAAAGATTGTACTTAGTTTCCATATCATTTGGATTTAACTTTAACGCTTCCCTATAAGCTCCAATACTTTCTTTTAATTTTTTATCTTTTAATAAAGAATTGCCAATATTATGAAAAATATGAGATTTAGCCTCATCGGTTTTGGCAAGTGGAAAAGAATTCTTAAATTCTTCAACAGATTCTTCAAATCTATTTTGTTTATAAATTGCATCACCAAGATTAAAACGAGATTCGAAATTTTCTACATCTTTTTCGATTCCCTTTTTAAAATCTACTTCAGCTTCTGCAAATTTATTTTCTTCATAATTATCAACACCATCATTAACCAAACCTCTGGTTGATTGTGCCAAATGAGTTGAGCAAATCCCAATAGATAAAAATAATATAATTTTTAGTTTATTCATTTTAATTGGCTTCTAATTTTTTATCAAACTTTGCAAATAATTTTGATTTTCGTTCTTTAATAAATATCTCAATTAAAAGAAGTAAAATAGCCGGAATTAAAAAGTAATAATATCTATCTTCATATTCAGTAACTTTTGTAGCGCCAAATTCTGAACCTTCCAAACTTGCTAAATCATTATAAATCATTTCAAGCTCATCATCTGTATTGGAGCCTCTATAATATTGTCCGTTACCTTTATTTGTAATCTCCTGAAGAGTAGTTTCATCAAGTTTAGTTAAAACAACATTCCCGCTTCTATCTTTCTTATAACCTATTTGGACACCGCTATTATTATATATAGGGATTGGTACTCCTTGAGGAGAGCCTAATCCAATTGCATAAATTTTAACACCCAAATTATTTGCTTCTTCAACTATGCTATCTAAACTTCCTTCATGATCTTCACCGTCTGTAATAATAACTATAGCTTTTTGGGTTTCTTCATCTTTCTTAAAAGAGTTCATAGCAAGTTTAATTGCTGGTCCAATGGCAGTTCCAGGTTGCGGAACAGATTTAACAGAAACTGCTGATAAAAATAAATTTGCAGCAGAGTAATCTGTTGTTAAAGGAAATTGAATATAGGCGTTTCCGGAAAAAACAATTAGTCCAATTCTATCGCCTTGGAGCTTTTGAATTAATTTTGAAATTTCATGTTTTGCTTTTTCTAATCTGCTTGGTTTAATATCTTCCGCGTTCATACTTAAAGAAACATCAAGCAGAATGTAAACATCAATACCAACTTGCTTAACTTCCTCAATTTTAGAACCAATTTGCGGATTAGCTAAAGCCAAAATAAGTAACGCAATTGAAATAACAATTAATCCATTTTTAATAAATGCCTTAAATCTACTTCTTAAAGGAAATAATACTTTATGCAGTTTAGAGTTTGCAAATTTTTCCAGTAATTGATTTTGATTTCTCAAAGAATACCAGATCAACACAATAATTATTGGCATCAAGTAGAGAGCATAAAGATATTCACTATGAGCAAATCTAAACATAATTTTTTACTATGGTAATTTTCTTAAATAAGTTCTTGATAAAATTAATTCTAAAAATATAAAAAACAGTCCAGCGCCGAGCCATGGATAAAATAACTCTTTGGCTTTTCTGTAACTGGTTATTTCTACACGGGTTTTTTCTAATGTATCAATGATATTATAAATTTCTTCCAACTTTTTATTGTTAGTTGCTCGGTAATATTCTCCATCAGTAATTTGTGCAACTTCACCTAAAACTTTTTCATCAATTTCTACCGGAACCATTTGATAACGTTTGCCAAAAGGAGTTTGAAATGGATAAGGTGCTTCACCCTCTGTTCCAACTCCAACGGTGTAAATTCTTATTCCGAATTTTTTAGCAATTTGTGCGGCAGTAATTGGATCAATTTCTCCACTGTTATTAACACCATCAGTTAAAAGAATTATTATTTTACTTTTTGCTTCGCTATCTTTTAGTCTGTTAACTCCATTTGCGATTGCGGTGCCAATAGCAGTGCCATCCTCAATTATTCCGCTTTTTACTTCTTTTAATAGACCACGTAAAACAGGATAATCAATAGTGAGTGGACATTGTGTAAAGCTTTCGCTAGCAAAAACAACCAGTCCAATTTTATCAGTTGTTCTTCCGGCAATAAATTCATCAATAACATTTTTTGCCGCTTCTAATCTATTTGGTTTCAAATCTTCAGCAAGCATACTTCCTGAAATATCTAAAAGCATTGCCACATCAATTCCTTCAGTGTAAACATTCTCACCGGAAGAAAATGATTGTGGTCTTGCTAGAGCTACTATAAGTAAAGAAATGCCTAAAAGCCTTAATAGCATTGGCAAATGTCTCAATCGCTCTTTTAAAGTTTTATCAAGCCCTCTAAAAATTTCTAAATTAGAGTAAGTAATTGCCGCGGATCTCTTTTTATTCTGCCGCCAATACCAAAATAAAATTAAAGGAATAAGGAGAAGTAAATACAATAAATTTGGGTAAGCAAAAGTTAAATTATTTAACACGGCTTACCCCCATTTGAAATTCTTCTTCTTTCTTAGTCTTTTGTACAATATCATAAGCTTGATTCATCATTTCTTCATTAACAGAGGGTAATGGTACGAATTTAGCAAATTTAACCATATCCGCATTCTCTAAAAAGCTTTTAGTCGTGTCAATCATTTTCTGATTGTCCATAACTCTGCTTGCAATTTCAACAGTTTGAGCAGTTGTCATTTCTAATGAATTGAAATGGAATCGATCTTCAAAATATTTTCTCACAATTTCAGTAATTTCACTATGGTATTCTTTAACTTTTCCTTGCTGCCACAATTTTTTCTCTTTTAGTTTATCTAATTTTTGTAATGCAATAATGTGCAAAGGCAGTGCTGGGGCTCTTCTTATTGTCTTAACTTCTTCTTTAGGTTTTCTAAATTTCATGTAAAGGAAGTAACCTAATGCTGCTAACAGTAGTAGTATTAATGCTACAATTGACCAAAACATCCAATCAAAAGGAATTCTAATTGGCTGTTTAATATCTTTAATATCTCCAGCTGCATTAACAGGCAATGTATGAATAAAAATTTCAACTTCATTTGTTTCAATAGTTTGTGGCTCGGAACTATTTGCAATAAAAAAGGTGATTGGAATTTTAGGAATAACTACTCTTAATGAATCATAGCCGGAAAGAATGTAATTAAATTGCTGAACATTTTTACCTTCTTCAAATGAAACTGGTAAAGATTTCACCACTTCTAGGGGAGCAAGCTGATCAGTTAAAGTTGGTGGAGAAACTCTAACTCCTTCATTCAATTCAACTCTAATTGAAAATTTGATATAATCTCCAACCAGATAATCAGTCGTATCCGTACTAGCAGAAACAGAGATATTCTGAGCAAATAAGTTGAAAGAAAAAAATATAAAGTATAAAATAACTAACCGAAAAAACTTTACCATCTTTTCTCACGTAATTTGAAGAAATCAATTAGCGGTTTTACATAGGATGTTGATATATCAATTGGAATTGTATCTACTCTACTTTTAAGAAAAAGATTATTTTGAAATTCTTCTCTCTCTTTCATTTTAGATCTAAAATGCTCTTGAACTTTTTTATTACTCGTATCCAAATATCTAATTTCCTCGGTTTCAGCATCTCTAAATTTTATTAAACCCGCCTTTAGTAAATCTTTTTCGCGCGGATCATGAAGCATAATGTTTACCAAATCGTGTTTTTTACTTATTATTTTTATGATTTTATCATAACCTTCATCAATAAAATCAGAGATTAAAAAAGCAATACTTTTCTTTTTAACAGAATGATTAAAATACTCCAAAGCGCCTTTAATATTGGTTTTATTGCCTTGCGGCTCAAACGAGAGGATTTCTCTAACAATTCTTAAAACGTGACTTTTACCTTTTCTTGGCGGAACAAATTTTTCAATTCCATCAGTAAACAAAATTAAGCCAACTTTATCATTATTTTTCATTGCAGAAAAAGCAAGCACCGCGGTTAACTCTGCAGCAATTTGCTGTTTCGTTTTATCAACGCTTCCAAAAACTAACGAACCGCTCAAATCAACTAAGAGCATTAAAGTAAGCTCTCGTTCTTCTTCAAATATTTTTATAAATGGATGCCCAAAGCGCGCACTTACATTCCAGTCAATGGTTCTTATGTCATCGCCAACTTGGTATTCTCTAACCTCAGAAAATTCCATACCTCTTCCTTTAAATACAGAATGGTATTCTCCCGAGAATACTTCATTAACCATACCTCTGGTTTTTATTTCAATTTGGCGGACTTGTTTTAATAATTCTTTTGTAAGCATTATTTACTAAGGAACTTCCACTTTGTTTAAGATTTCTTCAATAATATTTTCTGATGTAATTTCTTCGGCTTCAGCCTCGTAAGTTACTGCAATTCTGTGACGCAAAACATCCATACAAATTGAACGAACATCTTCTGGAACAACATATCCTCTTCGTTTAATAAAGGCATTTGCTCTTGAGGCCAAAGCTAAGTTAATAGTTGCTCTTGGAGAACCGCCGTAACTAATTAAATCAGTTAATTTTTCTAAACCAAAGTCTTTTGGATTTCTTGTCGCAAAAACTATATCCAAAATATATTTTTCAATTTTTTCGTCAACATATATATCATGAATTAAATTTCTGGCTTTTAGAATGTCTTCTGTTTTTACAATGGCATTTATAGTTTGTGGTTTTGATCCAACATTTTTATGGAGAATTTGTAACTCCTCTTGACGCGAAGGATAAGTGATTTTTACTTTTAGCATAAATCTATCAACTTGCGCTTCAGGCAAAGGGTACGTTCCCTCTTGCTCGATAGGATTCTGAGTAGCTAGAACTAAAAATGGCTCTGCTAATTTAAAAGTATTTTGTCCAATAGTAACTTGGCGCTCCTGCATTGCCTCCAACAAAGCACTTTGCACTTTTGCGGGAGCTCTATTTATTTCATCAGCAAGAATGAAATTGGAAAAGATAGGCCCTTTTTTAATTGAAAAATTTCCTTCTTTCTGGTTAAAAATCATTGTACCAATTAAATCTGCCGGAAGTAAATCTGGCGTAAATTGGATTCTTTGAAATTTAGCATCCATCGAATTAGCTAAAGAATTTATTGCCAATGTTTTAGCCAAACCGGGAACGCCTTCAAGTAAAATGTGACCATTGCCTAAAAGCCCAATTACTAAACGTTCAACCATATCTTTTTGACCAACAATTACTTTGCCGATTTCAGAAAGTAAAACGTCAATAAATTGACTTTCTTTGGCTATCTTTTCGTTTAATTCTGTTATCTCCAAAATAGATTCCCTTTAATTATTTTTTAAATTTGATTGATTTTACAACTGCAGCAATAATAAGTTTCATAAAAATTTATTAACATTTTTTTTAACATAACTAATAAATATAGCAAAATTTGCCAAAAATTAACTGCGATTGAGAAAACATTTTCCGAAGTTAAAATGAGTTTTTTACAAGTCATTAAATGTATGCCTAAAGATTTATACAATACATTTAATAAATATTCTATTTCGATATAAGATATTGAAATAAAGTATTGTTCTTGAATCAGTTAATTTATATAATAAAGATTTGTTTTAAAAAAAATTAACAACAATTATGAAAATATTAAAATTTGGCGGGACATCCGTTGGGAATGCTGAGAGAATCTCTCAAGTTATTGATATTATTCAAGATTATCATTCCCAAAACGTTAAAATTGCATCTGTTTTTTCTGCCTTTGGAGGAATTACAGATCAATTAATTGACCTAAGTAATAAAGCAGTAAAACGTGATGATTCCTATCTCGCATTATTTCAAAATTTACGATTACGACATCTTGAAGCATTCGAAATTCTTGTAACACACTCTAAAAAGAATTCCGTTCAAAAACATATCACAGATCATTTTGATGAATTAAGTGACATAATCAAAGGACTTTATTTATTAAGAGAATTAACCCAAGGATTTTGGATAATATTTTAAGTTATGGTGAAAGACTTTCTGCATATATAATATCTGAAGCTCTAAAAAGTAGAAAAATAGATTGTGAATATTTAAATGCTTCCAAAATAATTAAAACTGATAATGGTTTTGGAAATGCTCATGTTAATTATGACGTAACAAATTCAAATATTGAAAAATATTTTAAAACTCATTTGCAAACTCAAATTATCACTGGATTTATTGGGTCAAATGAAGATGGAGAAATTACAACTCTTGGCAGAGGCGGTTCAGATTTTACAGCATCAATAATTGGTGCAGCACTAAAAGCTGAGGAAATTGAAATTTGGACAGATGTTGACGGTATTTTAACTGCCGATCCAAGAAAAGTTAAAGAAGCAATTCCTCTCAAGGCTGTTACTTATCAAGAAGCAATGGAAATGTCACACTTCGGCGCAAAAGTTATTTATCCGCCAACTATGCAGCCGGCTTTTGATAAAAATATTAAAATCAGAATTCGCAATACTTTTAATCCAAGTTTTAAGGGAACAATAATTTTAGAAAAGCAGCCTAAAATAAAGTTTAGTGCAAAAGGCATTTCATCGGTTGATAATATTACATTGCTTAGAGTTAGCGGCAGTGGATTGTTTGGCAATGAAGGAATTACTTCAAGAATTTTTGATGTTTTAGCAGAAGAAAAAATTAAGTCGCTTCTTTTAACACAAGGATCTTCAGGTTTAAGTATTTGTATAGCGGTTCCTCCTCAAGACGGTACGCGCGCAAAAAATGCAATTGAGAAAGAATTGCGATTGGAAATATTTGATAAACGAGTTCGTGAAATTAACGCCGAAAAAAATCTTTCCATTGTTGCAGTTGTTGGTGAAGATATGCGGCACACTCCGGGAATCTCAGGAAAGGTTTTTGATGCACTTGGTAAAAACGGAGTAAATATAATTGCGATTGCGCAAGGTTCTTCAGAGCTTAACATTTCTTTTGTGATTAAGAACGAAGAACTTTCTAAGGCGTTAAACGTATTGCACGATTCACTATTCCTTGCCGAGAGAAAAGTATATAACATATTTTTGGTTGGTATTGGCTTAGTCGGCAAAGCTTTGTTAAAATATATAAATGATAAAAAACTATTCTTAAAAAATGAAAGAGCAATTGAGATAAGAGTAATTGGAATTGCAAATAGTAAAAAAATGCATTTTGATTTAACAGGAATTGAATTTGATAATTGGAAAGAAAGTTTAGAGAATTCAAAACATAAATCTGATATTGAAAAATATATTTCTGAAATGCAGAAGCTTAATTTAGCAAATTCAATTTTTGTTGATTGCACTGCAAATGAAACTGCAGTTCCTCATTATGAAAATATTTTGAAATCAAATATTTCAATTACAACGCCAAATAAAATTGCGAATACAAAAGATTTAGCTTTCTATAAGAGTTTAAGAGCAACGTCACAAAAGAAAAATGTTAAATTCCTTTACAGCACAAATGTTGGAGCTGGTTTACCAATTATTTCTACAATAAAAGATTTGGTAAATAGTGGTGAAAAAATAATTAAAATAGAAGGTATTTTTTCAGGCACGCTTAGCTATTTGTTTAATTCATTTGTTGGCGCAACTAAATTTTCTGATATTGTAAAAACTGCAAAAGAAAATGGATACACTGAACCGGACCCCAGAGATGATCTAAATGGATTAGATGTTGCAAGAAAACTTCTAATTCTGATTAGAGAAATAGGTGTTGATTTTGAATTAAAAGATATTGAAGTAGAAAACTTGGTTCCGCTTAAAGCAAGAAAAGTAAAAACAATTGATAACTTTTTCAAAATTCTTGAAGGAGCAGATAAAGTTTTTGATGAAAGAAAAATTAAAGCAGAAAAAAATAAATCAGTTTTAAGATATATTGCAAAATATGAAAATGGAAAAGCAACAGTAAATCTGCTAGAGGTTGATCAAGCACATCCTTTTTACAATTTAAAAGGTAATGATAATATTGTGGCAATCACATCTCAGAATTATTCTACTCAGCCTTTAATAATAAGGGGAAGAGGTGCCGGAGCTGAATTTACAGCTTCAGGAATTTTCGCAGATATTTTAAGAATTACAAATTATTTAGGATAAAGATGAAAAAATTATCTGTCGCAATTTTGGGTGCTACAGGAAGTGTTGGACAAAAATTTGTTGAACTTTTATCAGATCACCCTTGGTTTGAATTAACCGAACTTTGTGCCTCCGAAAGATCAGTTGGGAAAAAGTATAAAGAAGCAACTAAATGGGTTATGCCTAGCTCACTTAAAACAGAAATTGGTAATAAAGAAGTTTTACCTTGCGAACCTAATTTAAAATCAAAATTGGTTTTTAGCGCATTAGATTCTTCTGTAGCAGGTGAGATTGAAACCGAATTTGCAAATAATGGATATTTTATTATTTCTAATTCAAAAAATCATAGATTTGATTCGGATGTTCCACTTTTGATACCTGAAGTTAATCATGAACATTTAGAACTAATTAAAAATAAATCAGGTGCAATTGTCACAAATCCAAATTGCTCAACAATTGGCTTAGCTTTAGCAATTAAACCGTTATATGATGCATTTGGCATTGAATCTATAAATGTTGTAACAATGCAAGCTATTTCCGGCGGTGGTTACCCTGGCGTTCCAAGCATGGATATTTTAGATAATGTGGTTCCATACATTAGTGGCGAAGAAGAAAAAATGAAAACAGAACCATTGAAGATTTTAGGAAAGTTTTCAAATAATTCTATTGAGAACGCAAAAATAAAAATAAGTGCCCAATGCAATAGAGTTTCTGTTATAGATGGTCATTTAGAAAATGTTCAAATTAAATTCAAGAATAAACCAAGCAAAGAAGATATTATAAAAGTGTGGACAGAATTCATCTCAGTCCCGCAGACATTGGGTTTACCATCAGCTCCTAAAAAACCGATTTATTATTTTGAAGAAGATCATCTTCCACAGCCAAGACTAAACAGAAATCTTGAAAACGGAATGGCTGTTTCAATTGGACGTTTGCGTGATTGTGAAATATTTGATTATAAGTTTGTGGTACTTTCTCATAATACAGTTAGAGGTGCGGCAGGCGGAACCTTACTTGCAGCTGAATTGATGAAAGCTCAAGGTTATTTAAATGGAATTATAGATGAATAAAATAAAAGTTTTTGCTCCAGCTACAATTTCAAATGTTGGCTGCGGATTTGATACAATTGGCTTTGCAATACATGAACCCGGTGACATTGTTGAATTAAGTTTGAGAAATGATGGAATTGTAAAAATAAAAAAAATAACCGGTGATGGCGGAGTTTTGCCTTATGATATTAAAAAAAATACTGCAAGTGTTGGCATTTTGGAAATGTTAAAGAATTATAAAGATAAAACCATAGGCGTTAATATTGAGATAAGAAAAAAAATGCCAATAGGCAGTGGACTTGGATCAAGTGCAGCAAGCTCAGTTGCGGCAGTTTATGGAATGAACAAATTATTAAATAATTATTTTCCAGAAAACGAAATTCTAAATTTTGCTATCAAAGGTGAATCAATTGCAAGTGGAGCAATTCATGCTGATAATGTTGCTCCATCATTACTTGGCGGATTTGTTTTGATTCGGGATTACAATCCCAATGATATTATCAAACTACCTGTTCCACAAAATTTATATTGCTCAGTTTTATTTCCGCATATTGTTATAGAAACTAAAAAGGCACGCAAATTAATTAAGAAGCAAATTCCATTAAAAAAAGCCCGTAAGCATTTTGGCAACATCGGAACATTAGTTTCTGGATTATATGAAAATGATTTTAGTAAAATAAAACGATCGATTGAGGATGAAATATCAGAACCGGCTAGAGCGGTTTTAATACCTAATTTTTATGATATTAAAAATGCGGCTCTAAATGAGGGAGCTTATGGATGTTCAATTTCTGGTTCAGGCCCGTCAATATTTGCATTTGCTAAATCAAAAGTAAGTGCAGAAAAAATAGCCTTGGCTATGAAAAAGATAACAGATCAAGCTAATATAAAATCTACTATATACGTTTCAAAAGTAAATTCTCAAGGTCCCAAAATCATTAATTAGTTCTTTTTCTGTTATTCCCGACATGATTGGGAATCCAGAAATATTAAAATAGATTTCCGATAAAATCATTCGGAAACGACAATAGCAATGAAATACTACAGCACAAATAATAAAAATTACAAAGTAAGCTTCAAAGAAGCCATTCTTAAGGGCTTGGCTGATGATAAGGGATTGTTTATGCCGGAGACAATAAATCCGTTATCAAAAGCAATTCTTAGTTATCTCCAAAGTCTATCATTTCAAGAAATAGCTTTTGAGATATCAAAAAATTTTATTGAGGATGAAATTCCCCCGAATGATTTAATGACTATTATTGAGTCATCAATTTCGTTTGAAGCACCCGTTGTTAAACTTTCAGATCAATTAAATATTTTAGAATTGTTTCATGGACCAACATTAGCCTTTAAAGATTTTGGCGCACGTTTTATGGCTAGAACAATGGAATATTTTCTAAAAGATTCAAACCACGAATTAACAATATTGGTAGCCACTTCCGGCGATACTGGCAGCGCAGTAGCAAATGGTTTCTTAAATGTAAAAGGAATTAATGTAATTGTACTTTACCCGGGTGGAAAAATTAGCAAGATACAAGAAAAGCAAATTACAACGCTTGGCAACAATATTACTGCTGTTGAGGTTGAAGGAACTTTTGATGATTGTCAAAGAATAGTTAAAACTGCTTTTGTGGATGAAGAATTAAAATCAAAAATAAATCTTAGTTCTGCAAACTCAATAAACATTGGACGATTAATCCCGCAGTCTTTTTATTACTTCGAAAGTTTTAAACAAATTGAAAACACAAATAGAAAAATAGTTTACTCGGTTCCAAGCGGCAATCTCGGCAATTTAACAGCAGGACTTTTTGCAAAAAAAATGGGATTGCCTATTCATAAGTTTATTGCCGCAACAAATGCTAATGATATTTTTACAAAATTTATTTCAAACGGAAGTTACGAACCACGTGTCTCGGAAATCACTCTTTCAAATGCAATGGATGTTGGTGACCCAAGTAATATTGCAAGAATCAGAGATCTTTTGAAGATGATCATTCCCAAATTACAGATGTAATTTTTTCTAAAAGTTATTCAGATCAAGAAACCTTAAATATGATTTCAGAATTATATGATAATTATAATTATATAATAGATCCGCATGGAGCAATTGGTTGTTTGGCTTTAGAAGATTATCAAAATAAAGTTGAAAACGATTCTGTTGGAGTAGTTTTAGAAACTGCACATCCGGCAAAATTTTTAGATGTATTTGAAAAACATTTAACAATTAAACCAGAAATTCCGGAAAGGTTAGCTTCCTGTCTTGACAAAAAAGGAAGTACCATAAAAGTTTCTAATAATTATAATGACTTCAAAGAAATTTTACAAAAGTAAAATAAAACTTGCGTTGATAAAAACTTTTTTATATTTTCGCTCTCAATAAAGTTTTAATGTTCTTTTAGATTTTTGAATTATCAAGAAAGGCAGAGGGAACAGGCCCTGTGAAGCCTTGGCAACCGTCATTTAGAAAGGTGCCAAATCCTGCCCTATTTTTTAGGGAAAGATAATATTGGAAAATAATTATAAACCTCCTTTGGAATCTTTCCTCAGGAGGTTTTTTTGTTTAAACAATTATTTCATTCTAAACAAAGGAGTAACAAGTGAGTACATATAAATTCGAAACATTGCAATTGCATGCGGGACAAGAGCCGGACGCAGTAACAAATTCCAGAGCTGTTCCAATATATCAAACATCATCATATAATTTTAATAATTCTGAGCACGCTGCAGATTTATTTGCACTAAAACAATTTGGTAATATTTATACTCGAATTATGAATCCAACGACTGATGTTTTTGAAAAAAGAATTGCGGCTCTTGAGGGCGGCGTTGCGGCTTTGGCAACAGCTTCCGGCCAAGCCGCTGAACATTTGGCGATAACAAATATTGCTGAAGCAGGGGATAATATTGTTTCAAGTAGTTTTCTTTATGGCGGAACTTTTAATCTTTTCAAAGTTACATTACCACGTGTTGGAATAAATGTGAAATTTGTTGATGGTGACGAACCAGAAGAATTCGAAAAACTTATTGATGATAAGACTAAAGCAATTTATATTGAGTCAATTGGAAATCCTCGCTTAAACATCCCAGATTTTGAAGCGATTGCAGATGTTGCTCACAGAAATGGAATTCCATTAATTGTTGATAATACATTTGGGGCCGCCGGTTATCTTGTTAGACCAATTGACTTCGGTGCCGATATTGTTGTTCAATCTGCGACTAAATGGATTGGCGGACATGGTACATCAATTGGTGGAGTAATTGTTGACTCAGGAAACTTTGATTGGGGGAATGGTAAATTCCCTTTATTTACTGAACCATCCGCCGGTTATCATGGATTAAATTTTAATGAAGTTTTTGGTAAAGGTTCGCAATTTGGAAATATCGCTTTTATAATTAGAGCGCGTGTTGAAGGCTTGCGGGATTACGGTCCATGTGTTAGTCCGTTCAATTCATTTTTATTTTTGCAGGGAGTGGAGACTTTATCTTTAAGAGTTGAAAGACACAACAGCAATGCGCTAACACTTGCCAATTGGTTAAAAAATCATCCGCAAGTTGATTGGGTTTGGTATCCTGGCTTGAAAGAATATCCATCAAATACTAATGCTAAAAAATATTTACGTCCAGGTTATTATGGTTCAATGTTATCATTTGGAATTAAAGGCGGTTTAGAGGCTGGAAAGAAATTCATAAATAAAGTTAAACTCGCAAGTTTAGTCGCAAATGTGGGAGATGCCAAAACTTTAGTAATTCATCCGGCATCAACTACTCATCAACAATTATCTGATGCTGAACAGAAATCATCTGGAGTATTACCAGAAGGGATTAGAGTTTCAGTAGGTATTGAACATATTGATGATATTATAAATGATTTTGAGCAAGCTTTAAATGGGAAATAATGTATATTTCAGAATCTCAAAATAATATTGGAATTACAAATGAAGCTGTTTTTGTGGAGAGGAGATGATTGTAAAAACTAAATTTGAAAAATTGTTTTCGCAATTAAATCCTCTCCTTTTGGAATGTGGAAAGAAATTGGAATCTGTCGATGTTGCATACCAATCTTTTGGTAAGCTGAATGCTGCTAAAGATAATGTGGTATTGGTTAATCATGCGCTTACTGGAAATGCTCATATTGCCGGAAAGATTTCAAAAGAGGAAATTGATAACTCAAAACATATATAAAACAACTTCATCAAATACAATAAAATGTTTCTTAACAAAGAAGGTTGGTGGTCTCCTTTAATTGGAAAAGGGAAAGCAATCGACACAAATAAATACTTTGTTATTTGTCCCAATGTTTTCGGGAGCTGTTATGGAACAACAGGACCAGCAAGTATAAATCCAATTACAAATAATATTTATAGAATGAACTTGCCAGAAATTTCAGTTCGTGATATGATAAAAGTTCAAAAAGAATTATTTAACAAAATTGGAATAAACAAAATTAAATTTGCTGTTGGCGGTTCACTTGGTGGAATGCAAGTTTTGGAATGGGCAATTATGTTTCCAGATATGATAGAAAAAATTATGCCTATTGCAACTTCAGCAGCTCATTCAGCCTGGGCAATTGGATTAAATGAAGCATCTAGAAATGCAATAGAGAACGACCCGGAATGGAATAATGGAAATTATAAGAAGCAGCCGGAACGTGGAATTAGTCTAGCAAGAAAAATAGCAATGATAAGCTATAGAAGTTACAATTCATTTAACGAAAAGTTTGCCAGAAGCCTAAAAACAAATAAAGGTAAGAAGAGTATTTTTGAAATAGAAAGTTATTTAAATTACCAAGGTATCAAACTGACTGAACGATTTGATGCAAACACATATCTTTACTTAAGCAAAGCAATGGATTTGCACGATGTTGGTAAAGATCGCGGCGGTATTGAAAAAGCATTAAAAAGTATAAACGCTAAGACAAAATTAGTTGGAATAAACACAGATGTTTTATATCCGGTTGAGGAACAAAAAGATATAATGAGTCATATTCCCAAAGCAGAGTACACGGAAATTAATTCACTGCACGGGCATGATGCTTTCTTAATTGAGTTTGATCAGCTGGATAAAATAATACGTGAGTTTATTGATTAAATATTCTCTAAAACCCTTTTCAATTTTTCAGTAATTTCTGAAGCAATTTTTGCCAAAGCTTCACTTTTAACCGATTGCATTGAGTCAATTGGATTTACAATTGCAACTTCAACTTTGTTATCATCTAATTCTTGAACAATTACATTACAAGGAAGCAGAACTCCAATTTTATCTTCGGCGGTTAAAGCTTTATGAGCAAAGGGCGGATTGCAAGCGCCAAGAATTTTATACTTACGGAAATCTACATCTAACTTTTTCTTCAATGTAGCCTGAACATCAATTTCAGTTAAAACCCCAAAGCTTTCTTTTTTTAATTCTTCTTCAACTTTTGTTAAGGTGTCTTCAAAATTTGTTTTAACTGTTTTTGCAAAATAGTAACTCATAATTTTCTCCTTTATTAATTATGATGCAGAAAACTAGGTTGGGGTTCAATCTTTTTTGATATGAATTGAATTATAAATTGCAGAGTAATCTTTATCAGAATTACCGGTTTTAATTGAATCAACCAAAATTTTTCTTATTCCTTTCAAAGTATCGGTATTAATGTTTTTATCTGCAAATTCATTAAGCATCAAGTCCAAATCTTTTAGCAAGTGTTTAACAGGGAAATTTGGGTTTTCAAAATTTCTTTCTAAATAATTCGGAAGTTTTTTATCAAAAGTCTGAGCATAAAGAGCACTGCTTCTAAGAATATCCATAAAAGTTTCAATATTTAAATTATTCTCTCTTACATAACCTAAACTCATTGAAAAAGCAGCGGTTTCAGAAATAATTAATTGATTAAGTGCTAGCTTAATAGCAGAAGCTTTCCCAACTTCTCCTATGTACATAATTTTCTTTGAGAATGATTCAAACATTTTTTTATACTTGGCAAATTGTATCTCATTTGATCCGACTAATACAATAAGCTCTTTATCTAATATTTGATTGATGCTGCCGAGAACAGGTGCTTCAAAATATTCCCCTCTTAATTTTTCTACACGTGATTTTAATTCTAAACTTTCTGTTGGAGCGATTGTACTCATTTGAATAATTGTTTTATTTTCAAGCTGACTAATATTACTTTCAAATAATACTTCTTGAATTGCATCATAATTAGAGAGCATCATTATGATTACATCAGAATTATTTGCCAATTCATTTACATCAGTGAATGCTTTTGCGCCAATATTTATAAGACTTTCGGCCTTACCGGCAGTCCTATTATATATTTTTAAATCATATTCAGCTTCAATAAGTTTTTCAGCCATTGGTTTGCCCATCAGGCCGGTCCCAATTAATCCTAATCTCATTTTGTTTTCTCTAAAAAGTTAAACAAGTCTAATTCAATTAATTCTTCACTATAAAATGGCTCGCGCCATAATTTTTGCCAATTTTAAACCCAAATGTTTTTGCTCGAGCCTCTAAAAATTTAATAAATTCCGGAGTGCTAATAAAAGTCTGCGGACCTTTTTGCTTTGCACCATCTACATGGAATTGTGTATTATATGCTTTAACAGCCTCCATTTTTGTCTCAAATGTTTCAGAAATATCAACAATAAACGAAGGTTGAAATTCGTAAGTCTGCATAAAATAAAATATCTTTTTGGGTCTGTAAGCTTTTTTGCGGTTTCCCATTTATGGATGTTTTAATTTTTTGCAATCCTGAAAAAAACATTGCTCTTTTAATTAAACTGCTAGCTTCAATATGATCCGGATGTCTATCATTAAAATAGGGCGCAAAAATAATTTCCGGTTGATGTTTTCGTATAGATTTTATAACCTTTAATGTGTTTTCATTATTAACAAAAATATGACCGTCTTTAATACCCAAATTTTCTCTAACAGAAATATTTAAAATTTTATCAGCCTTTTGCGCTTTTTTTTTCTTGTTTCTTTGGTGCCACGCGTTCCCAATTCACCGCCGGTTAAATCTGCAATTCCGACTTTTAATCCAGCTTGGCTTAATTTTGCAATTGTTCCACCCATTGCCAATTCGGCATCATCAGGATGAGCTGCAAAAGCTAAAAAATCTAATTTCAAAATCACCTCAATTTTTTTATTACTAGTCTAATATTATTAAATTATCATTGAAAATAAAATTTCTAATGTTGTTATAATTATATTTACTTTTCTAAAAATTGAAAAAGGATAAAACTTGGAATTTGAAGCTGTAATTGGTCTGGAAGTTCACGCACAATTATTAACTGATACGAAAATATTTTGCGGGTGCTCAACAAAATTTGGTAATCCCGCAAATACAAATGTTTGTCCAATTTGTTTGGGGCATCCCGGAGTTCTTCCAGTATTAAAAAAAAAAAGTAGTTGAGTTTACAACCTTAATGGGCTTAGCAACTAATTGTACAATCAATGAAAGATCTACTTTTGAAAGAAAAAATTATTTTTATCCCGATCTGCCAAAAGGTTATCAAATTTCTCAATTTGAGTTGCCAATTTGTGAACATGGATACGTAGAAATTAAAACCGATAAAAAAAAGAAAATTGGTATTACCAGAATACACATGGAAGAAGATGCCGGTAAATCAATTCACGATCAAGGATTTGATACGCTGGTTGATGTTAATAGATGTGGCGTACCGTTAATTGAGATTGTGAGTGAACCAGACATTAGTAGTGGCGAAGAGGCATATCAATATTTATCAAACTTAAAACAGATAATTACTTACCTTGGAATTTGCGATGGAAATATGGAGGAAGGTTCTTTAAGATGTGATGCAAATATTTCAATTCGACCGAAAGGTTCTAAAAAATTAGGTACAAGAACAGAAGTGAAAAATATGAACTCATTTAAAAATGTTCAAAGTGCGATTGATTACGAAATTGAGCGACAAATTAATTTAGTTGAAGATGGCGGGGAGGTTGTTCAGCAAACACTTTTATGGAATGCAGATCAAAATAAAGCCACTTCTATGCGTGGAAAAGAAGAAGCGCATGATTACAGATATTTTCCCGATCCGGATTTAATGCCGGTAATCGTAAGTAATGAATGGAAAAATGAAATTCTTAACACTATGCCGGAACTTCCTGCTAAGAGAAAAGAAAGATTTATAACTGAACTAAATTTGCCTGAATATGATGCTGAAGTTTTAACATCTCAAAAAGATATTGCAGATTATTTTGAAGAAATACTTAAAGAAACGGATAATGCAAAAATAGCCAGTAATTGGGTAATGGGTGATGTTCTAAAAATAATTAATGAGCAAAAATTAACTTTTTCAAATTTCCCAATTTCTGCCGAGAATCTTGGTAAATTAATAAACCTTATTACAACTAACAAAATCAGCAGTAAAATTGCTAAAGATATTTTCCCAATATTGTTAGAAGAAAACAAAGACCCTAATATTATTGTTGAAGAAAAAGGTCTAACACAGATTACTGATACGTCTGCGATTGAATCTGCAATTGATAATGTGATCAATAATAATCCAGCTCAAGTTGATGAGTTTAAGTCTGGGAAAGAAAAAGTAATTGGATTTTTAGTTGGACAAGTTATGAAAGAAACAAAAGGCAAAGCAAATCCGCAAATGGTAAATGATATTTTGAGAGAAAAGTTAAAATAGTATTCTTTAATAAACCTAAAATATATTTACTAAGGCAAACATATTTTTCCCAAAACTGTTGCTCTTGATGCCCCAGTTGTCCGTGGAATATTTGTCGGGTTGCCGGAAATAGTTTCATTGGCCAAAACAGCAAAGCAGATTGCTTCTTTCGCATCGGAGGAAACTCCAATATCATCAATAACTTTTAGTTCAACAGATTTACCGAACTCTTTACTTAAACATTCGTATAAGAATTTATTTTTTGCACCGCCGCCGCTAATAATTAACTCATCAATTACTGTTTCTTTTTTAACAAACAATTCATAATTTTTAAAAATTCCATAAGCGGTAAATCTCGTAATTGTATTTAGCCAATCTTCATTTGGAAGATTTTTGTATTTCTTTATTAAATCGGCTAAGAAACTTTCTCCGTAATGTTCTCTACCAGTTGATTTTGGCGGATTTAACTCAATAAACTTATCTTTTGCAATTAATGATTTATATAATTCATTATTCAATTTTCCGGAACGTGCTATTTCTCCATCTTTATCATAATCTTTATTGAATAATTTTTTAGTCAATGTATCAATTAACATATTTCCCGGCCCTGTATCAAAAGCCAAAACTTCTTGCAGACCTAAATTTTTATTTAAAATTGTAAAGTTAGAAATACCACCAATATTCAATAGTGCTCTATTTTTTTGATGTGAATGAAATAGAATATAATCGAAATATGGAACCAGTGGAGCACCTTCACCACCCAAGGCAACATCACCGGTTCTGAAATCACCTATTGTTATTATGTTTGTTAGCTTTGCCAGTACAGCCGGATCGCCAATTTGTAAAGTTGAAGCAATTTTATAGTCAAAATAATTTTGCTTAACCGGCAGATGATGAACCGTTTGTCCATGACTTCCAATTAGATCGATTTTATCAAAAGGGAATTCAATTTCTTTGCACAAGGTTTTTATAGCATCAGAATAAATATTTGGAATGAGGAAATTTAGTTGAGATAAATCTTCTACATTGCTGGTTTCTTTAACGGAGTTCTTAAGCAATGTATTTTTCAATCCTTTTGGAAAAGGGTACTCTAAAAATCCAACCAAATTAATTTTTGTAAAAGTACTATTTCCTTCAATTTCTACAAGAGCAACATCAACTCCGTCCAGAGAAGTCCCAGACATTATTCCAATTACGTTTTTCTTTTCTTTATTTGATAACTGAGTTAATCGTTTCATAAACATTTTATAAGATAAGTTGAAAATTTCTGCTTTAAACTTGCTAATTTTATAGAAGAAATTCGAATTAATAATGGATAAAAAAATGGAACATTTACTCGGCGCTCATACTTCAACTTCCGGCGGAGTTTCAAAAGCCGTTGAACGCGCTGAAAAATTAGGTTTCACGGCAATGCAGATTTTTACCAAAAATAATAATAGATGGTTTGCTAAACCTTTAGATGAAAAAGAAATTACAAAATTTAAGAGTAAACTTGAAAATTCGAATGTGAAATTTGTTGTAGCACACGATTCATATTTAATTAATCTTTGTGCAAACGATGTGGATTTACTTGAAAAATCGAGAAATGCGTTTGTTGATGAATTAACAAGATGCGAACAACTTGGGATTCCTTATCTAAACTTTCATCCAGGTTCTCATACTGGAATGGGAGAAGAAGAAGGGTTAAAAATAATTGCTGAGTCTATTAATATTGCGCATGATAAAACTAAAAATTTTAATGTTAGCAGTATGCTAGAAATTACTGCAGGACAAGGCACTGCACTTGGTTATAGATTCGAACATATTGCAAGGATAATTGAACTTGTTGAAGATAAAAAAAGAATGAGTGTTTGCATAGATACCGCTCATTTATTTGCTGCGGGTTACGATTTTAGAACAAGAGAAACTTATTACAAAACCATGCAGGATTTTGATAAAATAATTGGACTTGAAAAGTTAAAATGTTTTCATATGAATGGAAGTAAAAAAGAATTGGGCAGCAGAGTTGACAGACATGAACATATTGGGAATGGTTTTATTGGTATAGAAGGTTTTAAAAATATTATGAATGATGAAAAATTAATTTCAATTCCAAAAATTTTAGAAACTCCTAAAGGCAAAGAACAGCTTGAGGATTTAGAGAATTTAGAAGTGTTAAAAAGTTTAATTGCTGTGTAATAACTTTTATTTTGGTTCTAAAACTCTCGCAACCATAATGCCTGTATGTCTATCAACAGATTTGACATAATCAGAAAGCGGCTGTTCCGTAATTTGGATTTTCTTTCCGCGTAAAGGTGCATGCAAAAAATGCATTCTTCCATCATCCATTTTAATTGCCATCCCGGTGTGAGAAATGTCCAATCCATCTGCACTAGCGGTTAGTAAAATTATATCTCCATTATGTATGCTATCCTCAACACACTTGATAAAATTTTGTGGAATGTAATAATATTTCCTGGAGTTTATTGAATCTTCAATTGACTTAATTTCTTTAACAAATTCTGGATTATTTTTAAGTTGCTTATATGAATCTGAATGAGTGCTCATAAAATCTATTTTCTTTGAGAACTCAATTCCACCAATTTGTTGTGTTATATCTTTCACATTTCCACGATTATTGTTATCATAAAGCCAATCGGATGCATAATGAAGTCGAGATGGATAACCATTAATTTTACCATCTCTGTAACGAATATTTGTAAGTTCCTTTTGATAATCTTCAAAACTAGTTTTGCCATTTTTTATGCATTTTGCAAAAACTAATGAGCTTTCAAAAAAAGTGTAGCAATCTAATCCACTTAAATGAATTACAAGTTGTTCGGGTTCGCCTTTTTCTAAAGTGAATGCCTCATAACCCAATCCAAGAAAAGTTTTGCCAACTTCAATCATTACATCATTAATTGGTTTATTTTTTAAATCTTTTTTTACAGCAAAATCAAATTTAGATTTACAAATTTCAACATCTTCATCAGTGTAAAGTGATTGTGCAGTTATAAAAGTTTGTAAAAATAATAATGCAAGAATAATTTTAAAATTTTTCATATTGGTAAATCCTCTTCATCTCTTTGCGGTGCAACTTGGTCCTCAAAGCTTGAGTGAAACATATCTAAATTTTCGAAGCGTGCGAAATCTTTAATAAATTTAAGTTTTACTTCTCCGGTTGGGCCGTTACGCTGCTTACCAATGATTATCTCAGCAATTCCTTCTGTTGATTCTCCATCCGCAAATTGTGTAATGCCATAATACTCGGGCCGAGTTAAAAATATAACAACATCAGCATCCTGTTCAATAGAACCAGATTCACGTAAATCAGAAAGTTGTGGTCGTTTATCCGTTCTAGTTTCAACCGCTCTATTCAACTGAGATAAGGCAATTACAGGAATATTCAATTCTTTTGCAAGTCCTTTAAGAGAACGGGAGATTGTTGAAATTTCCCTCTCTCTACTTTCAACCCTTCCGCTGGAGGTCATTAGCTGCATGTAATCAATTATTATAAGTCCAATATTTTTTTCCGATTTTAATCTCCTTGCTTTAGCTCTAATTTCCAAAACGGTTTGACCAGGAGAATCATCAATATAAATAGGTGCTTGCGAAAGCTTGTGAGCTGTTCTACTAATTCTTGGACCATCTTCTACTTTGAATTTACCGGTTCTGACGCTATGAGCATTAATTCTTGCTTCAGCGCAAATCAATCTGGTTACTAATTGTATTGTTGCCATTTCCAAACTAAAAACAGCAATAGGCACGTTATGATCAACTGCCGCATTACGAGCCGCAGAAAGGGCGAAAGCCGTTTTTCCCATGGATGGCCGTGCCGCAACAATTATTAAATCTGATTTTTGAAAACCGCCAAGTAAATCATCTAAACCAAAAAAACCAGTGGGAACAGAGAAAGAAGCCATATTTTTTGAGTGAATAGCTTCTATATGTTCAATTGCTTCTCTAACTGCTCTATCCATTGATTTATAGGATTCTTTTAATCCGGCCTCTGTAATCTCAAATATTTTTGATTCGGCTGCATCAAGCATATCAAAAACATCTTCGGTGCCATTGTATGCGTTTGTAGCAATCTCTGTTGAGGTAGTAATAAGTTTACGAAGAATCCATTTTTCTAAAATTACTTTTGAATGATATTCTACGTTTGCAGCCGATGAAATGTCAGAACCCAGCTTGCTTATGTAAACTGCTCCACCGGAAGCCTCAAGCTTATTATTCTTTTTCAATTCCTCAAATAGTGAAACTGAGTCAATTGGTTCTGAACCAGATGATTGATAAAGTGAAATCATTGCTTCAAAAATCACTTGATTTCGTTTATCATAAAAGCATTCAGGCTGAAGAGTATCTGCAACTTTATCGAGAGCAGTTCTTTCCAGCATGACTGCGCCAAGTACAGCTCGTTCAACTTCTACTGCAGATGGCTGTTGTCTCATTGGGCTATTTTGATTTGAATATTCTTCCATAACGTTTTATTATTTTAGACTTTCATAAAGTTTTTTAAATTTTTGTACATCTTCCCAACAGCCTCTTTTCCAGTTTGGATTTCTTAACAATGCTGCAGGATGATATGTCACCATTGTTTTTATTCCTTGAATTTCATAAACATTACCGCGCATTTTTGTTAGGCTTAATTTTGTATTTAATAATGTACTAGCAGAAATTAAACCAACTAAAAGAATTACTTTGGGTTTTACTAATTCAATTTGTTTATAAAGATAAGGTGTACACTCATTCATTTCTTCGGGCAATGGATTTCTATTATTTGGCGGACGGCATTTTAAAATATTAGCAATAAACACTTCTTCTCTATCAAAATCTATTGCTTTTAAAATATCCGTTAAAAGTTTGCCGGCTCTACCAACAAAGGGAACTCCTTGAGCATCCTCATCTGCGCCGGGAGCCTCTCCAATTACCATAACATCAGCGTTTGGATTGCCAGCTCCAAAGACAAATTTTGTTCTTGTTTTGCCTAATGGACATTTTTGACAGGTATTAATTTTTTTATTAAAACTCTCTAATGTTTTGTACTCAGAATAATTTTCGAACAAGGATTTTGGCGGCATATAAAACTCTGGTTTTTCTTTTACAGAATTATCATTTAGAAAATTGTTTTTTATTTGATTTGAGAAATTTAAATTTTCATATAAATCATCACCAAAAATATTTTGCTGATCTTTAATTGCTTCTATTAATAAATTTTTAGTGCTCATTTTTATATTAGCAGTATATTGAAAGTTTAAACTACTGAAAAAATAAATATTGATTGGAAAGAATCTGATTTTAAAATTTTCAGAGATTATTAAAATCCTATATAAAAACTCATGAAAAACTTAAATCAAATATAGAAAAAAAAAGGAAGCCGAGCGACTTCCTTTTTATAAAATAATAAACAATTAATCTTCTTTTGATTTAAATCTATAATCAATTTTTTCGTTAATCATTTTCTTTAAAGCAACAATGTGCGGTTTTTCTCTTTTTTCAAATTCCAATGAAATTTTTTCTTGTTCTTGATTGTCTCTTTCATCAAAATCATCATCGCTGTTTGGCGCAAAAGTACTAATAAGATTGTTAAATTCGTTTTTGCTTTCCTCATTAATTCTTCTTGCTTCTTGTCCAGAAACTATGACTGCTTCATATAAATTTGCTGCTTTAGCTTTTAATTCTCTTAAATCTACGGGTTCTATTCCCATTTTTTACTCCTTTATATTAATTCTTTTTCTATTATTTTATTTACTTCTTTTTTTGCGTCATCAAGATTATAATTATAAACATTATAATCGAATTTTTCTCTATAATTTAATTCCATTTCTGCTCGTTCAATTCTTTTTGCAAAGTCAATATCAGATTCAGTTTTTCTGTTTTGAAGTCTGATTTTTAATTCTTCAATACTGGGCGGAGAAATAAAAACCAAAACAGAGTCAGGATAATCTCGTTTAATATTTAGGGCACCTTTTACATCAACTTCTAAAACTATAGAAATACCTTTGTTAATTCTTTCAAAAACAAAACTTTTTAATGTTCCATAATAATAACCAAAAAATTTTCCCCATTCTAGAAACTCATCGTTATCTCTTTTTTGTCTAAATGTAGTTTCGTCAAGAAAAAAATAATCAATACCTTCTTCTTCTGTAGGTCTTTTTGATCTTGTTGTGGCAGAAATTGAAAATGATAATTCTTTAAATGTATTTAAAACATTTTTGATTATTGTTGTCTTGCCAGATCCGCTCGGCGCAGAGAATACAAAAAGTTTTCCTTTCTTATTTTCCAAATTCTACTCAATATTTTGGATTTGTTCGCGGATTTTTTCTAACTCTTCCTTCATTACAATTCCAGCGTGAGAAATTTCAGAGGAAATCGTTTTACTATTGATTGTGTTTACCTCGCGGTTCATTTCTTGACTAATAAAATTAAGTTTACGTCCGGCATCACTATTATTTTTAATTGTTTCGTTAAAAATTTTAATATGACTTTTTAAACGAATACATTCCTCTGTAATATCATGTTTTTCCGATAAAATTGCCAATTCTTGCAAGAAGCGGTCTTTATCTTCAGTGAAATCTTCAGTTAATTTTTTAGCACGCTCTTTGAATTTTTCAAAGTACTCAATTGTTGAGTCTTTTGATAAATCTTCAATTTTAGTAAGTTGTGTTAAAATATTATCTATTCTAAACTCTAAATCTTTTTTAAGTTCTTGGCCTTCTGCTTTTTTCATTTCAAAAAAATTATTTAAAGCAGAATTAACAGATTTTGTAATTATTTCTAAGTCTATATCAAGTTCATTTTTTTTATCAGTAATAAATAAATCTTTTAGAAGAAGAATCTGATTTAATTCAATGTAGCCCCTGTTTTCTGCGATTTCATTTACTTGCTTTAAAAGTGCCAAAGTATTTTTTAGAGCCTCAGAATCGATAGAAACTGATTTATCACTAATATTATTATAGGTAAGATTTATTGACAAAGAAACTTTTCCACGCGCAACTTTATTTTTAATTAAATCTCTAATTGCAAATTCATGTTTATAGATTTCTT
Source organism: Ignavibacteriales bacterium (assembly GCA_020635285.1). GTDB lineage: Bacteria > Bacteroidota > Ignavibacteria > Ignavibacteriales > Melioribacteraceae. Next base: position 486,330 of record JACKAB010000006.1, on the reverse strand, counting down.
TTGGTAATCTTACGGAAAGATCTAAAAACCGACTATTAAAACTTTTAATTTCAGTTTCAAGAGTAAAAAAATCATTTGAAAAAGTATCAGAGCCAAAGCCCGTCATACTGATTAACATTTGGTATCCTTAAAATATAGAACCACTAATTTACTCAAATTAATGATGTTATTCAAAAATATTCTTTTACTTCCATGTTGAATTTATTAAGGAATGGGATTCTGATTGCTTAGAGCCAAGGTAATTAAAACTCCAAACCAATTAAATAAATCAATAATTATATTCCAAACAGAAACCAGAGCAATAATGATACAATAAGAACTTATTGAAAATGAGTTGTCTTTTTTAAAATGCTTCTCCAATTCCAATGTGAAAAGCCATTACATCAAAGAATTTTCTATTATAAAATTTTGTATTAGTCGATGGATCATGAACTTTGAAGCCAAAATCCAATCTAATTGGGGCAAAATCTGAATAATATCTAAAACCAAAACCGGCTGCTACAGCAATTTGATCATAACGAAATTGATTATAACTATTCCATACGTTTCCATAATCAATAAATAGAGCTGCTCCAATTTTTTGAGTTAGATGTTCCCGCGCTTCAATAGAGCCTTCCAAAAGGAAAAATCCTCCAGGAGTAATTTTTCTCACTGCATTTTCAATTTCAGCTTGTGTTGGAAAATCGGTAAATTTTATTGCTTTAATAAGCGGCAAATCGTTAGCTCTCCAGCCTCTTATTGAGTTGCTTCCGCCAGCAGTTAATCTTTGGTTGAAAGGAATATTTAGAGGATTACCGTAATATGAGTGAATATTTCCGATTTTAATTTTTGAGCCAAATGCATCGAAATAGTTTGTGAGGATTGGGAAATAGAATGTTGAAGTTAAAACTAATTTGTAGTAAGCTGATTGATCAAAATTATAATTTCCAATTTTACTAACAAAGAAAGGTATTGAGTTTCCGTCTTCAGCTAGTAAAGCAATAGAATATCCTTTTGTGGGAAATAGTTGATCGTCCGTTTTATTTGCTACAAGCTGTAGTCCAAGAATTGCATTTTTGCTGTTTGATGTTGTTGGTATTGAGGATATTAGTGAATCAGACAAACTGGCTAATTTCGATTGTAAATAAGCTTCCTTAAAAATGTATTTGGAGCTTTGCCAAGTAAAATAGGTATTTAAGGCAGTTAGATAATTATATGCTGGTAACTCAAAGTTAAAATTTAGCTTAGCACCATAAATACTGGCGTTCCACTCATTACGTTTTTTTTCTAAAGTATAAAAGGTTTCAAATTTTGTGTTTATTGGTTTACCAAAAAGAAAAGGCTGCTCAACACTTGCTCGTAAATCCGCATAGCCGTAAATATTATCACTTGCTAAATTTCCTTGTTTAATAAATTCAGTAATATCTTCTGCTGCAATTGAGCTGCCAATAGTTAACTTACGCGCATCACCAAAAAAGTTTTTATTCGTCCAGCTTAAACCTAATCCCAATTTCAAATTTGTGCTTTCAGTTCTATCATAAATTAAAAGAATTTCCGGAGCAATTTCATTCAATAAACCGATATCAGTTACAATTCTTATTGGAACGTTGCCACCGCTTGTATCGGCAGTGTTGCCTGTTATTACGGCTGAGGAAAATAAATTAGTTCTGTAAAGTCTAATTTGTGCAAGTTTAAGATCATGGTAGCTGTAATAACTCCCCGGTTTAATATTTACAATTTCTTCAATAAGATTATTACTTACTAAATTTTTTCCCGGACCACTTTTTTCAACGGATACATCTTTAATTTTAAATCTTTCTCCAATTTCAAAATTCATGTAAATATTTACAGAATTTGTATAAATTGTATCAATTTCTACAATTGGTTGGTCCGCCTGCACAAACATATAACCGTTGTCTTGAAGATAACTTAATACCAAATCTCTATTTTGTTCAACTGCGAAATCTGAATATTGAACCGTACTATCTATTGTAACAATTGAATTTATTTTATTCAGAAATGTGATTGGAATTTTTCCCAATCCATTAAGATATAGTTTATAAAAATTTGTAGGCTCATTTTCTGTAATTATAAATCTTAGCGAGGCTTTACCTTTTCCATTCTTTTCAATATTATATTGAGCTTCAACTTTAGTTCTAAAAAATCCGTTTGAAAAATATAAACTCTTTAGCAAACTGATATCATTGGGAATTGCTAATGAATCGAAATAACTTGGACCACCACCAAAGCTCGAAAAGCTATTTAAAAATTGTGATAACCAATTGGAAGTTTCTTTTGCTGTAATAACCTTTTCTAATTCTGATGAAGAAAAATAATCATTTCCGGTAAAACTGATATCAACTAATTCAATTTTGCTTTCAGCTTGCGCAAAAATTTGATAAGAAGAAATTATCAAAATTAGGGTGAGAAATAGTGAAAAGTTTTTAATGGTGATCATTTGATTAATTTTCTATTGTAACTTTAGTTCCAAGTGATACTACGGATATTAGCTCATCAATATTCTCATTGCTTAAAGCTATTGAGCCGTTTGTCCAATTAAAAACAAAAGGTAAATTTTTAAAAATAATATTATAGTCTCCGGTTCCTTGAATCCCAATATCAGCTCCCAATTGTGTTTCTGAGTAAGAACACTCATGATTTTTAATACTGTTAGAAATTTTCAAAAAATCATCTGGAGTAATGATTTTTTCTCTTAAAGCTTCAGCCGCATCTTGCTGATTTGGAAAATTTAGAAACAATTTTTTATAGTAAGTATTATTGGTATCAATACTGCAAATGGTATATTCCCCCTTAGGTGTTACATAATCGTTTTTAGATAATTTTATTGAATTACTATTCCTGCCAAACACAACATTATAGGTTTTTACTTTTATTGAATCACTTAAAAGATAAAGTTTATAATTTCTTCTATCTACCCAAATTGTAATGTTTTTTAATTCAGTTATGTTATTTTCTTGTAATTCTTCTTCTAAAGTATTTTCTCGTAAGTTTAATATTATTCCGTAAGCCACAATTCCAGAAAAAAAGAAAAGCATGCTGCCAATTATGTAAATAATATTTCTTACCATTTAGAATTCTTTAATACAAAAAATAATTTCGATTTAATTAATAAATATAATAAAGAGAATTGGGATTTTTTGGGAAATACTAAAAAGGAAGATGGAAAGTGATGTCTATTAAAGAAAGATAATAGCATGACTGATGAAATTATGAATATTTTTTTGAGCTTGATTTTAACTGATTTTTTAAATTAGTTATGATAACTAAAAATTATCAAAATGATTTAGACTGATATGAAAAAAAAAATATTGTCTTTTTTTATTTTATTCTTTGGCGATGTTTTCTCTCAAGATTTTTCAATTGGTTTTATTTATTCAAATCTGTTAACAAGTAAAAATTACGAATCAGTATCAATTTATAGTCTTGAAGGTGAATACGAATTTTTAGAAAACACTTTAAGCGCTGGTTTCGCAGCTTCATATATTGATGCAAGAATTAATAATAATTTTATTAAAAATCCGCCTCAAGATAATCCTATAGAAAATACTTTTAAACTCGGTCTTCAAGGAAAATACTTTCCATATTTTTATAAAAATGATTCATTTACAATAAAACCATATATTGGAATTGAATTGGGGCTTTACACTTCTACTTAAAAAAAGGTTCCACCAAATAGCAATTTGGGATGAATTATATTCTTTTGATTCTGAGGATAAATTTTATGCAAATTTTAGTGTAGGCGCAATTATTTTTCCTGAGCAATCTTTTAGTTTTTTATTTGGTTTAAAGTATCAGATTTATAATCCAACTATCAAATATGAAAAACCTAACCCATTTGAAAATAATTCAAATAATCCATTTTCGGAATATTCAGAAAAAGTAAATTTTAATATGCTTCTTTGGAATATTGGTTTCAAAATTAATTTTTAAAAAACAAAAGCCCAACTTTTTAAAAAAGTTGGGCTTGTTTACTCTCAATTAAATTTGTTTTTAAACTTCCATTATTTCATCTTCTTTATGTTTAATAATATCATCAATTTTTTTTATATGTTCATCGGTATATTTTTGAACTTCACCTTCAGCGTCGTGGCGTAAATCTTCACTAAGTTCTTTATCTTTTTCAGCTTTTTTCAAATGGTCATTTGCGTCTCTTCTTACATTTCGGATAGCAATTTTTGCATCTTCACCAAATTTCTTTACAAGTTTCATTAAATCTCTTCTTCGCTCTTCATTAAGTGCCGGAATTGGAACTTTAATATTTGTTCCATCGCTTACGGGATTTAGTCCTAAATCAGCAATAAGTATTGCTTTATCAATACTACTAACAATGCTTTTATCCCAAGGTGTAATAGAAAGTGTGTGTGAATCCAAAACAGAAACATTACCAACTTGATTTAATGGAGTTGGCGTTCCATAATAATCAACCTTTATTCCATCTAAAAGGGCGGTGGTTGCTTTGCCTGTTCTTATTTTAGAAATCTCTTGACGAAAAGCATCAATTGATTTATCCATTCTTAATTTAGCGTCTTTAATTATTTGATTATTCATTTTAGACCTCGTAAAAGTTCTGAAATAATTTTAATTTTTACCATTTACTTGTGTGCCAAGGTTTTTACCCTGTACTATTTTAAGTAAATTATCTTTCTTGTTCATGTTAAAAACTACAATTGGCAATTCATTTTCTTGGCATAAACTAATTGCAGTTAAATCCATTACACGTAGATTTTTTTTCATTACGTCAAGATAAGAAATTTCTTTAAACATTGAAGCCTTAGGATTTTTCTCCGGATCAGAATCATAAACCCCATCAACTCTGGTTCCTTTCATAATTACATCTGCTTCAATTTCTATAGCTCTAAGAGAAGCGGCAGTATCAGTACTAAAATAAGGATGTCCTGTTCCTGCACCAAATATAACAACTCTACCTTTTTCTAAATGACGAATTGCACGTCTCCTAATATATGGTTCAGCCATTTCATCCATTCTAATTGAAGTCATTAAGCGAGTGTACATGCCATTTGTTTCAAAAGCATTTTGCAGAGCAAGAGCATTAATAACTGTAGCAAGCATTCCCATTTGATCACCGGTTACTCGATCAATGCCTTGTTGACCGGCGTTTAGGCCCCTATAAATATTTCCTCCGCCAATTACAATTCCAACCTGAACTCCTAAGTTTTGGACCTTTTTAACTTCTTGGGCAAAAAAGATTAGCACATTTGGATCGATACCATGACCGAGAGAACCCATTAATGATTCGCCGCTAAGCTTTAATAAAATTCTTTTGTATTTCATTTTTTCTTTCATATTCCCTCAGATTAGAATTGGCTGAAAATGACATTTTTTTTCTTTAAAATTACAGTGTTGTTACTTTTTTCTGAAACAAATTTAGTTAAAACATAAAAAAAAAGTCTTACTGAAAATAAGACTTTTTAAATAATAACTATTTATTTTCATCACTGAGATGAAACCGATGAAAAAGTTTAATAACTGCTTTTGACGAATTCTTTTTGTTATAATCATTAAGAATATCAGCAACAGATTTTGAGTTATCTTTAACCGAGGCTTGTTCAACTAAACAATTTTCTTGGAAGAACTTGTTTAATCTACCTTCTGCAATTTTATCTAAAATTTGTTCCGGTTTTCCTTCTTTACGAGATATTTCTTTGTAGATTTCTTTTTCTTTATCCATAACTGCTTCTGGAACTTCATTTCTGTGTACATAAGTAGGTTTCATTGCAGCAACTTGCATTGCAAAATCTTTTGCTAAGTTTTCAAATTCAGTTTTTTGAGCTTCTGGAACTTCATCAATTCTTATTAAAACACCAAGTTTTGAGCCATGGTGAATATAATCAACAACAATTCCATTTTGGGCAGTTTCAATTTTAAATCTAGATATTTCAATTTTTTCACCAATTTTGCCGGTGATATTTGTCAATTCATCTTGAACAGATTTTCCATTGTAAGATAAAGTAAGTAATTCATCAACACTTTTAGGTTCTTTTGCTACAACGGTATCTAAAATAAAATTAGCAAAATTTACAAAGTCATCGCTCTTAGCAACAAAATCGGTCTCACAATTAACTTCAACAATAATGGCTTTTTTTCCTTCGTCCAAAATTTTAGTCAAAACAATACCTTCGCTGGCAGTTCTTTCTGCTCTTTTTGCCGCAACGGATGCACCTTTTTTTCTAAGAACTTCAATAGCTTTATCAAAATCGCCATTAGCTTCTACTAAAGCTTTTTTACAATCCATCATTCCAGCGCCTGTTTTATCTCTTAATTTTTTAACTAATTGCGCAGTAATTTCCATAATGTCTATCCTATTTTATTAAAAATTTTTATACGTACAAATTATTTTTCTTCAACCGCTAAACCGGCTTCAGAACTCGTAATCCATTTATAATCCGCTTCCATTTCTTCTTGTGTCTCATAGTAACAGCTTCGTGCAATTTCTTGTCCATTACCAGCTTTGAGAGCATAATAATGTTTTCCTTCCATAGAAACACCGGTTGCCCATCTTTTTTCATTTCCAGCATTTTTTCCAATTGATTCAATTCCGTTTAGCATTGCTTTTTCAGTTGAGTAACCTTCAGAGCGTAAAAATGTTTTTCCAGCTTTGTTAAATCCAAAAAAGTGTTCTTTCTTTTCATCATTCAAAAATTTATGGAAACCATCTTCACCTGCATAATCCTTACATTCCAAATAATCATCAACACTTGCTTTTGAAGTCTCGTCAGTAACATTTTTTTTATCAGCTACTTTTACATCTTTTCTTTCGCCTTTATCATTAAATTTAACTTTTCTAATTTTGGGCTTAAATGTTTTTTTCTCTTCTCCAGTTGCATCATCTTGTTTCTTAATCTTTTCTTTTTCCGCAGCTTTTTCTGCTCTCACTTCGCTATATTTTAAGTTACCTTCAATAACTGCATCAGCAATCACTTTTGTAATAACTTCAATTGCTCTAACCGCATCATCATTAGAAGGGATTACATAATTTACTGGATCTGGATTGCAGTTTGTATCAACAATTGCAAATATTGGAATGTTCAGTCTTAATGCTTCATTAATAGAGATTGATTCTTTTTTAATATCAACAACAAAAATTGCATTTGGCATTTTTTTCATTGTTTCAACGCCATCAAGAATCTTTCTTAATTTATCTCTTTCTCTTGTTCTAAAAAGCTGTTCTTTTTTTGTGATCTTTTCAAAAGTTCCATCACTTTCCATCTTGTCAATTTTTTGCATTCTGCTTATACTTTTTCTAATTGTAGAAAAGTTAGTAAGCATTCCACCAAGCCATCTTTCACTAACCCAGTTCATTTGGCATCTTTTAGCTTCAGCAGCAACAACTCCCTTTGCTTGCTTTTTTGTTCCAACAAAAAGAACAGTTCCGCCATCAGAGACTATTGCTCTAATTTTTTCTGCAGCATCTTGAATTGCAATTTGGGTTTTTTTAAGATCAATTATATGGATTCCATTTTTCTCCATAAAAATATATGGTCTCATTTTTGGATTCCAACGACGTGTAAGGTGACCGAAATGTGCACCTGATTCGATGAGCGTGGTAAGTTCTAGCTTTGCCATTTTTACTCCTGTTTAATCTTCTATTCCCTTCAACTTTACCTTAGATCCCTATTTTTGAAGTAGGACACAGGCGGTAAATCGGAGAATATGAATATTTTAATAAATTGATTATATAATATAATCTGTTAAATAAATTATCTTTTAGAAAATTGAAATTTCTTTCTTGCTTTTGGTCTACCTGGTTTTTTACGTTCAACCATTCTTGGGTCTCTTGTTAATAAACCTTCTGGCTTTAGTAAAGCTCTAAGTTCCGGATTTATATTAACTAAGGCTCTTGAAATGCCAAGACGAATTGCTTCTGCTTGCCCACGAACGCCACCGCCCTTAACACTTGCAACAACGTCGTACTTGCCTAAAGTTTCAGTAAACTTAAATGGAATAATTACATCATCACGGTTATCAGCAATTGGAAAGAAATTTTCAAATTCACGTTTATTAACTGTTACTTTGCCTGAGCCATTTCTTAAAATAACTCTTGCAACAGATGTTTTTCTTCTTCCAACAAATATTTTATCAGCCATTTAAAATCCTATTTTTATATACTTAAAACTTCAGGTTTCTGTGCAGCGTGCGGATGCTCGGCACCAGAATATACTTTTAATTTTTTAATTAATTGTCTTCCCAATCTATTTTTAGGCAGCATTCCTTTTACAGCTTCGGAAATTATAAATTCAGGTTTTTTAGCTCTTATTTCAGCCAATGTTTTAACCTTATCTCCACCTGGATACATGGAATGCGAAAAGTATGTTTTCATTAAAGCTCTTTTGCCTGTTAATTTTATTTTTTCAGCATTAATTACAATAACAAAATCACCGGTATCCATATTTGGTGTAAAAATTGGTTTATGCTTTCCGCGGATTACCGATGCAGCTTTTGTAGCAAGTCTTCCTAATACAACATCATTTGCATCAATTACGAGCCACTTTCTATCAGCGTCTTCTGTCTTAATAAATCGTGTTAATTTTTCTTGTTTCAAACTACTTCCTCCGTTAAAAGAGATTTTTTTTAGAGCTTATAAATATATCTGAATAGTTAGGAAATGTCAAGAATTTGAATTATTAATTTGATGTTTGTTTTTTATTCAAAATTGTACTTAATAAAAGCTAAAATTGTTTTTGGAAAGGTATCGGTCGCAATAATAAATCCTTTTTTGTCTAATTTAGCAATTCCTTCCCAATTTCTGCTTTCACTGTTTTGCAACTTTAAATAGATAGGTGGTGTACTAGATAGAATGATTTCTTCGTTTTTAATGTTAAATTCAACTAATCTCTCAATTGGTTCGGCATCCAAGTGCGATTTCCCAATTCCGTATTTTGATATTATTTCATCTCTTGCTGGATTAAGTTTTTTATTGTCACCTGGGTATAAATAATTAATGGCCCAAAAATTACCCGAATTATCCACTGAGGTAACATCAGTAATTCTGTATTCAATATTAGGGAATGAAATTCTTTTTATAAATTTTAGATTTTCGTCAAAAATTGAGACTTGAGGGTTAGAATTTAAATTTTTCCCAAAAACTTCATAAATTGGAATTAATTTGTTTTGATATAGTAAAATTGATTCATCACTTATATTAAACATGGAGATGTTAGCGGAATCTTTCGCAATAGAACTTTCATCAAGAGTGATAGAATTATTGGTTGAATCAATTTTACCACTTATTAAAATTGTTGAGGTTTCGTCCAAGTCCATATATTCGATAGTAAAATAAACCCTATCCCCATTGGTTGTAATTGATTCGAAACCAGAACCTTTATTAAATAGATTGCTTATTTTTTTTGTGTCTATTGTAAAATAACTTGGTATTATTGCTGAACTATCTTTTTTATTTATAAAGTCTAAAAGCTGATTCTTTTTTATATAAAAAATCCTACCATTTTCATCTCCAAATTCATTGGGGTATTGAGGCAATAAAATAAGTTTATTTCCGTACCAGCATAATCCGGAAATTTCCGAAGTTCTTTCTGAGGCTTCACCAAGTAATGGAATTTCTAAAACTTCAACTTCTTCTAAAATATTTATTTTTGAATTTTGCTTATTAATAGAATTTATTTCTTGGTTTGAACACGAAGTTAGAAAAAATAAAACGAAGACCCCAATTGAAGTGAGTATTTTTTTTATCATTAGTTGACTTTATTTTTAATCATTGCAAATTCAGTTTGCCGAATTTGCAATGATGAGTTTAAATTTTTGGATATTTGAAATACCTTAGTTACTATTGAGGTTCATCCTTGCTCTACATTCCGGGAATTTTCATTTCACTGTAACCGGCTGGAATTCCAAATAAATCACTACTTAATGATTTTTTATCAATTTCTAAAGCTTCAAATCTAGATTGTTCTTCTCCATCAGAATTCCTTGTAATAACTAATAGAGGAAAAAAGCCATTGTTTTTCATAGAGCTGCTCCAACTTGGTGAAAACGCTTCGCCCATTGGGTTTTTCATCAACATGAAGTTTCCAAGTTCATCGGTAATCCAAGCTTCAGTTTCATAATCAAAATCATCTTCATTTACATCTTTCATTATCCATTGTTGACATTCATAACCCAAAATTGTTTTTGTTTTGCCGGTTTTAAAATCTTCAAAATTGATATCCTTTGTCTTTTCATCCTCCTCATCATCACCTTTTCCCATCATATCTTTCAACTTAGAAAATAATGAATTGTTTAAATCCATATACATTTTTTCTTCCGGCATTAGTATATAGGAATTTTCACCCTTATAAATAAAGACAGTTCCTTTTGCGGCATCACCCATTTCCATTCTAAAGTTACCGTCTTTTAGATAATAATCCATTGTCATTCCATCTTCTTCTTCGCTGGAAATTTTAAACTTAACTTTTCCTTCAAAATTATCTTGTGCAACTAGTGTATTAAAAGAAATGGTTGCAAATAAAAACAGAATAAAAAACTTTAGTGATTTTAACATTGTTACTCCCAAAATTTATTTTAAAATAGTATTCAAAAACTAAGCGGACTTAATATAGAAATTTTTACTCAAAAATTAAATCTGTATTATATGGAATTTTATTTAATATAAAAATGATATATCTTTGCAATTAAACTTAAAAGGAGAAATAATGGTGAATAAAAAAGATTTATTAAAGGATGTAATCCAACATATTGATATTAAAGAGCACAATGTTGTTAAGCTTGTTGATTCAATGGAGAAGATGGCTTTTTCTGCAAGAGATCTAAACCGAGCAGCAAAAATTTATAATATGATGTTAGAGGATAAAAATTGCTCGGTTATTTTAACACTTGCTGGTAGTTTATTTAGTGCTGGATTAAAAAAAGTTGTATTCGATTTAGTGAATAATAATATGGTTGATGCGATAGTTTCCACCGGGGCTATAATGGTTGATCAAGATTTTTTTGAAGCCTTAGGATTTAAGCATTATTTAGGAACTCCTTTTAGCGATGATAATCAATTGAGAGAATTAGCTATTGATAGAATTTATGATACTTATATTGACGAAGATCAATTAAGAATTTGTGATGACACAACTGAAGCTATTTTTAATAGTTTAGAACCAAAACCATATTCTTCACGTGAATTACTTTGGGAATTTGGTAAATATTTAGATGAAAACGGCGGACCTAAAGTAGATGACAGCGTAATCTATGCTGCATATAAAAAGAATGTGCCGATTTTTGTCCCAGCATTTTCAGATTGTTCAGCCGGATTTGGAATAGTTGTTCATCAGCATAAAAACCCAGAAAAACATGTTTCATTTGATTCGGGCAAAGACTTTTTAGAGCTTACACAAATTAAAATGAATACTAAAGAAACGGGTATTTTTATGATTGGTGGCGGAGTTCCGAAAAATTTCACTCAAGATATAGTTGTTGCTGCCGAAATTTTACAAGAAGATGCTCCTATGCACAAATATGCAATTCAAATTACAGTGGCTGATGATAGAGATGGAGCTCTTTCTGGTTCAACCTTAAAAGAAGCAAGCTCTTGGGGTAAAGTAGAAACTACTTATGAGCAAATGGTTTACTCAGAAGCTACAATAGCAATGCCGCTTGTTGCCGGATATGCTTATCATAAAGGTGCATGGAAAAATAGAGAAAGTAGAGAATTTCAAAAGATGTTTAAAAAATAGAAGTTGTTTAAAATAAACCTCCGAGGCTTTTAAGACTCGGAGGTTTGATTTGATATAAATTACATTATTTAAGCAAAATCATTTTGCTTGTCTTAATTGTATTTCCGCCGATAATCTATAATAATAAACTCCAGAAGATAAATTAGCCCCATCAAAATTAACTGAATATTTACCAGGACTCATCTCTTTATTCATTAAAGTTTCAACAACTTCACCCAAGCTATTATAAACATTTAAGTTCACAAACTCAGATTTAGGAATAGAAAAATTGATCATAGTTGATGGATTAAATGGATTAGGATAATTTTGCTCTAAAGAAACTTCATTTGGAAGAAGTTCAGAAGTTACCTCTTCAACATCTGTAATTCCAAAACCCGCATGTGCTCTTACCAAATAAGCATAAACATCTCCTGCATCATTGCTGGTTAGATAATACCAATCCTTGTTTTCAGCGGAAGAAGATAGAAAGTTTGTAAAACTATGATTGTTACCATCAGGTTGCTCTGTTACCATTACTCTATTAAATTCTGGATAGGTTCCTTCCACAACAAAAGCAACTACAAAAGGTTTGCTTGCGCTAATATTATTGGAAGAAAGATCAACAGTTACCCAATTAGGAAATGGTATTGGATAACTTTCTGCTTCCGTATCGTAAACAGGTCTTTCTGCAATAGTTGAAGTAACAGTTAAATTAGAAAGTAACTTTTTCCCAAGTGGTGTTGGGCGCGTAACGCCAGTGTATTCATAAATTGCACCATTTACAGAACCAGCTTGTCTAAGTGCAACACTAATTGAATCCAAAGTTGCTCCACTGACTCCATCAAAAATAACACAAATTGTGTCATTAGCTGTCAAAGGTAAAACACCTGTCGGCTCATTTAGATCATAAGCTAAAGTTACAATACTTGATTCACCGGTAGCTTTATATGAATAATCATAAGTTACAAATCCACTATTATTCATTGCCATAAATAAAATTGTTTTTAAAATTAGTTCCAAAATCAGCGTAAGTATATTGTGTGTTTGCAACTAAATCTTCAACAGTTGCGTTACCACTAAAATCATATTTAATTGCTTTGAACTTTAATTTATTTACACCTGCAAAATCATCAAACTTTATTGAAAGATTTTTACCAGCAGTAAATTGAATATAATCAACAGCACCTTTTTCAACCGTAATTGTTCCCGACTGATAATTTGGATTTGGATGATTGAGAGGATTAACTTTATTTACATTCGCTATTGAATAACCCCAAGCTGGATTAATGATTTTGTTATTAAGAGCGTTTGCTGTAAACCAATTTTCAATAGTTTGCGGAAATCTTAAATCAGTTGGAGTTGATAAATTAATTAAAGTTTCGTTTATAGCAGCAACGCCAGTATTTTTTGATTGCACAAGTTTGGTTAAAAATTCAACTCCAAATTGATCATATAAATAGTTAACATATCTTGCAGCTCTTGAGTAATCCTTTAGAACATCATCTCCACTTCGCCAATCAAATAAATAATGGTTATATTCACTATTATAATAACCTTGAGAATAAATTGGATAACCGCAAACCACTTCTGCGCTTAATGATAATCCTTCATTTAAAAATGTGATTTGTTCTGGTTTGCCTGAAGTGCCATCATGGTAATTAAAATGAATCATGTGCTGAAACTCATGCGCAGTTGTGCTCATAACATTATTTAATCCGTCTTCGGTACTCAAGTTTGATGGATTTGCATCTAGGTAATAAATTTCTGCATTATTACTATTTGCCATTGCTATTTGATTTACAGAATGAAAATATCCGGCAACGTACCCGCCAGAACCACTGTAGCCATCTTTAATATCTAGAATTAAAATAATAATTCTTGGATCATTATCAACATCAGGGGGATTTCCAAAAGTTTCAACATCAGTTTGGTAAATTCCTTTATTTGGATTAGCCGGAGTTGAATTATCAAAATCAGTTATTATAGCATTTACATTTTCTAATGTAACTCTGGAATTCCAGATTGCATCTTCGACAAACACATAACAATTTGTGCCAATTGCCTGACATGTTGATGGAACTGAATAAAAGCTCTCTGAAGTAAAATTATATGCAAACCAACTTTTTGCCGTTCCAACTGTAAAATTCCATGCAGTTTTCTTTTGCAACTTTGCTTCCTCAAAGTAATTCGGATTTTCTCTTAAAAATTTTGTTACTTCTTTCTCTGATTTCTCTAACAAAGGTCTTGCATCAATTTTATATGACTTCTTAACATTGCCTTCATCATACTTTTTTATGTTAGCACTTTGGGCAATTGAAATGGAAGAAACTATTAGAGTTAAAAAATTACTTTAATAAAATTTGACATATTTTTTCCTAAAATTTGTTTATTATTTTCTAATTAATTCTGTTTTATCTATTTTTAATTTGATACCTGTTTTAGTAATTGTTTTTTTTTTCCTTTGCGAAAACTCTATAAAATTTACCTGATTTTTAAGTAAAGAATCTCTTGTTTCTTCATTACAGTCAAGTGTATAAATTGTAGTATCGGCAATAATTAAAGCAAGTTTAGAAAACGGTTCATTACCAACAACAGTAATTTGTCCCTCGTAATAAGTGCTGTCTACATTGGTTTTCATAAGTGAGTTATCATTATAGTTGATTTTCTCATTTGCACAACTTACGGCAATCAGAAAAAAGATTAAAGGTAAAAAATAATGTAAACTTTTCAAGATAACTCCTCTTAATAATTTGAAACTTAAGATAATTAAATGAGTAAAAAAAAAACAACTATTTTATCAATATATAACTACAATTAATCCTTTGAATGAAAATGTTTTATTATTTTTAGAAACTAATATAATGGAGGAATAATGTTTAGCAAGCAGACTTATGTAAAAAGGCGAAATGAATTAGTGAAATCTGTTAAAAAGGGAATTTTATTATTCCTTGGTAATAATGAAATGCCAATGAATTATGCCGGCAACACTTATCAGTTTAGGCAGGATAGTACTTTTTTATATTATTTTGGGATTAATGAACCAAACTTGGCGGCTGTAATTGATATTGATAATGAGAAAGAAATTATTTTTGGCGATGAAAGAGCTTTGGATGATATTGTTTGGATGGGTTTTGATGAATCGATTGAAGGTAGAGCTAAAAAAGTTGGCGTTGAAAAAACTAAATCATTTTCTGAACTTGAAAAATATCTTAATAAAAAAAATAAAAAAGATGAAAGATTCACTTTCTTCCGCAATACAGACATGATAATATTCTTCTACTTCAAAATTTATTAAAGATAAAAGCTGAAAAAGTAAATATTAAATCTTCAGCAAAATTTATTAAATCCGTAATTAAACAAAGAGCAATTAAAAGTGAAGAAGAAATTGCAGAAATTGAAAAAAGCAATTGAAATCAGTTATGATATGAACACAACTGCGATGAGAGAAATGAAACCTGGAATAACCGAACGTGAAGTTTTTGGAAAAGTTCAAGGTATTGCACTTTCAAAAGGAAGCGGGGTTTCTTTCCCAATAATTTTTTCTGTTAACGGACAAATTTTACACAATCATTTACATGAAAATATTATGAAAACAGGTGAAATTGCAGTCCTTGATTCAGGAGCAGAAACAGTATTAGGATATGCTAGTGATATTACAAGAACAATTCCAGTGAAGGGAAAATTTACCGTTAAGCAAAAAAACATTTACAATATTGTTTTAGATGCTCAATTAAAAGCAATAGAAATGATGAAGCCGGGTGTCTTATTTAAAGAAGTACATCTTGTTGCAGCAAAAATAATAGCAGAAGGCTTAGCCAAATTAGGTATTATGAAAGGCAACATTGATGAAGCTGTTGATAAAGGTGCGCATGCTTTATTTTTTCCGCATGGACTTGGGCATATGATGGGACTTGATGTTCACGATATGGAAAATCTCGGTGAAAATTATATCGGCTATAATAAAAAAATAAAACGAAGTAAACAATTTGGTTTAGCATATCTAAGGTTAGGTAGGGAATTGGAACCAGGCTTTGTTGTAACAGTTGAACCTGGTTGTTACTTTATTCCGGCTTTAATTGATCAATGGAAAAAGGAAAATAAACATTCCAAGTTTATTAATTATAAAAAATTAGAAGAATACAGAGACTTTGGCGGTATTAGAATTGAAGACGATGTATTAGTTACTGAAACAGGTCATAGAATTCTAGGTAAACCAATCCCCAAAACAGTGGAAGAAGTTGAAGCCGAATGCGCCAAGAAGTAAAAAAAATATTTTAGTTTAATAATACACCTGCCAAGCCTCTTAAAAATGCACAAATTGGCAGGTTTTTTATTTTTGTCATTTGTTATATTTGAAATATGTTATCCACAAATTATCTAAAATTATTTGATGAACTCAAGAAAGTCATTCCAGATGAAAGATTATTCTGTGATGAACTACGAACATTGGCTTATGGAACAGACGCAAGTTTTTACAGATTAACGCCTAAAATAGTTGTAAAAGTTACTTCAGAAGAAGAGGTGATTTTTACAATAAAAAAATGTGATGAGTTTAATGTCCCAATTACTTTCCGAGCTTCTGGTACAAGTCTTTCCGGTCAATCAATCTCAGATTCTGTTTTAATTGTTGCTGATAGATCATGGAATAAAATTAAAATTTCAGACGATACTTCTCAAATTACTTTGCAACCAGCTTCTTTGGGCGGAAGAGCAAATTTGGAATTGCAGAAATTCAATAAAAAAATTGGACCTGATCCCGCATCCATTAATGCAGCTGCAGTTTGTGGTATCGCCGCAAACAACGCGAGTGGTATGACGAGCGGAGTGAAAAATAATTGCTACAATACAGTTGCCAATATGAGAATTATCTTTTCAGATGGACAAATTCTTGATACTTCTGATTCCGATGCTAAAATTAAATTTGTTGAAGAAAATAGACAACTTATTGTTGAACTTTTAAATATTGCTTTGGGAGTAAATAAAAATGATACTCTTAAAGATCGAATTAATAAAAAATATGCAATTAAAAATACAACTGGCTACGGCGTAAATTCCTTAATAGATTTTAAAGATCCCATCGAAATAATTAAACATCTTATGATTGGCTCCGAGGGGACATTAGGCTTTATTTCTGAGATTACGTTGAACACAGTTACAGCTTATCCAAACAAAGCAACGGCTTTAATTATTTTTCCTAATATAAAAACTGCTTGTTCTGTAATTCCAATTTTAAATGAATTACCTGTGGATGCTGCAGAACTTATGGATAGAGCTTCATTGCGCTCAGTTGAAAATAAAATAGGAATGCCGGGTTATCTAAAAACATTAAGTGAAGATGCTGCCGCATTATTAATTGAAACATCTGCAATTGCACCCAACTTACTAAATTCAAATATTAATAAAATTTTAAATTCTTTAGAAGTAATAAAAACTGAAATTCCAATTGAGTTTACAACCGATAAAAAAGAATACCTAAAATTATGGAATGTACGTAAAGGTTTATTTCCTTCGGTCAGCAAATCTAGAAAACCCGGAACCACTGTTATTATTGAGGATTTGAACTTTAACACAATTGATTTAGCTAATGCTGTTTCTGATTTAAGATTGTTATTTGCAAAGCATAATTATGCAGAAACTATAATATGGGGACACGCTTTATCTGGTAATATACATTTTGTGTTTGCACAAGATTTTAACAATGAAGATGAAGTAAAAAGATATAAAGATTTTATGAAGGATGTAGTTGAATTAGTTATTAAAAAATATGATGGTTCACTTAAAGCAGAACACGGAACTGGTAGAAACATGGCTCCTTTTGTTAAATATGAATGGGGAAGTGAAATTTATGATATAATGTGTAAACTTAAAAATCTGTTCGATCCTAAGGGAATATTAAATCCTGGTGTACTTATAAACAGTGATGACGAAGTTCATCTAAAAAATCTTAAACCAACTCCTATTGTTGATACAATTATTGATAAGTGTATTGATTGTGGATTTTGTGAAAGTGTTTGTCCAAGTAAAAATTTAACTTTAACACCTCGCCAACGAATAACAGTCTGGCGAGAAATTAATAAATTAAAAATAAATAATGAATCCGATGAAATTGTTAAAAGTCTGGAAAAAGCCTATAAATATTATGGAGAACAGACTTGCGAAACTGATGGACTTTGTGAATTAAGTTGTCCCGTTGATATTGATACTGGAAAACTAATTAAACATATTAGAAATAATGAACAAACTAAAACAGAAAAAACAATTGCCAATTGGATTGCAAATCATTTTTCATTTGTAACTTCAAGTGCAAGAATTGGTTTAAGTTTTGTTGGATTTATTTCAAAAATAATTGGAGCCAATTTTTTAGAAAGCATATCAAGCAAATTACATTATATATCTAAAAACAAAATTCCATTATGGAACAAAGCAATACCACTTGGAGCTAAGTTTACTGCAGTAAATAAAATTGATAAACAATTAACAAAAACAGTTGTTTACTTTCCAAGTTGCATAAGCAGAACATTCGGTAAAAAAACAAATAGCAATTATGCTGAAGAACAACATTCTGTAATGGAGAGATTATTTAAGAAAGCAGGGTATAATGTTATTTATCCAGAAAATGTAAATTCACTTTGCTGTGGAATGGCTTTCTCAAGCAAAGGTTTTTTTGATGAAGCCAAAATCAAACATGATGAATTGTATAAAAATTTATTGTCAGCAAGCAATAACGGTCAGCATAAAATTATTTTTGATACAAGTCCTTGCGTAAAAACAATTAAAGATAATTTGCAAAAAGCAAATGACGATAAATTACAAATCTATGATTCAATTGAATTTATTCACGATTATTTGTTGAACGAGTTAAATTTTACACAAAAAGAAGAACCAATAACAGTGCACTCAACGTGTAGCGCTACCAAAATGGATTTACAAGACAAGCTTATTTCTATTGCTAAAAAATGCAGCACAAAAGTTTTTATTCCAGAAGATGTAAATTGCTGCGGATTTGCGGGTGATAGAGGATTTAACTTTCCAGAGTTGAATAAATCAGCATTGCAAAATTTAGACTTATTTGTAGAGAAGCATAATTGTAAAAGTGGTTATTCAACAAGCAAAACTTGTGAGATCGGTTTAACAAATCATAGCGGAATAAATTACGAATCGATTGCTTATTTAGTTGATGAATGCAGTGAATAAAAATAAATTATTTTATTGGTTGGCATCTTGGGCTTCAAGCATTTTTCTTGTCTCTTCTAAAAAGATTTTTTCACTACTTAACAAATCCTGAAGAGTAAGGTTATTCATCACTTGATCTATTGAATTCTGAATAATTTTCCAAAAGGATCTAATAGAACAATCCGGTGAATGTGTGCAAATCGTTAAGTCAGAAAAATGATTTTGGCAGTAAGACGTCTCAAAAAATTTACCTCCTAAAACATTCATTACCTTTCCAATATTAATTTCTTCAGGTGATTTTGTAAGTGTGTATCCGCCGGTTCTTCCACGTTCACTATCTAAAAATCCGCCAAGTCTTAAAATTCTTAATGTCTTAGCAATGTTATGCTCAGAAATATTTTCACTGCTGCTTATATCTGGAATGGTTAAACCAATGCCTTGCTTAAAAGCATAACCTAAGCGGACTAAACATCTTAATCCATATTCTTCTTGTGCAGTGAATTTCATTTTTTATCGAATTAAAAGATTCCGGTATTCCACAAATTAAAGTAATACCGGAATAGCATTTTTAAAGTAATGGAGATTAATTATCATTTAAAGGAATTTTTGAACCGCACATTTTTGCATGTATCAATAAATCATATTTTTCTTTTGAAATTGAAGGACCTTCTTTAGCACAATGTTCTGCAAATACTTGCTGTAATGCATCTGCAATTTCTTCGTGGGTTCTTCCTTCAATATGATGTCGTGGAAGCATAAATAATACTTCGCCATTTTTTAATAATGCAGCAGATGGAGAAGAGGGTGGAAATTTTGATAAGTATTTACCTCTAACTGTTGCTACAGCATCTTTGTCTTGTCCGGCAAAAACTGTCACAATATTGTCCGGAATTATTTTTCCCTGTAAAGCTAAAGAAACTCCTGGTCTTGCACTTCCCGCTGCACAACCACAAACTGAATTAATAAAAACAAAAGTAGTTTCATCATTTTGTTTTGATAAAACTTCATCAACTTTTTCCGGAGTTGTTAATTCTTTAAACCCAACATAAGTAAGCTCATCTCGCATTGGCTGAACTGCTCTGGGGTCGTACATTGGTTGCTGCATATTTATTTCAAACATAATTTTCCTTTTTAATAATTTGTTATAAAAAACCTAAATTTAATTTTGCTTCTTCACTCATCATATCCTTATTCCATGGTGGTTCCCAGACTAGGTTAATATTAACCTCATTTACATCTTCAATACTTTTTACTTTCTGCCTAACTTCACCGGGTAAGCTTTCTGCAACCGGACAAGCTGGGGAAGTAAGCGTCATAGTTATATCTACATCACTATTGTCATTAATTTTAATATCATATACTAAACCAAGCTCATAAATATTAACAGGTATTTCAGGGTCATAAACCGTTTCAAGTACGGATACAATTTTTTGTTCTAAAAATCCTTTGTCAATCATTATTTATCCCTAAGTAAACATTCTTTTAACTTTTAAAAGTGCATTATATAAGTGATCAATTTCTTCAATTTTGTTATACATCGAAAATGAAGCTCTTGCAGTTGCTGGTAAATTAAATCTTTTAATCAATGGCATTGTACAATGATGTCCGGTTCGAATTGCTATTCCGTCCGTGTCAATTATAGTCCCAATATCATAAGGGTGAATTCCATCAATTACAAAAGAAATTACTGAAGCTTTTCGATCAGAAGTTCCGATTATTTTAAGTCCATCAATTTGTAATAGCTTTTCTGTACCATATTTTAAAAGACTGTCTTCATGATTAGAAATTTCGTTTATATCGAATGAAGTGAGATAATCCAATGCAGCACCAAGAGCAATGCCGCCAACTATATTTGGCGTTCCTGCCTCAAATTTTTGTGGAAGATCTTCATAAGTGGTTTTCTCAAAAGTAACTTCTCTTATCATATCACCGCCGCCTTGGAAGGGAGGCATCTTATCTAAGAATTCTGTTTTGCCGTATAGAACTCCAATTCCAGTTGGACCAAAAACTTTGTGCCCAGAAAAAACGTAAAAGTCGCAATCCAAATCTTGAACATCAACCTTGGCATGAGGCACTGCTTGAGCACCATCTAATAATACTGGAATGTTATACTCGTGCGCTTTTTTTACTATTTCTTTAACCGGATTAATGGTTCCAAGCGCGTTGGATATATGGACAATAGAAACAAGTTTAGTTTTTTCAGAAAGCAATTTCTCATATTCTTCAAAAATAAATTCGCCCTTATCATTTACCGGAACAACTTTTAATTTTAAATTTTTTCTTTCGCAAAGTAATTGCCAAGGAACAATATTTGAGTGATGTTCCATGTGCGAAATTAATATTTCATCACCATCATTAAAGTAATTTGCGCGGCAAAGTGAATTTGCAACCAAGTTAATTGCTTCAGTAGCTCCGCGCACAAAAATAATTTCTGAAACACTCATTGCATTTACAAACTCTTTAACTTTTAAACGAGCGCCTTCGTATGATTCGGTTGCAAGTTCACTTAAGAAGTGCAAGCCTCTATGAATATTGGCGTTCTCGTATGTATAGTAATTCGTAATTGCATTGATAACACTTTGCGGTTTTTGAGAAGTTGCGGCATTGTCCAAATAAACAAGCGACTTTCCGTTTACTAATCTTTTTAAGATTGGAAAATCTTTTCTTACATCTTCTACATCAAACTTGCGGTAGGATTTCTTCGTTCTTGTATTTTGTTTTATGTCAACCTCAAAATCCATTAGAATTTTTCTCTATGTAAATGTTCAAAAATTGTGTCGCTCACTTTTTCTTTTAGTTGGTCAATTTTAATTTCGCTAACAACATCATCTATAAAAGCTCTTATTAACATTGACCGAGCAGACTCAGCTGAGACTCCACGAGAACGAATGTAAAAATATGCTTGCTCATCTAATTTACCGACAGTTGCTCCATGAGAACATTTTACATCATCTGCATAAATTTCTAACTGCGGTTTTGCATCAATACTGGCTTCATCAGAAAGCAAGACCGATTTGTTTGACTGAAAAGCATTTGTCTTTTGCGCAATTTGATTTACTAAAATTTTACCAGAGAAAACACCATGGGCTTTATCATCTAAAATGCCTTTATATAATTCATTACTCATGCAATTTGGTTTTGCGTGGTCAATAAAAGTGTGATGATCAATATGCTGTTCTTCATTACCTAAATATAAGCCATACAAATGTGTCTCAATATTTTCACCATCAAGCTTTGTGTTTATGTCATTTCTTGCAATTCTACTTCCAAAGGAAAGAGAAAAATGATTAAACACACTGGAAGCTTTTTGAATTATTTCTGTTTTATCTATATGATAAGCAGCATTTGACTCGTTTTGTAATTTGAAAAAAGTTATGTGCGAATTTTCATCAACTGAAATATCTGTTAAAATATTTGTAAAGTATTCCGATTTTTCAGTTCCAACATATTCAGTTATGATATTAGCTTCTGTGTTAGCCTCTGCTATTACTATGTTTCTTGGCTGAACCAAAGGTTTGTTAATGTTGGAAGCAATATTTAAAACATGAATTGGTTTTTCTATGACTTTATTTTTTGGAATATAGACTACAAATCCATCATAAGTAAAAACATTGTTTAAAAAATTAAATGAGTTATTTGTATCATTTTTTGTAGACAAATGTTCTGATATAAATTCTGGATTATTTTTTGATAAATTATAAAGATTATCAATTATGATTCCGTTTTCAACTTCTCCAATTTTTGATAATTCTTTATTAAATATGCCATTTACAAAAACTAAAAGATGAACTTCTAAATCTTTAATCAGATATTTATCAATAATTGGCAAAACTTCTTTATCACCCATAAATAAAGGGGAAGGTGTGAATTCATGGTTTAGAATTGGAGAAATACTTGTGTATTTCCATTCTTCATCTTTTTTCGTCGGGAAATCAGAATTTTCAAATTTAGCAGATGCTTCTTTCCTGAGCGACTTAAAAATATCATCACTTACAACTTTATTAAACTGATTGAAGTTTTCTAAATACCAATCTTTTATATTATTTTCTTTGTTCATTAATTCTCCAATTTAAACAGCTTGCGGCTGTTCTTTTATTATCCAATCATATCCGCGTTCTTCTAATTCTAAAGCCAAGTTTTTATCACCGGATTTAACAATTTTACCTTTATATAAAACATGTACAAAATCTGGAATAATATAATCAAGTAGTCTTTGATAATGTGTAACAAGTATAACCGCATTGTTATCATTTTTAAATTTGTTAACTCCGTGAGCCACAATTTTTAATGCGTCAATATCAAGACCGGAATCGGTTTCATCAAGAATAGCAAGTTTTGGGTTTAATGTTAAAAGCTGCAGAATTTCATTTCTCTTTTTTTCTCCGCCTGAAAAACCCTGATTGACAGAACGGCTTATTAAAGAGCTATCCATTCCAAGTACTTCTGCTTTTTCTCTAATTAATGCCAAAAAATCTTTTGCTGAAATTTCTTCTTCACCTTTGTGTTTTCTTATTTCATTTATTGCAGTTTTTAAGAAAACAGAATTACTTACACCAGGAATTTCGATTGGGTATTGAAAAGCTAAAAATAGTCCTTCTCTTGCTCTTTCATCTGGCGCCATTTCCACAATGTTTTTGTTTTCAAAAATTATTTCGCCTTCTGTTACTTCATATGATTCGTGTCCAGCTAAAACATTGGCTAAGGTACTTTTGCCTGAACCGTTTGGTCCCATAATGGCATGAATTTCTCCTGGATTTACTTCCAAGTCAATTCCTTTTAAAATTTCTGTTCCTTCAACATTTGCGTGAAGATTTTTAATCTTAATCATTTAATTTTCCTTTGTTCTTTATATCAATTTTAGTTTATGCATGCTTCTACACCGCTCAGCATGAAATAGTAATATCTATAATAATTTATCCAACGCTTCCTTCTAGACTAATAGCAAGAAGTTTTTGTGCTTCAACTGCGAACTCCATTGGGAGATTGTTAAACACTTCTTTACAGAATCCATTCACAATCATATTTACGGCATCTTCTGTGGAAATACCTCTTTGATTCAAATAAAAAATTTGATCTTCTCCAACTTTAGAAGTTGTTGCTTCGTGTTCAACAGTTGCCGAGCTATTGTCAATTTCCAAGTAAGGGAAAGTATGCGCTCCGCATTGATCGCCCATTAACATTGAATCGCACTGAGAAAAATTTCTAGCATTGGAAGCATTTTTCCCAACTTTTACTAAACCTCTGTATGAGTTATTACTTCTTCCTGCAGAAATACCTTTGGAGATAATTGTACTTTTTGTGTTTTTACCAAGATGAATCATCTTAGTACCGGTATCTGCTTGCTGATAATTATTTGTAACAGCAACAGAATAGAATTCTCCGACCGAATTATCACCTTGAAGAATACAGCTTGGGTATTTCCAAGTAATTGATGAACCGGTTTCAACTTGTGTCCAAGAAATCTTAGAATTATTGCCTTTGCAAATTCCACGTTTGGTAACAAAATTGTAAATTCCGCCTTTGCCTTGTTTATCGCCGGGGAACCAATTCTGAACGGTTGAATATTTTATTTCAGCATTCTCATGTGCTACAAGTTCAACAATAGCCGCATGCAATTGATTTGTATCTCGCATTGGTGCTGTGCAGCCTTCAAGGTAACTTACATAACTATCATCTTCTGCAATAATTAATGTTCGCTCAAACTGTCCAGTATCCATTGCGTTAATTCTAAAGTAAGTAGAAAGTTCCATTGGGCAGCGGACACCTTTTGGAATATAAACGAAAGAACCATCACTAAAAACTGCTGAGTTTAAAGCGGCAAAATAATTATCTGTTTGAGGAACCACTGAACCCATATATTTTTTTACAAGTTCAGAATGCTCACGAATTGCTTCTGAGATTGAGCAGAATATAATTCCTTTTTCCGCTAAAGTTGATTTAAATGTTGTGGCAACCGAAACTGAATCAAAAACTGCATCAACTGCAACGCCAGAGAGTATTTTTTGTTCTTCCAGAGGAATTCCTAATTTCTCAAAAGTTGCTAATAATTCCGGATCAACTTGATCTAAACTTTCTAACTCTGGTTTTTTCTTTGGTGCAGCATAATAACGCAAATTTTGGTAATCAATTTTTTCATGGTGGATTTTAGCCCAATTTGGTTCTTTAATTGTTAGCCAATGTCGATATGCTTTTAATCGCCATTCTGTCATCCACTCAGGCTCGTTCTTTTTAGCAGAGATTTTACGAATTATATCCTCATTTAATCCTTTTGGAAATTCATCTTCCTCAATATCAGTAACAAATCCGTATTTGTACTCTTGACTGGTGTGATCTTCAATTAACTTAATATCTTCGCGAATTTCTTCACTCATTACATATACCTTTTTTATTTTATATCAAAAATTAGATAATCTTGCAAAAAAAGTCAAGATTAAAATGTTTGAAATAATGCTAAAAAGTAAATTATTTATGAATATGAGTAAATATTGATTGGTGAGTTCTTAAAGGAATTATGCTTCTTTAAAATTTATCTTTGCCCCAATGAGTTGACCAAGGAAAAATGCACCAACTAAAATTGGGTATGTATAAAAAGCAAATCCAATGTCTGAATAAATTCTTAAAAGAATGACGAATGGAATAGGAACATGTATTGAGAGAAACCATTGAGGCGAGTATTTTCGGACTTTAGATCTCCAATAACCAAATGGAATGTTTAATAATAATACTGCAAAAGCAATTAGAGCGATTTTCATATGAGGAATTTAGATACTTCTGGATCGTAGAACTTCAAAAAGTAAAACCCCGGTTGCAACAGACACATTAAGACTTTGAATTTTTCCTTTCATTGGAATTTCAGCAAGAAAGTCGCATTTTTCTGCAACAAGGTGCCGAATTCCTTTTTCTTCGTTACCAACAACAATTGCGATTGGTTGTTTGTAATCAATTGAAGTATAATTTTGAGAATTGCCAAGTTTAGATCCAACAATCCAGTAACCACTTTGTTTTAGAATTTCAATTGTGTTTACCAAGTTATTAGCTTGAGTAATTTTAATATGACTTGTAGCGCCGGCAGAAGTTTTCTCAACTGTATTATTTACTGAGGCAGAATTTTTGGTGGTAATAATAATTCCGTTTGCTCCGGCACATTCTGCTGTTCTAATTATTGCGCCTAAATTATGTGGATCTTGAATTGAATCTAAAAGCAATAAAAGAGGGAATTCAGATTTTTCAGCTTCTATTAAAATTTCATCGATTTGCGAATAGTTAAATTCATTTTTAACAGCAATTATTCCCTGTGTATTTTTATCTTCAGTAAGTTGGTTAAACTTTTGTGGAGAAATCTGAGAGAGTTTTACATTATTTCTTTTTGCAAGTTGTTTTATATGGTCAACTATTGAGCCTTGCAAACCGTATTGAATATAAATTTGGTCAATATCTGCTTTTGATTTAAGTGCTTCTAAGACTGGTTTTCTTCCAAATATTTTTTGCATGATCTAAACGTTTTATTTGATTATTGAAAGAATTGAATCGAGGTTATTCAAATGGACAATTTGTTGCTCGCCATCCGACATGTTTTTTAACTGAACTTCACCTTTTGAAAATTCTTCTCCACCAACAAATAATACAAATTTTGAATTTAATCTATTTGCTTCTCGCATTTGTGCTTTTACGCTTCTGGATAAATAATCGAACTCCACTGTTCTATTATTATATCTAAAGTACGTTCCAATTTCAAAAATTTTATTCTCAAGTTCCTTATCTACTCTGATTAGATAAATATCAATTTCTTCTTTTGCCGGAATAAATGATTCTTCAGCTTTACAAGCAAGCAATATTCTCTCAATCCCTGCTGCAAATCCCACTGCCGGTGTTGAAGTTCCTCCAAGTTGCTCAATGAGTAAATTATATCTTCCACCTCCAACAAGCGCACTTTGTGCTCCAACTTTTGAACTTAATATTTCAAAAGTTGTGTGTGTGTAATAATCTAAACCTCTAACCAATTTATGATTTTCAGAATATGGAATTTTAGCAATTGTTAAAAGCTCTTTCACTTTGTTAAAATGTTCTAAACTTTCTTCTCCAAGAAAATCAATTAAACTTGGTGAGCCAGCTAATAGTTCTTGATCATGTTGATTTTTGCTATCCAAAATTCTAAAAACGTTACTCTCTAGTCTATTTTTGCTGTCCTCAGAGAGCTCATTTTTTTTGGAAGATAAAAAGTCCTTCAAAGCTTCGGCAAATTTGTTTCTTTCTTCAGGAATTCCAAGTGAGTTAAGATTTACTTCAATATCCTTTAAACCAAGATTTTGCAAAATGGAGAAAGCAACTTGAATTACTTCGGCATCCAAATATGGATTGTGACTTCCAATTGCCTCAATTCCAAATTGATGAAATTGTCTAAATCTTCCGGCTTGCGGTCGCTCTTGCCTAAACATTGGTGAAATATAAAATAGTTTATTCAATCCAAATTGTTTACCAAGAGAGTGTTCAATAAAAGCACGAACAACTGATGCAGTCATTTCCGGTTTTAGAGTTAAACTATTTTCACTTCTATCTATGAAAGTGTACATTTCTTTGCTAACGATATCCGTGCTATCACCAATACCGCGAGAAAACAATTCAGTCTGCTCAAAAATTGGAGTTCTAATTTCTTTGTAGTTGTAAATATTCATCTGATTCAAAACAATATTGGTCAAGTGATTCCAATACTGAATTTCGTCAGGTAGAATATCGTTAGTTCCTTTGATGGCTTTTATCATAAAAAGTAGGTTTGAATAAATTTAGGAAATGTTAGATTCTTCTTCTTGAAAAATTTTATAGATATCAGAAGCAGTTTTTGCAGTTAACAAACTTTCTCGTATCTCTCCTTTGTTCATAAGTAAGGAAATTCTGCTTAAAAGTTTAATATGAGGCGCAACAAGATTATCTTTTCCTATTAGCAAAAATAATAAGTTTACCGGTTTCCCATCCAATGAGTCAAAATCAACAGGTTGTTTTGTTTTACCGAATGCTGCTAAAATTTCTGTTACCTTATTTGTCTTGCAATGAGGAATGCCAAAACCATGACCAACACCAGTTGACATAATTTTTTCTCTTTCAAGTACTGCTTTTTTAACTTCTGTTATATCTGAGACCCGTGGGTCATTCTTAAATAAATTAATTAACTCATCTATAATTTCTTCTTTGGTTGTTCCTTTTAGTTCAGGAATAACATTTTCTGGTTTTAATACTTCGCAGATTGTCATCTAATCTTTTTCTCTTATAATAAATAATAAAATTGTGATTCCAAATTTAACAAAGCAAGTTTGCATTTACAATCTAAACTATTTTTTTACTATCTAAATAAATATAAAATGCTTGCAATGAAATTACCATTAAGGTAAGTTTTAATATAAGTATTTTTAAAATTTTAGAGGAAATTATGGATATTCAAAACAAAACAGTTTTGGTGTTAGGGGGCTGGGGATTGGTAGGAAATGCCGTCACTAGAAAGCTCATTCCTGAAAAGCCAAAAAAAATTATCGTAACATCATTGCGGAAAGAAGAAGCAGAGTCTCATGTAACCCAATTAAAAAAAGAATTCCCAAATTTACCAGAAGATTATTTTATTCCCTGGTGGGGAAATATTTTTGTAAGAAATGAATTTAAAGATACAGATCGATTTGAAATTTTAAATGATCCAGTAAAAAGAAAAGTTTTGCTTAAAGATATTATGGAAGAAATGACTCCTGAAGTTCTTCGCGAATCATCAATTTATAAATTGTTAACTGAACACAAACCGGATATTATTGTTGATTCTATTAACTCTGCAACCGGTATAGCGTATCAAGATATTTACACAACCTACCACAAAATAAGTAAAGCAATTGAGGATAAGCCGAGCGCAGAAATAATTATTGAAGAAACTGAAAAATTACTTTGCACTCAATATATTCCCCAGCTCATTCGCCATATTCAAATTCTATATAATTCAATGAATGAAGTAAAAACAAAAATTTATGTTAAAATTGGAACTAGCGGTACTGGTGGGATGGGTCTAAATATTCCTTACACTCATAGTGAAGAAAAACCGTCTCGGGTTTTGTTGAGTAAATCTTCAGTCGCTGGAGCACATACTTTGCTTTTATTTTTAATGGGAAGAACGCCCGAAGGTGCAATAACAAAAGAGATAAAGCCAACCGGAGCAATTGCGTGGAAAAGAATAGCTTTTGATGAAATTAAAAAACGCGGCAAACCAATTGATATTGTTGACGCATCGTTAAATAATATTCAAAAGTTAGATAGCGAACTTCAATTAAATTTAGATACCCCTTTTAAGTTAACAGGAGAAAAATTAAAATCAGTTTTTATTGATACAGGAGAAAACGGAACTTTTTCCAGAGGAGAGTTTGAAGCAATTTCTGCTCAGGGACAAATGGAATATGTAACTCCGGAAGAAATTGCCGAAGATGTAATTTTTGAAATTAAAGGCGGTAATACTGGTCATGATATTATAAATGCACTTGATAATGCTTCTTTGGGACCAACTTACAGAGCCGGATATTTGCAGCATGTAGCAGTACAAAAACTTGAACAACTTGAAGAACTACATAATGTAAGCAGCGTTGCATTTGAATTGTTAGGTCCGCCGAGATTATCTAAATTATTGCATGAACTTAACCTTATTAAAAAAGTTACAAAAAGTATGCATGAGATTATTGAAACAAGTGCGGAAAAATTATCAGTCGACACATATAATCTTATTCAACAAAATGAAAGCTTAAGAAGCGAAATAATTTCAATTGGAATCCCAATTCTGATGCCTGATGGAAAATCATTATTGCGCGGAAATGAAATGAAAATTCCACCTTTTAGAGGCGAGAACAAAATTGCAATCACAGAAGAGAAAATAAATTTATGGACAAACGATGGCTGGATTGATTTGCGAATTGAAAATATGAAAAATTGGCAGCAAAGAATTAAAGCAATTATGGATGAAGCAAATTTAATTCCAAATGATGACACAAGTTCCATGCATGTAAGAACAAAAATGTATTGGGATAATTTTGAGAAAATAAATATTGGAAAAGTTGTTAGCTGGATTTTCATTCACGAAGAAAAAGGAAAGAGAATGAAATAATATCATTCTTAAAACCTATGAATAATATTGCAGAAAAATTAAAAAAAGACCATCTGAAAATAATAGTTACAGATTCCGGATTAGGTGGTCTTGCAGTTCAGGCACTCTTAGATAAACAATTAAGAAAATTGAAAATTAACTCAAAAATCGAGTTGATTTTTTTTAACTCAGTTGCCCTTCATGATTATGGCTATAATGATATGTTAGACCATGAAGAAAAAATAACAGTGTTTGATTCAGCGCTTACCGGTATGTTAAAGTTGGACCCTGATTTAATTTTAATTGCTTGCAATACACTTTCAGTTCTTTATTATGAAACTAAAACATCAAAATCAATTAAGATTCCGGTACTCGGAATAGCAGATACTGGAGTTGAACTTATTTTAGAAAAAATTCAAAATGATGACAGTAGCAATATTATTTTGTTCGGAACAGAGACTACAATAAAATCTAATCAACATAAGAAGAAATTAATTGCCGCCGGAGTTAAATCTGAACGAATTGTTTCTCAGTCTTGTAAATTATTAGAAAGTGAAATTCAGATTGATCCTAAAAGTATTGCTACAGAAAAAATGATTGGTAAGTTTGTGAATGAATCTTTTGAAAAAGTAAATGATCTCACCTCTAAATCTTATGCAGTTTTATGTTGCACGCACTATGGATATAGTAAAGATATATTTCAAAAATTGTTGAATGAAAAATTTAATAAAGATGTTGTTATTCTAAATCCGAATGAAAAAATGGCTGAAATTGCAGCTGATAAAATTGATCAGAATGGAAATGAAAACCCAGTAGTTTCAAATTTTGTTTATTCAAGGGTAGATATTATTGATTCTGAAATGGAAAAGCTGGGTAGTTTATTAGCAATGGATTCTCCGAGTTTATTTGAATCCCTTAAAGATTACAAACATTTACCTGACTTGTTTAATTTTGATGATACAAATTATCAAAAAGTAAAAAATGATTATTAAAGTCCCCGAGTTTTTCAAATTCGGGGATTTTAATTTGACGTTATTTAAAAATTCGGGGGTAAAGTTTTTACCTTTGTGGAAATCATATATGATTTGTGCGGCTTCTTTCGGATCGTCAGTAATGCTAAATAAGTCAAGATCTTTTTCACTTATGTAACCATTTTTAAGCTGATATTCTTTAATCCAATCGAGTAACGGTTCCCAAAATTCTTTTCCCATAAACACGATTGGGAATCTATCAGTTTTACCGGTCTGAATTAAGGTTAGTACTTCAAAACCTTCATCAATAGTTCCAAAACCGCCAGGCATCAAAATATAACCCTGTGCGTATTTAAAGAACATTAATTTTCTTACAAAGAAATATCTAAAGTTAAACAGTTTATCCGCATCAATATAAGGATTTGCGCTCTGCTCAAAAGGAAGTTCAATATTTATTCCTGTTGAGCTTCCGCCGGCTTCCATTGCACCTTTGTTTCCGGCTTCCATAATTCCGGGTCCGCCGCCAGTGGTAATTCCAAAACCTTTTTTAACTAATTGCTTTGCAACATCAATTGCAAGTTTATAATATTTGTCATCTGGTTTTTTGTTCTTGCCGAGCCAAAAATTAAAACGCTTGGTTTTATTTTAGACATTCCTTCAAAGCCTTCAACAAACTCAGACATTATTCTAAAAATTCTCCACAAATCTTCTTGGGAATTTTGCAGCTTTTGCTCAATATCTGAATTGCCGTTATTATTGTTTTCCATATTTTTTACCATTTATTTGAGAATAAGAAATTACAAATTTAAACCAATGCTAAACTAAGAAAAAAAATAAATAATTTTTCATTACCTATTTTTATTGATCAAAAAGTACGATTATATTATTATATTCTTTTCCAAGTTTAAAAGAATAATTGTTGTTACAGAAAAAGACTTAATGTTTAAAATAGATGGTAGGATTACAACCTAAATATAGTTTTAGTAATGTCGATATCGTTGGCGACGTTCAATATTTACATGAATTTTACAGTGTGTATCTAAAGAATGAACGCGATATTATCATTTGGCTTCCGCCTGGCTACGGTAATGTTGATAGACGTTTCCCGGTATTATATATGATGGACGGACAAAATTTGTTTGATCCCAACACATCATTTATTGGCCAAGATTGGAAAGTTGATGAAACTGCCTACCGTTTAATTAAGCAAAATAAAATTGAAGAAATAATTGTTGTTGGCGTGTATAATTCTAAAGACCGAATGGAAGAATATAATTATTTTGAACCAACCGGTAAAAGATTTGCAAGTTTTTTAATTAGAGAATTAAAACCATTTATTGATGAAAATTTTAGAACAATTGCTAAAGCTTCAAAAACTGGAATTATGGGCTCTTCTTTAGGCGGATTATTTTCATTCCAATTATTCTGGAATTTCCCTAAAATTTTTGGCAAAGCTGCATGTCTATCAAATTCTTTTTGGGTGAATGATGGAGAAGTATTTAATATGGTTAATAATATTGAACCTGACCTAAATGAAAAAAGTAAACTTTATATTGATTGCGGAAGCGAAGAGAAACAGCTTATTGATGATTATTATAAAATGACCGATGCTTTGCTTGCGGGTAAATTTAAAAACTCTCTCAATTTTTACAATTATTTAGATGAAGGCAGCCGACACACAGAACCAGATTGGGCAAAAAGATTACACATTCCACTTACATTTCTTTTTGGAAAATCCCGCTTACCAAATGCCTTGTAATAATAATTCTAAATTATTAAAATTACTCATCACTAAAATAAATAATAATGAAAATTCTAATTTTTTTTTTACTTACTTTAATTTCTCTTCTCACCAGTTGTATAACTCCAACTTACGTTAATAAAAAGAAATTATTAAAATACTTCCCAAAGATGCCGTTACATGGAATCTTGAAGAATGTAATGAGATATTAGATTTTTATACAACAGATAATTCACCAAAAAATCTTTTTCCAGAAAGCGCCCATAAATCAAAAAAAGTTTATATTAAAGTTTTGCTAATTAATAAGTTAACTGTAAAAGCAATGTCGCGC
This sequence comes from Ignavibacteriales bacterium, assembly GCA_020635285.1. GTDB lineage: Bacteria > Bacteroidota > Ignavibacteria > Ignavibacteriales > Melioribacteraceae. Next base: position 453,341 of record JACKAB010000006.1, on the reverse strand, counting down.
AAAGAAGTGATTGAAAAAAGGTTAGATGAAAAGGATTACTACATTATTCTAAATAATTATTTAAACGATTTTACAAGTTTAAAATATGACGAATCAAGAAATGAAATTGTAGAAGCCGATCCTAATTTTACAAATGGGTATAGCTTTAAAATCTATTTTGAAAATATAAGTGACCCCTTTACACCAATATTTTTAGAAGATGGTTATTCATATTTCTTCTTAGAAAATATGAAAGGTGATTTTAGCAGAGTTACAAATGTAACTGGTTTATTTGTTGAGGATTATTTTCAGCTTGATGGTTACTTAACTGCTATTTTGAATTTTTCTCCCTTTGCAGAAAATGGTAAACGAATTTTTGAAGCGAAAGATTTGAACGAAAGTTACAAGTTGGTTTTTAATGGTTTACAATTAGATCCAATTGTTATTCAGTGGAATATTAAGTAGAGTAAAAATCTGCCAGGTACTTAAACAGCACCTGGCATGCAAAGAATACCAAAATTTTTAATTAAGTCGATTTAATTCAATTTCAAGTTTATCTACAAGTTTTCCAAATTCATCAATAACTGCATTCATAGTTTCATGTTTTGTTAAATCCACACCGGCCAATTTTAATTGTTCCATTGGATAATTATTACCACCCGATTTTAATAAATTCAAATAATTTTCAACAATTTTGTCTTTTTCAGAACCTGTTGCTTTCATCATATCTGTGTATATTTTAGCAGAAGAAACAAAACAAGTTGCATATTGATATACATAAAAAGGTGATCTGTAAATATGTGGAATTCTTGCCCAAACAGATTTCAAAAATTCATCTTTTTCTTGTGAATCACCATAATAGACATCGTATAAATCAGACATAAGTCCATCTAAAACATTTGCTGTTATTGGTTTTCCTTCTTCAACCATACTATGAACTTGAAGTTCAAAATCTGCAAGCAATGTTTGGAAATAAAATGTACCTGTAATTCCTCTAATAGCTTGCTGAATTAATGCAATTCTTTCTTTGGGATCATCTGTTTTCTGTAAAAAATAATCTAACAGTAATCTTTCATTAAAAGTGGAAGCAACCTCAGCCACAAATATTGTATAACTTGCTGTTGAGAAAGGTTGATTCTCTTGGGAAAGTAAAGTATGCATTGTGTGCCCAAGTTCATGACCAAGTGTAAAAACAGCATCTATTGTTTCATTATAATTTAGCAGCATGTAAGGATGAACTCCGTAAACGCCGGCAGAATATGCACCTGATCTTTTCCCCGGATTTTCGTAAACATCTAGCCAACCGCCGGCTAAAGCTGTTTCTAATTTACTTGTATAATCATTTCCTAACGGTTTTACTGAAGCTAAAACTAATTTTGTTGCATCATCATATTTATAATTTTTATCAGAATCAACAAGTGATATTGATCCATCGTAACTGTAATATTTTTCTAAACCTAAAGCTTTTTGTCTTAATCGATTATATTTTTTTAAGGGTTCTGTATTGGCTTTTACCATGCTTACAAGATTTGTATAAACTTCTAAAGGAATGTTATTTCCTTCCAAATAAGATTCTACACTTGAAGCATAATTTCTGGCTCTGGCAGAAGACCAGTCTCTTTTACATACTGCATCATATATAGAAGCATAAGTATTTTTATAATCTGTATAAGTTCCATAATGTGCTTCAAATATCTTTTTTCTATCTTCTTGAACTCGATTTGTTGCAAGTATTCTGCTGTAGTTTCCGTTTGTTGCTTTTACAGTGTCATCGCCAGATAAAACAACTTCTGGGAACTTAACATCTGTTGTTGAAATACTTGTGTATATATCGCTTGGTGTTCCTCTGAATTGTGAAAAATAGGAAAGCAATTTTTCTTTATCTTCATCTAAAACATGTTTTTGCTGCCTGTATAAATCTTCAATTCCAAATCTATAAGGATTTAATTCTGGATTATTATTTAACCATTTCTCCATTGTTTCCCATGGAATTTCAAGAATTTCAGGACTTATCCATGAAGTTGCCGTTCCAAATTTGGCAAAAACAATTTGTACTTGCTGCAATTTGGAAGCTGCATCCTGATTCCTTGTATCTGTATCAAGAGTTAATTGGGGGTATCGATAAACTTTGTAGGAAAGAATACCTATTTCGTCGTCAAGCTTCTTAACCGCAATAAGATTCTTTACATCTTCCTTTAATTTTCCTTTAAAAGATGTAATCGTTTCCATTTTGGCTTCCATTTCTTTTAAGCCATTTTCCCATTCTTCCCAATTTGAGTAGATTGCATTCAAATCCCATTTGTATTCTGCTGGTATTTCTTCACGATCTTTGAAGTTTGTTTGTGCCATAAGTATTGTACCAAGTATTAGTATTGAAAAAATAATTTTTAAAGTCATACTTTCTCCTTTAGTTTTTAGATTTATTCTAATTCTAGAAATTAATATAAAATATTATAGAATAGTGTCAAAGTTAGACGAGAAAATATTGAGAAAGTTTCAAAATTAAAAAAAGTAGGAAAAATAGACAAAATGAATAAAGGGAGTGAAAAATAGAAATAATGCAAAAGTAAAAACCTTCAGAGCTCATGACCTAACCCCCAATGCTTAAGTCAGTCAACTCCAAAGGTTTTTATAATATCTCTTGAATTTAATTAATTATTTTAAGAATATCATTTTTTTTGTTTGAATAAAACTTCCGGCTTTTAGTTGATAATAATAAACTCCATTCGATAAATTTTCAGCATTAAATGTTACTTCATAATTTCCGGGTGATTTATTGCCATTAACTAAAGTTGAGATTTTATTACCTAATATATCATAAATTACTAATTCTACATTTTGCGATGACGGAAAATTTTCTTTTGAAAAAGATGGGATTGTAAAATTAATTTTGGTAGATGGATTAAACGGATTTGGATAATTTTGCTCCAATTTAAAATTATCACTCAGAGTTTGGTTACTTTCAATACTGGTAAGCATTAAATCTGAATAAGCAATTGAATTTGATTGATAAACATTTTTACTTGATGAGCTTTGAATAAATACAACCACTCTTAAATTTGTGTTATTCCATAAATTGTTGTTTGCAAAAGTTGACTGCATATTTTTTGTTTCGTTTAATGAAATATTAATTGCATCTCCATTCACATTTGCAATTTTTCTCATAACATTTTTATGATCTTTAATTCCATTCTGTCCTTGATATTCAACATTTTCAACAACAACAAAATTTATAGTTAAATCTGATTCTGCAGTCTCTGCAGTTTTGGTTATATCGGCATTAATTGTAAAATCATTCTCGGTGTAATTTCCGGTTAGAGCAATTTCAAAACTACTTTGTTCAGCAACCAGATTATCTAAACTGCTCTGCCAATTGTTATAACTATTACCGACAAGCGTTCCGTTAAAATAAGCTTTTGGAGTTGATGAGACTGGTCCATAATAATTGTTTTTATTGTCTGAATCATTGGGATTATCTTTATAAAGCTGATCGGATGAATAAGGAAATACCATATGATAATAAATATATTCGATATTGGTTCCGTTGCTTGTTGCCAAATAGTTGTTTATTGCTGTGTGTGAAGGAGGACAAAGCGGACAGTGAGAATTCGTAAAAATTTCAACCAACACTTTTCTATCACTTGCATTTATTGATGTAAGTGAAATTAAAAAAATAAAGAAAAATGATTTATATAAATTTTTCATGTAAAGCCTTCTTTCTATTATAAATTAGTTTGTAAGTTAAATTTGAAACCTTTGAACGGAAGCAAATATCTGCAAATTCCGTTTGAACAAACTTGACCGCCTCGTTCTCTTCCATAAGAAACCGATATTAAATTTGCACCAGAAATTCTGTAACCTAATTCAGTAACCAGCCAATCGGTTCTGTTAGAAATATCAAAATCATTAGTTGTAAATTCATATCTAATACCAAGTGTTGCTTTTCTATAAATTGATGTAAGCAAAGAAATAAAATGATTATTAAAATTTGGCTGCTCGTTATTATAATTATCATTCACACTTTCAAACTCATACTGAAAGAGCGCAGAAAAATTATTTGAAAATGGATGAGAAAATTGCAATGGAACAACAACAGATTTAATTATATGACTTCCCGCCGAGCCGGTAAAATAGTTGTAAATAGTTTTTTCTCGTTGAGCAATTCCTAGTCTAATTGATGTACTTAAATCAAAATAATATTCGCCCTCTAAAAATATTTCTCTGTAAGGTGAATATTTATCTTCTGAACTGGGAAGAAAATTTGAACTGCGTTTTTCTTCATCAAATAAAAAAGTTGTTTGGCTGAGTGAATAAAAATTATGCTTGCTTGCAAAACTAAAATTTAAGTTAAGATTGAAATCTTCATTTATTGCATAGTTTGCATCTACTTGAAAGCCGACTTCATCATTAAAATCAACCTCGTGCAAAGATCTGGAAAGAAAGACATAACTGTGTTCTTTCATTACAATAGGTGGATTTTGAAACGGTAAAAATTTCGTTGTTCTGGTTTCATCATTTTGCAAATAAGGATCTTGCAGATCAAAATTATAATTTTTATAATCTATTGTAATCCCAAAAGATTCCTCCGCAAATGAAAAAGAAGAATACAAACCATTTCCGCGGGATGATGTTTTTAGCTTTTCAGTATTGGTCCATTTGCTTGCCCAACTTAAAAACCAATTAAATTGTTCATGATTAAAATCAAAATAAATTTCGGGCAATTCAGATTTTGCAGACAATTTTGTTTTATCAATTTGAGGAATAGAAGATTGTGCGCTTATAAAAGATGCACCAATTTTTAACGGTTCTGCAATTTCATATTCTAAATTCCCACCACGGAGTTTATAATTTTCAAATCGTGTAACAGTAATAGAGTCCCTAAAATCAATACTTCCGGCAATTAGGGATGCTTTCAAATTATCAATTTTATAACTTGCTTTAATTCCATCTATCCAAGTATCATAAGCTAATCCGCGATTTTCAAAGAGATTCAAAACCATTCCGCGCCCATAAAGTTCGGATGAATTTCCGATTCGCACATTTAAATTGTCTTTTGTGTATTCCACAAATCTTCTTTTAATTCCTTTAAAGCTATCGCCAACTTCTGGCGGATCATCATATAAAAATCTAAATCCAATATCTAAATTTTCCGGAAGCGCAAGCCTAACATCAGTCAAATTTTCAAAGTATTGAAAATTGTTTGTCAAATTTCCCACACTCTGTTCACCGTTTCCATAACGAAGCAAATTAGAAATCGATGGACGAATTTGTGCAAAGAGATTTGCCACAATTATTAAAAAAAAAATATTAAAAATTTACTTCGCAATTATTCACCTAAAACTATTTTAATTTGTTCTTCAAGTTCAATTTCATCACCGGGCAAATACCCAATGTGAGTATAAATTACTTCACCTTTTTATTGAATAAAACAGAAAGGGAATTGATTGACCGTTAAATTTTTGAAAAATTTCTTGATTTGGGTCCAGCACAATTGGAAAAGTAACATTGTTAATGTGATGAAACAAATGATTTTACCTTTTGCCAAGCTTCTCGGCGAATCTTGATTTACGCCGATGATTGTAAAACCTTTGTCTTTATAAATGTTATAAAGATTTTCAAGCTGTTTCATTTCTGCGCGGCAAGGTTTGCACCACAAAGCCCAAAAACTTACCAAAGTTGGCGATTCTGAATAAACTTCCGAAAGCTTTAGTTCCTTATTCTCTAATGTTTCAGCGGTAAAATCAATGTTATTTTGAGAGAAAACTGAACTGCAAAATATTATAGAAAAAGCAATTAGGTTTATAAATTTCATAGAACCCTTTTATTTTAAGACAAACGATCGATTTAATATCTAATATGCAAAAAAAAGTTCACAAAAGAATCACAATTTCATTGCACTTATATTAAACGTGATTTGAAAAAGTAAAAGATTGGAAGCAATCTATTTTACTTTAAAAGCAGCATTTTTTGCTAAAAATTTTATTATTTGTCTTTAATGAATAATAATAAATACCGGAAGCAAAATTTGTCGCATGCCAGACAGTTTTGTAAATGCCCGGTTTTTGGGATTGGTTAATTAGAGTTGCAACTTCACGACCAAGAACATCATAAATTTTAAGAGAAACAAACTCGGCAGAGGGAACGGAATATTCTATTGTGGTTGTTGGGTTAAATGGGTTTGGGGTATTTTGGGATAGTGAGAAATCTGTTGGGATCCTCGGGAAATTATCTACATAATTTAGGTCGACCAATTTGCCGTATTCTTTCCCATTAATTTTTGCGTAAACCAGGTCAAATTTAAAATCTATTGCATATACATTTGTTTCAGTGATAACTGAAGATACTTTCCCAAAATCTTTTGCTAATTCATAATTAAACGAACCGGTAGTAGTAACACATGTTTGATGATAAAATCTGATTTGCGAATTAATGCCGAAAACATTCTTAAAATAAATATCAGCTAAACCAAGACAATCAAATTCATCGCCAACTTCCATTTGTAAACTGTCAATCAAAAATTCTTCATTATATCTGTATTCATAAACATTAGCTTTGCTGCTATCTATTCTTATATATTTTTTATAAGTAGGTTGATTATAAATACTCATGCTCTTTTCATTCAATACAAAATATTTATTACCATTCGGCATTGTAGTGTCACCAATTACCTCTGTTGATGCTATCCAATCAGAGCTGTCAGAAGGAAAACACCTCGTTTTTCTACTTCATATTGCCAAAAGTTCCCAATTTGCAAAGGATAATAATCAAGTGAAATTTTTCCTCAACAATATTTTCATACATTATCCAGATTGATTTTTCAAAGGAAACAAAAATCGAATCGTTTGAATAAATTTGAATCAGCGAATCAATATCAAATCCTTCAATCTGCCACACTTCATGTTTAACTTCGCCATAATCACTTCCGAACACAACATCCGCATTTAGATTTCGGCTAATTGCGTTAACACTGTCAAAATTATTAACGTGGTACAAAAGCTCAATTTCACCGCCAAAAAATTTTGGCGCTTGAATATAAATTGTGTCTGTCAAATCAAAATAATATTTGCCAATTATTGTTTGAGTACCGTTTTTATTGGGTAAACCCAAACTTTGCGGCTCAATTCTCCAACTATAAATTTTAGAAAAATGAGGTTTAAATGTTAACAGTTCTGCAGTTGCCAAACAAGTTGCGTACTCCCCAGAGTTGAAATTATTAAAAGAAAATTCTGCTTGGCATGTCTGATAAGTAGGTGCAAAAAACTCAAAAGTTGTATCTGCAGTATTTGTTACTTTTGCATAAAGCATAATTGTTTCGCCGTATTCGTAAGTTTCTTTATCAGTGTAAACCGACAAATCCAGTTGTGCAAATATTGTTGAATAAAATAAGATAATTATAGTTATAATTATGAATAATGAGTTTAGGGTTTTCATAACCGCCTTAATAAAAGCTATTTTAGTTTTTTATTTATGTAAAATTATTTCATCAAATTCATTTTACCGACAAACTTATTTGTTCCGTTTCTGACTTCATAAAAGTAAACTCCGCTGGAAACATTATTCCCAAATTTATTATCGCCATTCCATCTAATTAAATAACTGCCGGGGCTTAAATTTTCATTGACTAATTCTTTAATCACTTCGCCTTGTATGTTATAGATTGTAAGTTTTGTATTTGCACGCTCACTATTTAAAGGAACTGTAAAGCTAATAACAGTTGAAGGATTAAATGGATTAGGATAATTTTGTGCTGTAATAAATGATTTTGGAATTTGAGAATTGACATCATTTTTTTTACATCAGATAATAATTTTAAACCTTCACTTTTTACTTTACCACTATTATCTGCCAAGTAAATGTTTGTCCAATTTGGTCTTACAGATTGAAGCAAATAAGAATTTTTCCATTCATCATCAGTTAATCTTAAAAAATCATTAGATGTAAATTCATAATAACTTGAAACTGGTCCAATAAAAGCTACATCTTGATTCGCAGAATTTTTAGCAATAATTATTGCCAAATCAATTGGACCTGTTCCTGCATGTTTAACCCATCCAACAAAATTTCCGCTTGCATCAGTTGGAGCAGTATGGTAATCGGCAACTAAAAATTGCTTTCGTTCATTTCTTCTTTGTTATAATAATAAAGACTTGGATACCAGCCAATATGCTCGGGAACTCCACACATTCCCTGGGGATTATTATAAAGCATCCTTGACAAAAATCCTTCTCATTCTCATCTAACTCAACTTTATCTAATTCTTTTTGGGCAATAGTTTCAAGTGTATCCATAATTAATTCCCAATACTTAAAATGGGAACTTATTTTTCTTTTGTTTCAGAATCGAAAAAGAGGAAATCATATTAATTTTTTTATTAATTGTTTCGGTAGCCGCTAATCCAATTGTTTTGAAAAATAGCTGGGATAGGCTCAACATAACTAAATGGATATGAGCAAGTAACTCCGCCCGTATAAGATTGTTTGGCATAAAGTAAATTGTCGTGACGAAGTTCTGTCCAAGAAGCAAGCTGTGAATTCATTTTTGCTGCCACCAAGCTGCAGTCTGCATGAAATTTGGAAGCCCAGTTCTGTCTTGAGGCGGATGGAGTGATTTGATTGAATTTAACCAAAGATTATAAATTGAGTTTTTCAAAAATCTGAATCATAACTATCAATTAAATATCTTACGGCAGCTAAGTTAGATGAATATTCATATGTGTCAAGCTCATTTTTGAGAAGCTGCACTGAAGCATCATTACCGAGCGCAAATAAAATATCTAATGTAGAAGGAAGCATTCTTTTCTTTTCGGTTTTGTCATAGACAACATTGCCGGTTACGTAAGAATCAATTACAAATCTTTGACCAAATGGCATAAAAGCAGAAGCGGGTTCAATTTTATCGGGCGACATTGGATCGCTCATTAATATTTGAGATAATATTTTTTGTCCGGCATAAGCTTTTGTTTTTAAAACATTCTGAAATTCTTTCACAACTAAAGTATCGAGAAGCAAATCAACACTCGTAATACTCGCTTCAGTCAAAACCTCATTTAAATCGGGCAAGGTAACATTATCTTGCTCGCCGACAAATGTTCTAATTATAAATTCAATCTCATCAAACAATTCTCTTTGGTTTGAAAGTGCAATCAATTCTGAAAATAATGCAGACATAATAATTTGTCGTTGAACATCTTCAATTGGAACTTCATCAAATGATTTTGGAGCAATTAAGTAAAGTTCAATTTTGCCAAACCACATCATTGTTTTAAAATAATTTGCAAGCTGAGGATACACCTCATCATCATAATGTCCACGCGGTTTAAATTGACTGAAATCAATTTTGCGCAGAGATTCTGAAAAAAGTGGTCTTGTTACAAATTCTTCCGATTCAATATCCTTGATCAAATCATCGACTGCACTTACGTTTTCTTCATAATATGGAATAGTACTTCCGGTTAACAATTTTTTTGCAACGGTTAAATAAATGTCAAGATCTTTCAACATTATATCCAAATCGGCTTGCGTAGAAACATTTGATTTTAAGTCGGGGAAATTATTCTGTAAACTTGTTATTAATTCATCTAGCTTCCCAATTAAGATATTCAGCTCAGTGTCTTTAAGAATTTTATCATATGTTGTGTGGAAAGCATGCAGTATTGCATCTGAAGAAATATAAACCGGTAAATCTTTGTGATAAATATCTGTAAATTGTGCTCCAAAAGATGGCTGCTGTAATCTTTCAGAAACTGCAAATCCATTTTTATTAATCAGATTTATTTCATCTTCAGTAAGTTCATATTTAATTGCAATTGAATCAGAGAAAAGGGCATTTTGCCAATTTGCATCTGCAGAATTTTCAAACAATCCAGCATTGTGCATTTGAAGTAAATCAGCCGTTGTTAAATTTTCATTTTGAGTTAGGAATTGTTTGTATGAATCAGTGTTAAATTGTGCGAAGAGGGAAATATTAAAAAAGTAAAATAAAATAATCGTAAAATAAATTTTGTGTAAAGTTTTCATATAAACCTCATCTTATTTCTAAATCTAATTAAATGTTTGTGGACATAAGAGTCAATTCAAATTTTAAGTCGTTTTTTTATGTTAAAAAATAAAAAAATGCGGGGACGACTTTTCAGTCAATCCCCACATTGCCTCCACTTGAGTACTGATACTCACAATTCAATACTCAAAGTTTTATTTCATTAAAACTAATTTCATAGTTTGTACTTTGCCGGCATACGTCATTACAAAGAAATAATTACCGCTTGATACAACACTGTTGTTATCATTGGTTCCATTCCAATTGAATTCAAACTCATTTGTTTCTGAGTTTAGTGTAGGTGTAAAGGATTTTACTACTTGACCTAACACATTGTAAATCTTAAATGTTGCCGTCTCGGGATTTATGTTTTTGCTTAATCTAATTTGAATTGTTGTTTGGTTGTTAAACGGATTAGGATAAGATGTAAACAAAGTATCGGTATTTACTTTTTCTTCATCTTCAACCCCAATAATCACATCACCGCCACCATCTCCATCGAGTGGATCACGAAGAATATCTAAATTAAAACCGGGTTCTAAGCATAGAAATGCTGTGTACTTTGTAAGTATTCTTTTTTCAATGCTGATATCAATTAAGTCATATATTTCTTGATTGGTTAAATTGCTGTAATAGTAATAATCGCTTTCATCATCAATTGTGTTTATATATTTTCCCGACCAAATTACGTCAGAGATAGAATCTGCATGAAATAAATTTTCTGTGTTAATTTCCTTTATATCAGAAAAAGGTTTTCCCTCAATCATTCCGTTAAACTCTGCTTTAAATGGAAAACTTCCAAAATACTTTCCAACTTGTAAAATAGGGGTGTTAACGGATATTGAATTTTCATTTGAGTTCATATCAAATCTTCCGTAACAAAATCCATCTGTCATGGTTGTGTGTAAATCATAAGTTGATAAAAGTGAACCTAAAGATGCAAATAAATCGGAAATCATTGTGATAAAGGGAATGTTGTAATCAACATAAAAAGTATTTCCGCCGGTTAACTTTGCAATGTTTTCATAAAAGTATGCGTTGCCTTTATAGTCTCTGTTACCGTAATAATACCATCTATAATTATCTTGAATATAATCACCAATGTTAATGGGAATTGTCTCGGTCATCATATTAATTAAGTCATCAATTAAAGCATTGGCAGTTTTATATTCTCCAACTCCATCAGAATTTGCAAGCAAAACAATTTTACCGTCATTGCCATTGTTAGAAATAAACTCAATTCCATTTGCCAAAAGTGAAGGGAGATTACTATAATTTGAAATAATATTTGCGGGTAAATTTTCAAAAATATTATTTACAGAATTTGAATCAGCGGAGAGCCATTTTTCACTAATTCTTTTAATTGTTGTATTGGAGAAAATTAGATTGAAAGAATCTCTGCCACTAAAGTGTTCGAGCAACATTTTCTTAACATTATTTATCACATCTTTGGCAGAAACATTACTTTTAGATAATTCATAATCAATAAGGATAGCGGTTTTTACTTTGCGTAATATTTTCCGGGACGGAAGGTAAATAGGCAAGTTGAAAAATATTATCTTCTTTTCCTTCAAAAGTGTTTAGGTAGACCCCATTTTTAAATGGTGCATCAACTTGGTAGTTTAGTAAACTATTAGAATATATTTCATTTTGATCAAGAGTTAGTTGTAAACATTCACCAACAATTGGATATGTTTTTGCTTCAAAAATTTTATTTGGTAACTCAGCAATTTTAGGGTTTTTCCATTCACTTGTAAGTTGCGTAATTACATCTAAGATTTTTAGTGGGTTTGCTGAATTATTAAATAAATACAATGGCAATGTTGTGCTTACATTAGCTGCCGACCAAATTGCCGGTAACAAAAAAGTGATTTTAACTTTTCTGCTTTCATCTCCAGCCATTGGGAAGATTCTTAGTTCATAATAATTATCATAATTTTTATAAAGTACAGATGGATCTCTTCTGCGATTGACAATTTCCTCATAAATTTGCGAAGCTGTCCAGCGATCCATTATTTTACCTTTGATAATTTCATCGTTAAACCAAAGCCAAGAATCGTGAACAATTGCGCCTTTTGGTAAATCAAAATTGTAAATAATTTCTAAAGTATCTTGATGCTGAAAACCAAGTCCTTTTGCGGAAATTGTTAAAAATAAATTATACTCAAAATAAATTCCTTTAGGTTGAATTGTTAGCGTTGCTTCTTCAAAAGTTCCTTGACCGCCACCCCAATTGCGAGGATCAATAATTCTTAAATCGGTATAACCAAAATTTAGTGTGTTGAGTAAAATTAGAATGTAGAATAATTGTCTAAGTTTTTTCATTTTCCCACCTTTATTAAATGAATGTTTTTAAAAATTTGTAACTCCGGTTTCTGCTTTTGGGCATACCGGAATCTTAAAATATTATCCACATTATTAAATTTGAGATTCTCACGTCGCTCCGCTCCTCAGAATGACAACATGTTCATATTGCATAAACCAATTTTAAATTTGCCTTATTTTTCAACTCATTAAAAAACTCAACGATCTTTGGGGAAACTGCTCTCGTATCCAAAGTAATATTTTCATTGAGTAATAATAATTCGGTAAAAGTTTCTTCAGCTGCTGCTATTTTATTTAATGAAAACTCTGAAACGCCTTTTATTATAAGAATTTCAGTTTTATCATTTCCCTTTAGGCTAATATCTTTAAGGATTATTTCTGCTAATTCAATTGCCTTCTGATATTCACAATTTTGGAAGTAATTTTGCAGTTTTACCATTTTCCCGCTTGTGGCAAAAAGGGAATAAATAGAAATCATAAGGATAATTGTAAATGTGAAAAATGTTTCTAATTTCTTTCGTTCCATGGGAAAACTTTCTCTAATTATTTTTAATTATTAAAGCAAAGTAAGTGCCAAGAAAAAGAATAGATGTTTTGAGGATGTTAAATGGAATCTAAACTATTATAGATTCGTCATTGCGAGAGTTTTATCCCGAAGCAATCTGTTAATAATACTTAAATTGCAAAGATTTCTCACTCATCAAATAGCGTTGCGTTCGAAATGACACACAGAATAGTATTTCTGCGGATTGTTCATTTTTGGTCTTGTGAGAAAAATTTACTTTTACTGCGAATTCCATTCGTTTAAACGAATAATTTTCGTACTAAATTAAAGTGTGAATTTAAAAGAAAGAGTGATTTTATTTTGATTGGTAAGTTGTAAATTATCAGAAATGTGCGCAGAAATATTTTCACTTCCAAGTTGATTTGAGAAAAATAAAATGTCTATTTGGGAATAAATCCATATTGCGGCATAAGTGGCTATTAGTGCGTTTCTAATTTTGTAAGATTTATTATACTCATCATATTTAATTTGAATTTGTGCCGAGTTAATTTCAGATAAGTAATCATTTTCTCTATTATTTGCGTCAACAATAAAATAAATCATTGAACCCAAAGCAGCAACTCCGGCAGAAGTTAAAATCCAGCCTTTGGTATTATCACCCAAACTTAAATGTCCCCAACCAGGAAGCAATAATGATTTTGCCAATGCAGTATTTCTTTCATGTGTTAATAATTGAGTTTGGTCTATAAAAGCGGGCTGAACTTCTTTTTGCTGTGTATATTTTTCTTCATTTACTTTTAAAACATCTAAAAATTCTGCTTTAACTTCGTGGAAAAAATCAACTAACTTTGGAGAATAGGAAATGTTGCTCAATTCAAAATTTTCATTCAGCTTTAAAATTTCTATAAATGTTTTTCGTGTATTTTCCAGTTCTCCCATTGCATAATGAGATTCAGCTTTAAGTGTAGAAATTTCAATTATTGTTTCATCAGAAAATCTTTCCTTATCAAGTAACAAACCATGTGCTTTACTAATTACAGTTGCATAATTAAATGATTCATATTCATTCTGCAGTGCGTCAAGTTCCTTATTTGTCTGCGCAATTAATACAGAAAATGTGGAAATGAAAAAGAATATAATACCGGAATATATCTTCATATTATTTGAGAAGGATCATTTTTTTTGTCTGTATAAAAGAATTAGTTTTTAACTTATAATAGTAAACCCCGCTTGGATATTGGCTTGCGGCAAAATTGATTTCGTAAATTCCCGGCGGTTGCTGCTTATTTACGAGTGTTGTAATTTCATTTCCAATCACATCATAAACTTTTAGTTGTACATTTGCATAAGAGGTAAATTGATCTCCCGCTTTATTTGCAATGGCATATTTTATTGTTGTGTTAGGATTAAACGGATTTGGATAATTTTGGTAAAGCTCAAATTGATTTATAATATTATTTGAAATCTCATCAGTTGCAGCCGTTGTAGCATATTCAAAAAGCTGCTCTATTGATTTTACAACTTTCTTTTCATTATCAAATCCGCCCATTACGTAAATTATTCCATCAAAATAAGCTGACATAAAATTATATCGAGCTTCATTAATTGGAGCAGATTCTTCAATAAAATAATTATCACCGCCGTAAAATGAAAAAACTTCAACGCTATTTAACGCTTGGGAATTTTCGTTGTAACCGCCGATGATGTAAATTTTATTAGGGTCGGCGCCCACAACAGCCCTTCCGCCGGCACGAGGTGTTAACAATTTTATGTTTAATTTTTTATAGGAACGATCAACTATATTGAACTTAAAAATATCTTGCGAAATTCCATTTATCACACCGCCGAATATAAATATATCATTCCCAATTACTTCAGACATTTGCTGTTCTGGTAAATCACCGGATGCAAAAAGAGTGTCAGTTTGATATGAAAAGTTTGAGCCTGTTAAATTATATTCAACAATGTATGGAAGTGTATCAGACCTAGTTCCTGGCAAAGGATTTCCGCCGATGATGTATAAATTATCCCCAATAATATGTCCTGTGGAAAAATTCCTATTAAAATTACTATCAAAATTTAAAGATGCGCTATCTGTAAAGGGTTCGCCCCATCTTTCAATCGATGTGATTGAGTTTGCTTCGGCATCAATTCCACCATAGAAATATGCAAAATTATTATAACTTTCTGTTACTAGCCCAAATCTTGCGAATCTCATTGTACCTTTTTCCCAAGTTTTGTTAAGTACATTATATTTTTGAACCCAATTAACATTGGCTTGAAGCGAATCTGAATATCCGCCAATTACATAAAAGTTTTCTTTCTTTTGCCAAATATCTCCGCCAGCAACAGGTTCTGGCATATTTCCATAATTTTCCCAGTAAGGTAATTGTGCAAAACGTAAAACTTGTTAAGGCTAAATATATTATTAGAACTTTCTTCATTTTTATATCCAAATTTAAAATGATGATATTAATTGTGCAATTTCTATACCACATTATTTTTTTTTTCTCTAAGCTCCAGATTAAATTTCATTTCTAAAGTATCATTTCTAGTAATATTAATTGTTGTTTCAAGACTCTTATATTGAGGGTTTTCAAGCCTTACTTTGTAAATTCCTGCACCTAGTCTAATCGGATTTTCCAAAGGTGTAACTCCTTTGCTAACTCCATTAATAAAAACTTCGCTCCAAGGATAAACCTGGCAATCGAAATAGCCAAATAAAGTATCTAAATTAATTTCTATAAAAGATAATTTACTTGCATTGATCTTAATACTGTCGGAATATTCTGGATAATCGGGATGTTTTAAAGTTAATAAATATTTACCCTCTTTTGCCGCAATATTTTTAGTTAATGGAGTTGTCTCTAAAAATTTATTATCTAAATAGACTTTTGCCCATGGATAGCATTTTATAAAAAGTTCTCCCATGTCATTTGTTCTTTTTATATTTTCTAGAATTATATCATCATTTTTTGCCACACTATTTTCTATGGAATTAGTGGCAATTAGGTTTTCTGCACTTTGCTTTTCATTCTGAAATGAATTCAAATCTTTCATAGAAGTATCAACTGGCTCTTTACTGATAGGTTCCTTTTCATTATTAATTTCAGATTTAGCTTCTAAATTCTCATCGGCAAATTTTGTTACATTATTTGGCTTAAAAATATAATATGCAATTAATAAAGCGAAAATAATTCCAACTGTTGCTATGGTTAACCATAGTTTTTTATTCGAATCATTTTCTTTAACGACTACATCTTCTTTTTCAACATTAAGTATTTCTAAAATATCCTCACAAGAATTTAATCTATTATTTGGATTTTGAGCCAGCAATCCTTTTACAATTTTATTTATGTCTTCTGGTAAATTTGAAAATAGTTCCTCAACATTACCCTCATCGAAAGAGATGATATTATTTATGGTTTCGTTTGAGTCCTCGCCGAGAAAAGGGTTTTTACCACTGAATAATTCAATTGCAATAATTCCTAAAGAAAACAAATCACTTTTATGTGTAAGTTTTTCACCTTGAATTTGTTCTGGAGACATATAAGCAGGAGTTCCAACAACAGCATACATTTGCGTAACTAGACTATCAATTGAGTCTTGCGCCAAGCCAAAGTCAGTAAGTTTTAATTCATATTTCTCATTTACTAAAATATTTTCCGGTTTGATATCTCTGTGAATTACATTTTTTTGATGAGCAAAATTCAAGCCTTTTACTAGTTGAATTAAGAAATTACGTTTTAATTCCTCAGTTAATTTTCCCGAGTTTAGAACTTCTCTAAGATTTTTACTTTCAAAATATTCGAATGAGATGTAAAAGAATTCTTCAAACATTCCAAAATCAAAAACCTTAATTATATTAGGGTGCTCAAGTTGAGCAAGGATTTTAGCTTCTCGCTTAAATCTTTCTGTTATGGATGAATCTGGAATTGTCTTAGTATTTAGAACTTTTAAGAAAACTTTTTTTTCTAAATAGATATGATTTGCCAAATAGACTGCTGAATGTTCATTTTTTTTATAGCAGCTTAGAATCTCAAATTTTTTAAAAAGTATTTGTTTGTTTGAATCGCTCATTAAGATTTACTATTAATTTCTTTCATCTTTTTTTGAATCCAACGAACCGAAACATCTAATGATTTTGCGGTAAGAGTTTTATTTCCATTAAATTCTTCCAGTCTGTTTAGTAGAATTTTTTCTTCAAGCTCTTTAAGTGTTCTTGAGGAATCTAAAGTATTCTGTTCATTATCTAATGAAATATGTTCTTTTGTAATCATCCCATCACTCGATAAAATAAGTGCACGGCTGATTACATTATTTAATTGTCTAACATTTCCTGGCCAAGAATAATTTTCTAAAATAGTTAATGCAGTTGGATTAAGTTTAATGTTTTCACTTGTAGAATTTTCAATAAAATTTTTAACAAGTAAAGGAATATCACTTTTTCTTTCCCTCAAAGTTGGAACTTTTATTGGGAAAACATTTAGTCTGTAATATAAATCTTCCCTAAATTTCCCTTCTTCAACTAATTTTTTTAAGTCTTTATTTGTTGCAGCTAAAATTCTTACATCAACCTTAATTACTTTTGTATCTCCTAATCGAATTATTTCTTTGTTCTCAATAACTCGCAAAAGTTTTGCTTGTAACGCGCTTGAGATATCTGCTATTTCATCTAAAAAAAATGTTCCTTTATCTGCAACTTCAAATAGTCCTTTTTTATCTTTCGCCGCGCCGGTAAAGGCTCCTTTCATATATCCGAATAATTCACTTTCCAATAAACTATCGGGAATTGATCCGCAGAACTGAGCTAAATAATTTTCATTTTTTCTTGTGCTAAGTTTGTGAATAGCTCTTGCAACTAGGTCTTTTCCAGATCCGCTTTCTCCCAAGATCAAAACATTAACTTCTGTATTTGCAACTTTGTGGATTGTCTTAGAAAGCTCTTGCATTGGCTTGCTATTTCCAATCATATCAGGAATTTTATCAATCGATTCAAGTTCGTTTTTTAATCGCAGATTTTCATCAAACAAGTTTTCAATTTCAAAAATTTTCTCTAATGAAATAGAAACTAAGTTTGAAAAAAATTGAAGGAACAATAAATTTTTATCGGTAAATTCTTTTCGGTCGGTTTGACTATCAACTAAAATTACGCCCCAAATAATTTCATCTTTTTTAATTGGTACGCCTAACATTGATTTTATTTTATGAAGTTGAACGCTTTCAAACTGATTTAGTTTTGGATTTGTTTGGGCATCATGATAAAGAATAGGTTTATTTTGATTTACAACTTGCTGCAGTACTTGAGATGAAAAAGTTGATAAATCGGAAATTTTTTCTTTCTTAAAAGTCCGCGCAGATAAAAGTGAAAACTGAAAAGTTTTGCTATCATACTTTGCAAACAAACCACGCTCGGCATTTGTAACTTCAATTAAAATATCAACAACTTTCTCAATTAAAGTTTCTTTTTGCGAAGTTGAGTTAAGAGTTTGACTAAGCAGATACAAAGCTTCGTATTGTTCTTTACTAAGATTTTTAAGCTCGCTAATATTTAGTGATGTTTGTTTCATATAAACTTAAGGTATAATAAAGCTTGCTGGTTTTGATTGAGTTCTATTTTCAAATTCGTCAATTGCCCAAATTACCCAAAAATAATCTCCAGAAGATAGATTTACATCAGTTAAATATTGTATTTCGCTGGATATAATTTCTTTTTGCCAAACTAAAATTGCTGGAACTTCGTCCGTATAAATCTGCACTAAATATCTAAATTGAAATCCGGGTTTAAACCTAAACCATTCTAACAATGGATTGCTAGTAAAAACTGTATCTTTTCCAGATGGGGCCTTTGTTAAGATTTCTTCTTTAATAATCCTTTTTTAATATTTGCTTTACCAGCTAGAAATTTTTTCCTATCCGAATCAAAAACATTAATAATGAATTCCTTCCCAATTATTATATCAATTGAAGTTATTTTAAGATCTTCAAGAGAAATTGAATTTTCGTAGTACTTTGTGGAAGCATTATATAGAAGTTGTTTCTTTGCGTTTAGTTCCGGAAGCTCAATAAACACAGAGTCAATATCATTTTCGTCATCTGTAATTTTTGATTTAATTTCTAAATTATAACTGTGTGTGTTTGGGAATTTATTTTTTGTAATACTGTAAAATTGTAAATCACTAATTTTAGGAATTGAGTTTAGAAAAATGGTTAGTGAAATTTTCTTCTGATTTTCAAAAGTTATAAAAAGGAATCAGTTGAAAAATTATCTTTCTCGATAAAAATCCAGCCATCTTTTGGTTCAATATTTTCAATTCTAAAAATCCATTTCCATCAGTGAAAGAAATTATCCCTTCATTTTGCCAAAATATTTTAGCGTTTTCAATTGGCAATTGAGGAACGCTTATAGTTTTTATTGTTCCTTCTAAAGTGCTTATTTTACTTAACGTACTGTTTGGATCTAAAGGATTATTACGCGGGGCATTGCATGAATTAATAAATAATATAATAAAAATGAAAACTAAATATTTTCTAATTATTCCGAGCATTTTTACACAAGATTAAATAAATAATTTTTCAAGTTAAGAAAAAAATACTTCATAATTTAAACCATACTTTTATAATTGCCAGGCATTTTAAAAGAAATTTACAGTTACAAAACTATTTTAGTAGAACCATTTTTTTTGTAATTGAAAATGATTCGGAGCTTAGATTATAATAATAAATTCCGGAACTTAATTTGGCTGCATCAAAAGTTACTTTATAATTGCCGGGTTTTTGTTTTTTGTTTATGAGTGTTTTTATTTCATTTCCAAGTACATCATAAATAATTAATTTTAATGATGAAAAATTATCATTAATTGTGTGCGGAACAGAATATTCTATTACCGTAGTTGGATTAAACGGATTAGGATAATTTTGAGATAAGCTAAATGTTTCGGGCAGATTTTTTTTTACTTTTTTATTATTTGTTAATGGCTCTAAATTCATTTTATACATTCCTCTTCCATGAGTTCCAATTGCCAAATAATTTTCTGTGGAATGAATTTTCATATCGTTCACTACAACAATTGGCAAATTATCGCCTAAGATTTCCCAATTATTTCCAGCATCTTTGCTTACAAAAGCACCCACGTCATTCCCAAGATAAAGTATGTCGCTGTTATTATTATCAATTGCAAAAGCATTTACGGGAGCCTCCGGTAATCCGTTTGTAATTGCATTCCAACTATTCCCCATATTATCACTTCTAAAAACATGCGCTTCCGATTCCGCCCATCGTAAACCGGAAAATGTTACGTAAACAATATTTTCATTTTTGGGATCAACCGTTAACCTGGTTACCCACCTTAATGGTAATGTGGAAGAAATATTTTTCCAATTTACTCCATAATCTTTTGTTACCCAAACATTACCATCGTCTGTTCCAACATAAATTACTTCTGAATTTGTTTGAGCAATCGCAATTGTGCTGATGGTTCCTATTCTTTTATCCACATTATAATTGGTTAATTTTGGACTAACAGCAGTCCACAAACCGGCAGAATTTATAGTTCTATATAAAGTGTGAGTTCCATAATAAAGAACTTTTGAATCATTTGGATCAATAACTACGGGCGTTGACCAGTTAGTCGGTTCATTTTGATTTATTCCATTTAAGGCGCCTAAAAAAGTTTTTCCGCCATTTGTACTTTTCCCTAAATTTCCAAACTGAGATTCTGCATAAATAACATTTGTATCGCTTGGATCAACAATTACATAAAAACCATCTCCGCCGTAAATAGAGGTCCAATCATTTTCACTTCCGGTTAGGGTTTTTATAACATTATTATCTTGGGTTCCTCCATAAAATCTTTGCGGATTATTTTCATCCAAACCAATTTCATAAAATTGTGTGATGGGCAAACTAGCAGGATTTGACCAAGTGATTCCTCCGTCTTGAGAAATATTAATTCCTCCATCATTTCCGCTAATAATATAATTTGGATTCTCCGGATGAAAAGCTAATGCGTGATGATCAACATGTAAAGAGTTATCTTCGTTATATCCATAACTAAAATCCCAAGTTGCGCCGCTTGTAGATGATTTAAGTAATGAAACATCCAAAACAAAAATTGTTTCCGGATTTATTGGATGAACTCTAATTTGTCCAAAGTACCAGCTAAAATTTCCGCTGCCGGTAAAATCGTTATTTACTAAACTCCAGTTTAGACCGCTGTCTGATGATTTATAAAGTCCGGTTATCATTTGGCCATCTGTGTAAACTGCATAAATTGAAGATGGATTTGAATTAGAAATACTTAAGCCTATTCTGCCAACAGATGCTATTGAGCTATTTGGCAATCCATTTACTTCAGTTAATTCACTCCAACTAATTCCGCCATTAATTGATTTATAAATTCCGCTGGATTTTCCATTTAACCGAGTTTCACTTTTTAGAACTGGTCTGCGAACTCTTTCCCACATTGCCGCGTATATTTCGTTTGTGTTAATTGGGTTAATTGCTAGATCTATTGAACCGGTTGAATCAGAAATAAAAAGAGATTTATTCCAAGTATTCCCACCGTTCTCACTAATATACACTCCACGTTGTGGATTTGGTTTAAAGTATGACCCAACTGCTGCAACGTAAATTTTTTGAGAGTTTTTAGGGTCAACAATTATTCTTCCTATCGAAACTGTTGAATCAAGCCCGATAAAATTCCAAGTTTCTCCGGCATTAACAGATTTAAAAATACCAACTCCAGGAAAATTATTATGTCCGCCGTTTGCCTCTCCCGTTCCTACATAAATAATATTTGGATTATTTGGGTCAATTCCAATATCGCCAATTGATAAATTTGGCTGGTCATCAAAAATAGGAAACCAGTTTAATCCCGTATCAATTGATTTAAAAACGCCTCCGGTAGCAGCGGCTGCATAAACTATATTTGGTTCTTTTGGATTAAATTCAATATCAACTACTCTTCCGCCAATGTTGGTTGGACCAACAAATTCCCAATGTAAATTTTCATTATTTCCTTTATGTAATTTTTGAGTTTGCTTTAAGAGTTTTACTTCATTAATTGCTTCTTTGTAGGTGTTTGGATTATAATCATAAAAAGGAAAGGTTCTCTTAATCATTTCATATTCAGCTGGAAAAAACTTGGATTCTTTTTCACCTTTAATTCTATTTATAGAATTACCATTTTCATATTTGTTCAAAATAAGAATTAAAAACAAAGCAAAAAGGGAACTAAGTATGATATAAATTGTAAAGTATTTTTTCATCGTTTCAAAAATGGTAAAAAAGCGCAATTATTTTTTGTAAATTTTAGAATCTTATTTTTGTATTTAGCATCAAATTATAACAAATATATAAGAAAAAAAATGCATATAACTTTAAAAAGAATTTTACCGGTTTTAGGCGGCGCAATAGTTGGGTATGCCTATTATTATTTTATAGGATGTAATTCGGGCACTTGTCCAATTACCAGCAATCCATATATTTCAACAGTTTATGGTGCTGTAGTTGGCGTTTTATTTGCAATTCCCTCAAAGAAAAAAGCGAAACCGGAAAATGATAACTAAAGAAATTGAGATTGAAGATTTAGTGAAACTAATTCCTGAAGCAGTAGTTTATCTTATGGAAAAAGGAATTAGGTGCCTTAGATGCGGAGAACCAATTTGGGGATCATTAGGACAGGCTGCTAAAGAAAAAGGGTTTAGTGATAAAGAAATTATTAAATTTGTAACTGATTTGAACAATCTTTCTTCGAAATAAAGGAAATTAATATTAAGGAGTATTTAATGAGTGATAAAAATAAACAGCAGAACGAACCAAATAAAAAGTTCGATTTGAAAAATCAAAAACATAGAAGTTACTTATATACCGGATTATTTTTTGCTGCAGTAATTTTCTTTTTTATAATTAATAATACAAATGGTGGACCAGAAGAAGGACCATATCCTCCAAATTATAATGTAGATAAATCTAACTTAGTAAATCTCTCCGATTTTAAAGGCAAAGTTGTAATTTTAGATTTTTGGGCAACTTGGTGCCCGCCTTGTAGAAAGGGAATTCCCGATTTAATTGAAATTAAAAAAGAACTTAAAGAGAAGGGTGTTGAAGTAGTTGGAATTTCGCTCGATGGTTTTACTCGTGGCGGTGCAACAAAAAATGACGTAATTCCTTTTATTAAAGAATATGGAATTAATTATCCAATCCTTGTTGGAGATCTGAATGTTGCTCAGCAATATGGCGGAATTCAATCTATACCAACTTCTTTTGTAATTGATAAGGAAGGATATATTGTTTCTTATTATCAAGGGCTTATTTCTAAAGAACAATATTTAAGTGATATAAACAAAGCATTATCAAAAGATTATGTTGCTGATAAAAAATATATGGCTCCGGAATTTTCATTACCAAAAGCAAAATAAATTATGCGATATTTAAAGTTATTTTCAATACTAATAATTCTATCAGTTTTAATAGTTTCTTGTAAGCAAGAAGAAAAGTTTGATGAAAAAGCATACTCGGCAGAATTTAATGGTTATTCAACTGAGTATTTGGCTGGCTTAAAGGGAATTTTGATAAAGAATATGAAAGAGGGTGGTCCGCTGAAAGCTGTAAAAGTTTGCTCGGATACAGCTCAAGCACTTACAAATCTTTATTCAGATGTTATGGGAATTACTGTCAAACGGGTTAGTTATCAAAATAGAAATGTAAATGATACTCCGGATGAATTTGAGAAAGAGGCGATTAACAAATTTGCCGAACTACATTCTCAGAATAAACTTACAGCGGAAACTGAAATTCTCAAAAAAGTAAAAATGAATGAGAAAGAAGTTGTAAGATTTGCAAAACCAATTTTTATAGAGGCACCTTGCTTAAATTGTCACGGTGACGCTAATATAATTAGTCCAGCTGTTGCTGAGTTAATAAAGGAAAAATATCCTAATGATAAAGCAACGGGCTATAAGATTGGAGATTTAAGAGGTGTAATTTCAATTTCTAAAGTTTTGGAGTAAGTTTTTTTTGAAGCTCTTAGGGAATAAACATATTCGGCTAAGAGCTAAACCTAAATAGTTGAATTAGCCATCTTAAATTTAGTTATTCAAATTTTGCTTCAGTTCAAGATATTCAGCAAATCTTTCTAAAAGTTCCCATGAATAAATTCCAGAGTTTTCCCCATCTTTCCAAGTTATGCTGATTGCATAGTTACTAACTTTTTTGATATCTGCAATCTCATACTTACCAGGTTGATCTGGACCTTTTGGCGGAGGAGCGTAATGCTTCCAGAGAATAGTTTCTCCTTTATTTCCTGCATCAGGAGATTCATCTCTTAAAAATGTTAATGGATATTCAATGGTTTTGCTTTTTTCCCATTCAATTAAAATAGTTTCTTGTTTGTTTAACTTTATTTTTTTTGGTTGTGACATACTTAAATATTAAGATTTTTTTTGATAAAAAATTGGGCAGAATTTAAAAATAAAAATCTGCCCATTTGTATTAATTTTCTAATTATTGCCCAAAATTAATGGCAAGCCATCTTTGCCAGCACCAATTACAACAACTTTAGTGTTTGGTGATTTAGCAAGATTTTCGGTAGCCTCAATACCTTTCCATTTTAGTAAGTTGGCATTTATTCCATCAGAAACTATAACTTGAAAATCTGCAATACCTTTAGCTTCAATCCTTTTTCTTTCAGCTTCCTGAGTTTCTTTCTGAAGAATAAAAGACATTCTCTGACTTTCTTGCTCAGCCTGTAATTTTTGTTCAATTGATGTTGTTAATCCAGGCGGTAAAATTACTTGTCGCAAAGGCGCATTCTCAATAGTTATACCACGGTCACCAACATTCTTCTGAAGTTCAGTTATTATTTCTTCCGCAAGTTGTTCACGTGCACCAGTGTATAAAGCCTTTGCCTCATACTTTGAAGTAACGCCTCTAACAACAGAACGAAATTGCGGAGTTAAAATTACATTTAGATAATCACCCGACTCAACCGATTTATAGATATCATTTGCCATTGAGGGATCAACTCTATATAATAAACTTATTTCCAGTTGAACCGGCAAACCTTCTTTGGAAGGAACTGTCATATTTTCTTTTATTTCTTGTGTCTTAAAACTGTACTTAACAATCTTTGCAATTGGATTTACGATGTTTACTCCCGGCTTCAAAGTATTGTCACTTACATTTCCGAGAAAATCTACAACGCCAACTGTTCCAGCGGGAATGACTGTAAATATTTGAGCAAGTGCAAAAATTGCTGCAGCAATTGAGATAAGCAGTGTCATTGTTGCTTCCTGAGCTCGTTTAACCTTTTTCACATTCAAGTAAATAAAGAAAAAAACAACCGAAATAATAATTCCTACAATAAAATACATGGGTCCTCCTAGTTTAATTAATAATTTTTTTAATCAATTTTTCTGGTTTTACTTTTGTTGATGAAAATGCTATTGCACCAATTATCATTGACTTTACTTCATCAATTTTTAGTTTATTATTGGTATGCAATTCAGCAATTACATCACCTTTTTTAATTTTATTTCCAATTTTAGGATTAAAAATAATTCCAGCACTTGGATCAATTCTATCATTCTTAGTTAATCTGCCGGCACCTAATTCAAGAGATGCCATTCCAATTTGGTAATTATTAACAGATTTTAAATAACCGTTTTTATCAGCAACAATAGTTTCCTTATATTTTGCGGCAGGATACTGATTTGGATTCTTTAAATATTTTGTATCACCTTTTTGAAGTTTTACCATTTCTAAAAATTTATCAAAGGCTTTACCATTTTTAATTAACTCTTCAGAAATTTGAAATCCTTCTTCTATTGAGTTTGCTTTTCCCCCTAAGAATATCATAGCTCCTGAAAGGTTTAGTGAAACTTCATATAAATCCTTAACCATTTCTCCATTAAGAATTTTTATTGACTCATAAACTTCCAGCCAATTGCCAACATAGTTCCCCAAAGGTTGATTCATATCTGTTATGAATGCAATTACTTCTTTATTAAATGATTTTGCAGTTTCAATAAGCGATGTGGCTAGAGCGTTTGCTTGCTTTAGAGTTTTCATAAATGCACCGCTTCCGGTTTTTACATCCAGCACAAGTCCGTCAATTCCTTCCGCAAGTTTTTTGCTCATTATGCTTCCGGTAATAAGTGGAATTGATTCAACTGTTGCAGTTACATCTCTAAGCGCATAAATTAATTTATCAGCAGGGGCAACATCTTTTGTTTGACCAATTAAAACTGCACCACATTTTTGTAAAACACTTTGATATTGCGATAAAGATAGATTTGTATTAAAACCGGGAATTGATTCAAGTTTATCAAGGGTTCCTCCGCTGTGACCTAAACCCCTTCCAGAAATCATTGGTACATTAACACCAGCTGCAGCAACAATTGGAGCAATTATTAGTGATGTTTTATCACCAACTCCACCGGTAGAATGTTTATCAATTTTTTTTCCTTTTATTTTTGATAAGTCAATAATCTTACCACTATAAAGCATTGCGTGGGTTAAAGCCGAGGTTTCTTTATCTGTAAATCCATTTAAATAACCCGCCATTAAGAAAGCCGAAAATTGATAATCTGGAATTAAATTTTTAGAATAAGAAGAAATAAAAAAAATTAATTTCACTGGCTGATAATTCTTCTTTATCACGTTTCTTTTTTATTAAACTTACTGTATTCATTTCAAGTATAATATGTTAATTGGATTACAATAATATAAACAAAAAGTATCTTAAAAAAATAAGACTTACTAGGATTGAAATTAAAAATCATTTTCGATATTATGAACCTATAAATCTTTTGTATTAATAAAATTTCTAGAGGTTAAATATGTTTGATCAAAATTATAAGTTTACTTGTGTAGATAGGTTTTTAAAATACGTAAAATATGATACACAGTCAGATGAAGATTCAACAACATTTCCAAGTGATCCAAAACAACTTGAGCTTTCTAAAGATTTGGTGATTGAGTTAAAAGAAATTGGTTTAACAGATGCACACATGGATGAAAACGGTTATGTTGTTGCAACACTTCCTAGCAATTCCGATAAGGATGTTCCTGTTATTGGATTTATTGCTCACGTTGATACTTCGCCGGCAGTAAGCGGCAAAAATGTTAATCCGCAAATATTAAAAAACTATCAAGGCGGAGATATTACTTTATTGAATGGAAAAATTATTGATGCCGATGGAAACCCTGAATTAAAAGATATGATTGGATTTGACATAATTACAACAGATGGAACAACACTTTTAGGCGCTGATGATAAAGCTGGAGTTGCTGAAATTATGGATGCAATGAATTATCTTGTTCAGCATCCGGAAGTAAAACATGGAACAATAAAAATCTGTTTTACTCCAGATGAAGAAGTTGGACGCGGAGCAGAAAAATTCAACGTTGAAAAATTTGGTGCCAAATACGCTTACACAATTGATGGCGGAACGCGCGGTGAAATTGAAACAGAAACCTTCAGCGCTGATGCTGTAAATATTGAGTTTATCGGTAAAAATGTTCACCCCGGTTATGCAAAAGGGAAGATGATAAACTCCATTAAAATGGCATCACACTTTTTAGAACTTTTACCAAAAGATAGACTTTCTCCCGAGACAACAGAAAAAAGAGAAGGCTATGTTCATTGCACAACAATAAATGGTAATGAGGAAAAAACAGTTCTGAAATTTATTATAAGAGATTTTATTGATGAAAAGCTTAAAGAGTTTGAAAACATTCTAAAAGATTTGGTTGATAAAACAGTTGCACAGTTTCCAGGTTCAAGTAGTAACTTTGAAGTGATTGAACAATATAGAAATATGAAAAATGTATTGGTTCAACATCCAGAAATAGAAAAGAACGCTCTAGAAGCATTAGCTGTTTTGGATATAATCCCAATTCAATCTCCAATTCGAGGCGGTACAGATGGCTCTAGATTAAGTTTTATGGGCTTGCCAACTCCTAATCTTTTTGCTGGCGGACATAATTTCCATGCAGTCACAGAATATGTTGGAATTCAAGATATGGAAATGGCAACAAGAGCAATTGTTGAAATTAGCAGAATTTGGGAAAAGAATGCATAAAACCCTTTTAAAATAGAAAATTCAAAAACCCACTTTTTGTGGGTTTTTTCTTTTTAAACAAATAAAATCTTTATTATTTTCTAGAGGCAAATAATAAGTAAAAGGTGACAAGATGGTCCAGTTAGAAAAAATGACAATATCTGAACTTCTAAAAAATTCAGTTCAAAAATATTCTGCAAAAGTTGCACTTTCAAGTATTGATGATAACGCTATTTCATATACTGAGTTTAATAGTAGAGTTCAAAAAATATCAGATTTTCTTAAAGATAAAGGAATTGTAAGTGGAGACCGTGTTGCCATACTTAGTGAAAATAGCCCGAATTGGGGAATAGCATATTTTGCAATATCAACAATTGGTGCAGTTGTTGTCCCAATCATGACTGAATTTCAATTTGCAGATGTGCACCATATTTTAAGGCATTCTGGCAGCAGTGCACTTTTTGTTTCTGCGAAGTTATATGAAAAAGTTGAAGAGTTTAATTCTGATACTTTAGCAACATTTATTCTCATGGATGACTTTAGTATTATCCCGCATAATAAATCAACAGACTTAATCAGCGAAAAATTAAAAGAAGGAAAACGTGAATTTTCAAAAATTTTAGATGCCGCAATGAAATTTGTTGGAATCAAAAATGAAGAAGTAAAAGAAGATGATTTAGCCGCAATAGTTTATACCTCGGGCACAACTGGGCACTCTAAAGGAGTAATGTTAACTCATAAAAATATTGTATTTGATGCAATAGCAACTACAGAAATTGTTGACATAAATGAGCATGATAGAATGCTATCTCAGTTACCGCTTGCGCACACTTTTGAATGTACACTCGGACTCATATTACCTCTATTGGTTGGAGCATCAGTTTATTATTTAGAAAAACCTCCAACAGCAGCCGTGCTTTTGCCTGCAATGAAAAAGGTTAAGCCAACAATTATGAATTCAGTCCCGCTTGTGATTGAAAAAATTTATAAGATGAAAATCATTCCTGAAATAAATAAAAAATCAGTTAGTCGAAATTTATATAAAGTGCCAATGTTGAGAAAAAAAATAAATAAAGTGGCCGGTAAAAAACTTTTGGAAACATTCGGAGGCGAGCTAAGAATGTTCTGTATTGGTGGTGCAGCACTTGCAACTGATGTTGAAAAATTTTTAGTTGAAGCAAAATTTCCTTATGCAATGGGATATGGATTAACAGAAACTTCGCCTCTTGTAACTGGAACGGATAATGTCAGAGTCCGAAAAGGGGCTTCTGGTAAAGTACTGCGTGATATGGAAATAAAAATTGTTGATCAAGATCCAACCACTAAAGAAGGTGAAGTATACATAAAAGGTCCCAATTTAATGAAGGGATATTATAAAGATCCTGATAAAACTGCAGAAGTTTTAACAAAAGATGGTTGGTTCAAATCTGGTGACCTTGGTTATATTGATAAGGACGGATATCTATTTCTTAAAGGTCGTTCTAAAAATGTGATTATTGGAAGCAACGGAAAAAATATTTATCCCGAAGAAATAGAAGCAGTAATTAATGAAAGTAATTTTGTTCTTGAGTCGCTTGTTTATGAAGCTGATAAAAAATTAATTGCAAGAGTTCATTTAAAATTATGAAGCACTTGATAATGATTTGGGATTGCAAAATGTTAAAGAATCAGAGGTAAAAAAAAAAAGTCGATGAGCAATTAAATGAATTGTTAACATCAGTAAATAAGAGAGTTACTTCATTTTCTAAATTGAATAAAATTGTTGAACAGCCCGAAACTTTTGAGAAGACTCCACAAAAAAAAATTAAAAGATATTTATACAGTTAATTAACATTTAAAAAAATTTTTTCACTGCTAAATACATTTCTTTGATGTGATGTATTCGCTTATATTAATTTAGAATTTCTCTTTTCCTTAAATTTCCTCTGAAATTTCCTTTACTTATAATTGTTTAATAAGTTTTAGGTAAAATTTTCATTATTGCATTTCTTGTATTAGATGAAAAAACTTTAGTATTTTATAAAATATGAAATAAATAAAAGGTAATGTAATGGTAAACCTAGACAAATTAACTACAGTTGAAGTATTAAAAAGAGCTGTAAAAGATTTCCCAAATAAAATTGCTCTTTCTGGTATTGAAGATAAGGCCATTACATATTCTGAATTTAGTAAAAAGGTTCAGAAAATATCAAACTTCTTAAAAGATCAAGGAATAGTCAGCGGAGATCGTGTAGCAATCATTAGTGAAAATTCTCCTAATTGGGGTGTTGCTTATTTTGCTGTTACCACAATGGGTGCAGTTGCTGTTCCAATAATGACAGAATTTCAATCACCTGATGTTCATCATATTTTAAATCATGCTGGCTGTAAGGCCCTATTTATATCCGCAAAGCTTTATGAAAAAGTTGAAGAATTTAATGCAGAGATGTTAACAATTTATATACTTTTAGATGATTTCAGTATTATTCCTCATGCTAAATCTGAAGATTTACTAAGCCAAAAATTAAAAGAAGGCAAAAGAGAATTTACTAAAATAATGGATGCAGCGTTAAAATTTGTCGGTGTTAAGAATGAAGAAGTTGGCGAGGATGACTTAGCTGCAATTATTTATACATCCGGAACCACCGGTCATTCAAAAGGCGTAATGCTGACTCATAAAAACATTGTATTTGATGCAATTGCTACAACAGATTTTGTTGATATATCAGAAAATGATACAATGCTTTCACAGCTTCCTCTTGCCCATACTATTGAGTGTACGCTTGGACTAATTACTCCAATATTGACCGGATGCTCAGTTTATTACTTGGAAAAACTACCAACCGCTGCAATCCTTTTACCAGCATTAAAAAAAGTAAAACCAACAATAATGATTTCAGTTCCTCTTATTATTGAAAAAATGTATAAGATGAAAATATTGCCGGAAATAAATAAAAAATCGATTTCGCGCAATTTGTACAAAATCCCTATGATGAGAAAAAAAATAAATAAAGTTGTCGGAAAAAAACTATTAGAAACATTTGGCGGAAACTTAAGAATGTTTTGCATAGGCGGTGCAGCGTTGGCTTCTGAAGTTGAAAAATTTTTAGCGGAAGCAAAATTTCCTTACGCAATGGGATATGGATTAACTGAAACCTCGCCACTTGTTACTGGCACAGATAATTTTGGTGTTAGATTCGGATCTTCCGGAACTGTTCTATACGGAATGGAAGTTAAAATTGTTGATCCTGATCCAACAACAAATGAAGGGGAAGTTTATATTAAAGGGCCAAATGTAATGAAAGGCTATTATAAAGATCCTGAAAACTCAAAAGCAGTTTTAACTGAAGATGGATGGTTTAAATCTGGCGATCTTGGTTATATGGATAAAGATGGTTATTTATTTTTAAGAGGTCGTTCAAAAAATGTAATAATTGGAAGTAATGGGAAAAATATTTATCCAGAAGCAATTGAAGCTGTAATAAATGAAAATAATTTTGTTCTTGAAAGTTTAGTTTATGAATCTGAAAAGAAATTAATCGCAAGAGTTCATTTAAATTATGAAGCTCTCGATACTGAATTGAACCTTCAGAATGTGAATGAATCTGAAGCGAGAAAAAAAGTTGATGAACAATTAAATCTAATTTTAACAACGGTAAATAAAAAAGTATCTACTTTTTCTAAATTAAATAAAATTGTTGAACAGCCAGAACCTTTTGAAAAAACACCAACTAAAAAAATCAAAAGATATTTATATGCTTAACTAGTGTGCTCATTAGTTATTCAAATTATAATTTTTCATTTAAATAACACACTCTTAAAATGTGAAGGTCTTCATAACTAACTTTTCCATTTAGTTGATCAAATATAGTCTTAAGCACGAACGTTCCATTTTTATTAAATGATTTATACACAGCTTTTTGTTCAGCAGCAGAAGCCGCAATATATTTTTGCAAAGTTTTATGATCAATGGATTTACCTTCTTTTACAAAAGTATATAAATGATTTACAAGTGTTATAAGTTTAAAATCATATTGTCTTAAAATTTCTTCTGCAGATTTCCCCGAATTAAGCGCTTCTGCTATAATTTTATAACGTTTCTGTTTATCAATTGTTTTTTTGTGAGATTTAACTGGCATTTTAGTCTTAAATATATTTTTATTGTCATCATAAAAATCATTAAGAGCTTTTAAAAAAGGATGACCAAATTTTTTAAGTTTTATTTCTCCAACACCATGAATATTTCTCATATCTGCTAATGATCGAGGATAGTAGGTGGCCATTTCTATTAAAGTTTTATCGGGGAAAATTACATACGGTGGAACATTCCTTTTATCAGCAATTTCTTTACGTTTTGTTCTTAAAAATTCAAATAGTGAGTTGTTGTATTCAAATTTAGTTTCGGATTTAGGTGTGAAAGCAATTTCCACAGCTTGAATTGTGCCTTTAATTTTTTTATTTCCTTTAAGAACTTCATAACCTAAATCTGTAATTTTAAGACTTCCGAATTCTAAATCCTTCGTTATTAAATTATTTTGAATAAATTGGTTTGAGAGATTCAACCATTCTTCTTTGGAGTGATCGCTGCCAATTCCATAAGTAGAAAGGGAAACGTGTCCTTTGCCGATAACCTTTTGTGATTTTGAACCACGTAGAATTTCAACAATATGCATTGCTCCAAAAAATTCACCAGTTCTTTTTATGCACGATAAAAATTTTTGTGCTTCAACAGTTATATCAATTAACTCTTTATCTTCGTTCTCACAATTATCGCACATTGCGCAATTATCTTTTAAATAACTTTCGCCAAAATAACCAAGCAGTTGTATTCTTCGGCAAAAATATGATTCGGCAAACCTTACT
This sequence comes from Ignavibacteriales bacterium, assembly GCA_020635285.1. Lineage (GTDB taxonomy): Bacteria > Bacteroidota > Ignavibacteria > Ignavibacteriales > Melioribacteraceae. The sequence continues at coordinate 420,589 of JACKAB010000006.1, read as the reverse complement.
AAAGATTCCAAATGCATTTTAGCAATGCGTTGTTCTTTCTCAGCTTTTTGATCAATGAAATAATTTATTTTCCTAATATCACCATAACCAAATAAAAGCAAACAATGTGAAGGTAGTCCATCTCTGCCGGCTCTTCCTATTTCCTGATAATATGATTCAATATTTTTTGGTAAATCATAATGAATTACAAAGCGCACATTTGGTTTATTAATTCCCATTCCAAATGCAATAGTTGCGATAATTATTTGAATATCATCCTTGATGAAAAGTTCTTGGCTTTTTGCTCTTTTAGCATCTGGCATTCCAGCGTGATAAGGACGAACAGAGTATTTACGCGCAGACAATTCTTCATAAAGTTCATCAACTTGCCTGCGTGAAAAACAATAAATAATTCCCGACTCATTTTTGTGCTGCTCTAAAAAATTTATTGTTTGAGAAAACGGATCTCTCTTTGGAACAATTTGGAGATGCAGATTTTTTCTATCAAAACTAGCAACAAATTTTTTGGAATTATTTAAGGCGAGATTTTTAATAATATCGTCCTGCACTTGAGGGGTTGCAGTTGCTGTAAAGCCTAATAATACTGAATCGTTAAAGAGTTTTCTAATTTTAGATATTCCTCTATACTCAGGTCGAAAATCATGACCCCATTCTGAAATACAATGAGCCTCATCAACAGTTATGCAGTTAACATTAACATTTGAAAGTAATTCTAAAGTTCTGTCCATCATCAAAGTTTCAGGAGCAACATATAGAAGTTTAACTTTACCATTTTTTATTAGTTCTGAATTTATTTGATAATCTTCCGGTGATAAAGAACTATTAAGTACAACAGCAGAGACTCCAACTTCAATTAATTGTTCAACTTGGTCTTTCATCAATGAAATTAGAGGTGAAACAACAATTGTTAATCCTTTAAAAATAATTGCGGGAATTTGATAACAAAGCGATTTGCCTCCGCCAGTTGGCATAACAACTAATGCATCTTGCTTTTTTAAGATATGTTCAATTACTTCTTGTTGGAGTGGACGAAAATCATCATAACCAAAAGTTTCTTTTAGAATTGTTTTTGCTTTTTTAATCATACTAAATATTATTTTTACTTTGCGTTATTTATAAAATCCTTTGCGGTCTTTGCGTGAAATTCTTTAAAGGCTTTCTCGCAAAGCACACAAAGTTAATGCGCAAAGAAGGCAAAGGAAAGATTTAATTTTGTTTTGTTGAATTATTCAAGCTCTCAAAATATCGTCTTATTAAATCTTGATAATCTTTTGAGTAGCCTTCTTTAACTGCTTTGAGAAGTTCTTCTCTTAACACATCCTTTGCTTGTTCATTTGTAAGATTCAACTTATCGGGTGAAGTTAAATCAAATTTTTTGCCTGCCAGCGATTCTCTGTTTTCTTCAAAATCTCTTTCATTTATTGATCGCTGAGCATCTAAAAGTTTTGATAATATTTTATCCTGCTTTTTAATTAAGTTGTCATCAATTTTTTGAGTATTTAGTCCGGATATTACTTCTTTCATTTCTTCCAATACAGATTCTAAATTCGCCGCAATTTTTTTTGATTCACCGGAAGCTTTTGCTTCGCGATTTAATTCTTCTAAAGATTTTTGGATTGCACCTTGCTCATTTGATAAACGCTGCATTTGAGCTAATTGCTGCATTGTCATTTGCCCGTTTTGCATCATTTGTGTTTGTTGATTTAAGCCCATTTGTTGTTGAGCCATTTGCTGAAGCTGCTGCATAAGTGACATCATTCCGCCACCGCCATCTCCGCCGCCTTGCATCATATTTTGTAAAGCATTTTGCATTAGGGAGGCAGCTTCATTTAAACTTTGCATTGCTTCGCCTTGCTCCTTTGAAGAACCCTGACCATTTTTATTTTGTAATCCTTGAAGTGCTTCATTCATGTTTTTCTTAGCATCGCCAAGAGCTTTGCCCATTTCCGGACTAATTGCAAAAGTCTTTTGGGAAAGGGTTTCGAGCTGTTTATAAATATTATCTAAATTTTGTTCAAGATCCATTTGGCTTTTCATGGCGTCTGAATAATCATTTTGTTGAGAAAGGGAAGACTCAGATTTATTCTTTAATTTTTCTTGTTCTTTTGAAACATCCAAAATATTATTAATTGATTTCAACATATTTTGCATAACAACATTTTGATTTTGCTGCTGCATCTGTTGCTGCATTTGCTGTAAATCATTTTTCATTTTTTGCATATTTTTCGATAGCTGATTTTGATTTTTCAAAGCCTCTTGAAAATTTGGTTTTTGTAATTCCTGCATAGCTTTTTCTGAAAGATCTTCATTTTTTTGTTCACTAAATTCCTTATTTAAATCTTCCATTTCTTTCTGAGGCGTATCAGAAACTTCTTTCATTTTTTCATTCAACTTTTCCATTTCGTTTTTAAGATTTTTCATTTGTTCATCTAAATTTTTCTGCTGTTCATTTAATTCATTATTTGGTCTATCAGAGTTTTCATTTTTAGCTTTTTCTGTTTTCTCTTTTTGTTTATCTAAATTATCTACAATATTTTCAGTCCGCTTAATTAGTTCATCCATTTTTTGCTCGATCTGTATTTTCTTCAATAAATTCAGCGTCCGCTCAATACTTTTCTGAAACATTTTTTCATTTTCTGTCAAATTCTCCAATGAGTTCTGCACTTTATCTCTCATCATATCTTTCAAAGAGTTCTGCATTTCTTCCATTGCTTTTTTCATTTCATCACTGGTCAATTCATCTAATAAATCTTGAAGTTCATCATATTTTTTCATTGTTTCTTCAGAAAGCAAATTATTTTCCATCATTTTGTTTTGCATTTCTTCTAGTTTTTCTCTTTTACCTCTTCAATATTTTTAGTTACTTCTTCAAATTTATTTGCAGCTTGTTCAATTTTTTCTTTTTCATTCCAATCAATTTTCTTTTCATTCTGTTTAAGTTCATTTTGTAATTCAGCTAGTTCAGTTTTTAGTTCCTCGGCATCTTTCATAGTTTTTGCTAAATCATCAATTGCATTGTCTTGAGTATTTTCAACCTCTGCAAAAAGTTCATTTAAAGTTGGAACCCGGATTTTAAAAATATTGCTTCGGGTTGATTTAGGTCCATTTATATTGTCGTTATCAAAAATCTCTAAATAAAAGTTACTATTTCATTTTCCTTCAAAAATAATTTTGTTAAATCCCAATTGTAAAAAGTGTTTGCTCCAACTCTGTTTTGCTAATCGAGAGGTTTAAAGATCTAAAGTTTTCATCGGAGGAAGACATTTCTTTTTCTTTAGAAACATTATATTTAAGGAGACATTTTGCAAAACCAAAATCATCTTTAATGTTATAATTTATACTCATCAAATCATTTTGAGGAAGTAAAGAATATTGTTTGGGATTTGTAACTTCAATTTCTGGAAAATTATCAGGAGAGTAATAGCAATTGAATATTTAATTGGATTTTCATTTTTGTTATTGGTAGAATCATATATTTCAAAATAATATTCTAATTTTTTTTGATGAGAAGCGAGCCTTTGGCAGAATTCTTAGTAACTTCAAATTCTTTATTTGTACTATCGCTGGTTATAATTGTAGCTTTTGATAATAATTTTGAGGAAGTTAAATCAAAATTAATTTTAGTCCCTTTCAAAACATTTAAATTGCCATTATCATTTTGAATTACTTTTGGAAGCCGCGAATAATTTGGAGGAATAATTTCAATCGTTAATCCACTTATTTGAGGTGGGGAGGTTACGTTAATTTGGTAAGTATCGGTTTTTACTCTGTCATTTCCAGCAAAATAGGAAAATGAATTTTTAATATTTCTAAGTCTTAATTGATAGGTATTATTTGAATCAAGAATAACATTTTGTGAAGTAAATTCTGATTGAAATAAATCCTTTGTAAAAACATCAATGGTTTTGGGTGGATTTCCGCTAGCTAAAATTTTGATATCAAGATCTTCGTTCTTCTTAATTTCTAAATTTCCGGGTAACAATTTTAAGCTGAATTCATTGGGTTTTATAAAAGTAGTATTAAAATTTAATAACCGGTAAGAAGCGCTTCTTATATCTTTATTTAATGTATTAAATATTGTAAAAGTTAAAATATTGTTAATCCAGCTAACTTTAAAAAAAAAATTTAAGCCGTGAATAGTTTATCACTTTTTGAAAGTTTAGATTTTCTACAGAATTGAACGTTTTAAAAATGTGCAGCATTTGTTAATTCTTCAGAATTTGATTCATCTTTATGCTTTATAAGTTGAATTGAATTTATCAGTCTGTCTTTAACTTCCGGGAAGTGATAACCAATTACTGCCGCAGAAGTTTCAATTTCATTTAACTTAGGTGATTTGAAAAGTTTAATAATTAATCTAAAAGTAGGAAGGAGCAATAGAATTAAATCTAAAAACAAAGTAATCAAAAATATCAGTCGAACTGAGGTATTAAAAAAAATAACGATTCTAAAAAACTAAAAATTAGATACATCAAAAGAATTATACTTAATGATTTTAAGATTCCAACAAAAAATATCTCTTTTATAAAGATGCTTTATATAATTAGAAAGTTTGCCGACAAGCAAATTTATATTTGATTCGTTTTGTTTCATTCTTATTTAATTTGAAAGTGCATAAATTATAATGTTGGTGCCAAACTTTAGTGCTTCTTCTCTTTTAGTTGGTGGGTCATTGTGCACATCAGCATTTGCCCATCCATCACTCGGATTACTTTCTACTGTATAAAAAATTACCATCCTATTGCCAAAAAACAAACCATATCCACGTGGTGATTTGTTGTCATGTTCGTGAGTTTTTGGCGGGCCACTTTCAAATTTATAAAATGTATTATAAATTTCATGATCAAAAGGAAGCTCAACTAAATCATTATTTGGAAATACTTTTTTAATTCTCTTCTAAAACTATTGTCTAATCCGTAATCGTCGTCTACGTATAAAAAATCCGCCATTACTTAAATAGTCTTGTAAAAGTTTAATGCTTTTATCAGTAAAAATAATGTTGCCGTGACCGGTTAAAAAATAAAAATGGATAGCTAAAAATTTCGTTAGTTTCAACATCCGCAAATTTGTAAACAGCATTTGTTTTAATATTTGTATTCTCTGAGATAAAATTTAATAAATTAACTTCTGCAGAAGGATCATTATACCAATCACCCCCGCCGGAATATTTTACTCTAGCAATCTCAAAAAATGGAGATGTTTGAGAATATGAAATACTCGTCATAGATATTATTAATAGTATAAGAAAATTTTTCATAGTTGATAAATAATATTTGAGCAAAAAATTACAAAAACTAAAAATATTGATTTTAACTATTGCGCGCCCAAAATGTTTCCTATTTATTTGTGTGAGCTATATCACAATGATCTGGTAAATTTTACTTGTGTGTTTCTTTTAAATACATTTTGACTAAAAATTTTACCAAAATTTGTAAAAGAATGTTTCAATAAAGAAAATAGATTGTCCCAGAAAAAAAAAAAATATAAAATTAAAATAATTGCTTAACTAAATAAAAGTTAAGTCGATTATGGAATATACTATTTAAACCAATAAATAAAAGACACTACCATGAAAAGAAAACATATTTTATTTGTTCTTGCTTTACTGTTAAGCGCATTTTTAATTAGTTGTGATTCTAAAACAACAGACACAACAGATCCAACTGATTCAACAGCTACAGTTGATGCAACTGTTCTTAATGGAACTGTTGTTGCTGCAGAAAGTGGCGATGCGTTATCGGGAGCAATTATTAAAATTACAGATGGAACAACAGTAAAAGGTGCCACAACAGGAGATGATGGGAAATTTACAGCATCTTTCGAACTGGATTCTGATACAGATTTAACAATAATTGTTTTTAAAGCTGGATATTTTAGAGATACAACTACAGTTTTTGCAATTGCAAAATCTGAAGTGACAGTTCCACTTTTTCAATTACAGAGAGATGAAAGCTCAAACGCCGGAGGATTTTCCGGAAGAGCTGCATCAATTTATATTTACTCACAAAGTGCTGATTTTATTGGGGTAAAAGAAAGCGGTTCAATTGAAAGCGCTCAAATAGCTTTTGAAATTATGGATTCTAGCGGCGTTGTTATTGGAGAAGACAATGCCATAGAAGTAAGTTTTAGATTCGGTTCTGCTCCAAATGGTGGTGAGTATTTATACCCTTCATCAATAATCAGTAATGCTTTGGGAAAAGTTTCCGTATCTATGAATACTGGGACAAAGGCAGGAGTTGCACAAATTATTGCTGAAGCAGTTGTTGATGGAAAACCAATTTCATCAAAACCCGTTAATATTACTATTCATGGTGGTTTCCCAGATCAAGCGCATTTTAGCATCGGATCTGATAAGTTAAATTATCCGTATTACCATTTAATTAATGGAGAAGCCACAATTACAGTGCTTGTTGGTGATAAATATTCAAATCCAGTTAGAGAGGGAAGTTCTGTCTATTTTAATTCAGATGCGGCAATAATTGGGGGTTCTTCATTGACAAATGATATGGGTGTAGCTAGCGTTAGACTTATATCAGGAAATCCTTTACCAAACGATCAAACTTATGGCCCGGGATTTTTCTTTGCTCATGCAACCACAATTAATGAGGCGGAAGAAGAAATTACGACTAAAACAAGAATTCTATACTCGGGGTATCCGGTATTAACACTTTCACCAACAACCATAGACATTGCAAATGGTGGTGCACAGTCCTTTACTTACTCTGTCAAGGATGAGTTTGGTAATCCTTTAGCTTCAGGAAGTAATTATAATGTAGTAGTTACTACAGATGGTGATGCCGGTGCAGCAGGGGATGTTCAAGTTCTGATGCCTGACACACAAAGTGGATATACTAATTTTTCGTTTGTTGTTCAAGATACAAAAATAGACGAAGTAACACCTGCCGCTATAACTGTTACAATAAATGTAAGTGGACCAAATGGTGGCGCAAGTGTTTCTGCTTCCGGAATGACCAGATAAGATTTTTATTCAAATTGAAGTATAAAAAGTCTGGCATATGCTGGACTTTTTTTATTTTAAACATCTCTATATTGAATAACGACCTCTATTTACCTATTTTAGCAAGCTAAATTAAAAAACTATAATTGAAAAAAAATTAATGGAATTTAAAATCCGCACGCATACGTGCAATGATTTAAGAGAAAAAAATATAGGCGAAACAATTACCCTAAATGGCTGGGTTGATAACCGCAGGGACCTTGGCGGAGTAATCTTTATAGATTTGCGTGATAGATACGGAATTACCCAGGTAGTTTTTGAGCCAACTTATAATAAAGATTCGCATGAACTAGGTAAATCCTTACGAAGTGAATTTGTAATTTCAATTGAAGGAAAGTAAGGAAAAGACCAGAAGGAACTGAAAATCCAAATCTTGCAACCGGTACTGTTGATGTTATGGTTGATAAGTTAATAATATTGAATGAAGCAAAAAACTCCTCCATTTCCAATTAAAGATAATATTGATGTTAGCGAAGAACTAAGATTAAAATATAGATATTTAGATTTGCGCCGTTCAAGAATGCAGAAAAATCTTTTGCTTCGACATAAATTCTATCAAATAGTTAGAAAATATTTTGACACACAAGATTTTATTGAGGTTGAAACTCCAGTGCTAATGAAAAGTACACCTGAAGGGCTAGAGACTTTTTAGTACCAAGTAGAGTGCATAAAGGCAGTTTTACGCTTTACCGCAATCGCCCCAAACTTATAAACAATTGTTAATGGTTTCCGGTTATGATAGGTATTTCCAAATAGTAAAATGTTTTAGAGATGAAGATTTAAGAGCTGATAGACAACCAGAGTTTACCCAGATTGACGTTGAAATGTCTTTTATTAATGAAGAGACAATTCATGAAATGGTTGAAGGGTTGATGAAAAGAATTGTTTAGAGATTTAAAAGGAAAAGAACTTAAAACGCCATTAAAAAAGATTTACTTATGAAGAAGCATTAGAAAAGTATGGAAGTGATAAACCAGATACACGTTACGGAATGGAAATGGTGACGTTTAATAACGTATTTAAAAAATCAGAATTTAGAGTTTTTAAAGATACTTTAGATAATGGCGGAATAATTACATCCTTACTTGCAAAAAGGTTGTGGAGATTATACAAGAAATCAGCTTGATGTTTTAACAGAATTTGTAAAAAAACTTGGAGCAGGCGGTTTAATTTGGATGCGCGTAAAAGAAGATGGATTGGAAGCTCCTATTTCTAAGTTTTTAACGGATGAAGAAAAAAATAACATTATTGGCAGCCTAAATGCAAAAGTTGGTGATTTAGTCTTAATTCTATCAGGACCTAAACAAAAAGCTTTACCAATCATGGGTAATTTACGACTTGAAATGGCTAAGAGATTAGACCTAAAAGTAAATCTGACGGAAGATGAGTTGATTTGGGTTACTAAATTTCCTTTATTTGAATGGGATGATGAAACACAAAGATTTTATGCAATGCATCATCCATTTACCTCTCCTTTAAATGAAGATGTAAAATATTTAGAAAGTGAACCCGCAAAAGTGCATGCACGTGCTTATGATTTAGTTATGAATGGAAATGAAATTGCTGGCGGAAGTATGAGAATTTTTAATTCAGAATTACAGGCAAAAATGTTTACGGCATTAGGAATTTCTGAAGAAGAAGCTAAGAAAAATTCGGCTTTTTAATGAACGCTTTTCAATATGGAGCTCCACCTCATGGTGGAATTGCATTTGGGTTAGATAGAATGGTTATGTTATTTACAGAAGAAAACTCAATCAGAGATTTAATAGCTTTTCCTAAAACTACAAGTGGTTTATCATTAATGGATGAAGCACCTTCAAAAGTTAGTGAAGAACAATTAAGAGAATTGCATATAAAATTACGAAAATAGAAAGTAACTCAAATAGGATTGATTTATTTATACTTAAAATAAAGAAATAAAGCTCTGCAATATTGAGACAATTATATTTTTGTTAGTAAATTAAAGCTCAAATCGAATTATCATTATATCGCAGACAATACAGTCTGCGATTTTTAATATCCCGCTATAATTAATTATTATGATGTAAATCACAAAAATTTAGTACAGACCAACTTAATATCTTCTTATTATTTACGATAATATCTGGCAAGATACTTGTTATATGAATAGTTATTTATTTAATTCATATTTAAAATTTTTTTGGGGAAATATAGATGGGTCAGCAACAACTTTTTTAATAATGCTTGGTGTAATTCTGGTTGGAGTAGCAATTGTAGTTGGTATTGGAGTATTTAACGCTAACGCTATTGATCAAAAACGAACTGAAGTAATAAATGAATGTATTCAATTGGCAAGCGATGCACAGCTTTATTTCAGAAAGCCGACATCTTTTGGTGGTGGCGGAAACTCATTTAATGGTTACAAAATACCAAGAGAATACTCAACAACTGAAGTTGGTTCATTCAAAGCAAATGTAACTTCTTCTACAGAAGTAAAAATTACCGGTACCGGAAATGAAATTGCAAACGGTACAGATTCAGTTAAAGTTGAGTTAATTGTTACACCAATGGATTACGCAACAACAATAATCAATTAGAAATTAGGTTAAATTTACCTGTAATAATTACCACTCAATTTCAATCTTACTGTTCCATTTTGATATATTTAACAATATTAGCCATCAGTGCTTCATAATTATACACACCTATGTGATCTAAATCACTAATTCAGTCAAAATTACAAGTTTATAAAGTTGGCACATTTATTTCTCTAGTTAAAGCAACATTTAACCAAAAACATAACCATTAACAAACAAAAGGAGTTAAACTAATGGGTCAACAGCAGTTATTATTAATCGTATTAGGCGTTATCATAGTTGGTATCGCAGTAGTTGTAGGTATCAACGTATTTACAGCAAGCAGTAAAAATGCTAACAGAGATGCAATTATTGCAGACTTAACAACAGTTGCAGCAATGGCTCAACAACATTTCAGAAAACCAACCGCAATGGGTGGTGGAGGAAATTCATTCACTGGATTTACAATTCCAAGTACACTTAGACAAACAGCTAACATGAGTGCAGCTATGGCAAATCCAACAATAGTTGCCGGTGCAAATGGCTCTATTACATTTACTGCTACATCAACAGAAACTGGAGCAGACGGTGCTCAACCATTTACTGTAACCATGAAAGTTAGTAAAAATCAAATTGATACAACTACTTTCTCAAACTTCTAAAATAATTGAATTTTAATTCGATTATTAGATTGTTAAAAGTTCTTAATTAATTGTAAGGCTAATAAGGCGATTTAAAAAAGTTTTATTAGCCTTCTTTCTTAAAAAAAATGTAAGATTAAAGAAGAAAATAGCCATGATAGAATTACGTTTTAATGCTTTAAAAGCAAATGGTCAAACCATTTCTGGAACAATTAGTGCACCAAATTTTTCTGCAGGTAAAAAGAAAATTCAAGAACTTGTTTCCAAGCATGGACTTAAAACAAAATCTATTGAAAAAAAATCTACTTTTATTTTTAAAGTAAGAAAAGGAAACGAAAAACCATTTTCTGGCGAGCAAAAAGCGTTTAATAAACTAGAAGTAACTCAAGCACTTACAAAACTTGGCTATCAAGTAGTTTCTGTCAACAAAAAACTTTTAGATTTTAATATGAAACCACCTATGCAAGAGATAGTTTCATATGTTAAAATAAGCGCTGAATTAATGGAACAAAAGCTTCCCTTTAGTGAAATTATGACATTGTTACAAAATGATTTAGAAAATAAAGCACTTAGAGAAACCTTAAAGCAAATAAACAACGAACTTAAGAAAGGCGCAGATAGTGAAACAGTCTATTTAAAGTACGAAGGCGTTTTTGGTAAGTTTACTGCTTACATGCTTGGCCTAGCTTCAAAAAGCGGTAACATGACTGAAATTTATAGAGCAACTGCAAAATTCTTGGAAAGGCAACAAGAATTTAAAAAGAATTTAAGAAGTGCTCTTATTACCCCAATGATTACCTTATTCATTTTGGCACTAGCCGTTTTGTTTTACGTAGGGTACATATTTCCAGAAACTGCAAAATTATTCCTAAAGTTTGATATTCCACTTCCACCAATGACAGCGGCTACACTAGATTTTAGTGATTTTATTCTTGCAAATCCAATTTTGTTAACATTAGCGTTTGTATTACCACCATTAGCTTTGTGGCGTTTTGGTAAAACGGAAAAAGGCAAACTATGGATGGACCAATATATGATGAAAATACCTGTTATGGGATCATTGGTTCATAAAACAAATATTGAAGTATTTTGCCGTGTATTCTATACTTTATACACCGGCTCGGCTGATAGTATTGAACCAATTAGAATTGCGGCAGAAGCAACCGGCAACAAATATTTTGAAAATCAAATTAAAAATGTATCCATTCCACTTATGACAAGCAAAGGTATTGGACTGACTACCGCATTGGAAGCAAGCGGAGTTTTCACAACAACTGCAATTTCAAGATTTCACTCTGGTGAAGAAAGTGGTACAATTAAAAATACAGCTAAACAGTTGGCAAATTATTACGAAAGTGAAACAGTGTTTAGATTAAAAAATGTGATTGAAATGGTTCAAGTATTTATTGCAATGATAATTATGATTGTAATGATAGGTTTAACTTTAGTATCCGCAGAAACAGCAACAATAAGTCCAAAACCTGCTGTAATGTAAAATAGATATTTAGAAGAGCAATAAATTATGGTTGATGAAAAAATAGAAATGACAGATAAGATTGGTTATCTCTTATTAAAGAAAGGAATAATTGATCTTGAAATCTTGGAGAAAGCTCTTCAGACTAAAGACAAAGAGGTAGGCACTACCAAAAGAAACTTAGGTCAAATTTTGGTTCAAGAATTTGGATTTGATCATGATATAGTTTTCAGAGAGATTGCAATTCTCTATGCTTTCAAAGAAATAAATTTTGATCCAACTCAGTACTCTGAGGACAATATTACAGAAATGCGTTTAATATTAGAAAACGCTGGCGATGAAATTAAGAATCAACTTTTAGAACACAAAGTTTTGCCTTACAAATATGACGATAGAATTAAAGATAAATTAATTCTTGCAGCAATTGATCCAACTGATAGAGCTTTGACAAAAATTGCTTATTCTCTTACAGGCAAAAAATATGAACTCAATTTTATAAAGAAGAAAGAATACGATAAATTACTTGAGTTATTAGTTCCACAGCAAAATGAATTTCTTCAGATGGTTGAATCTTCTGAAGAAGTTATGAATGTGGACATTGAAGATGCAAACGTTTCTGAAGAACAACTTGATTCTGAGATCAATAAAAGTGCACTTGTTAACTTGATTGAAGGTGCTTTGGTTGAAGGAGTAGAAGAAGAGGCGTTAGTGATATTCATATTTTCCCAAAATCCAGCAGAAAAACGGAAATACATTTTAGAACTGATGGTAAATTACAGCTTTGGTATACTCAAGAAAATACTTTACCTGAAGCCGTTATGGCAGTTGTAAAAGATAGAGCAAAAGGTCTTGATCGATTTGAGCGTGAAAGTGCCCAAGATGGTTTTATACAAAGACAAATAGATAATGTAGTTATTCGTTACAGAGTTTCTGTTTTGCCAATGGTTGGTACAGAACTAAAAAATAAATTTGAAAGTATTGTAATAAGAATATTAGATGATAGAAACGTAATTAGAGATTTAAGTAAACTTGGTTTAGTTAATTACGCAAAAAAGCTTTTGAAAAAGCAATCAATCAGCCACAAGGAATGATAATATTAACTGGACCAACCGGAAGTGGTAAAAGTACAACTCTTATAGCAGCTTTATATCAAGTAATTGATCCTTCAGTAAACGTTTTAACAGTTGAAGATCCAGTTGAGTATGTTATTGAAGGTGCTCGCGACAGCTTAAGATTGGTCACAGAATGAATTTTGAGCAGGCAATTAGAGCAATATTAAGACATGATCCTGATATTGTTCTTGTTGGTGAGAGATGAGAGATAAAGAAACTGCAGAAACTGCAATTAAACTTGCAAATACTGGTCACTTAACATTTTCAACATTGCATACAAATGATGCACCAAGTGCGGTGGCAAGATTATTTAAAATGGGTGTTGAACCCTTTTTAATTGCGTATGCTATTAACATTATTGTTGCTCAAAGATTGATTAGAAGACTTTGCCCAAGTTGTAAAAAAAGAGTTGTAGAATTTGATCCACTTTTAATGGAAGCCCATGGATTAAATGTAGAAGAGTGGAAACAGTATGAAGTTTATGAACCAGTTGGCTGTGAAAAATGTAATAAAACAGGGTATAAAGGAAGATTAGCTGTCCATGAAGCTCTTTATTTTACAAAGGAAATTAGAGAAATAATAGTTCGATCGGGCAATGAAGTTGATGAAGAAAAAATAAGAGTTCAATCTAAAAAGGATGGAACGCTTAACTTAAGAGAAAATGGGTTTGAAAAAAGTAAAATTAGGTTTAACATCTATAGCGGAAGTTATATCTGCTACAATGGAAGATTAAATTTTAATAATAGAAAGAACTTAAATCATGGTAAATCAAGCGTTAGAATATTAAGTAATTTTGCAAAATCTATACCAGATGCTTACATAGGTCTTGATAGGACAAATTATATTATTGAAAAATCTCAAGATCTAAGCATCAAGGATAAGGATATTATAATCAAACTATTAAACCATATACTTACTGTTATGGTTGATAGGGGTGCTTCAGATATTGAAATTGGAGGACCTGGATCTGCAAATTATATTTGGTTCAGAATTCAAGGTATTAAACAAAGAATTAAAGATTTACCAAATTTAAAACTTGATGAAGCAACTTTTTTAATAGCAGCATTTTTAAATAAAAACCAGCATCGTCATTTAATGGTAAATAGAAATCTTGATTTCAGTTATTCATTTCGTTATGTAAAAGATAATGTAAATGTTCGATTCAGAGCAGATGCATATTATGACCTTGATTGTCTAACACTTAACATGCGTGCTATTTCAAGTAAACTTAGAGCAATTCAAAGTTATGATTTCCAGCCCTATGCACTTCAAGCAATGAACCATAATTATATAAAATTTGGCTTATCATTAATTACCGGTATAACTGGATCAGGTAAATCAACAACATTAGATTCAATAATTGATATGCATAATCAGATTACACCTTGCCAGGTTATCGTAATAGCATCTCCAATTGAATTTGTCCATACATCAAATCAATGTATTATAAAACATAGAGAAATTGGGAGAGATGTTCTTTCATTTAAAGATGGTGTTGCCCAAGCGTTAAGACAAGATCCCGATATTATAATTATTGGTGAAATGAGAGATCCCGATACAATTTTAGCAGCTTTAGAAGTTGCGGATACCGGTCATAAAGTGTTTTCAACATTGCATACCTCTTCGGCAATCGAATCAATTGATAGAATTATAGCTGAAGTGAATCCGGTTGAACAAGAAAGAGTAAGAATGAGATTGGCAGATGTTTTAGTCTCGGTAGTTTCTCAAAAACTAGTTCCAGGTTTGGAAGGAAAATTAGTATTGGCAAAAGAAGTCTTGGTTGTAACACCAAGCGTAAAAGCGGCAATCAAAAATAATAATACAAGTGAAATTTATATGATGATGAATCAGGGTGGACCAATGGGAATGATTACAATGGAGCAAGACTTAATGCGGTTATATCAGCAAAGAAAAATTTCCAAAGAAAACATGATTGCTTTTGCAAATAATAAAACAAGAATACGTCAATTATTTAAGGCGGTATAAACTATGAAACCAATTGTATGTGTCTCATCAGAAGGAAATGATACTAAGATTGTTGTTCTATCCAAAGAAAAAGATGGAATAAAAATACGTAAAACATTTTCCATGATTATGTCAGGGGGACATGAATTTAATGATCCAATGGCCAGTCAATCAGATTCTCAATCACTCAAAGGAATGGATGCAGATTTCAACTTAGAGGGAATTGAAGAAGGCGCAGGAAAACTTGCTAGTGTTGATAAAAACGATGTGAGCTTTGCCGCAAATTATTTTGGAACTGAAGAATTAAAGAAAGCCGAATTTATTTCAGTAGTTACAGATCCGGTTGTTAATCACCATATTTTTACAGGACATATAAACACTAATAAACAAAAAACTATTAATGCAATTATTGGTGATATTGCAAAACAAAAAAATATTACGGTTACTCCAGATACAATTGATTATATCCAGATTGATGAAAATACATTACACAGTGTTTTCTTAAGAGAAGATAACTCAAGCGTTAATTTTATTAATTCTTGGGCTGCGCATAATGGAAAAAAATATTATAAAATTGCATCAATAAAAAATTCCGAAACAGCACTTGCACATTATGTAACCAAAACAAATAAGTTTTTTGATGATGATTACACGCTTATCATAAATACCGGGCATGAATCTAGTAAATTGATTTTCTTAAAAGGTAATAAGCTTATTCACATTGGTTCTTCATTAGAAATTGGCACACACAATATTCACACTTATGATGTTTACTTTTCAAAAATTCTTCTTGAAATGGAGAACGGTAATATTCCACGTTTGGATAATGTATTGCTTGCCGGTGAAGATAAATCTGAAAACCTTGTTTTATCATTTTACGGAACATTCCCTGAAGCAAATGTAACAGAGTTAAAATTTAATGATGTAGATATTACATCACTTTCTGAAGAGCAACAAGAGAATCTTTCAGCATTTGCATTCCCTATTGCCGCTGGAATTGAATTTATTGAGGAAAAAGGAAGTAAGCATTCAGGTATTAATTTTCTTCCAAAATATATTGTAGAAAATCAAAAAATGATTCAGTTTGGCTGGCACAGTATGGTTGTGCTTCCATTACTTTTTGCTGCAACATTCTTTTTTACCTTTGAAATTTTAGATAATAGTAAACAAATAGCAGAACAAAAAAATGAAATAAATAGATTAAAATTACTGAAAGCTCAAAACGAATTAATTATTTCAGAAATGGATCAATTAAGTGCAAAAATAAGTCGATTTGATGAAACACAGGCAATACTTGATTCTGCCACAGCTGGTACAGAAGTTTGGGGAAATATGCTTACTGGTGTTTCCGACTTTATGGAAAGACGCAGAAACTTTTGGATAAGTGGTTTAGAAACTAATATTGATAGAACAGTTAGTATAAAAGGTTATGCACTTAACAGAAATGTACTAACCGAATTTGCAGATGTAAATAATTCATCACTGTTAAACACAATTTCATACGAACCATTAAGAGATGAAAAGACATATTCTTATTCACTAAAATTTAATTTAATTAATAGCGGAGCACCCAGAAATGAACCGTAAATTAGTAAGTACAATGTTGCTAGCAGCAATATTTGTAGTAATTGCAATTGCTGGAAGTGCTTATACATACTACTTCCAAGGCAATGAAATTGAAGCAAATGAAAAACAGCTCAAAGAACTTAAGATAAATGCTCAAAATACCGAGGAACTTGAATTTCAACTAACTGACTTAAAGAAAAAAATTGTTGAGATGGATTCAATTTTATCTTTAAGAAAATATATAATCCCTACTCACGTTGCTCAATCGGGGTTCTTTCAGTTTGTTACAGATGTAAGTTCTGGTTTTTCACAAAACTCACATGTTGACGTTGAGTATGTAGGAAATTCCGAAGAGGGCAGTTTTTCAAAATACACTTATCAATTAAAGGGTACTGCTGAATTTAATGACTTATTCAAGCTAGTATATTCAATAGAACAAAGTAAAGAGCTTAAAAAAGTTACTAAAGGAAATTTAACAAACTTTGTTGAAGTTGATGATGACGGATTTCCACATTACCTTGTAAATTATACTTTGGAAGCTCAAACTTACTATTCTTCTAATGACATGTTTGCATCGCTTAATTATAATGAAAATAAACTTAATGCAAATCCGCTGTATAATATTTTCTACCCATTAATTAGAGATGAAATTCCACCAAATACAGATAATCTAATAGATGTTCAAACTGCTCAATTATTGGCATTAATACCCGATGGAGCATATGTCTCAGATGCTTCAGGCAATACACATTTATTATGGGAAGGCGACCAAGTTTACTTAGGATATTTAACTAGAATAGATTATACAACAAGTGAAGTAGAGTTTATACTTAACAAAGGCGGTATCATTGAAAAAGTTAACCTAAAACTTGAAAAGAAAAAGAATGAAAACGACAAAAAACTAACGAGTAAATAAAATGAAAAAACTAATATTAATTTTTGCAGCTTTTTTTCTAACTGTTCCAATAATTGGACAAAGAGATTTAGAGAAATCTTTAAATGAGTTTGTTAATCCCGATGAGCTTGTAACAATTTCTGAGTATACGCCTTTTGATAAAGCCTTAGAAATTCTTAGCCAAATCAGCGAGAGGAAAGTTGGCAAAAGAATTGTGAGTACGGCTGACGTTACAACACCAATAGGTGTTGAGATCAATAAAATTCCTTTTATGAAAGCACTTGTAATAATTGTACAATACAATAATTTAATGTTTGAAGAAAAAGAAAATGTATTTATTGTGCATAAAAAGGTGTCTGAATCAAAAAATCTTACAGACGAAGTTTATGCATCTCTTGATTCAAGAGAAGTGAAAATATCGGCAGTATTTTTTGAGGCAGATGTAAACGAAATGAGAGAACAAGGTGTAAACTGGGAATGGCTGCTATCAAATGGCAGCGGCGTTTCACTCGGTTCTAAAATTCAGTCTTTTACTGAAGGAAAAGATCAAGCTTCAGGAACTTCAGGCAACGAACAAAAACCACCAGAATATATTCTTAATGGATTAAGCGAGTTCACATCGGGTGATTGGAGCGGTTCTGTTGAAGGAGCATTTAAATTTTTTGAATCAAATAACTTGGGCGAAATTATTGCCAGACCTAAAATTACCGTTCGTGATAAAATGAAAGGGCGTATCCAAATAGGTTCAGATATTTCAATAAAACAAAGAGATTTTGCCGGCAACGTAATAGATGCTTTCTTTTCAACGGGTACAATTATAGAAGTAACACCATATATTTACACAGAAGAAAATCAAGATTATATGCTATTGAAAGTTAGCGCTGAAAGAAGTTCAGCCTTACCAGGTGAGATTACCACAGAAATTAAAAAGACTGTTGTTTCAACAGATTTACTAATGCTTCATGGTGAAGAGAAAAGTAATTGGCGGACTTTTGTAAATGAAGAAATTAATGTTCGTCAGGAATTCCAATTCTTAAAGATTTACCTTGGTGGATGTTTGGGATAAGGTATTTAACCGGATATGATAAAATGTCGGTTAATAAAAAAGAAGTCATAATCTTATTGCACTGTGAGCTTGTGCCAACATTAAAAAGAAAGAGTAGCACAGAAAAAAAGAAAATGAAATCGAAAAACAAATTATTGAAGATCACGAGGCATTACAGAAATATAAACTTAAACCCTTTAGAGATGATGAAATAAAAACAAATTATAAAGTTAAGTGAATAAATAGAAAATGAAAATTTAATATTACCCAATCATGTAAAACGTGATTGGGTAATATTTTAATCTAAATTGGTTTTATAACAATGACAAACCATTCCAATCAAAATGAAAATAAATGCTAAATTACTTTTACTAACTTTTACAATTATAGCTTTTATAACAATCAGCTCAGCAATTATTTACCACAGTTTAACAAAAGAACTTCTACTAAAGCAGCAATCAAAAAACTTAGTCAATTCCGCAAATGATTTTATGTTTACATATCAACAATTTGTTTATGAAATTGATGATGAATTTGATAAAAATTATAAGAATGGTAATCTATTATTTATGAATAGCAATCTGGATTTTGCATTCTACTTAGGTAAAGATTCTGTTCTTACCGCTTCAAATATTATGTTAAAATCTGGAATTAAAAATTTTTACTGATGTTAATTTCATAAGAGAATTCCTTGAGATAAATAGAAACTTAATTGTACGACAGAAAATAATTAATGGCAACTATATTTTTATGGAAGGTAATAAACTCCAATTCATTAACTACGCTCGCAGAAAAGATACGTTCAGATATTGCCTTTTCTGATAATGGAGTAATCACGTATATTTCTAATAATAGTAAAAATGAACAATATCTTCCCGCATTAAGTAAAAGCAGCACGAGAGCTAAATGATAAGAATAATTTTGAAATGTATGAAGAGAGTACGAGTAATATTGATTTATTTGTAACTCATTTTTCACCAAAATCAGTTAATTATTTTGATAAAGAATTAGATTTTATTGTGTTCTCAGTCTCTGATGAAGTAGCAACCTTTAGAAATACTATGAACATAGTAACTCTCTTAATAGTAATTACAGGTATTTCTTTATCAATTGTATTTTTATTTTTGTTTACAACCAAGTTTAGAAGGCAGCTCGATTTTATTTCGAACGGAGTTTTGGCAATTTCAGAAGGGAAATTAGATCAAAGAGTTGAAATTATTTCTAGTGATGAAATTGGAAATTTAGGTAATGCTTTTAATAATATGCTTGATGAAATTGAAAAAAGAGATAATGATGAGAAAGAGTACACCGAATTTATTTCACTTATAAATAAAAAACCAACACTTGAGGAAATTGGTGAAGTCACATTAGAAAAAATTATTTCATCAACTGGTGTTGATGTTGGTGGAATTTATTTACTTGATAATAATTTATTAACACCACTTTCTGTTTATGGTGTCCCATATCAGACTAACAAAGCAATTGATGAATCCAGCATTTATAAACGGGCAATTGATACTAAAGAATTAATAGAAATTGAATTCGATAAAAATCATCCAATTGTAAGAACTGGTTTAACAGAACTTAAAATAAATTTTCTTTTCGTTTTGCCAATAGTTTACAATAATGAAGTAATTGCGATAATGGAGCTTGCTTCAGTAAATAAACCCGCGAATGCAATTCTGAGATATTATGAAAAAATTAAAGACCAGTTAGCAATTGGAATTGCAAATGGAAAAGCATTTAACAAATTAAAAAAATTAGTTGATGAACTGCAAAATTTAAATACAGCTTATCAAAAACAAAATTTACAGATTACTGAAAAGAATACTGAATTATTAGAACTTCATGATAAATTGAAAAAAGGTTCTGAAGAATTAGAAATTCAACGTGCAAAAGCCGTGGAATCGGCAAAGCTAAAATCTCAATTTCTTGCAAATATGTCTCATGAACTAAGAACACCTCAGAACTCAATACTGGGATTAACAGAATTGGTCTTAAAAGATGCTTCAACACACCCTAAAACAAAAGAGCGTCTAAATGTAGTTCTAAGAAATGGGAAAAAACTTTTGAACTTAATAGAAAATATTTTAGAATTTTCAAAACTGGAATCGGGTAATATAACTTTAACAGAATCAGAAATTTTATTAAGTGATTTAGTGAGCGAAGTAAAATCCTTTATTTCTCCAATATTTTTAGAAAGAGAAATAAAATTTGAAATACAAAGACCAAATGATTTTGATTATTTATTAAAATCTGATATAAAAAAAATAGAACAAATTATTTACAATTTAATTGGCAACGCTGCCAAGTTTACTAAACAGGGATTTGTAAAACTTAAAATTTATACACAACAGAATAGTCTAATTATTGAGGTAGAAGATTCGGGTCCTGGAATTTCCGCAGAAGATATAGAAATCATTTTTGACGAATTTAGACAAGTGGATGCTAGCTTGAATAGGAAATTCAGCGGGACGGGTTTAGGCTTAGCAATTTGTAAAAAATATTCCAGTCTTTTAAAAGGTGAAATAAAGGTTGAATCAGAACTTGGTAAAGGTTCAAAATTTATGGTAACAATTCCAGAATCAATTAATGAAACCGTTGTAAAGGAAATAAAAATTGATGAGAAAGTTTTAGTTCCCCAAAAAATTAAAACCTTAATTATTTCTGATGGAGAAGATTCAACAAAACTAATAGGAGATTATCTCAGCTCAAATAATATTATTGTGGAAGTTCCTAATCTTGAAGAAGTAAGTCTGATTTCAATTTTAAATAGCTCTCCTGATCTCATAATTCTAGATGTGCTAATGAAAAATAAAAATGGCTGGCAACTTTTATATCAGCTAAAAGAAAACACTGTTGCATCTAAGATTCCGCTAATTTTGGTAAATATGGATGAAGAAGCAAACTGTGGTTTTGGCTTTAACATTTACGATTACGTAACTAAGCAATGGAGCAGAATCAATATAATAAATACTATTGAAGATATTGAAAGTAAACAAAGTATAAAATTTAGAAAAATATTATTTATTATAGATGATTACCAATACAATTTATTTGAGAATGAATTGTTAGCCGATGAATTGAAAATTTATCAAACAAACGGCAGCTTGCCAATCTGCGATGTAATAAAAAGATATGAACCGGATTTAATTATGGTTGATCTCTTTAATAGTTATTTTGATTCTTTCAGAATAATTAATGAAATAGGCGAAGATATTTATTCCAAAAATATTCCAATAGTTTCTTTTATTCATCAGTTTACAAATGATGAAGAAGTTCAGAGAATAAATAATAAACTTTTTGAAACTACTCTGATAGCTCAGCATCATCCATTAGATGTATTAAAAGTTATAAGAGATAGGATTGATTTAATCGATACATCTATTTTTAATAGTTCGTTTAATTCAAATATTGTTGAATCTAATGAATCATTAATAAATAATAAATCAATAAAAAATTATTCAGATAATTTTAACGTTTTAATTGTTGATGATGATAACGATGCAAGATTTACAATTGGGGAAATTATTAAATCACTGGGTTATAATCCAATTTTTGCAAAAGACGGTTACGAGTGCTTAGAAATCCTTGAAAAGGAAATGCCAGATTTAGTACTTCTGGATATAATGATGCCCAAAATGGATGGTTTTCAGACAATCAAAAAAATTAGAAGTAACATTGGCACAAAAGAGTTAAAAGTTTATGCGCTTACTGCCTATGCTATGCTTTCTGATAGAGATATTATAGAGAAAAATGGTTTTAACGGATTGTTTACAAAACCTATTAATACAAATCAGTTAGAAAAAAAATTAAGAAGCATTCTTAAGTTAACGGCATGAAAAATAATTATAAAATATTAGTTGTTGATGATCAGCCAGATAATGTATTTCTTCTTGAAGACAGATTAAACAAGGAGGGATTTAATGTTATAAAGGCTTATGATGGAATTTCTGCAATTGATAAGGTTAAAAAAGAAAATCCGGATTTAATTTTATTAGATGTAATGATGCCCAAAATGGATGGCTTTGAAGTTTGCAAGGCGTTAAGCTCTAATGATAAAACACGCTTAACTCCAATAATAATGGTAACAGCTCTCAACTCAACCTCGGATATTGAAAAGGGTTTTGAAGCCGGAGCTTTTGATTATATCAAAAAACCATTTAACAGAGTGGAGCTTTTAGCAAGAATTAAGGCGGCTTTAAGATTTAATGAAACGAATAAACTATATCTTGAGTTGGAAAAGATTAATACCTTTTCATCAACTGTAAAAAAAACTAATCATGAAATTAAGCAACCGCTTACTTTAATTAACTTATCGGTAACTGCTCTAAAAAGGGAACTAGATTCTGTTGTTTTTGATAAGAATTCTGCAGTCAAAAGAATTGAATTTATTGAATCGGCAGTAAAAGATATATTAAATGTTATGAGCAGTATGCTGAATATAAAAGAACCTGAAGTGAAAGAGTTTTTAGATAACCTAAAAGCAAACCAATTTAAAATTGGTGCAGAAACACAATCCTTAGAGCAGCCGCTCTAAAATATTTTGGATCATTTCAAAATTATACGGTTTCCTTAAAATTTCAGTAATATTTCTATTCATTTTATATAATTCTATATCTGATCCAGAGGTTAGAACAATTGGAATATTTAAACTTTTTTCTTTTATTATTTCAATACACTCAAGCCCATCCATAATAGGCATGGACTTATCAATAATTATTAAGTCGGGATAATGTGAATTTAAAAACTTTAGAACCTCTTCTCCATTTGCCGCCGCCAAAGTTTTAATATTTAGGGAACACAATAAATCCTTTAGAACTTCCCTTTGAAATTGGTCATCTTCAGCGATTATAATTGTTTTATTATTAAAAGTTTTTTTTGGTTTTTCTTTTTTAAATAATGGGAAAATAATTTTAAATAATGTTCCATTTCCAGGATTTGAATCAACCGAAATATTTCCATTATGTTCTTCAATTATTTCTTTGACAATGGATAGGCCTAAGCCTTTATTTATAGGATGATCAACGGATTTAGTTGAGAAACCTTCGGAGAAAATTTTTAATAAATTATCACTATTAATTCCCGGACCATTATCTTTTATTGATAATTCAATATTATTATTAGAGATTTGGTTTAATTCAATTGAAATATAAGTATCTATTTTTGCTTCTTTTGCATTTATTAGAATATTTAAAATTGCTCTTTTAATTTCTGTATAATTTGCTAGAATAAAATCTTCTTCACAATTATTTGTATAAATTATTTTTTGATTTTTATTTTCTTCAACATTGAACAAGTAAATTGAATCTTCAACAATTTTATTTAGACTAACAACATTTTTAGTTTTTTTAATCGAACTACTATCAGATATTTCACAGATAATTTCCGAAGCCAATTGAGCTTGGGATTTTACTTTTTTCAATAATTCGTTTGCTACATTATTGCTATCTATATTGTCTTTAATTGAGTCTAAGCCATTAAGAATATTGTTCAGAATATTATTCAAATCATGAGTGATTTTTTGCAAATCGGTATTGGTTTTTGCTTGAGTAGTCTTTGAGGATAAAATATAACTATTACTTGAGCTCATTTATTTTAAGCTATATTTTTTGATTTTAGAATAAAGAGTTTTTTGACTAATACCAAGAATCCGTGCGGTATTTTCTCTATTCCAGCCATTCAACTTTAAAGCTTTGTGAATGTGATATTTTTCACGTCTTCTAAATTCAATAATTCTGCGCTTTCTTCATTTTCATAGAAATCAGATTGGTTTTTAAGCACAGGCAAATTTAGATCTTTAATTTGTATAGTGCTTTCTTCAGCAAATATAATAGCTCTTTCCATCATATGCTCCAACTCTCTTACGTTTCCCGGAAACTCATATGTCTGCAATGCATGCTTGGCTTCGTTAGAAAGTACTTTGGGCGAATGAACAGAGCATTTCTTTTTCAGAAAAAATTCTGCAAGTGTTAAGATATCATTTTCACGTTCAACTAAAGGAGGTATGGTTAATGTAATTACATTAAGTCGAAAAAGTAAATCTCTTCTAAATTTTTTCTCTTCAGCAAATTCCATTAAGTTTCTATTTGTTGCAGCAATAATTCTAATGTTTGAAGAATGATTTGTTACACCGCCAATTCTTCTAAATTCTCCATTTTCTAAAAATCGTAAAAGTTTAGGCTGAAGACTTAAGCTTAATTCACCTATCTCATCTAAGAAAAGTGTTCCACCGTCTGCAATTTCAACCAAACCTGGTTTAGAAGTTTTAGCATCTGTAAAAGCACCTTTTTCATATCCAAAAAGTTCGCTTTCCATTAGCTGATCGGGCAGAGAAGCGCAGTTTATTGCAACAAGTGGTTTTTCATTTCGCTGAGAATTTTTATGAACAAACTCTGCAAATAATTCTTTACCAGTTCCGGTTTCACCTTCAAGCAAAATGTTTGAATCAGAAAGGGCGGCTTTCTCAGCAAGATAAATTACTTCTTTAATTTTTTTACTGGTTCCAATAATATTTATGTTGCTATATTTTTCAACTTTATTGCTCAAGATTTTATTTTGCTCTAAAAGATTTCTATGCTTAAGAGCACGTTCAATTGTTAGCAGAAGTTGTTGAAAATCGTAAGGTTTGTTTATAAAATCATATGCGCCAAGTTTTATGCACTCAATAGCGGTGCGCATATCAGATTGGGCTGTTAGCACAATAACTTGCAAACGAGGTTTATTTTCGCTTGTAAAGTTTAATACTTTTTCTCCAGAGACAAATTGCATTTCTAAATCTAAAAGAAGAATATCGTAATCCTTTTCTTTCAATTTTTCAATTGCATATTTCCCATCGTAAACAATATCAACAGAATAATTTTGATTTACCAGTTCTTCTTTTAAAAGGTAGCAAAGTGTTTCATCATCATCTGAAATAAGAATTTTTTTGTTTTTATTCAAAAAAATTTTAAATAATAAAGGGGAAAAGCCTTTCTATTAATTTAATGGAAATAATAGCTTTGTAAAGTCTTTTATTTACACATGGAATTATTCCACTGTTATCATCGAAATAAAAGTGGAAAATTTTACAGGTTTGATTGAATGTTTTTTTTTTTTTTAGGTCTTTTCTTAGTTATAATTATAATCTCACTCTTAATATTTTTAAACGCGGAGCGAGATTAGGATTATAATAAAGAATAAGAAAAAGCTAATTAAAAAACAGTAAAGGGATTATCATTTCTTGTTGCGAGTCTGTAAGTATGTTTAAATTCTTTCTTTTGAAGAACTCGCAATAATCTTAGAGGATCATTTACCACAATTCCATCTAGCTTTGTAACAAGCATTCTAGCCATCGAATCTGGGTCATCTAAAGTCCAATAATATAATTTTTTAATTATACCGCGTTCAGTTCTTTTTTTTAGCGGCAATTAAGAAACTTGGTATATAACTTTTTAATGGTTTTGGAACCATCGAGGCAATTCCGCTTCCCCACCAAAAATTCATTTCTTTTCTTTTTGCAAAAACTCTTTCTGCTGTATGAAAGTTTTCTTCGCTTAAATCTGTGCAATATATATTTTTTTAAACTCAGTGGGAATTTCTTTAAAAAAGCCATCTAAGAAAGAAATATGATTTTTTTGGGAATTGAAATTATACTAAAAATTCTATTCTTAGTGTTTGAGTTATAAAAATTTTCTAAAATTGTTTTTGCAAGCTGAGTACCACACTGATTTAATTTATTCTTAGGGACTTCCTTAAGTTTGCAATCGTAAATAACTAAAGTAAGTTTAGGGAATTTTTCTTCGAATTCATTTAACCTATTTAGAAAAATTTTAAATCAGTTCTTGCAACACTTCTTTCCATCAAGTTAATTTTATCTGGATCAACATCTGGTCGAAAACCATGAAAAGCATCAAAGTGAAAATTATTTTTATCAATTAATTTTGGCATTACATCAAATTCAAATGCGTTGGTCCCCATTTCCAATGCTTCCTCAACATAAGCAGGTGTGTTGAGCATATGAGCTATTGAGTAAAATGGACGGGGCTGAACTGGCATTCTGGTTAGTTCTATATTTGTGCTTTGTGGATTTTCAGATTTATCTAACCAAGAATAGTAAGGAAATTCGGCTTCAAATTTTGTGCTCTCATTTTTAACAATGATTTTATTTAGAAACCATCCATCTCCAAACCATTTTTCATCGTGCCAAATATTTATTTTATTTATCTCACCCAAGTCTTTTAGGGCTATTTTAAAATTGTCCACCTTACCGGCTTCAAATGCGTTACGCGCAATAAGTTCGTTAAGCTTTATTATGTCAGATTTACCTTTTGTCCCATGAATAATCATTGAAACATTTGCATCTGTTCCACCTTCTAAAACGTCACCGGTGCTTATCTGTATTGAGTATTCCACATTGTTAAAATTTGCAGAATAAGTTTGCTCAGGCTTAATCCAATCAAAAATTGGGAATGTTTTACCTACCAATTCATTTTCTTTTTTAATTTTTACTCTTGCCAGAAATAAGTTGGAATTAAACCCGGATGAATCTGTTCTTAACTTTAGTTCTTTAATTTGGCCAACATCTTCATTTTGAATTGTAAATATTTCCGTATGCCCGGTTACAAAATCTTTATTTTTTAAGAAAGGTTTCACATTAAAAAATGATGTATAGTCTTTTGATCCAATAATTGAGATGAATAAATTCGAGTTGCTTCCTGCTCCGGGCAATGTTCCAGTTGTTATTTCAAAATTGTAATTAATTAAATTAACTGGCTCAAATTCATATTGAGAATTCCCCTTAATCCATTTATTAATTGGGAAAAAATATGATTTTCCACTATCTAAATTTTCAATTGCGCAATGCTCTAAAAGCCAATCAGCTCCAAGCCATTTATTATTGTGCCAAATTTCTATTTTTTCAATTTCACCAATATTTTCAGTATCAATCAAAAATGTGTCAACGCTATCTTTTTCAAAAACGTTCTTATTTTGATGCTTGTTTAAAGATGTTTCTTTAGTCTTTAAAAGGCTTCCGTGAATAACGATTGAAACATCTGCATCAGTTCCGGAGTTTGTTTCGCTTCCGGTTTTTATGGTTAATTTTAAGTTCATAATTTTGTCAATTTTTTTTGTTTTCGAAAATTAGAAAATAATTTTAAAAATACTTCAAAATTCTTTTTAGTTTAAATCTGTAAAATAGAAAATATTATGGAGTTTAAAATGCACAAAATAATTGTTTATGAAAAACCCACATGTACAACTTGCAGAAAAACTATAAAAATGTTAAATGAAATGGGAATTGAGTTCGATAAAATAAATTATTATATAAAGCCTTTCACAAAAAATAAACTTAAAACGCTGCTTAAAAAAATGGATATGAAGCCCAGCGAACTTTTAAGAAAAAATGAATCTGCATTTAAAGTACTGAATATAAAAGAAAATAGTTACTCAGAAGAACAAATATTAAATTTTATGATTGAAAATCACGATTTAATACAAAGACCGATTGTTGAAAAAGGAGAAAAAGCAATATTAGCTCGCCCAGTTGAAAAAATAAAAGAATTGTTTTAGCTGAAAACTGATAAAATCAAAGTACCATGCATATCTGTGACGTATGAAAAATTACACGTCATATCTATTAAACTAATAAGTCAATAATACGATTATAATTCGAAAAAGGAATTTCACATACTTAGTAGAAGAAGATCTACAACTTCATGGATGAAGAATGCTCTTAAACGGAAATAACGTATTAGAAAATATAGACGAAGCCAATCTTTCTAAGGAATTAGAAATTGCGAAGTTCCGTAATTACGGAAGAGAGCATTTCTCCGATCTTATAAAAGATGAAATAAGTTTTGAATACTTTATAAATCATTCTTCCAAGTTTTACTCAATAAATCTGCCCCGAGAAATTTCCGACTATTTTTTACGACTAGATACAGCACAATTTTTTTGGATTTCTGAATGTACAGTTATAAAGCAGGTAGAGGATTTATTGTTTGCAAAAAATAATAAATTCAATTTCGTAAGTAACTATAGAGAAATAAAAAAATACTATTCTAAATGGATTACACAAAAAACAACTAAAGAGAAACAATATTTTGCATTAAGTATTGGCAATCAGGTTGATAGAAACTTTACATATCAAAGTTTTTATAACCTCATTATTTACGGCACCATTTTAACCTTTGATAAAAGCGTTTATAATCCGCACCGAGCTATTGAACTCTTTACAAGAGCAATTGAAGTAATTAATAATTGCGATATAGATCCTCCAATAAAAACAGAACTTTTATATTACACTAATATATTTAAAGGTTTTGCTCATCTTCAAGAATATGAATATAAACAAGCTCGCAATACATTTATAGAATCACTAAACTATAATGAACATGGTGTCAATGCATATTATTATATTGCTTTAAGTAGCAGATACCTAGATGATTTTGACTCAGCATTTGACGGACTAAAAAGTGTTTTAGAGTTTGATAGAATGAGGTTTCAATATGCAATAAATTATAATCATTTAAAATTATTTTCATTTTTTTATAATGGTGCAAACTTTTATAATGTTTTTAATGAACTGGGATTTGCTCAATTACTCCCGGATATTGATTTTCTTTTAAGATCACTTTTTTCAAGCGATAGCAATAGTATGGATATAACATACAGCAAACTAATTAATTTGGATAACCTTAGAATAAAAAGTTTTTTCGATGATAGTGTATCTAAAGAAATTGAATTTCTTAAAAATGCTCTAGATTCCTATAAGCAAAAGCGTAATGGACTAATCAGAATAGTAGAACAAATTTTTAGAGATAAATTAATTACACTAATAGAATATGTACGAAACTTAATTGAATCTCATTATTTTGAGCAAATTAAGGAAGATATTAATGTTTTTGATAAACAAATTGAGCAGAATAAAAGACAACTCGCCCTTCTAAAACAAGAAAGAGAAGACGCTAAAAAGAAAATTAGCATGACTAAAAAAGAAGCCTCAGATCATTTAGAAGAAAGCTTGGCAGAAAGAGCAAAGCATTTAGAAGCAAAAATTAAGCATTTGGATGAAAGTCATAATTATAATCCTCAGCAAGTTTTTTATAGCTCAATGATTTTTACGGTTGTGATTTCAATAATCGTATTTTTGGTAGTAGGCACAATTTCTTCTATTATGGGATTAAGTGAAGAAAGCAGCACAATTAAAGCTTTAGCTTTAAGTGGCATAAAATGGGGTGGTGTAACATTTTTGCTTGGAATTGGAATTTCTATATTTACCTCAATTTCTTCTATGTGGGAAAAAAATGACGAAAAGAAAAATTTAGTAAATAAATTGAAATATGTAAAAGAAATGGAAGCCCAAGAAAGAAGCCTGCTTGAAGAAGAATCTGTATTAAAGACAAAAATTTACGAACAAAAATTTATTGATAGAATTACAACACAAGAGAAAATAATAAAAGAGTTTGTTAAAGAAAGAGATCAAAATTACAATTACAAATATAACATAGCTAAAAAAGAGATAGATGATTTTATAACTCCGCTTAATAATTTACTTACCTCGCTTGAAAATGCTGGTTAATATTAGCCAGTAATTCTTATGTCCGCACAATAATCTGTTAAAATAGGCTAAAAACAAATAAAAATTATTGGAATGATTTTGGCATAATTAAGTCGATTAAACCAATAAATTATAATCGAATTATATTGAACACAGCCAAAACATATAAACCACAAACTTTGCATAATTATGCAGAAGTTAAAGAAAAAGGTATTTTCGTCAATCAACCTTCACTCCCAAATTTGGAGGATTTTAATGTTCTTTTAAAAGAAATTTGGAAATCAAAAATACTTACAAACAACGGAAAATTTCATCAGCAGTTGGAGCTTGAATTAGCGCAGTATTTGGGTGTTGAATATATCTCTCTTTTTACAAACGGAACTCTTGCCTTAATTGCTGCATTACAAGTTTTGGATATTAAGGGTGAAGTAATCACAACTCCCTACAGTTTTGTTGCTACCACACATGCAATTAAATGGAACGGAATCACTCCAGTTTTCTGTGATATAGATCCAATCACATGCAACATCGATCCTAAACAAATTGAAAAATTACTGACAGAAAACACATCAGCTATTTTACCTGTCCATGTTTACGGCACACCATGTGATGTTGAAGCAATTCAAGATATTGGCGATGTGTATGGAGTAAAAATTATTTATGATGCAGCACATGCTTTTGGAGTCAAAATTAATAATGAGTCAATATTGAATTTTGGCGATCTCTCAGTTCTTAGTTTTCACGCAACTAAAGTTTATAACACTTTTGAAGGCGGCGCAATAATTTGTCACGATCCAAAAATTAAAAAGAGAATTGATTACTTGAAAAATTTTGGATTTGCTGGAGAGACTACTGTTATTGCTCCTGGTATCAATGCAAAAATGAATGAACTACAAGCTGCTGTTGGCATACTACAATTAAAAGATTTTGAGAAAAATAGGTTAAAAAGGAAAACCATAGCTCATTTTTATAGAGAAGAATTAAAACACGTAAGTGGAATTGAATTTCTTGAAAATCAGCCGAGCGTTGTAAATAATTATGGTTACTTCCCAATTTTTGTAAATAGCGAAAAATATGGAATGACAAGGGACGAACTTTATTATAAATTGAAAGAAAATAAAATTTTTGGAAGACGTTATTTTTATCCACTGATTAGTCATTTCCCAACATATAGAAATTTAGAATCCTCAAATCCAGAAAAATTGCCATGGGCAGAAAAAGCTTCTGAAGAAGTAATTTGTTTACCAATTTACGCTGATTTGGAAGAGAGAGATGTTGAAAGAATTATTTCAGGAAGTTGTGTGTGGTAAGGTTAAAAAAGTAATTCTATACTAATATTATCAGGGTACAATTATAGAGGAGTAATAGCCTTTTGCAGATTTTGTTGAACAAAAAAATATAAAATTTTCTATAGTGGCTTCTTCATCTGAATGACAAAATTTTTTGTCTGAATATAAATGTAAAATAATATCAATTCGTAAATCAGAAAACCTTTCAATAAAATATATAAAGCATGTTGGTAAAATAATTAAAAAAAATTAGGGGCAGATAAAATAATAATTCTTCCTTCAACTGAATTTCCTAAATAGATTTATTTTTAGCATCGAGGCCAGAACTTTAGAAAAAACAATTTTATTATTCCACTTTGTGATGAACCACTTTATAGAAGTATTTCTGACAAATATAGTTTTGGAAATTTATGCCAAAAATACGATCTACAAATCCCTTACGAATATAATTCAATTACTAATGTTGATTATCCATTTGTAATAAAAGCTAAAAAATATTTTGGAGCTACGAGGTCAGTTAATGAAAAGCCAATTATTATTAATTCAGAAGCTGAATTTAAGAATATTGAAAATAGCCTTGATTTGAAAAGTTATTATTTTCAAAAATTTATTGGGGGTAAATCTATCTACTTACTCTTCTATATTAGTAAATCAGGCAATTACTCGGTCTATTCTCAGGAGAATTTAATTCAGCAAAATAATGGATTGTCAATTGTTGCAGCTGTCTCATCAGATATTCATGAATCTGAAATATCAGAAAAATATGCCAAAATGTTAATTGAAGAAGGTTTTTTTGGATTAATAATGATTGAATTAAAGAAGTATAATGAAAATTATTATATGATTGAAGCAAATCCAAGATTGTGGGGTCCTTCTCAATTAATACTAGATTCAGGTATGGATCTTTTCTATCAATTTGCTAATGACAACAATCTTATCAATTCCCCCAAAAAGAAAGATTATAAACTGGGCACAAAGTATTATTGGTCTGGTGGAATATTTTTGGATGAACAAAATGCAGTTGCAAACGTATTTCATGATTATTCTTCTGATAAATTTTCTAAAAATCGTTCCCAATTCGAAAAAAATGATATTTATAAAAAAGATGATACAAAACTTATATATGAGAGTGAGCTAATTTGAATCAATTAAAAAATAACTTAAAAGAACTATTGCAGAGATCAAGTAAACATTGCAATTATCAAGTTCTACCAACGTCTCTTAGAAATTTTGTTGATATAGAAGATTTGGCAATTAACTCTAGATATGAAGTTGAGAGATTAGAATACTTATTAAAACATATTGATCCTCGAGGTAAATCAATATTGGATATTGGTGGCAACACTGGATATTTCTCTTTTGAGCTTTTAGAAAAAGGTGCTTCTAAAGTTATATTTTATGAAGGGAACAACGCACATGCCGATTTTGTGACCGAAGCCTCTAAGTTAATTGCTAAAGAAAACTTAATTGATGTGCAAAATGAATATTTCCAATTTTCCAAAGAACAATATAGAATTCAGACGGACATAGTTCTTTTTACTAAATGTTTCTACACCACATTGGTGATGATTTTGGAGATAAAGAAATTTCAATAGACCAATGTAAAAAAAAAATTATTAATAACCTTAATTTCTTTTCTGAATACTGCAAAATTATGGTTTTCAACTTGGTTTTAATTGGAAAGGTGATATTAATTATCCGTTATTTACTGAGAATGGAAGTAAAGGTGAAATAATCAACTTTGTAAAAGATAATATACCGAACACTTGGGAAATAATGGATAAAATTGGAATTGCTGAACAAATAGTAAACTCAAATATTAAATACCAGAGTTTATCAAAATAAAAATATTGTTAGAAATGATAGATGGGTGAATTTTTAAATAGAGACCAATGCATTTATATTAAAATCGAAGATGAATAATTTATGAGAAAGAAACAATAAATAATAATCCTTATAAAAGTTAGTATTTGTTGTTGTAACATATAATCATAACCTATAAGAAATTATATTAGAGAAGCACTTGATGGAATTCTACTACAGAAAACAAATTTCACAATTGAAATAATAATCCATGATGATGCTTCAACTGATAATACGGTAGTTAAAATAATCAATGAATATGAAGATAAATATCCTGACTTCTTTAAAACCAATTTATTCAATCTGAAAATAAGTATTCAAAAGGGAGATTAAATTTCTGGTAGATATAATTATACCCTAGAACAAAGGTAAATATATTGCAATGTGTGAAGGTGATGATTATTGGATTGATCCAAATAAATTACAAAAACAAGTCGATTTTTTAGAAAAGAATGATGAATATGTTATAACATACCATAATTCAAAAAGGTTAAAATGACGGTAGTTAATAAAAACCTCGAACAAACCAGATGCAAACAAAAAAGATTTTTCAGAAGAAGAACGATGAAAGGTCGTGTGGATTGCAACATTAACAATGTGTTTTAGAAATGTTTTAAAAATTATCTTTAATTATCTTATTAGCGATACATCATTAACAAGTTTTTAGGAAACTTTGGGAAAGGCAAATATTTAGATACTGTCGAAGATGGCATATATAGAGTGCACCCAACTTCAATGGTCTTCAAACTGAAGAATATAAAAAATCAATTCAAGTTGATCTTCTGTAAACTAAATAGATTTTATAAAATAAAAAGAATGGAAACAATATTTCGAAAAAATGTTCAATGAGAGAATGGCGGAAGTATTTAATTTGATTTTTCCAATAAGAAAAAATTACCAGAGTCAACTTTCTAAAAAATTAATGAACATCCTCATTTAATAAATGAGCCATAATAAAAATATTTTGAATAACAAATTAAAGAAAAATCACTTTATGCAATTTAATAGTATAACGAAAAAAAATCCATTTTTTTCTATAATAATGCCAAATTACAATAATGAAACAATATATATCTGAAGCAATAAATTTTGAAATTCAAACAAACTTATACTAAATTGGGAATTAGTTATTGTAGATGATTATTCATCAGATGGATCAGTTGATCTAATATCAAAATATCTAACTGATAGTCGTATTAAACTAATTAAGTTAAATCAAAATAATGGGGTTGCGTTTGCAAAGGTGCAGGGAATAAACAGCTCACAAGCTCCATTATTTGGAACAATGGGATCAGATGATGCATTGGTTGAAAATGGCGAAGATACTAGTTAATGCTGCATTTAGAGCAATTATGATTGTGGTTTGATTTATGATGCAATTTATTTATTGTGATGAAAATATTTAAGCCATCGCGTGAAGCTTTTGCTAAACAAGTAGAGGAAGAATCAACAAATTTAGATCAAAATGTTGTTTCAAATAATAAAACTTAAAAAAAAGTTTTTATAATTTAACCGAAGGTTATAATACAACTCTTCGCTTTGATACAGATAAGGATATAACATATAAATTGGAAGAAGTAAAAAACTTAATTTCGTTGATAATGAATTATATTTATATAGAGTTCACGGTAATTCATTAGCCAATAAAAAGGTAATTATGTCAATTGCAAAGAACAAAATTGCAAATATTAAGAAAGAAGCAATTTAAGGAGAAATAAGAGATCAAAAAAGAAATAAACAAATTTGCGTCTGATTATTCATTGATGCATCAAATGCATCCAAATCCGATTTTAAAAATGCTGAAACCTTTATAAATAGTTTGCTTAAAAATATTAATACAATAAATTTCCTCGTCATTACAATCTTTGTAAAATAAAATATCCAACCATCTCAATTCATTATTGTGTCCTACAATACAAAAAATAGATTTAGTTCGTTGTGTTGAATCAGTTCTAAATAATTTCAATATTCAAATTTTGAAATAATAGTTGTTGATAACGGAGGAAACGATGAAGTTTTATACGAACTTATTAGCCTACCAATCAATTAAAATACGATGTCCAATGAATTTCATCCTTTCCGAAGGAAGAAATGTTGTTGGTTCATTTTGCAAAAAGGTGAAATAGTTGCATTTCTAGATGATGATGCTATTGTTCCAGATAATTATGTCTATTCAATAATACATGCATTTGAAACATACACAATATTACTGGACTTAGAGGAAAAGTATTGCCAAAAACTGAAAATAAAAACAATAGTATTGCAGAGCATTATGATATGGGCAATCAGCCCAACGTCAATAATAAATACTGAAGGAAATTCTGCTTTCGAAAAAAAGCATATCAAGAAGTTGGCGGAATGAATCCACTATTGTTTGGCTGGGAAGGTACCGAATTATCACTAAGACTTGCAAATGTGAATTTGGGATTCAAACAACAATTTATTGTGCAGAGACTGATTATTTCATGATTTTGCTGTTTCTGAATCAAAACTTGAAACAAAAGTTATAAACATGAGTTAATGTTAAAATTTGTTTTTATTCTCATAAAAAAATTTCAGAATATATTAGTGAAATGAACAAATCGAAATTTCGCTCCATTTCTAGAACGGACTGATTCTTCAGATGGAATTAACATTGTAAATTTTTGGTACCAAGAACGATTGGGGACTTTACGGTCGAAGAAATGAAATGTTGGCTAGAACACTAGTAAAAAATAATAATATTAATAAAGTTGTTCATATAGAACCACCTATAAATATTGAGTCTTTTAATGCAAAAGAAGTGAAAAATTTTGATGCAAATATTGAAGTAAATAAAAAATGTTGAAGAAAAGTTTTTATTGATAAAGAAGTAATAACATATAAGAAACTTATTCTGGTGATTTAACTAAAGAAAAAGTTGATGAAATTTTCAGAGGAATAACACAACTTTTAACAAACGAAGGAATAAAAGATTATATTCTATGGTTGTATCCTCCTCATTTTATGTCTCGTTACGCAATCTTGAATTTTCAAACTTCATTGATAATAATCGTACTGATATTGTTAGATGACCATAGACTTTATGCTGCTGATCAAGCTTCATTTCAATCAGAAAAGTGATTCTTATAATCAAATATTATCAAATCCAACTTATGTTTTACAGTATCTGAAATATGGTAAATGATTTTAGTTCTGCAAATAATAATATTTTCTATTTGCCTAATGCTGTTAATTCAGAACTCCTAACAAACCAAAGCTTAAAAGACCTGAGGAACTAAAAAACATTGATGGACCATTTAGAAGGTTATGCTGGAGCATTATCATTTAGGTTGGATCAAAAGTTTATTGATATAATTACATCCAACCACAATAAAAATAATTTTGTATTTATTGGTACAAGTCCTAGTGAAGGTTTACAAAAAATTTCAGAAAAGGGTAATGTTCATATTTTACCACCGGTTAATAACTCAAGAATTAAAGAATTTATTAGTTCTTTTGATCTCTGCATTATTCCTCATGGAATAAATGATGCTACTTCCTCCATGAATCCATTAAAACTTTATGAATACTTAGCTTTAGAAAAGTATTAGTTACAACCAAGATTAGTGGGGTTGATGAATTTAAGGAAGAAAAAACAATTACGATAATTCAGAAAAAGAATTTTCAATGGAATATCAGCAGCATTAAATTTAGATCGGAAAACCAAATCTAAAAGTGAAAAAAAAATTAGTTAAAAAGCATAGGAAAAAAAAGGGTTGAATTTATAATGAACAAAGTTAATGATGGTAAAAAATTGAAAAATTAACGATTCAAAAGCAGTAAAAAATGCTGATCAAACCAATTATTACACTCATTCCAGACCAGAAGTACAAAATTTTGTAAACCCCAATTCTAAGAGAATTTTAGATGTTGGATGTGGCAATGGTTTAATGGCATCGCAACTAAAATCTAAACTCAATGCAGAAGTTTGGGGAATTGAATATGTTGATGGGGCAGCCAAAGAAGCAGCAAAAAAACTAGACAAAGTATTTTCGGGCGGTGTTGAAGATGTATTGGATAAAATTCCAAACGGCTATTTTGATACAATAATATTTGCTGATGTTTTAGAACATTTAACCGATCCGGAATCAATCCTGAAAGATATTAAAACTAAATTAAAATCTGGTGGAGAAATAGTAGCTAGTATACCTAATGTAAGGCATTGGAGTGTGCTACTAGATCTTGTGCAAGGTCATTGGAATTATACCGATGCCGGACTTTTGGATAGAACTCATTTTAAATTTTTTACGCGTAATAGTATTGCGAGAATGTTTAAAGAAATGGGAACAGAAAAATTGGAAATGAATGCAGTTAGTTTAGTTCCAACCGATCTAAATCATATTGCTGTTTGGGAGCAATTCAAAAGTTCTGTAAGAGGAATTAATGGTTTGGACACAAGTTCATTATCAGATGAAGGTGTTCATTATCAATATCTGGTAAAAGCCCAAATGAAATCTGAATTAGTTTCCATTGTTGTTCCAAACTTTAACCAGAAAAAATATCTTGAAGAATTTGTAAACTCAATTTATGAACATACTAACTCTTTTGAATTAATTATTGTTGATAATAATAGCAATAGAGAAACAATTGAATACTTAAATAAATTAGAACTAAAACCGGAAGTAAAAGTAATTTATAATAAAACTAATAACGGTTTCCCAATAGCTGTGAATCAAGGTATAGCAATTTCAACTGGGAATTATGTCTTAATTGCAAACAATGATATAGTTGTAACAAAAAATTGGTTGAGCGGATTATTATCAGTCATAAATAAAGATGATAAAATTGGTTTAGTTGGCCCAATTACAAATAAAGTCAGTGGAATTCAAATCGATAAAGATGCTAATTATTCTTCAATAGAAGAGATGCATCAGTATGCAGAAAAAATATCAAATAAAAACAAAAATGAAATATTCGAATTTCCAAGGCTCGCATTTTTATGCACATTAATTAAAAGAGAAGTGATTGATAAAATTGGTGGCTTGGATGAAAGATTTTCACCAGGTAATTATGAGGATGATGATTTCTGTTTAAGAAATCAACTTGCGGGTTATAAAGCCGTTGTGGCAAAAGGTGTATTTATTCATCATTACGGATCTGTTAGTTTTAAAGCAAATGGTGAAAATGCTTATGCAAAAAGATTAGAAACAAATGAAAAAATCTTTATTGATAAATGGGGTGGTAACCTTGAAGCAATTTGGTTAAAAGGTGAAAAAATAAAGGAGCGAAAAATAGAATGTCCAATTAATAAAGATATTTTTAATCAAAGTATTGCAAGAACTTTTATTAATATTGATGATGAAGAATATGATTTAGCAATTAGTAATATCAATCTTGCATTAGAAAATTATGATCTTTCAAAGAGAGTCGGATATGAAAAAATAACAAAAGAAGACTTATTAAATATTGCTGGAACAATTGCATTATCAAAAAATGATCTTGAAGTAGCAAAAGAATATTTTGAGGAAGAATTAAAAAACAATCCAAGTTCGTCTCAAGCCTGCTATGGTTTGGGCGAAGTTTTTATCAGAGCCGAACTTTATGAAGATTCAAAAACAATGTTAGAGTGGGCAGTGGCGAACGATGGGCAAAATAAAAACGCAAGTTTAAGATTAGAACAGGTTAATAAAAAATTAAATTTACCAAATAATCACAATACAGTTCTAGAACAGGTAAAAAAGGAGATTATTCAAAATGCCTAAGATTACTCTAAGCATGATTGTTAAAAATGAAGATAAATATCTACGCGGCTGTTTAGAATCAGTTAAAGGAATAGTCGATGAAATTGTTATAGTTGATACCGGTTCAACTGATAATACTTTAAATATTGCTGAGGAATTTAATGCAAAAATTTTTCATTTTGAATGGATTAAAGATTTCTCAGCAGCTCGTAATTTTGCTCTTTCAAAATCTACAGGTGATTGGATATTATATTTGGATGCCGATGAAAGAATAAATTCTAAATCGAAAAATGAATTACTAAATAAAACTAAGAACAATAATAAATTAGCAATAAACTGTATTATCAATAATATTGATGATTACAAAGACTCATCATCAATTATGAAATATGTTCGTCTTTTCAGAAATAATAAAAATCTCTTGTTTACTGGAAAGGCTCATGAGCAGATTCAACCTTCTTTAACAAAGTTGAATTATAAGCTTGTTGATTCGACAATTGAAATTATTCATCTAGGGTATAATGTATCAAGAAATGTTTTAATACAGAAGGCTGAAAGGAATCTTGAATTGTTATTGGCTGAATATAAAGAGCAGCCAACATCATATGGAGCATACCAAATTTCAAATTCTTATTCTATTCTAAATAATAGAGACACAGCTGTTGAAT
This sequence comes from Ignavibacteriales bacterium, assembly GCA_020635285.1. GTDB lineage: Bacteria > Bacteroidota > Ignavibacteria > Ignavibacteriales > Melioribacteraceae. The sequence goes on along the minus strand of JACKAB010000006.1, from coordinate 381,272 downwards.
ATGCTAAAAGGGCGTTAGAAGGGAAAGATTTATCTAAAGAAATTAGATCAATTTGTTATTTACACATTACCGATTATGAATTAAATATTGGACGTATTGAGATTGCAAAAAAAATGATTGATGAAGCTCTCCAAGAAAATAATAATCATCCTTTGCTCAATTTACTTTCTTCACAAATTTATTTGAAACTAAATGAAAACATTAAAGCCCTTGGATTTTGTAAAAATTCATTGCAACAGAACGTTAAATTAAAAAATTCTAAAAAAAATAGAAGCGCAATAGATATTGTTGTTGATGATAAAAAAATTATTTATCAAGGAATTTTAATTTCATTATCTACAGATAATTCTGAAGACTTAAAATATTTCTTAAAAAAATTAAGTAATGTTGCAGAAAAGGAAGAAATTTTGTTGGTAAATATTCTTCAAAATAATCAAACAAATGAAAATGATATTTACTTATTACAAGAAATAATTAAGGATAGTAGCTTAGAACTAATTTTAAAATTGCTTAAAAAAAATAATAATGCAGAATTCAAATTAGATTTCTTCTCAAGTCTCTATGATAAATTTAATTCTGATATTGGATATCTTACAAATTTTGGAGAGTTTTTAATCAGTATTAATCAGCTTGAAGAAGCAGAATTAATATTACAAACATCTTTAGAAGTAAATGGAAATAATATTTCCGCAATTTTTTATCTCGCTTCAATTTATGTTGTTTCAGAAGACTTTCAAAAATTAGCTGAAATAATTAAAATTGCTGAAGCAAAAATAGCGTACAACTCACCATATTTTAATAAACTACAAATTTTGAAAGAAAAAATTGCTCCATTAATAAGTTTGCCTAATTTAAGCATCAATTAAGTTTTTAGATATTTTTAAAACTTGTTCCCGCTCTGTATTGATATGGATCACCAATAAATACCGTATGAAAAAATCTTTTACGAACCACTAAACTTTTAATATGACTCCCCGATAATATGTTTGAGTAAATTATTAACTAACAAATTTCAATCGGTAGGTTCCGATTGATCAATTAACAAGTGTAGGCAAGGATGCCTGCATAAACAAAACAAACATGGAGGTTTAACATGTCACAATCTTTTAGAATCAACACAAACGTAGGCGCTTTAAAGGCATATGATGCTCTTGCAAAGTTAAACGCTAAAGCTCAAACAGCTCAATTACGCTTAGCTTCACAAAAGAGAATAAACAACGTAGCTGATGATACATCCGGTTTTAACGTTGGTAAATCACTTGACTCTAAAGTTACAATTATGCAATCAGCTCAACGTAACGTTGGATCTGCACAAGATCTGCTTGCAACTGCCGAAAGTCAGTTGATAAGTATGAAAGATATGATTACACAAATCAGAGGTAAAGTTGCAGATGCAAGCAACCCAACCGCTGATAAAGATGCTATTGCGAAAGATATTAAATCAATCGCAGCTGAATTAGCTTCTGCTTTTAACGAAACAAAGTTTAATGAAACAACTTTGTTAGCTTCAACTGCAAATGGTGCTGGTGCTGGCTTTACTTTCCAAACTGGTGTATCATCTACAGATACAATTAAGATTGATTATGCTAATGGTTTAGCAGGTACTGCAAGTGGTTCAGTTGACGGTGCATCAGTAGCTGGTATTTCTGTTGCAGTAAAAGATGGTCTCGAACAGCTTGGTAGTGTTGCATCAGGAACTATTGGTAATATAACAGATGTAACTGCTGGTAAACTTGATGGTCTTGAAAATGCAATAGATGCTTCTCTTGGTGCAATAGGTAACTATTCACAAAGATTAATGGCTAAGCAAGATTTCTTATCGTCAGCTATTTCTAACTCACAATCTGCTTATTCAAGGTTATTTGACGCAGATGTAGCAATGGAATCATTAAATTCTACCAAAGCTCAAATTGGAGCACAGGCTGCTTCAGCAATGTTCGCTCAATTAAACATGGCTCCACAGCAAGTGTTACAATTATTCGGTTAATAATTATCTCATTACTGATAAGCTCTCTCAACTTAGTTGAGAGAGCTTTTTATATCGTAAACTAAAACAAGAAATTAAATAGGTAAAGAATGTATTACTCAAATGCTGTTTTAAGGACTACCGAGTCATATAATAATAACAGAGCAAACGCATATGTTGTAAATGAGATAATGAATGCCACTCCACAACAATTATTAATAAAAGTTTATGATTTTGCAATTGCTCAATGTAAAAAGAAGAACATAGAAAAAACAAATAAAGCTTTAACAGAATTGATATCAGCGTTAAGATATGATACAAAAGAGGTTAACGAAATTTCAAATGGTTTAAAAAGATTATATGAATTTTGTCAAGATCAAATTAGACTAAGTAATTTTGATGTTGTTGATAATATTTTATCTGAGTTAAGAAAAACTTGGATTGGCGCTTTTAACAATCGAGAAAGCTAAGGAGTATTAAGATGGATATTTTAAGTTCATCTAGCATTAATAATTTAATCAATAGTTATAAAACTTCAGAGAAGCAAAAAAGTATTACTCCTCTGGAATCTAGGAAATCTAGATTTTCACAGTTATCCACTGCTTGGGGAACTTTAGGAACTCGCTTGTCGTCTTTAAAATCATTATTAAAAGATTTTCAGGATGTCTCAACTAATAATAAATTTAACACTAAAACTACTGTGTTAAGCAATGAAGATTATTTTACAGCTACCGCTTCAAGCACGGCATCTAATAGTTCTTATGATTTAAAAATCACTCAGCTTGCTAAAAATGATTTAGTAATGTCTGATACAGTTGCTTCAGCTAGTATGGCTGGATTAAGTGCCGGAACTTACACTTTTCAAGTAGCAAGCGGTGAGTTTGATGAAAATATTGATATTGAATTAGTTGGAACTGAAACTTATAATGAATTAATGGAAAAGATTTCCAAATCAATAAATGAAAAGGCTGAGGGTGTTGTGAACGCTTCTGTATTCTCACCTAAAAATGGCGAATCAAAATTATCACTCGTTGCAGCAGAATCAGGCTCTGCAAATAGTGTTACAATTAAAGATGTTACCGGTTCTGCCTTAAATGCAATTGGAATGAATTTTAGTTCTAGACAAATATTTTCACAAAACAGCGGCGGTTATTCTTATACAACAGATGAACTAAATTCCAAATTAACGATGAATGGAATTGATATAACAAGAGATTCCAATACTATTTCAGATTTAGTATCTGGCGTTACACTGCAATTAAAGCAGGCAATGGAAGTTGGAGTTCCAACTATAAATATGATAGTAAAGAATAATGTTGAAGCAATAAAAACAGATATGAAAGATTTTATTGCCAAATTTAATTCAGCATATGCCTTTGCAAAAAATAACTCAGGTTCAACGGAAGATGGTGATAGAGGAATATTTGTAGGTAATGCAAGTGCCTCCGGACTAATTCAAGCATTTTCTAAAATTGCCTACCAGAGTGTTGAGGGAATTGATGCTGGGAAATACAGCAGATTAGATGAGATTGGAATTTCTTTCGATCCTTTAAAAGGCTTAACTGTTTCAGATGATGCAAAATTAGAAGAAGCTTTAAAAAATAACCCAAAGCAAGTTGAAAATCTATTTAATTCAGATAATGGAATTGCTACTCAATTATATAATCTGACAGACAGATATTCTGGAGAGACTGGTATAATTACAAATTTAACAGATTCATATGATAAATCTGTAACATATTACACGGATAAAATTACAAATAAACAAACCCATATTGATAGTAGTGCTGCGGTTTTGCGCCATCAATATGAAGTAATGCAAATGCAATTAATTTCTTTATATGAAACTCAAAGTTATTATCAAATGGCGGGAATTTTAGCATAGCTATGGAATTCAATCAAAATTTTCAAGAATTAAAAAAAAACCTTTATATTGTTTTAGAAAACTTAAATAATATTAATGACGAAAACTTTGATTCAAATATGAATAAGATTAAAAATCTTGCTCACGGAATTGAAGAAAGGAAAAATAAAGTAAAAAATAGTTTAATAACTGAGGAATATAAATCAGAACGTGATGAATATCAAACTGCAATTAAACTGATTAACGAAAAGTTCGATAGTATTATAGAAAAGAAAAAAGAAGTTCAAAAAAAAATTAGTATGGAACTTTCTAAAACGATAAATCAAAAAAAATTAATAAATTACCAGAGGTGATAAAGTGAATATTAAGGGAGTGGGAAATAGTTACGGTCGTTATACCGAAGCTTACAAAAAACAAGAACAAGCAGCGAGTCGGCAAACTCAGCAAAAAACTGATAAGCTTGAACTTTCTGATGCAGCTAAAAAACTTAAATCAGAAGGAATAGATCCTAAAATGATGACCGAAGTAAAAACAAAAATTGAAAGCGGTTACTATAATACTGATGAAGTAATTGGTAAGGTTGCCGATGAAATTATCAAAAAGTTTTCTGAAGAAAGCTAAAATTTAAGGCTGTCTCAAAAGGGCGGCCTTTTTTATTGAATTACTAAATTTTAATAAACACTATACTTTTATTTATAAAAAAAGTTAAATTTAATTTGTCAATTCAAAACAAATGGATTTAACTTTGCCAGCTAAAGTTCACGAAAATAAACTGCAAATTCTTGGCAAGCTTGCTGCTAGTCTTACCCACGAAATTAAAAATCCACTTTCTGTTATTAAGTTAAATTTAGATTACTTAAAAATGAGTAGCGAAAAATATGATGAGGAAACTTTAGAGTGTATTGACGCCTCTTTAGAAGCTGCAGATATGATTGATAAACTTATTTATAACACACTTGAGTTTTCTAGAAAATATAGAGATGATTTTAATCATTATTGTATAAATGAAATAATCAATAAATCCGTTAGCATTACTAAAGGGAACGCAAACAAAAAAAATATTTCTGTTCAATTAAAATTAACCGACGGAATTCCCAAAATAAAAATTAGTGAAGCAAAAATTTTACAGGTGCTTGTAAATATTATCTCTAATTCTATTGAAGCAAGTGAGGATAACTCAAACATTTTAATTAATTCATTTCACAATAACGGAAATGTAAAAGTAGAGATTATTGATGAAGGCTTGGGAATTTCTGAGGAAAAAATAAATGAAATATTTAATGATTTTTACACAAGCAAAGAAAATGGAACAGGTTTAGGTCTAAGTGTTTGTAAATCAATTTTAGAAGAGCATGAAGCAAAGTTTGAATTGAAAAATAATACCACAAAGGGAACCAACTTTACAATTGAATTTAAAGTGGAATAAAGAGGAAGAATGAAACCAAAAGTTTTACTTGTTGATGATGATAATCTTGTAGTGATGTCACTTAAAAAAGTTTTAATAAAATTAGGTTACGATGTTGATGTTTGCATGGATGGAGCCCAAGTTGAAAACTCGGTGACTTTACATCAGCCAGATATTGTTTTGTTGGATATTTATCTTACAACTCATAATGGATTAGACATATTAAAGATTCTCCAGAGGAAATTTTTCCATATTCCAGTAATTATGATAACAGCATATGCTGATGTAAAAATTGCAGTTGAGGCAATGAAATTAGGGGCTTTCGACTTTCTTTTAAAGCCGATTGAAATTGATCAACTTGCAATAGTGCTTGAAAAATGTGTAAAACATTTAAGGCTTCAGCTTGAAGTTAATGAACTTCACGCAATGATGAACACAGATAAACTCACCAGAGAATTCTTTGGAAAGAGTAAACAAATTCAACGCGTGCTAAACATGGTAGAAAAATTAGCAAAGAGCGATGACACGACAATCTTGTTGGAAGGTGCCAGCGGAACTGGTAAAGAAGTTTTTGCAAAATATATTCATCAAATTAGTCCTAGACAAAACAACGTATTTATATCAATAAATTGCGGATCAATACCAAAAGAGCTTGCAGAAAGTGAATTGTTTGGTCATGAACGGGGAGCTTTTACTGGTGCTGCACAAAAAACAAAATTAGGAAAATTTGAACTTGCTAACGGGGGTACAATTCTACTCGATGAAATTGGCGAGCTTAGTTTAGATATTCAAGTAAAATTATTGCGCGTTTTACAAGAAAGAAAATTTTACAGAGTTGGTGGTGAAAAAGAAATTACAGTTAATGTGCGTGTACTTGCTGCAACAAATCGAAGTCTGGAAGAGGAAGTTAAAAAAGGAACATTTAGAGAAGATTTATATTACAGATTAAATGTTGCAACTGTTACAATCCCATCTTTGAAAGATAGAAAAGAAGACATTCCAATTTTAGCCTATTCATTTGTTAAAGAGTTTGCACAAAAATTTGATCAGCAAGTAAAAGGCATTAGTGAAGAAGCTATAAAATTGCTGCAAGACTATCATTGGAAAGGCAATATTAGAGAACTGAGAAATGGAATGGAAAGAGCCGTACTAATGATGGAAGGCGATGAGATTAAAGAGCAGCATTTTAGTTTTCTAAAAAAATTAAATAAAGATGATAACGCAGGAAATACTTCATTTGAATTAAGCGTACCCCCAGAAGGTGTGAAAATAGATGTCGTTTTAAAAGATCTAATCCTTAAAACCCTTACCATTACTAAGGGAAATCAAGTTAAAGCGGCAAAGGTTCTTGGCTTATCCAGATCTAAATTAAGATATAGAATGGAACAGCTAGGTATTGAAGTTACAAAATCGATTCAGTAAAACTTCGCAATCAATTAAAGAACTTTGATAATAAAAATTTTTATGCAATTTTTATTTGTTAGAGGAATCTTATTTTGATTGCATAGTTTTGTTTATTTTCAAATCTATCAAACTTTCCAATTTCTAAATTATTTATGATTTTAATCTTTTGGCTAATATCAGCCTAATTCCATTCTAATAAACTCATAATTTTACTAAAATCAAGCTTTTTATAGGCACAAATATTGTCATAAAAGTAAAAAAGTAAAAAGAATTTCCGATAGTTTATAAAAGAAATAAAATTATAACCTTATTTGGTTGCTCTTAATTAGGGGTTTAGGATGAGTAATGATTACAGTGTAATAAAAAAAATATTAGATACTAATAACTCAGAAAATATTAGAACTACAGCCGAAAATTTTCAGTTAGTTGAAATGCCGGATAAAGTTGTAGAATATTTAACTGAAAAATTGCTCTCTGATGATAATGGCGTAAGAGATACATTAACGAGAGTTTTATCCAGCAATAAAAACCCAAATATATCTAATTATCTTGTCCCTTTTATTTCTTCACAAAAAATATCAGCCAGAAATCTTGCTGGAGAAATTCTACTTAATAGAAAAAACGAATCCATTACAGCAATGCTAAATTATTTGCCTGAAGCAAATGATGATGATCAGAAATTTATAATTGATTTGCTTGGACTAATTGGAAACTCTGCACCAGCATACGAAATTGTAAATGTTCTTAAGTATACCAATGATGAAAATGTAATATTAGCTTGCATAGAAGCCCTCGGAAATATAAAATCTGTTGACGGAATTACAGAAATAATTTCTTTGTATGATCAGAATGAACTATTTAAGCCAACTATAATTGAAGCACTCGGTAAAATAGGAACTTCGCCTTGTATTGATTTTATTAACCAGAACTACTATGGAGTAGATGAACTAACAAAATATTCTCTTATTGAAAGTTTAGGTGAAATTGGAAATGAAGAATCATTTAATATGCTTATAAATGATATTCAATACTTGGAAGGTCCTTACAAATGGGTAGCAATTGAAACAATTGGTAAACTAGAGGAAAAATATCACTTACAGCTCCCAAGTAATATGCCGCTTAAAAATTCTTTGCTAGAAACTTTAGATACTGCAGATATTCAATATAAGAAAGCTGCCGTAAAATTGGTCAGTTTATTTGATGGAGCTGATATAGTTGAACATTTATTCCCAATTTTTGGTAACGATGAAGAAATTGATTTAAAACTTCAAGAATACTTCAGCTTAAATCTTGAAGAATTTTTCAAGAAAGTAAAAGATTTCCTAAAACAAAATCCAAAGAATACTAAACAAATTGTAGCACTAATTAAGGAAATGATTCAGTTTGATGGTGGTTTAAGTTTACAATCATTGAATGAACTGGAGATTAGATCTTTGGTTGAATCATTTACCAATATGCTTGCACACCCTGATGAAGAATTAAGAAGTTCCGCAATGGAGCTTATATTCTTCCTTGATGTTGAGACAGCCCTAATTTTTAGTGATACTATGATTGAAGATTCAGTTTCATGGAATAGGTTACGTTTATTAGAAATTATTCAAGATGGAGATGACCCAAGGATGATTGAAATTATTAAAACGCTTGCAAACGATATGGATGAAATGGTTAAAGAAAGTGCTCAAAATATTTTGATTGAAAGAGGTATTAGTAATTTACAATTGAAGGATCATTAAATGCTCAATTCATCTGCAACATTACGCCCTAATCCATTGGGCAAACTTAACTTTAGTTTTGGTTCTCAATTGGATCAAAAACTTTCTCCGCAAACATTTACTGAGTGGCGTCAATATATATATGATCTCAGCGGAATATATTTCCAAGATAATAAAAAATATTTGTTAGAAAGCCGACTTCAAAAAAGAATTAAGCATCTAAAAATTGATACGTTCGAACAGTATTTGCAATATTTAAAAACTAATATTAAAAGAGAAGAAGAAAAGAAACAATTATTTGAAGCAATCACAATTAATGAGACATATTTTTTCCGTAACCAACCTCAGCTTGATGCATTAGTTGCAAGTATTGTCCCAGAATTATTTGCTAATAAAAATGGCAATTTAAATAAATTAAGAATCTGGAGCGCCGCCTCTTCCTCTGGTGAAGAAGCATATTCTATAGCAATGATGCTAAACGAATTGGTTTTGCCAAAATATCCAAATTTAAAAGTTGAAATCATTGGCACTGATATTAATTACGCCGTAATAGAAACAGCACAGCAAGGAATATTTAAAGAATACTCAATCAGAAATACACCACCAATTTACTTAAAAAAATATTTTACTAAAGTTGATAATACTTATGTGATTGATCAAAAAATAAAAAATATGGTGAGCTTTAAAATATTGAATTTATATGATGATGGGGCAATGCATATGATAGGAAAATCGGACGTGATTTATTGTGCTAACGTATTAATTTATTTCGATCTAGAATCTAAAATAAAAGTAGTGAATAATTTATATAATAATCTTAATCCGGAAGGATATTTATTCATTGGGTACTCGGAAACATTACATGGTATTTCTAAAGCATTTAGATTGGTAAGTTTCCCCAAAACAATTGGATATAAAAAAGGATAATGGAATGAAAAAGGTTATACTAATTGCCGACGATTCGCCAACAATAAGAAAATTTGTTTCGTTTTCACTTAAGGCACAAGGATTTGAAGTATTGGTGGCATGCGATGGAATGGAAGCCGTTGAGTTATTACCGACAACAAACGTGGATTTAATAATAACGGATTTAAATATGCCGAACATGGATGGATTTGAATTAATTAAAGCAGTAAGAGAAAATGACGGGAATAAAAATATCCCAATAATAATTCTTTCATCTTTAAAAGGAAGTGATGAGGTTCAAAGAGGTTTAAGTGCCGGAGCAAATTCATATATGGTAAAACCATTTGATCCTAAAAGAATACAATACGAAGTGGCAAAATATATTAACTAAATAATTGTGAGTAAAAAAAATGAATAGAAAATTTTTGGTTGTTGATGATTCAGTTACAATGAGAAGAATTGTTGTAAACACCCTTAAATCAATTGGATATGATCAATTTGTCGAGGCTCAAGATGGAAAAGACGCACTAGACAAACTTGTTTCTGATACCGAGATTAATTTTGTTATTACTGATTGGAATATGCCTGTAATGTCTGGACTTGAACTCACAAAAGCCATCCGGTCGGCTGATAGTACAAAAGCATTGCCTATACTTATGGTAACAACACGTGGTGTAAAGGAGGATATTGTTCAAGCCTTGCAAGCAAAAGTTTCTAACTATGTTGTTAAACCATTTACACCCCAAATTCTAAAAGATAAAATAGATTTAATATTATCTAACTAAAAGGAAATTAGAAATGAGTGAATCAGTTAAAAGCCTAAATGATATTGTAGATAAACTTCACGAGATGGATAACGTATTTAAATTTGGTGAAAAAATGATTCCAGTTATTGAGGCATTTGTATCTTTCATTACGGACTTTATCCCCTTTATTGAACAAGTAAGTGGATCCATTGAGGAAACTAGATCCAAAATTCCCGAAGCATCAAATCAACTTGATAAAGTTACCAATGCAACCGAACTTGCTATGACTGAAGTGTTGGATAAAATTGATGAAATAAGCGCACTCCTTGGGGAACTTACAGAATCAATAAATGAATTAGTAGAACACCGTGTAAGTGCGGAAAATTTAGTAAACGAATTATATCAAGAGCTAGGTGAAAATGAAAAAGCCAAAATTCTAGTTAGAAAAATAATAGAACAAATGGATGTTTCCTTAACGTTAGAATTAATGAAAAATAAAGTTAATAATATTATGAGCAGTACTGATCAAATTACAATGTCTCTGCAAGTGCAAGATATAACTGCACAACAATTGGCTGCCGTAAATCATTTAATAATTTCGGTTCAACAAAAACTTGGCGGTTTGCTAAATGCAGTAAGTGCAACAGGCATTCATGTTAATGAAGATTTAAAACAAGAAAAATTGCCTAATGTTCATTTTGATGCTAACGCAAGTTATAATCCAAGTGCGAATCAACAAGTAGATGTTGATTCTATAATAAATAACGAAAAAGCTTCGCAAGAAGAAATTGATAAATTGTTTTCATAAATAAAAGAAAAAAAATGACTGATTATTCTTTGCTTACAGATCCGGATATGGCTGAAATTTTTGAGAGTTTTGTTGTTGAAACAAAAGAGACTCTTGAAAAATTGGATTTAGATTTAGTTAAACTTGAAAGCACACCCGATGATGCGGATCTGTTAAATGAAATATTCAGATCTTTTCACACGGTAAAAGGCACATCTGGTTTTCTTGGACTTGTAAAAATGCAAGAATTAACTCATCGCCTAGAAGACATCTTAAATAAACTAAGAAAAGGTGAAGCAAAAGTTAACTCCACAATTATGGACGGAATTCTAAGCGGTTATGACGCGCTAAGTGAATTGCTTGTGATCATTGAAGAAAATAAAAATGAAAATTTTGATACTGAACTTGAAATTGTAAGTTTAGAAAAGATTATACAAAATATTGAATCTGGAGCAATAATAAATGAAACTGATGTTGAAATTGAAGAAGAAAATGAAGTTGAAAAAGATCCTTATGAAATGAATGACGAAGAACTTGAGAAAGCTTTTTTAAATAATAGCAAAAAAATAAATGAAGGAAATAATTCCAATATTTCAAATGCAATTGCTGAAGTTGCACCAATTGAAGAGAATGAAAATAATGATGAGATTATTGTAAATTTAAATTCAAATAAGCACATATTACAATCAAAAGAAGATGAAAAGAATAGCACTAAAATAATAAATAAAATTTCATCAACATTTGCGAAGAAAAGCAATGATGATAAAAAGCAGAGTAACAACGTTGCCGAGCAAACAATAAGAGTAGAGGTTGAAAGATTAGATGAACTTTAAATTTAGTCTCTGAATTGGTATTAGGAAGAAACAGACTTACTCAATTAAACTCTGATGTATCAGTTCAGTATGAGGGCTCAGAAATATCAAGAAATCTTGGAGATACAGCAAGACAAATTGACCTTCTCACTACAGAATTACAACTTGCTGTAATGAAAACCAGAATGATTAAAATTGAAAAAGTATTTAATCGTTTTCCAAGATTGGTAAGAGATTTAAGTAAAGAAACCGGAAAAAAAATAAATCTAGAGATTTTTGGTGAAAAAACTGAATTAGATAAAACTCTTATTGAAGAAATAAATGATCCGTTAGTTCATCTTATAAGAAATTCTGTTGATCATGGAGTTGAAACTCCAGAAGAAAGAAAGAAAAATGGAAAACCAGAAAAAGGTACAATAACACTTTCTGCTGAGCATGAAGGTAACCATATTATTATTTTAATTGAAGATGATGGAAAAGGAATTGATCCCGAAATCATTTGTGCTAAAGCAGTTTCGAAAGGGATAATTACTCAAGAAAAAGCGAATGAATTATCTAAACAGGAAATATTTAATTTAATATTCGCACCCGGATTTTCAACAGCAGAAAAAGTAACCAATGTTTCCGGCAGAGGTGTTGGAATGGATGTTGTTAAAACCAATGTAACTCGTTTGCGTGGAATAATCGATATTGAATCGGAAGTGGGTAAAGGGACGAAAATATTTATTAAACTGCCATTAACGCTTGCAATTATTCAAGGTTTATTGGTAGAAGTTATTGGAGAGACAATAGTTATTCCACTTAATTCCGTTATAGAAGTAGTAAAAGTTGAGAAAAAAGAAATATATAACATAAATAAAACAGAATGCATTAAATTAAGAGATAGAGTTTTACCATTGATTAATATTGACAAAGTTTTATATCACTGTGATACTTTACCTAAAAAAGTTGACTCCCAATTTATTGTGGTAATTGGATTAGCGGAAAAAAGATATGGAATAAAAGTTGACAATTTAATTGGACAAAAAGAAATAGTAATTAAATCATTAGGTAAGTATCTTGGCAATATAGAAGGCGTAGCTGGTTCAACAATAATGGGTGATGGAAAGGTAGTAATGATAGCAGACATTTCTGAAATAATAAATAAGCTCACTGAATAAAATGAATAATAAAATTAAAGTATTAGTTGTTGATGATTCTGCTTTCATGAGAAAATCCTTAAGTTTGCTTTTAGAATCGGATCCTGGCATTGAAGTTATTAGCACCGCGATTGATGGATTAGACGCAATTGAAAAAAGTGAAAAAATTAAGACCCGATATTGTGACTATGGATATTGAAATGCCAAAGATGGATGGACTAACGGCATTAAAAAAAATTATGGAAGAATGTCCTACTCCAGTATTGATGGTTAGTTCATTAACAACTGAGGGTGCTGATGAAACATTAAAGGCACTAGAACTAGGTGCTGTTGACTTTATTCCTAAGGCAATGTCTTTTGTTAGTGTTGCCATCACAACTATTAAAGAAGAGCTGGTAAAAAAAGTTAAAGAAACTTATAAAAATAAAAATTTAATTACTAGGCTTCATAGATTAAGTGCGCTATCAAATACTAAAGTTTCTAAAACAATAAAGTCAAGTACAGTTTTGGCAAAACTACCTCCTATGAATTATAGGGCATTGGCTATTGGAATTTCAACGGGGGGACCAATATCATTACAAAAAGTTATACCCCAATTATCAGATAAAATTAAAATTCCAATTTTTATTGTTCAGCATATGCCGCCAAAGTTCACAGCATCACTTGCTGAGAGACTAAATGTTATGAGCCCGCTTGAAGTTAAAGAAGCAGTAAATGATGAAGTTGTAAGAAATGGAGTTGTTTACATTGCTCCAGGCGGATTCCACATGACTTTAAAAAAGGATATGACCGGAAGAATTTTAATTCAAACTTCTGAAATGCCTGAGAATGTTTTGCACAGACCTTCTGTTGATGTTATGTTAGATTCTGTTCAACAAATATATGGTAAAAATACACTTGGTGTAATAATGACAGGCATGGGGAAAGATGGATTAGAGAGTATTAAGAAATTAAAAACTTTGGGCGGTTACTGCCTCGCTCAAGATGAACAATCATGCGTGGTTTATGGAATGCCTCGCGCAATTGTTGATAATGGTTTGGCAGATGTTATCGCCTCATTAGAGGATATTCCTAAAATTTTAAATCAAGCGATATAATTATGGATCAGTTTAACGAAGCAGTTTTTAAAGAAATTTCATATAGAAATGACGCAATATTTGGTAATGTTATGAGTGCCGAAGAAGTTGAAATTATAGGCACAAGTAAAATATCAGTGGAAGAAGAAAGCCACGAAGGTATTAAAATAGTTCTTAATAAAGACGAAAATGACAATATAAAAGAGATAAAATTTGTCTGCACTTGCGGAGAAACTAAATCAGTTATTCTTGATTATAATGCAGAATAGTTCTCAATTGACTAATTTTAGCCAATCTTATAATTAAAAATCTCTAAAACACCTCAATAACACAACATTTTACTGGCATTAGTTTTGCGTAATTCATCAAAAAAAGATGGATAAAAGATGCCAATACCAGAAAATAAAACTTTAGAAAATCTTCTAAATTTTACGGCCCTAAAACAAAAAGTTATAGGCCAAAATATTGCTAATGCAGAAACCATTGGTTATAAAAGAAGAGAAGTAGAATTTAAAGATCTACTTATCGATGGAATGAAACAAATTCCTAACTCAAATCAAAAAGAATCCGAATTCAATATTAAAATTGATCAAAATGCTGAAAACCTTTCCGGTGTTAATAATGTTGATGTAAATAGAGAAATGGCAGACATGGCAGAAAATAGTGTCATGTTTAAATTTGGTGCAAAAAAAATTAATACTTACTACCAAACATTACAAAAAGTTATTAGAGGAGGTAATTAATGGAAATCAAACCAGATTTTTCATCCTTTAAAATAAGTGCAAAAGGTATGGGCATTCAAAAACAAAGAATGGAGTTAATTACTGAAAATATTGCAAATACCAGTACAACAAAAACTGAAGACGGAACTCCATACCAACGCAAATATATTAGTGTAAAGCAAGAGAACGCAAATTTTGCAACCAGCATGAATAGAAATTCATTGGCTCTAAAGAATTCAGGTCTTTCAGTGCAAAATTTTACTCAAAATGGACAACCAAAAAATGGTATTGAAAATTTTGATCCAGAACTTAAACTAAAAATTAGTGAAGAAACAGATAAATCAGAAGGTGAAATGGTTTATATGCCAGATCATCCTGATGCTAATGAAGACGGTTATTTAATGATGCCGAATGTTAGCGTAGTTACAGAAATGGTTGACATGATTTCTGCATCAAGAAGTTTTGAAGCTAATCTTACGGCTTTTAATGCAGCAAAGCAAATTGCTAAAGATTCATTGGATATATAGGAGAGATAGATGAATATTTCTACAAATCAAATTGGCAATTATAAACCAGTAAATAATATTGCAAATAAAAATGTTAATAAAGTAGAGAAACCAAAAACAGAAATTATTAACGATATAACAAAAGATGAAAAAAAGTTTTTTACAAATTTATATCCAAACGAAAAAAATCAAATAAGTGATTATCAATTTTATAATAAAGATGGCGATAAGAAAAATGTTCAAATAGGTTCACTATTTGATAAAAGAGGTTAAGATGAAAACAAGTGGCTTGGGGAATTTCCCCTTAAAGTTTCCAGATCAGAAAATAACTAAACAAACTGATCCAAATAATAAGTTTGAAAACGTACTAGGCAGCTTTATTAAAGGTGTAAATACCGATCAAATTGATTCAAAAAATATTACCTCAGATTTTATCGGTGGAAAAGATGTTGAACTTCACGAAGTAATGATTGCTGGAGAAAAAGCAAAAACTAGTTTAGAATTATTGATGCAAATCAGAAATAAAACAATCGATATGTATAAAGAATTAACAAGGATGCAATAATTGTGGACAAAGCTAAAGATTCTTACTCTGCTTTAATTAGTATTTTCAATAAACTTTCAATTCAGCAAAGGTTGATGCTTGGTGGCATTGGCGTTGTTGCTGTTATTTTACTAATCTTTATTCTAATTGCTTTTAACGAACCGAGTTATACTACACTTTATTCCAACCTGGCTCCAGAAGAAGCAAATGAGGTTGTGAAATATTTAACCACACAAAAAACTGCATACAAGCTTGAAGATAATGGAAACACAATTAATGTCTCCAAAGCAGATGTGTATGAAGTAAGATTGGCACTCGCCGGAAAAGGAATACCATCGACCGGAATGATTGGTTATGAAATTTTTGATAAGAACACAATTGGCATGTCTGAATTTATGCAAAAAATAAATTTTAAACGAGCCATAGAAGGTGAAATTGCAAGAACAATAATACAACAAGATGGAATTGAGAATGCAAGAGTTCATATAGTTACTCCCGAAAAAGCTGTCTTTAAAGATGAACAAAAAGAAGCAACCGCATCAGTTGTTTTAAAATTAAGAAGCAATTATTCTTTAACACCAAATAGCATTATGGCAATTACCAATTTGGTTGCCTCAAGTGTTGAAGGCCTAGAAGCAAGTTCAGTAACTATTATTGATAATAGGGGAAGATTACTTTCCAAGAAACCGGAAGACAGTGAGCTTGCAATAAATAGCGGCAAACAATATGAAGTTAAAAGTAATATTGAAAGGTATCTGTCAAAAAAAGCACAAACAATTTTAGATAAAATTCTTGGTTACGATAACTCTGATGTAAAAGTAAATGTTGAATTAGATTTTAATCAATTAGAGAAAACTTTAGAAACTTATGATCCGGAATCTCAAGTTGCAGTAAGTGAACAGACTTCCAAAAATTCAAGTAACGGAAGAAGCATAACGGATTCAAATGCAGTATTTGGAGAAACCACTACTACTAATTATGAACTTAGTAAAACTATTGAGCATATGATTGCCGGAAGTGGAAGTATCAAAAGAATTACTCTTGCGGCAGTAATCAATGGAGTTAAATCCGAAGTTAAGCAAGGAGAAGAAACAGTAATTGTTAATGAGCCCAGAACAGATGCACAATTGCAGCAGTTAGAATTACTGTTAAAACAAGCAGTCGGAATCGATCCATCACGTAATGATGAAATCTCAATTGTAAGTATTCCTTTTGAGACTAATAATATTGATCAAGAAGGCGGTTATGGTGGAACATCTGTTGATCATATAGGACAATATATGAACTACTTCCTAGTATTATTAGGAATTGGTGGAGCACTATTTATTCTAAAAGGATTATTAAAAAAACTAAAAGATGAAAAAATTATGATTGGAACTGTTGGAGCTGGGGCCGGTGGTTTTGCTGATCAAACCTTTGGTGATCTTGCTGCAAATGCCCCAACTTGGGATCCAGGAACGGCATTGAAAAAATCTAAAAAGAATAAGAAATCACTATTTGAAATGGGCGATATTGAAGATGAAATTACAGATGAAGCCGTAATGAAAAAAATGAAACAAGATAAAATCACAAATTATGTGAGTAAGAATCCGGCTGAAGCAGCAAAATTAATTAATTCATGGTTAAAGGAAAATGAGTACAACTGATCAAATTAAAAATGCGGGTATATCCAAAAAAGATTTAAATGGAACTCAAAAATCCGCCTTGCTCTTGATTGCTTTAAATGTAGAAACTGCTTCGCAAGTTTTTAAATATTTAGAACCAAGCGATGTAGAAGCAATCTCAGCAGAAATATCAAAAGTAAAAAATATACCATCTCATGTTGTTGAGCAGGTTATTGATGATTATCACGATCTGGTTACTGCGCGTGAATATGTTTTAGAAGGTGGTCTTGAATTTGCACAACAAGTTTTAGAGAAATCCTTTGGGCTTTCTAAAGCAATGGAAGTAATTGAGAAAGTTAAAAACCTTACAACTCTCCATGGCTTTGATGTGCTTAA
Source organism: Ignavibacteriales bacterium (assembly GCA_020635285.1). GTDB lineage: Bacteria > Bacteroidota > Ignavibacteria > Ignavibacteriales > Melioribacteraceae. The sequence continues at coordinate 363,683 of JACKAB010000006.1, read as the reverse complement.
AAAAGCTGATTCAACACAGCTTGTAAATTTTCTTAATAAAGAACACCCACAAACTATTGCACTTATTTTATCTCACTTAAATCCCGATCAAACAGCAGAAGCACTTATTGAACTACCTGATGACTTAAGAACTGATGTTGTTTACAGAATTGCTACCCTTGGCAAAATAAGTCCGCAAACATTAACTCAGATTGAAAAAGTGGTTGATGAGCTTGCTGGATTTTCTATTAACCAAACAATGGGTCAGTTGGGCGGAACTAAGAGCGTTGCAAATATTTTAAACAGAATTAACATCACAAAGAACAAAGAAATTATTGCCGGAATTGAAGGAAAAGACGAAGATGTAGCGTTTGAAATTAAAAGGCTAATGTTCTTATTTGATGATATAATTCACTTACAAGATAGAGATGTTCAAAGAATTCTGAAAGAAGTTGATAGAAAAGATTTGGCATTATCATTAAAAGTTGCAGATGAAAGAGTACAAGAAAAAGTATTTGCTAATATGTCAGAAAGAGCTGCCGACTTGCTTAAAGAGGAATTGCAATTTATGGGTCCGGTAAAACTTAAAGAAGTTGAAGCTGCGCAAGGTAGAATTGTTGACGGTATAAAACGACTTGAAGAGCAAGAGGAAGTTACAATCAGCTTCAGAGGTGGTGGTTCGGAAGAAGTGTATGTCTGATACAATTAGATTAAATATAAAATCAAAAAATATTAAAGCAGTTTTTACTCAACAAAATGAGGAGAGTAAAGAATTTTCTGATTATTCGGATTTTTATTAGAAAAAGAGAAAATTGAAAATGCTCATAAAATTGAATTAGAAACTGAATATAGCAAAGGATTTGAGGCTGGTAAAAAAGAAGTTGAAAAATTATTAACTGAAAAACATAATCAAGAGTTATTGGAACAATCAAATGAATTTTACAAAATATTAAAATCATTTGAAGAGAAAATAATTTTTTATGAAAACAGCTTTCACAAAATTGTTATTAAAGTTTCACAAAAGATTTCTGAGAAAATTCTGCATAGAGAAATTGATAATAAAAGTACGATTGAAGAAATACTTGAACAAAATTTAAGCAAAATAGTTGGTGCTAATGATATAACAATAAAGCTAAATCCGGCTGAATTAAAGATAATTGAAACAACAAGTAAAGAAAAAATTAGTTCGTTCGGAATTTCAAAAATTAGGTTTGAAGCAAATGATAGTATAAAAAAGGGTGGATGTTTAATAGAAACTGAAATTGGAAATTTAGATGCACGAATTGACAATCAAATAAACGAGATAATTAAATCGTTAGAAAATAGTTTAACAAAAAGTTTAACTGAATGATAGAAACTTTAGAAAATATAATTGAAGATTATTCCCAAATCATTGATTCAACTGAACCAATAAAAATCAATGGAAAAGTTACTGATGTAATTGGATTTGTGATTGTATCTGTTGGTCCTAATGTATCATTGGGTGAAATCTGCACCGTAATTGATAGAACTGGTAATAAAGTTTGTATATCGGAAGTCGTCGGATTTAAAGAGGGAAAAGTACTTTCAATTGCTTTAGGAGAAATTCAAAACATTTCTCCTTCTTGTCAAATTGTTTCTTCCGGTAAAAGTTTTTCAATAGGTGTTGGAGATGCTTTACTTGGCAGAGTTATAGATGGTTTTGGAAATCCGATAGATGATAAAGGAGATATTAAATATTCATCATTCAGAAAAACACATAGAGAACCTCCAAATCCTTTAACCCGTGATCGAATAAATCAGCCATTACAAACCGGAGTTAGAGCAATAGACGGATTGCTAACTGTTGGTAAAGGTCAAAGAGTTGGAATTTTTGCTGGCAGCGGAGTTGGCAAAAGTGTGATGCTTGGAATGATTGCGCGTAACACAAGTGCCGATGTTAGTGTAATTGTATTAGTAGGTGAGCGTGGAAGAGAAGTTAGAGAATTTATTGAAAAAGATTTGGGACCAGAAGGTTTAAAAAAATCTGTTATAATTGTTGCAACCAGCGATAAACCTTCACTGGCAAGGATAAAAGCCGCATACATAGGAACAACAATAGCTGAATATTTTAGAGACTTGGGAAAAGATGTTGTATTAATGATGGACTCAGTTACCCGTTTTGCTCATGCACAGAGAGAAGTTGGGATTACAATCGGTGAACCTCCAACCACAAAAGGATATACTCCTTCTGTATTTGCGGTATTGCCAAAATTGTTGGAAAGGGCTGGAACATCAACAAAAGGAAGTATTACCGGATTTTACACTGTATTAGTTGATGGAGATGATATGAGTGATCCAATTGCAGATAGTGTGCGTTCAATATTAGATGGACATTTTGTTTTAACAAGAAAGTTGGCAAACAAGGGGCAATTCCCGGCAATCGATCCTTTGCAAAGCATAAGCAGAGTAATGCCGGATATAGTTCCGGAAGAACATCGCTCAAGATCACAAGAATTTAATGAGATACTCTCTGCATACAATGAAGCCGAAGATCTAATAAATATTGGAGCTTATGTAAAAGGCAGTAATCCACAAATTGATCATGCACTTAATAAAATTAGTTCATTAAGAAGTTATCTAAAGCAGGGTATAAATGAAGAAGCCATTTATAGTAATTCAGTAGAAAGACTTTATACATTAATTGAAAAACCTTTGGGCTGATAATTGACAAAATTCAAATACAAATTTGAAGCAATAAAAAATATTAAAGAAAGATTTGAAAAAATTGTTCAGAAAGAAATTGCAATAATAAACTTGGATATTGATAATCTTAAAACAGAAATAGAACGACTGAATAACGAACGCAAAGGTACAAGGCTGAAAAAATTAACAAATAGTTCGGTAAAAATTAGTGATTTGCAATTTTATTCAAAACATGAAAATTATCTTGAAAGTCAGATGAAAATATTGAGAAAAATGGTTGAAAAGAAAAATATTGAAAAAGCAAAAAAACTTGAAGAATTGATAAAAAGATCTAAAGAAACAAAAACATTTGAGAAATTGAAAGAGAAACACAAAGATGAACATACTAAAACGCAAGAAAAAATAGAACAATTAGAAATGGACGAAATAGCAGTAAAGGAATTTAATAGGTAATTAATGTGAAAAATGTAATAGTCTATGCTGTCATATTTATTGTTGCTTTCTTAGCAACCACTTTTGGAGTTTACACCTTCAATAACAAATATGCAAATATGTTTGAATTTGATTTTAGAGATGCAGCTAAAGTTGAAGCAGCTTTAGTCGATAGTTTAGCGATTGCTCATGGTGATAGTTTAACTGTTGCTGATAGTTTAGTCAGTGATCATGAGCCGGTTGTTGAGAAAGGACATAAAATAGCAACTGACCTAAAAGTTACTAAAGGGAAATTAAATGAAGTTGAAGAAGCTTTGTTAAAAAAGGAAGAAGAAATTAAACTTTTAGAAAGTAAGGTTAAAGAAAAAGAAGATGAGAAATATGCCGAGTGGTTGAAAAATACAATAAAGCTATATGAGGCAATGGAATCCACTAAGGCAGCGCAGTTTATAAAAGCAATGCCTGAAAACGAAGCTAGAGATTTAATTTATTCAATGAAAAAAAAGAAAGCTGCTGAAGTACTATCATATCTCAGTGCTGAAACTGTCAACAGATTAACAAGGGCGCAATAATGATTTTTAATCCATTATATTTTAGTGAAACTGGCAATAATCAGATGCTTGTTGCTAAGCCAAATAAATTAAGCAGCAATAAATATTTATTTTCTGATATCGTAAAAGTTGTGATGAATAACGATCGTGAACAGAAAAAAATATTAGAAACGGATTTAGATAGTATAATAAAAAATGGATTGCCATCAATTGCAGGAATTGAAAATGCCGCCACTCAAATTCAGCATACTGAACTTAGTGAATCTGACAATAAGAAAGCAAAAACAGATCTTGCCGATATTTTGCCTTTTGATATTGCTCAACTATTAATTAACGACGATATTAAAATAACTGAAGAACCAGCTTTATCATACATAAGCAAAGAACCTTTAGAAGGTGATTTACAAAAGTTTATAAATAGTCTGGTGGGAGAAGAAGTATTAAATCAAAATATAACCAAAGATACTGGACTATTCTTACATCTGGAAGATTCAAAATCAGCTGTAAATATTGAGCTTAATAAGGATTCGAGTCAAAATGCTGCTCAAGATAAAGTAATTGTTCAAACATTGGTTGTCCCTCAAAAATCCAAATTAATCTCGATGTTTAATCATACAGAGAATAAAGAAAATATAGTATCCAGCACTAAAGGTATTCCTTTATTGAATACACCAACAATTAATATTGAAAATGAAAATATAATTTCTGACCCCAAATCATTAAAGCCAACACTTTCGGTTTATTCATTTAAGAATAGTGAAAAATCCAACCAAACTTTAATAAGTGAAAATAAAGGTACCATAAAACTTGAGTTTACTAATTCAAATCAAAGTGCTTCTGTTGGAAAGAATAATTTCTCATTAAAAGTTCCTCTTGAAAAAATAAGTTTTATTCCCAGTGAATTAAAAAATCAAAATATTTCCGCAAAAGAAATTGCAAATACAAATAACGATTTGAAAAATATTAGTGAAACATTAAAATCAATTGACCCAACAATTAAAATTTCTGAAAAAGATTTTAGTGTTTCAAAAATTACAATTGTTAAAAAACAAGATGGTTTAAATAAAATTATTGATGAGAAACTAAATATTGAAGATAAAAAAATAGATTCGTCATTAAGAAAAATTTCATTTACTGATCAGACGAAAATTCAGAATAGTGAACTTAAGCTCATAAAAAATAATATCCTAAATGCAGAAAAACCTCAAAATACAAATAGTGAAAAACTACATTTAATAAAACCAAATGAGGCTTTGCCTGAATCTAAAATAAATATTATAGAAGGTAATGATTCAATTAAACAGAATAAGGAATTGAAAAATAGTTTTATTAAGGAAGGAACTAATGTAAAAATTGAAAAATCTGACTTAACAATTGTGAAATCAGACAATAAAACAGAACCAAATACTAAAAATTCAATTCAGAAAGAACTTGAAAACATACAGATTGAAAAGGTGGATTGAAAAACATTAAACTGAAAAAAATATCTCTTTAAATGAACAAAAAAATAGTGCATCTAAAGGAAATATATTAAATGAAAAATCCCAAATAGCTAAAAAAATAAAATTAAAAAAAATTTTTTTCAAAACAACAACACAGTAACTAAAAGTAAGGATGATAATTTCAAAAAAAAATAAATCCCAAGCTGAATGTTGAAAATTCGGAAATGTCAAAAATTGAAAACGGAAAAGACTCAACTGTCAAGGTGGAAAATGATAATGTTAGCAAGGTAAAAATCTAATTCAAACCAAATTGATTTATCAAAAAAAGAAATAGTTGAAAAAGAAAGTGTTAAAATCATTGATGCAAAAAATCCATCAAATCAAAAGGATATGAGTTCGCAAAAAATTGAAAATAATATTACAGATGTAAACAAGGAATTGAAAACCGATTCTAATGAATTAAAAAATGAACCTAAGAAAACTCAAACTGAGGAAATAACTAAAACAGTAGTAAACTCAGAAGAAGCAGTAAAATCAGTAGTATTAGAAGATGCAAAAAAAAATATCTGTAAAAGTTAAAGGCGGAGTGAAAGCCGTTACTAATACAACAGAGAGTGGAAATGCAATTAAAACTGAATCATCAAGTGAAAATAAAACCGAAAGTGATTCAAACAACTCTGATGAAAGTACAAAAAAATCAGCCTCTTCTATTTTAAGTGCAACGGAAAAAATTCTGCAAAAAACTGAACATCCTCAAAATTTTGAAAATATTTTGAAAGATGAAGTCAAAAAAGAAGTTACACTAAACCAAAAAGTTAATATCGAAAATGAAATTGATAAAAATCAAAGATTTGTAAAATCTTCAGAAATAATAAAAGAACTTAGCAAATTTATCACTAGGCAAGAAAAAGGAAGTTTGTCATTCGATATTAAACCGGAAAGTCTTGGTAAAATGAAGATTACCTTGGATACGATTGATCATGCCGTTAAGGCTTCTATTGAGGTTGATAACGAGCAAGCTAAACAATTAGTTGAACGAAATATTAATAAACTTCAGCAAGAATTACAGAGCAATGGAATTCAGTTGAGCTCACTAAATATTTCTTTGGGTCAACCAAAAAATCACAAGGGTGAAAAACAAACAAGCGGCAGTAATAAAAATAATGATTCAAATTTTGAGAAATGATGAAATAGAAATAACTGAAGAGAGAAAAAAACATTAGGCTATAATACTTACGAGTACATAGCATAGGAGAAAATAAAATGGTAGATCCAATTGTTAGTACAACGGCAGCAGCAACACCACAGTTTGCAACTGAAAGCAAGAGTGCTATGGATAAAGATGCATTCTTAAAATTAATGATTGCACAATTACAAAATCAAGATCCGCTTGAACCAATGGATGGAACTGATTACTCGGCGCAGCTTGCACAATTCAGCTCGCTTGAGCAATTAAATAACATTAACGAAAGTTTGAATAATAGTATTGATGCAAACTATTTGTTAACACAATCCGTAAACAATACAATGACAGCAACTTTAATTGGTAAGGATGCAAAAATTGCTGGAACTACTATTGCTTTTGAAGATCAGGAAAATGCTCAGTTTGGCTATATACTCCCAGCTGATGCTAAGGATTTGAAAGTTTCTGTTAAAAATGCAAGCGGAGTTACAGTAAAAGTTTTTGATGATTTAAAATCTGCTCAAGGCGACTATAAACTTGACTGGGATTTTACCGATGATAATGGTGAGAAAGTAAAGAAAGGTAATTACACTTTTGAACTTTCTGCATCAACATTGAATGGAGAGAAAATGACGGCTGCTCAATACTTAATTGGAACAATTGATGGGGTTAGATTTAATGCACAAGGTACTTCTCTTTTAATCAATGGATTGGAATATTCAATCTCTGATGTATTTGAAATTTTACAAAATGAATAATCACATTAAAGTGAGTAGGTGAAAAAATGGCAAATATGATTAACGGAATTAATGTACCATTTGTTCCAATTGTAAAGCCAGAACATCCGGTAAATAAAGTACAAGAAGGAAGTTCAACTTTTGATTCAATATTTAAAACTGAATTTGAGAAATTAAAATTTTCAAATCACGCGACTAAAAGATTGGAATCAAGAGAATTAGAATTATCAACAACTGATATGGATAAATTACAAAATGCTGTTATGCGAGCTGAAGCTAAGGGTTCTAAAGATTCACTAGTAATGATGAATAACCGGGCTTTCATTGTAAATATTCCAAACAAAACAGTTATTACAGCTTTAGATATTAATAAAAGTTCTGAAAATATTTTTACAAATATAGATAGTGTGGTTTTTGCAACATAATTAAATAAACTAAATAAAAACGGGCGGGACCTTCAAACGGACGCCCCGATTCAACCGACCGATTGACGTTGAATCACAATTAACATAATCCTTAGGAGGTTAGAATGTCTCTTATTAATTCCCTTTTTGCCGGAGTTTCCGGTATTCGTAATCATCAATCAATGTTAGATGTTATTGGTAATAACATTGCAAACGTAAACACTATTGGTTATAAAGGAAGTCGCGTAACTTTTAGTGATACCTTCAACCAGTTTATTCGTTACGGAACAAACCCAACAGATACAGCCGGTGGTACAAACACTTTTCAAGTTGGACTTGGAATGAAACTTAATTCAGTTGATAGAAACTGGAACCAAGGTACATTTGAAAGAACCGGAATAACAACAGATTTAGCATTACAAGGTGATGGACTTTTTGTTCTTAAGAAAAATGGCGAAACATTTTATTCTAGAGCAGGGGCATTTATTTTTGACGCAGACGGTCAATTAGTAAATCCACAAAATGGTGCAATTGTGCAAGGTAAAGTTGCAACAGAAGATGGCACAGTTCCTTCCGGAAATAATTTGGAGAATATTACTATTGATTCTAACTTAAGGTTGCCGGCAGTTCCAACAACAGATATTTCATGGGATGGAAATCTTGATAGTACGTCTTCTTTAACAAGATCCGAAGAATTTAATCAAACCGGAAATATAAAAGATACTGTTGCAGTTGGCACAGCACAAGATAGTGAAGCAAAAGTTTATGATGAATCTGGTAATGAATATACTTTTAAAACATCATATGTAAAAACAGCAGATAATAATTATGATTTAACATATGAGTTAGTGGACGATGAAGGTAATCCAACAGTTCCGGCAATTGGTCCAACAACAGTTGCAGCAGTTTTTGATCCTGCAAGTGGTGAAATGACTTCACTTGACGGCAATAATCCTCCTCAAGCAATTCAAATTGCGGAATCGTTGTTAGGACTTGATTTTAATTTCGACGCAACAGGAGTTAAGCAAGGGGGAACAGCAACTTTAAGTTCTTTAGTTGATGGAAATAGAAAACCAACAATCGTTTCAGGTACGGTTTCTATATTTGATTCTTTGGGCAATGCTCATAGTATGACATTAAAGTTTACCAAAATTGATGACAACAACTGGAAATGGGAGACAGAAATGCCATCATCAAGTGGAACTTTATCAGGCAATGAAGGAAGTATCTCATTTAATGCAGATGGTTCAATTGCTAATATAGCTCCAAATCCGGCTGTTAATACTTTTTCACCTGGAGGCGGCGCTTCAGAACAAAATATTGAATTAAATTTAGGCGCAGCATTTGAAGGAATTACTCAAGTTTCCGGAAGTTCAGTAGTATCAGCTGCATCTCAAAATGGTTCCGCTGCTGCTTCTCTAGCTAACATTAGCATTGATCAATATGGATATATTGAGGGAGTTTTCACAAATGGTCAATCAAGAAAGCTAGCGCAGATTTTAATTACAACTTTTCCCAATAGAAATGCGTTAACAAGTGTTGGAGAAAATATGTTTAGAGTTTCTGCAAATGCTGGCGAACCTTATGTAAGTGAACCAGGTGAATCAAGCAATACAACAATTCAGTCAGGCGCATTGGAGCAATCCAACGTAGATCTTTCTGAAGAATTTACCAGAATGATTGTTTCTCAAAGAGGTTTTCAAGCAAACTCCAGAGTAATAACAGTTTCTGATACATTATTGCAAGAAATAACAAACTTAGTTAGATAGTAAAATAACATAATATTATTGGGGATCATTTTCTGGTCCCCATTTTTTATTTATATTTTGCCTCTTTTTTTGATGAAACATCTAAAAAATATTAAAAGATGATAGATAATATTTAATATTGAAATAAGAATTTAAAAATATTCGATACCGAAATATCCACTCCACATTAATAAGCAAGTGGTTAATATTCTGCATTTAAAAGCTGAAATTACTTGCAAAAAGCCCTGTTTTTAGTCATAAATAAACAATTTACACTCATTTCTTCTCATGGCATACCAATTGAACTAATAAGTTAAAATTGGAGAAACAGCATGGCAGAAGAAGAAGTAAAAAAAAGAAGCAAAACCCGAAAAACCTAAGAAAAAGGGATTTAATTTTAAAATTATTTTAATTGGCTTACCACTTTTCATAGTTCAATTGGTTTTAGTTTATTTTATTACCGCAACTTTTCTGATTAAAAGTGCCCCAGGTGCTAATGCAGAGGCTGATGGAGAACATGTTGAAAAAAGTGAGGATGATGAGCATGAAGAATCAGAAGGCGCTCCTCAACATATTTTTAGTGTAGATGATTTAATAATTAATCCTGCAGGCACAAACGGTCAAAGATTACTACTTCTTTCAGTCGGTTTTGGTGTTTCTACAGAGGAAAGTAAAAAAGTATTAGAAGAAAATGAAATAGTAATTAAAGACAAAATTTTAAGTGCAATGTCAAAAAAATCTTTGAGTTTATTAAGCAAGGTTGAGATGAAAGATTCTCTTAAGGTTGAAATTGCTGATAAAATAAACTTAGCATTACCAGATGCAAAAATAAAAAATGTTTACTTCAGTAAATACGTGTTGAATTAATATGGCAGAAGTATTATCACAACAAGAAATTGATGCGCTCTTAAATGGTGGCGCTTCAGAAGCTGCAAAAACTGAAAAAATTAAAATTGATAAGGAAGTAATCCCTTTTGATTTTAGACTTCCGAACAGAATTTCTAAAAATCAGTTGCGCACAATTCACAATATAAATGAAAACTTTGCAGAGATGTTCGGATCATATTTGATGACAAAACTGCAGACAATAGTTTCATGCAATGTAACATCTGTAGATCAAATTTACTACTCTGAATACGTTCTATCAGTTTCAAATCCTGCATGCTTATTTACATTTGATATTAACCACACGGACATTAAGGGTATTCTAGAATTTAGTTCAGAGTTTGCTCTAACATTGGTTGACAGACTTTTAGGTGGCAACGGAAAAGGTTCAAAAAGCTCTCAAGTTATTACTCCTATTGAGCAAAAAGTTCTGGAAGTTGTGATCAATAAAATATTGAATGATCTTGGTAAAGCTTGGCAGATAATCGGGGATTACACATTCAAGATAGATAAGTTTGAACCTGATATTGATTTTGTTCAAATAACATCACAAAGTGAAAGTGTGCTGCTGATTACATTTGAAGTTCATTTTGGTGAAGAAAGTTTTATGATGAACCTATGTTTTGCAACTTATGCATTCGATACAATTTTATCAAAACTTACAAATCAAAATTTATCATCAATAAGACCCATAAAATACCAAGGTACAACTTCGGCCAATATTTTAACAGATCATCTTAAAAAAACAGAGCTGAATTTGGAAGTGGAATTTGGAAAATCTTCAATTTCATTTAGTCGCTTATTGAAATTAAAAAAAGGTGATGTGATTTTATTAAACACACAACTTGGCGATGAAATAAAAGTAAGTGTTGAAAAAAAACATATGTTTGACGGAATTTCAGGAGTGGTTAATAATCACAAAGCAGTAAAAATTACAAAAAAGGTTGACAAAAGGAAGAACTAAAATGGCAAAAAACGAAGAAAAAAATATTGAAGAAAAAGAACCTAAAGGTCACGTAGATATGAGTGAGGAAGAGGCAGAAGCCCAAATGCTGGCTGCTTTGGAAGCACAAAATTCTGATGCTACGGTGAGTGGAAGCGTTGCAGATTTTCCAAAATTTAATGAATCCAAGAAGAAAGGTTTTTTTGAAGATGATAAATTGGAATTTCTAAAAGATCTTCAATTAAATGTTTACATAGAACTTGGCAGAACTAAGATGCAAATAAAAGATATCTTAGAACTAGAGCGCGGTTATGTAATAGAACTTGAAAAACTAGCTAGTGAACCAGTTGATGTTTATGTAAATAATAAAAAAATTGCAGAAGGTGAGGTTGTTGTAATTGATAAACATTTCGGCATAAGAATTACCAGCTTACTTGAAGCCGGTGAAAGACTGCAAGGTGTTAAATAGTGAAAGCTTGGGATATTATTCAAATATTTATAATACTTGGCGTAATGGTTGGTGTAATGTACGGACTATTATATTTGGTAAAAAAATATTTATATAGATTCGACAATAAAGAAAATAAAAATTCTAAAATTAAAATTTTATCTACACAAGCTATTCTACCTAAAAAATTTGTATCAGTTATTCAATTTAATAACCAAACTTATTTACTTGGAGTTTCAGATCAATCGGTTAATCTAATTGATAAAATTGATCAAAGCTTTTCAGAAGATTTAATAAAAGATGAAACTCAAAAACCAAAGAATAATTTTTTAGAATTACTAAAAGCTAATATGGGCATTAAATGAAAAAAATATTCTTAATATTATTTTTTACAATATCTTTGGTTATCTTTTCAGAAAAAAAACTTACGCACAAAGCAATACAACTATTCCTTTGCCAAATATAGGCGTTAATGTTGGAACCTCAGATAAGCCCGAAGATTTAGCAGTTACCTTACAATTACTTTTATTGCTTACTATACTTTCGCTTGCGCCATCAATTTTTATTATGACAACTTCTTACCTAAGAATAATCATTGTCTTTAACTTTTTGAAGACTGCTTTAGGTACGCAGCAAATGCCGCCAAACCAGCTATTGGCAGGCGTTGCACTGTTTGTTACTTTTTTTGTTATGGCTCCAACTTGGAATGAATTCAACGAGAATGCACTTCAACCCTATTTAGATAAAAAAATTACTACAGAAGAGGCTTATGAAAAAGGTGTTGAGCCATTAAGAAAATTTATGCTTAAAAATACTCGTCCTGAAGAACTAAAATTCTTTTTACAATTAGCAGAAATGCCTCAGCCAAAAACACAAGCGGAATTGCCAATTCATGTTTTAATTCCAGCGTTTGTTCTTAATGAACTTAGAGCTGGTTTTATAATCGGTTTCTTTTTGTTCATTCCATTTGTTATGGTTGATATGATTGTCGCCAGTATTTTAATGTCAATGGGAATGATGATGCTACCGCCAATGATGATTTCAATGCCATTTAAAATTTTACTTTTTGTTCTAGTTGATGGATGGAGTTTAGTAATTGGCTCGGTGGTAAGGGGGATAAATTAGATGACAATAGATTTAGTAATAGAAATTTTAAGTGAATCTTTTTTTGCTGTACTCATAATTTTACTCCCAATTTTAGGTGCTGGTTTAATAGTTGGAGTAATAATATCAATATTTCAGGCAGCAACATCAATTCAAGAACAAACTCTTACTTTTGTCCCCAAAATAATAATTACAGCAGTTGCCATAATTGTTGCGCTTCCGTTTATAACAGATAAATTAATATCATTCACTCACAAAATTTTTAATCTAATTGTTACGGTTGTAAAATGACGGAACTATTAATTTCTGATTTTATAACTGGACTAATGATATTTGTAAGAATAAGCGCAATGTTTTTATTTGCTCCTTTATTTAGCAATTCTGCAATCCCAAATCTGGTAAGGTTTGCTCTGGCTTTAATTATCACTTACATCCTATTTTTTAATGTAGAAACTTATCCATTTACCGAAAATGATCAACTCATTTTTATAATTCTTTTTGGAATTAAGGAAGTTTTAGTTGGAATAACAATGGGATTTGTTTTAAGTATAGTTTTTCAAGGGATATCATTTGCTGGCTTACTAGTTGGCAGAGACATGGGTTTAGCAATGTCTTCAATGTTTGATCCTGTTACCGGTGATGATGGAAATATTATTGCCACGTTACTTTCAATGGCTGCTATGATTGTTTTTATTTTAATAAATGGACACCAATTTATTATTGAATCTCTATCATACTCCTTTAAGGTTATTCCATTAGGAGCTTTTAAAGTAACAGAAGGTGTAATGAATTTAATTATAAAATTTTCAGGTAGCATTTTTATTTTGGCACTTAAAATTTCCGCACCAATTATGGTTGCGTTTTTTTTAATTCATTTAGCAAGTGGAATTATAGCCAGAGTAAGTCCATCTTTTCAAGTGTTTTTTGTTTTGCTTCCTTTAAAAATTGGTTTAGGAATATTCTTATTAGCAATAGTAACACCTTTGTACATTTATCTTTTTAGAACCTTGATGTACCAATACGAAGACAAATTATTAGAAATAGTAAAAATGATAGGCAACTAAATTGGCAGAATTAGACGGTCAAGAAAAATCCGAACAGGCAACCAGTAAGCGCCAGCAAGATACGCGTGAAAAAGGGCAAGCTCCAAAAAGTCAAGAGCTCAACTCACTGGCGGTATTTACTACCGGTCTGCTTATTTTATTTTTTACTAAAGATTATGTGGGCGGCAAGTTATGGACTTTAAGTACTTACATTTTTTCATCCTTAGATACTCTAGAAATAAGTTCAAGCATTTTAAGTATTTACGCAGTTCAGGGAGCTTCATTTTTTCTCTTAACAATATTTCCCATTTTGTTAGGAATCGTTTTAATTTCGCTTGCTGTTGGTTATGGACAAGTTGGATTCCAAATTACACCAAAAGCACTTGCTCCAAAATTTTCTAAATTAGATCCAATTAAGGGATTTAAAAATAGTTTTTTAACAACTCGGCCTTTAGTAGAGTTATTAAAATCAATTGCAAAACTTGGAGCAATTGGGATATTCTCTTATATAATTTTAGAGGATATGGTTCTTAATTCAATTGGATTAGTAAATTTTACCATTCAAGAAATTGTTAATTATGTTATAGAAGATTCAATTGATTTTTTGTGGCGTGTAAGTTTAGTTTATGCGGTGATCGCTTTTGCTGATTTTGCTTATCAAAAATCAAAGCACAAAAAAGATATAATGATGACCAAACAAGAGGTTAAAGAAGAGCATAAACAAACAGAAGGTGATCCTCAGATAAAATCACAGATAAGAAGACGCCAAATTGAAATGGCTGGTAAAAGAATGCTGCAAGATGTTCCAACTGCTGATGTTGTTATTACCAACCCAACTCACTTTGCCGTTGCTCTTAAATATGAGATTGGAAAAACATCAGCTCCAAAAGTTGTTGCAAAAGGACAAGATTTACTGGCACAAAAAATTAAAAAAATTGCAACTGAAAATAATATTCCTCTTCACGAAGATGTTCAACTTGCAAGAGCACTTTATAAAGCATGTGAAGTTGGACAAGAGATTCCTGATACTTTATTTAAAGCAGTATCTCAAATTTTAGCTTACATATTCAAGTTAAAAAAAGAGAAAAAGAGAAATAACATTATATAATGATGGACAAGTTTTTAAAAAATACCGATATAATATTTGCTTTTGGAATCATTTTCATTCTTGGATTGATGATTATTCCATTACCGGCATTTTTGCTAGATTTTTTCCTTGCAATTAATATTTCACTGGCAATATTAATTTTAATTGCATCATTATATATTAACAATCCACTTGAAATTTCATCTTTTCCAGGACTTTTATTAGTATTAACAATTTTCCGATTATCATTAAACATAAGCTCAACAAGACTGATATTGCTGGAAGGTTATGCAGGAGATGTAATTGAAACATTTGGAGGATTTGTTGTTGGTGGAAGTTATGTTGTTGGATTTATAGTTTTCTTAATTCTCATAATAATTCAATTTATGGTAATTGTGAAAGGTTCCGGTAGAATTTCTGAAGTTGCAGCAAGATTTACATTAGATGCAATGCCTGGTAAACAAATGGCAATTGATGCTGATCTAAATAGTGGAGTAATAACTGAAGGAGAGGCAAGAACAAGAAGAGATGATATTGCTAGGGAAGCTGAATTTTTTGGTTCTATGGATGGAGCTTCAAAGTTTGTAAAAGGTGATGCAATTGCCGGATTGATTATAAATGCAATCAATATTTTGGGCGGGATAATAATTGGAGTTTTACAGCGCGGATTAAATATTACTGAAGCCCTTCAGAGTTATACAATCCTTACAATTGGTGATGGTTTAGTTTCTCAAGTACCTGCATTGTTAATTGCAACTGCCGCCGGTATGGTTGTTACAAAAAATGCTGGAGGCAAATCTTTAGATAGCCAAATGAAATCACAATTATTTTCTAATCCAAGAGTGCTTGGAACTGTAGCAGGAACGGTTATTCTATTTGCAATTATTCCAGGAATGCCAACCATGCCGTTTTTATTACTTGGCGGAAGTTTAGCTGCAACTACTTTTTTAGTTAACAAAAATAAGAAAGCGGAATTATTGATAGATACTCAAGAAGTTGAAACAGAAACGGAAACTACTGAAGAAAAAGTTGAAGGTTATTTACAAGTTGATCCTGTTGAAGTAGAAATTGGTTATGGTTTAATTTCATTAGTTGATGATAGTCAAGGTGGAAATTTATTTCAAAAAATATCATCAACAAGAAAGTTTGTTGCTCTGGAATTTGGTGTATTAGTTCCACCGGTAAGAGTAAGAGATAATTTACAACTAAAGCCTAATGAATACATTATAAAAATTAAAGGGAATATTGTTGCCAATTATGAAATTTATTCTGATAGATTTTTAGCAATGAATTCCGGAAATATTACTGAAAAATTAAGTGGTATTCCAACTAAAGATCCTGCTTTTGGGCTCGATGGATACTGGGTCTCTGAGCAAGAGAAAAATAAGGCAGAGCTAGTTGGCTATACAGTTGTTGATGCAGTTTCAGTTTTATCAACACATTTGCAAGAAACTATCAAAAAGAATTTTGATAAAATTCTTACTAGACAATCCGTAAAACAATTATTGGAAAATCTAAAGAAAGATTATCCTGCAGTTATCGATGATATAAATCCGGAAACACTTCCGCTTGGATCAATACAAAAAGTATTACAAAGTTTATTAAGAGAACTTGTTCCAATAAAAGATTTAGTGCAAATTATTGAATCACTTATTGATTATTCAAAAGTTACAAAAAATATTGAAGTACTAACGGAATATGTTCGTCATTCGCTTGGTGATACTATTGCAAGTTTATATAAAGATTCGAATAATATAATTCACGCTGCAGCAATAGGAGAAGGGCTTGAAGAATATATTACCAATTCATTATCAAAACAAGGCGATGCAACGCAAACTTTAGGTTTAACACCAGACATGTTAACTGCACTACATAAATCAATTGCTGCGCAGATTGAGAAATTTAGACAGTTAGGTTACATGCCTATATTTATTACTTCAGCTACTATTCGTCCATATTTATTTAGATTGATA
Source organism: Ignavibacteriales bacterium (assembly GCA_020635285.1). Lineage (GTDB taxonomy): Bacteria > Bacteroidota > Ignavibacteria > Ignavibacteriales > Melioribacteraceae. The sequence goes on along the minus strand of JACKAB010000006.1, from coordinate 347,060 downwards.
AATTCGTCATTCCCGGATATTATGATTTTGTCTTTCACAGAATTACCTGCTAATATTGAAATAGAATTTATTGGAAAACTTGAGGTTTAAAAATGCAGATCAAAAAATTTACTAGCTCAACATTAAAAGAAGCAATTGCAGAAATGAAACAAGAATTTGGAGTGGAAGCAATTGTACTGGGCACAAAAGTAATTGAAGACTTTTCAAATGGAGTTGAAAAAAAACTATTTGAGATTACGGCAAGTTTAGATGAAGAAGTTATGGTTGAAGCAAAGAAAAAAGAAACACCCAAAACAAAAAGCTTTGAAACAGAAATGAAAAAGCTCACTGATAAAATTTACGGTGTTCAACAAAGTTCTGAAGCTTTTTCTAAGCAGAAAGAACCGGCAAAAACAATAAATATAAATTTAGATAGATCACAGTTTGATTCAATAAAACAAGAACTAAAAGATAAAGACGTTTCTGATAAAAATATTGACAAAGTAATAAAAATGATTTCTCAATATTCGCATCTTGTAAATGAAGATAATAAAGAAGAATACATTCTCTCAATTTTAGCCTCAATAATTCCAACAAGTGATTTTGAATTACAGAAAAATGGTGGGCAAAAAGTAATTTCTTTAGTTGGTCCAACCGGTGTTGGAAAGACAACCTGCATAGCTAAACTTGCAGTAATTTCTAAAATACTTCACAATTTAGATATTGGATTAATATCAATTGATACATATAGATTGGGCGCTTTAGATCAGTTAAAAATATTTTCCGAAATTTCTAACATTGATTTTATGGTTGCCTACGAACCAAAAGATGTTGTAAAGTTTATGAAGAAATTTAAAAATAAAGATATTGTTTTCATTGATACCGTTGGTAGAAGTCAGAATAACACAAAATTATTAAAATCAATCAATGAGTTTTTAAAAGTTACAAAAGTTGATGAAACCTATTTAGTACTTAACAGCACTAGCGATTATAAAATTATGCTCGATGTTGCAAAAAAGTTTAAAGTCTTAAATTACAACGGAATAGTCTTCTCAAAATTGGATGAAGCTGTTACATATGGCAATTTACTAAATCTGGTTGATGAAATAAAAGTGCCAATCAAATATTTAACAAATGGACAAGTAATTCCAGATGATATAATTGCAGCCGATAGTGAGTTTATTGCCAATATGATTTATACCGGGAAAATTAACTAATGCTAGGCCAAGCAAAAAGATTATATGAACTAAACTCTTTATTTAATTCGAAAGAAGAAGATAAAGAATCAACTAAAATTATCTCTTTTAGTTCCGGTAAGGGTGGAACCGGAAAATCGTTTGTATCCAGTAATATAGCATATCAAATGGCTTCTAATGGTTTGAGAGTATTATTAATTGATTTTGATATTAATCTATCGAACCTTGGAACAATTTTTAACACGAACTCAAAAAAGAATCTTTATCATTACTTTAACTATGATTACAATTTAGAAGATGTTATTCTTAATTATTCAGAAAATTTAAATTTAATTTTAGGTGAATCCGGCAGAAGTGATCACCCGGAATTAACAGAAGAAAAAGTAAATTTATTTTTAAGTGAGCTGAATAATATTTCTCATAATTATGATTTGATTCTAATTGATACCGCTTCCGGAATTGATAAATCAACTCTGCAAATATTACATAATTCTGCTGAGGTAATGATTGTCACAACATCTGAACCGACCTCGGTAATGGATGCCTATGTAATTGTAAAAATGTTAAAAAGTAATTCCTCAAAAGCTCAAATTAATGTAATTATTAACAAAACTTTTGACCAAAACGAAGGACAAATTGCATTTGAGAATCTTGAAAAAGCTGTCTCTCATTTCTTAAAAATTAAAGTAAAATATGCCGGAAACATTTCATTTTCGCAAGAAGTGGTAAAATCAATTCAAAATCAAACTCTTTTAGTAAAAACCGAAAAATCACCAGAAATTTTTACTCAGCTAGAAGCCTTAAGCTCAAAACTCAGTATACCAACAATTGGTTAATAGTAACCACTCCCAAAAATAAAAAACTGACAAAACAGTCTAAAAACAAAGAATAAAGCCCAATAATAGTTGGTATATTCTTTGAAATTAGTAGTGTCAGGAGAATTAAAAATGAACAAAATAATTTTGAATATCGGGCTGCTGCTTTTTTTCCTCTCGGTAATAATTTTCAGTCAACAAGGTATGCTTGTGCAAGATGTTTTACTCAAATCATTTATAATTTTTTTTGTGGCAACATTAATGTTAACAATACTTGCACTCTCGTTTATCAAAGCAATTAACAAAGCATCAATTGAAAAACAAAAGAATTTTTACAGTTAAACCGTAACCCATTAGGAAAAAAATAATATGGATAACACTACACTTTGGACAGAATTTAAATCAGAACAATCAAGTGTAATCAAAAAACAGATAATGGTAAACTATACCAATCTAGTTCATTATGTAATCCACAATTCCAAGTTTATGAATTTAAATGTAGTTGAAGAAAAGGATTATTTCCAATTTGGAGTTGAAGGATTAAGTGAAGCAATTGACAGATTTGATCCGGATTTTGGAACTAAGTTTGAAACTTATGCAATTCAAAGAATAAGAGGAAAAATAATTGATGAATTGCGAAAACTACAAATTAAACCTAGAGCCAATTATCAAAATCAAGATCCGAATAAGGTTGTTTACAGAAATGTATCAATTGATCAACCTTATGATAATGAAGATGGTTTCACACTTTCCGATGTTATTGCCTCGGAGTATGATGCTCCAGATGAAGAATACCATGCTCTTGAAGAAAGGGAATTGCTTATTGAAGCAATCAAAAATCTAGCGGAACGGGATAGATTGATTATCACACTTTACTATTATGAGCATATGAACTACAAAGAAATTTCGCAAGCTCTTGAAATAACTGTTTCTAGAGTTTCTCAACTTCACAGTAAAATAATGAAAGACTTAAGAAAGCAGATTGAAAAACAATATGACTAATCCCCAAGCAGAAAATATTAATAAGCAAGAAGAAAGAGTATATAAAATTCTTTCGTCTGTATATAATGTTCCAAGCATTCCTCAAGTTGTAATGGAAGTCAACAACATTATTGATGATCCTAAAACAAGTGCTTCAATACTAGGAAGAATGATAAGCACCGATCAAGGTTTGGTTACAAAGATTTTAACAGTTGCCAATTCACCATTGCACGGAATTCCTAGAAGAGTTGCAACAATAGATTTTGCAATTGTGGTTTTAGGATTTAATCAAGTTAAAAATATTGTATTAGCGTTATCAATGATGGAATCATTAAAAATTATTGGTGATACAAAATTTGACCAAAAGAAATATTGGCTTCATTCAATATTAACTGCAGCTGCGGCTAAAAAGATAGCAGATGATTTGGGCTATCAGGCAAGCGGCGAAGTATTTACAGCTGGGTTATTGCACGATTTGGGAATTCCAATTATATATAAATTTTTTAACAACGAATACAAACAAATTATTAGCTCAGTAAGTAAAGAAAAAATTTCATTTCTAGAAGCTGAAGAAAAATTCCTTGGTTTAACACATCAGGAAGTTGGAAAATTTTTAATTGATAGATGGAATTTACCTATCGCAATTGCTGATGTAATTAATTTTCATCATAAACCGTCTGAAGCTGAAAACAATAGAGAACTTACTGCTTTGGTTCATCTCGCTGATTTTATGACAACGCGTTTGATGATTGGCGATTTTAATTGGGATAGCAGTTCAGTGTTAGATCCGGAAATTATAGAAATTTTAAGACTGGGAGATACAGAATATTTAGAAAATTTTATCTTCAGTTATAGAGAATTGTTTCAAGAGCAAATTGAATTAATAAACTTATAAACACATCATAAGGGTGACTAAAAAATGGAAGAACAAGTAAAACAAGAGAGACGGACTAAATCGGAAATAGCATTATCTAATGTTTATAATCTGCCTGCCATGTCTGCAACAATGCTGGAAGTTTCAAAGCTTTTAGATGATCCATCAACAAACACCGCTGCATTAAGTAGAATGATTGGTAAGGATCAAGGTTTATCAACCAAAATATTATCAATTGCAAATTCTCCTTTATACGGATTAAGCAGAAAAGTATCAACAATAGATTTTGCAATTCTAATTATCGGTTATCAAGATATTAAAAACATTGTTGTAGCTCTTACAATGGTAGATTCATTCAGAAATAAATCTGATAAATATCTTGATCAAAAAGAATTTTGGATGCATTCAATGCTAACAGGAACTGCATGCAAACGAGTAGCAGAAGATTTGGGATTCCGAATTGGAAGCGAAGCATTTGTTGCTGGACTATTACATGATTTAGGTATGCCGGTTATGCACAAGTTTTTCAGAAATGAGTTTGAAGCAATTGTTGATGATTTTAATAACAACACACCTTTACTAGAAGCTGAAATTAATCATTTAGGATTAAGTCACCAAGAAATTGGAAACTTTCTTGCAAACAAATGGCAATTACCAGAGCATTTATCAAATTCAATAATGTTTCATCATAAACCCAGTAGTAATCCAGAAAAAGATGTACTGACATCAATTGTACATTTGGCTGATTATATGACTCAAAAATTGGAAATTGGAAATTTCTATTTAGATAATAACTATGAATTGGACCAATCAGTTTTGGGTACATTAGGAATTAGTTCAGAAGACGAATTAGATTCATTTATTGAAAGTTACCGAGAATTATTTACCACTGAAATAAATTCTGAGACATTTTTAAAATGATTTTACACAAAGAAAATACCTTACGGGCTGAGTCGTTTCTTAGTTCAATTAGTGACATATCGCAAGTTGAAGAGGAATATTCAAAACCCGAATATGGTTCAAGTGAATTAAAACAGCTAGAAAAGTATTCTTATTTTATTCAAAACTTAATGGCTTTTGAAAAAGAAATTAAAGATGATAATAATGTAAAAATACTTATGGAACGTTTTCAAATTTACTTAAAGAAAATAATTCCAGTTAAAGCCGTATCTCTTCTTTTTTATAATGAATTTAAGAGAGAGCTTGTGCCTATTGATGAAGAAGATGATTTGCCAATGGTAAAAACTATGAATCATTTTAATCAGCAAGGTATTTTTACGGAAATCTATTCAGATAAAAAAACAATGACTGTACCTGAATTGGAAAGTTATAATTCTGATGGACCAAAATTATTTTATTTAATATTTCCTGTTTATGATGATAATAAGAACAATGGAATACTTTCAATTTTAACCTCGCTAAATGCAAATAGCATAAGTGAGTTGGAAAAGAAAAATATTAATATGTTTCTAAATCTTTTAGTCGGCAAACTTGAAAAACTAAGACTAACAGAAAAATTAAACGAAACCTATGAAGAACTTCAAACATACCAGGCAAAACTCTCAAATGATTTTAGACTTTCTGCAATTGGAGAATTGACGGAAGGTATTGTTGAAGACATTGTTACGCCTTTGCAAGTTATAAGCAGCGAAGTTGACATTCTTAAATCTGATTTGAAAAATAGTATTGAACTTTCTCAAATAAAAACTCAGATTAAAAAAATCAATGTTGTAATCGGCAGGCTTGTAAAATTTGCTGATGTGAATCAAAAAGATGTAAAAATTAAACCATGCAACTTAAATGAAATTATAAAAGATTACTTTCATCTAATAAAATCAACTCTTGAGAACGCAAACTTTGAGTGTATTCTTGATTTTGAAAATGAACTACCATCAATTCTTAGTCACCCAAATTATATCTATCAATTATTGACAAACATTTTCTCAGTAATTAAAAGTTATAAAACAAGAAAGGGAGGAATCATTCTTCAAACAAGATACAAATCAGATAACATTATTTTACGCGTTATTACAACAAGCGGAATCTCTGATGAGGAAATAAAAAAAGGTGATAATGTTCAACAGAATTTATCATTAAGCATTATTAAGAATTTAATGAAAAAACATGAAGGCAAATTAGAATTTGATTCCTTTGAAAATAGCGGAGCAGCATTAGTATTAAAATTTCCACTAAAAAGGAAAATCAGAAAATGAAAAAGATTTATATCATAGTAATATTTGTATTGGTTTTCAGTAGTTATGGATTTTCTCAAACGCGAAGTTCATCAGAAAAAAATGAAATTGCACTTGTTGGTTCAAGTAACGCAAATAATAGTTTAACTACAAATTACGGTGAAAGAATTTTCACAACTGGAATCATTTTATTGGAAGTAGCAATTTTGTTAATGGTTTTGTACTACTGGAAAAAAACTAGAACAGAAACAAAAAAGAAAGTTAAAGATGTCTACAAAAATAATATAAAAGCATTAAGGAACGAAAGAATTAAACCCGTTCTAAATAAAGATATAAGTAAAAAAAGAAGAAATTTGGGGAAAGTTATAAAAATGAAATCCTTGACCGGTAAAAATATTGGCTCAAAGGCAAGAGAGCATAATATTTCTAAAGGTGAACTTTACTTAGCTGCAAGAATTCAAAAATTACAGAAAGAAGCCAGTTGAAAGAAACAATAAAAAATATGATCAATTTTGAATCAATAACAAGAATGCGTTCTTCTGTTAATCCGGATTCTTTTTTATCAGAGAAGAATTCTCTTGTTAGCCTTATCCCATTGGAGTATTATAAGAATTCAGCTAAAGTTTTGATTAATGGTAAGTTGTTTTTTGCACAAATTGAAGAAAACGTTCCTATTAAAGAGGAATTAGTTGCTCTTGTGGTTGAATCAAATCCATTTACACTTTCTCTCAATTTCACAAATTATTTTAAGAAGAACAGAAGCATTCTTTTAGATCAAATTATTGAAAGAATTAATATCACCAATAATGATGCAAATAAAGAATTACTAACTCAATTAATAAAAGAAGAATTGCCAATTATAAAATCTAAGTTCTTACAATTAGAAAAATTGACGAAGAAAATAAAAGTTAAAGATTTAGAACTGTCATTACTCATAAATCTTGTTTGGAAATATTCAGAAAACGATTCTTATACAATTTATGAACTTTATGAAAACTTGTTTTCGCTTTCTTTTAATATGGTTTGCAAGAACTTATTTAATGAAATTAAAGAAATACTTTTAACTCAAGAAGATAATTATTTGTTGAATGAGATAAACTTAAATCTTATTTACGATGAAAAACAAATTAACACAAAAGTTTTTCAAAGTAAAAATGAAATTATAATTAATCTTGTAAAATATTTAAGTGAAACCAAAATCAGCAGTAAGAATATTGAAAACTTTATCAAATATAGTACAATGTATATTATGCAAAAATCTGTTTTGAAGGATTATGATTATCATCCGGATTTTGTAATAATTAAAAAAAGAGGTGAATTATCATTAATCAAATACAATGCAAAAAAAATGTATTTAACAAATGGAATGCCCGCATATAAACTTGAATATGAAGTTGATAATCTACCAATTAAACTTAATGCTTATATGAGAAATAATTTTCTAATTGGGAATATTGACGCAATAAATAATGATAGTAAAACGATACAAAAAGAAGTTGAAACTCTAAAAGAAAATTTATCAACTAAATGGCAAATCAATTCAGAGATAAATATGTCAGAAGAGGATATATACTTAACAGAAAATTCCAGACACAAAAGTGGTATAAATAAGTTAGTCTCTTAAAAATTATGAAACAATTTATTGAATATGCATTTAAGCATAAAGTAATTAAAAATAGAAATAAAATAATTGAAAAATCTTTAGAAACAAGTGAAATAGAGGATAAGACGATTAGAAATATCACAAAAGAATTTACAGATTTTATCTTAAGACTAATAAAAAGTTAGGAAGAAATACAATGATTGAAGGATTACAAAACGCAGCAAAAAGTATGCACGATAAAATTCACAATATTCAAATAGTGGCAAATAACCTTGCCAATATTAGCACAAACGGATTTAAACGTGAAATTCCTTTTGCAGAATTCATGGAAAGACTAGAAAATGAAGGTGTTACAAATATTACTGATTTTTCTGAAGGCGAATTTGTGGAAACAGATAATCCATTAGATCTTGCAATTTCCGGTAATGCGTTTTTTTCAGTAAATACCGAACGAGGCACTGAGCTTACCAAAAATGGACAATTTATAATTGATGGGGAAGGTTTTTTAACTACTAAAGATGGCAACAAAGTTTTAGGTGAAAAGGGATTTATAAATTTAGATGACGCACTGGTAAAATCAAGTAATGAAATAAGTATTACTGATGACGGAGAAATAAAATCTGGAAAATTTACTATTGACTATTTAAAAATTGTAAAAGTTGAAGATCCTAAAAAGTTAGAAAGAGCAGAAAACCAAACATTCTTTAATGAAGATCAAGATTATGAAAAAGTTTTTCCAGGTGATTTTAAAATCCACCAAGGATTTGTTGAAGGTTCAAATACAAATCCAATTCTAGAAATGCAGGCAATGATTCAATTGCAAAAAGATTATGAAGCATCACAAAAAATGATTGCTTCATTAGACGGAATGTTAAGTCAAACAAAAGATATTGGGAAATTATAATAAGGAGTAATTAAATGCCAACAAGAGCGTTAAAAAGTGCTGCTTCGGGCATGTATGCTCAGCAGATAAATATTCAGGTTATATCAAATAATATAGCCAACATGAACACAACTAGTTTTAAAAAGAGTCGTGCAGAATTTAAAGATTTAATATATCAGCAAATTTCTGCCAATCCTCAAAATTCAGTTGTACCTGGTTCTGTTGAAAACACTAATACCAAAATTCAAGTGGGAAGTGGTGTTAAACCTTCATCAACACAAAAAATATTTGTTCAGGGAGATTTGCAGCAAAGCGGTCAACAGCTAGATGTTGCAATAAACGGAGATGGATTTTATCAAGTAAGAAAAAGTGACGGCACATTTTCATACACTCGAGATGGCTCATTTAAAATTTCTTCAGAAGGTTCCTTGGTTACATCTGATGGTTATTTGCTTGAACCTGGCTTTACAATTAATTCAGATATTCTAGGTATTGCAATTTCCAGAGATGGAATTGTAAGTGCCAATGAAGTTGGCGGCGGTAGTGTGGAACTTGGAACAATTGAGCTAGCCAAGTTTGTTAATCCTGGGGGCTTGATGGCTCTGGGAGATAACTTATATGGTGAGACAACAGCCTCCGGTGCTCCCATATTAGGCCAAGCAGGCCAAGATGGATTCGGTGAATTGAATCAAGGCTTTTTAGAATCTTCTAATGTGGATATTGTTGAAGAAATGATTTCAATGATTTCGGCACAGAGGTCTTATGAAATAAATTCTAAAACAGTTAAAACTGTTGAAGATATGATGTCAATTGCAAACAACTTAAAACGTGGTTAAAAAATGATTATCGCACTTAATATATTATTAGGATTACTTTTAACTCCAAGCAGCACAAATAGCATAAACAACTATTTGGAAAAACAGTTAAAAGATTACAGAAAGTTTGAATACGAAATTACTTCACCAAGAAATATTAATGAAAATAAATTTGTTTTAGATGAATCAAGAGAATTTAAAGTTGAACGAAACTATGCATATATGCCGGTTAATTTTATTTCTAAAGACGGGATTAAAAAGAAAGGCTTGATTACACTAAAAGTAAAGTTATTTAAAGATGTTCTCGTATCGTCTCGTAAAATTGATAGAAAAGAGCCTTTAAACTATTCGGATTTTTCCTTAGTTGAAAAAGAAGTTTCATCATTGCGGGTTAAGCCAATTTATAATGTTAACGAAATAAATAAGTACCGTGCAAGATTCAGCATTTCATCCGAAACAGTATTAGGGAAAAACATGGTGGAACAAATACCAGATGTAAAACACGGTGATCGAGTTACAGCTATTTTCAACAAAGGTATAGTAAATATCAGCTTCGACGCAATAGCCAGAACAGAAGGTGTAATTGGAGATGTAATAAAAGTTAAAACCGCTGAAAATAAAATGTATAAAGCGGAAGTAATAAATTATCAAACAGTAAAAGTGATTGAGTAGAAAATGAAAAAAATAATAATGTTTATCGTATTAGCGCCTTTATTTTTGCAAGCTCAAAATATGAGCCAAAATGGTTTTAGATCATTGTTCTCTGATTATAAGGCAGTAAATCTTGGGGATGCAATAACAATAATAGTTGTTGAATCTTCGGAAGCATCTAATAACGCTGAAAAAAGTACGGGCAGAGATAGTGATGTTGGTTTTGATTTTGGTGGGGGTATAGATAATACCTCATTGCCGAGTGCCACTCTAGATTTAGGCTCTCGAAATGATTTTAAGGGTGGCGGATCTGCCAAATCTTCCGGAATGGTTAGAACAAAATTAAGTGCAATGATAGATTCAGTTTTAGCAAATGGGTTATTGAGAATTAAAGGCAGCAGAAAAATTGTTATCAATGGCGAAGAACAAATGATGACTATTAAAGGAATTGTAAGAACATCTGATGTAAGCAGTGATAACACAATTTATTCTTATAATATTTCTGATGCGGAAATTATATTTCAAAGTGATGGTAAAATTAGAGATATGCAAGATCCGGGTTGGATTACAAAAATTTTCCATTGGTTATTCTAAGAGGACATAATGAAAAAATTTCAAATATTTATAGCAATAATTTTTCTAAGCAGCCTAGTAAATGGTCAGCGTATTAAAGACATTTGCTATTTCAAAGGTATTAGTTCTGAACAGCTTATAGGTTATGGATTGGTTGTTGGTTTAAGTGGAACAGGTGATAGCTATCGTTCAACTTTTACGGTCCAGTCAGTAACAAGCATGCTTAAAAGATTTGGAATTACAGTGCCGGATGCAAATTTAAGGACTAGAAATGTTGCTGCGGTTATGGTTACTGCAAAGGTAAATAATTTAGCAAAGCAGGGTAGTGAGTTTGATGTTTCAGTTTCATCTATGGGTGATGCAAAAAGTTTAATGGGCGGTACTTTACTAATGACTCCTCTTTCCAAAAACGATGGAAATGTTTTTGGAATGTGCCAAGGTGCAATATCAATTGGCGGGTATGACATCAATACAAGCTCAGGAGGTAGAGTAGCAAAAAATCATGCTTTAAGCGGAAGAATTCCAAACGGTGGTGTTTTAGAAAAATCAATATTAGAAGAGGGATTTGTACCGGAAGAATTAAGTATTGTACTTAAGGAACCAGATTTTACAACGTCTATAGCAATTGCGGATTCTGTAAATAGAGTTTTTGGAACTCAAGTTGCAAATGCGGTTGATGGAGCTGAAGTAGCTTTAACTCTTCCAGCGGGACAGCAAAATTTGACTGAATTTTTATCACGTGTTGAATCAATAGAAGTGTTAAAAGATGTGATTGCAAGAGTAGTACTGAACGAAAAAACTGGAACCGTTGTAGCCGGAACTAACGTTAAAATTTCACCTGTTTCAATTTCTCATGGAAGTCTAAATATTACAATTAAATCATTTCCAATAATTTCTCAGCCGAATGCTTTCTCGCAAGGTAAAAGTGTTTTGTTTAACAATAAAGTCCCTTCTGTTAATGAAGATAGGAACGAACTAAGAGATAGTACTTATACAATTGACGGTGCATCAAATGCGCAAGAAGTAGCAGCAGCATTAACCTCGCTTAAAGTTTCACCAAGAGATATTATTGCAATATTTCAAGCATTAAAAGAAGCCGGTGCATTAACAGCAGAATTGGTAATAATGTAAATGAATGATTTAGAATTAAAAATAACTAATCCACAAAATCATATTAAGAAAGGAATTTCTGTTAGTGAAAAATATTCACCACAGCAGAAAGGAAAGTTAGCAAAGGCTTCTAAAGATTTTGAAAGTATGCTAACAACTATGATGATTAAAAGTATGACTAAGACCACAGACGGACTTTTTGGAAAAGAACATTATGGTGGTGATGTTTTGGATGTACTTTTTGAAACTGAAATGGCAAAACATATTACTGACTCAAAAGGTATGGGAATTGCAGATAAAATATTCTCAAGCATGACTGGTGAAAATCTGAAAAAATTTGAAAATGATAATCAATCAAAATCAATTGAGAAATCAAATTTATTTAAAGGAAATTCTTCTTCGCTAAAAAGTGAAGATATTAAATCTCCTGTTGAAAAAATTTCACCAAGCAATAAATCACTGCAGCGAATTGATAAATATGATCATATCATTAAAGATGCCGCAGAAAAATATGACTTAGATGAAAAATTAATTAAATCGGTTATCCTTACCGAATCAGCCGGAAGAGCCGATGCAAAATCAAAAGCTAATGCAAAAGGTTTAATGCAGTTAATGGATTCTACTGCAACTGATATGGGCGTTAAAAATTCTTGGGATCCCAAAGATAACATTCATGGCGGAGCAAAATATTTATCAAAATTATTAAATCAATTTGATGGAGAAGTTGATTTAGCTCTTGCAGCTTATAATGCGGGTCCCGGAAACGTTAATAAATATAATGGTATCCCGCCATTTAAAGAAACACAAGCATATGTTAAAAGAGTAAATAATTATTTAAACATATTGGACTAAAAAATGAAACTAGAAAAGTTAATTGCCGTATTAGACAAACAAGAAGATAATCTTAAAAATTATTGCAGTCTGTTTTAGAAAAGCAAACTGCTCTTGTAAATGGTAAATCAGATCTTATTAAAGAATCTGTTTCTAAAGAAGAAAAAATTTTACTTGCAGTTCAGCTATCTGAAGAAACAAGACTTAAAGTGATGGAAGATTTATTTGTGGAATTCAAAATTGAAAATAAAAGATATAAGTTGGAAGTTTTAGTTGAAAATTTAACTGGAAAGATTAATAAAAATATTTTAGAAAATATTTCTCTTTCAGAGAGAAGAATAAAAGTTACGATAAGGGAAATTCAAAAAATTAATCACCAGAACATGGTTTTAATTCAACAATCCCGCAGTATAATTAATGATACTATAACAGCAGTATTAAATTCCAAGCATAGATCAATTGTAGATAGGAAGGGATAAATGTCTCTCAACAGTATATTCGGAATCGCAAAATCAAGTTTGTTTGCACATCAGCAAGCTTTGTCAATAACTTCACAAAATTTGGCAAACGCTAATAATCCAACTTATACAAGGCAAGTTGTTTTGTTTGGAGCAACTCCGCCGGACCATAGAGCAGTATTTTCTTTCGGAACCGGTGTTGAAGTTCAAGATGTATTGAGAATAAGAAATCAAGTTACCGATACTCAGATTAGAGCTAACAATCAAAATTTTTATGATGCGAATAAAAGATCAACAATGCTTAAGCAAATAGAAAGTATGTTCTCAGAGCCATCAGAATATGGGCTTTCAAATTTGATGACTTCATTTTTTAATTCCTGGGATGAGCTTGCTGTTGATCCTTTATCAAGTGCTCTTAGAACGGATGTTATTCATTCAGCCCAAACACTCTCTGAAAAAATTGGAAGTATCCACAAGGGAATGAATCAAACAAAGATTGATATTGAGAAAGATGCCGAAAATGTTGTATCAATTATAAATAATACTGTTGAACAAATTCATTTAGTAAATAAACAACTTTATGAAGCATCGACAGTAGGTCACTATGCAAACGACCTTCTTGATAAAAGAGACGCATTGTTAGAAGACCTTAGTAAGTACGCGAGTATAAATGTACACATCGATGAGAATAATGTTGCAAATGTTTCAATTGGTGGAATGTTTGCTACTGATGGATTACATCATATAAAATTTGATATTATGAAGAATAGCAATGGCTTATCTTTAACAAATGAGGAGCATTCTGCAAGTGCATCTTTGGTTGGGGGAGAGTTAAATGGTTTGCTGGAAGTATATAACAATGAAATTCCAGATCAATTGGCACAACTTGAAACTCTTACTATAACACTTATGGATAATGTAAATGCAATTCATGAGAAAGGATACTCAATTACTGATCCAGCAAGAACTGGAGTAAAATTTTTCTCAGGAATTGAAAAAGGTGTTCTTAAAATTAATGAAGAAATCCTCAAAGACCCTTATAATATTGCTGTAAGTTCCGATGGTAAGAATGGGAATAATGATATTGCCCTGCTGCTTGCTGCACTTAAAGATAGTGAAATTGAAAATGGTAGAACACTATCTCAAAGTTATTCTGATATTGTAAGCGGAATTGCGAATGAAATAAATTTACAAGATCAAAATGCTCAATCTTATGGATTGGTTCTTGATCAATTAAATATACAAAAAACAGAATATTCCGGTGTTTCAACAGATGAAGAAATGATAAACGTAATGCAATTTCAAAGAAGCTATGACGCTGCTGCAAAATTAATAAATGTTGCAGATGATCTTTTAGAAACAATAATTGGACTGGTATAATTATGAGAGTTCCAGATACATTACTTCAAACCAATTTTATGAGAAATGTTAGCAAGAATAGAAGCAAGCTTGCCGAAATTCAATACCAGCTAACAACTCAGAGTAAGGTGAATAAACCTTCTGATAATCCATTAAGCAACTCAAGAATAATGAGATTGCAAAATCAATTGAGCAGTATTAATACTTACAAAACCAACATCACGTATGGTCAATCTATGATTGATGATTCAATTCTATCAATGGAAAGTATACAAGACAATGTTCAAAATGCGATTATTGAATTAACCAAGCTTAATTCCGGAACTGTGAGTGCCGATGAACTTGAGACATTTGCACAAAGCATAGATGGAACATTAGAAATTTTGGTTGATTTGGCAAACACAAGTTTTAATGGTCAATATAATTTTGGTGGAACAGAAACAAATACAAAACCTTTTACGTATGATAAAGCAAATAATAGAGTTGTTTCAAATTCCAACTCAATTAGCGGTGATAGAGTTGTGAATATATCATCAACAATTGCACAAAAGTTTAATATTTCCGGTAAAAATTTATTTCAAAGTGTACTCACACAAAATGGTAACTTAGACTCTTCTGCCGGAATTGGAACTGCTCAAACTACATCAAGTACAATTTATGATGCAGAAGGGAAGGAATATACATTAAACCAAACTTTTACTGAAACAGCTGCAAACACTTATGAACTTAACTATGAAATTGTTGATTCGGATTCAAATGTAATTTCAAACGACACTGTTTCTGATATAAAATTTAATGCGGAAAGCGGTGAATTTGAATCAATTAATGGAGAAGCCTTTGGTGAAATTAAAATTCAGAACAGCGCAAATAAAATTGATGTTGTATTGGATATTAAATCATTAAAAGAAGAAGCTAAACCAGCGATACTGAATGATTCGTTAAATCAAAAAGCTGACATTTTTAACACACTAATTGCAATTAAGGAAAAACTATCTGCTGGTGAAAAACCAACTGCAGAACAGTACAAAATGGTCACTGATTTCAATCAGCATGTGCTAAATAGTTTATCAGAAGCAGGCGGAATAGCAAACAAGCTTACTGCAACTCATGATGTTTTAATTAGCCGAGAGATAGAAGTTGCTACATTATTATCTGCAGAAAAAGATGTTGATGTAGCAAAGGCATTAATGGATTTGGAAAGCACACAATATGCACTTGATGTTGGTTATAGAATTTCCTCAATGATATTACCTAAATCTCTACTGGATTACTTATAATGTTCAAAAGAAGTGGAAGTCTTTACGGATTAATTTTAGGATTTGCAGCAATTTTTGGTGCATATTTGTTAGAAGGCGGAACATTTAAAGCTCTTTTCATGCTTCCGGCAATGATTATTGTTTTTGGTGGAACATTCTCTGCAACAATAATTGGTGTTGGATTCGACAAATTTAAGAAAATTATTAGTTTGGCCAAGTTGGCTTATTATCCACCAAAGTACGATATTAAACAATTAATTGATGGGTTTGTAACAGTAACTATTAAAAGCCGACAAGAAGGAATTCTTGCAATTGAAAGCCAATTAAACAAATTAGTGTACCCTTTCCCAAAGAAAATGATGCACTTTGTGATGGATGGTACAGATATTGATTTATTAGAAAACATTGCTCTGGGCGAGATGAAAGCTATGCAGAATAGGCATAATCAGCATATTGGAATGTTTAGTAAAATGGGCGGTTACGCGCCAACAATGGGGATAATTGGAACTGTAATGGGTTTGATTATGACTCTTGCAAATGCAGGGAAAGACCCAACAACTTTAATCCATAGTATTGCAACAGCTTTTATAGCAACTCTTTGGGGAATACTTAGTGCAAATTTAATTTGGTTACCAATAGCAGATAAACTAAAACAATGCCACTTAGAAGAAAAACATATGATGGAAGTATCCTTAGAAGGCGTGATGGCAATACAAAGTGGGGAGATTCCCTCAATAGTAAGATCACGACTAATGAGTTTATTACCCCAAAGCGAGCAAGGCACAATAGGTTCAAGATAGATTCTGATTTTTCTTCTGAAGTTGAAGAAACAAATTCTGATAGATATTTATTAACTTATGCCGATTTGATAACTCTTTTACTAGGACTGTTTATAATTTTATATGCAGTTTCTAATGTAGATGTTGCCAAATACGAAAGTATGATGGAAAATGTTGGGCAATACTTTGGGAATCAAAATTTTGCTGATCCAGAATTTAAAGTGGATTATTTAGACCTAAGTGATAATAAAGAAGCATTAAAAACCTCAATCCAAAATTTTATTGATCAAGCCGGATATGCCAATAATATTAGGCTTATACAAAATGATAGGGGAATTGTAATCAGTATAATGGATAATATATTGTTTCCATCAGGCAGCGCAAATTTATCTGAGGGATCGAAACCATTATTAAATAAAATGGCACAAATTTTAAAGACATTACCTAATGACATTAGAATTGAAGGACACACAGATAATATTCCAATTGCAACTGAACAGTTTCCCTCAAACTGGCATTTATCAATTGCACGTGCAACTAATGCAGCATATTATTTAATGAATGATCAAGGGCTTAAGCAAGAAAGAGTTTCAGTTGTTGGAAATTCTGAATTTAAACCTATTACAAAAAATGATTCAGATGAATCAAGAGCACTTAACAGAAGAGTTGACATAGTAATTCTAAACAAATAAGAGAAATTATATGAAAATTGCAAACAAACAATTTGGTGAAATTGAATTTACAGATGATTCAATTATAAAATTTCAAGAAGGTATTCTAGGATTTGAAGAACTAAAAAAATTCCTTCATATAACTGAAAATGAAAGTTTTATCTCGTGGCTTACATCAATTGATGAGCCAGAAATTATTTTCCCAATTTTCCCAATTGAACTTTTACAAGAAGATTATAAAAGTGAAAACAGATACAAACCTTATGGAATAGTAAGGTTAGATAAGCAGCCGGAAAATATTACAATTAATCTTAAGGCCCCAATTTATATAGACGAAACAGAAAAATCCGGTTATCAAAAAATAATAGACAGCGAAGAATTATCTTTGGATTATCCACTTTTTGTAAATAATTGAGAATACCGAAATGCTAATTTTAACTAGAAAAGAAAATCAAAAAATAAGAATTGGGAATAATATTGTTTTAAATATTATTTCTATTTCCGATAATAATGTAAAAATTGGAATAGAAGCAAATAAGGAAGTTTCAATTTTTAGAGAAGAAATATATCAACAAATCATCGAGAATAATAAAAATTCTACAATTAAAGAAAAAAATACTATTCCAGAAAATCTAAAATCTTTAAAGATTAATACGATTAAGAAAAATGACAAAAAAAAATAGCATTAAAGTATTAATAATTGATGATAATATTTCGATACTACAGTATCTAAAAACATTATTACAGCGTTTTAACTTTGAAATAAAAACGAGCAGCAATGGTTACGAAGGTTTGCAAGATTCTGCTGAGTTTAAGCCGGATATAATATTTTTAGATTTGATGATGCCAAATATTGACGGTATCAAAATGTTGCAGCTTAAAAAAGTTCTTAATGATATTAAAGAAATACCCGTAATTGTAATTAGTGCAAATGCAGGAAGGCACAATGTTTTAGCAGCAATTGAAGCTGGCGCTGATAGAGTTTTAGCAAAACCAATAAATGTAAAACAACTCAAAGCAACTGTGAATGAACTAATTGGATATGATTGTTTTGAAAGAAATGATTCAATTGGGCTAAGAGAGGAACTTGAAAATATTAAAAATGAAGAACACTCTGAATTACCTGAAAAATTTGAGGAGCTAAAAATAATTTTAACAAACGCAATAATCGAGAGAGAACCAAAAATAATAGCAGAAACAGCAAACTCACTTATTGATTATGCTAAAATAGATTCAGATAAAACAGTAAAAGAATTGCTATCTGATTTGAGAAATAAAGAATATGAAAAACCATCCGATTGGATGTTTGCAGAATTGCTAATTAAACAGATTTCTCATGAAGTAAGCAAACTAAATAAATCAAATTACGTTAACTAATAATCAGAAAAAAATATGTTTATAATAATTGGCGCAATTGTAGTTCTGGCAAGCTTAATAGTAGGATTTTCAATGGCTGGAGGGCATCTAGCAGTATTGTTCCAACCATCAGAATTTATAACTATTGGCGGAGCGGCTATTGGAAGTTTATTTATTTCTGCTTCTTTAGATGAAATAAAAAATATTGTAGCTGCAATTCCAAAAGCAATCAGTCATAAACATCATACAAAAGAAGAAAATTTGTCAATGCTCAAAGCGCTTTATGATTTATTTCTTTTAGCTCAAAGAGACGGACTATTGGCAATTGAAAAACATATTGAATCTCCGGATGAAAGTGAAGTTTTTCAATCTGATCCGAAGATGTTAAAAAACAAAACTGCAATTACTTTTCTTTGCGATACATTAAAAGTAATGCTCTCCGGCGGTGTGCCTCCTCATGAAGTTGAAGCATTAATGGATATTGAAATAAAAACATTTAAAACAGAAACTCACCCAACTCATGCACTGCTTTCAAAACTGGGTGATGCTTTTCCAGCACTTGGTATAGTTGCTGCAGTTTTAGGAATTATTGTTACAATGGGAAGTATTAATGCCGGCGCTGAAGCAGTTGGTCACCATGTGGCTGCCGCGTTAGTTGGTACATTCTTAGGCGTTCTTTTATCTTATGGTTTTGTTGGACCATTAGCAACAAATATTGAACATATGATTGAAGGAGAAGTTAGATATTTAGAAACAATTAAAGAATGTGTAATCTCTTATGCAAAAGGAAATCCTCCTATAGTTGCTGTTGAGGTGGGAAGAAGAACTGTAAATTCACATGCACGACCATCTTTCTCTGAGCTGGAAAATTATTTAAGAGGCAAAACAGAATAATGGCTGATCAAGATAAAGACCGACCAATTATAGTAAAGAAAATTGTTGATGGCGGACACGGAGCTCACGGAGGAGCGTGGAAAGTAGCTTATGCAGATTTTGTTACTGCAATGATGGCACTTTTTATTGTCCTCTGGATTCTTGGTCAAGATGACGCTGTAAAAGAAAATATTGCAGGGTATTTTAACGATCCAACTGGATTTGGAGTTGGCAATGGTCCAAGTGCAATTGAAGGTCCTGGTAAGAAAACTCCACCTGCGGAAATGACTCCGTTCGAGAAAAAAGAAGTTGAAAAAGAACGACTTCAAGAAATGGGTGAAGAACTTATTGATAAGCTGAAGAATCAAGATTTTCAAGATCTGGTTGATCAAATAGATATTGAAGTTACTGATGAGGGTTTGCGTATTGAAATAATGGAATCCAATAATGATGCTTTTTTTGAAGTAGGTACTTCCAAACTAAAAGAGAGTGCTAAAAAAATTATTTCTGTTATTGCAAAACAAATTACAGAGGTCAAAAATAAAATTGTTGTTGAAGGACATACAGATGCGCGTCCATTCTCAAATGGACTTGCTGGATATTCTAATTATGAATTGAGTGCTGATAGAGCGAACTCAGCAAGAAGAGCTTTAATTGCAAGCGGAATTTTACCCGACCAAATTGAAGAAATACGTGGCTATGCAGATAATAAATTACGAAATACAAAAGATCCTTATGATGTTGTAAACCGAAGAATTAGTATTATTCTTAAATATACCAATTAATTTACTTGCCAAATCACGCCCAATTCTGTGGATATAAACAGAAAAAATTCTTAGCTTTTAATCGAAATTAAAATAAATGTTTTTACTGAACAATAATCTTAAAAATCCTCTCCTGAGTAAAGATAAATCAATATATCAGGTACTTGTGCATTAGCGGTTGAATTAATTGTTGTAATTCTGAAAGATTAAATAATGAATGAAGAAAATAAAATACTAATTGTTGAAGACGAAGAAGATTCACGGTTTATTTATGAAAGGCTTCTTGTTAAAAGCGGTTATACAATTAAAACTGCTAATAATGGGGAAGAAGCACTTGACCTAATAAGTGAATTTAAACCAAAAGTTATTTTAGCCGATTGGACAATGCCAAAATTAAATGGTATTGAACTTTGTAATATTGTAAAAAGTAAAGAAGAGTATAAATTAATTTATTTCATTTTGCTAACTGCACGTACTTCTCTTAAAGATAGAGTAGAAGGATTAGATACAGGAGCGGATGATTATTTAATTAAACCAATTGATAATCAGGAACTTGTCGCAAGAATCAGATCCGGAATCAGAATTCATAATTTGCAAAATGAACTTAAAAATATTGAGCATAATAAAGCAATTGTTGAATTAGCTTGTACAATTGGTCATAAAATTAACAATCCATTAAGTAGTTTAAAAATGTCAGTTGATTCTATGAAAGATGAACTTGATACTAACAACGAAAGTATTAAAGATGATTTATTTGTAATAGAAGAATCATTAAAAAGAATTCAAGAATTTGTAAAAGCGTTGCAAAAATTACAAAGTGCTGAAATTATGGATTATGCGTTAGATAATAAAATGCTCAAAATGTAATCCTTCATATCTGCTTTTACTCACTTCTCTTTGCCCCTTAATTTTCAAGGTATATTTTTTTACCTACAATCCCTTTAATTCTAGTCTAAACTCCTAAGTTCATTTTTCGATAATGAAAATAGGTGTCTATGCTTGATAAAATTCAAAATATTAATCCGCAAGAAAAATATAAAAGTGGATTAAAAATTCCAGCCGTAAATTTATACGCTATTCATCAGAATGAATATGATAGAGAAAAGAAAAAGGACTCAGCTTTATTTTCACCATTGGCAAAGTTATTATCCAAGATCAATTGGAATATTTTAGCGATTGAATATCCTTCTGAAGAGGAAATACTTTTACACTTTGCTGTGGATGATATTGAATTTATAACAGTAATTGATTTTAATGAACTTTATACAAAAGAATATCAAGAATTTTCAATCTACAAAGCTGGAATTAAAAATGAGAATAAAGTTGATTATGAGATTAAGGTCAATGTCCGGAAAGATGAAATTTCAACCATAAATACATCAGAACCAATTGAAATCGATTCATTAAGAAAATTATTTAGCAGAATTGCACAGCAAGATAGTAACTATATTATTGAATCTCATTTAATAGATGAAATTCTAATTGGAATTGATCATGGAATATTTCAAGAATTAAATTATGTGCTAAAAGTAATTTGTACTTTTATCACGACTAAATATAAAAGCAAAATAAAAAATAATTTTATTCTAAAAACACAGGGAAATATTCCGATTATTATCAACAAAATAGTAATTACTAATTCAGAATAAATGGAATAAATTGAATTTAAAAAATACTCTTAATTATTCTTACTTTGATTTAGATATAATCAATAAATTTGAGACCTTAGAAGAATTCCCAAATACTAAGCCAATTTTACTTTCTAATAGTAATGGCTTAATTCTTTATGCTAATAACACTGGTAGAATAAAGCATAATTTTAAGGCGGGCCATAATTTATTTGATTTATTTTCTGAGCCAGATCTGCAAACTCTTTTTGGTAATTTAATTCAAAATAAAATTAGCAGCTTTTGCACAGATCTAATTTTGAAGGATGATAATGATTATTATGAGGGATACTTATTAAATCTTGAAAGAGTTATTCTTAATGATGAAGAAATCTTTATAGTTTTTATCGATTCTCAAGATAACCGAACCAGACTTACAAGCAGAGTAAACAATTATAACCAGGCTTTAGAAGCAGTAAATGTTGGGGTTATGTTAGCTGATAAAAATGGCTGTATACATTACCTCTCAACATCATTCGAGCAATTTCTCCGCATAAAAATTGAAGATGTTTACAGTAAAAAGATTTCTAAAGCTTTTCAAAAACATCTGTCAAATCAAGAATTAGAATCATTGCAAATTGCAATTGAGCTCAAAAAAAATTGGGTAAAGGTTACCTCCGATATCGCTTCTGAAGGTGAAATTATTTATAAAGAAATAAGATTAAGCGCAGTTAAGGATAATATTGATAAGTCTTATAGTTATATAATTACCGCCAATGATATTACTGAACATATTGAACAAGCTCGATTATTAAAAAGATCTGAACAAAGACAAAAATCAATTATCAATAATATTTCTGATCCAATTCTTATTATCAGAAAAGAAAAAAACAATTTAATTTTTGAAAATGCTAACGAAAGTTTTTATAAAAATATTCTTGCAAGAAAAAATGAAATTAAAAGTGAATTTAATTTGCAAGAAATTGTTAGTCCAGAATTCTTTAAAATAATTAATAATGAAATTTCAAATTTAATAAGTAAAGAACGTGTTCATGCCCAATTTCATTATACAGCAATTAGCAATAAAAGGTATTTAGGAAAAATAACTTTTACTGATGATAGCTACGATCTTACAAGATTATTTATTATTAATTTAACAGATATTACCGAGCAGCTTGAGATTGAAAGAAAATTAAGAGACGCTTACAACAAAGAAATAAATTTAAATAAGCTTAAGTCAACTTTTCTAGCAAACATGTCCCACGAAATCAGAACACCGCTAAATGCAATAGTAGGTTATTCTGATTTACTTGAAGATGATGTTAAAGCAAAGAACTATGAATCATCCTCTCAAATGACTGGTTATTTAAAAGAAGGTGTGAGCAGACTTTTAAAATTGGTAGATAATATTGTTGAAGTTTCACTCCTAGACTCCGGAAATGAAGAAATTGTTTTGGCTCCTATGGAAATAAATAAAATAATTAAATCGAATAAAGATGTTTGGCAAGAACTAGCAAAGAGCAAAAAATTACAATTAGTTTATAATTTATCTCCTGAGGAAATTACAATTGTAGCATGTGAAGAAAAACTGGATAGAGCAGTTAAAGAAATTATGGATAATGCAATAAAATATAGTTTAGAGAAAGGCAGAATAATAATATCTACTTCAGTAAATAAAGACAAAGGTTGTATTGAAATTATTGATGATGGTATAGGAATTGAAAATAGCAGCATGGAAAAAATATTTCATCTATTTGAACAAGTTGAAGAAAGTGGTTATACCAGATCATACGAAGGCGCCGGACTTGGACTTTCGCTTGCAAATAAACTAATCTCTTATATGAATGGTGAATTAAAAATCGCCAGTACAATTAACAAAGGTACAACCGTAAAAGTTTTGCTTCCCCAGAATTAACTTAAATTGGCGATTTATTTGTCGGCTCATAATCCGGTTTTACCAATTTAGAACCTCAAATTTCAATTACATTTCATCCAAATTCTCATTAATTATTAGAAATATTAGTTGATTTCATGAATGAGAAACTCTTATGTTTAGAGTTGTGAAATCATTATAAAACTAAATCCAATTCATAAATGAAAAAAAATGTAATGCTTTGGATTATTGCATTTGTTATAACAATTGTAACTGCTGCTTACCAAAGATTAACCGGCCCTACTTACCCGATAACAGGCAAAATAAATTTAGCTGGTAACGAAATAGAATATAAACTAGCCCGCAGCCATGGCGGAGAAGCTAATCATGAAGTAAAAATAAAGATTTATGATTCTGAAATAGCAGGAAATTTATTTTACAAAAGATTTAAAACTTCAGATGAATGGCAAAAAGTTCCAATGAAAAATGTTGAAAATGAATTGGTTGGAATTTTACCACATCAACCACCTGCTGGAAAACTTCAATACTACATAGAATTACAAAAACAAAGTTTGGTCGTAAAATTCCCAATGGAAGCACCAGTCGTAATTCGTTTCAAAGGTGATGTTCCACCCTATGTTTTAATTCCACATATTTTTGCAATGTTTTTTGGAATGATGCTATCAACAAGAACTGGTTTAGAATTTTTTAGTGATGGAAAAAATATTAAAAAGTTAACAATTTGGACACTTGGGTTTCTAATTGTTGGCGGATTTATACTTGGACCCATTATGCAAAAATATGCTTTTGGAGAATACTGGACGGGAATTCCGTTTGGTCATGATTTAACTGACAATAAAACCTTGATTGCCATTCTAGGTTGGGTAATTGCATCTATAATGTATAAAAAAAGTAAGCATCCAAAACGTTGGGCATTATCTGCCGCAATTGTTTTAATGATTGTATATTCAATACCACATAGTGTTCTTGGTTCTGAATTAGATTATAATAAACTTGATAAAGAGAATAACCAAATAGAAAAAATAAATGAGTAATAAAAAATAATTGATTATTTTATATTTGAATAAAGTTTTTATTATATCTTAACATTATAAAAGTAGAATTAGAAAATTTAATTTAAACTAAGGAATAATTATGAGTGGAAATATTTCAAATGAAAAACCCATTGGTCTTCCTTCTAATGCATATTCAGAACTTAAGCCTGGTGAAGAATATGTTCCAATAATGTTGCCGGAAAATGAGTATCCCGAGACAAGTGTTTGGTCAATAATGTGGGGATTGGTAATGGCAGCTTTGTTCTCGGCGGCTGCAGCATATTTGGGATTAAAAATTGGACAAGTATTTGAAGCTGCAATTCCTATTGCAATTATAGCTGTTGGACTTTCAACATTAACAAAAAGAAAAAATGCCTTAGGTGAAAATGTCATTATCCAATCAATTGGAGCAACTTCCGGAACCATTGTTGCCGGAGCAATTTTCACAATCCCAGCTTTATATATTTTAGAATTAGAAGTTCAATTTTATCAAGTATTCTTTGCTTCCTTATTAGGTGGTTTCCTTGGAATATTATTTATTGTTCCATTTAGAAAATACTTTGTTGCTGATATGCATGGAAAATTTCCATTCCCTGAAGCAACTGCAACAACTGAAGTTTTAGTAACCGGAGAAAAAGGCGGAAATCAAGCTTTGGTTTTAGTTATAAGCGGTATTATCGGCGGAGTCTATGATTTTGTTGTGGCAACTTTTGGCTGGTGGAGTGAAGTTTTTACAACGCGAGTTGTTGCTGCAGGTCAATCTCTTGCAACTGATTTGAAATTAGTCTTTAGATTAAACACAAGCGCTGCAATTTTGGGCTTGGGTTATATTGTTGGTTTAAAATATACTGCTATTATTGCTGCAGGTTCATTTGTCTCTTGGTATGTTCTCATTCCAATGGTAGCATATTTTGGTGAATTTATAACAACGCCAATTGGGGCAAATGTGCAATTGTTAATTAGAGAAATGTCAGCCGAGCAAATTTTTAGTCAATACGTTCGCCACATTGGTATTGGCGGAATTGCAATGGCTGGTTTAATTGGGATTATTAAATCATCTGGTATTATTAAAACATCTTTTGTCCTTGGCTACAATGAAATTTTCGGTAAGAAAAAATCTGGCGAGAAAAATGTTAGAACACAATTAGATCTTCCTATGGGAATTATAGCTGGTGGAATAGTTGTAACAGCTGTCTTTATTTTTATTTTCTTTTTATTTGGGGTAGTTGATAATGTTATGTTAGCACTTGTTGGCTTAGCAATTGTTCTTATCATTTCATTTTTATTTACAACCGTTGCTGCAACGGCTATTGCTATTGTTGGCACAAATCCAGTTTCTGGCATGACTTTAATGACCCTAATTCTTTCTTCAGTTGTTTTAGTTTCCGTTGGTTTATCAGGAACAGCGGGAATGGTTTCTGCACTTATTATTGGCGGCGTAGTTTGTACTGCACTTTCACAAGCCGGTGCTTTTGTTACTGATCTTAAAATTGGTTATTGGCTGGGAACTTCTCCATATAAACAGGAAAAATGGAAGTTTGTAGGTACAGCTGTTTCTGCAGCTACTGTTGCATGGATAATTATGGTGTTAAATGAAACATATGGTTTTAAAGGTCAAGGAGCATTAGTAGCGCCACAAGCGAACGCAATGGCAGCAGTTATTCAGCCGCTAATGTCAAATCAACCAGCGCCTTGGATGTTATATTTAGGCGGTGCATTTATGGCATTAATTTTAACAATGATAAATGTACCTGCCTTAGCATTTGCGTTAGGTATGTATTTGCCTCTTGAATTAAACACCCCGCTTTTAGCAGGCGGATTGATTGCATATTTTGTAACTACAAGAAGTAAAGATGAAGCTCTTAATAAAGCTAGAAGAGAACGGGGAACTTTAATTGCTTCTGGATTTATTGCCGGTGGAGCATTGATGGGCGTATTAAGTGCAATACTAAAATATTTAGAATTTGATTGGATGAACCGAGAATGGTTCGAATCACACTCAGCAGAAATTCTTGGTCTTGTAATGTTTTTGTTAATTGGACTATATATGATTTGGGATACATTAAGAGCTAAAAAGGACGAATAAAATAACTTTGGGCGTGATTCTTCACGTGCAAATACTTTGACTATTATGAAATGTGAAGAAGCTAGAAAATATTTCCCTTATTTAAAATCGGGGAAAAAGTATTTTAATCACGCGGCGATTGGTCCTTTATCCTCAAGGGTTAATAAGAAGTTGGATGAATATCTGTTCCAACGTACGGAATCCATAATTGAGAATTATTTTGAGACCGAGCCGACAGCAAAAAGCGCTAAAAATCGCCTTGCAAATATGTTAAGTGTTGATGCCAGCTCAATTGCATGGAGTGATAGTGTTTCAAACGCTATTAATGTTATTGCTCAAGGAATTGAGTGGAAAAAGGGTGATCAAATAATATTAAATGATATTGAATTTCCTTCAAACGTTTACCCATTTTTAAATCTTAAAAATCAAGGGGTTGAAGTTCTGTTTGTTCAATCTGAAAATGGAATTGTTGATTTACCGCAAATTGAAAAACTTGTAACAAGTAGAACTAAACTAATCTCAATTAGTATGGTGCAGTTTTTAACTGGTTACAGAGCCGACTTAAAATCAATTGGAGAATTTTGTAAAAAGCGGGACATAATTTTTTGTGTAGATGGAATTCAAGGTGCGGGTGTTGTTCAAATTAATCTAGGTGAATGTAATATTGATTTTTTTGCTGGGGGAACACATAAATGGCTAATGAGTTTGCAGGGATTATCTTACTTCTATATTTCCGAAAACTTATCACAAAGAATAACTCAAAAGTTTGTCGGCTGGACCTCAGTAAAAGATGCTTGGAAACTTCTTGATTATGAGTTGAATTTTCTTGAAAATGCAAACAAGTTCCAAAATGGTAATAGTTCAAGAATTGGAATGATTGCTTTGGATGCATCTCTAAGTCTGTTCGAAGAAATAGGTTATGCAAATATTGAAAGACAAATTTTAGATAATTCAAGTTATCTTATTAATAATTTGTCAGAAATTGGAATTACTCCAATTCTAGAAAATGTTAATAAAAATAATATTGCAGGTATCGTAAGTTTTAAAAATCAAAATGCAGAAAAAATTGTAAAAGAATTAAAAGATAAAGATATTAGTTGCACTGTTAGAGAGGGAATGGTTAGGATCTCACCTCATTTTTATAACACAAAAGATGATTTAGATCTTTTAGTAGAGGAACTTGTATCTTTAAGAGCTAATAAATAAAATCATAAATCCATCTAAAAAGTGCTATTGCTATAATTATTACAGCTTCAAATTTGGAGATTTTCCAGCGTCTTCTCATCAGCAAGACTAAAACAAGAACTGAAGCAGACATTAAAATTAAACTAATATATTCGTTTGGTTCAATAGATAAAGGATGGAGAAAAGCTGCAATACCTAAAACACCTAGCATATTAAATAAATCGCTGCCAATCAAATTACCTGCAGAAATGGCGTGTTTCTTTTTACTAATTGCCACTACAGAAGTTGCAAACTCTGGCATTGAAGTTCCTGCACCAACAATAGTTACTCCAATTATCCATTCTGAAATTCCGAAAAACCTTGCAATGTTTATAGAGGATTCAACCAGATAATTTGCAGAAATTATAATTACTGCAATTCCAAAAAATAATTTTGGAACATCCCAAAACGTAAATTTTTTCTCATCAATTTCTTCATCAATCTCTTGTTTGTTTTTTATTAGAAAAATTACGTAAGAAACTAAAATTAGAGCCAGTATTATGCCTTCAAAGCTTGAAAGGGTTAAGTCATAAAAAAAAAATAGGAGAAGAATGGTTGTTGTAACTAAAAGTCCGCCATCCCGGTAAAGCATTTTGGGGGAGATGTCTACTTTGCTGAATAAACTTATTAACCCTAAAATTATTCCAAGATTAAAAATGTTACTTCCAACAACATTACCCACAGAAATTGAGGGCTGATTTTTTAATGCAGCAGAAACCGTTACAGCAAACTCCGGAGCAGAAGTTGCAATTGCAACAACTGTTAATCCAATTACCAGATCAGATAAGCCAAATTTTTTTGCTATTCGAGAAGCCGAATCAACCATCCAAGAAGCTCCAAACCACAAGCCGATGATTGTAACTGTAATTATTAAAAAATCGAAAAAGATAGATTCACCTGTGAATTATTTAGGAAAGAAAGATAATGAAACTATTATAATTTTGAATCAGTCTTATAATAGTTTCAATAAATTGAAGAAATTTTAAATAAGCTAAGAATTGAGAAATGTAAAACTCTGATTATTATTTATCAGAATTATAGCTCAATTCAATTTTAAGATGAAAATCTGCGCCACTAAATAAGGTATATTTTACTTCATCAATAGCACATTTATAATCCTCACCAACTAAATCTGAGACTGCATTAGAGATTGCTTTTTCTAAATCCCCAATACTCAAAGATTTCAATTTATTCTTTAATAATTTATCTACATCAATTGGTATTTTTTGATCTGACATTTTTTATATCTCCTAAAACTTTTCTATTATGACGTTTCTATTTTCTAAAAAGTTCAAACAAATTTTAATGTGGTATTCTGGTTTGCATTTTTTGCAATACCGGAATCAAGTAAATTCAAAACAGAATTAAATTTAATAAAGAAAAGAAAAACTATTCTAGCTTCTAATAAAATCTAGAACTTCTTTTGTTTTTTCTTCCATTAATTTAATATTTCCCCTCGATTCAACATTTAATCTCAGCAGAGGTTCAGTGTTGCTCATTCTAACATTAAATCGCCACTCTGGATATTCAATACTTACTCCGTCAACTTCATCAATTTTTCCATCTGCAAATTTTACTTTTAATTGTTCCAATTTTTCTTTGGGATTTGGAACTGTTGAATTTATTTCTCCGGAACACGGGAAACTATTAATCATTTCTCCAACTAACTGAGATAAAGTTTTGTTTTCCACACTGAGTAATTCAATAATTAAAAGGAATGGAATCAAGCCGGAATCAGAGTAATAATTATCACGGAAATAATGATGTGCCGACATCTCTCCACCATAAATTGCGTTTACTTCTCTCATTTTTTGCTTAATAAAAGCATGTCCGCTTACGGATTCAACCGCAGTTCCATTTGCTTTCTCAACTTCTTTTAGGGTGTTCCAAACTAATCTTGGATCGTGAACAATTTTTTCACTGGGATTTTTTTTCAATAAAGATTTCGCTAACAAGCCGACTATATAATAACCTTCGATAAAGTTTCCTTTTTCATCAAAGAAGAAACATCTGTCGTAATCGCCATCCCACGCAACACCAAGATCGGCATTACTTTTTTTCATTGCATCAATTGTTGATTGACGGTTTTCTGGAAGTAATGGATTAGGAACCCCGTTTGGGAAAGTAGAGTCTGGATTATGATGAACTTTTATCATCTCAATTGGTAAGTATTTTTCAAGAGCATCTAAAGCCGGACCAACACAGCCGTTGCCTGCATTTACCACAACTTTATAATTATTTATTTTTTCAGCATCATAAAATTTTGTTAAACTTTTTATGAAGTCGTTCATAATATCTAAATTTTTTACAGTTCCTTTTCGCTCGGCAATTTCACCTAAATCATCATTCAAAATCATTTGTTCAATTTCATTTAAGCCAGAATCATAACCCATTGGTTTTGAACCTTTTTTAACGAATTTTAATCCATTATATTCGGGCGGATTATGACTTGCTGTAATCATCACACCGCCGTCTGCATCAAGGTGCGGAGTTCCAAAATAAATCATTTCAGTTCCGCATAACTGTAAATCAATTACATCACAGCCGCTATCAGTTAAACCTTTTGCCAATGCTTCAGCCAAAACGGGCGAAGATTCTCTTACATCTCTTCCTATTAATACTTTTTTTGCGTTCTGCTGTTTTGCAAATGCTCTTCCAACTTTGTATGCCAAATCCGGATTTAATTCTCCGGGAACTTTTCCTCTAATATCATATGCTTTAAAACCTGGAATTTTTGTCATTGCAGCCTCATTAAAATTAAATTGCTAATAAACCAAAAATACAAAAACAAATATTTATAAGGATAAATTTTTACATAGAATAAATGATTTTCGGGTTCTATTTTTTGATTGTAAATTTTAGGAAATATAAAATTAAAAATCAAAAGCAAAAAGAAAGAATTGCTAAATGCGGAAATATCAATTGCTCTGCATTTTTCAGTATAGATATTGAAAATGTTTTGAAGGAACAAGATCATCTTTGTGATAATTGCAAAGCCAATGCTCTTCATTCTCATTTGGTTCAATGCGAAAATTGCCAATCTATCCTAAATTTTATTCCACTCTTTAAAAACGAAGAACCAATTGTTTATTATGTTAAAAAATGCTCAAACTGTTACGGCACTGTTAAAGATGAAAAAAAACTAATTGCGAATCACTTCCCCGAATCATACATCTAAACCAAATTCTAATTTTATTCTAAATTTGTAAAAGGCAAAGCTTATTTCTAATTTTACACAATGTTTAGAAATAAAAAGGAGTAAAATGAACTTTTATAGTTTTAAGAAAATCAACCTAATTTTAGTACTACTAGTTTTTACACAACTTAATTTTGCGCAAAGCGATGAAATAACTGCACCTTCAGATATCTTTGATACCGGTAAAATGTGGACATTTGATTACCCTCCGACACAATATTTAAGTGATACCTATAATTTTATTCCAACGGAAGACTGGTTTGATGATGTTAGGTTATCAGCATTAAGAATACCTGGCTGTACGGCATCTTTTGTTTCTGAAGATGGACTTATTATGACGAATAATCACTGTTCTACCTGGCACAGAGATGCTGTTCAAAAAGAGGGAGAGAATTTAGAAGAAACCGGTTTTTATGCCGAATCTATTGATGATGAAAGAGTAGTACCAAATATGTATGCAGAACAATTGGCTTATATTGTTGATGTCACAGATCAAATAAATGAAGCAATTGACGCAGTTAAAACAGATGATGATAAGGTAGACGCAAAAAATACTAAAAGTAAAGAACTAGTTGAATTTTATAATAACGAAACCGGATTAAAATGCCAATTTGTTTCATTGTTTAACGGAGGTAAATATTCAATCTATGGCTATAAAAGGTATGATGATGTTCGATTAGTATTTTTGCCGGAGCAAGCCATTGCTTCTTTTGGCGGTGACTATGATAATTTTACTTATCCTCGTTATGATTTAGATTGTGCTTTTTTTAGAGTTTATGATGATGCTGGAAAACCAGTAACATCAAACAACTTTTTTAAATTTAGCGAAAACGGTGTTCAAAAAGATGATGTTATTTTCTCTGTTGGCAACCCAGGAAGCACAAATAGACTTAATACAGTTTCGCAACTTGAGTATAATAGAGATATTTCATATCGAAACAGAGCCTTTTTGTTAGATCAATATTATATGCTTCTTGATGACTTAAAAACTGAATATCCTGATAGAGCTAATGATTTTGAAAAAATCAGAACTCGAATTGGTAATGGTCAAAAAGTTTTTCATTATACAGAATTAGGTTTGTTAGACCCTTATCTTATTGCGCGAAAAAGAGATTTTGAAAATAAAATCAGAGCAGAAGTTGATGCTGATCCCGAGTTAAGAGACAAATATAGTAATCTTTGGGATTCTGTAAGAGATTTAAGAGAAGAGTTGAAACCAATCGATAGCAAACTGGCTGTTTACAAACCCTCACGATTTTTTGGATCAGTATATTTTAGTATTGCCAAAGATATAATTGACCATGCAAATCAAATGAAAACAAGTTTTGGTAAAGATGATCCCAATTCTAAGAAATTAAATATCGATTCATTAGTAAACGAAATATATCCTGCGGAGATTGATTCTGTATTAGAAGAAGCAAAATTGCAAGTTCAACTTGATTATATTAGAATAAATTTGGGTAATGAAGATAATCTTGTTAAGAAACTATTAGGCGATTTAAGTGGTAGAGAAGCAGCTGAGGAGGTATTAGCGAAATCATTTTTGGTAAATAGGCAAAAAGTTAAACAATTATTACAGAAATCTCCGGATGAAATCTTAAATTCTGACGACCCATTTATTTATTTTGTTTCAAATACAATGAACGAAATTGATGCTCTCTCAAAAAGATCAAATGAGATTAAAAACACAGAAGATGTTTTAATTAATATGTATGGGAAAGTGTTATTTGAAATTTACGGTACCGAGATTCCGCCTGATGCTAATTTTACATTAAGATTGAGTGATGGAGTTTTAGAAAGCTTTGACTATAATGGAACAGTCGCAATAGAGAAAACTACTTTTTATGGAATGTACGATAGATACTATGGAAGCGATCAAACTTATCCATGGAATTTACCTGAGAGATGGCAAGTGCCTCCAGCAGAATTTGATCTTTCCACTGCTTATAATTTTATTTCTACAAATGATATCGTCGGGGGAAATTCAGGAAGTGCCGTAATAAATAAAGATGCTGAAGTAGTTGGTTTAGCCTTTGACGGAAACGTACATAGTATTGTTGGTAATTTTATTTACCTGCCCGAAGATAACCGAATGGTTTCAGTTGCATCACAAGCTATTATGGAATCTTTAGATAAAGTTTACAAAGCTGAAAGAATAGTTGAAGAATTAAAAACCGGAAAAATGATTAAATAATTTAGTTCTATTTTGTAGGATAATGCCGTTTAATTAAAAGTTAACGGCATTTTTTTTTGATCAATTTTGATTAAAAAATTAAAAAAATATTAGACTTAGAAAAATCTAGAATTCAATGAGGTTACTATGAATAAATTAAAAATTTTGTTTATTATATTATTTGTCACCATCACATTACCCAATACCAGTTTAGCTCAAACATACTTTTATGAACCTTTAGATTTAGAAACAATCACATGGTCGTTTGATGATTTTGGAAAAATGTGGACTTTCGATAGTGTTCCATTGGAAAAGTTTGAGAAAAAATATGGATTTAAACCAACGCAAGAATGGCTTGATGATGTTCAAAAATCTGCGTTGCAATTTGGTGGAGGTTGCTCGGCAGCATTTGTTTCTGGAGATGGGTTGATTATGACAAATCATCATTGCGGGCGAGACCAACTTTACACAATTCAAAAAGAAGGTGAAAACTTATTGAAAGACGGTTTTTATGCTGAGAGTTTAGATGAGGAAAGAAAATTGGAGGGGCTATTTGTAGACCAATTAATTTTAATTGAGGATGTTACAAAAATAATTCAAGATTATATGGCACATGGCGAAACGGATAATGAAAAAATAAAATTCAAAGAAGAAATAAAAGATTCGCTTGTTAAAAAGTATAATCAAGAAACTAATCTAAATTGCCGAATAGTTACACTTTATAACGGAGGGAAATATTCTCTTTATGGTTACAAAAGGTATAATGATATTCGTCTCGTTATGGCACCCGATTTTCAAATTGCTGCAACCGGTTGGGATTGGGATAATTTTACATACCCGCGCTATGAATTGGATTTTATGTTTTACAGGGCTTATGATGAAGACGGAAAACCGGTTAAAAATAAAAACTATTTTACGTGGAGTAAAAATGGCGCACGCGAAGGAGAGCCAATATTTACAGTAGGCAGACCAGGAAACACTGATAGATTAAAATCATATTCCGAATTAAAATATCTACGTGATTTTGTTTATCCCAAATCATTAATTGGTTTTAACTCAATTTATCAAGCATATTTTGATTTATATAATAATCATTTGGATAGAGAGGTATTGCTTAATAGTGTTATGCGTTGGGGAAACTCACGAAAATCATATGCAGGCAGATTGGCTGGGTTAAATAATGAAATAATTATGAAGAAAAAAATTGACTTTGAAAATGACTTAAAGTTAAAGGTAAAAACTACTCCAGAACTAAATGAAAAATACGGTGAAATTTGGAATTCAATTGATATAGTAATTAAAGAACTAGAAAATTATTCTGACTTAAATACAGTATTGAGATTTAATAGAAGAGACAGACCAGTTTATTTAACAATTGCATCTGATTTAATTAAACTTGCCGAAGAAAAAAAAACTTCCCGAGGATGAACGAAATCAAAAATATAAAGAAGAAAATATAGAAGAAACTATTTCTAATATTTACCCGGATTCAATAGATAATGAATTACAGCTAAATTTGATAAAAGCTCATAATATTTTTATAACAAAAATACTTGGGTACGATGATGAATTGGTGAAAATTCTATATCCACAAGAAAATATTGATCTAAACGAAATAATTAAAAATTCTAAATTGGGAACAAAAGAAAGTGTGTTAAAAATTGCAAAATTGAATGGAGAAGAAATTTTAAAATTAGATGATCCATTTATTCAATATATAATTTCGGTCAATAAAATCAGTGATGAAATAAATCCAAAAGTTAAAGAACTTAATAACACACTTGATGTTCTTAATCAATCATTAGGAGAGCTTATTTCATTAATCTATGAAAATAAGATTTCACCAGATGCAACTTCTACATTGAGAATTTCTGATGGAGTAATAAAAAGTTACGAATACAATGGAACAATTGCGCCGGGAAAAACCACTTATTATGGATTGTGGGATCGATATGAATCATTCAATGAAAAAACATATCCGTGGGGATTGCATGAACGATGGAAAACTCCGCCAAAAGATTTAGATCTTAAAACTTTCATTGCTTTTGCCTCAACAAATGATATTGTTGGAGGAAATTCCGGAAGCTCTATAATAAATAAAAATCAAGAAGTTGTTGGCTTAGCCCATGATGGAAATCTTGAAAGTTTAGCCGGCCACACAATTTATTGGGAAGAAAATAATAGAACAGTTGCCACAGATTCGGATGGTTTAATGCAAGCATTAATACATGTTTATAAAACAAAGAGATTGGTTGATGAATTGTTAAATGGGAGAATTAAATAATTTTAGGCAAAGCCCAAAAGCCGTAATCCATTTACGGTAATAAAAGCTGCAAAATAAGCAAAGCCGGAAAAAATTAATATTTGTAGAATTGGAATTCTCCAGCTTCCGGTTTCTTTTTTTGCAACTGCAACTGTGGATAAGCACTGCATCGCAAATACGAAAAATACAATTAAGCCCAATATTGTTGAAGGGGTAAATAATTTTTGATTAGTTCCTTCAATTTCAGCATTGCGCATTGCGTTTAGTAAAGAGTCTCGTAAGGTTTCTTCATCCCCGGTAATTTTGAAAATTAAAACAAGAGCGCTTACAAAAACTTCACGGGCAACAAAAGCAGAAATTAATGAAACTCCAATTCTCCAATCCATTCCAATTGGTTTCATAATTGGTTCTGTAAATTTACCAATTTGTGCGGCGTAAGAAGTCGAGACTCTTTCCATTTTTTGCACTTCATGAACTTCTTCAGGACTTAGATTAGTAATATCAATCTGCGGATTTGTATTTGGAAAATATGTTAAAGCCCATAAAATAATTGAGAAAGTAATTATAACAGGTCCGGCTTCTTTAAGATAAGCTTTTGTGCTGCTAATTGTATTTCTATAAACTGAACTAAATCTCGGAATTTTATAAGCAGGCAATTCCAAAATAAATGATGAATTATCTTCTTCCCTAATTATACTTTTATTAAACTTGTTTATTATTCCGGCAATAATTACAGAACTGATAATACTAAACAAATAAATGAATGAAAAAATAAATCCACCCATTAAGAAATTTTCTTTAGGAATGATAAATGCAATTAACAAAGCATAAACAGGCAGACGTGCACTGCAGCTCATTAGCGGAATGATAAAAATTGTAAGTAATCTTTCTTTTCTATTTGATATAGTTCTTGCAGCAAGTATAGCTGGAATTGCGCAAGCAAAACCTGATAGCATTGGTACAAACGACCTTCCATTCAAACCAATCTTGGAGAGCGGCTTATCAATTAACATTGCACCACGCGCTAAGTAACCTGTATCTTCTAAAAATCCAAGAATTAAAAATAAAATCACAATCTGAGGTACAAAAATTAAAACTGCACCAGCGCTGCTTATGATTCCATCTGATATTAAATCTCCGTACCAGTTATAACCAAAATAGTTAGATGCCAAATTTGCAAGTGAGGCAAATGATTCATCGACTAATTCCATCAAAGGGAGAGCCAACCAAAAAATTGAAGTAAACATTGCGCCTGTAATGAATAAAAACAGCACAAGTCCCCAAATAGGATGAAGCAGAATTTTATCAAGTTTTAAAGTAAAGCTATCCGGTTTACTTTGCAATTTTTGGGATAAAGTTGTTAACTTTTCATTAGCTCTTCTTAAATCTTTTTCATCGGCAATCTGATTTACAACTTCATTTTCAATTGCTTCAATTTCTTTAAAATGATTAAGAACATTTTCTGCATGAAGATTTGGTACTATTTTATTTAAGTAAGTTACTTCATCATTTTCTTTCTGAAGCTGTTGTTTTACAACTGTGATTAAATCCTCAATGCCTTTTCCTGTTCTTCCATCTATTTTTACAACTTTGCACCCAATTTTTTCCTCAAGCATACTTGCAGAAATTGTAAACCCTTTTTTCTTTAATATATCAGCCATTGTTAAAACAATAATAACGCTAAAATTTGAACTTAATAATTGTTTTACTAATAAAAGATGGCGAGAAAGCTGACTTGAATCAACAGTAACAATAACAAGTTTAGGGATGCCAAATTTTGGATGCTCATAAAGTGAATTTATTGTGATTGTTTCATCTGGAGAACTGGGCACCAGACTAATAATTCCGGGAGAATCTAAAAGATTACAATTTATATCAAACTTGGGCAAAAAATGAGATGAGTTGTACTCAATTGTTGAACCCGGATAATTTACAGTTTTAAAATTTTTG
This sequence comes from Ignavibacteriales bacterium, assembly GCA_020635285.1. Classification (GTDB taxonomy): domain Bacteria; phylum Bacteroidota; class Ignavibacteria; order Ignavibacteriales; family Melioribacteraceae. The sequence continues at coordinate 309,635 of JACKAB010000006.1, read as the reverse complement.
CCACTAAGCAAATTGAAAAGCGTTGTTTTACCCGAATTTGGCGGGCCAACCAAAGTTACAAGCGGAGTGGAAACGGTAGTGTTTGCAATCATGATAAAATTATTGATTCAGCTTCGTTTTTTCTAATTGCAATTACAGTTCCTCTAAGTGAAAACGCCAACGGGTCATTAAAAATTGATTTATTAACAAGTTCAATTTCTTGCCCTGGGGTAAAACCAATTTCTATAATTCTTCTAAAAGAAGGATGAGTTTCATCAATAGCAGTAATAAATGCTTTTTCTCCAAAATTTAGGTTTGCAGCAGTTTTCATAATTTATAATTGAATTAGATGCTATATTATTTAGATTTAGTCTATATAAACTTAGTTACCAGTAGCGATTTTGTCAAGGTAAAAGTAGGAGGAATTTATCCGATAACTATTAAATAAGTAGGTAAAATTACATAATTTGATGCATAAAATTAGATTAATATTACACCACCATAAACATCTTTAGCTTCTGCTAAAATGTTTGTAATTTAAAAAATGCAAAAGTCATTATTAATTGATTTAGATGGTGTATTGAGAATTGGAAGCCAGCCAGCTGAAGATATTTCTCAATTTTTAAAATTTTTGGAAGATAATTCTATTCCGGCGTGTATTCTTAGCAATTCATCAATAAGTTACTCAAAACAGATTTATAAATTTTTTCAGTCGTACTCCATTAATTTAACTATCCCAATCATTACATCCATTGATGCGGCTTATATTTACATTAAAGATAAATATAAGAGGGTAGCCGTTTTTACCTCAGAAAATGTTATAGAATTATTTAGCGAGTTTTTAGACTATGAAAATCCCGAAGCGGTTTTAGTTGGGGATATTGGGGATAAGTGGAATTATAAACTTATGCAGACAATTTTTGAATATATCCAAAATGGAGCCGAACTAATTGCCGCCCATAAAAATAAATTTTGGGAAAAATCTAATTTAGGAATTCAATTAGACGCGGGACCTTTTATTCATGGGATAGAATATGCAACTGATAAAAATGCAACTTTAATAGGAAAACCATCCGAATTATATTTCCAATCAGCTTTGGAAAAAATTAATAAGCCTAAAAATTCTAATTTTATTATGCTTGGAGATGATCTTGATTCGGATATGAGAGGTGCAAAAAATCTGGGTGCCGAAACTATCTTAATTTTAACTGGCAAAACAAAATTGCCAATCCCTGATGATTATAAAAATAGTGTTGATTATATAACAAAAAATTTAAGTGAAGTTACTGAAGTATTAAAAATTAAATTCTGAAAAAATGAAAAATTATTAATAAGTTGCGACACAAAAAAATATATTTCAAAATCAATTATACAACTTCAAAAAATAGAATTGAGTATCAAGAATATGACTTTTATTGCAGTATTTAAAAAAGATTGGGAATCGGAATTACGCACACGTTATGCAATTAATGCTTTAGCAATGTTTATTCTTGTTACAATTAGTGTTATTTTATTTTCAATTGGGCAAGAAAAAGTGAGCATTCATCTAACGGGCGGATTGTTTTGGGTTGTGATTTTCTTTTCTGCTATGTCTGGCCTCTCCCGCGTATTTGTTTCTGAAGAAGAAAGAGGAACTACACTTACACTTCAATTGATTGCTGCTCCATCTACTATTTATTTTGGCAAATTGTTTTTCAATTTAGTTTTAGTTTTCATAATGAATTTGTCAATTGTAATTTTATATTATTTGCTATTCGAGTCATTTGTAATTTTAAATTTTTCACTTTTTTTGTTGTCATTATTTTTTGGTAGCATCGGTATCGCAATTTCATCTACAATTATTGCTGCAATTATTTCCAAAGCAAACACAAAAGGAACTCTTTACCCGGTTCTTTCATTCCCAATTTTACTACCACTAATTTTAACCTTAATGGAACTAACTAAATTTGCAATGGATGGAGATACAATTTCAAAATCTTTTGCTGAGCTTGCCGTGCTTGTTAGTTACGATGTAATAATGGTAACCGCCGGCTATATGTTATTTGATTTTATTTGGAAGGATTAAACGCCGAAATAAAAAATTTGTGCAGTTTTGTAAATCTGAACAAAATATAAATTTCCATTTTAATAGAATCTAAGTTTATCATTTCATATTATTTTATATAAAAAGCAATGAATAAAAAGTTAAAAAAAGATTTTTATAAAAGAGAACTTTTAACAGTTGCCAAAGATTTATTGGGGAAAATATTTGTCTTTGAAGATAAAAGAATAAACAAAAAACTGAAAGCTAAAATTGTTGAAATAGAGGCTTACGACGGCAGTATTGATGAGGCTGCCCACACGTTTATTGGAAAAACTGAAAGAAATAAAATTATGTTTGAAGAAGGTGGGTTTCTTTATGTTTATTTCACTTATGGGAAGCATTTTTGCGCAAATGTTGTAACAGGCAATAAAGAGCAGGGAACTGCAATTTTACTACGTGCAATGGAACCAATTTCTGATTTGAAAATATTTAGTGAGAGAAGATTTAAGAAAACAAATTTAAGTGAAAAAGAAAAAATAAATATATTAAACGGTCCCGCTAAAATTTGCGAGGCGTTTAATATTAACAGAGATCAGTATGGAATTGACTTAACCGCGAATGAAATATATTTGCTTGAGGCACCAAAAATAAGTGAAGAAAACATTATTACGACAAAAAGAATTGGGATTAAAAAATCAATAGATTTGCCCTGGAGATTTTATATAAAAGATAGCCAGTTTGTTTCAAGAAAGTAACTTACATTGTAATTTTATTCAATATTCAAACATTTTTCTGTTTGTTCGAAAATATAAGCATGAAAATAGTTTTAGTTTACTGAAACTTAAATTAAAAATTGATTGTATTACAATTAACATTTTGAAATTCTGGAGAAATAATGATAAATAAATTGAATTCATTTATAGTATTTACAATAATAAGCGTAACAATAATTTCGGCTCAAAATAAAGATTTTAGGAAATTAGAAAACAATGCTTTCAAAGTTGGAGAGAAACTTGTCTTTGATGTAAAATATGGCTTTGTAACTGCCGGCGTGGCTGTTATGGAGATTCCTAAAATAAAAAATATTGCAAAAAGAGAAACATACCACATAACATTTAATGTAAATTCCGTAGAAAGTTTTGACCCATTTTTTAAGGTGAGAGATAGATATGAAACTTATCTTGATGTTGAAGGATTATTCCCTTGGAGATTTGAACAGCACATTCGTGAAGGAAGTTATTCCAGAGATTTCTCAGCTTTTTTTTGACCATAGGAAAAATATTGCCAAAACCAGCAAAGATACTTATGAAATCCCCGATAATGTGAACGACATAGTTTCAGCATTTTACTTAGCACGCACTTTTAATTACGATACTCTTGAAGTTGGAGAAGGATTTTATTTAGAAAATTTTTACAAAGATAAAGTTTACCCTTTGCAAGTTGTTTATCGTGGAAAAGAAAAAATAAAAGTAGATGCTGGAACTTTTGATTGCATTATGATTGAGCCATTAGTTGTTGAAGGCGGATTATTTAAAAGCGAAGGCAGCATTATTGTCTGGCTTACAGATGATGAAGTAAAAATGCCGGTTAAAGTAAAATCTAAAGTGGTAATCGGTTCTATAGACGCTGAACTAACAAGTTATGAAGGAGTTGCGCCAAAATTAGCTTCATCAAAATAAATTGTTTTAGCATTTCTGCCATTGAATGCTCAGTGGCAGAAAGTATTTTTATTTGCCTTTTTTTTTGTCATTCCAACTTCAGAGATTGTCATACTTTTTCTTCTCGTCATTTTTTAATAAACTCAACTCTTCTAAAACGTAAAGCCGACCAATCTTCATCAATTGCAACAATTCTTACGGGCTCAAATCCATGCTCGCCTAAAATATCCCAACCGGAATCTCTATCAAAATCACATTCATAATTCTTTGAAGATTTTTTTGGATAAGCAAACCAAAGGATGCCATCATCAATAAGATTCTTATTTATTATTGGTGTAATATCTAATATTTCTTATTGTCTGATTGTAAAAAATTAATGCAAATGTAACGGGCTTTTACTTATGAGTTATTTTTGTTAATAAAATAATTTCAATAATTTCTTTTTTGAAACTTTCGGGTGGATTGTAAACGTAAATTTCTTTTTGCTCTTTAAAATTGAGTTTATTAAAAATTATATTCAAAATTAATTAGTTCCTTCATTAAGTTTTATTCTTCTTGGCTAATCTAATATGCTCTAAATGATGGTTACAATGCCAAGCATAAATTCCCAAATTTTCTTTTAAGTTAACTTTCTTATTATTTTCCGGGTGAAAAAAAGTTCTCTCAAATTGCGCTTCATTCATGCTATTTAAAAGTAAAATCCATCGCTCGTGCAAACCTTCAATAATTTGTAATGAATTTTTAATTGGTGCTTCGACAACATCATTTAATTCTGCCCAGCGGTCTTCAAAATAGGGTTTAATTGTTGGGTTGTCTTCAGTTAAGGCTAATTTGAATCGAATAAAACTGTTCATATGGCTATCAGCACAATGATGAACAATTTGTCTAATGTTCCACCCATTTTCTCTGTATCTAAGAGTTAATTCCTTCTCAGATAGACTTTCAACCTCTTTGGTTATCATTGCCGGAAATAACTCAATTGTCTTTATCCATTCTGAAAATATTTTTGGAGTGATTAAAGTTGGTTTTTCAAATTTTCCAATTGGATATCTTAAGTTAATATCAAACATTCTATTCCTGAATAATTTATTAAAAAGTTAATGTTAATTGCAATTTGTCGAAACAGAACAGTTTTTCCATAAATTAAATCTTCTATTTGAAAGAAATATTTATTCATAAAAATAGTTAAAATTATTTTTGGTTGGTGACAAAATAGCTTGGTATAAATGTTAATGGTCTTAACAATAAATATTAAGTAGAACTAATAAATCCTTTTAGCTATTTTATATGAATGGATAATAATAATATTGAACCGGAAGAAAAACAAAAATATAATTTTCCTATTGAACCAACAATGTCTCCTACAAAAAGCAGCAGTATTAGGTCTGATAGCTGTTTTTTTTTTATTTTTCAATTTGGCGGAGGTTTACTTGCAGTAGGTATATTTGGGCTTGATATTAGTAATGCAAATATGAATTTAATGCGTTTACTTACAATTGGGACTCAAATTTTATTCATACTTTTCCCGGCAATTCTTTTTAGCAAGCTTGTTTTTGAAGATGTTACTTCCATAATTAGATTAAAAATACCAAAGCCAAAAGAAGTTGGCATATTTGCAGTCGGAATGATCCTGTTAATTCCTCTTTTGCAAGAGTATCTTCACATTCAGAATTACTTAATTAGTGAACTTTCTAAATCATTTTCAATTGTAGAAGGAATTAGAAACTTTCTTGATATGCTCGATAAATATGTTGAGCAATCATATTCACAATTATTAACGGCAAATAACTTTTTTGAAATGGTTTTGATAATTGTTACAATTTCTGTTACTCCGGCAATTTGTGAAGAAGTTTTTTTAGAGGTTATGTTCAAAAAAGTTTTGAGTTTAAGCTAAAACCATTAACTGCAATTTTATTACAAGCTTCTTTTTTGAATTTATCATTTTAATCCATATGGACTAATACCTTTAATTTTATTAGGGATGTATTTTGGTTTCGCAGTATATAAGAGCGATTCAATAATAGTTGCAATGATTTTGCATTTCCTAAATAATTTTATTTCAATTGTAGCATATTTTATTTTTTGGCGAAGAAGAACTTATGCAATCCAATTTTGTTGATCCAGAAGGGCTTGATTTTCATCTTATTTCATTTGGGCTTTTATTTGTGCTGTTTATTACATTTATTGTGTACATAAAGAAAAACTATTTTAAACTAACCAATGCAGGAGGCGAAAATGATTTGTCCTAAATGTGAAGCTGAGTATGTAAAAGGAGTTACAGTTTGTGCGGATTGTGGAACTGAGTTAATAACAAAAGCAAGTTTTGCCGCGCATCTAGTTAAGCATAAAGATTGGGAAATAGTTCATAGTACAGATGTTATGTACGAAGCAGAAATGATAAAAGCCAATTTGGATGGCGCGGGGATTGAGTCAATTATACTTTCTCAGCAAGATAAAAATTTTCCTGCATCCGGCGATTTATCTATTATTAAATTGCTGGTTAAAAAAGCTGATGCTGAAGATGCAAGATTAATTATTAAAGATATTAATAAATCATAAAATTTAATGGCGTTAGGAAATACTTCTATAAGAATCATAGTCTCGGCAATTGCAATTCCGTTAATTTTAGCGGCTTGTATAATTGGCGGAATTCCGTTTTTAATTTTCGTTGTTGGGATTGCTCTTATTTCTTTTTGGGAGTTTTCCGAACTTGTTAAAAACAAGAATGCTAATTCTAATTTTATTCTTGGAGCGGTAACAGTTTTAACAATTATTTTAAATGTTTATTTCAACTTCATCGATTTTTTTGCACTTGTTATTTTAGCCTCAGTTGTAATTTTACTCTATGAACTATTTAGAAATAGCGGCTCAGCAATTTTAAATATTGGTTCAACATTTTTGGGCATTTTTTATCTCGGATTATTTTCATCAACAATTTTATTATTAAGAGAATTTTATGCAGATCAAGAAATGTTATATTCAGAGGGCGGCTATTTAATAATTTCAATTATGGTTGCAATTTGGATTTGTGATTCAGCAGCTTTTTTTTCTGGGAAGTGCTTTTGGCAAACATAAATTATTTCCACGCGTTAGCCCAAATAAAAGCTGGGAAGGCGCAATTGCTGGATTTATTTTTGCAATTTTAGCAATGATTGCTGCAAAGGCTTTGGTTTTAGATAGTTTAACGCTGTTTGATTCAGTCGTAATTGGAATTATTGTTGGGACTATTGGACAGATTGGAGATCTGGTTGAAAGCTTAATAAAACGAGATGCCGGAGTAAAGGATTCTTCAAGCTTAATTCCTGGACATGGTGGAATTTTTGATAGATTCGATTCACTTTTTTTAACTGCACCCACTGTTTATTTGTACCTTTACTTCTTTATCAAAAACTAACTCAATAAATTTTTAAAAATGAAGGTTAATTAATGGTTAGAATATTTACTGCAATTTTTTTATTAACAAGTTTATCAATACTTGCACAATCTGAAAATAAGATTTCAAAAGAGAAATATAATTTTTTAATTGATAGTTTGAGTTTAGAAAAATCAGAATTACTCATTCAAAAACAAAATTTAACTAAAGATATTGATAGTCTGAAAATGGTGATAACAAAATTAACGGAGAGTTTTGCTTCATCCAGAAGTAAAGAAATTATTAAAAAGTATGGCAAAAAAAATGGTGCCAGAATATTAAAGGGTCAAGTCTGGAAAGGCATGACAGATAAAATGCTTGAAGAGAGCTGGGGCAAACCGGATAATATCACAAGCAATAAAGAGAAGTGGGGAATGTTTACGCAATGGTACTATGGAGAAATTACATATTTTTTTAAGAATGGTGAATTATTGGGCTGGGAGCAAAAATAAAAAGTATGCTTAAATATCATCATTTGGGAATACCGACAAACGACAAAAAACCTAATGAGACTTATTTAGAAGAGTTTAAAATGTATGTCTCCGGTTTTGATGAAAGTGAATACAAGATTGAATGGATGAGAATTTTACCGGAAAGTGATTTGCCGGAAATTGTAAAAGATATTCCACATATTGCATTTGAAGTTGAAGATTTAGAACTGGCAATTAAGGATAAAAAATTATTAATTAAACCTAACAAACCATCTCCGGAATTTATTGTTGCCTTCATTGAAGAAAACGGGGCTCCAATTGAGTTTATTCAAAAAATTAAATAACTTTTAACAATAAAGTTTTGTTAAACAGAGGAAAAAATGAAAAAGAAATTATTATTAATCATATTATTGGCTGTATCGCTTTTTACTAATTCTTGCAGCACGGTTCCCGTTACGGGTAGAAGTCAGCTAAGCTTAATTCCAGCATCACAGATGATGTCTATGAGCTTTGCCCAATACTCTGAGTTTCTAAATACAAATCCGGTTAGCAAAGATGCAAGCCAAGCCGCAATGATTAAAAACGTTGGTCACAAAATTCAGAAAGCGGTTGAGCAGTATTTTGCGCAAAATAATTTGTCGGAGCACTTAGCTGGTTATGCATGGGAATTTAATTTAGTTGAAAGCAATGAAGTGAATGCTTGGTGTATGCCGGGTGGAAAAGTTGTTTTTTATACTGGAATTCTCCCAATTTGCAAAGATGAAAACGGAGTTGCAACTGTTATGGGTCATGAAATTGCTCACGCTGTTGCAGAACATGGCGGAGAAAGAATGAGTCAAGGTTTATTGGTTGAACTTGGCGGAATTGGTTTGCAAGCAGCTTTACAAAGTGAGCCGGCACTTACTCAGCAATTAGCAATGACAGCTTTTGGAATTGGTTCGCAAGTTGGAATTATGCTTCCGTTTAGCAGATTGCATGAAAGTGAAGCAGATCATTTAGGATTAATATTCATGGCAATGGCTGGTTATAATCCAAATGAAGCTGTTGAATTTTGGAAAAGAATGGCAGCTCAAAAAGGTGGAAGCGCACCTCCAGAATTTTTAAGCACACATCCATCGGATATTACAAGAATTAATGATCTAAAGAAACTTCTGCCGGAAGCAATGCAGTATTATAAAAAATAATTATGATTTTAATAAAAGTTCTTTTATTTACTTTTTTTCTTCTTCTAAATCCGGTTTTTACCGTTGCTCAAACTAGTGAAACAACTTTTGGAGAACGCAAAAATTTAGGTTTAGTTAAAAATGATGATATAACTGAAGCCTCCGGTTTAGCGGCAAGCGTTAAAAATAAAGGCGTACTCTGGACACACAATGATTCCGGTGATGAAAATAGAATTTTTGCTTTAGATACAAATGGAAACAATTTAGGAGAGTTTTACATTTCCGGAATTGAGAATAGAGATTGGGAAGATATTGCTCTAGGAAGTGGACCAGACGATTCGAAATCTTATATCTACATTGGAGACATAGGAGATAACGACGCTCAATATAAATTTAAATATATTTATAGAATTGAAGAACCAACCGTAAACATTGGACAAGAGCCGGTTGTTCAAACAATTTCTAAAGTTAGCAAAATTACTTTTTATTATAATGATGGTGAACGCGATGCTGAAACTTTAATGATTGATGCTCCAACCAAAGACATCTATATAGTTAGTAAAAGAGATTCAAAAGTTCGATTATATAAACTTTCATATCCTCAATCAACCACAAATAATATTGAAGCTGAACTTGCAGCAAAATTCACATTACCTAATGATCCTGAAGAAGACAAACCATTTAATTATGTAACCTCCGGAGATATTTCTTTTGATGGAACTGAAATTTTATTAAAGTCTTATCGCAATATTTATTATTGGTATAGAGAAAATGGTAAATCTATATCAGAAGTTTTGAGTTCTGTTGCTCCGCAAATTGTTCCTTTCAATAATTCAATTGATGAAACTCAAAGCGAAGCCGTTTGTTGGAAACCTTTTGATGACAGAGGTTATTATACGTTGAGCGAAGAAAAAAAGTAGATTATAACGGAATTAAATTAAACTTTCCGGCATCTTTATATTATTATCCCAGAACCTCTTCAATTACTTCGATTAAAAGTTTTGGGTTAAAAGAAAATTTTAAATTAGAACAAAATTATCCAAATCCTTTTAATCCAATAACTACTATTCAATATACAATTTCTACTTCCGCATCTCTACAAAAAGATTTTAAGGAGTTTGTAACCTTAAAAATTTACGATGTACTTGGTAAAGAAATAAACACCTTGGTTAGCAAAAATCAATCTGCAGGAAATTATTTAATTCAATTTGATGCTTCAAATCTAACTAGCGGAATTTATTATTATCAATTAACTTTAGATGATTATAAAAAAACCAATAAAATGGTTTTACTTAGATAATTAAATTCCCGTCAAACTTATCATAAAAAAAATAGTAAATTTACACTTTGAATATTATTGAAAGAATTTAATGCCAAATAACAAAAATAAAATTGAAATAATCACCCTCGGTTGCTCTAAAAATGTTGTCGATTCTGAAAGACTCGCTCGTCAATTAATTGCAAACAATTTCGAAATTTCAGATACATCTGAGAATTCGGATAGTATAATTATTAATACTTGTGGATTTATAGATGCTGCCAAAGAAGAATCGATAAACACAATATTAGAAGCAGTTAACCTAAAGAAGCAAGGTAAAATAAAAAAAGTTGTTGTTGCGGGTTGTTTATCAGAAAGATTTAAATCCGAACTTCAAAAAGAAATCCCCGATGTTGATGTTTTTTTTGGAACCGAAGATTATGAAGGAATAGTTAAGGAATTTGGCGGTAATCTAAAAAAAGAATTACTGGGCGAGAGAGAGCTTACAACTCCAAAACACTATGCATATTTAAAAATATCCGAAGGCTGCGATAATCCTTGTTCATTTTGTGCAATTCCGCTTATGCGCGGTTTACATAAATCAAAACCAATGGAAGAGTTGTTGTATGAAGTTAAAAGCCTTGCCGCAAAAGGTGTAAAAGAGTTAATCATAATTGGGCAAGATACAACAGATTATGGAAAAGATATTTACGGTAAACGCAATGTTGCTGAATTACTTAATAAGATTTCTCAAGTAAAAGGGATTGAGTGGATAAGATTGCTTTATGCTTATCCTTCACATTTTCCAGATGAGTTAATAGATGAAATTGCAAACAATCCTAAAATTTGTAAATATATCGATATTCCTTTGCAGCATATTTCTGATTCTGTTCTAAAATCAATGAGAAGAGGAATTACTAAAAAATCTACTGTAAACCTTTTACAAAAACTCAAAAGTAGAATTCCAGATTTAGCATTACGCACAACATTTATAATTGGATATCCAAACGAAACAGAAAAAGATTTTGAAGAATTAAAAGAGTTTGTTCAAGAAATTCAATTCGATAAAGTTGGAGTATTTGATTATTCGGTAGAAGAAAACACACCAAGTTTTATTTTAGGAAATCCGGTTTCTGATGAATTAAAAGAAGAACGAAAAACTGAATTGATGGAAATTCAAAAAGAAATATCTTTTAATAAAAATAAAAGTTTAGTTGGCAAAAAAATAAAAGTTATAATTGATGATATTGAGGGAGAATATTTTGTTGGTAGAACCGAACGAGATGCCCCAGAAGTTGATGGTGAAGTTCTTATAAAATCTGATGAAAAAATGTTAAAATTGGGTGATATTTATTATGTTGAAATTATTGATTGTAATGATTATGATACATATGGAAAATTAGTATAACAGATTGGAAAAACAATGAAAAAGTTTTTTTTATTCTTATTTTTTGTATCATCACTTTTTGCACAAGTAGAATATTCGCGAAAAGGAGGAGGAACTGGCTTATTGCCTAAATTTTACATCGATTTAGCAACTTATGCGAGCCAAGATTCTGAAAAATCAAAAATAGATGTCTTTATAAAAATTCCATACTCAAATATTCAATTTCTAAAAACTGCCACCAGTTACGCCGCAAAATACTCAGTTACAATTTCTCTGTACGATGATGACGAAGTTTTAAAATTGGAAAAATTATGGACCGAAAAAATAAATGTTCAAAATTTTCAGCAGACTTCTTCCAATACCAGTTTTAGTATTAGCTATAAATCATTTACAGTTAAACCGGGCGAATATAAATTTGTTTGTAAGGTTGAGGATTTAGAATCTAAAAAACATTTTCCATTTGAACAAGAAGTGAAAATTAGGAAGTTCTCTCAAAACATTGATCTAAGCGATATTATTCTTGTATCTGAGTACATTGAATCGCAAGAAGGGACAAAAATAATTCCTAACATTTCAAATTTAGTTACTTCTCAAGATACAATGCTTTCATTTTTCTATGAGCTTTATTCCAATGCCGATACTACTTTAAATATTGCTTACTCAATATCTGATAAGGAGAAGAAGTTACTTTACATTAAGGATAACAAGATTAAAGTTGAGAAAGGCAAAAATGAAATAAATGAGACTTTAGAAAACATAAAATTTGCACTTGGTGATTACCAACTTAATATAAAAGTAATTGAAAACGATAAGATGATAAAAGGAATTGGGAAAAAATTTTCCTCTAAAATTTTCGGATTCCCAGCTATAGTTACTGATTTAGATGAAGCTATTCAGCAAATGCAATATATTGCTGCCTCAAGAGATATCTCAGAAATGGAAGATATTGAGAATTATCAAGACAGATTAGATGCATATATTAATTATTGGAAAAGATTAGATCCATCGCCAAATACGGTTGAGAACGAAACTTTAAATGAGTATTATCGCAGAGTTGCATACGCAGATGAATCGTTTGGCGGTTATTTTAAGGGTTGGAGGAGTGACATGGGGATGGTTTATATTACGCTTGGACCTCCAGATCAAGTTACACGAAGACCTTATGAAATTGATACAAGACCATATGAAATCTGGGATTATTACGTTATAAATAGAAGTTTTATTTTTGTTGACCAAACCAATTTTGGCGATTACCGATTAGAAAATCCAGCTTATGGAGATTGGTTTAGATACCGACCTTAAATTATGGTTCTAACAGTTACAATAAATCCACTTTTAGAAAAGAATTTATTCTTTAACGATGTTTCTGCCAATAACCGCGCTTACAAAGAGGAATATACCGCTGGTGGAAAAGGTATAAATATTTCGCGACAATTAAATGTGCTGGGTATTCAAAATCATGCTATTACATTTTTGGGCGGAAGTAAAGGCAAAATAATTCGGTCTGTTCTTGAAAAAGAACAAATAAGTTTTAGTCCTGTTTCTACAAAATCAGAAACAAGAGAAGCAACTTTAATTTATGATGAAAAAACTAAAAATCTGAAAACTTATTTCGGATTAAACTCTCAAATAACTTCAGATGAGATTTCACAGTTTATATCCAAAATGGAAAAAGCAATTACAAATTCTTCAATAGTTGTTTTTTCCGGAAGTCTCCCCACTAAAGAATCTTCGCTTATAATTGAAAAGGGAATTGAGTTTTGCAATAAAAATGATAAAGTTTCCATCCTTGATTCTTATGGCGAAACCTTACCGGATCTAATAAAATTAGGTCCAACAGCTATTCACAATAATCTTAAAGAGATTGAAAAATCTTTGGAAGTTAAATTAGAAACTCCCGATGATTTCCAAGATATGCTGAACAAATTTTATAATTACGGAATTAACTTAGCATTTATTACAGCAGGAAAAAAATCAACTTACGCTTCCAAAGCAGACTTTCATTATAGAATTGATAATCCCAAAATTGAAGAAATAAATGCCACCGGGAGCGGTGATGCATTTTTATCTGGAATAATTTATGGCTTAGAAAAGGCGCTAATATTTAATGATTTTGTTAAATTAGGAACAGCTCTTGGTGCTTTAAACGCATCAAGACTAGAAGTTTGCAAAGTGAAGTTAAATGAAGCACTAGATTTAGCAAACCACGTTTCAATAAGTGAAATAGGTAAAAAAATAAAGTTAATTGATGATTCTCCGACCATATAAAATTTTTTCCTTCCTTACATTTGTGATTTTTTACAAACCCAATTTGCACAAAAAGAAAATTCTGATTCATTAACTTACATTAATAAAATTGAAGTAAGAAATAATGGAATAATTGATACAACAATATATGAAAAATATTTCCAGCAGCTTGAGGGATTGATTTTATTGAAGAAAACGTTGAATTACAAATTAAAAATATAATTACATATTTTGAAAATAACGGTTACCCATTCACAAGTGTAAAAATTCAATCCTTAGTTTTTGGAAAGGATTCCACACAAAATAATTACGTTGATATTTTTTATCATTATTGAAAATGATGCGCTACAAAAAATATCTAAAGTTATAATTGAAGGAAATACTAAAACATCAGAAAAATTAATTATAAATGAAATGCGAATTAATAAAGATGAAATTTATGATCAAGAAAAAATAAATAAAATCCCAATTCACCTAAATAAGCTAAGATTTTTCGAGCCGGTTGAAACTCCTAAATACTTTGTCGATAACGATAATAAAGGTGTTTTACAATTAACGGTAAAGGAAAAAAATACAAATACCTTTGATGGAATTATTGGATATGTGCCATCCCAAAATGAAAAAGAAAATGCTTACCTAACTGGTTTTGTTAACATCATTCTAAGAAATTTATTTGGTACCGGCAGAGCAACTTCAATTAAATGGAAGCAGGAAAATAGCTTAACTCAAGAGCTTGATTTAAAATATCTTGAACCATGGTTGTTTGATTATCCTTTTAACATTAATTTGAGTTTTTTTCAGCGTAAGCAAGATAGCTCTTATGTTAAAAGAATATTCGGTGGAGCTTTAGAATTTCTTGCCACTGAAAACATTAGTGCTTCTCTCATTTTGGAAAGTGAATCTACTATTCCTTCAGTAAATGAAAATGTGCAGAATAATATATTAAATTCAAGTTCATTCAATTCTGGATTGCAAGTGAAAGTCGACTATCGGGATGATATTTACTCACCAACAAACGGAATATTTTTTGGTTCAACTTATAAGTACAGACAAAAGAAAATAAATAGCAATAATAATATTAACTTAAGCGGGAATGTAAATTATCATAATTACGAACTTGATTTTAGCGGCTACTATTCTTTTTTTGATAACCAAGTGGTTTCTTTGGATGTTCATGCAAAAGAAATTATTGGCGATTATTTTGATATAAGTGATTATTATCAATTTGGCGGCACAAATTCTGTTAGAGGCTATAGAGAAAATCAATTTCTTGGTAATAGAATAATGTGGTCTAATTTAGAATACCGGTTTTTACTTTCACAAAGAAGCTATTTATTTACTTTTTTTGATGGCGGCTATTATTTGCTGAAAAGCAACCTAAATGAAATTGCTATTCGTAACGAAAAATATATTAGTGGTTACGGATTTGGAATTAGTTTGGATACTGCTTTGGGAATTATGAAAGTAAGTTATGCATTTGCAAGAGGGGAATCTTTGCTAAATGGTTTTATTCATTTTGGTTTGGTAAATGATTTTTAGAAAATTAAATAAATGAAAAAGCTAAGTTCAATAATTAAAATTACTCGGCCAGTAAATGTGCTTATTACATTTGCTGTTGTTATTGTTGGTGCATTAATTAGTTCAAATGCTTTTTACCTAAATCAATTTGTAATTTTATCTGCAATTTCAGCATCGTTAATTGCCGCTTCCGGAAATATTATAAATGATTATTTTGATTATGAAATTGATTTAATCAATCGGCCAAATAGACCTTTGCCTGCTGAGCAAATTTCCAAAAATTTTGTGCTTTTACTTTATGCTATTTTTGTCGCTAGTGGACTTATACTTTCGCATTTTATTTATTTGGAATCTGTTTATATAGTAATGGGAACAAGTGTTATCCTATTTCTTTATTCTTACGAATTGAAGGGAATTCCTATTCTTGGAAATGCTGCAATTGCCATTTGCACTGGTTTAGCATTTATTTATAGTGGTGTTGCAGTAAATAATTGGCAAGCTGCACTTATCCCCGCAGTCTTTGCATTTCTTATTAATTTTGTTAGAGAAATTGTAAAAGACGTTCAAGATATAAAAGGTGATATTAAAAATGGAATTGTAACTTTTCCTAATAGGTTTGGAATTTCTTCAACTCGTAATCTTTTGGTCATATTTATTTTAATATTAATTGCAGCAACATTTTTTCCTTTTTTAATAAATATTTATAAAATTGAGTATTTTCTTATTGTACTATTTACTGTTGATTTACCATTGGTTTTTATTATTAAATATTTGCTAAAAAATCAGTTGGAAGCAAAAGTATCACAAATAAGTATGATGTTAAAAATTATTATGCTTTTGGGATTGATAGCAATAATTATGGGCTAGTATTGAAAGAAAACAAAGAATTTGATTTAAAATTTTGTACATCAAAAACATTTTTATTAGCTGGAGTTGATGAAGCAGGAAGAGGTCCATTGGCCGGACCTGTTGTTGCCGCAGCCGTTATTTTTGATAACGACACGTTTATTCCGGGGGTAAATGATTCCAAGCAATTGAGTGAACTACAAAGAGAAGATTTAGAAAAAATAATAAAACAGCAAGCATTAACTTTTGGATATGGAATTGTTAATGAAAATATAATTGACAAAATAAATATTCTTCAAGCAACTTTAAAAGCTATGAAAAATGCCGTCTCCAAATTAAATGTAAAACCAGATTTAATTATAATTGATGGAAACAAATCTTTCTATTCTAAAATTCCCACAAAAACAATTGTCAAAGGAGATGCACAATCTTTCTCAATTGCGGCTGCCTCAATATTGGCAAAGGTTAAAAGAGATAAGTTAATGAAGAAAGCTGCGATGAAATATCCGAATTATTTGTGGGAGAAAAATAAAGGCTACGGAACCAAAGAACATATTAGTGCTATTAAAGAATTCGGTTACTCAGATTTGCACAGAAAAACATTTTTAACCAGAATTATAAACGAAGAAATTCAAGAAAAATTAATTTAATTATTATGGAAAAAAACAAAAAAGAAACCGGTGATAGAGGTGAAAAATTAGCTGCAGAATTATTGATAAAAAAGAACTATAAAATTGTTGAACAAAATTATAGATTCGGTCATGGTGAAATTGATATTATTGCAAAAGATAAAGATGTGCTGGTTTTTGTGGAAGTTAAAACAAGAAAAAATTTAGAATTTGGGCCACCCGAATTTGCGGTTACAAAAAATAAACATAGGCAAATTAGAAAAATTGCAGAAGCCTATCTTTATGAAAAAAAAATATCAGATCTAGATTGCAGAATTGATGTTGTTGCAATTTTACTTAAAAAAAATCTTCCACCGGAAATAAATCACATTGAAAATGCTTTTTAGTATATTTATTTTCAAAAGTTATTAATTATCCGTAAACTTTAGAAACTTATAAAAAGCTAAATGAATCTTCCAAAACACATAACCAAAAGAAATCCAAATTTTAGGGAATTGTTGTATAATTTTTTTACAACAATTTCCGGACTATCAATTTTTAATTGGGAGATTTTAAAACAAGCATTTGTTCCGCCTTATGAAATTGCTGAAATAAAAAAGCACATGAACGAATTGGGAATAAAAACATTTCCCATTGTTAGCATTACTGGATTTATTATTGGTTTGGTTTTAGTTATGCAAAGTGAGCCCGTCTTTATTAGATTTGGTGCCTCAGACTACTTGCCCGGCGCAACTGCTTTATCAATTGTAAGAGAATTGGCTCCGGTAATTACTGCTTTAATTTTTGCCGGCAGAGTAAGTTCTGGTATTGGTGCTGAACTTGGTTCAATGAGAGTTACAGAGCAGATTGATGCAATGGAAGTTTCTGCAATAAATCCTTTTAAGTATTTGGTTGTAACCAGAGTAATTGCAACTACAATGATTTTACCAATTTTAACGATTTATGTAATATTCTTATCTATTGCCGGAGGATTTGTTGCGTTAACACTTTCTCAAGGAATGAATTTAATTTATTATAAGAATGCCGTTGTAAGTAGTGTTGAATTTGGAGATTTAATTCCGGCAATTGCTAAAACATTTGTGTTTGGTTACATTGTTGGAATTGTTGGATGTTATAAAGGTTACATTGCAGATGGAGGAACAGAGGGTGTTGGTAAAGCTTCAACGACTGCAGTGGTACTTGCATCACTAATTATTTTATTATTTGATACAGTTCTCGTAAAAATTTCTTTGATGATATGGCCGATGTAAATATTATTAAAATAAGAAATCTATGTAAGCGATTTGGAGACAAAGTTGTTCTAGACGACATTTCCCTGGATGTTGAAAAAGGCGAAAATTTAGTAGTTTTTGGAAGAAGCGGAACGGGTAAAAGTGTTCTTTTAAAGTGCATCATTGGTTTATTGGCACCGGATAGCGGTAAGGTTTTTATTAAAGAAAAAGATGTTACAATTCTCTCGACCAAAGAGTTAAATAAAGTCAGAAGATTTACCAGTTTTCTATTTCAAGGAGCCGCGTTATATGATTCAATGACGGTGAGGGAAAACCTAAAATTTTCATTACAAAGAAATGTGGGATATTTCTGATGAGGATGCGGAAGTAAAAGTAGTTAATACACTAAAGTTAGTTTCCCTTGAGGAGGCAATTGATAAAATGCCGTCAGAACTTTCTGGTGGAATGAAAAAAAGAATCGGTTTAGCTAGATCAATAATTACCGATCCGGAAATTATGTTTTACGATGAACCAACAACAGGACTTGATCCAATTTCTTCAAAAGAAATAAGTGAATTAATTTTAGATTTACAAAAGAAATTAAATATGACATCTATAATTGTGACTCATGATCTAAATTGTGCTCATATAATTTCTGATAGAACAATATTTCTTAAAGACGGCAAAATTGCATATCAAGGTAAAATTGAAGAATTAGCTGTATCACAAGATAAATTTCTTAAAAACTTTTTTAGTAATCAAATAGTTGAGTAAAAGAGGTCTAAATGTTAAAACAATTAGAAGGTGCAAAACTTGGACTTTTTATTTTTATTGGAACGGTTCTATTAGTAGTTGCAATATTTCTTCTTGGCAGCAAAGAATCATTATTCAGTGATAATATTTATGTAAAAACATATTTTGATAACGTTGAAGGTTTGAGAACCGGTGCAGCTGTTAGATTAAACGGCTTAAATGTGGGTGGTGTTAGTGATGTTAGACTGATGGAAATGAATAGATACCGCGTTGAAGTTACAATGAGAATTGATACAGATGTTAAGCAATTTATTAGATTAGACAGCGAAGCAAGTATCGAAACCGAAGGAATAATAGGAAGTAAACTTGTTGTTATCACGCCTGGCTCCAAAGAAAATGAAATAATTAAAGATGGTGGAGTGATAATGTCTAAAGCACCTGTTAATATGACACAAATCATTGCCGAGACTCAAAGCATAATGGGTTATATGAAAGATTTAACCAAGGAACTCTCTGAAGTTCTAGTTAAAGTAAATTCCGGAGAAGGCACTTTTGGTAAACTTGTAAATGATCAAGGACTTTATACCGAAACTGTAAACATTGTACAATCTGCCGATACCGCTTTGAATATTATGGTTAGCAGATTGGAAAATATGTCCGGATTTATAATTGGGCTTGGAACTGAGGTTGAAAGTATTGTTGGTAACGTTGATAGTGCTGCTATAGATTTAAGAAATTTAATTGGTAAAATAGAAGCTGGTGAAGGTGCTCTTGGAGCTATGATTGCCGATCAAAGTGTTTACGATTCTATTAAAACAATTGTTGCTAACCTAACTAAAACTACAACAGAAGCAAAATTTGGAGCGGAAGCTTTTGCGGAAAACATGGAAGCTTTAAAACGTAATTGGTTGTTTAAAAATTATTTTGAGCAGCGAGGCTATTGGAGTAAATCGGAAGTAGAAGGAAAGATTGATAACCAATTAAAGCTTATTGAAGAAAAAAATAAACAACTGGATTTGAAATTAAAACTGCTTCAAGATTTAGAAAAAAGTCTTTCTACAAATAATTAATTATCCCCAAAATGGTTTATCTAATTAAAATATTCTAAATATTTTACATAGAATATTCACATCAAAAATTACTATTTTATAATCTTATATTTTTTCTAATCATCAGATAAATGGCCAAGAAAACAAAAACAAATAACGTCAATAAAATTATTCTAAAAAGGTGCTCGCGAGCATAATCTAAAGAATATTGATTTAGAAATCCAAAAAATAAACTCGTAGTTTTTACGGGAGTGAGCGGCAGCGGTAAATCTTCTTTAGTTTTTGATACTATTTACGCAGAAGGGCAAAAGAAGATTTGTTGAAAGTTTATCTTCTTATGCCAGACAATTTTTAGAGAGAATGAATAAGCCAGATTTGGATTTTATTCATGGT
The DNA here is from genome assembly GCA_020635285.1 of Ignavibacteriales bacterium. Lineage (GTDB taxonomy): Bacteria > Bacteroidota > Ignavibacteria > Ignavibacteriales > Melioribacteraceae. The sequence continues at coordinate 289,678 of JACKAB010000006.1, read as the reverse complement.
ATTTCTCCAGCAGTTGCTATTGAGCAGAAAACCGGTTCAAGAAATCCGCGCTCAACAGTCGGAACATCAACAGAAGTTTATGATTACTTAAGGTTACTCTTTGCCAGAATTGGAGTAACTTTTTGTTTTGAGTGCGGTAACGTTGTAAAAAAAGATAGTGTTTCCACAATCACTCAATGGATGGAAGAACAAGAAGACGAATCAAAATTTTATATGTCATTCCCAATTCATCAGCACGAGGGCAGAAAAATTTCAGATGAATTATCCCACCTAATTAAAAGAGGATTTTACAGAATATTTTATAAAGATCATTTAATAGATTTAAATGAAACATATGACACGCCTAAAAGCAAAGATGAAATTTTTGTTGTTATTGAAAGATTAAAAATTAAAAAAGACAGAGTGCGAGAATTATTTGCTGATTCAATTGAAGTAACTTTAAAAGAAGGTGAAGGGAAATTAGTATTAATAAATGCTGAAACATTTGATCATAAAAATTTCAATACTGCTTATGAATGCTGTGGCATTAAGTATAACGAACCTGAGCCAAGATTTTTCTCATTCAATAATCCATACGGCGCTTGTCCGGTTTGCCAAGGTTTTGGTAAAACAATTGGTTTAGATTTGGACAAAGTAATTCCAAATCCCGATTTAACAATTTTAGAAGGTGCAATTGCTCCATGGAGAACTCCAAAATTTAGCAAGCATTTACGCGATTTAATTAGAGTTGCAAAAGAAAATAAAATCCCAATTGATATCCCATTTAGAGAATTATCAGATGTGCAGCTAAAAAAAGTAATGAACGGCTTTGATAAATTCATTGGAATTAATCCATTTTTCAAAAAACTTGAAGAAAAAACTTACAAAATGCACATACGGGTTTTACTTAGTAAATATAGGGGTTACACAACATGCTATGAATGTAAAGGTTCCCGCTTAAGAAAAGAAGCTTTACAAGTGAAAATTAAATTTCATTCGATGTTAGAAATTGTAAAAATGTCAATTTATAAACTTCACACATTTTTTGAAGAACTTGAACTAACCAATTATGAAAATGAAATTGCAAGCAGCATTTTAAATGAAATTAAAAAACGCCTTAAATTTTTAAATGATGTTGGTTTAGGCTATCTTACTTTAGACCGTTTAAGCAGCACACTTTCGGGCGGTGAAACCCAAAGGATAAATTTAGCAACCTCACTCGGCTCTGCGTTGATAGGCACGCTTTACGTTTTAGACGAACCAAGTATTGGACTTCATCCCAGGGATAATGGTAAACTAATAAATATTTTAAAATCCTTAAGAGATATTGGCAATACAGTTTTAGTTGTTGAGCACGATGCCGAAATGATGGAAGAAGCAGATTATATTTTTGATGTTGGTCCAAAAGCAGGTATTCATGGCGGAGAAATTGTAGCATCCGGAACTTATAAAGAAATCCTTAATAATGAAAAATCACTCACGGGGCAATATTTATCGGGTAAAAAGAAAATTCCGTTACCGGAAAAAAGAAATTTAGAAGTTACTCCAAAGGTTAAAATTACAGGAGCTTCAGAAAATAATCTAAAGAAAATTGATGTTGAAATTCCATTAAGAAAATTTGTTGCAATTACTGGAGTTAGCGGTTCTGGAAAATCCACTCTTATTCACGACATCCTTTATGGTGGAATTGCAAAAATGCTGGGGATAGGACCAAGTAAAATTGGTGCTTATAAATCCATTGAAGGAATAATGTCAATTGAAGAAATTGAAATTGTTGATCAATCGCCAATTGGGAAATCACCACGTTCCAATCCAATTAGCTATGTTAAAGGTTATGAAATTATTCGAGATATTTTTGCTTCAACTCCGCAAGCGAGATTACGCGGTTACAAGCCGGGACATTTTTCATTTAATGTTGATGGGGGCAGATGTGATACCTGCAAAGGCGATGGATTTGTAAAAGTTGAAATGCAATTTTTGGCCGACCTTTATTTGGAATGCGATGATTGCAAAGGTACTCGGTTTAAGAAAGAGTTAAGAGAAGTAACATACAAAGGTAAAAATATTGTAGATATTCTCAACTTTACGGTTGATGAAGCTATTGGTTTTTTTAAAGGCAACACAAGAATATTAAACTTTCTGAATATTCTGCAAGATGTAGGCCTTGGGTACATTCATCTCGGTCAACCTTCAAATACGTTATCGGGTGGAGAAGCTCAAAGAATTAAATTAGCTAAACATTTAATTTCTCAAAAGAAAAATCGTCACACACTTTTTATTTTTGATGAACCAACAACCGGACTTCATTTTGATGATATAAATAAACTTTTAAATTGCTTTAATGTTTTGGTGGAAAATGAAAACTCTGTTGTTATTATTGAACATAATTTAGACGTAATAAAATGTGCTGATTATGTAATAGATTTAGGTCCAGATGCTGGTGACAAAGGTGGGGAAGTAGTTGCAGTTGGAACACCTGAAGAAATTGCAGCAAATAAAAAATCAATAACTGGTAAATATCTTAAACCATATCTTAACTAAAATAAATTTAAAACTTCTTCTCTTCCATCACTTTCAAAATTAATTTTAATAGATTTTATTAGTTTTATGTTATCCGCAAGTTTAATAATATTTGTCCCAAGACTAAGTTCAAGTTCTTCAACTCTCGGAATGTTTTCTATTGAAGTTAAATAAATAAACGCTTTTTGATTTGAGAATGAGTGTACGGAAAGTAAAACTTCAGAACTTTTTTGTGTTATTAAAATCGGGTGAATATTTACTTGTGAAGCATTTTTTAATTCACTTAGATAGGGAACTTTAACTAAAATGGGATTTGATAAATTTACTTCATTCCAAAGCCGATCTATTTTGCCGATTGTATAATTGTAAGCTAACTTAGAAGGATTTGCAAATTTTAGCTTTGCTGATCTTTTATCGAGAGAAATTATTTTACTAATTGTTTTTTGATTTGTGTTATCATACAAAACATAAAACTTAATTTGATTTGGGTTTTTTAAGGCGTGATTATTATCCCAATTTATCAGTACTTCATCATCTGATAAATCTTCAAAAGTACAATTTATATTTTTCGGAACAAAATTATTATCAGAAACTTTCCAAGGCATATTAGGCGGAAATACTATATCAGAATAAAAATTATTTTTCTTCCCACTAATATGTTCATATCGGAAGAATGCAACCCCAGCAGCACCAATCGATCTTCCATATTCAATCATCTGATTTAATTCCGGAATAACATCATCTTTATAAGCAGCCAAACCAAGCACTATATTTTTGTTATAAGATTTATCAACCCAATCTTTTGCAAGAATATCAAAGCGTGGATTTTTTTCAAAGTTCCAGTAAATTTGCGGAGTTAAGTAATCAACCAAACCTTCGCGCAGCCAAGTTTCTGTATCTTGAAAAACAGTCGAGTAACCTTCCCAACCAGTGGCACCTTTAAGATTTGATCTTACACCTATTGGAGTTGCTCCTACTTTTAAAAATGGATTTAGAGGGTTTGCTTTTTCCTTAAACTTTCTCAAGATGGTTGTTAAATTGTTTCTCCGCCAATCATCAATACTCATTTTAAAACCGTATGTATCAAAGTATTTTGCATCATCAAAATCTTTGCCTGGATATCTAAAAAAATCAAGATGAATTCCATCAACATCATATTTGGAAGTTAGCTCGCACAATAGATTAACTAAATAATCTTGTACTTCATAATACCCTGGATTCAGCCAATATGACAAACTGCCATTTTCATCCAAATACATCACAGTCCAATTAGGATGTGCATTTCTTAAATGTTTTGGGTTACGTAAAATTCTTTCATCCGAACCTGCAAAACATCTAATCATATTAACCCAAGCGTGAACTTCTATATTAAATTCTTTGCCAAGATCAATTGCCAATTGAAGCGGATCGTAAGAAGGCGGTTTTCCGGCAACACCAGTAAAATAAGGGGAAAAGGGTTCTATGTCAGAATTAAACATCACACTTCCATTGCTTCTTACTTGGAAATATATAGTGTTAAAGTTTTTTTTTCTTTTAGGTCTTTAAATATTTCACGTAACCCTGTTTTTCTGAATGGTCTCATCTAAAGTATTCGGCGGCCAATCTAATCTTAAATTTGTGGTTAGCCAAACTGCACGAGTCTCTCTTTGTGCCTGGGCGCTTATAACTGTAGTTAAAAAATAAAATAATAAGAATGTGAATTTTAATTTCTTCATTTTTTAGAAATGCACTATTGCTTCTGATATAGACTGGTTAATTAAACTATTATCAACATTAATGTCGGTTAAAATTGTGCCTACTTTTGAAAGCAGCACAAGTTTAATTTGGTTATCTCTATTCTTTTTATCCCTCTGCATAATATGGTTAATTACTTTTTTATCAACCTTGGCTAGTTTAATTTTATTTGAAAATTGAGTTAGTAAATTTAAGTATACACTAAAATCTTTTTCGTTTACCAGATTTATTTTATTGGAAAGATAGAGTGCGCATGTAATTCCAACGATAACTGCCTGCCCATGTTTTAATTTATGATCTTGCTGAACTTCAAAAGCGTGAGCAAAAGTATGCCCTAAATTCAAAATTTTTCTAACTCCTTGTTCTTTTTCATCCGAAGTAACAACGCTGCCTTTAAATTTCACAGATTCTATAATTACTTTTTCAATTACTTTTGGTTCATTGGCGAGAATTTTATCTAAATTATTTTTAACCAATGTAAAAAAGTTTTCATTTATTAAAAACGCATACTTTATAATTTCTCCCAAACCGCAAAGCTGTTCTTCCTTTGGTAGAGTTTTGAAAAAATTTGTGTCAATTAAAACTAATTTGGGCTGATAAAATGAACCAATAATATTTTTAGTATTATCAAAATTTATTCCGGTTTTTCCTCCAACCGAGCTATCCACAGATGCTAGAAGAGTGGTTGGAACTTGGATATACTTAACGCCTCGCATGTAAGTGGATGCGGCAAATCCGGCTACATCGCCAATTATTCCGCCACCAATTGCAATTATCACGGAATCTCTTCCGTAGTTATTTTTTATTAACGCAGAATGTATTTTTTGAATAGCAGAATAAGATTTATTTTTCTCAGTTGATTCAAGAATTACTTTTATTACCTTATTTTTGGCTGCCGCAAAAGTAGTGTCAATTAAATTTGAGTAAAGTCGGCTTACTTTTTTATCAACAACAATTAAATAATTGCCAGTGTGGTTTTCTTTCTTAAGGAGTTTTAAAATCTCATTAAAAATATTGTTCCCCAAGTAAACATTGTACTCGTAATTTGGGATATTAATTTTTATTTTTTTCACAAATAACTCTGTTAATTATTTTTGCAAATCTATCAACTGTCTTTCCAATTGGTGAATTATCTACATCAAAAATTAAATCTGCTTGGGAGTAATACGGTTCACGGTCTTTGAGCATAGAAGTAATTTTATTTATAAAATCTTTTTTAGAATTTTCTGCTAAAACAAATTCTTTAAATAAAGGGCGATCTGTTTTTTTCTTAATTCTTGTATATATTATTTCCGGAGAAACTCTAAGATAAACTAAGTGACCATTAGTTTTAATGAATTTTACATTCTCATCACTAATTAAAGTTCCACCACCCAAAGAAAGTATTACATTTTTATGATGTGATAAACTTTTTAATTTTTGCGATTCTATTTCTCTAAAATATTTTTCACCTTTTGTTTCAAAGATTTCAGTGACAGTTTTCTTTTCATCGTTGCAAATTTCATTATCTAAATCGAAAAAATCCCAGCCAAGACAATTTGCAATAATACTGCCCAAAGTGCTCTTTCCGCTTGTCATAAAACCAGTTAAATAAATTCTCTCAATCATAGGCTAAAAAAGTTTAGCAACAAATATAAATAAATGATTATTAAGAATGATATGCGAAAATTAAAAAATGGAAAATTGAAAGGATGCACCAAGTCGGAAAGTGATTCCATCAATATTGATTTTTGAGGTTGTGTTGTTACCCGAGATTCTATAAACATTGCCATCATAATTTACAGTACTGGTATTATATTTATTTGTAACCTTAAAATCCGGATCTCTAAAATGAATTTCTCCGCGAACTGAAATATTATCAAAAACCATATAATCCATTCCGCTGCTTACTTGTATTCCATAACCTAGTTCTTTGTTAACAGTTAAAAATTGAACATCGCCAAAATTTCTTATTCGTTCTCCAAAATAAAAACCAATTCCTCCACCCATAAAAAATTTGAAATCTTCAGTAGAGAAGGGAAGAAAATAATAAATTGAAAGTTCTACCGGATATACTTTAAATCCATCTTCAACAACAAAAAGGGGAGATGAAAGATTTCTGCCATTTGCAGTATTCTCAAAATATTCAGCATTTAATCCAAAAATAATATCTTCATTCAGCCTATATCTAAAATCCACAGAGAAATTTTGAAAGTCTCCAATTTCCACGTACTGGTTTTGGTCAAGTACATCGGGTGCATCCGGATTAAGAAATAATTTTGAACTTGTTGTATAATTATACCCAAGCGATATCGAAAAATTATCTCCATTATATTGTGCAATTAAAACTGAGAATGCGGAAAAGAAAAATATTTGCAATAATTTATTCATTGTTACTTGTGATAATATGTAAAAATAAAAAAAGTAAAAAGAGAAAAATTCAGTGGCGAAAAAAAGCAGTATTAAGTTGTGAGAAGTTAGTAGTTAGAAATTTTTAAGTAAAGACATTTTTGTGATAAGCAAATTTTGTAATCTAAATGCATCTTTTACTAAAATACATTAGTTGATATTATTTAATGCAAACTATTTTTATTTGACTTGATGCTTGGTGAAATTAAAAAAAAATGGCATCAAAAAGATGCCATTCAAAATAAAACTAATAATTGATTATCTAATTATCTATAAAACAAATATCGTGTATCTTCAATATCTGCGTTCTTTTTAAGACTTTCAATCCACTCAGCAAAAAGTCTACTTTTCTTTTGGCTAAGAATATTATCTCTAAGAGAATTTTTCTGAATTGAAAACATTGTAGAATCAATGTCTGTTCTTTGAGTTACTTTAAGAAGATAATATCCTCTAACTGCTTTAACCGGATTAGAAATTTGATTAATCGGTGAAGTTAGAGCTGCTTGAGTAAAAGCTAAGTCGCGACCAACACCTGGTATATTTCCGTTTGCTGTAAAACTTGGAACACTTGAAACTTTAGCTTTTGGGTAAACTTTTGTAGCTTCAGTTAGGTTACCGGAATCACCCAACTTAGTTTTAATTTCAGTAACAATTGTTTTTGCTTTTTCAAATTTCTTTTCACGAAGTACTTTTGCTTTAATGCTTTCTTTAACCTCTTCAAATGGTTTTATTCCTGCATTAATAATCTTTGAAACAGTTGCAACAACATAACCAACCGGAAATTTAAAAACTGAACTTATATCATTCAATCCGTTATCAAAAGCAAATCTAACCATTGCTGTATTTGAGCCTAAACCGGGAATAACTTTTGTTTCCTCAGTAAATGGTGCAGTCTCCTTAATCTCATTTTTTAAAAGTTCCGCTTCTGATTGAAAATCATTTTTATCTGCAATGTATGCAAAATCGCCAGCCTTTTCAAAAGCTCTATCTATGGTAGTTGCAGAAGCTTTAATTTCGTTTACAATTTTTTCAACTGCGTATTTTTTATCAGTTTTATTTGTTACCTTAATAATGTGATAGCCAAATTGAGTTTTAATTGGTTTTTGAATTTCTCCGATTTTTCCGTTAAAAGAGGCGTTCTCAAATTCTTTAACCATTTGACCTTTGCCAAACCAGCCTAAGTCTCCTCCTTTACTGGCACTGCCATCTTCTGATTTCTCTTTTGCCAATTGCTCAAAGTCGGCACCATTTTTTAGCTGATTATAAATTTCATCAATTTTAGTTTTTGCAGCAGCTTCATCAGTTCCATTCTTAATTAAAATGTGGGAAGCTTTAACAAGTACTTCGTTACTTTTTATAATATCATGTAATTTGTACAGAACATAACCTTCGGTAGTTAAAACGGGACCAATTAAACTTCCTTTAGTTGCTTCTGATATCAAATCACCAGCTTTACCCGGTAATAAACTTAAAGAAATTGTATCCAAGGAATAAGGTTTCTCAGAATATATCTCAACGTAAGATTTGAAAGATGAAGTATCATCCTTAATTTTATTAGCTATTGCTGCTAAATTATTTTCAATACTTAATGAGTCATCATGAGTTGCTGATATACTAAATAGAACATATTTCAATTGGCGTTGAGCTTCAACTTTAAATTCCTCACCATTTTTATCGTAATAACTTTTTATATCAGCATCAGAAACTGTAATTTCATTATCAGGAATTGAATTGGTTTCAACAAGTGCATAATCTGTTGCAATTTTCACATTTTGTTTAATGTATGCATCTTTAACATCTTCATCACTTACAATAATAGAAGCATTTAAGTAACTTGCCAATTTTTGCTGCATTAATTGCTGCCTAACAATATTTTCAGTTTGAAGCATTGCTTCTTTGTTTTGCGGATCATAAATTGCTTGCTCATAGGCCTGTCGGTTAAAAGTCCCAGTCGAATCCATAAAATATTGAGTTATAATTTGCGGAGGATTTGGTCCCTGCAAAACATCCAATATTTCTTGATCTGTTACAGTAATTCCGAATTCTTTCATTTTTGCATCAATCAAATTTTGAGAAACCATATTATCCCAAACTTGATCTCTGAAAGCATCCATTTGAGCTTCCGGAATATCTTGTCCACTTCTTTGAGTTTGATCTTTTCTATATTGTTCAACTAGATTAGAAAAATCTGAATAACTAATTTCTTTACCATTTATTGAACCAACATTATTGCTTCTTTGCCCAACTATATCGGCAACTTTAGAATCAGACAATACCATGAATAATACAAAAAGTCCGCCCACAGCAATAATGAACCATGGAGCCAAACTTCTCATTCGCGCCATCATTCCCATATTTAACTACTCCTTTATTTCAGAAAATTAAAAATTATTTAACTAATAAAGTTAGAAAGGCGTACATATAAAAGCAACGTTTTAATTTCTACTAAGAAAAAACATTAATTAATGTTCACCATATTTTTTAGCGAATTTTAAAGTTTATTCTTTTAGTACTTAATATTTTTTTGTTCTTTTTCATTGCAAACAAAATAAGGCTTAGTTAACTTTAGAAATAACATATCAATTAACTTTATGAGGATGAAATGCCAACTTTCTTTGATACTTGGCTCCCATTTATATATTTATACGGCGTTGGAGGAATTTTCTTTCTGATTGGAATGATCATTATTAGAAAGAGTGGAGCAATAAATCTTAATAAGAAAAAGCACAGATATTGGAATAAAGTTTTAATTTGGGGCTTTTTTTACTTTGCGGCAATTCATTTATTTTTCACACTTTTAGCACTTTACTGGTAATCGCATGGAAACTCACTCACAAACAATTCAAACTTTTCATAACATAGGTACTTCAACCGATTGGGTTGTAATGGTTGTCTACTTTATGGTTATAATGCTTTTCGGTAGTTATTTTGGAAAATATAACCGAAGCACAAAAGATTTCTTTTTTGGCAGAAGAAGATTTGCCAGGTGGTTAATTGCTTTTTCAATTGTTGCTACAGGAGTTGGAAGTCATAGTTTTGTAAAATATTCTGCCAAAGGTTTTGAGCATGGTTTTTCATCAACAATGACATATATAAATGATTGGTTCTTTCTCCCTTTATTTATGTTTGGTTGGCTTCCTATAATTGTTTACACAAAAATTAGATCAATACCAGAATATTTTGAAAAAAGATTTAGTCCATCTGCCAGGTTTTTAGCGACTGTTCTACTGCTTTTTTACATGATAGGTTATATAGGAATTGGATTTTTAACTCTTGGAAAAGCAGCAATGCCCATGCTCCCTGAGAGTTTTTCACTTTTAGGAATGAATTTTCAAGTTACATTAATGGGAGTAATAATTTTTATTGCCGTTATTACCGGAATTTATATAACATTCGGCGGACAAACAGCTGTTATTTTTACTGATTTACTTCAGGGATTTATTTTACTTTTTGCGGGTTTTTTACTATTCTTTTTAGGAATATCTTACATTGGCGGATTTGATGTATTTTGGAATATTCTTCCCACAGAGTGGAAAATGCCTCTCGCAAAATTTAATGAACCTTCCAGTTTTAATTTTGTGGGTATTTTTTGGCAGGATGGAGTTGCAGGATCAATAGGTTTTCTTTTTATGAATATGGGTTTGATAATGCGTTTTATGGCAACCCGTTCAGTTGATGAAGGAAGAAAAGCGGCGACTTTTAATATTTTATTTATGCTTCCACTTTCAGCAATTGTTGTCGGTAATGCCGGCTGGGTTGGTAAAGCAATTTCAATTGTTAGTCCGGATATAGTTCCTCCAAATACTTCTCCTGATCAGATTTTTGTTGTGGTTGCAAATATTGTTTCTCTGCCTGGAGTTTTTGGATTTATTATGGCTGCGTTAACAGCTGCTTTAATGTCAACTGTTGATACATTAATTAATGCCACCGCTGCAATTTATATTAATGATGTTCATCGCCCAATGAAAAAATTCTTAAAAAGCAAAATTCTAACAAGTAAGCAAACAGATAAAAATGAATTAGCTGCTGCAAGATATTCATCTGTAGTAATTACAATTTTGGGTGTTATTTCAGTTTTAGCATTTAAGAGTTTTCCTACAGTTTATGAAGCTCATGGGTATTTTCATTCAACATTAACACCACCATTAGTAGTTGCAATATTTTTGGGATTATTTTGGAAAAGATTTACACCAGCGGCTGTAATTACAACATTTGTTTCCGGTGTTGCCTTAATGATAATTGGTTTGCATGACCCAATTGTGATTTCACCTTTTGACCATGGAATTCATATGGATGCTAATCATCCATATTCTTATATTCGGGCTTTATATAATATGTTGGTTTGTGTAATTGTTGCGGTTACAGTTACTCTAACAACAAATTGGCAAGAGCAGATTGTAAAATCACTCAAGAAGAAAAGCAATGGTAATGCTTTAATTTACACGTTGATATTTCTATCGGTTATATTTTTCTTAATGATTCTTTTTTCTCTAACTGCACTTTCAATTCAGTTTGTTATAATTATACTTATGATGTTTGCAGTTGCTATTGCATCAACTTACTTAATTGATTATCATCCTTTTGAACAAACAGAAGGATTAACGGTTTGGTCAGTTGCAAAAGCTAAAGAATTATTTAAAGGCAGTAAAATAAATGATGAAGAAGGCGAAATTATTAAGGTAAATTGGAAGAAAAAAGATGGTGATGATGAAATTGTAAATTTCTCGCAAAATGATATGAACAAAATGAAAGCCAATATTGGCGATTTTGTTTACATATGCGATCATAGAAAATATCTCGGTGGATTAAAATCAATTCACGCAGTTGTTGGCGAACCACACAATGAAGATGGAATAATTTATCTAAACGAAGAAGAGTTGCTAAATGGAGTTTTTGAAGAAGGTAAGCTATTAACTGCTGAAAAAGAGATGTAATTTTCAGTAAAGTATTTAGGAGTTCTTTAAACTACTTTATACTCTAAAATTATTTATAATTAGCACAAAAATAAAATACTTGAAATAAAAAAAATATTCTCCTTATTTCCCAAGTTAATAAATTAGATATGGTGGGGGATTTAATTTGGGACAGCAGCAACTTCTGTTAATTGTTCTTGTAATGATTGTTGTAGGTACGGCAATACTTGTTGGCACACAAATCTATGATGCATCTAGCAGAGATAATGCAATTACAACAATTACCAATGATTTACTGAACCTTTCAACAATTGCATTAAACTATTATAGAACTCCTTCAGAGTATAGTGGTGGTGGACAAAGTTTTAAATCTGATTCAAAGGGTTGGACGATCCCTCAAAATTTGGATACCTTGGGTAATCGTGTATATTCGATAGTTGCAATCACTAAAAATAGTATAGAAATTTTAGGACAATCAATTGATGAACAAACGGGATTGGATCAAACCGATGGTGTCCAAGTATATTTAAAATTGGACAAAAATGGTGTCCATGATTTCAGAATAGAAAATTAATTTTATATCAAAATTCTCAGTCCAAAAAATCCTTTTAACTTCCTACTTAAATTAAAAATTATTCTTTACTTACTGCACTTCTTAATAAAATAGGTTAATTTTACAGTTACCATAAAATTATTTTATTTCATGAAATCAAAAAAATATAATAACATAAAACTTGGTTTTAGTATTTTAAAATCAGTTCTTACATTTGTGATAATTCTACTTTTTGTTACAACCGGATTAAGCGAACAATTAGAAAATTATATAAGAGCATTTACAAATTCGCAATATTTAATTTTAATTGGATATGTGCTAGTTAGCGGAGCAGCAATAGCTATAATATTTTTCCCAATAAATTTTTATACTGATTTTTACCTCGAGCATAAATATGAATTATCCAACCAAACATTTTTTGCATGGATTTGGGAAAACACAAAAGCAAGTTTAGTTGGTGGTGTTATCGGAATTCCTTTATTACTCTTGTTTTATTTTGTTTTGGTTACTTACCAGTCAATGTGGTGGCTTCCATTTGCCATTTTATTGTTTTTTGTTTCAGTGATTCTTGCCAAAATTGTCCCAATTATTATTCTTCCTTTATTCTATAAAATAACTCCAATTGATGATGAAGATTTGCGTGAAAGAATCTTAAGACTTTCACAAAATGTTAATTTAAAAGTTGAAAATATTTTTCAATTTAATATGAGTAAAAATACCAAGAAAGCTAATGCAGCTTTCACCGGATTAGGAAAAACAAAGAAAATTATTTTGGGTGATACTTTAACAAGTGAATTTACAAATGATGAAATTGAAACTGTAATTGCTCATGAGTTAGGACATTACAAACATAAACACATAATTAAAAATATTATAATTGGAACAGTCTCAAGTTTTCTTACACTTTATTTGTTATCAGTTTTATATTCGAATTCAATAAGTTGGTTTGGTTTTACAGAGATTACTAAAATTGCCGCTTTACCAATTTTATCTTTATGGGGAATGTTACTTGGAATTATTCAAACTCCTTTAACAAATATTTTATCCAGAAAATATGAGCACGAAGCCGATGAATATGCGGTTAAAACAACAAAGAAAAAAGATGTTTTCATTAAAACTTTAGATAAATTAACAGAACAAAATTTAGGTGATAAAGAACCGCATCCTTTTGTGGAATGGTTTTTTTACAGTCATCCTTCAATTAAAAGAAGAGTAGCGTTTATAAATTCTTTAAATCTTTAAGTGAGAATAAATATGTCAGTTACAAAAGAAGATGTAAAAAAAATTGCTGAACTTGCACGTTTAGAATTCAATGAAGAAGAAATTAGTAATTACACAAATGAAATGAATAAAATTTTAGGATACGTTGAAAAATTAGGTGAGTTGGATACTGAAAATGTTGAACCGCTTTCTCATCCAATTGAAAACACTAATGTGTTTAGAAAAGATACACAAAAAAAATCTACAGCTCGGGAAGAAGCTCTTAAAAATGCTCCAGATAGCACAGCTGAACATTTTAAAGTTCCCAAAGTAATTAGTCAAAGTAAATAAATAGATTTTCTTAATGATAATTGGAATTATACCAGCACGTTTTGCATCAACCAGATTAAAAGGGAAACCTCTTAAAGATATTGGAGGAAAACCAATGCTGCAGCACACTTGGGAGAATGCCAAAAAATCTAAATTGCTTTCAGATGTGGTAATAGCTGTTGATGATGAACGAGTTTATGAAGTTGCACGAAGGTTTGGTGCTCGCGTTGAAATGACTCCTAAAGATTTAGAAACCGGTTCCGATAGAATTGCCTATGTTGCTAAAAAATTATTTTCATCAGAAATTATTGTTAATATTCAGGGTGATGAACCATTTATTCCCGGAAAGATGATTGATGAAGCGATTGAACCGCTTTTGTTTGATAAAAACGTTGCAATTTCAACTTTGGCTAAAAGAATTACAAATGTTGATGAATTAAATTCGCCTAACATTCCAAAAGTAGTTTTTGATTACAATAATTTTGCACTTTATTTTTCGCGTTCTCCAATTCCTTACGTAAGAGAAGTTGCTTCGGATAAACAAAAATTACTAGTTGCAGATATTTATAAGCATATTGGTTTATACGTTTACAGAAAGGAATATTTACTTGAGTTTACCTCTTTAAAGCAAACTGATTTAGAGAAATATGAAAAGTTAGAGCAGTTGCGGATGTTAGAGAATCACATGCCGATTAAGGTTGTGGTTACTGAGCATGAAAGTATGTCTGTCGATACAGAAGACGATTTAGAAATGGCAAGATTATATTATCAAAGACAAAGGGAGAATTTTTAATGAAAACCCCAAATAAAATTAATTTAGCAAATATTCCAACACCGTTTTTAAAAACACAATTTAACGGAAGTAAATTTTTTATTAAGCGTGATGATTATACCGGCGTTGAACTATCCGGAAATAAAATTAGAAAATTAGAATACCTTTTGTGGGAAGCAAAAAAGCAAAAAGTAGATTATGTTTTTACAAGAGGCGGTGATCAATCCAACCACGCAAGAGCCACATGTATTGCAGCATCTTCTTTGGGAATTAAATCAAAATTGTTTTTATGGGGAAATGAAAATCAAAATCCGGATGGAAATTTATTTTTAGATAAATTGACCGGCGCTGATATTAAATTCTTGACTAAAAAAGAATACCATTCAGTTGATGATTACATGCTGGAAGAACAAAATATTTTAAAGAAAAAGAAATTAAAATCTTACATAATCCCTTCTGGCGGTTCTTCTCCATTGGGAATTTGGGGGTATATAAATTTTATAAAGGAACTTTCCCAGCAAACAGATTTAACTAAATTTAGCGGTATACTTTCTGCAACCGGAAGCGGTGGAACTGCGGCTGGTATGTTAGTTGGACAGGCTTTACTAAATTTGAATTTTAAATTGTTCTTAGTAAGTGTGATTGAAAGCAAAGAAATTATGAGGGAAGAAATAATATTTTTAGCAGAAAAATGTAATTATGAGTTTGGGCTAAAGTTAAAACTCAATTATAATAATTTGGAAATTTTCGATACTTTTTCTGAAGAAGGTTATAAAAATATTGCTCCCAAAAAGATTGAAGTAATCAAAAACTTTTTACTCAGTCCGGTATTTTATTAGATCCAACTTATGCCGGAAAAGCTTTTTACGCATTTAATGAAATATTCTTAAACAAAAAGAAACTAAGTAAAATTATATTTCTCCATACCGGCGGCTTGTTTGGAGTTTTCCCTAAAAAGAAAAATTATTTAGAATAAGAAAAACCCAAAAATTTAAGGTTACAAATGGATAAAAAAATAAGAGTACTAATTGCCAAAGCAGGCTTAGATGGGCACGATAGAGGCGCAAAGGTAATTGCTGCAGCTTTAAGAGATGCAGGTATGGAAGTAATATATTTGGGTTTACGTCAAACTCCGGAAATGATTGTAAGTGCTGCAGTTCAAGAAGATGTTGACGCAATTGGGATTAGTATTCTATCAGGTGCGCACATGACTGTTTTTCCCAGGATTTTAGAGCAGATGAAAAATAATAAAGTTGATGATGTTCTTCTTTTCGGGGTGGAATTATTCCAGATGCAGATGCAGACTATAAAAAATTAAAAAAAAGAACTGGGAGTTGGAGAACTTTTTACGCCTGGAGCTTCAACAAAAGAAGTAGTTGCTTTTCTTCTAAAAAATGGGTAGAAGAAAATCCGAGAAGTTTAGTCATTATTAAAAAAATATAATCGAGAGGGACCGCAAAGATAATAAAAGCTTTGCATCCTCTCATCTCGGGGTTTCTCTTTTTTTGCTAGGTACCTAGAAGAATTCGACACTAACTATACAGAAAACCAAATTCTAAAAGTACGGGCAAATCTCTGGTTTTTTTAATACTCACTTTTTGATTATCTTTACTAGTTAAACTCTAATTTTACAATATGGCAATTAAAACAAATAATAGAATACTCTATATAGATTTATTGCGAGCTTTTGCAGTAATTATGATGATTCAAGGACACACGGTTGATACCTTTTTAGCCGATGAATATCGTTCAATGGATTCGACTGGCTATTCTATATGGTTAACTTTACGCGGATTTACTGCCCCAATATTTATGTTTGCGGCGGGTTTAATTTTTACTTACCTACTTAGAGCCGATACTTTTACTTTTCTATCAAACCCCAGAGTTAAAAAGGGAGTTAAACGAGCATTCACTTTAATTATAATTGGTTATTTGTTAAGATACCCGACTTACAGAATTTTTGATTTTACTTATGTTTCGCAATCTCAATGGGATATTTTTTTCACAGTTGATGCACTTCATTTAATTGGCTTTGGTTTACTAACAATAATTATGTCTGTGTTTTTTGCTAAACGAATGCATTTTAGCCTAAATACAATATTAATTTCTTTCATGTTTATTTTATTTTTAGTTTCACCAATTATCGCAAAAATTAATTGGGATAGTTTCTTTCCACATTATATTTCGGCATATTTATATACCAAAAACGGATCCCTCTTCCCTTTATTTCCTTGGTTAATTTATGTTTTATCAGGTGCTCTGCTTGGCAATTACTTATACAAAAATGAGGGAGCATATTTTAAGAAAAGATTTTCTTTCTCTTTACTCAGTATTGGAGCAGTGTTGCTAACCTCAGCGTTTTTAATCTATACTTTAGAAAATAGTTTAGAAGGTGTAATCAATTATTGGTTAGACTCAACAGCACTAATATTATTAAGAATAGGATACGTAATTTTGGTTTGTGGAATAATGGCTTTTATTGCGCGTAAATTTAATTCAATTCCGCAATTAATTAAGGATACCGGTACAAATACTTTACTTCTATATGTGGTTCATGTTGTTATTTTATATGGCTGTGCTTTGTTTCCTGGATTTAATAAATTTTATGGGAAGAGTTTTACCGGAGCCCAAACAATTTTTGCAGCTACAATTATGCTGCTCTTAATGCTCGGTTTAGTAATTGTTGTAGAACGTTTTAAAAAACATGATAAAATAAAATTTCTTTTTGGTAAAAATGCAAAAGTGATGTTATAAATGAGAGAATCAGATAATACAAATCCTATAGTGGCAGATGAAGAGAAAAATTTTGAACAGACAATTAGACCCAAAACTTTTTCTGATTTTACTGGACAACAAAAAATTACCGATAATTTAAAAGTATTTATTGGTGCAGCAAAAAAAAGAAGTGAAAGCTTAGATCATGTTTTGTTGACCGGTCCTCCTGGATTGGGTAAAACTACTCTTGCAAATATTATTGCAAATGAAATGGGTGTAAAACTAAAAACTACATCCGGACCAGTTTTAGAAAAACCTGGAGATCTTGCCGGACTGTTGACAAATTTAGAGGAAAATTCCGTTTTATTCATTGATGAAATTCACAGACTAAGTTCTGTGGTTGAAGAATATTTATATTCCGCAATGGAAGATTATAAAATTGATATTATGATTGATAGTGGACCAAGTGCAAGAACGGTTCAAATTAAGCTTCCCCAGTATACTTTAGTCGGCGCAACTACTAGAGCCGGCCTTTTAACAGCACCTTTGCGCGATAGATTTGGAATTAAATCGCGATTGGATTACTATGAGAGCAGCCTGCTCACAAATATTCTCAAACGTTCTGCTACAATATTAAATGTTAGTATTGATGATAAAGCAGCTGAAGAAATCGCAAAACGTTCCAGAGGAACTCCAAGAATTGCAAATCGTTTATTAAGAAGAACACGAGACTTTGCAGATTTTGAAAATATGAAAACAATAAATTTAAAGATCGCAAGAACTGCTTTAGCCGCTTTAGAAGTAGATGATTTTGGTCTTGACGAAATGGATAAAGCAATTATTTTAACAATTATTGAGAAGTTCAAAGGCGGTCCAGTTGGATTAGGGACTTTAGCGGTTTCTGTAAACGAAGATCCCGGAACATTAGAAGAAGTTTACGAACCATTTTTAATTCAGCAAGGATTTATTCAAAGAACACCTCGGGGTAGGGAAGCTACTGATTTGGCTTATGTTAGATTTAACAAAACTAAAAATAAAACTGAAACTCAAAATAATTTATTCGAATAAGAGAAATTAATGGTAAAGGTTAATCAAGTTAAAATCGGTGATAATTTGCCGCTCGTGTTAATTGCTGGTCCCTGTGTTGTTGAAAATAGAGAAATAACATTATCAACCGCAGAAAGAATTATTGAGATTACTAATAAATTAAATGTTCCTTTTATATTTAAATCGAGTTTCAAAAAAGCTAATAGAACAAGTCTAAATTCTTTTACCGGATTAGAATTTGATGAAGCGATCAGCATTTTAAAGGAAGTAAAAGAAAAGTTCAAAGTACCGCTTGTTACTGATATACATAGCCCAGAAGATATTTCATTAGTTTCTTCCATAGTTGATATTTTGCAAATCCCTGCATTTTTATGTAGGCAAACAGATTTATTAATTACTGCGGGGGAAAGTGGTAAAGTTGTAAATGTTAAAAAAGGACAATTTCTTGCTCCAGAAGATATGAAACATGCAATTGAAAAAATTGAAAGTACTGGAAATAAAAATATTTTATTGACAGAAAGAGGAACAACATTTGGCTATCATAATTTAGTTGTTGATATGAGAGCGCTTGTTACAATGCGGGAATTAGGGTATCCGGTTGTTATGGATGCAACTCACTCAGTTCAAACTCCAAGTAATTCAAACATAACCGGTGGTCAACCCAAATTCATTGAACCGCTCAGCAAAGCCGCAGTTGCAGTTGGAATAGATGCGTTATTTTTAGAAGTTCATCCAGATCCGCCAAATGCTCTTAGTGATGCTGGCAGCCAATTGCACATTGATAAATTAGAATCACTTCTTAAAAGTGTATTGAAAATTGATAAAGCTGTTAAAGGTTATTAAATGACTGACAAAAATATTCTAGATAAAGGTAAAAAAGTAATCGAGATAGAGCTTGGTGCAATTAAAGAATTAAGTTCAAAAATAAATGGCTCTTTTGTTGAAGCTGTGAAACTTATTTATAATTCTTCAGGCAGAATAGTTTTAACTGGTATGGGAAAATCTGGTCTGATAGCCAGAAAAATTGTTGCCACTTTAAACTCAACTGGAACAGCTGCTTTTTATTTGCATCCAACCGATGCATTGCATGGCGATTTGGGTATGGTAAGAAAGGGTGATGTAGCAATTATACTTTCTAAGAGCGGTGCAACAGAAGAGCTTGTAAATTTAGTAATGATGTTCAAAAGAATGGAAATCAAAATTATTGGCCTGCTAGGATTATCTAAATCTTCAATTGCAAAAGAATGTAATATTGTTCTTGATGCAAGTGTAAAAGAAGAAGCATGTCCTTATGATCTTGCTCCAACGTCATCAACAACAACGGCTTTAGTTTTAGGTGATGCGCTTGCAATTGCAGTTTTAGAACTGCGAGGTTTTACCCAAGAAGATTTTGCCATGCTTCATCCCGCAGGTAGTTTAGGTAAAAGATTATCTCTTAAAATTTCTGAAATAATGTATCGTGGTTCCGATTTCCCGTCAGTGCACGAAGAAGCCTCTGTAAAAGATACTATTCTTCAGATGACACAAAAAAGACTTGGCGCAACCTGTGTTGTAAATAGCAAGAGTAATTTAGTTGGAATAGTAACAGACGGTGATTTAAGAAGACAACTAGAAAAAACTCTTGATCTGAAGAACTTAAGAGCAAAAGACTTGATGACTAAAAATCCAAAAACTATTAATGCAAACCTCCTTGCTTCTTTTGCTTTGCAGCAAATGGAAAATTACAGTATAACTTCTCTTATTGCTTTGGATGATAATGGCAAGCCAATTGGTTTAGTTCATTTACACGATTTAGTGAAATTAGGTTTACAAAGAAGATGAAGAAATTCATTTTACCCACATATATTATTTTAACCTTGATAATAATTTCTTGCAGCGAAACAAAATTAAAACCACAAACTGACAGCTCAATAAATAGCGAAGACATTCCGGACCAAGAGAGCAGAAACGCAACTATAACTTTCACAGAAGAGGGAAAACTAAAAGCTATACTTTACGCTGAAGTTATTAGGGTTTTAGGTGATAAGAACCAAAAAGATTTGGAAAATGTTAAGATAGATTTTTACAATGAACAAGAATTGCAAACTTCATCACTTACTTCACGAAAAGGACGAATTGATGATAACACTCAAGATATGTTTGCGATTGATAGTGTGATTGCTGTTAGT
Organism: Ignavibacteriales bacterium; assembly: GCA_020635285.1. Lineage (GTDB taxonomy): Bacteria > Bacteroidota > Ignavibacteria > Ignavibacteriales > Melioribacteraceae. Next base: position 269,359 of record JACKAB010000006.1, on the reverse strand, counting down.
GATAGCGGTGTAACTTTGACTACCGATGAATTAATCTGGAAAAATAAAACTAGAAAAATAATAACAGATAAATTTGTTAGAATTGTAAGCGATAAAGAAATTATTGAAGGTTATGGCTTTGAATCCGACCAAAATTTACAGAACTATACAATCTTTGACATTACCTATGTAACTTCAACGGATAAAAAATGATGAAGAAATTAATTATCGTTTTTATATTGATATTTTTTAATTCTGTTTTCTCTCAGAACAAAACCAGTCCAATAACAATTAAAGGGGATAGCTTAAAAGGTAAACTGGTAAACGGCGAAAACATTAGGGAAGTAATTGGAAATGTAATAATCATCCAAGATGATATTAAAATTACTTGTAGCAAAGCTATTCAATATCTTGCTAAAAACTCTGCTTTGTTAATTGGCAATGTTGTTCTAACTCAAGATAGCGTTGTTATTAAAACTGAAAGAGGCAAATACTTTGGAGATTTGAAAATTGCTACATCTGATACAAATGTTTATCTAAAAAATGAATCAATAAATTTGTTTGCAAATAGCGGCAAATACAATCTAAATACTAAAATAGCAGAGTTTATTGGAGAGGTAGTTTTTTATGATTCAGTTACTAATTTAAAATCTATAAAATTAAATTATGAGAAAGAGAATGAAAAAATTATTGCGGTTGGAAATGTAACCGTCTCGGATTCATTATCAGAAATAAAAGCCGATAGTTTAATTCATTTAAGAAATACCAAACTGACTAAAGGATTTGGGAACATTGTAATTTTCAATAAAGATAATAATGTTACAATTAGCGGCAAAGAATTGTTAGATGATAAAAATTCTGGTGTTTCGAAAATATTTGGTAAACCTTTTTTAACCCAAATTGAAGAACTAAGTAACGGTACATTTGATACTTTATTTATTCAATCAGAGTACATGGAAGCTAATAAAGATAGCAGCTCAAAGCTATTTGCAATTGATTCGGTTAGAATTGTTAGAGGTGATTTTCTATCTAACAATGATTACACAATTTATGACAAAGCCGATGAAAAAATTACAATAATTAAACAGAAAGAAAAAAGAACTCCTGTTTTGTGGTATGAAAATACTCAAGTAACCGGAGATTCAATTTATATAAATTTAGATAGCAGCAAAATTAAAAGTGTTGATATTTTCCATAACTCAATTTTAATTTCCAAAGATTCTCTTTATAATTATCGATTTAATCAAATGTCTGGCGATACGACTAAATTAATTTTCAGAGATGGAAACCTTGCTGAGACTAATGTTTATGGTAATGTCCTGAGTATATATTATTTATTTGAAGAAGATAAACCGAATGGATTATTAAAATCAAGTGCGCGAAATATTAAAATCCTTTTTGATGAAAATAAAGTTACAGATGTTAAAATGTATGGAAGTCCAATCAGTGAATTTCATCCTGAGAATTTAGTAAAGGGAAATGAAAAGGGTTTTACACTTCCTACTTTTATTATTTATGAAGACAAGCCAAACAGAAACAAATTTAAGAAAATGTACAATAAAATTAGTATTGATCAAATATGAATAATAACTCAACACTTAGAAGTGAAAATCTAGTTAAAATATATAAAAAAAGAACAGTCGTAAATAAAGTTTCAGTCAATGTAACACAAGGCGAAGTGGTTGGTCTGCTTGGTCCAAATGGTGCTGGTAAAACAACTACTTTTTATATGATTGTTGGAATGATAAAACCAAATGACGGCAAAGTATTTCTAAATGATAAAAATATTACTGAATTGCCAATGTACAAAAGAGCTAAAATGGGAATAGGCTATTTGCCTCAAGAGGCTTCCGTTTTTAGAAGATTAAGTGTTGAAGATAATATTATGGCAGTTTTGGAAATGTTAAAATTATCTAAAGAACAGCGTGTGGAAAAACAAGAAAAGCTTTTAGAAGAATTGAGCATTACACACATTAGGAAAAGTAAAGGTTACCAACTAAGTGGTGGTGAAAGAAGAAGAACTGAAATTGCAAGAGCTTTGGCAACGGATCCGGATTTTATATTGCTTGACGAACCCTTTGCCGGTGTTGACCCAATAGCCGTTGAAGATATTATGAGTATAGTTGCAAATTTAAAAAACAAAGGGATTGGGATTTTGATTACAGACCACAACGTTCATGAGACTTTAAGCATTGTTGATAGAGCATATATCTTAATTGAAGGAAAAATATTTAAAGACGGAAAAGCACAAAATTTAGCTGATGATGAAGAAGTAAGAAAACTTTATCTTGGTGAAAAATTTAAATTAGAAAGGTATGAATAATTATAAATTTGAATATTTAACAGATTCTAAACCCTTATTAACATTAGCGTAACCATAGTTTTACAAATATCATTATAACCTATCACTTTAAGTTCCTTAAAAAAAAATAATTGAAAAAAGTAGTCATAAATTTTGGTAAGCTCCAAATTTTGATTGTAAAATAATTTGAATTAACTTTACGCCCTAAAGCAAAACAATTGCTACATATAAAGTATTACACCCATCAGTATCTCGAACACTAATCCATTAATCAAGAGGAGTAATTATGTATGAATTATAAAAATAATTTAAAAATATTTTATGGGGTTTATGTTAAGATTATCAATTTTATTCGTAGTTGTGTTTCAAATATCTCTGCTTGCACAACCAAATTATCTTATGAGGTTAGCCAATCCTCAACAAATTAATGAAAAATCATTAGATTTTGATATCGTCATTAATAGCACCGATTCCAATTTTATACTATCATCCTACCAATGCTCATTTTCATTCGATTTAAAATTATCTCCAAGTGACTCAATAAACTTAGAATATCTTGATGGTTCCTCTGAACTAGCAAATTTTCCACGAAATATAATTGGATATTTAAATACCGATGAAATAAATGAATTAATATTTACTTCAGGAATTGGTAATGAAATAATTTCAGAGAAAGAAAAATTGGTTGGTAAATTTATTATTACAAGTACGGAAGATATATCTGTTGAAAATTTAAATTTACTCTGGAATTTTTCTGGAAGTGTAAATACAATTTTAACTGACCCAGATTTTTTGGATATAACCGTTCCTGCAAACCATAAAAGCTTTTATGGTGAAGTAACAAATATTGAAACTGAAATAAATATTCCAGATAACTTTGAACTAAGTCAAAATTATCCAAATCCATTTAATCCAACCACAAAAATTAATTTTACTTTACCCGAAAAAGGATTTGTAAAATTAACAATCTATAATATGATTGGTGAAAAGGTTATGAATGTTTTAAATGAATCAATAAGCCAAGGATCACACACAGTTGAAATTAATGCAAGCCATTTGGCTAGTGGAGTTTACGTGTATTCTATAAACGTTGCGGGAAAATATTCCGCGGTAAAAAAAATGATGTTGCTCAAATAAAAATTTCAAAATTTCCCATGCACTTAGCAAGTCCGTGGGAAATTTCTTAAGAATTAAACTCTCTAATAATTTTTTTAACTTCTTCTTCGCTAATTCCAGCACCTAAAGTTTTGTGACTAGAATTATTATTAGTTGCGGTCGATGTAAAATCTTTTTTTGGAGCAAAATTACTTACAACTGGATTTCCGGCTCTGGCTCTAAGTCTGTCTTCAATTTGATTTAAAAAACTTCCGCCCAAATTGGAAGAATTGTTTGTGTGTGTATTTCCAAAACTATTAACGGAAGTATCTTTGTTTATTGGGTTAACCTCAAAAGCAAGAGTTTTAATATTCATTAAATGTTTTGCAGTAACGTTTTCGGAAATTATTGATCCGCCCCAAGTTCCAACTCCTAAAGTCATTGATGGATCTAAAGCAGTTGTGTAACCTACAGCTCCAAGTGAAGAAGGAGAATTTACAATAATTCTAAATGCTGGTTTCTCCATTGCAAATTTCATTATTATATCTTGATCACTTGAATGAATTGACATAGTGTGCCCGACACCGCCAAAATTTAATAATTCAATACATTTGTGGCAGCCGTCTAACCAGCCATCAACAATGTAATAAGCTAAAATTGGAGAAAGTTTTTCAACGGAGAGAGGTTCATCTTTGCCAACCTTTAAACATTCAGCCAACAAAACTTTTGTAGTTTCTGGGACGGAAAAGCCAGAATACTTTGCAATAAATTGTGCGGACTTTCCAACAATTTCCGGATTAATTCTTCCATCTTTTAATACTGCTTTTTCTAATTTTTCTTTTTCACTGCTGCAAACAAAGTAGCCTCCGTTTTCTTCTGCAAACTTTTTGGCTTTTTCTGAAATTGGTCTATCAACTATCATGGCTTGCTCTGATGAACAAAGCGTGCCATTATCAAAAGTGGTTCCGTAAATAATATCTAAAACTGCTTTTTCATAATTGGCAGTTCTTTCAATAAAAGCCGGCACATTTCCTGAACCAACTCCATATGCAGGAGTTCCTGCGCTGTAAGCAGCTTTAACCATTGGAGTGCTGCCCGTTGCTAAAATTACTCCAACATCTTTGTGTTTCATTAATGCTTCGGTTCCTTCCAAAGTTGGAGTGCTCATGCATTGAATTAATCCCCTTGGTGCTCCTGCAGAAACTGCGGCCTCATCCATAATTTTTAGTGCTTCTGATGTGCACATTACGGCTTTGGGATGCGGACTAGCAACAATTGAATTTCTGGTTTTTAAAGAAATTAAAGCTTTAAAAAAAGCTGTAGAAGTAGGATTTGTAGATGGAATTAATGCGGCAACTACACCCATCGGTTCTGCAATGTGAACAATTTTCCCGTTTTTTTGAACATCAATTACTCCCACAGTTTTTAAGTCTTTTATAGATTCATAAACAGTACGCGAGCCAAATTGATTTTTAATTACTTTATCTTCCCATTTACCAAAACCGGTTTCTTGATGCGCCATTTTTGCAAGTTTTTCACTTGCCTCAAATCCGGCATCTGCCATAGCTTTAACAATTTTATCAACTTGAGTCTGATTGAAATGTTTGAATTCTAATTGTGCAGATTTTGCTTTTGCAACTAAATCTCTAACTTCTTGAGTAGAACGAATGTCTTTATCTAATTCCATTGAATCTCCAGCACATTTTGAAGTCAAAATATAATTACTCTTTATCTGTTTAGCAACTGAGGAAATTAACTGATTTAATTAGTTTTGCTAAATTTAAAACATACTACTAACTTTAACCACCTATGAAAATTACTTTTATAAGTAAAATATTCCTTCTAACAATAATATTAATTTCCTGCGAATCAGAAAACCCAATAGCAACAGAAACCGGGAATGGCAAAATAGTAGTTAATGCCAATGTTGATAAAGGCATAATATATGTCGATGAAAAATTCACCGGAAAATTTACTCCCGATACACTTGAACTTTTTGCCGTAAAACATCTTATAAAAGTTAGAAAAGAAGGGTACTTCTCTGAACAAAAAGAAATTGCAATTAAGAAAGACGAAGTAATTTCCGAAATTTTTATTCTTACTAAAAATAATTTGAGTAAAAATGTTTTGCTGGAAACTTTCACAAATTCCGGCTGTGATTCTTGTAAAAACTCAAACGAATTGTTTTCTAACTTAATGAATAAATATCCTCAGAGATTATTCATACTAAATCATCCAACAAGATATCCAAATCAAAATGACCCAATGAACCTTGAAGTTATGGAAGATGTTAATAAAAGATTAGAGTATTATATTTTTTTTGATGTTCCACAATATGTTATTGATGGAAACAAAAATAATTTAATTGAAATAACAATTAATGAACAATTAAATAAACTTACCAAATTAGAAATAACAGTGATTGACAGTTTAATCAGTGGCGATGGATTAACAATTGATGTTTTTCTAGATGTTTATGATTTAGACGAAATTGATTTCAGCAGTTTAGTTTTAAGAATTGCTCTTATTGAGAACAGTATTATTTTTGAAACTCCACCAGGTACGAATGGGCAAAAAGAATTTAATTATATTTTGCGTGGAATGATTCCGGATTATAAAGGCATTTCTTTGGCTGGAATTGATAAAGTTGGAAGAGCAAAATTTGCTAAGTTTATGTTATTAAAACCCCGATGAAAAAAAAAGAAAATTTAAATGTTATTGCTTTTGTTCAAAATGAATTCACAAAGGAGGTTTTACAAGTTACAAATTCAGAATAATTTATTTTAGTATTTCTTTAATTTTATTATAACCACTTCTACTAACCGGAAGAGTTTCTCCATTTTTTAATTTTACTTTATAAGATTCTTTCTCAAAAAGTTCAACTTGTTTTACTTCATTTATATTTACTATGTAAGAGCGGTGAATTCTTATAAATTCATTATCATCTAAATGTTCTTCATAATATTTCATTGTTTGTTTCTTTAAGTGTTTTCCTAATTCAGAATTAATCATAACGTAATCATCTTGGGCTTCTAAATAAATAATTTTGCCGACGGGAATTATTACAATTTTGTTGTTTGTCTTAACCACAATTCTATCTAAATATTCTTTCGATTCATTTATTGTTGAAAGTATTTTGTCATAGTTGGAATTACCTTTTTCAGTTAAATTAACTTTCTCAATTGCTTTACTAAGGGCTTCATTAAATCTATCTAGAGAAAATGGTTTTAGTAAATAATCAGTTGCGTTAACTTCGAATGCTTTAATTGCATATTGATCAAAAGCTGTAGTAAAAATAATTTCCGGTTTGTGGTCTAAAAGTTCCAACATTTCAAAACCATTAATTTTTGGCATTTGTATATCAAGAAAAATTAAATCCGGTTTCATTTCATTAATGCTTTTTATTCCCTCATAGCCGTTTATGCATTCTCCAAGTAGATTTATATTAACATTTTGCTCAAGATATTTTTTAACAATATCGCGGGCAAGTTTTTCATCGTCAACTATAAGCACATTTATTTTCTTACTCATACTTTATTATCCTCCCAAGGGATAAAAATTGTAACTGTAAATATCCCATCATTTTTGGAAAATTTTAAAAGATTATCTTGATTATAAATCATCCTCAAACGGCTTTGTATATTGCTCATTCCAATGCCTTCGCCTTTATGCGGCGCGGATTCGACATCGTAATTATTTGTAATTGTTAATTTCATATAATCTAATTGTTCTTCGCACGTAAAATGGATATTTACAGGCTCTAAACTTTCATAAACTCCGTGTTTAATTGCGTTTTCAAAGATAGGCTGCAAAATCATATTCGGCACTTCCAAATCATTACATCCTTCAGATATATTTTCTGAATAAGTAAATTTATCCCCGAATCGAATTTTTTCAATATCTAAATATAATTTGGCATTTTTCAATTCATCACAAAGTTTACTTTTCTGTTTTTCATTTATACTTAATGTTTTGCGTAAAAAAGATGACAAATTAATTGTCATTTCTCTAGCCAGTTCGGGTTCACTTAATGTTAATGCACTAATTGAATTAAGCGAGTTAAAAATAAAATGTGGATTAATTTGGTATTTCAAACTTTTTAACTCGGCTTCTTTTACCAACGATTTTAACTCTGCCTCTTTTAAAACTTTCTCTTGGAAATTGCCGTAATAAATAATTATATAATTTAGCGCAACAATTATAAAGTAAAAAAACATTCCAATAAAAAATCTCCAAACTAGTGAGGCAAAAAGAAATTTTAAATATTGAAAATCATAAATATAAACTTGCGAAGAAATAAAGTATCCGACAAATATCCAAATCCCAGAAGTAATAAAAGCAGCTGTAATATGATTTGTAATAATTTTTAGCACCGAGAAACTTTCAAAAGAAATGAATTTTGTCGGGTACCAAAGACTTAATCCAAGAGCAAAAAATAAGAAATTAAAAATTAAGCTATCAGTTAAACAAAGACTCAGTGATAAATCAATTACAAAATATAAAATACTTGAATGAAGAAGAAAAATAAAAATCCAAATAATAAGATATACTGAAAAGCTTTTTACGTTTTTAACAAATGGGTTCATCATAGTTTTTAATTATTTTATGATTTAATTTCGCCGCCGCCAAATAAGACTAGACCGTTTAGAACTAAAGTGTTTGCGCTCTTCTCAGAAGAAAATGAACTTCCTCTCATGTCTTCAAATCCGCCGAATATAGTTGTTGTTTTAATTATTACATTCCAATCTTGTGGTATATAAATATCACTTGATCCAAATAATGTTAAAACATCAAGTTCTCTATTACCATCAGCAATATTACATTTTCTTAAGTCAACAATAACTTCTCCTAATATTGAAGAAATTTTTCCGCCTAAAAATCTATTAGATTTAACTACTTTATTTTTTTTGCCCAAGATTGAGAACAGATCAAGATAATATTCCCCGGATTCAATAAATTCCGAATCATTTTTTTCGCCAAAAGATGAATGTTTCAGAATTAAATAAATTCCAAAAATTATCAACATAAATGGCCAATATTCAGAAATTACGTCTCTAAAAGAAATGTCAAAATAATTTGATGCAATTCCGGAAGCCCCTATTAATATTAAAACAAAACCAAAAAAAGAATCTTTGTGATTTGCTAAAATTATAATTCCAATTATTACTAAAAATACTGGCCATGAAAATATTTGTATATCGAAAAGTTCAAAGTGGAAATTTCTTAAGAATAAAAAGGAGCCAATTATAATTAATATGGCGCCAATAAAAATTCTTCCATTTGAATTGCTAGATGAACGTGACATTATTTCCCCCAAAATTAAAAATAGATCCCCATTCCTATTAGAAAGAATCGGGCACAAAATTGTTAAAACTTTACTTCACCGCCACCAAATAATACTAAGCCTTTTATTATCAAGATTTTATCATCTTCATAAACTCTGTTTGGATCTTTAATCCGTTTATCTGAGAAACCACCGAAAATTGCTACAACGTCAATAATTACATTCCAATCTTGAGGAACATAAATTGTGTATCCCCCGAACATTGAAAAAATATCTATCTCATTTTTTCCTTTTGCCAGTAAACTATTTTCAAAGTGAACTTCGGAGCCGCCAAAAATTGCAGTTAACTTGCCACCTTTAAAATTGTTTGAAGTAACCCGTTTTGTTCCGCCGCCAAAAATTGAAACATCATCAATTATATCATTTGTATTTTGAGTTTCTGAGTCAGTTGATTCAGTTTCTCCAGTGCTGACAAAATTTGGATCAACATAATTATTTACAGTTGAGTTTCTTTTTAGTATTATATAAGCACCCAAACCAACTAGAAGCAATGGCCAAGATCCTGGAAATAAATTTAGGGCACCCACAGCGATTAATATTATACCAGCGGTTTTATTTTGAGAAGTTGATAATATATATATTCCGATTCCTATTAAAATATACTCCCAATGAAACAAGAAGTTAGGAAGTGAAAAATTTATTATACCGTAATTATCCAATAGAAATAGTGCTCCTAAGGCAATTAGTACAAGTCCGGCAACTAATCTTGCAGATAAATTATTTTGATTGTTCACTTGTTCCTCCACATTTTCAAACATCTGATGCAAATTTATTTAGAAAATAGTTGCCAAGTAAGCAGTTATCGGTGAATAGTCTATATTTCTCGGTAAACTGTGTTTTAATAGGTTTAACAACATACTACTTTCTGTAAAAATGAATATATTTCAAATTAAAAAAAAAGAAACCTCAGCAAAGTGGAACAGAATATATTTAAAAAACTTCAAGTTGGATTAACAATTATTTTGGCCATCATTCTAATTGGTACCATGGGTTACCACTTAATTGAAGGTTGGAGTTTTTTTGATTCTTTATACATGACCATTATTACAATATCTACAACTGGCTTTAAGGAATTTAGACCACTTTCAGTACCTGGAATGGTTTTAACTATTGCCTTAATTATAAGTGGGGTTTTGGCGCTAGCATATACTGGTGGGCGCGGAATACAGCTTTTGGTGGAATCACAAATTCTTAGGAGACGAAGAATGTTAAAAAAATTAGCAGAAATTTCTGATCATTATATTGTTTGTGGTTTTGGAAGAATGGGAAGCCAAATTGCCGAACATTTGTTAGAGAACAAACTGAAATTTGTTGTAGTTGAAAATGAGCCTCATAATGTAGAAAAATTAAATTCTCTTAGTTATTTATTTGTTGATGGTGATGCGACGGATGATGATGCTTTGATTCTTGCCGGGGTAAAAAGGGCTAAAGGACTTGTGGCAGTATTGGCTACAGATGCAGAAAATGTTTTTACCACACTTTCTGCTCGTGAATTAAATCCTAAAATTTTTATTGTAGCCAGAGCAATTGATGAAGGTACTGAAGGTAAATTAAAAAAAGCCGGTGCACACAGAGTTGTAAAGCCATATGAACTTGGCGGAAATAGAATGGTCCAATTATTACTTCGCCCCGGAGTTACTGATTTTATTGAAGGAATTGCACGAGATATTGATGTTGATATTAGTCTGGAACAAATTAAAGTTTGCAAAGGTTCTAAACTTGTTGGTTTAACTTTAGCCGAATCACCAATCAGAAGTGAGTTGAATATAATTATTATTGCAATTGATAAATCCATAGGAAAATTTGTATATAATCCGCAATCTTCAACAAAAATAGAAGCTGAAGATAAGCTGATTGCAATTGGGCAAGTCGAGAATTTGAACAATCTGAATAAATTATGTTTTGTAGAATAATCTCGACAGATAAATATAGATTTGTAATTAAAATATTTTCAATCTTAGCTATTTCATTATTTGTTTCATGTTCCTCAAACATAGAGAAAAGTCAATATCAGTTTGATGAAACAGTTTTACTGCTTGATACAACTTTTATCGCCAAGAAAATATTTACAAAAGAATCAAAGGACGAAAGTCTGCCACAAAAAGCTCAATCAGTTGCAAAAATTTCAATTGATGATTGTAATAAACTTGAAAAAGAAATTTGGCAATTTCATCATTATGAACCAGCTGAAACAAAATCTTTAGGAATTTGGCCCACCCACAACCGTTATAATAATTATGCCTTGATAAAAGAATTAAAAGATAAATGGGGATTCAATCTGATATTCATCCAAGCTAGCTGGGCAATAGATCAGTTTGACAAATTTCTTAAAGCTGGATTTAATAATGATAATATTATCATTGATCTCAATGTTGGTTTCCCTAATTACGTTCCGGACTGGGATAGAATATATAAAGATGTTTATGCTTTTTATGTAGATGAACCATTTGCCGCTCAGCCGAATTACACTATTGAGCAATTTGAAAAGACATATAATAAAATAAAGAGTTTGAATAAACCTCTTTTTATAACTGGGGACTTTAAACCCAGTAATTGTTTGGATGAATTTGTACAATTTGCTGATAAAATAATGTTTACTTCATATCATAGAACTTATCAACTATTTGGCTGCACATTTCGTCACTGGCCAGAAAATATTGACCAGCGAGGCTCTTGGGATGTTATGAAAGAAAGATACGGAGATAAATTTACCTCAACTTGGATTGCCGCTCACCAAGATACTCTTGAGTATTTTCAATTATTTAAGAAAGCAGCAGAACTTAATTTAGAATCGGTATGGTTTTATCAATTGGAAGACACAACTGATCAATATAGTAATTTAAATTTAGCCAAATTTTGCGAAGCTGCTTGGCAAAATGGCTACTTAAAAAAAGTGAATGAAAAAGTTAAATACCAATTTGAATGTAAGAACAAAGACAATCCTTGTAATTGCAATAAAACAAATCCTAATGAATGGAAGTTAATTGAGAAGAAAAGTTTAGGAGAACTTAGAGAAGAGAAATTTTAATAAACTATTCATCCAATAACTCAATCTGGTTTTCATCTGTTGGCAATTCGTGAACGTCTCGTAATCTTCGTTCAATAGTTCTGGTTTTGCGGGAAGCATCTCCAATTGATTTACTTGCAAGATCAAGTTTCTTTTGAGTGTTATCTAGAATATCTCCAAACTTAGAAAACTCAGTTTTAACAATGCTCAATAATTTCCAAACTTCGCTGCTGCGTTTTTCAATAGCCAAAGTTTTAAAACCCATTTGCAGACTGTTAAGTACAGCTACAAAGTTTGTCGGCCCAGCAATCGTAACCTTATGTTCCCGCTGAATCGAATCTGAAAGTCCCGGAATACTTAGAACTTCAGCATACAAACTTTCAATTGGTAAAAACATAAAAGCAAAATCTGTTGTGTGGGGAGGATCTAAATATTTTGTTGAAATATCTTTTGCTGCTTCTTTAACACTTCGCTCAAGTTTTTTTATACTTTCGGCAATCATTGGTAAATCAACTTTCTCTCTTGCTTCAATTAATCGTTGATAATCTTCAAGCGGAAATTTAGCATCTATTGGAAGCCAAACAATGTCTTCCTTCATGCTATTTTTGCCTGGAAGTTTAATTGCAAATTCAACCAATGCATTACTGCCTTCTTTGGTTTTAACATTTTGTGAGTATTGCTCTTTTGTTAAAATTTGTTCAAGTAAATTTCCAAGTTGAATTTCGCCCCAAGTTCCGCGGTCTTTTACATTTGTTAAAACTTTTTTCAAATCGCCAACTCCGGTTGCCAAAGTTTGCATTTCGCCAAGTCCTTTGTGAACAAGTTCCAGTCTATCGCTCACTAGTTTGAATGATTCTCCCAATCTTTTTTCTAATGTTGAATGAAGTTTTTCATCAACTGTAATTCTCATTTCTTCTAATTTTTTTTCGTTTTTTTCTTGAATCTCAGTTAGCTGTTTTGAGACTTGATCTTTAAGTTTATCGGATTTTTCTTCATTGGATTGAGTCAAACTTTTCAATCTGGTTTCAACCAATTCTAGCTGATCTTTTTGTCTATCTGAAATATCTTTAATTCTATTTGAAAGCTGATCTCCTAATAATCGAACTGAGTTGCCAACTTCCTCTCTAACCAGTTTAGAATTCTGCAAGGTTTCTTCACGATTTCTTTTAAATTCATCTTCAATGTTATCTTCTAAATTTTCATTAATAGATTCAAATTTTTGAATTAACTTATTCTCTGTTTCATCAAGGTTTTGTTTACTAATTTTTATGTAATTCAAAATTTGGAAAATCACAATTATTAATAATAAAATGGCAATTATTATTTCAATCCAGGGCATTTATTTCCTTCTTTTATAAAGAATTATTATTCTAAATCTTCTTAATTTAGAGTTCAATTTACATAAATATTTTTAATCTTATAAAATGAATAACTGGGTAAAAATAATATTTGGAACAATTACAGCAATCATAATATTGATAGCCGCATTTATTTTCGGCTCATATTATATGTTGGAAAGAAGTCTTCCGGTTTATTCCGGCAGCAAAAAAGTAAATAATCTAAACGAAAAGGTTTCTATTTATAGAGATGAATTTGCAATACCTTACGTTTTTGCTGAATCTAAAAGCGATCTATATTTTGCTTTAGGTTATCTTCATGCTCAAGAAAGATTATTCCAAATGGATTTAAGCAGACGAGCGGGTCAAGGAAAGTTAAGTGAGGTTATAGGCCGAAAAGCAATTCCTTTTGATAAAATGTTTAGAACTTTAGAATTGGCTAAAATTGCAAAACAGCATTACAATAATTTTGATGATGAAACCAAATCAATCTTAACTTCTTACGCAAATGGAGTTAACGAGTTTATAAATAAAAGTGAAGAAAAATTCACAATTGAATTTGACGTATTAGGTTACAAACCAAATTTATGGAAACCTGAACATTCTGTTTTAATTGCAAAACTTATGGCATGGGAGCTTAATATAAGTTGGTGGAGCGATATTACTTTTACTCATTTAATTCAAAAATTAGGTTTAGAAAAAGTAAAAGAAATAATGCCCAACTTTGATGAAAACGGGCCAACAATAATTCCAAGTGGAATTGAAAAATTTGCTGATGTTCCACTAGATTTAATAAAAGTTGATAAGGATTTTAGAAATTTAATGGGGTCTGCTGGAACCCACATTGGCTCTAATAATTGGGTTGTTAATGCAACTAAATCTGAATCTGGAAAACCAATAATAGCTAACGACCCTCATTTAAGTTTTTCATCACCTGGTAAATGGTATGTTGTGGTTTTACGTACGCCTGAACTAAACGTTGAGGGCTTTACACTTCCCGGTGTTCCTGGAGTTGTGATTGGAAAAAACAAGAATATTTCTTGGGTATTAACTAATGTTATGGCAGATGATGCTGATTTCTATATCGAAAAATTAGATTCATCAAGAAGCACTTATTTTTTTAATAATGAATGGCACAATCTTGACATTACGGAAGATACAATCTTAGTAAAAGATTCTACGGAAGTAATATTTAACATTAGAAAAAATCATCGTGGTCCAATAATTTCAGATATTCATCCATATGATGTTTTATTCTCAAATGATAAAGAAAAATCTGCAGATATAAGTATGCGTTGGACTGCTCTTGAACAAAGTAATGAAATTATAGCAATGTCAGAAATTAATGCTGCTTCAAACTGGAAAGATTTTCAAAGTGCATTGAAGAATTTTGAAGCTCCCGGTCAAAATTTTGTTTATGCAGATAAAGAGGGGAATATAGGTTATGTAGCCGGAGTTAAGTTGCCAAGAAGAAAAACAACAAGTCCTTCCTTTGTTTATGATGGAACAACGGATGAAAATGATTGGATCGGTTATGTTCCATATAGCGAAAATCCAATGATGTACAATCCCCAACAAGGATTTATTGCTTCAGCGAATAATAAAACCATCGAAAATTATCCATATCATATTTCAAATATTTGGGAACCCGATTCTAGAATTAAGAGAATTATTGAACTTTTAACCACCAAGGAAAAGCATAGTTCGGCAGATTTCAAAAAATATCAAATGGATTTTTATTCCGATTATGCAAAAGATATTGTCCCGCACATTTTAAATGTTTTTGAAAATTATTCACATGAAAACCATAACTTAAAAACTGCATTAATAATTTTATCTCAATGGGATTTTTATTTTCAAGCGAAAAGCCAAGTCCCGACTATTTATTCAGTTTTTTACCAACACCTTTTGAAAAATATTTTTATGGATGAAATGGGTGAGAACCTTTTTAATGAATATATTTTTGTTGCAAATATTCCATACCGAGTAGTTAGAAAAATGTTGAATGATAATAACTCAACTTGGTTCGATGATGTTACGACTGATAAAATTGAAGTTCGAGATGATATAATTAAAAAAAGTCTTTTAGAAACAATTACTTATTTGGAAAAAGAATTTGGAGATATTGAACATTGGCAATGGGGAAAAATTCACAAAGTTAAATTTAAACATTTTTTTCATGGGAAGTCAAAACTCTTAGATATGGTTTTAGATGTCGGACCATTTGAAATTGGCGGAGACGGCACAACTATTTTTAATACTGAGTATTCTTTCACAAAGCCTTATGAGAATAATTTAGGGCCTTCTATGAGATATATTTTTGATTTTGCCGACTCAAATAATTTTGAAATTATTTTACCAACCGGACAATCTGGAAATTTTTACAGTAAGCATTACAAGGATATGTCAAAAATGTGGTTAGAAGGAAAGTATATTAAAATTAATACTGATGAGAACGCAATTAAAAATTCCGATTATAATTTATTACAGCTTCTGCCAAATTAGAATAATATTGTCGTTTTTTTTATAATTTTGCAAATCAATTAGGGAAATTAATGAAAGTTATTGAACATCTTAAAAACGCGAAAGAGACCTTAATCAGCTTTGAAATAATTCCGCCCAAACGAGGTGGAAACATTAAAAATTTATTGCAAGCTTTGGAAGACCTTGTAAAATATAAACCTCCATTTATTGATATTACAAGTCATGCCGCAGAAGTTATGTATGAAGAAACTCCTTCGGGTGATTTTAGAATGAAGATAAAACGAAAACGACCCGGAACACTGGGAATTTGTGCTCTTATTCAAAATAAATATAATGTTGATGCAGTTCCTCATGTAATTTGTCAAGGTTTTACAAAAGAAGAAACGGAAGATTTTTTAATTGAACTTCATTATTTAGGAATTGAAAATGTTTTAGCAATCCGAGGTGATGAAAGTGGTTTCCGCAAGCCAATTAAATTCGGCAGAACAGCCAATGTTTATGCAGTTGATTTAGTAAAACAAATTTCTGATATGAATAAAGCTAAATATTTAGAGGACTCATTGCTAGATGCCGAGCCAATGAATTTTGGAATCGGGGTTGGAGGTTATCCTGAAAAACATTTTGAATCTCCAAATCTTCAAACAGATATAAATTTTACAAAAGAAAAAATAAAAGCAGGTGCAGAATATATTGTTTCTCAAATGTTTTATGATAATGAAGCATTTTTTAATTATGTTGATATGTGCAAAAAAAGTGGAATAGATGTGCCAATATTGCCAGGGTTGAAAATTATCACATCAAAAAATCAGCTTACAACTTTAGCTTCCAATTTTTATGTTGATATACCAAATGAGCTTGCTGAAGAAATCATTTCTGCTAAACCAGAACATGTTCCGGAAATTGGAATTGAGTGGGCTTACAAGCAAGTGCAAGAATTAATCAATGCCAAAGTTCCGGCAATTCATTTTTATGTAATGCAAAATACTAAACCAATAAATCAATTGATGAAGAAATTAGGAATTTAATTTTTTATGAACGTATTGGGAAATAAAAATTTGAAAAACCCCATTTATTTAAATCGAAAATTAAAATGGGGGGTTGCTGGCTGTGGTAAATTTGCAGAAACCACTTTTATTCCAACCTTGCTTCAGCTTAAAAAAAGTTCACTAGTTTCTATTTATAGTTCTGACATAAATCGTTCAAAAGAAATTGCAAATAAATTTTTTGCTAAAAATTATTTTGATGATTACCAAGAATTTTTAAAACAAGATTTCGAAATACTTTATATAGGCAGTGCCAATAATGATCATAGTTGGCAAGTAATACAAGCCGCAAAAGCGGGTAAGCATATTCACTGCGAAAAACCTTTGGCTTTATCTTACAAAGAAGCGGAAGAAATGGTAAATGTATGTAAAGAAAATAATGTATTTCTTTCAGTTAATTATGTTCACAGATTTCACCCTCTTTCAGTGAAGGCAAAAGAAATAATTGAAAAAGGAATGATAGGATCAATAGTATCTGTTTCAACAACATTTAATATTGACTATGAACCGGATGATAATTTTAGATTTGATATTGAACAAAGCGGCGGTGGAGCGTTTAGAGATTTAGGCACGCATATGATTGATCTTTTAAGATTCTTTGGCGGAGAAGTTTTGGATATTACTGGATTTATTGATAATGTGGTTTATAAAAGTGAAGTTGATGATTTTGCAGCAGCAGTCTTAAAATATAAAAAAGGCGGTTACGGATTTTAAATGTTTCATATAATTCAAAACACTCATTTAACCGAATAGAAATAATTGGTTCAAGTGGTTCCTTAAGCATTGAAAATATTATTGGTAGAAAAAGAAACCCGGGAAACTTACAATAGAACTTGCCGGTGAAGGTAGAAAAGCATTTAGAAAAAGAAGCAACAAACTTTTAGTTTTATTAAAATCTCTTCAAAAATCTACATTGCAAAATAAGCCACCCAGCGTTACCGGAATTGATGGTTTAATAAATATGCAAATTATGGAAAAGTTGGAAAGTAAATGTCTCAAATAACTATTTTAGTTTTAACCACACTTTAATATTTAATACAAATGGATAAAAACAAAATTACTATAGCAGTTTTATTAGGAGGTACATCTCCGGAGCGTGCGGTCTCAAAAGAATCTGGGGAAAGCAATGTACAATGCTGTTATTGATCTTGGTTATAATGCAAAAATTATTGATCCTGCATATGGAATAAATCAACCGACAAATGTAAATGATTATTTTAGCAATTGTGAATTCGGATCAATATCAAATAAAAATGTTATAGCTGCAATAAACTCATCTTTTTTTGATGATGTAGATTTAGCATTAATTGCACTTCACGGAAAGTGGGGAGAAGATGGCGTAATTCAATCATTACTGGAATTAAAGGGTGTGAAATATACAGGCTCTGGAGTTCTTTCAAGTTCACTTTCAATGGATAAGGCAAAATCAAAAGTTATGTTTAATCATTTTGGGGTTTCAACTCCCAAATGGATTGAAGCCACTAAGCATTGTCCAATTTCCGAATTGGATAAACAAATTAAAGACACAATAAAATATCCATGCATTGTTAAACCTAATGATCAAGGTTCTACAATTGGATTAACAAAATGCAATTCATCAAATGAACTTGAAGAATCCATGAAGCTGGCAACACAATTTGCAAATAATATTTTGCTGGAAGAATTTATTGAAGGTAGAGAGTTATCGGTTGGAATTGTGCAAGGCGTTCCGCTACCCATTTTAGAAATCATTCCCAAGCACGAAATTTATGATTATGAATGCAAATATACAGATGGGATGAGTGAGTATATTGTTCCAGCCAAAATTGAAAAAAGTTTGGAAATTGAACTTCAGCGACAGGCATTAATTGCCTTTAATTCTTTAAGCTGCGAACATTATAGTAGAATTGATTTCAGAGTTAATAAAGATGGAACCCCATATTGTTTTGAGATAAATACTCTTCCAGGAATGACTTCACATAGCTTAGTTCCTAAAATGGCAGCTGCAAATGGAATTCAGTTTAATGACCTAGTTGATATTATTATTAAATTAGCTCTATGAAAAAAATCAACAATAAAAAAGATAGAATTATAACCTGGATTTATTTTGTAATACTAATTTTTTTGGTACTCTTTTTATTCTTCAATAAATATGGCTTAATAAAATATTTAGAACTAAAAAGTGAAATTAATTCAATTGAAAGTACAATTGAAAAATCTAAAACTGAAATTGATAGTTTAAATGAAAATATTAAGTCATTAAAAAATAGTGATACAGAACTAGAAAAAGTTGCCCGTGAAAAATTCTTAATGAAAAAAGAGAATGAAAAAGCGTTTAAGTTCGAAGACAAAAAAGATTCGTTAAGGTAGTTTGAATTGAAAAAAGAAATCCCACAAGTTCCACTCGCCGAAAGAATAAGACCAAAAACATTAAGTGAATTTAGAGGACAGAAAAAATTAGTCGGGCCTGGTAAACCTATAAGCTTAATGATTGAGAATGATGCGCTTAGCTCTTTTATTTTATGGGGACCTCCAGGAACCGGCAAAACAACTTTAGCAAAAATAATTTCAGAAACAACTCAATCAGAATTTCATCAGCTAAATGCAGTTGATGCCGGAGTTAAAGAAGTTAGAGCTACCATTGCCACAGCTAAAATAAATAAAGAAAGTTTTAAGAAACGCACAATTTTATTTATTGATGAGATTCACAGATTTAACAAAGCTCAGCAAGATGCACTACTTTCAGCAGTTGAATCAGGGCTCATAATTTTAATTGGCGCCACTACAGAAAATCCCTCTTTTGAAGTAATTCCTGCTTTGCGTTCACGAGCAAGAGTTTATGTTTTAGATGAACTGACAAAACAAGATTTAATTGAGATAATTGATTTCACAATATCTAATGATGAATTTTAAAAAGTTTTGAAATAAATAATATTGAAAAGGAATATCTTATTTATGTAAGTGGCGGAGATGCGAGAACATTATTAAATATTCTTGAATCGGCAGTTGTTCAGCAGATGAATTCCAAAGAAATTATTATTGATAAAAAAAATATTGATAATATCCTTCAACAAAAAAATGTATTGTATGATAAAAATGGAGAAGAACATTACAATATAATTTCTGCATTTATAAAAAGTCTACGCGGCAGTGACCCAGATGCGGCACTTTATTGGATGGCAAGAATGTTGGAAGGTGGTGAGGACCCAAAATTTATTGCGAGAAGAATGTTGGTTTTAGCCTCTGAAGATATTGGTAATGCTTCACCAAATGCTTTGGTTATTGCTGATGCAACATTTAGCGCAATTGAAAAAATTGGAATGCCCGAAGCAAGAATTATTTTGGCACAATGTGTAACTTATCTTGCATCACAACCAAAGAGCAATGCATCATATTCAGCAATAGAAAGCGCTTATGAAGATGCAAGAAAAGGTGAACAAGAGCCGGTACCGCTTCATTTAAGGAATGCACCAACCAAATTGATGAAAAGTTTGGATTATGGAAAAAATTATAAATATGCTCATAGTTTTGAAAATAATTTTATTGAAGAAAATTATTTCCCAGATGAATTGAAAGGGAATCAATATTATTTTCCAACTGAAAATGGGAAAGAGAAAAAAATAAAAGATCAATTAAAATTTTTATGGAAGAAACTGAAGAGATACTAGTTTAAGACTTTACAAAAACCTTACCCGGGAGCTGCTGTACATAATCTCTAAATTCCAAAGACAATAAATGAACTAAACATTCTGAAGAATTAATTTTTGATTCCTTTGAAATTAGGTCAATGTGTTTAGGTTTATCGGAAAGTACTTCATAAACTTTTTGTTCAAACATATTCAAATCATCTGTGGGTTTTGCAATATTTTTACCAATTTTAGGTTCAATTTTTAATTTTAATTCAACAAGAATATCATCTGTATTTCTCACTAATTTTGCTTCACCTTTTTGAATGAGGGCATTAGTTCCTTCACTTTGCAAAGCCCCCAGATTGCCAGGGATTGCAAAAACTTCTTTATTCTGCTCAAGGGCATAAGCGGCAGTTTGTAAAGCACCTCCACTTTGTTTTGTTTCAACAACTAAAGTTCCTAGCGACATTCCACTTATAATTCTATTTCTTTTAGGAAAGTTTTGAGCATCAGGTTTTGTTCCTAATTTATATTCAGAAATTACTGCTCCATTTTCAATAATTTGATTAAACAATTTTTTATTTTCTGCGGGATAAATAACATCTAATCCGGAACCAATAATTGCAATAGTTCTTCCACTTCCCTTTAAACTTCCCCAGTGCGCAGATGAATCAATACCACGTGCCATACCACTTATTACAGGTATTCCTTTTTTAGCTAAATCAGAAGCAAAGTTTTGAGCAATATTCTTCCCATATTGTGTTGGCATTCTAGTTCCCACAATAGCAATGCTATTTGCATCCTGTTTTAGAAGAGTTCCTTTGTAATACAAAATAATTGGTGGAGCAAAAATATTTTTGAGATTTTGTGGATAATTATCTGACCAGAAAGTTATCCATTTTGCATTATTCTTTTCAAGTAGATTCAATTCATTTTCAATTACTTTTGTAAAAGTTGAATAGTCATCAATTTGTTTAAGAATTTTATTAGCTAAAGTTTGAGAGATGCCTTCGGTATGTGTAAGCGATTTATAATTTGCATTAATAAGATTATCAAGAGAATTAAACTTTGAAAGAAGATTGAAAAGTTTTCCAGGACCAATGCCATCAACTTCTAAAAGCAAACGAAGTTTTGTTAATGTTTCTAAATTTTCGTTCAAACCAAAGCGGGGGAATATTTTTCTAAATCAATACCATCAACAATTGCAACAATCATTGTGTTAACCGGGGCTTTGCTGTGCCCCAAAATCTGCTGAACTGCAGCACCTTCTTTTACAACTAAAACTGTATCACCAACTCCAGAATCAATTAAGTCCAAGGCAATTTCATCTTTGATCCCAATAAAATTTCCTTCCAAATCTATTTTTCTAACCAGAAGTAGCTTGTGACTTTTGAGACTCTCGTTCTTCTGTGTTGAAACCACGTTACCGTTTATTTTAGCTAGAAACATCAGAAACTTTATTTTTGTTTCTAAATAATATTGCTAGTGGGAATATTATCAGATAGGCAACCAATAAAATAATTGGGGAATAAGATAATGATAAGGGATTATCCCATGGACCAATTGACATAAGATAAAATCCAAGAAGTAATAAGAAGATTCCTAAATAAAAAATTAAATAATTTGTTTTGTTCCAATAATTCTTAAAGGGTGAAATAAA
>JACKAB010000006.1:0-242500 GCA_020635285.1 Ignavibacteriales bacterium | reverse complement strand
GCATTGGGTTCGGATAGGTCATGTGTAGGATAGGTGGGAGACTTTGAAGCCGCAACGCTAGTTGTGGTGGAGTCAACGGTGAAATACCACCCTTGGTTTATTTGGATTCTAACTACGACCCTTGAATCAGGGTTTAGGACATTGCTAGGCGGGTAGTTTGACTGGGGCGGTCGCCTCCTAAAATGTAACGGAGGCTCTCAAAGGTTCCCTCAGCACGGTTGGTAATCGTGCGGCGAGTGTAAAGGCATAAGGGAGCTTAACTGCGAGACATACAGGTCGAGCAGATACGAAAGTAGGACTTAGTGATCCGGCGGTAGCGTGTGGAAGTGCCGTCGCTCAAAGGATAAAAGGTACTCCGGGGATAACAGGCTGATTTTGCCCAAGAGTTCATATCGACGGCAAAGTTTGGCACCTCGATGTCGGCTCATCGCATCCTGGGGCTGAAGAAGGTCCCAAGGGTTTGGCTGTTCGCCAATTAAAGCGGTACGTGAGCTGGGTTCAGAACGTCGTGAGACAGTTCGGTCTCTATCCTCTGCGGGCGCAGGATACTTGAGAAGATTCGCTTCTAGTACGAGAGGACCGAAGTGAACGAACCTCTAGTGTACCAATTGTCACGCCAGTGGCACGGTTGGGTAGCTACGTTCGGAAATGATAAGCGCTGAAAGCATCTAAGTGCGAAGCATACTTCAAGATAAGGTATCCCTTGTCAATTATGGCACTAAAGACTCCTTGGAGATGACAAGGTTGATAGGCTGCAAGTGTAAGTACAGTAATGTATTTAGCTGAGCAGTACTAATAGGTCGTGAGGCTTAACCATTAATTTTTATTAAAAGAAGGTATTTTTATTGTAGGTATATAAGCTCATTCAATCTTTTTATTTTTATAAAGTTTCTGGTGACTATAGCTAAGGTGAAACACCTCTTCCCATTCCGAACAGAGAAGTTAAGACCTTATACGCCGATGGTACTGCATTTTTTAGTGTGGGAGAGTAGGTAGTTGCCAGTTTTATTTTAACCCTCTTTTGCTATGCAACTGAGGGTTTTTTATTTTTTTTATGGATTTTTAATAATCATCTGAAACAAATAAATTTACTTTATTTCCTTTCCGCCTAATTCTTTTTTAATCATTTCTATTAGAGGAATATCGATTTCTTCAGCAATAATTGGAGAATTATCTCTCTCTATTTCATCTTTTGTCATTTGAAGTTGACCAAAAGTTATTTTTAAAGATAATTTAGAATTATAATGAGAATTCAGATATTTAATTAAAAAATCAATTGATTCATTTAAAATTGTAACATCTTCCTTTTCAGTTGTTTGAATGTTTAATAAATTATTTTCAACCGAAATAGGTGTTGTATGCTCTAGCAATGGACCTAAAGTAAACCTTTCCTTTGTAATAAAATTTACAAAGGAGCTCCAACCAGAAATAATTTCATTTATATATATTTCTTTATTAACTGCGGGCTGTTCTTTTTTTTTTGATTGGAATATTTGGTTTTTCTTTTATTTTAGGCGGAATGTTTTTTGGGATGTCAATTTTTATTTGAAATTTATTTTCTTGTGATGGGGATTCAATATCTTTTTCTGTTATTTTAGACTTTTTTTTTTCTGAAGTGTAATCTCCGCTATTTACTTTTGCTAAAATTTCGGTAATTGTAGAAGATTTTTCTAACCCGATAAGTTTTGTTAGAGATATTTCAACTTTAAGTCTTTGGTTTTGAGCAAGTCTTAGCTCGTTTTGAGTTTGTGATAAAAATGAAAGTATTCTAAGCAAATCACCTTCAGAAAATTTATCTGCATAATCATAATATTTTTTCTTGTTAACCTCAGAAGCTTCAATAAAATCAGTAGTATCTGCAACTATTACTGTTGTTATATTCCTGAAGTGTTCAATCAATCCATTAATAAAATCAATAAAATTCCATCCATTTGAATAAATTCTCTCTGAAATATCAAAAGCAATTTTAAAATCTTTTGTTAGAATTGCATCACTTAATTGAAAATAAATTTCATCATCAATTAAATTTAGCATTTGGCGTAAAATATTAGCATCTATTTCGTTTCCACAAAAAGAAACTACTTGATCAAAAATACTTTCTGCGTCTCTTAACGCCCCATCAGCTTTTTTAGCAATTATGGTTAATGATTCATCATCAATTTTTATTTTTTCTGCGATGGCAATTTTTTCTAACAATGATTTTATTTCATTAAGCTCTATTCTTCTAAAGTCAAATCTTTGACAGCGAGAAATAATTGTAAGCGGAACTTTATGAATATCAGTTGTTGCAAAAATAAATATTGTATGTTCTGGCGGTTCTTCTAATGTTTTTAATAAAGCATTGAAAGACTCAGTTGTGAGCATATGTACTTCATCGATGATGTAAACTTTATACTCGCCGCTGGTTGGAGCGTATTTTACCGATTCTCTTAATGTTCTAATTTCATCAATTCTTCTATTGGATGCGCCGTCTATTTCAATTATATCTAGAGATTGAGATTTTAAGAAAGAATTGCAAGCATCGCATTCATTGCAAGGCTCACCACCTTTTGGATTTTTACAGTTTAATCTCTTTGCTAATATCCTCGCAGTTGTTGTTTTGCCAACTCCACGTGGACCAGCAAAAATATAAGCGTGCCCAATTCTATTATTTTGAATTGCATTCTTTAAAGTAGTGGTTATATGCTGTTGACCAACAACTTCTTCAAATAATTGTGGTCGCCATTTTCTTGCAGTAACTATAAATGCCATATATATTATATAATTAAGTTTTTATTAAGTTCTAATTTTTCTGAGATAAGTTTACAAATTTTTTCTAACCAAATTTTATCTATTTCACAGAATGCTGAAAATTCAGTACTGTCTAAATCTAAAACTCCGCAGACTAAATTATTTTTAGTCATAATAGGTACAACAATTTCGGAATTTGATTCAACATCGCAAGCAATATGACCAGGAAACTCGTGGACATTTGTAACAACTTGCGTCTCTTTTTTGTAAGCAGCAGTGCCGCAAACGCCTTTTCCAACTTCAATTCTTGTGCAAGCAACTTTTCCCTGGAAAGGTCCTAAATATAATAGATTATCTTTTAGTAAATAAAATCCAACCCAACTAATCTTAGAAAAGGTTTGTTTTAAAGCAGCAGTAATATTTGAGAGATTTGTTATCTTTGGTTCATTTTTATTTAACAAACCGTCTATTTGTTGAAACAAAAGGTTATAAATTTCATTTAAATCTTTATCTTCAGCAATTTTTAATTCAGCACTCATCTCGTTGATTTTCTTCTTTTTACAGTTCTTGTTTTTTTTGCTTTACCAAAAACAATTGGTAAGGCTTCTTTAATATCTTCAATTGGAATTATTGTTAAACCTTCTTTAACTGCGTCTTTAATTTCCACTAAATCTTTTTCATTTTCCTTTGGAATTAAAACGGTTGTGATTTCATTTCTTTTTGCGGCTAACAATTTTTCATTTAATCCGCCGATTGGTAAAACTTTTCCGCGAAGAGTAATTTCACCTGTCATTGCAATATCACCACTGGCTGGTTTTTGACTAATTGCAGAGTACATTGCCAAAGCCATCGTTATTCCCGCAGAAGGGCCATCTTTGGGAATAGCTCCTTCAGGCAAGTGAATATGTATTTCTTTTCCCTTATGAAAATTAATTGGAAGCCCTAATTCTTTTGCATTTGACCTTAAATAACTTAGAGCTGCTTGAGCTGATTCTTTCATTACATCGCCAAGTTGCCCTGTTAATGTCAGCTTGCCGGTTCCGTTCATAACAGTTACTTCTACATTTAAGATCTCTCCACCAACGCTCGTCCAAGCCAAGCCTGTTACACTTCCAACTTTTGCTTCTCTTAAATTTTTCTGTGTTCTAAATCTTGGTACACCAAGATATTTTTCAATTTTATCTAAACTTATTTTGAAGCCGCCTTCTTTTACTTTTTTTGATTTCGCTTTATATCGGTTAAGCACAATTTCTTTTGCAGTTTTTCTAAACACTGAAGAAATTTCACGCTCAAGATTTCTAACTCCTGCTTCTCGAGTATATTCCATAATTATTTTATGAATTGATTGGTCCTCTAATTTAACGCCAAGTGTCTTTAATCCATGCGCTTCCAATTGCTTTGGAACTATATGACGTTTTGCAATTTCTACTTTTTCGTGCTCAAGATACCCGGGCAATTCAATTATTTCCATTCTATCCTGTAGAGGCAACGGAATATTATATCTTACATTTGCAGTTGTGATAAACATTGCTTGAGATAGATCATAATCAACATCTAAATAATGATCTGAGAAACTATGATTTTGTTCAGGGTCTAAAACCTCTAACATTGCGGAAGAAGGATCACCGCGGAAATCCATGCTCATTTTATCAATTTCATCGAGCAAAATAACTGGATTAATTGTTCCAGCTTTCTTCATAGATTGAATTAACTTGCCCGGCATTGCGCCAATATATGTTCTTCTATGTCCTCTAATTTCAGCTTCATCTCGTACTCCGCCTAAGCTTATGCGGACAAAATTTCTGCCTAAAGCTCTTGCTATAGATTTACCAAGTGAAGTTTTTCCAACTCCGGGAGGTCCAACAAAACAGAGAATTTGACCTTTCATTTGTTTTACTAAGTTTAGAACGGCAATATGTTCAACAATGCGTTCTTTGGGTTTATCTAACCCGTAATGGTCTTCATCAAGAATTGTTCTAACATTAACAATATCAAGAATATCTTTTGTTTTCTTAAACCAGGGAACATCAGCTAGCCAATCCAAATAATTTCTAATTACTGTAAACTCCGGTGAACTTGGCGGTGTTTTTCTCAGCTTTTCAAATTCTTCCGCAGCTTTTGCCTTTGCCTCTTTTGGCATTTTTGCTTTGGTAATTTTTTCTTTAATTTTTTTAAATTCAGGAGAAATTTCTTCCTCTTTGCCTAACTCATCTTGAAGAATTCTAATTTGTTCGGCAATAATAAATTTACGCTGAGTTTTAGTAATATTTTCTTGAACTTTGTGTTCAATTTCTTTTTCAACTTTTAGAATGTCAACTTCGGAGTTCAACAATTTTATAACATCATAAATTTGTTCTTTTAAAGAGAATTTCTTTAAAATTGATTGCTTAACTTGAATTGACTGATTTATATTTGCTGCAACATAAAACAATTTTCTATCAGGCTCATCAATGTTTTCATAAGCAGTTATTGCTTCTGCGGGTATGTTTCTGTTGTTTTTTACGTAATCTTTAAATTGAACACTTAACTGCCTAATTAATGCTTTAAGTTCTTGGCTATCAATTTCTTGCGGAATAACAACCTCAACTTCGGCTTCAAAAAACTCTTTACGATTTGTAAATTTTTTAATTTTCCCCTGAACTATACCATCAACTAAAATTTTCATTAATCCATTTGGAAGCTTCAATATTTGAATGATTTTTGCTATGGTACCCTCAACAAAAATATCTTCAGGAGTTGGGTCCTCTAGATTTGCCTTTTTTTGTGCCGAGAGAAAAATGTACTTTGATGATTCTAAAGAAAAATTAGCAGCATTTATTGACTGTTCTCTACCAACCAAAACCGGAAAAATCATATATAGAAAAATTATATTATCCCTTAAAGGTAATACTGGCAATAGTTTTGGGATATCATCAACTACTGTTACATCTTTACTTTTTTTTGTTTTTGTCATTTGGTTATATTATTAATAGTTTTGAAAATGTATTTAAGCAAAATACCAAATTATTAAGGTGCATTCAATAATAAAGAATTAGGAAAAATTATGATAAACAAAGTTGTGGAAGTTGCAAAAGAAGCCGGAGAAGTTATACGAAATGGATTTAGAAGTAATATTCAAATTGAGTTTAAAACCGATGCAGGAAATTTAGTAACTAATATCGATAAAGCTTCGGAAAAAATAATTTTAGAGTTTATTAAAAAGGAATATCCGTCTCATTCAATTATAGCTGAAGAATCCGGAAATGTATCTAAAAGTTCAGAGTATAAATGGGTTGTTGATCCACTTGATGGAACAACGAACTTTGCCCACGGATTGCCGATATTTTCTGTTTCAATTGGTTTGCAGAAAAATGATGAAATAATTTTAGGCGTTATTTATGATGTTATGAGAAATACAATGTATACGGCAGAGAAAGGCTCTGGCGCATTTGAGAATGGTAAAAAAATTAAAGTTAGCACAAATGGAACTTTGTTAGAAAGTAATTTAGTAACCGGCTTTGCTTATGATCCAGATAAAAATTTTACAGAAGCTTTAAAATATTTTGGAGATTTTATCAGGTTAACACGTGGGGTTAGAAGATTAGGCTCGGCAGCAATTGATTTTTGCTATGTTGCAAGTGGTGTTTTTGATGGTTTTTGGGAAGCTAAATTAAGTCCGTGGGATGTTTGCGCCGGATTATTAATTGTTGAAGAAGCCGGGGGAAAAACTTCTGATTTTAAAGGAAATAAAGTAAGAATTGATTCAGATAGTTTTTTAGCAACAAATGGAAATGTGCATACTAAAATGTTAGAGGTTTTGGGGAAATAAATTTAAAGTTTTGAAATAAATCTTGAAGTTTAACTACTAAATTATTGTTGCGTGTTGCGCAATATATCTTTATCTTTGATTTTATGATAATGTCGTTTAAACACAAAGGTTTAGAGAAATTTTTTGAAACTGGCAGTACTGCTGGCATTCAGCCAGCACATAAAAAGAAACTAAAAATGCGTTTAGCGGCTTTAGATACTGCTACTGAAATTCAAGATATGGATCTGCCGGGTTTTCGTTTACATCAGTTGAAAGGAAAAATGGAAGGATTATGGGCAATTGATGTGAATGGAAATTGGCGCATTACATTTGAGTTTAACGATGGCAATGTATTTATAGTAAATTATAAGGATTACCACTAATGAATATGCATAACCCACCACATCCGGGAGAATTTATAAAAGAGATTTATCTCGAAACTTTTGATATAAGTTATAGAAAGGTTGCAGCTATGTTGAATGTTGCACCATCAACATTTAATCGAATTATAAATGGACAAAGCAGCATAAGTCCGGAGATGGCATTGCGACTTTCCAAAACGCTTGGGCGTTCACCGGAAAGTTGGCTAAACATGCAAAATAATTATAATCTTTGGCATGCAAGAAAAAAACTGGACTTAGAAAGAGTTGAAAAACTTGTTATGCAAAAAAAGAAAAAGCATTATGCCTAAGCACTCATACTTAATCAGAAATAAAGTGAATTGATTCAGATAGTTTTTAGCAACAAATGGAAATGTGCATACTAAAATGTTAGAGGTTTTGGGGAAATAAAAGCATTAACCGCTGAGACATAAATAAAACTCTGCATTTTAAGGTCTTAGCGGTAATTTTAATATTATTATTTCCCAAATTGTCTAGCCAGCCAAATTAAAACAACAGCGCCAAGAGTAGCAACAAAAAAGGCAAAAAGGCCATAAAAACTGAAATCAATAATTCCTTGCTCACCTAATAGTTTCATAATAAAACCACCAACAATTCCACCAGCAACACCCAATAAAACTCCTGAAAAACAACCTTTTGGTTTTTTAGGTGTAATAATTTTGTAGAGAGCCAACCTGCCAAACCGCCAATAATAATCCAACTTAATAATCCCATTTACATCTCCTCAATTTTTTCTAAGATATTATAATATAATCAATTACAGTAAATTTTCTTTGATATAATATATAATTTTCTGTAGTTTTACAAACTATGCAAAAATTAATAATCATTGCTATTGATGGCCCTGCCGCCAGCGGTAAAAGTTCAGTTGCAAAATATCTTGCTGATAAACTTGGTTACCTTTATGTTGATACAGGTGCAATGTACAGAGCTATAACATATTATGCTTTAGAAAATAATATTGTAGAAAATGAAGAGGCTGTAATTGAGGCATCAAAAAAAATTGATTTGAAGCTGGATTATAAAAATGGGTTAACAAGTGTTTTTATCAACGGCGAAGATGTTACTGAAAAAATTAGAACGCACGAAGTTAATGCAAAAGTAAGCGACATCAGCAGAATTAAAGATGTAAGAGCTCAGCTTGTAAAACTTCAGAGAGAATTTGGAAAAAATAATAATTTAATTGTTGAAGGCAGAGATACAACTACAGTAGTTTTTCCTAATGCGGATTTGAAAATATTTTTAACTGCTGATGCAAAAGAACGAGCAAAAAGAAGACACTTAGAGTTTAAAAACAAAGGAACAGATATTTCCTTAGATGAAGTTGAAAAAAGTATATTGAATAGAGATACAATTGATAGTAGTCGTAAAGTAAGCCCATTAACAAAGGCTGAAGACGCAATTGAAATTGATACAACTGATTTAACAATTGAGCAAGAGATTGAAAAAATTGTTTCAAAAGTAAATGAGCTGACAAAATAAAAATTTAAAACCATCAAAATAAATTATGTTAAACTAAAAAAATAAATATGTTCACATTCTTATGATGGTAAAAGAGTGAGACATATGTTTTTCAAAGTTGGAGATTAAATGCCAGAACAAGTAGAAGAAGTAAAAAAAGAAGCTAAACCGGGTAAAACAGTTTTTGAAGCAACTAAATTCATGAATGCTGATGAGTATTCATCTGAAGAACTTCAAACTCTTGCAAACCTTTATGACCAATCCTTCCAAGACTTAAAAGAAGGAGAATTGGTAACCGGAAAAATTGTTGGAATTTCTGATGATAATGTTGTTTTAGATGTGGGTTTTAAATCAGACGGAACAATTTCTCGTAATGATTTTACCGCAACCGAAGATCTTAAAATTGGAGCTGAAGTTGATGTTGTAATTGAAAGTGTTGAAGATGAAGACGGAAATTTAATTTTAAGTAAAAAGCGTGCAGACTTCCTAAAAGTATGGGCTAAAATTATTGACGCTCATGATAATGAAACTATCCTTTCCGGAAAAATTCTTAAAAGAATTAAAGGCGGTATGGTTGTGGATATTATGGGAATTGAATCATTCTTGCCTGGCTCTCAAATAGATATTAGACCAGTTAGAGATTTTGATGCTTTTGTTGGTCTAACAATGGATTTCAAAATTGTTAAAATAAATAATGCGACTGAAAACGTAGTTGTTTCTCATAAAGCATTAATTGAAGAAACTATTTCAGATCAAAGAAAAGAAATTCTTGAAGGATTGGATAAAGGTCAAATTCTTGAAGGTACTGTTAAAGCAATTACAGACTTTGGCGTTTTTGTTGATTTAGGCGGAGTTGATGGTTTAGTTCATATTACAGATTTAAGCTGGGGAAGAATAAATCACCCAAGCGAAGTTGTTAAACTTGATGAAAAAATTAAAGTTGTTGTTACTGATTTTGATATGGAAAGAAGAAGAATTTCACTTAGCTTAAAACAACTTCAACCACATCCATGGGAAAAAATTGAAGAAAATTACAAAATTGGCGACAAAGTTGCCGGTAGAGTTGTATCTCTTACAGATTACGGCGCATTTATTGAAATTGAAAAAGGCATCGAAGGCTTAATTCATATTTCTGAAATGAGCTGGACTCAACATATCAGCCATCCTTCTCAACACGTTTCTATGGGTCAAACTATAGATGCTGTAATTTTAAGTTTGGATAAAGGCGATAAGAAAATATCACTTGGAATGAAACAACTTACTCCGGATCCTTGGCAAGAATTGTTGAAAAAATATCCTGTTGGTTCTAAGCATGTTGGAACTGCAAGAAACTTAACTAACTTTGGTGTATTTGTTGAACTTGAACCAGGCATTGATGGTTTAGTTCACATTTCTGATTTATCATGGACAAAGAAAGTTCGTCATCCTGGAGAAGTAGTTAAAAAAGGTGAAAAACTTGATGTAATTGTTTTAGGAATTGATACCGACGATAGAAAGATTTCTCTTGGACACAAGCAAGTTACTGATAATCCTTGGGATAATTTTGAAACAGTTTATGGTGTTGGAAAAGAAGAAGATGTTAAAGTTGTTAGAATAATTGAAAAAGGTGTTATTGCTGAACTAGCTTTAGGGGTAGATGGATTTATTCCTACTTCATTGCTTTCACCAAGTAAAATCAAAAATCTTTCACTTTCATTTCCCGTAGAGACAGTTGTTCCGGCAAAAATAGTTGAATTTGATAAAGAGAACAAAAAAATTGTTCTTAGCGTTATTGCAGCTATGAAAGAAAAAGATGATGCCGAAGTTCAAGAATATATTACAAAACACAAATTAGAAAAAGTATCTGTTGATGATATTAAAAATGCAGATGCCGGAAAATTTGATGCTTCAATCTTTCCAGGTTTCGATGATGTAGCTGATAGTCCTGCTCCAGAGAAAGTTGTAGAGAAAAAGGAAAAAGCTAAATCTGAAGAAGAACCAAAAGATGATGCTGAAGAAAGTAAATAGTTAGTTGTTTTTAAGAAGGCTGTAAAATATTCTTTTAGAGAATTTTTGCAGCCTTTTTTTATTAATAAAATTAATGTCGCAAATTTATAAATGAATAAAACAGTAGCACTCTATACATTAGGCTGTAAACTTAATTTTTCAGAAACTTCTACAATTGGGAATGAGTTTTTACAAAACGGATTTACTAAGGTTGAGTTTAATGAGAGCGCCAATGTATATGTAATTAACACTTGCACAGTTACCGAAAATGCTGAGAAAGACTGCAGACAAATTGTTAGGCGCGCGTTAAGACAAAATCACGATGCATATATAATTGTAACCGGATGTTATGCCCAGCTTAGAGCAGATGATATTGCAAAAATTCCAGGAGTTGATGCAGTTTTAGGAAGCAGTGAAAAATTTAAAATTTTTGAACTTATCAAAGATTTTGAAAAACAAGAACTTTCCTGCATTTATGTTAATCCGACTGAAGAGTTAAGCGATTTTAATTCTGCACATTCTTCTTCGGCTGATGATAGAACCCGTGCATATTTTAAGATTCAAGATGGCTGTGATTATAAATGTACATTCTGTACAATTCCCCTTGCAAGAGGTGGAAGCAGAAGTTTGGATATAGATTCAGCCGTGATTCAGTTTAAGGATTTAATCAAAAATGGGTACAAAGAAATTATAATTACCGGTGTTAATGTTGGTGATTACGGCAAAAATATTGACGTAGATTTTTATTCTCTATTGAAAAAATTGGTTTCCGTTGAAGGTGATTTTAGAATTAGAATTAGTTCCATTGAACCAAATTTATTGACTGATGAAATAATTCAGCTGGCTGTTGATAATCCAAAAATATGTAATCATTTTCACATTCCGTTACAAAGCGGAAGTGATAAAATTTTAAGATTAATGCAGCGTAGATACAATACTTCTGATTATAAAATTTTAATTGAAAAAGTCGTTAGTAAAATTCCAAATGTCGGAATTGGAATTGATGTGATTATCGGATTTCCCGGAGAAACCGAAGATGATTTTCTCGATACTTATAATTTCTTAAAAGAACTTCCTGCTTCTTATTTACATGTTTTTACTTATTCTGAACGACCTGATACAAAAGCAATATTAATGGATGGAAAAGTTAGTGCAGAAGAGAAAAAACGCAGAAGCAGTATGCTGAGGATCTTGAGCGAAAAAAAGAAAAATGAATTCTACCGAAAAATGATTGGAAAAAATTTAAGAGTTCTTTTTGAGGAAACTGAAAAAGAATCAAACTTATATGGTTTCACTTCAAACTATGTAAAAGTGAAATATCCATCAGAAACTGACTTGGTAAACAATTTCAAATTTGTTAAAATTAAATCTGTTATTGATAATATTTGTTTAACTGAAAAATTACTGAACGAACCTAAAATGGTAGAAATTTCTTTATGAAAAAATTACAATTCTTTTTTATTGCTCTAATTTTTATTTCAACAACTTTTGCACAAACCGAACAATTGTTAAGTCTAAAAAGTAATTTAAATGTTGAGTTAGAAGCAAAAAATAATCTTTTAGCAAATCCTTCATTTGAAAAGAAAAGTCCGGGAATGGCAATACTGTATTCATTTTTACTGCCTGGAATGGGCGAATTATACGCTGGTAATTATTCATCCGGGCAATATTTTACGATTGCAGATGGAGTAATTTGGGGCTTTTTTACCGGTTTTACAATTTACGGAAACGACAAGCGAAATGATTATCGTAATTTTGCAAAGGCATATGCCAGCGTGGATTTAAGCGGAAAAGATGATCAGTATTTTGCTGATATAAGTGCTTACGAAAATATTGAAGAGTTTAATAGAGAGAAGGAATTGAATCGAGATTTCAATGAGGTTTACGATTTAACAAATGATAATTGGAGCTGGGAAAGTCCGGTGCAAAGAAAAGAATATAGAGCATTATGGTCTTCCAGCGAAACTGCTGTTAACAATGTAAGGTTTGCAGTTGGTGCTCTAATATTAAATAGAATTGTAAGTTCAATTTTTGCCGTAAAAGCGGTATCTGCATACAACAAAAGACAAAGCAGTGAAGTAAGCTGGAATGTTAATTTTGGATTAAACCCAAACCCTAACTTACCCCCAACTCTTGTAATGAATTTTTCGCAGAGATTTTAAGCAGTGTTTTTCAATATTTAAAATTATTTTAAGTCTAAATCTCACAAATGATTAGGTTATAGAATTCCAATCGTAAAAATAAACGCTTTATCGTTGTAATCATTAAATGTCATTATGTATTCAAAATTTATAAAAAGTTGAACATTGTAAGTGTGTAAGAGCCTAACTCCACCGTTAAAACCTATTTCAATGCCATCACCGGATTTTTCTTCATAATTAGAATAATAGTTTCCGAATTCATCATAATAATAATCATTGTAATATCCGCTATGATCTACCCAATGCAATCCTAATGATGTACCAAGATATGGAGAAGCATCCGTTTTAGAAAATAGATAAGCACCGTAAAGATTAATTGCAAATCCATCTCTTGCGCCTGCCATTAATCCAACCGCATAATCTTTGATTTCATAATCAAAATATGCGTTTATTGTAAAAGATTTATCATCACTATCATAACCTTCTATCGGAAATAAATATCCAAATCCAACTCCAAAATTATACCGACTTGCTTTTCGCAAAGATTCAACGCTCTCATTGCCAACAATATTTCCAACTTCTGAATTTGCATCGAAAACACTTTTTCTTGAAACGCTAATTGCAACTCTTTTCATCACTGGTTCTAAATCATCTAAATTTAATGCGGAAGTTTGTTCAGCAAGCAAATTTTCCCCCGTTGATGTTTCCACTAATAAATATTGAACAATAATTTTTTCACCAAGAGCATTTAGTTTGCAAAGTAAAACTTCATCTGCATCAATTTTACTTCCGATAGTTTTTGCGCACTCTTCATCAAAACAATCTTCATTATTCATTGCGTCTAAAGTTCTTCTTTCTGTAATAATATCAATGAATTTCTGTTTAGTTAATTCCATTCTAAGAATGGACTCGGCAGTTTTTGCTGAAGCATAATCAATACCATTTGATAGAACTGGAAGCAAAGCAATTTTTCTTGGTGATAAATCTTGGGCTTGAAGATAGATAAATTGTAAGAAGAAGGCGATAATTAAGAATAATTTTTTCATCATTTCTCCAGAAGCATTTTTTAATACGTAAAATGTAATCTAAATAAAATTATCTTCCAATGATATAAAGCAATCATTCTAGGTCAATTATTTAAGACTATTTCTCAAATCCAAATAGGTTCAAAATCAATTGTGTGATTTATTAAGTTTAATAGAACAATTAACCTTTTAAAATTGTGTTATCTTCAATTACAATTTGTTTATCACTAGTATTGGTAAGGTGAATTTTACCTTTCAGTTTTATATTTTTTCCAAATTTGTAATCGCCACTGATACTCAATTCTTCACACTCAATCAAAGAAAGAGGATATGGAATTCTTTCTTCAATTTGATCGACATGTTTATAATATTTATGATCAAGTTTTATGTGAAGTGGTTTAAGCTTTCTTTTTGGATTAACAATTACGTTATAATCTTCAGTCAAAATATAATTGTCAGATTTTACAGCTAGCAAATCTTCTGTTGTTTTAACGGGAGCAAATCTGCTTCTTGGAACAGCCAAAGCCGATGCACCTTTAAAAACAGAAATTGCTGAGCCCATTGCTGTCTCTAACTGAAAGACACTTTCAGAATTATGATTTCTTGGATCAACGGTTTTTTTATTTACAATCATTTGAAGACCAAGAATATTATTATTATCCTCAAGGATTTTTTTTAGTGATTTTAAATTGACCCAAATATTATTTGTATTGAAAAATTTATGTTTTTTAATATTTTGAAAATCTAGTTCATCTTCCTTTTTACATTGGGCCGATTCACGTAAAACAAGTTGACCATTTTTTAGTTTGGCTAAATGTCCGCCTTTTTTATCTGCCTCGGTTCTATCAGCTACTTCCATTAAAAAAGGAAAATTGTTTTTTGCAAAATAACCAAGAATACCTAAATCCATTGATGCACCAAGATTATCGGAATTTGATATAAAAGCATATTCAAAATTTGATTTTAATAATTTCTCCAACATTCCACTTGTAACTAAAGCAGTATAAATTTCTCCATGCCCAGGTGGGCACCATTCTAAATTTTTATCTTTACTTAATTCAGTCGGTTTATAAGTCTCAGCACTAATTTTTGGGATTTTATGCTGAAGAAAATCGAGCGGAATTTTACCAATTAGTTCCTCGTATTTACTTAAAAGTTCAGATGATTTTTCATGAGTATTAAAGCTGTTCATCAAAACCAATGGGATTTTACTCTGGATTGCCTGTTTTGCTATCACATCTAAAAAGGTCAAATCATTTTTGACTTTTAAAAGTGATTTTGCTTCACTTAAACCCATACTTGTGCCCAAACCACCATTTAATTTTATCAATACCGATTTATGTAAAACCTCAGTCCCAAAAATTTTATGATCTTCATTCAGACCAATAAAATTAGGCAGTTCATCAATAGCTTCAATATCTGATTCAAGTAAAAGTCCGGTTTCACCATTTAATAATTGGTTATAATAATATTCAAATGTGTCAACTACTATTTTGGGCAGATTTTCATTCTGCATTTTATCCTTAAACAATCCAATGTTATTTTTACGCAAAATTTTCTCCATAAATTTTAAAAATCTTTATCAATATTTTTTCTTTGCTTTTTTAATTGTGATCTTATTTTTTTAGTTTCAATTCTTTTTTCTGAGGCCGCATAAGTTGGTTTAGTTTTTTTTCTTGGTTTTTCTTTAACTGCAGCTTTTTGGATTAGTTTTATTAGTCTACCAATTGCATCTTGTTTGTTTTTTTCTTGAGTTCTAAATCGTTTGGCTTCAATTATTAAAATTCCACTCGTTGTGATCTTTTTGCCAGCGAGTTTAATCAATTTTTCTTTTATCTCTTCAGGTAAATCATTGTTATTTACCACATCAAATTTTAGCTGAACAGCCGTCGCAACCTTGTTAACATTCTGTCCTCCCGGTCCGGATGAACGGATGAAAGCAAATCTCAAGTCATCTGAATTAATCTGTATGTTGGGCGTAATTTTTATCATACAAAAACATTTTGTTCTATTTAATAGATTTTGGTTCTTAAAAAGTTCAAAAATGGTAATGTCATTTTTTTATTTGGAATCAAGTTAAATAAGCTGCAAAAATTTTTGACTTTTAATACTAATTAACTTTTATAAAATTACATAAAATTAAAATTAGTTTTTTACCAATAAATGAGGGCTATAAGATGTTTGGAAATAATACGTTAATTGCATTTCAAAGCGCCTTTAACTACTTTTAATATTCGGAAAAAATGGAGTAAATGAATGTTATCTGGTTTAATTAAAAAGGTGTTTGGCGATAGAAATACTCGCGCATTAAAAGAATTATATCCAATTGTTGAAGAAATAAAAGCGGAGTTTGAAAAGATAAAGGATTTTTCAGATGATCAGCTAAAAAATAAAACAGAAGAGTTTAAAAAAATAATTGCCGATGAAACTCTGCAGATAAGAGATAAAATTGCAGAATTAAAAGAATCATTAAGGTCAGATAATTTTGAAGGTGATATTGAAAATATTCACGATGAATTAGAAAATTTAAATGATGAACTTGATGATAAATACGAGGAAGTTTTAAATAAAATTTTGCCAGAAGCTTTTGCAGTAGTTAAAGCAACATGTGTTAAACTACTTGGTAAAACATGGGATGCAGCCGGTTCAAAAGTTACTTGGAACATGGTCCCTTATGATGTGCAGCTTTTAGGCGGCGTGGTTTTACACCAAGGAAAAATTGCTGAGATGGCAACCGGTGAAGGTAAAACGCTTGTAGCAACTTTGCCAATTTATCTTAACGCACTTACCGGAAGAGGGGTTCACATTGTAACTGTTAATGATTATTTGGCTAAACGTGATAGTGAATGGATGGGGGAAATTTTTAAATATCACGGATTGACAGTTGGCTGTATAATCAACACAATGGATAATGAATTTAGAAAATCTATATACGAATGCGATGTAACTTACGGAACTAATAATGAATTTGGTTTTGATTACCTTCGCGATAACATGGCTATCGACAAAGATCATAGAGTTCAACGAGGACATAATTACGCAATTGTGGATGAAGTAGATTCTGTTTTAATTGATGAAGCTAGAACTCCTCTTATTATTTCTGGACCAGTCGGAAATACTGAGCACAAGTTTGATGAGATGAAGCCAAAAGTTGAAAGACTTTTTAGAAAGCAAGCAAGTTTAGTTGCCTCACTTGTTCAAGAAGCCGAAGAACTTTTAAATCAGGGTGGAAATAAAGATAAAGCCGGTATAGCTTTGCTGCGAGCTTACAGAGGCTTTCCTAAAAATAAAAAATTAGCTAAAATGTTTAGCGAACCTGAAAACAAAAAATTAATGACCGCAACCGAATTAGAATTTTTGCGTGAAAAAGAAAAAAGAATGCCTGAGATTGATGAAGAGCTATATTATGCAATTGATGAAAAGAACAACTCAATTAATCTTACTGAAAAAGGAAGAGAAGAATTGGCTGTTGGCTCTTCAGAAGGAAAAGAATATTTTGTTCTTCCCGATTTGGGAACCGAAATTAGTAAACTAGATCATGATGATTCCATACCGGATAATGAAAAATTAAAAAAGAAAGACGAACTCTATCATCTTTATAGTGAGAGGATGGATAGAATTCATACAATAAATCAATTGTTAAAAGCATATACACTTTTTGAAAAAGATGATGAATATGTTATTACTGAAGATGGCAAAATTGCAATTGTTGATGAATTTACTGGTCGTGTTTTACCCGGAAGACGTTATTCAGATGGTTTGCATCAAGCAATTGAAGCAAAAGAAAATGTTAAGGTTGAGCGTGATACACAAACAATGGCAACCGTTACACTTCAAAATTATTTTAGGTTATATAAAAATTAGCTGGTATGACCGGTACAGCTGAAACAGAAGAAGGAGAGTTTTTAGAAATTTATAAATTGGAAGTTGTTGTTGTTCCAACCAATAAACCAATTGCCAGAGACGATCAAGATGATTTTATCTATAGAACAAAAAGAGAAAAACTAAACGCAGTTATTGAAAAAATAAATGAATTAAAAGAAGAGAAACGCCCTGTACTTGTCGGTACAACAAGCGTTGAGCTTTCTGAAACAATTAGCCGAATGCTAAAACGTCAAGGAACGGCTCATAATGTCCTTAATGCAAAACAGCATAAAAGTGAAGCTGAAATTGTTGCCTTTGCTGGTCAGCCTGGTGCAGTAACAATTGCAACAAACATGGCTGGACGTGGAACGGATATTAAGCTCGGCGAAGGTGTAATTGAAAAAGGCGGTTTGTTTATCCTTGGAACTGAAAGACATGAATCTCGTAGAATTGACAGACAGTTGCGCGGACGTGCAGGAAGACAAGGTGATCCGGGAACCACAAAATTCTTTATTTCACTTGAAGATGATCTTATGAGATTGTTTAGCAGCGATAGAGTTACAAATGTAATGAGTAAAATTGGATTTGAGGAAGGCGAAGCTTTAACCCACCCAATGATAACAAAGTCTGTTGAACGTGCTCAGAAAAAAGTTGAAGAAAATAACTTTGCAATTAGAAAAAGACTTCTTGAATATGATGACGTAATGAATCAACAAAGAGAAGTTATTTATACAAGGAGACAGCGGGCATTAGAAGGCGAAAGA
Organism: Ignavibacteriales bacterium; assembly: GCA_020635285.1. Classification (GTDB taxonomy): domain Bacteria; phylum Bacteroidota; class Ignavibacteria; order Ignavibacteriales; family Melioribacteraceae. The sequence goes on along the minus strand of JACKAB010000006.1, from coordinate 224,341 downwards.
TTAAAGACAGAAATTTTTGATTTGCTTGATGAATATATCGAAGAAATCGTAAATAAGTATTACGACGATATAAATGTTGATGGATTAAAAGCTGATTTGCTCCAACATCTTTTAATTGAATTTAAAATTAATCCTGAAGATTTTGAAAAATTGGGAAAAGATGGATTAGCAGACGAAATTCTAAAAGCATCAAAAGAATTTTACGCGCGCAAAGAAGAAATGCTTGGATCAGAATTAATGGCAAGACTAGAGCGTTATGCTGTTCTTAGCGTAATCGATGATAAATGGAAAGAACATCTACGCGAAATGGATGATTTAAAAGAAGGAATTGGACTAAGAGCTTATGGTCAAAAAGATCCATTAATTGAATACAAAGCCGAAGCATTTCATTTGTTTGTTGCCCTAATTACAGAAATTAGAAATGAAGTTGTATCATTTTGCTTTAAGTTTTTCCCGCAAGAGCCGGAAGAGGTGCAAGCTAGAAGAATTAAACAGCAAAGAATGCAAGCTGTTAAGGACAGTGCTCAAAATTTAGGATTACAGAATTCTGATAACGCAAGAGAAAGTCAAAATAGAGGCAAACAGCAACCAATAAAGGCTGAAGAAAAGGTTGGAAGAAATGAGCCATGTCCTTGCGGAAGCGGAAAAAAATATAAGAACTGTCATGGAAAATTATAATGAAAAAGATTGAAGCGATAATTCGCCCTTATTTATTAGAAGAGTTAAAAGAATCTTTATTTGATGAAGGAATAAAAGGATTAACAATTTCTGAGGTTAGAGGTTATGGCAGACAAAAAGGCCATAAAGAAACTTACCGGGGAAGTGAATATCAAATTGATTTTGTTCCTAAGTTAAAATTAGAAGTTATTGTTGATGATCAAATTTGCGAAAGAATTACAACTCTAATTATTGAAAAATCTAAAACAGGTAAAATTGGGGATGGCAAAATATTTATATCAAATGTGGAAGATGTTATAAGGATAAGAACTGGTGAAAGCGGAATTGATGCAATCTAAAATTAAAACAGAATGATTAAAAAAAATAAAAATATTGAGTTAAAAACGATAGTAGCCTTGTTAAGTCTTTCTTTATTGGTCGGTTGCGGAATGTGGACTAACTTCAAAACATATTTTAACACTTATTATAATGCCCAAAAATTGTTTTTAGAAGCCGAAGATGAAATTAAAGCAAATCAAAAAGAATTGTTTTTCTTTGAGGAGGAGAAAGTTCCTACAAACATTTCTAAAAAATTTGAAACGGTAATTGAAAAAACTTCAGCGATAATGCAATACAGTAAAGAGTCGGATTTTTTTGAAGATGCAATTTTAATGACTGGAAAAAGTTTTTATTATCAGCAGAATTATACCCGTGCTTTGAAAAAATTTAATGAATTAGAAGCATTCCCCGAAAGTGATTTAGCATTGGAAAATAAATTATGGATTGCAAAATCACATCTTCAATTAAGAGAATTTTCCAAAGCACTTGATGAATTTGATGAATTGGAAAAGATTGCTGCACAAGCAGAAGAACAAGAAATTTTGACCGAAATCTACAGAAGTAAAATAGGCTATTTAATCCACGAAGAAAATTATGAGGACGCTACAGCAGAAATTAAAAACTTTCTTAAAAGTGATATTACTGATGAACTGCGAGCAGAAGTATTATATGAACTTGGTGTACTGAATATTAAAATTGAAAATTATGAAGAGGCGGAACTGGCCTTTACGGAAGTCCAAGAATACCAACCGACTTTTGAAACGGATTTCAATAGCAAATTTGAGTTAGCAAAACTTAAAAAGAAAACTGGCGATACAGAGAAGAGTTTAGAGTTATTAACTGAGCTTGATAACGAAGATAAGTTTGCCGATAGCCGAGATAGAATTGAATTAGAAATGGGTAAAATAGATTATGAAAACGGAAATTTTGAAGATGCATTTCAGACCTTTACCGATATTGACTCTAACTTTTCTAAAACAGAAGCTGGTGGTGAAGCAGCTTTTTATAAAGCAGAAATTTTAGAAAGTTATTTTAATGATTATGATAGCTCACTGGTTATATATAGAAAAGCAATGGCTTCAATTGCGGATAAAGAAATTAAAGATAAAGCAAGAAACAAAGCAGTATTGTTAGAAAAATATTTAAATATTCTGAAAGCGCAAAATAAACTTGATATAGATTTTAAATATTTACAAAATGAAGAACTTTTTGTTCAAGATTCAATCGCATTTGTAAAGCAGGAAGAACAAGACTCAATTAGAAAAGTTATTGAATTGGAACAAGGTGTAAGAGCCTCTGATAGCAAAACTTCAATCATAGATTCGGTTAGGCTAGTTAAGCCAATTCGCCCAAAAATAAGTATTGATTCTGTGGACGTTCTAAAAAGTAAAAATTATTACGAGCTTGCCAATTTATTTTTTACAGAATTTAATAATCCGGATTCTGCTTACAAATATTATAATTTATCTTTGGCAGAAACTGAAGATAATCCCAACAAAGCCCAAACCTATTACGCCTTAGGTAATTATTATCTTATAAAAAATGAAAAACAAAAAGCTGATAGCATGTTCACAATTGTTTATGAGGAATTTCCATTTAATAGAATTAGGAATGAGGCTGCTAAACAAATAGGGAAACCTTTATACGATTTTGATAAAGATCCAGTTGAGGATGAATATATTGCTGCCGAAAAAATTTATTCAAATAACGAATATAATACAGCCGCAAATAAATTTTATGATATTTATAAAAATCATCCAAATTCAATCTATGCTTCAAAATCTTTATATACTATGGGATTTATTTTAGAAAATAATTTGAACAAACCAGATTCCGCTGCCGCAATTTACGATACGCTAAATAGTAAATATAGAAATACAGAATATGCAAAAGCCGTTTTGTTGAAGTTAACTGGACACAAACAAGAACAATTAAGGCTTAAAGCAATCCAAGACTCAATTAAAAAAGCAAATGAACCTTTGGTTGATAAAACAAAAAATGCAAAAATTGATTCCACCAATAAACAAAATCAAATTTTAAGTGATCAAAGTGGAAAAGGTAATAAAGCTTTTATTGATAGGAATAAAAATATAATTGCTGATACCACCAAAAAAAATTATGAAGATAAAATTGATGAAGAATTAGGTGTAAAACAAAATCAAATAATTCCAAATAGTAATAAAATTGAAGAAAAGATAGATTCATTAAAAAGTGAGAAAGAAAAGTTAATTGAGATTGAAGAAAAAGTAAAAGAAAAACCAAATAAAAAAGAAGTTATTACGGATTCAGTCAATCAGTTAAGTTCTAATCGGATTAAAGAAAGTATAGAAACAAATCAAAATCTTATTGATTCTACTAAAATTATTGCTGAACCAAAAGTTGATTCAAATCAAGTAAATATAATAATTGACGAAGTTGCTGATAGTTTAAAACAGAATGCTGTGGGTGATAAAACTTCTGAAAAAACAGATAATAATTTGCAAAATAATGATAAAGCGATTCCTAATTTAAAAATTGTTGAGACAGATATTTATACCGATGGCACTTCTTATTATGCTCAAGTTTCTTCTTGGAAGACCAAAGAAATTGCTGAAAATGAGGTTAAAAAACTTAGTACACAAAATTATAATGCATTTATATTTGAGGAAACAATTCAAGAAATTAAAACTACATTCTTTAAAGTTAGAGTTGGTCCCTATGAAACTTTGGATTCTGCGAGAGAGATTCTTACAAAATTAAGTAGCAAGCACTAAAATTTATTTTCAACTCACAACTCATTAAATAATTAATGAACCGAAAACTGTTAATTAGCCTTATAGAAAAGGGCGAATCACTAACCATAGAATTTAAACAAAGATTTTCTGATTATACAAAAATTGCCAAAGAAATTATAGCATTTGCAAATACAAGCGGCGGAACAATTTTATTTGGAATTGACGATGATGGTTCTATTTATGGAGTTGAAAGTGAAAAGAGTGAAACTGAATTAATAAAAGAAACGATAACCGATTTTTGTGAACCGGAAATAGAATATCAAATAAGTTACATTGAACTTGAAGGAAAAGAAATTGTCTGTCTGGTAATTCCGGAATCAACTAATAAACCTCATCGGATTCAAGATTATAAATCAAGCTTGGATATAAACAACGCACAAGTTTATATTAGAGTAAATGATAAAAGTGTGCTGGCTAGTAAAGAAATGATTAAAATTTTGCAGACGAGAAGTAATGAAAAAAAACTTCAACATTATTCAATTGGCAAAAGCGAAATAGTTGTATTTGATTATTTGACTGAAAATGATTTTATCACAGCAAAAGAATTAAGTAAATTAGCAAATATTTCAGGAAGAAGAGCTTCAAGAACCTTAATAAATTTAGTCCGTGCAGAAATACTTGCAATTCACACTAAAGATAATGGTGAGAATTATTTTTCAAATCTAACTTAAAATTACTTCTTTAAAGTTATTTTATCTTCTTGATTGGGAACTAAGCACAAAAACTCAAAATTATCATTCCCAATATTTTTATAAGAATGAAAAATTTCAGCTGGAATAAAAACTATATCATCTTTTTTAACTTGTAAAATCTCATCGCCAATTTGAACCTCTGCACTACCATTTAAAACATATTGTTCGTGTTCAACTGTGTTATTGTGCAATGGCATAAAACCGTTTGGTTCAATTGTAAATTTTCTCATTGCAAAATTTGGCGCTTCTTCTGATGAAATTAAAACTTGTTTATAAGTTTTTTCGCCGACATTTATTTTTTCTTTAACAAATGATTTTATGTTCTTAACTTTTTCCATATAACTAGCCTTAATTAATTATTATCATAAATTTTTCTTAACTCAAAAATAGCAATGCCGTATGCCACTGCAACATTTAATGATTGTTTAATTCCAAATTGCGGAATTTCGATTGTAATATCGCACAAATCAATTAAATCTTGATTTACGCCACTGATTTCATTCCCAACAATTAAGCATAGAGGTAAATTTGTTTTTTTTATTTCAGTATAAGAAATATTAGAATCAGTTTGCTCTAATGCGCAAATTGTGTATCCTTTTTCTTTAAGCTCAGTAACAATAAATTTTGGGTCTTCAACAAATTCCCAATCAACACTATCTTGCGAGCCAAGTGCAGTCTTTAGAACTTCTTTTTTAGGCGGATGCGGCGTGTAACCGCATAAATAGAGTTTCTCAATCATTGCTCCATCTGAAGTCCTAAAAATTGATCCAACATTGTAACTGCTTCTGATTGAATTTAAAACTACAACAACGGGAAGTTTTTTTACATCTGGCAAAGTTTCTAAAGTTGCACGATTTTCAGAAATTTCCGCATGAGAAAGTTTTTTCATAATTTAGTTTTCTTTAATTGCAAGTTGACCGCAAGCTGCTGCAATGTCATCGCCTTGTGTGTTTCTTAATGCCACAAATATGTCTTTGCTTATCAGACGTTCGTAAAATCTTTTTACTTCATCAAATGGAGTCGGTTCAAGTGTTGATGAAAATCCGCCATTAACCATATGTGCAATGCTATTAAAAGGAATAATATTTACTTTGGAAGGGAGTTGGCTACATAATTTTTTCAGTGCATCTAAATCTTCTTCCCTATCATTAATTCCTTTCAGCATTGTATATTCAAACATAATTTTTGTTTTTGTTTTCCTTGAATAATGTTTTAACGCATCGATATTTTCTTGCAAATTGTACTTAAGGTTTATAGGCATAATTTTATCTCTTATTTCATCAAAACAAGAATGGAGTGAAAGTGCGAGTTTTACTCTAAGTCCGCTATCTGCAAGCTCAATAATTTTTTTTGGAATTCCAGCCGTTGAAACTGTAATTCTTGTTCTGCCAATTTTATTTCCTAAATCTTGCAATAAAATTTTTAATACTTTTTCTGTTGCGGCGTAATTTAAAAGCGGTTCGCCCATTCCCATAAAAACAATATTTGTAATTGTATTCGGCAAAACTTCTTTTGAAGTAATTAAATATTGATCCAAAATTTCTGCAACAGTTAAATTGCGAGTGTAGCCCATTAGTCCAGTTGCACAAAATTTGCAATCAAGCGGGCAGCCGACTTGTGTTGAAATGCAAAGGGTACGTCTTTCTTTCTCTGGAATTATAACCGACTCAATTTTTTTGCCATCATCGGTTTCTAATAAATATTTTACAGTTGCTGTTGAGGAAGAACTACTCTTTGAAAGTAATTTGAGTGACCTTAATTTTGCAACATCTTTTAATTTATCTCGCAGCGAAATTGGAATATTGGTCAATTCATCAAAATCATCAGCATAATTTTCAAAAATCCAATTAAAAATTTGCTTTCCCCTAAATGGTTGATCGCCCAAATTCTTAATATATTCTTGAATTTCCGTAAGACTATAATTCTTTAGATCGGTTAACTTGTTATCATTATTCATAAACACAAATATAAGAAAGTGAGGGAATTTATCTTATCTTTAAAACTGTTATTTATGTAAAGATTTTCTAAAATTATTTAATTGAATTTTCGAATTTCATTTTTTAGTTTGATACATTATTTAAGATAGTTTAATCCTATAAATTACAAATGATTAGGAGACAAAATGAATTTTGATTTTAACGAAGAACAGTTAATGATTCAGCAAACTGCTCGTGATTTTGCGCAAGCAGAAATTTTACCAACTGTAATAGAAAGAGATAAAGAAGCCAAATTTCCAACTGAGATTATTAAGAAATTGGGCGAACTTGGTTTTATGGGAATGATGGTTTCACCCAAGTATGATGGAACTGGAATGGATACAGTCTCTTATGTTTTAGCAATGATTGAAATAGCAAAAGTTGATGCGGCGGTTGCTGTTATAATGTCGGTTAATAATTCTTTAGTTACAACTGGTCTGGAAAAATGGGGATCGGATTATATTAAAGAGACTTATTTAAAGCCGCTTGCAAGAGGTGAAAAACTTGGTGCTTTTGCATTATCCGAACCAGAAGCCGGAAGCGATGCAACCCACCAGCAAACTTCAGCTACTCAAGAAGGAGATTATTGGGTATTAAATGGAATAAAGAATTGGATTACAAACGGGCAATCAGCTGATTATTATTTGGTTATGGCACAATCAGACAAAGAAAAAAGACACAAAGGAATAACCGCTTTTATTGTTGAAAAAGGGACGGAAGGTTTTGAGCATGGTGTTAAAGAAGATAAGTTAGGAATTAGAAGTTCAGATACTTGTACATTAACTTTTACAAATTGCAAAGTTCCAGAAAAAAATATTATAGGAGAAGTAGGTAAAGGATTTAATTTTGCAATGGATACTTTAAATGGCGGTCGATACGGAATTGCCGCTCAAGCTGTGGGAATTGCAGCAGGAGCTTTTGAAACCGCTTTTAAATATGCAAATGAACGTAAAGCTTTTGGAACTGAAATTTTTAATCATCAAGCAATACAATTTAAACTGTCTGAAATGGCAACGGATTTGGAAGCTGCCAAACTTCTAACTTTGCAAGCCGCAGCTTTGCGAGATGCTAAAAAACCTTACATAAAAGAAGCCTCGATGGCTAAATTATTTGCATCAAAAATTGCAGTGCAAAATTCGCTTGAGGCAATTCAAATTCATGGCGGTTATGGTTATGTAAGAGAATATCATGTGGAAAGATTTTTACGCGATTCTAAAATTACAGAAATTTATGAGGGAACTTCTGAAATTCAAAAGTTGGTAATTGCGAGAGAATTACAAAAAGAATTATTATAATTTATTCTAAATTTACATTAGTAAGAAATTTAAATAAGGACAATTATTGTGGCATTAAATGAAAGTGAAATACGTAAAATTACTTTACAAGCTATTAATCAATTAGGTGAAAAAGCAACGCCTGAATTAGTAAAAGAAGTTGTTGAAAAAACTTTAAATGAAGTTGATATTTCTGCGACTTCTACTGATGAAAATAAAACGACCGGAAGAGTAATTCTGACTTCCTTCGGTTTGAATCATCCTGGAATTATTGCTGGCGTTACTAAGATATTAAGCGAAGCTAATTGCGATATTACTGATTTGAGTCAGAAATTAATGGGTGATTTTTATACTATGATCATCATTCTGGATATCTCAAACTCGCCTAAAAATATTTCTGATTTGCAAAACGATTTAAATAAAATTGCCGAAGAAACTAAAATAAAAATTTATCTACAGCATGAAGATCTTTTCAGATACATGCACAGAGTTTAACAATCAAGGAGATATCAATAAATGCAATATGAATTTGAAGAAATTCTAGATACAATTAAAATGACTGAAATAGAGCATTTTGATATCCGTACAGTTACTCTTGGAATTAGTTTAAGAGATTGTGCCGATAGAAATTTAGAAGTTACAAAACAAAAAATATACGATAAAATATTAAAGTATGGTAAAAATCATGTTAAATATGCTAACGAAATCGAAAAGCAATACGGGGTTAAGATAGCGAATAAAAGAGTTTCAATTACTCCGGTTTCTATTCCTTTTGATGCTTTTAATGCGGAAGAATTTGTTGAAATTGCAAAAGTATTAGATAAAGCTGCCAAAGAGATTGGTGTTGATTATCTGGCCGGATTTTCCGCACTTGTTCAAAAAGGTATGACAAATGGCGAACGCGAATTAATAAAATCATTACCATTTGTTCTTTCTGAAACTGAAAGAGTTTGCAGCAGTATAAATGTGGCTTCTACTAAGGCCGGAATAAATATGGACGCAATTCTGATGATGGCTGATGTGATTAAAAAAACTGCTGAACTTACAAAAGATAAAGATTCAATTGGATGCGCAAAGTTGGTTGTGTTCTGCAATGTGCCCGAGGATAATCCTTTTGTGGCAGGCGCTTTCCACGGAATTAGCGAACCTGAAGTTGTTCTAAATGTAGGAATTAGCGGACCGGGTGTAGTGCTTGATGCAATTAAAAGCGCAGGTAAAATTGATCTTCAACAATTGGCTGAGGTGATTAAGAAAACAGTCTTTAAAATCACAAGAGCCGGTGAACTTATTGGAAGGGAAGTTGCAAACCGCCATGGAATTCCCTTCGGAATTGTAGATATTTCTCTCGCTCCAACGCCAGCACCTGGTGATAGTATTGGTGATATTTTAATTGCGATGGGTGTAGAAGATGTTGGCGCGCCTGGAACAACTGCCGCTTTGGCAATGTTGAATGATTCAGTAAAGAAGGCTGGATTGATGGCAAGTTCTTCTGTGGGCGGAATGAGCGGTGCTTTTATTCCGGTTAGTGAAGATCAGGCAATGATTAATGCTGTAGAAAAAGGAAATCTATCATTAGAAAAATTGGAAGCAATGACAGCAGTTTGTTCGGTTGGGTTGGATATGATTGCAATTCCCGGAGATACACCAGCAACAACAATTGCTGGAATTATTGCTGATGAGTGCGCAATCGGAATTATTAACGATAAAACAACTTCAGCCAGATTGATTCCGGCTTATGGAAAAAAACTTGGTGATTATATTGATTACGGTGGCTTACTTGGAAAAGCTCCAATTATGGAAGTGAGAAATCTATCGAGTCAGAATTTTGTTGGTAGAGGAGGAAGAATTCCAGCACCAGTTAGAAGTTTAACAAACTAATTCGAAAAAGTCATTCTTAGGAGCCTCATTATTTCGAGGCGACGTGAGAGTCTATTTTAAAATAGATAAACAATATTTTTCGTTTTGAATTAAAATTCATAAAAATTAAATTTAAAGTAGACTTTAAATTATTAGTGGAGGAATAAATGAGTAAAACCATTGGAATATTAATTGTTGTTGCCGTTGTTGTGATTGGCGCAATTATGTGGGGAACCGGTATTTATAACAATCTTGTTGGGTTAGATGAAAACGTAACTCAAAGTTGGAGCCAAGTTGAAAATCAATATCAAAGAAGAGCAGATTTAATTCCTAATTTAGTAAATACTGTAAAAGGCGTTGCAGATTTTGAAAAAGAAACTTATACAGCAGTCACAGAAGCAAGATCAAAAGTTAGTCAGATTAATATGAGTCCGGAAATGCTAAGTGATCCGAATGCATTTGCACAATTTCAAGCAGCACAAGATAATTTAAGCGGTGCGTTATCAAGACTTTTAGTTACAGTGGAAAATTATCCGCAACTAAAGGCAAATGAAAATTTCTCTCAACTTCAAGCTCAATTGGAAGGGACAGAAAATAGAATTTCTGTGGAACGCAAAAAATTTAACGAAGTTGTTCAAAATTATAATACCACAATTAGACAGTTCCCAGGCAGCATTATTGCTGGTTTTACTGGTTTTGTTCAAAAACAATATTTTAAATCCGTAGCTGGTTCTGATGTTGCGCCAAAGGTAGAATTTTAATTGAGAAAAAAGTTAGCAAAATACTTTTTACTTTTTTTCAGCTGTGCTATAATAAATGCTCAACCGGAAATTCCTAAGTTTAGCAGTTATGCTGTTGATTACACAAAAACCTTATCCAATGATCAGATAAATTATTTAAATGGAGCATTAGAAACTTTTGATGATTCTACATCCAACCAAATTGTTTTTTTTATGAATAAAACTCTGGATGGATTTCCGATTGAAATGTTTACGTATGAAACTGCTCAAGCAAATAAAATTGGAACAAAAGAAAATAGCAATGGAGTTTTGTTTTATGTTGCAAAAGAAGATAGAAAAATGCGGATTGAAGTCGGCTATGGTTGGAAGGCGCTTTACCAGATGCACTTGCAAGTTCAATAATAAGAAATGATGTTGCTCCATTTTTTAAAAGAGATCAATATTATGAAGGAACGCTTGCAGGCTTAAATTCCATAATTGCTGCAACAAGAGGTGAATATAAAGGGAATCCAAATAGTGACAAAGAAACTAAAATTCCAATAGGACTAATAATTTTTATAATAATTATGATATTTATGATGTCCAGAAATAAAGGCAAAGGCGGACGTGGTGGTGGATTCATTTATTATGGCGGCGGTTTAGGTGGAAGAGGCGGTGGATTTGGCGGTTCAAGTGGTGGTGGTTTTGGAGGCTTCAGCGGCGGAGGTGGTTCGTTTGGCGGCGGCGGCGCAAGTGGCAGTTGGTAAAAAAGTAAATAATACTTTATTATCTTGATAATATATTGGTGATTTCTTACTTTTAGGTGTTGCATGTTTGATATTGATGAAGGTGTTCATTTATTTAATGATTCTGATTTTTTTTTTTCTGCTCATGATTTCTTTGAAGATATTTGGATGGAAGCAGAAAGGGACGAGAAATTATTCTTTCAGGAATGGTTCAAATTTCAGTCGGCTGCTATCATTTAATTTGTGGAAATTTGAAAGGAGCGAAAAGTCAATTTACAAAGGACTTATAAAATTGGAAGTTTATTTACCTTTTTTATTATAAGGTAAATCTTAATAAATTAACTAAAGAAATAAAATTTTTGTTAGATAATATAAATAAGAAAGAAATTACAAGACAAATTCCAAAAATAGAATTACTCACAAACAAAACTTTATTAGGAGAATAGTTATGGCTATAATGATAACTGACGAATGCATTAACTGCGGTGCTTGCGAACCAGAATGCCCAAATACTGCAATTTATGAAGGTGGAAACGAATGGACTTTAGCTGGCAACAGTTATGGTGAAGGAGATGCAGCTCCATCAGGAGCAGACGGTTTCTATTCAGATGAATTTTTCTACATTGTACCAGATAAATGTACCGAATGTAAAGGATTTCATGATGAACCACAATGTGCTGCTGTTTGTCCAGTTGATTGCTGTGTTCCAGATCCAGCTCATGAAGAAGACGAAGAAACTTTATTAAAGAGAAAAGATTATTTGGATGAAGTAGAAAATAGATAATTTTAATTTTCTCAGAATTTCAAAAACCGTGTGGGATTTTCCTATACGGTTTTTTGTTTTTAAACGAATTAATCTAAATTAGAGTTTGCAAAAAAAAAATGTATAATCAAATGAAAATTGGGAAATATAATTTAACAGTTTTAGAAACCGGAACCTTTGCATTAGATGGTGGTGCAATGTTTGGAATTATTCCTAAACCTTTATGGCAAAAAACAAATCCAGCAGACGAAAAAAATAGAATAACTCTTGGAGCTAGATGTTTATTATTTGAAACTGATAATAGAAAAATTTTAGTTGATACCGGATTAGGTAAAAACTGGGATGAGAAATTCAATTCAATTTATGATGTTAATAACCAAAATTTTGATTTAATAAAATCATTGGATAAAAAGGGTATCAATCCTTCTCAAATTACAGATGTTATTTTAACGCATTTACATTTTGATCATACTGGCGGATCGACAAAAATTGAGAATGGAAAGTTTGTGCCAACTTTTCAAAATGCTAAATATTATGTTCAGCAAAAACATTATGATTGGGCGATAAATCCTCCGATAGAGATAAAGGCAGTTTTATTGGCCATACCTTTCAACCATTAGTTGATGCTGGTGTTTTATATTTTACCAAAGGTGATTCATTCTTTGATGATGAAATTCAGTTTCTAACCATCAATGGACACACAATTTACCAGCAAATGTTGAAGATTTCAGATTCATCAAATACTTTTTTATTTTGTGCCGATTTAATTCCTACGATGCACCATATTCCAATTCCTTATGTTATGGGATATGATATTCAGCCGTTAGAAACGGTGGCGGAAAAACTAAGAATATTAAAAAGTACAGTTGAAGAAAATTGGAAACTCATATTTCAGCATGATCACCTAAATGTTTGTGCAACAGTTCAACAAACCAATAAAGGATTTCTTTTTAAAGAAAGCTTTACGGAATTGGTATGATAAACGAATTAGAAGAATATACTTATGTCTGTAACTATTCTGAGCTGAAAGATTCTATAGGTAAAAAGGTTTTATATTAAGGATGTTGACATAGCTATATTTAAGGTTAACAATAAAATATTTGCAGTAAGTAATATTTGCCCCCATCAGCATGCCTCAAATATTTATGAAGGATTTGTTGAAAACGAATGTGTAGTTTGTCCTTTGCACGGTTGGACTTTTAGACTAGAAGATGGAAATTTGACCGGAGGAAGCAGAGGACTTGAGTCATATAAAAAAAAAAATAATAGATGATAAAATTTATGTTAAAATTATCCAGAAAAAATTAAATTGGTAATAGAGTTTTTTTTTCATTTCTGATTCCTTCAAAAAAAATAATTGAAATTAAATTGTTAAAAGAACAAATAACATCAAAAAGCTAAAGAACTTGGGTTTGATCTAATTGGATTTACCAAGTATCAACTATTATCGAACGAAACTCAGTTGCTTGAAGAATGGTTGAAAAAAGGCTATCAATCCGGAATGAATTATATGGATCGGAATACTGATAAGCGAAAAGATGTGAGTCAGATTCTTGAAAACTGTAAAAGCATAATTTCATTAGGAATGAACTATTATGTTGATGAAGAATTTGACAAAGATGAAAATTGCGGAAAAGTTTCAAGGTATGCTTGGGGAAAAGATTATCATCTAATTATTTGGGAAAAACTTGATAGACTTATTGAATTTATAAAAGAACTTGATCCAAGTTTTCAGGCTAAAAGTTATGTTGATACTGGTCCTGTCATGGATAAAGCTTGGGCAGTTAAATCAGGACTAGGCTGGCAAGGAAAACACAGCAATATTATAAATAAAGAAATAGGAAGCTGGTTTTTTATTGCTAATATTTTGACAAATCAAACATTTGAAAATTATAATAAACCGATTGAAGATTTTTGTGGAACGTGCACTGCTTGCATAGATGCTTGCCCAACTAAAGCAATTGTTCAAGATTATGTTGTTGATGCAAATAAATGTATCTCTTATTTAACAATTGAAAACAAAAAATATTATTCCAGATGAATTTATTGGTAAATTTGAAAACTGGATTTTTGGTTGTGATATATGCCAAGATGTTTGTCCATGGAATATAAAATTTGCAGAAGAAACATTTTTGAATGAATTTAAAAATATTGAGAACAAAATCATTTCTTTTACTGAAATAAAAGATATGGAAAATAGACAGTTTAAATCTAAATTTGAAGGGAGTCCAATTTTAAGGGCAAAGTTAAAAGGATTAAAAAGAAATTCAGAGTTTTTACAAAAAGAAGAGTGAAACTTTTTAATAAAATTAGAATCTAATTTTAAATGAATAAAAGTTGATAAAGTAAATGGAGAAAAATTATGTCAGAAAATCATCACAAATTATTGATTATTGGATCAGGGCCAGCTGGTTTAACCGCAGCAATTTATTCGGCGAGAGCAAATTTAAGTCCTGTTATTTATGAAGGAATGCAGCCAGGCGGACAATTAACTATTACAACTGAGGTTGAAAAAATTATCCTGGTTTTGAAAATGGAATTCAAGGTCCGGAACTAATGGATGTTATGCGTAAACAAGCATGTAAATTTGGAGCAACGTGTGAATTTAAAGAAATTACCGAAGTTGATTTCACTCAAAGACCATTTAAATTAAAAGCAGAAGATAAAGAATTAACCGCAGATGCAGTCATAATTTCCACTGGAGCAAGCGCAAAATTATTACGTATTGAAAGCGAAACCAAATATATGGGATATGGAGTTTCTGCTTGTGCAACTTGCGATGGTTTCTTTTATAAAGGATTGAAAGTTTTAGTTGTTGGCGGTGGTGATACAGCTTTAGAAGAAGCTATTTACTTGACTAATTTTGCATCAGAAGTAGTAATTGTTCATAGAAGAGAGGGATTCAGAGCTTCGCAAATTATGCTTGATAGAGCAAAGAAAAATCCCAAAATCACTTTTGCGTTAAATAAAACTATTAAAGAAGTTCTTGGCGAACAAAATGCGATGGGTCAGAAAAAAAGTGACTGGTGCAATTTTAGAAGATACAACAGATGGAAGTACAGAAGAAATTAAAACTGATGGAATTTTCATCGCAATTGGTCATCAGCCAAATACAAAACTTTTGCTGGACAATTAGATATGGATGAAACCGGATATTTAAAAGTAAAGCCCGGTTCTACATATATACAAATATTGAGGGAGTTTTTGCCGCTGGTGATGTTGCTGATAAAACTTACCGACAAGCTGTAACAGCTGCCGGAACAGGATGTATGGCTGCTCTAGATGCTCAGCGTTGGTTGGAAGATAAGGAGTTAGTTTAATTTTTTTATGATTTTAAGTCATTCCGGTTTGTGTTTTTTAAAATACCGGAATCTATTAATGTAGAAATTTAGATGCCGGTATTCCCAAAATCGGAAACCGGCATTACCATTATAATCCCAACTAATTTTTATTTACTTCACTTCTCTCATCTTCTTTTTCAAATTTTCTTGAAATAAAAAATGCTGCAACAAATCCAGCCCCTATAAAAGTAATTATTAATAAAGAAAGAAAAACCTTCATTCATTCCCCAATTATCAGTAAGTACTCCCTAATCCAATACCCTAAACCTGCTCCAATAATAATAACACCTAATTTCAACCATGTATAAGGATTTCTTTTTGATTTAAAAAGTTCTGAAATTTGTTCGGGCGTTAATCCTTTTTCAATCATCATTTGTCTTTCTCTTGCCCTAAAATAAATATAAGTTGCAACTACCAAAACCAATTAATTAATGTTATTAATATTCCTGTTATAGGGCCCATAATTGCTTCAACCATTAATTGTCTTTCATACATTTTTAGTCTCCTTAAATTATTTATAATTTTGATGTAAAGTTTTTTTCTTCTCATTTCTTTTGACTAAGATTGCACTATAAAAGGTTACACGATTTTATAAATTATTTTTTTGTAACCTTTACTTTTTTATTTTAGTCTAAATTTGTAAGATGAAAAAGCTGACTGATATAGAAATAATTGATTCTGTCCAAAAGGGGAATACCAACGATTATACATTGATAATTGATAGATATAAGAATAAAGCTTTCTCATTATTGGTAAATATCTTGAAAAATAAAATGGATGCGGAAGAAGCTTTACAAGATAGTTTTATTAAAGCTTTTAATTCTTTAGATTCTTTTCGCCGTGAATCACAATTTTCTACATGGTTTTATAAAATAGTTTATAATACCGGATTGACAATTATTTCTGCTAAAAAAAAAAAAAATAGAAATGGAAATGAGTTCGATTGATGATCTATATTTTCTTAAAGATGAAGACAATGAAGTTTACTCAATCTCAGAAAAAAAAAAAGAATATCTGATTAAAATGGTTGATAAATTACCGGTTAGAAATTCTCTTGATATTAATATTATTTTATTTAGATAATTTATCATTGAAAGAAATTAGCGAAGTTTTGGATTTATCTTTAGTGAACTGTAAAGTGCTTTTACATCGCTCAAGAAATTTGTTGAGAGATTTATTGATTCAACATAATTACCAAGAGGAATTATTATGAAACATAATTATGACGAACTTATAAATAAATATTTAGATAATGAATTAAGTAATGCAGAATTAGAAAGTGTAAATGTTTTACTAAAATCTGATAATGAGTTTAAAAAAAAATTCTCAACTCAAAAAATATGTTCATGAAAATCTTTATGAATTACCGGTTCATGAAGCCCCGATAGATATTTCCGAAAAAATTATGAGCAAGTTAGTCTCTAAGTTAAAATCAAAATATCAGAAAAATTATTTTTTCCGCGGGGTAATTACTGTTTTATCTATCGTTTTAATTACTGTTTTATTTATGTTTTTCTTTTATTTAAATGATCTAAAATTTATTCAAGATGCGCCTTCCGCAACAAATTATATTAAAAACTATACCAGACCAGCATTTGCATTTATTTCAAAATTGATAGCTTCAGAAATATTCAGAACTGTTTCTGGCATAGTGGGATTTATAATTCTATTAAGTTTTTTTTTTGTATTAAATTCATATAAAGACTTTAAAGACAGAATTAATCATTTTTAATCCATGTCAAAATATTAAGGTTCTTACCTAAAAAATTCTGCCGCTTTTTTTCATTATCTTTATGTTCAAAAATTTATTGAGATATGAATACTAAATCTGGATTTGTAACAATAGTCGGCAAACCTAATGTCGGTAAATCTACATTAACTAATAAACTCGTTGGAGAGAATATTTCCATAGTAACGGATAAACCTCAAACAACGAGGAAAAGAGTTTTGGGAATTCTTGATAAAGAAGATTACCAAATAGTTTTTTTAGACACACCTGGAATTTTAGAGCCAAAATATTTGCTTCAAGAAAAAAAATTAATTGAGTATGTTGAAAGCTCAGTTAAAGATGCTGATATACTTGTATTTATGATAGCCGCTAAAGATTTGGCAAAGGAAACCAAAATATTTGATAAAGAAAATTTAAAAAAATAATATCAAATAAACGACAAAAAATATATTAGTAATTAATAAAATGGATTTATCAGATTCCCAAACTATTAATAATGCAATTACAATTTTTGAACAAAATGAATTGTTTGAAAAAAGTCATTCCAATTTCTGCTTTAGAAAATTTTAATCTGGATACGTTGCTAAATACAATTTTAGAATATTTGCCATTTCACCCCAAATTTTATCCCGATGATCAATTAACAGATGAACCGGAAAAAATTTTTCGTGGCTGAAAAAAAATAAGAGAAAAAATATTAGACATTTTCCATGATGAAATTCCATATAGCGTAGAAGTTTTTATTGAGCAATTTATTGAAAGAGAAAGAGGAAAAGATTATATCTCTGCGGTAATTGTTGTTGAGAGGAATCTCAAAAACCAATTATACTTGGAAAAAAAAGGTGCTTCAATAAAGAAGTTAGGCAATGCCGCAAGAAAATCAATAGAAGAATTTTTAATGCGCGAAATTTATCTTGAACTAAGAGTAAAGGTTGTTGAAAATTGGCGTAAAGATAAAAATGCACTTAAAAATTTTGGTTATACAAACTAATACAAGTAAGAAATGATTTCTGTGAATTCTAAATTGTTATTTTCACATTAATTATTGCTGACTAAAAATTGAGTAACTGAGTAAAAATAGTAATAACAATTTTAAAATTTAAAATAAACTTGCTAACATCAAACTCAAAATACAAATCTGAAGCAATTCTAATTTTAGTAACACTACTCTGGGGCGGAACTTTTGTAATTGTAAAAGAAGCGCTGAATGATGTCTCCTCAATGGCTTTTATTGCAATTCGTTTCTTAATAGCGGCAGCAATTTTACTTTCCTTTATGCATAACAAAAAATTTACAAAACAAAATTTACGTGCGGTATATTTTTATAGGGATTTTATTATTTATTGGTTTTGCTACTCAAACAGTTGGTTTAAAATTTACATCAGCAACAAAGTCTGCATTCTTAACAGGAACAGCTGTAATAATTGTTCCACTGCTTCAAGTATAATTGAAAAACGTCCGCCGACAAAAGGAGTTATCATTGGTACTATGATTGTCATGATTGGAATCAGCTTTCTTTCCAGCGGCGGAAGTTCAATCAATAATTTATTTGTTGATCTTGGAACTAACTTTAACCTTGGAGATTTGCTAACACTAATTTGTGCTTTCTTTTTTGCACTTTACATAATTTATTTGGATGTGGAAACATCGCGGTATGATTTTGGGATTCTTTTATTTTTACAAATTATAACTACCGCGGTTTTATCATTATTATTTCTTATATTTTTTAGTAATACAAATTTGGAGCCATTGAAAATTAATTTAACAACAAATTTAGTTTGGGCAATTATCTACACATCAATTTTTGCAACGTTAATAACCACGGCGCTTCAGACTAAATTTCAAAAAAATGTTACACCAGCTAAAGCTGGGATTATTTTTTCCTTTGAACCTATTTTTGCAGCAGTTTTTGCCTTCTTTATATTAGGTGAAAAAATAACTAATTTTGGATACCTCGGTGCTGGATTGATTTTAGTTGGATTATTAATTTCTGAACTTTATGAAAATTTATTATTGAAAAATGAAAGATAATATTTCTAGAGCAGAAATAATTGTAAGTGGATTAGTTCAAGGTGTTGGGTTTAGATATTTTGTTTTAAGGAAAGCAACCCAATTAAATTTATTTGGTTTTACAAAAAATCAATATGATGGAACAGTTTTAACAGTGGTAGAAGGTGAAAAACATTTGATTGAAGAATTGTTTAATCAACTAAAAGTTGGCCCAATGCACGCTGACGTTAGAGATATTAAAATTGCTTGGAGAAGTTTTATTGGTGAATTCTCCAGTTTTGAGATTAGGAGATATTAATGAATATAAGAACCGGTTTTGGGTATGATGTTCATGCCTTTGCTGCGGATAGAAAATTATTTCTAGGCGGGGTTGAAATTCCAGCGGAGAAGGGTTTGTTGGGTCATTCAGACGCAGATGTTTTAATTCATGCAATATGCGATGCTTTGCTTGGCGCCTTAGCTGTGGGAGATATTGGTCAGCACTTTCCTGATACTGATCCGGATTATAAAAATATTGATAGTAAAATTCTTTTGAGAAAAGTAAATGAATTAGTTTTAGAAAGGATGTTTAGGATTAGTAATATTGATTCAACCGTAGTTATGGAAAGACCCAAATTAAAAAATTATATATTAGAAATAAGAAAAAGCATTGCATCAATTTTAAGGATTAATATAAACCAAGTCTCCGTAAAAGCCACAACTTCTGAAAAATTAGGATTTGTTGGCAATGAAGAAGGCGTAAAAGCATTTGCAACAGTTTTACTTTTTGAAGATTTAGGCGATTAATGTTAGAGCAAATTCTTCATTACATTAGCACTCTTGATACAAATTGGGTTTATCTAATTTTATTTTTTTTCGCATTTATTGAAAATGTTTTCCCGCCTTCGCCAAGTGATGTTATTGTCGTTATTGGTGCATCTTTGATTGCTTCAACTTCCGCTGAATTTTTACCAGTATTATTAATTACAAGTATTGGTAGTGCTGCGGGATTTATTCTCATGTATTATATCGGCTTTTTTTTAAGCGAGAAAGTATTGCGTTCCGGAAAGCTCCAATTTATTAGTCAAGATGCTTTACATAAAACCGACGAATGGTTTTCCAAATACGGCTACAAAATTGTACTCGCGAATAGATTTTTGCCCGGAACAAGATCTGTAATTAGTTTCTTTTCTGGTGTACATGAATTATCTGTTGGGAAGACATTTATCTTTGCTTTAATCAGCGCCTTTGCATGGAATCTTATAATAATTTATTTAGGAATGCAACTAGGGAATAACATAGAACTTATTGATTATTATTTATCAACATACTCAAATGTTGGAATGGCAATTACCGCAATTGTAATTATTTTCTTTGTAGCTAGATTTATTATTAAAAAGAAGAAAGCAAATGTTTAAGAAATTATTCAAGTCTTACAAAACTCCGGAACAAAAAAAACAAAATAGGAAAGAACTATTGCTCGGAATGGTTTCTGGAGTTTTATTAGGTTTGTCTTTCCCTCCAATTCCTTTATCTTATCTGCTGTTTACTGCAATGGTTCCTTATTTAATTGTTTTAGAAAAAAGAAATTCTTTAGCAGAAATAAATCGTTTTACTTATTTCACAATATTTTTCTTTAACTTAATTACACTTTACTGGGTTGGGAGTTGGACGAAGGATGCAGATCCTTTCTTAATGATTGCCGGTTCTGTATTAATGTTTTTTAATCCAATAGTTTTTTTAATTCCTTCCACGCTTTATTATTTTGCAAAAAAATATTTTAGCAAACAATATGCTATTTATTTACTTCCATGGTTTTGGCTTTTTTACGAATATATTTACTCAATAACGGACTTTAAATTTCCCTGGCTTTCTTTAAGTAATGGATTGCCGTATTTAACATCTTATATTCAAATAGCTGATATTATTGGCTCCTACGGATTAACAGTTCTAATAATTTATGCTAATATTTTTGCATATAAGCTGTTCTTTGATTACAAAAATGTTAAAAGGTGCAACTGTAAATTTGCTGTTTTATTTTTATCAATTATTTTGATTCCTATTATTTATGGATTGATTAAAATAAATTCTTATGAAAAATCTGAATCAAAAATAACTATTGGTTTAATTCAGCCAAATATCAATCCAAATAAAAAGTGGGGAATTAGGTAATTTAGATGAACAGATTGATCTTTATCTCGATTTATCTAAAGAAGCCATTTCTCAAAATGCAGAATTAGTAATTTGGCCGGAAACAGCTTTACCTGTTTACTTAATGACTCCCAGCTATAAAAATGAAGCTGCACGAATTCAAAATTTTGTTGATAGTTTTAAGGTCTCAATTTTAACAGGGATGCCGCATGCAAATTTTTATTATGATTCTACTAAAGCGCCAGCCGATGCAAAACCGGTAAAAAATAGTAAGGCAGTTTACACTTCTTATAATTCAATTTTATTTTTTACTCCACACAATAAGTTTGAGCAATATGGTAAAATTAAATTAGTTCCATTTGGAGAAAAAGTTCCACTTGTGGATATAATCCCAATTTTGGGAAAGTGGATAAAATGGAATGTAGGAATTTCAAGCTGGAATACTGGAACTGATACTTTAGTGTTTAGAGGAACAAAAAAATAAGTCTTCGGAAAATTATAGTATTGGTGGTGTTATTTGCATTGAGGCAATTTATCCGGATTTTATTGCTGCATTTGTTGAAAAAGGTGCTGAGTTTATTGCTGTAGTTACAAACGATAGCTGGTATGGAAATTCAAGCGGACCTTATCAACATAAAGAAATGCAAGTTTTAAGAGCAGTTGAAAACAGAAGAACTTTGGTTAGAGCGGCAAACGGGGGAATAAGCTGCATTGTTAATCCTTTGGGAATTACAATAAAAGATACAGAAATGTTTACTCGCAAAGTATTAGTGGGAGATGTTGAATTGAGAACGGATAAAACATTTTTCACAAAGCATCCTTTACTTTTTTCCATACATTAGTATTTTTATTTCAATATTAGTATTTATTAATTTTTTGTATAAAAAAAATAATAGAACGCGGATAACGCAGATCACACGGATTTTCGCTGATCAAAAGGAAGATTTATGCTGCATGAAAATTTGACTGAAATAATAATTGGTGCCTTCTATAAAGTTAATAATACTTAGGGTTATGGATTTCTAGAAAAAGTTTATGAAAATGCAATGTGCATCGAATTAAGGAAATCTGGTTTAAAAGTTAAACAACAGCAGAATATAAATGTATTTTATGAGAGTAATCAAGTCTGAGATTATTTTGCTGATCTTATTATTAATGATTTAGTGATAGTTGAATTAAAGGCGGCTGAAAGTATTTGTGATGAAAACGAAGCGCAATTAATAATTTATTTGAAAGCAACTAAAATTGAAGTCGGTTTATTATTAAATTTTGGAAAGAAAGCCGAATTCAGAAGAAAAGTATTTAGTAATTAATTTAAAATCTGTGGATATCTGCGTGATTCGTGTTATCCGCGTTCTATTGGAGGATTATGAAAAATTTAATTGATTTAAGAAGTGACACAGTTACACGTCCATCTGAAGCAATGCGAAAGGCAATGTATGAAGCCGAAGTTGGCGATGATGTTTTTAAAGAGGATCCTACATTAAACAAATTACAAGAATATGCTGTGGAATTATTGGGCAAACAGGAGGCGTTGTTTGTTCCAAGCGGTGTAATGGGGAACCAGATTTGCCTTAATGTTCATACACAACCCGGCGATGAAGTTATTTGTGATGCAGATGCTCATATTTTTCAATATGAGTCCGGTTCACCAGCAGTTTTAAGTGGGTTGCAGCTTTATCCAATAAAATGTGAAAGGGGAATTCTCACCCCGGAAAAAGTTGAACCGTTAATTCGCCCAACTAGTGCTTACTATATGCCGAGAACAAAACTTATTGAAATAGAGAATACACATAACCGAGCCGGCGGGACAATTTACAAATTAGATGAAATTGAAAAAATGCAATCTCTCGCCAAAAAGTATAATTTAAAATTTCATTTGGATGGAGCAAGATTGTGGAATGCCTCAGTTGCATCAGGAATTAAGGTAAATGAATTTGCTTCGTACTTCGATTCGGTTTCTGTTTGTCTATCAAAAGGTCTGGGTGCTCCGGTTGGTTCAATAATAGCTGGTTCAAAAGAATTTATCAATGAAGCTTTCAGAGTACGAAAGGCTTTGGGCGGTGGAATGCGACAAGCAGGGATTCTTGCCGCTGCGGGACTTTACGCACTAAAGAATAATATTGAGCGATTAAGTGAAGACCATGAGAAAGTTAAAATATTAGCAAAACATATTGTAGAAACCGGAAAATTTGAACTGATAAATAAAGATGTTGAAACTAACATTATCATATTTAAACCTCTAGAGAAAAATATTGAAGAAGCACTTGCAGAATGTAAGAAGCATGGATTGATGTTATCGATAGGGCAAATTGGCACTTTACGATCTGTAACCCATTTAGATGTTAGTTTTGATCAAATACATCAAGCTTGTGAAATAATCACAAAAGTTTTTACTTAACCGATTCTAAAATTTCTCAATATATTATTTTACATTGTTATAAATATTGAATTACAACAAATAATTTTGCATCTTTCTGAAATCAGATAAGAGGTGTTTATGAAGCAATCAATCCCACTAACATTTTTATGTCTTGCAAGCTATAAAAAAGGCGAAGATTTTTTAATTAAGTGTAAAGAATTAGGAAATCGCGTTTTACTTGTAACTTCAGAAAGTTTAATGCACGAAAATTGGCCAAAAGAATATATTGATGAAATATTTTATGTACCCGACAACAATAATGAATGGAATATGGATGAAGTTATTAACAGTATAAGTTTTTTGGCCCGAACAGAAAAAATTGATCGCATAATTGCAATTGATGATTTTGATGTTGAAAAAGCTGCTAAACTACGTGAGCATTTAAGAATTGGGGGAATGGGTGAAACTACAGCTCGATATTTTAGAGATAAATTAGCGATGCGAAAAAAAGCTAAAGATGATAAAATATCAATTCCTGACTTTGTACACGTATTAAATCATGCAGAAATAAATATTATTTTGGATTCACATAAACCTCCATATATTCTAAAACCAAGGTCTCAGGCCGGTGCAATTGGAATCAAAAAGCTGCACTCCAAAGAAGAAGCTTGGGAAGCTATAAATAGATTGGGAGATCAACAATCATATTATCTAATTGAACAATTTATTGAAGGAGAAATTTTCCATGTTGATTCAATAATATTTAATTATGAAGTTAAACTTGCTCTAGCTCATCAATATACATTACCACCCTTCGAGGTTGCTCATCAAGGAAGAGTTTTTTGTTCACGTTCAGTTAAAAAGGGAAGTGATGACGAAAAGAATTTGATAAATATTAATAATGCGGTTATTAAATCTTTAGGTTTGAAGAAAGGCGTTTCTCATACTGAATTTATTAAGGGAAAGGACGGTAAGTTTTATTTTCTGGAAACTTCTTCAAGAGTTGGCGGAGCAAATTTATCTAATATGATTGAAGAATACTCTGGTGTAAATCTTTGGAAGGAATGGGCAATAATCGAAAACATGAAAGAAAATGAAAAGTATAAAGTCCCTAAAATAAAAAATAATTATGGTGCAATATTGATTTCATTAGCTAAGCAGGAGAACCCAGATACTTCTAATTATAATGATAAGGAAATTACTTGGAGATTAAATAAAAAATATCATGCGGGATTAGTAATTGTTTCTAAAAAGTATGATAGAATATCTGAATTGATTACTGATTACACCCAACGTATTTATGATGATTTTTTTATTTCACAACCACTTAAAGATAAAGCAACAAATTAGGAATGAATTTTAATGAATTTCTTGAAGTTTTTTTTCTAAGATATTTAAAACAGTGTTAATGTTTTTATCACTTGGTTTAAGTCCTTTTGCCTTTCTAAAATAATTTATAGATTTATTAATGTCGCAATAGAGCCAAAGAATTCCTAAGGTTTGAAGAGTTGTAAAACTTTCATCATTTAGTTTAGTCATTTCTTCCAATCTATCAACTAATTCATAGCAAGGGCAATCATCTTTTACCGGATCAGTATTTATGATTAAATCCGGATTATCACTAATTAGTTCAGTAAATAATTGAGCAGCTTTTTCGTATTTACCAATTTGGGTTAATGAGACAATCATTTTCTTTTTAGCATTTAAATTATTGGGATCTTCCTTTAGAACATTTGCAAAAACTTCTGCTGCTCCTAAGTAATTCCTTGTCATAAAATATTGATTGCCTAACATTTCGTGCATTTTTTATCTCTTAAATAAATGAGCCCCAATTTCTGAGGCTCATCATTAATTTAACAATTAATTTGTAACTAATTCATTATCATTTACATGAGTTGCTTCATCGAATTTTGTTCCTGGCATAGTATCATGCGCCATAGCATTAACTCCATAAAGAACTGACTTGGCATCATAACCTAAAACTCTTAAGTAAGCTGCAACATGAGCAGATGTTTGACCAGTATAACAATAAACAGCTACTGGTTTATTTGTTGGAAGAGTTTTTAGTGATGAACCTAAATTTAAATCAACTTTAGGTGTATATTGAATTGCACCCGGAACATGTCCCCAACTATAATCTGCTTCTGTCCAATAATTAACAATATAATAATTGGCTGGAGTATCAAACAAAGCTGCATTTGTCATTTTTGCAGCATCAAATCCTTCTGCAAAAACAGCTTCAACTCTTGCTCTTAAAATTTCGGTTGGTTCAGTTTTACCGGTTGAAAGTGTTGGTAATTCACCTGCGGCTGCTTTTGCAGTAGCTGCTGTTACTAATTGAGCAGCTTTCGCATTGCTGATTCCACCTTTCCAAGCACCTGCTGTTTTTGCATTCCAACTAGACATTCCAAATAATAAATCTTTAACATTTGTATAACCCATTGTATGCAAAAGTGCAGTCACCCAAGCTGCAGTTTGCCCGCTATAACATGCAATTACAACAACTTCTTTGCTGCTTAGTCCATTTACTTCATAATGCTTTAATACTTCAGTTGCAGCAACATTTACTGCCCCTTGTATGTGACCGTTTGCATAGTCTGCAGCTGATCGAATGTCAATAATGTATTGATTTGCGCTTGCAAGTAAATTAGTTTTAACAGCTGCGGCAGTCGTCATTTGTCCAAAAGTATTTACAGGATTTCCATTGGCTTCAAGATATGTTGCAAGTACTTCTGCCTCATTAATAGCAACCGGATCGGTTGTTTTGTCATCGCTACAATTTGTGCTAACAAAAAGAATCGGTATTATTAGCAAGAGATAAAATAATTTTCTTAATTCGTTCATTTGTGGTACTCCTTAGTTTATGGTGTTTTTGTTAATTATATATTTTAATTTATCTGCCATCTTGCAGGCAATTTTCCATCAACAGTATATTGGTTTGTCGAAGTACTTTGCCATGGTTCGGTAAAGTCAGATTCAAATAAATAATACTCTTTATTGTGAACATTGCCTTCAGCATCTTTAATTATGTGACACGCTTGAGCACATTTTGGATGACGGTTATCTATCAGTGAATCAGCAATTGTCCTTTGTGTCCACCTAATAATATTATGGGGCGTAGTATATTTATACGAAGGTCTAATATCAAAATTAGGCATGGTTGCAACACCGTAACCATCCCAGCTATCCGGTGCCATTAGGGATTGACGTAGTGTTGCCATTCTATAAGGTTTCGTTTCCGGAATCGGATTCATACCAATTTTAAATTTAAGATGAGCTTCAATTCTAGCACCACCATGACCACTACCTGGTTCTGGGACATGGCAGCTTCCGCAATTGTTATAATCTTGGGAATGACATGTTTGACAGTTGAATGAGTTATAATGCTTAGTGTGGTAATCGTTAACTGTTTCAAGTCCGCTATGGCAGTCCACACATTCTGGTTTCAATTTATTTTTATAACGTTGATCATAATAATTTCCATCCCCATGAACCTCATTTGTTGAATGGCAATCCATGCAAGTAAATCCGGCACTTGTAAGATGAACATCTGGAACTGTTCCAATACCTTCACCAAAGTAAGCATGTCCACCGCGACTAACATGGCAAGTTGTACAATTTTTTCTCATGTCCGGAGTTTTATTAAAATTGTGACCGTCCATCAAACCGCCACCTCCAGCATGTGGTCTGGTAACATGGCACTCGGCACATGTTCCATGACAAGTTTGGCAATTTGCTTTATAACCAGCTTTTAATTCTTCAGGAAGTTGTTCAAATTTATCTGCTCCAGTTCCAATTCCATATCTTAAAGTAACCATACTTTTTTGTCCCCAACCTTGCTCATGGGTACTGTTATGAGTTCTAGCTACAATATCAGGATGGCATGAAGCACATTTTTCAGTTGCGTAAATTGATGGACCAGCAATAAAATCACCAGAGTGGGCTTTCTCTTTTATAGCTACATCGGTATCACCGGACGCATTATCAATACCATTATGGCAAGAAACACAACCAAGTTTTCCATGTACACTATTCTTAAAAGTTTGGTATCCAGTCCCTTTTAAAGCAACTCTATCATAAGGTTCGTAATGCGGAGCCTCACCTCCACAACCTGCCCCGCCGGTTGAGGGAGGATCAGGAGTATAAACAGCTTTCAATAATTCATAATCTGTGTGGCAACCTTCGCAAGTGTTTTTTGCTAATGTTCCATCTCCGCCAGGAGTAATTGGTAATTCTTTTTCATCATTATTACATGCTGAAAGAAACGCTAATGCTAAAATTGTTAATAAAAAATAAAGTGAGAATTTATTCATGATTTTTCCCTTAATTAATATTCTTAACAATTGTGCAATTTAGATGCCAACTAATTGTTACTAAAAGAGGGGCTTATCGCATTATGGAATGAAACGGTTTGTTTCTTTTGGGTATGGTTATTAGGGTAAAACTATGTAAGTTGTTTTATTATAATAGGTTGCGGGTATGCGAACAAACTGTTCCAAATATGAAACAGTTCTAATTTTCTTGATCAAGAATGTTCAATTCTTTCATTTTGCGCCATAATGTGGTTCTGCCAATCTTTAATTCATTAGCAGTTTTTGTTTTGTTCCAGCGGTGTTTTTCAAGAATTTCAATCAGTTGATTTTTTTCGAACGAATCGATATCTGAGAGATATTTAGAGAAAGTTTTTTTCTTTGAATTATTGTTCTTTACAATTGGAGGCAATTTAGAAGCTGATATTATCTTGGAATTATTTGTTCTAACAAAGGAATATTCTATAACATTTTCAAGTTCTCTAACGTTGCCGCGCCAGTCAAAATTGAGTATTAATTCTAATGCTTCATCATCAAAATCATTTATTTCTTTTTTATATAAAAGTGAAAACTTATTCAAAAAAAACTTTACTAACGGAACAATGTCTTCCATTCTTTTATTTAGTGGTGGAACTTCAATTGGGATTACATTTAATCGATAATATAGATCTTCTCTAAATTTTCCGGATTTAAGTGCATCTTCAATATTGATATTAGTTGCAGCAATTACTCGCACATCAACACGTCTTGTAATTGATTCTCCAACGCGCTCGAAAGTTCCCTCTTGTAAAACCCTTAGTAATTGCAATTGCATTTGCAAAGGCATTTCTGCAACTTCATCAAGAAAAATTGTTCCGCCATCCGCGATTTCAAATCTGCCTGGGCGGTCCTTAACAGCATCTGTGTAAGCACCCTTCACATGTCCAAATAATTCGCTTGCCAATAAATGCGGAGGAAAAACGGAGCAATTTATTTTGATAAAAACTTTGTCTTTACGAGAACTGGTTTTTTGGATTGCATTTGCAATCATTTCCTTTCCTGTTCCAGATTCACCATGAATAAAAACAGGAGCGTCAGATTCGGCTATTTCTTCAATAAGCTCAAAAATTTCGCGCATTGGTTTACTCTTTCCAATAATTCCATAAAACTGACTATTTTGGGAAAGGTCTTGCTTTATCTTTTCAAAATCAGAAATTTCTCTAAAGGAGATAACACCGCCGGTTGGTTTATCATCGTCGTTATAAAGTACTGCAGCGTTTAGTTTGATGGGAACGTAATTATCATTGCAGCATTTTATTTTAGATTCAAAATCGTAAATATTTTTATGCGAATTAAGAACAAGTGCGATTGGACAGTCTGCATAACATAGTTTAGACTTAAAAACATTTTTGCAATATTCACCAACGACTTCATTTCGTTTATGTCCAGTAATTCTTTCGGCAGCTTTATTGAAGAAGTTGATTCTAAAACTTTTATCAACTGTAAAAACCCCTTCGCCTAAGCTATCAAGAATATCTTCGTTTTTTATTTCGTAATCTGCCATAAATCAACTTGTTTCAATTGTGAAACAAAACTTTTCAAAATGTATTACACTAACTTATCTACTCATTTATTGAATTTCAATCAAAGAATTATAATGTGCTTTAATTGTTTTATCTAAATCTTCTTTTGAATGTGCGGTTGAAACAAATAAAGCCTCAAACTGTGCAGGAGCAAGATAAATACCTTGATCTAACATTTTATGAAAATATTTGCCATAAAGCTGAGTATCTGATTTTACTGCAGATTGAAAATCATCTACTTTTTCTTCTGTAAAAAACATACACATCATTGAGCCAATTCTATTCATTGAATAATTTTTACCAATTTTTTCTAAATTTTTTGCAAAACCATTTGCCAGGTATGAAGATTTTTCTTCCAGCAAATCATAAATATTTGGATTATTTTTAATGTGACTTAAAGCTGCAAATCCAGCAGACATTGCTAAAGGATTTCCGCTTAAAGTTCCAGCTTGATAAATTGGTCCAACTGGGGCAATCTTATTCATAATCTCTGCTTTGCCTCCAAAAGCTCCAACTGGTAATCCTCCGCCAATAATTTTACCAAATGTTGTAAGGTCTGGAGTAACTCCTAAAATTTCTTGGGCCCCACCTTTTGCAACTCTGAAACCGGTCATTACTTCATCAAAAATCAAAACAATTTTTTCTTCATCACAAATTGACCTAACTTCTCTAATAAAGGAATCTTCAGCTTTTATAACTCCCATATTCCCAGCAATGGGTTCAATAATTATTGCCGCAATTTCATTTTTATTTTTTGCAACCAATTCTTTTATTGAATTTATATCATTGTAGTTGGCAAGTAAAGTATCGGCTGCGTTTCCTTTTGTAACACCAGGACTAGTTGGTACGCCCAATGTTAAAGCGCCTGATCCGGCCTTGATTAAAAAGTAATCTGCATGACCGTGATAGCAGCCTTCAAACTTTATAAATTTTTCTCTGCCGGTAAACCCGCGCGCTGCACGAACAGCAGACATTGTGGCTTCAGTTCCGCTGTTAACCATTCTAACTTTTTCAATTGATGGAACAAGCTGGGTAATAAGTTCCGCCATTTTAATTTCAATTTCTGTTGGAGCGCCAAAACTTGTACCTTTTTTAATTGCTTCATTAAGCGCATCAATAATAAAATCGGGATTATGTCCGAATAAGTGCGGACCCCAACTTCCGATGTAATCAATATATTCATTATTGTCAGCATCAGTAAATTTAGAACCTTTTCCTTCCTTAATAAACAAAGGATTTCCACCTACAGAATTAAAAGCTCTAACTGGAGAATTTACTCCGCCTGGAATAAATTTTTTAGCTTCTTCAAATAATTTTTCGCTTGTTGAGATGTTCATAATAAACCCATAAAATTTTAATTGTCACACTGAGCGAAGTCGAAGTGTGTTTTACTGATAATTAAATTGACATGGTTCGGCTCCGCTCACCATGAAAGAATTAAGATTTAGAAGTAATATATTATTGCTTGTCCAAAAACTTTGCCACATCTTTTGCAAAGTAAGTCAAAATCATATCTGCTCCGGCACGTTTAATTGCAATTAGTGATTCAATCATAACGCGTTCTTCGTCAATCCAGTCGAGTTTCCCAGCAGCTTTTATCATCGAGTATTCTCCACTTACTTGATAAGCAGCGGTCGGCATTTGGAATTTATCTTTCACAGCTTTTATAATATCCAAATAAGCTCCAGCGGGCTTTACCATAATAATATCAGCGCCTTCTTCAATATCAGACTCTGCTTCTCTAATTGCTTCTAAACCATTTGCAATATCCATTTGATGCGAACGTCTGTCCCCAAAAGCAGGAGCAGAATCGGCTGCATCACGGAAAGGTCCATAATATCCAGAGGAATATTTTACGGCATAACTCATTATAGGAATATTTTGAAATCCTTTATCATCCAACCCTTTTCTAATTTCTGCAATTCGCCCATCCATCATATCGGATGGAGCAATCATATCAGCTCCAGCTTCTGCATGAGAAATTGCCTCTTTTACCAAGAGAGAAACTGTTTCATCATTTAAAACTTCTTCACCTTTCAGCAATCCGCAATGTCCATGTGATGTATATTCGCAAAGGCATACATCGGTTATAATTAACAAATCTTTTACCTCAGCTTTAATAGCTCTAATTGCTCTTTGAATAATTCCACTTTCAGAATATGCATCAGAACCTTGCTCATCTTTGTGTTCTGGAATTCCAAACAAAATTATAGCTTTAATTCCAAGCTGGACAAGTTCTTTGCATTCTTCAATTAAATTTTCAATTGAGAATTGAAAAACTCCAGGCATAGATTTAATTTCATGCTTAATGTTCTCTCCGTGAATAACGAACATAGGATATATTAAATCATTTTTAGTTAAGGTTGTTTCCCTTACTAAATCTCTTACTATTGAATTGTATCTTAATCGCCTTAATCTTTTAGTTGGATAAGTTGCCATAATTTTACCTTCATCTTTTAAAACTTTGTCTTTGCTCTAAAATTTCTTCAAATCAAGTTAAGAGATTCTCACGTCGTCACAAAAAACGTGTCTCCTCAGAATGACAAATTCTGTCATTTCGAACGAAGTGAGAAATTTTCTTTAGTTTAAGTATTCTTTTATTTTTTCAAAATTTGTGAACGAACTTTTTATACAATCTCCAACGGAAATTCCGCCTCGAAAATTACCGCTTAAAAATATTCCCGGATTCTCCTTTTCAAATTTGTCGAAATATTTTTCGTGTTCTATGTAACCTAAATTATATTGTGGTATTGCTTTATTCCAAAACTTCATTTCTTTTAAAACCGGAGGAGAAGTAATACCCATAACAGAATGAAACTCTTTCAACACTTCTTTGATTCTTGAATCAACTTGTTCTTCAGTAAAATCTGAGTTTCTTGCGCCACCAACAAATATTGTAAATGCTGCTTTATCTTTTGGTGCTCTGTTAATAAAGATTGTTGAACTCCAAATTGCGCCTAAAAATTTCTTCTTTTCTTTTGATGGAATTAAAAATCCAAATCCATCTAATTTTTGATTAATTACATTTTTATCATAACCTAAAAATAAAACTAAAACGGGAGGATAAAAAATATCATTTAAGTGGGATGTTAAGTTCGGATCAATAGAATCAGTCAATTTGCTTAATTTAAATGCCGGTATTGTTGAAAGAAGAACATCGCTTGTAATGTTTCCCCGTTTGCCGTCTTTAAATATTTCCGTTGAGATTTTAGAATCATTTCTTGTGATATTTTCAATTGAGCAATTATAAAAAATATTCCCTTTGAATTTTTTAGCAATTGCATTTGGGAAAGACTGCATCCCATTTTTGAATGAAAACATTTTTGCATTTTGCTTTGAATCTTCACCGCGCTGTTTTCTTTCTTTGGCTCCTTTAAACATTCCCTTAATTAATCCACCGTAAATTTCTTCTAATCGGTATAATTTTGGAAAGGCCGATTTAACACTTAATTTACTTGGATCACCGGCAAATACGCCAGAAACAAATGGATCAATTGCATTATCAAGAAATTCCTTTCCTAACCTTCGTTCCACAAATTCAGCAATGCTTTGATTATAACCATCTTCAGATTTACCAATAAATGGTTCTTTCATCAATCTAATTTTTGCAGAAGTAGAAAATAATTTTGAGGATAAAAATTTTCCGGGAGAAGTAGGCAGCGGAAGAAGCTGATCATTTTTAAGTATGTAGCGAATGTTGCCTTCTTCATTAGCATAAATCATTTCGTTTGATAACCCAACATCATTAACAATTTCTTTTATTTTAGGTGTGGTTTCCAATCCGCTGTTTGGACCAAAATCTACAAGAAAGCCGTCAACGAATTTGGTTTTCATTGCACCACCAGGCTCAGAATTTTGCTCAAGGATTGTTACATCATACCCTGCTTTCTCAAGCCAGTGAGCTGATGCCAATCCGGAAATGCCTGCTCCAAGAATTGTTATTTTTTTACCTTTCATAATATTTATTTCTCTAATACTTTTATCGTTTCATCATAAAGAGCTTCAATAAATAATTTGGAATCATTCAAACCTTCCATCACAATATAATTTTCAATCTTAACCTTGTCGGCAACGTGTCTGTATTCAATATCCAACTCAAAAGAAGTTTCAACATGATCCGATACGAAACTAATTGGAATAATTAACAAATGTTTTTTTCCTTGTGCGGCTAATTCTTCAATCATTGTATCTGTTCCAGGAGTTAGCCATTTTACAGGTCCAACTTTACTTTGATAACACAAGTGATGTGGATGAGAATTTTTTCTCTCTTCCATAACTTTATTAACGGTCTCCAAAATATGATGCGAATATGGATCGCCGCTCTTAACCATACTTATTGGTGTTCCATGAGCGCTGAAAACTAATTGAATATCTTTTCTAACTTCTTCTGGAAAACGAAGAATAGTTTTATCAATTCTTTCATTTAACGCTGCAACATATTTTGGGTTTGTTTGATAATTATTTACCTTAAAAATTTTCTCATTAGTTTGTGTATAAACTCTTTCCCATTCATTAAAAGAAGAGCCGGTAGTTGATATTGAATAATGGGGATAAAGTGGAAGTAAAACTATCCTATCAAAATTTTGCTTTTTAATAATTTCTGCAACATCCTTTGTAATTGGATTCCAATAACGCATAGCCGTAAAAACAGAGATGTTAGAATCATAAGTTTTCAGTTTTTCTTCAAGCATTTTTCTTTGAATTTCTGTCCACTCATTTATTGGGGATTTCCCACCTATCAATTTATATTCTTCAGAAACTTTAGGCGCACGTCTGCTTGAAATAACTTTAGCAAATAATTTTTGTCCAAATGGAAGTTTAAATATATCTCTATCGGAAAAAAGGTTGAACAAAAATGGTTCAATTGCTTCTAAGGAATCTGGTCCGCCTAAATTAAATATTACGACTGCTGTTTTCAAATTTTATTTCTTTCTAATTTTTTTGAAATAATATTTTTCTGGACTCCCGATAACCACATTCGGGAATGACAATTAATGCATCACTTACTAAATCAAACTCGTTTATACCGTTCTTGAATATTTACCACTATCTTCTTTACGTTCCAGAAAACCATCAAATTTCATTGCCACATTTCTAATTAATAATCTACCCATTTCTGCAACTTTGATTTTGTGGTCCTTAATCTCAACAAGTCCATCGGAGATTAAATCATCAAAATCATTTAATCCATGACTGAAATATTCTTCAAAATTTATATTAAACTTCTTTTCAATTGTTGAAAAATCTAACTCAAAATCACACATAATTTTCATTATTACTTCTTTTCTGATTATGTCATCCGCCGTCATTGAATAACCTTTCATTACCGGGATAATTCCATCATCAAGTGCTGCATAATATTCTTTTTCCGTTTTATAATTTTGTGCATAAACATTTCCAAACTGACTAATACTTGTTATTCCCATTGCATATAGATCGGTGCCGGCATTAGTGCTGTAACCTTGAAAATTTCTGTATAGTCTTTTTTCGTGGAAAGCTTTCGCCAAATCGTCACCCGGTTTTGCAAAGTGATCCATTCCAATAAATTCATATCCGGCAGATGTTAACTTTTCAACAGACATTTTAAGAATTTCTAATTTTACTTCGGGCGTTGGCAAATCTTCCTCTTTAATTAATGCCATATGTTTTTTCATCCATGGTACGTGTGCATAATTAAATAGTGCAATTCTATCTGGAGAAATATCAATCATTGAATCTACAGATTTTTCAAAATCCGAAACAGTTTGAAAGGGGAGACCATATATTAAATCTAAATTAATACTCTCAAATTTTAATTCTCTAACCCAGTTAACAACTTTGCGCGTTAAATCTTCAGGTTGAATTCTATTCACTGCTTTTTGAACTTTTTCATTAAAGTCCTGAACTCCCATACTGATTCTGTTAAATCCACCTTCTCTTAAAGAAACAAGATGTTCAAAGGTAAGTTCACGGGGATCAATTTCACAACCGTTTTCAGGTGTTTCAACAAATTCAAAACTTTTGTTAATGTAAGAAACTAAATCTTTAATTTCGTCTGGTAAAAGATGTGTAGGGGTTCCGCCGCCCCAATGTATTTGCGCTACTTTTCTGTCTCTCTTTAGATAAGATCTTAACAAATCGATTTCATTTTTAACGTAATTAGTGTAGGTTTTAATCCTATCTCTATTTCTTGAAATTATCATGTTGCATCCACAGAAATAGCAAAGGGTATCACAAAAAGGTATATGAAAATAAAGAGAAAGATCAGCTGGTTGTTCTAAATTATTTGTTCTAATGATTTCATCTAAATAATTATCGGCTTTAAATCCTTCATGAAATTGAGGAGCCGTTGGATAGCTTGTATAACGCGGTCCGGGTTTATCATACTTTCTTACTAAATCTAAATCTATATTAAACATGTAATTCCTAACTTAAAATTATTTATGAAACTGCGTGCTGTTTTCTTTAACAAAATTTACTAATGTTTTTAAATTTGCTGGTGCGACATCCGGTAAAATACCATGACCCAAATTAAAAATATGACCACTTCCATTTCCGTATGATTTCATTGTTTTTAGTGCCCTATCTTTAATAACTTCTTCAGAACCATAAAGTACTGTGGGATCCATGTTTCCTTGCAAAGCAACTTTATCACCGACTAATGCTCTAACTTTTCCCAAATCCATTGTCCAATCCAAGCCAAGAACATCTGCTCCACAGCTGGCAACTTTCTCTAAATTTGAATGAACTCCTTTTGGGAAATAAATTACTGGTTCGTTTACTCTTTTTATATTATCAATTATCTTTTCAACATATTGAAGAGAAAATTCTTGATAATCATCTTGAGAAAGAATTCCGCCCCAAGTGTCAAAAATTTGCACCGCGTTTGCACCAGCTTCAATTTTGGCTGAAAGATATACAGAAATTGCTGATGATAATTTTTCTAAAATGGAATGAGCCAATTTAGGGTTATTAAAAATCATTTTTTTTACATTGGAAAAATTCTTAGATCCGCCACCTTCAACCATGTAAGTTAATAAAGTCCATGGTGAACCGCTGAAACCAATTAACGGAACTCGTCCGTTCAATTCTTTTTTTGTTAATGAAACCGCATCCAAAACATATTTTAAATCTTTTGTTGGATCAATATTCTTCAAGGAATTAGCATCATTCTCTGTTCTTATAGGAGAAGGGAAAACTGGTCCTCTTCCCTCATGCATTTCTAGTGTCATTCCCATTGCTTCCGGAATCACTAAAATATCAGAAAATATTATTGCCGCATCAACGCCAATTAAATCAATAGGTTGCAGAGTTACTTCAGCAGCAAGTTCGGGAGTTTTACACATAGTTAAAAAATCAGCTTTTTCTCTAACTGCTCTATATTCCGGTAAGTATCTTCCGGCTTGACGCATAACCCATATTGGGGTTCTTTCTATTTTTTCTTTTTTACATGCTCTTAAAAAGAGATCATTTTTTATTTGTGTCAAAATTTATTCCTTAATTTCATATTGTTATTTTTACTTTTTTTTGTCATTCCCGCAGGATTTAAGCGGGAA
Organism: Ignavibacteriales bacterium; assembly: GCA_020635285.1. Classification (GTDB taxonomy): domain Bacteria; phylum Bacteroidota; class Ignavibacteria; order Ignavibacteriales; family Melioribacteraceae. The sequence goes on along the minus strand of JACKAB010000006.1, from coordinate 187,565 downwards.
TCCGGCAATTAAAAAATTAATGGATCCCCGATCAAACCATTCGAGGATGACAAGTTAACTCAATCAATTACCTTTTCTTTACTGTAAAACTTTTTTATCTCTTCAATTAAATAATTCATCGTAAAATTTGGCGGAACAATATTTGGCTCAATACCAGCTTTGTTAAGAGCTTCTTTTGTAACTGGGCCAATTACAGCAATATTTTTATTTTCAAAATATTGTTCCGGATTATCAATAGACATAATTGTTAAAAACCCACTAAAAGTAGAAGGACTTGTAAATATATACAAATCAATTTCTTTGCTTTTTAATTGCTCAATTTCATCTCCCAAATTTTGCACGTCGTTTGTTTTGTTTTCATAAATTGGGATAGATGTGATTTCAGCTCCATAATTTTCCAAAGAATTAAATTGATCAGGTTTAGATAAACTTGATCCTGGTATAAGTATTTTTCTGCCAACTAAATTCATAAACTCAAGTTCTTTAAGCAATGATTCGGAGCTTGCATTTTGAGGTTGAAAATCAACTCTAAAATTATTTGATATACAAGATTCAGTGGTTTTATCCCCAATCGAAATCACAAAAAATGCCTTTGGATCAAAATTGACTCTAAGCTCATTAATTTTCACCAACAAAGATTTAACCGCATTTTCTGATGTAAAAATTATTGTATTAAAATTATTAATATTGCTAACTGTATCATCCAATATTTGATTATTAGTAATTGGAGAAATTTTTATAGTAGGAAAACTAATTACATTTGCACCTAATGCTTCTAAGTCCATTACAGACTGCACGGATTGATCTTTTGCTCTAGTTAAAACAATATTTTTATTCTGTAAAATTTTTTCCAATTATCTGCTCTTGTAAATTTCTCCAAGTATTTTTTTTGCACCGGCTTTGATTAAATCAACAGCTAGCTTTTTGCCTAATGATTCAGGATCTTTTTTACTTCCGCGTAAGGTCTTACTTAATGTAACGTCGCCTTCAATAGCTGCGACAAGTCCTGTTAAGTATAAACCATTTTTTCTAACCTCTGCAAAAGCTCCAATTGGAACTTGGCAACCGCCCTGTAATTTTTTTAACAAAGCTCTTTCGGCCGATACTGCAGCAAATGTATTTTCATCATGAATTACTTTGATAACTTTTTCTGCAAATTTATTTGTGCTTTTTATTTCAATACCCAAAGCACCTTGACCAACGGCTGGAAGCATAATATCTTTATCAATAATTGATGAAATATGCTTGCTGAGTTTTAATCTTTCAACACCAGCTCTGGCCAATATAATTGCATCCCAATCTGATTTTAAAAACTTCTCAATTCTAGTGGGAACGTTTCCTCTTAATTCAACGATGTTTAGGTCTGGACGCAAATGTTTTATTTGTGCTCTTCTTCTTAAAGAGCCGGTTGCAACGGTTGCGCCTTCTTTAAGTTTCTCAATTGTCATCCCTTTTTTTCTTGCAATCAAAACATCTTCAACTGGATGCCGTTTTGTTACGCAAGCAAGTTTTAATCCTTTTGGAATTTCTGTTTGTAGATCTTTTAAACTGTGGACGGCAATATCAATTTCGTTATTTAATAATTTTACTTCTAATTCTTTAGTGAATAATCCTTTATCGCCTATTTTGGAAAGGGCTACATCAAGAATTTTATCGCCTTTTGTTTTAATTAATTTTATTTCAACAGAAAGATTTTTATTTTTTTTCTCTAGCTCTCGCTTTACAAAATTAGCTTGCCATAAGGCAAGATCACTTCCTCTGGATCCAATTATTAGTTTATCTTTTCCCAAAATTCACCTTTATTAATTTTTACCATTTTTAGGTAGATTATCTAAATCAAATAAATATTTTAAGGCACTTGTGTGATCTTCAGCCTTGCTCTCTTCACCGGATTCAGCTAAAGCTCTAAGTTTTATGGTTGGATTATGCAAAATTCGACCAACCAATCTTTTTGCCATTTCTTCTAGCTTAATATAATCATCATCAGACACTTTATTTTTAATTTTGCTCAATTCATCCATTTCTATTTCTTCAAAAAAAGAACGAAGCGATTTAATTGTTGGAACAATTCCTAAAGTGTTATACCAGTTATAAAATCCCTCAATTTCTTCTTCTATAATTTGTTCAACTTTAGGAATTTCATGTTTTCTCTTTTGCAAATTCTGATCAACAATAATATTAAGTGAATCAATATCATTATAGAAAACGTTATCAATCTTTTTCACTTTGGGATCAATGTCGCGCGGAATAGCAATATCCATTATGAAAATTGGAGTTCCCTTGCGTTTGTGAATTGCTGATTTTATATCATCATAAGAAACAAGAAAATCTTTTGCACTGGTTGCAGTTATAATTATATCAAATTTATGTAAGTGTTGTTTAAATTCACTAAACTCAATTGTAGAACCGCCAACTTTTTTTGCAAGTTTTCCGGCTTTATCTGCAGTTCTATTTGTTATTGTAATTTTTCCAATGCTTCTAGCATTTAAATGAATTGCAGCTAATTCGCTTGTTTCTCCTGCGCCAATAATTAATGCTTCTTTTTTATCCAAGTTTGAAAATATTTTTTCTATAACTTGAATTGCAGCATAGCTAACAGTTACTGCACCTTGCGAAATTAAAGTTTCCTTGATCGCTCGTTTGCCAATTCTTACACTTATATCAAATATTTTTCTGGTGATAGTATCCGAAAAATCTTGGTTAACAGATAAGCGAAAGCTTTCTTTACATTGACTTAAAATTTGACTATCCCCAATGATTAGGGAATCAATTCCTGAGGCAACTTTTGCAATATGTTTAATAGAATTTTGAGAATTGAAATTTTCAATGTGTTCTATTTTTAAAGTATCAATGTTTTTAAATTTTATTAATTCATCAAACAAATTCTTAGTACTTATATGATTGCTCTTTGGAATCCCAAATATTTCTGTCCGGTTACAAGTAGAAAGAACAAAGCCCTCTTTAAGAATATTAGATTTTAAAATAGCAATAAACTGTTGCTGTTCTTCAACACTAAAATGGACCGCTTCCCTTAATTCTATTGGGGACGTTCTATGATTTATGGAAATTCCAATTAAATTCATATAGAAAATTAAGTACTAAAATTATTAATAAAACGAATGAAAACTTGTGGCAGCCACATTTTGAATTACTAGTGAAAGCATGGCAATTATAAATCCAGCAAGTGAAAACATTATAACTTTTCTGCCATAAAGTTTTGCCATTAATTTTGCCAAAATGCCAATACCAAAAACAAGCCAAACAATGCTTACTGAAATTAGTTTTGGATCAATATAACTGAAATCCGGGAATGCAGTTGGAAGCCAAAGAACTCCGATGAGGATAGAAATGGAGAGTAGAATAAAGCCAATAAGAACCGAGTAAAAATTTAATTTTTCAAGAATTTCCAAGCTTGGTAAACGCTTAAAAATCAATCCGTATTTATTTATTTTAATGTCCTTATAAAGCAATAAAAATAACGCTCCGTAAACTGCTGCGATTGTAAAGCCGGAATATCCTCCAAGCGCACTAATTACATGAATACCAAGTAATTTATTCCTTAAAACCTCTTTTACTTCAATTAAATCTTGAATATAAATTGATGAAATTACTTGAAATATAACTGAAAAAAGAATTATAAATGCGCCAGTTCCTCTTATATCAGATAATAATTCTAACAAGAAATAAGAAAACGCTAAACAAAAAGCTAATACCGTAAAAATTTCAAATTTATTGGTTATTGGTGCATGATTAAATTCTATAGTTCGTAATATCAGATAGATAACATGAGAGAACAATGTGACAAATAGAAAAACTCTTTTAGCATTATAAACCTTACTCTCATCTTTTATAAAATCAAAAAGATAAATTGTAAATGTGAAAATGTAAAAGAAAGGTAATAATATATTTAGTGTATGAATTGTATCAATCATCTATTTTTTCAGTATTCAAAGAAAATTAATTTTATTTATCATAGAAAATTAGGCAAATCTTTGGACATTTTTTGGAAAAAATAATTCTCTTTTACATAAAAAAGGCATCCAATTGGATGCCTTCAAAAATCACATAAATTTGATTTATGATTTAATACAATGTTTTTTTACCATCGATATGTGTAAAAGTATTTAGGCTGCCGTCTTCGTTATATGCATTTGTATGACAGTTTGTTAAACCGCAAGTTTTTGCTTCTGGATCATTTCCTGAATTAAAATGTCCAACCGGAGGAAGCAAATGACACGTTCCGCAAGCGGCTTGTGAACCATCTACTTGAGTCCATTTGGGTGAAAAGTTTTCTCCGGAAATAACATCTTCAGTATATGCCCACTTTAAATCTGGATTATCATTTGTAAATTCAAAATTTCCATGGCAGTATGTATTAGCGCATGTTAAATCACTGTTATAAATTGGGGTTGATAATCCAGAAGAGGCTATGGTTCCAAATTGCATTTCTGCTGGTAACCCATCAATGTGAGCTTTAACAAAATCTCCACTGCCAACATTTCCTGGATGACATTCGAAACAGGAAACTCCTAGGCTCATTGTATTTTCATAAATATGAGCAGTGTGAGCGCCAACTCCTTTTGCTGTAGTTTCATAATTACCATTCATGTCATTTGGTGGTGCAATTCTATCAGGATCTGCAAAAACTCCGTGGCATGTATTGCAAGCTTCTGGTCCGGCACTTTGCGTATGGCAATCCATACAACTAACACCAGTTAATCCACCAGAATAGTTAGATGCGTGGCATTTCTGACAACTTTCCATATCCCAGTTATTTGCTTTGATTGCATTGCTATGAAAATCATCAGAATTCATTTTAGCAAATCCATCTGGATGAACGCCTTCTAAAATGGGTGGTTGAGAGATATCATCTTTAACTTCACTGCACTTTATAAATAATATTGATGCAAGTAGAAGGAATAGTATTGATAAATTTTTGTGTTTCATTTATTTACCGTTAATTTGAATTAATTAATCTGCTTTATTTCCGTGGCAATAACCACAGAAAGCAACACCAGCTTTTTGTGTTGAAGAATGACAATCGTAACAAACAGATCCGCCGTCTGTATGCCAATCTCCGTGAATGTCTCTCATAAAGTTTGTTGGATGCGTCTTAGGATTTGTTCCTTTTACACCATCAGGATCTGAGTGACATAAAATACAATTTGGATCTGCGCCTTGCACATCATGGCAAGAAGCACATCTTTCTATATCTCTTTTTGCAAGAATAGCGTGATCAGAACCGGGAGTTAATCCGGTAACAAAATTTGGCATAGTGTGAGAAATAGGAACAATACCGCTCATTGCAAAATCTCCGCTTTCAGATGCATGACATTCGGCACAAAATGTTTCCGTTTGATGACATGATTGGCAATTATCAGTTTTTCCTTTTGCATCTATACCATGTGTAAACCTAAAGTTAAGATCATGTACTCTTGTAATAACTTGCTGCTTTACTCCATCAACATAAGTATGAGGTGAATAAGGCGTATAAAAATCATTGCTTAAATTCGTTTCATCAATACCAATAGTTGCAACATGGCAGTCTTCGCAAAAGGTTTCTTGGTTATGGCACATTTGGCAATTATCACTATTAAATTTATGATTTTTAAAGAAGCCAACTGTTTTATGATTCTCCGGAACCAAGTTTACTGTTGAGATATGGCACTGTTCACAATTATTTGTGGCAACTGACATATCATTGTGGCAAGTATAACATTTTTGCATAGGAGGAAAAGCTGTTGCACTTTCGAACGCATAATCAACTTCCATTATCCCAACATGGCAATCCGCGCATTCCATTTTTTGTTCATCAATATGGAATTTATGATTGAACAATAATGCTGAAGTTTTGAGAGTAAATGGTTCAAGCACGTCTTCGTAATGACACATTTGACAATTATCTTCGTCTTCAACATCATGACATTGTGCACAATCATCCATTACTGGCAAAAGGCTTACTGCACCTAAGTTTGTACTCTCTGTAACTTTTGAATGGCAATCTGAACATTCTGCAGAGCCATCATGAGTTGCATGCGAGAATATTATAATTGATTTATTGGTTTCCACTGAATCAATTGATTCAGAATTTGTAAAACCAAGGTAAAGGATTGATGCCAATCCTATTATAGTGTAAACGTATTTTAGTTTCATAGTATGTCTAAATTTGTATTGAACCAATAGTTTATTTTAAAGAACAATCTTAAATCGTTTTTGTAAATTTTATTGTCGGAATATTGACCTTGTAGATCAAAAGACAACATGCGCCAAGGTCTAATATTTACACCGCCCAAAGCAGAAATAATGTCGTTTGCATCATTTTCACTTGAGAGTTTATAATTAGTGTAGGCTAAACCAATAGAAGGGGTAATTAGTCCTTCGTAAAAAGTTTTAGCAGTGTAAACTGAAGCTGATAATAATTCGCCTGCATAACCAAAGGTTTTTCTTAAATTAAAACTTCCGTAGTTAGAGTTTAACCCAATTGATAATCTTTGTGAATTGTCATCTTCGTAAACTACATCACCAAATTTTCCGTAAACAGTAAAATCGTTATTAATCTTATAATCAACTCCACCTTCAATTTCATGAGTGTTCCCATAATTAAAAACCGCAAAAATTGAGTTATATCTTATTTGAGGAGCTCGGTAGTTATAATAAAGATTAAATCCAAAATCTTTTACTTGGGCGTAACGTCCGCTAAACTCAGCTTTAGATAATGTTTGAAAGTTAAAATCATAATTAACTCTGGCGTTTACATCAAGAACTCCATAATAATCAACTCCCAAAGTTCCATATCTGAATTGATTAGAAGCATTTTCAATTAATACTGTAATTGGATTTTGATTGATGTCTAATCTTTGAGCTTCATAGGGGATAGGTTTGTAATTTTTATCAACATAACCAAGAGTAAATTTTGTATTTTCCAAACCTTTATACGCAACTTCACCGCCAAAGATATTGTTATTTTGAAGATCATCTGTAAACTTGAGCTCTTGGTAAGCTGGAACGTTTCCTCCAAAATAACCCTTAACAGAAAAATCGCTAAGCTTAAGTTGCAAATTAGCTCCATCAAATAAACCGCTTGCAACTTGATTAAAGATTGGTTGTCTACCCAATTTAAGTGTTGCAATGTCATAAATGTCTCTTGCTTCAAAATAAAGATTGTAAAATCTTAATCTTGGATCACTTATGAGTTCATTGCCAAAATTAGTCTCAAAATTCAAACGCGTTCTTAGAGCGTATTTTCCTTCATTAATGTTTAGTGTTAATGATTCGTACCCCCTAAGAAACATATCGGAATTATCAACTGATTGAGCTCTTTCAAAAGCATATACCGAAGATGAAATTCGTCCGTTAACATTTTGTGCAAACAGACTTCCGGTAAAAATCATTAATGAAAAAGCAGTAAAGAAAAGTTTTTTTGATTTCATGAATTACTCTTTTTTCGTTACTGGTATATAATGTTCAACTTTTGCCCACATTTTTTCAAAATCAAATCCGGAAAAAGTAGGACTATCTGGATTATGGCAAGTTTGGCAATATTCAGATGTATTTTCAAAAACATTTACCAAACCATTTTGAATTGCAAGCTTTTTATCTTTCATAATTTTAATACTTTTATAACCTGAACCTGCTCCATGACAAGTTTCGCATTGAACTCCGTCTTCAATTTTGAAACCGGCTTCCAATCTGTCTGCATCAACTTCATATCCGCTAGCATGGCAGACCAAACATTCGCTCAACTCATTTGGGGCTTTTTCATAACCCAGTTCTTTTGCAACGTTAGCAGCTTCAGCTCCCAGCAAGGTAATGTATGCATTTGAATGAATACTTTCTTTCCAAATTGAAAGCTGCTTGCCTTGATTTTCAGACTTATGACATTTGCCGCAAGCCTCAACGCCAATGTAATTGAACTTTGGTGTATCATCGGCTAAAATACTTATGTTAGAGAAAAAAAATATCAATACTAATAATTCAACTGTGTGAAGGAATTTATGTTTCATGATACCTCCATTATATTTGGAAGAAAAATCTTTATTTACTCTCAAAAAAAGACAAAAACATAAAAACACAAAAATTTAAATTAATACTTAAAATGTTTAATTATAATATTACGTCAAGTATCAATTTGCATTAACACTTTGTTTTCAAATAAATGTAATCTCAAACTAAATATATGAAAAAAAAGATATTAATATCTTAAGTGAAATATAAAAAAAAATGTTTAAATTTCGGAACATATTTTTATAAATATAGTAAAATAAAAACATGTATTTTATTATGTAAATAAATTTATTATTTAGTAACTATTGAAATTGTTTTTCGATAGTATTAGCTTTTAATATTGAACAAAAAAACGAGGAAAAAATGAAAAAAATCTTTTGCTGCATATTCAATTACATTTTTAATTTTATTAGTTGCAACAACCGAAATGTTTGCACAATATACTCCTGGAACTTATAAGGGTTCAGCTTATGGAAGAAGTGATAAAGAGCATAATGGTTTGGTTGAAGTTGAAGTAACAGTTTCTGCTGATAAAATTGATGACATTAAAGTTGTAACATATAATCAAAGTGTCGATCATAAAAAATATGGCACTCCAGTGAATGAAGCTAAAACTAAAAACCCTGCTCAGATTTTAGAAAAACAAAAATTAGATGCTGATGTAGTTACTGATGCAACTATGGCAACAACTGCAATAGAATTAGCTGTTGCAAAAGCTTTACAGCAAGCAGTTGCCAAAAAATATACTCCAGGAACTTACAAAGGTTCCGCAATGGGAAGGAAGATAAAGAACATGATGGTAAAATTGAAGTTGAAGTAACAGTTTCTGCTGATAAAATTGATGATATTAAAGTTGTAACTTATAACCAAAGTGTTGATCATAAAAAATATGGTCCACAAGTTAATGAAGCAAAAACTAAAATCCCTGCTCAGATTTTAGAAAAACAATCATTAGATGCTGATGTTATTACTGATGCCACAATGGCTTCAAGTGCAATAGAATTAGCGGTTGCAAGAGCATTAGAACAGGCAAGAGTTAAATAAATATTAATAGAATTTTTTGTATCTTCATGAAAGGCTGCTAAAATTAGCAGCTTTTTTTTTTGAATGAGTGAAAAAATCTTTTAGCCTTTTGCAGGAACCGGATGTTTAATTTTATCCCACATTTCTTAAAAAAACTAAACTCTTTAAAAGTTGGACTTTCTGAATTATGACAAGTTCTACATTGTTTTTCAATTGCAGCTTCATCAGCATAAGCTGTCATCCCAGCTTCAACTGATTTTGCATGATCCTCCATAATTTTTTTTAGATTTGTAAGCTGAGCCCGCACCATGACAAGTTTCACATTGAACACCATCTTCAATGATAAATTTACTGCTTAATAATGAAGCATCAACTCCGTGACCAGAGACATGACATTTTAGACATTTTGGATCTTCAGCAGCTTTACCGCCTGCAATTTTATCAGCCGCTTCTGTTTGAAGTGTTTTAAACGCATTCGCGTGAGCGCTTTCTTCCCAAATTTTTAATTGATTGCCTGTATCAGCTTTTTTATGGCACATACCGCATGTTTTAACGCCGACAAACTGATTTTGTGCATTTACGGTAAATGAAAAAGCAATAAATATTACAAATAAATATGAAAATTTTTGCACTGCTACCTCCTTGAAGTTGTTAATAAAAATGAATTGGATTTTTTTTTGAAAAACGAACATTTTAGTTGTAAAATTATTTTAATAAATATTTCTATAATTAAATTCAAAAATTAAGGATTCAAACCTGTATGGCAATCAATGCAAAATCCTTCTTTCCATTCTTCATCAATATCCTCTGGATGCTTAAATTCAAGTGATTCATTGTAACTTGCAATTTCCAAATTGTTAATTGGTCCTTGTGCAGAAATTGTATGACATAAATTACAGTCCTTTGATATTATTTTTCCTTCGTTGCTCTCATGCGTATCTGAATGGCATCGGAAACAACCTTTAAATTCCAGATGGCCAATATTATTAGGGTAAGCATCCCATCTAACAGCCATTTCCGGGAAAAGATTTTTTTTATATTCTTTTTGAAGTCCTGTTATTGCTTGAGTTATCAGTGCAGAATTGGTATCAACAATGTCTGGATAATTCTCTTTGTAAAAACTCATTAATAGTATTTTCAATATAGTTCATAGCAGAATCGGTGGAGGTAAATTTCTCATCACATATTTCCATACTAAGGCTCTTTATTTCAGGTAGTTCTGTTGGAATATCACCGCTGGATAGAGCGTTGTTGACAAAAAAAGCTGGAGGATTATAAACATGAGACGGTCTGTTATGACAATCAATACAGTCCATAGTTCGAATGGTCATTGAATCTAACATATCAACAGAAAACTTCATATTTTCTTCAATATATGTATTCTCTATACCAGTTTTTTTTATTTGTATATCTAACCCATGGAATTTCTTGTTCTTTATCATCAAGTGAAACAAATTCTATTTTCACATCCGGATTAATATATGCCAGTGAATGCCTTCCTCAAGCCTACTAGCACTATGTGATGCACCTATCTTCATCATCAAAGAAATATCCCACTCTGAATTTTCTTTATCTGATAAGAAATGTTTTTCTAAACGGATTTTTCTTGCGTAAAATTTTTGAGGCCAATGACACTGTTCACATGTTTCTCTTGCGGGACGAAGATTGCTTATTGGAGTTGGTATTGGTTTAGGATAAACATTTGCAAGAACTGCATAAACCTGATATAAACCTGACATTTTTGATTTTACATACCAATCTGCTCCTTCTCCAACATGACATTCTACGCATCTTACTCTTGCATGTGCAGAATTTTGATATGCAACATATTCCGGTTTCATAACAGAATGGCAAAGTGTTCCGCAAAATTCAGTTGATTCAGTGTAATGAAAAGCTTCGTAACTCCCCATGGCGGAGATGAAGAGAAAAATAATAGTGCCGGTTATAAATATTAAAAATGCATTTCGATGAGCAACTTGATTTAAATCTATGTATGGTAATTTTTTTTCTTTTCCTTTACTTTTATTGAAATTTAATAACATTCCGATGGGAATAAGAATTAGCCCAATCACTAGAAAACCAGGAAGTAGAATATATATAACTAATCCTAAATAGGAACCACCACGATCAAAAAAGAAGGAAATCGCAAAAAAGGAAAACAATCATGAAAAGGCTGACTAGTGCAATAACAGCGCCAATCAATGAAACCCAATTATATGCAGAAGAAGGTAGTTTTATTTTCATTCGTATTACTCCGTTAGTGAGTGAATAAAAAAAAAAATAAAAACTGATAATATTAATTATCCTTCAAAATCAATAACTCTTAATTCTAAGCATATTCAAATATTATTTTAAAAAAATCCAATCTTAAATTTTATGCAAACTTGTTATTAATCTTTTCAGTTTCTTCTTCATACCATTGCCTTAATTCAAGGTCTTTGTTCAATTCCCTTGAATAATATTTTCAAGGTTAAATCCATTTTCTCAAGAGTATCAGCAAAAAGTTTTGTATAATTTGTTAATTTTTTTCCTTGGGTGTTTATCAGAATTAAATTCAAACCATTCTAAAATGATTCTTCTGAAATGTGCTTCATGATGATGTCTATAATGCTCTAAAGTCATTTGTCCATCAGTCCAAGTAAAATTCATTGGGTATTCTGATGGACGATAAATAACAAAAAACCAATGCCAAACAATTATTGCTAGAGTTGCCAGAATGGCTTCCATAAAGTGAATTGTTTCGCTTACTTTAATTAACCAAACCGGAGCCCAATCGCCAACCATTGTTGGGAACCATAAAATTAGTCCAGTTAATGCCATAACAAATGTTCCCCAAATTAACGCCCAATATTCTGCTTTTTCTGCATAGTCATATCGCTCAAACTCAGGATGTTTTTTCGTAAGGCGTAAATAATAACTAATGTTATCTCGTACATCAGTTATATCTTTAAATGATGGAAGTAATTCCTTTAAGACGTCTCTTCCTCTCGTTGTAAATGCTAGATAGAAAACATGATATAAACTAAGAACGATCATTATTACAGCTGAAACTCTATGTGTATTTTGTCTTACTGTTTCAGACATACCAAGAAAGTGCAATCCTTCTGCCCAAAAACTACTTGGGTATTTTAGAGCAAATCCAGTTATGGCAAGTACAATAAAAGAAAGAGCTAAAAGAATATGCTGAATAACTTCATTTTTTTGTAAAGCGAGGCATTGTTATAGCATTCTTTTCTTTTCTTCTTTTTCTTCCTGGTTTCAAATAAAAATATTAGAAGGTTGTGAACAAACATTCCACCGATTACCGCAATGATTAACCAGAAATATATATTACTAACAAAATTCTCAACTACTCTTGCACTTTCTGAATCAGATTTATGTGAATAACTTTTACTAAAAATTTCAGTCGCATCTTTATGGCATCGCTGGCAGGTTTTTGTCACATTAATTGCATTTGTTGATGCTTGCAAATTTTTACTTGGAAGTATGCTATGAACATTGTGGCAATCAATACATAATGCAGCATCTTTATCACCTCGCATAGCAGCCAAACCGTGGTAACTATTTAAATACTCTTCGACTTGATTTCCATCTTTACCATATTTATTAGCGACTCTTGAATTTTCATGACAGCCAATGCAAGTTTCTTTTTGCATTTTAAGTCTGTTTGCCTCACGTCCTTGATCGGTTATCTCTTCGATGCTATGTTCATTGTGACAATCATTACACACTGGTGCATCTTTAATTCCGCGCTGAACCCTAAACCAGTGAATAGAATTTTTATAATCTTCAACTTCCTTTTTATGACAATTTTCACAGGTGTTTGGAAGGTTTATTGCTGAAATTTTTGATCCTTCTTGTACTCTATTTTTAATATCATGAACCCCATGGCAACTTGTACAATTTGGAGCATTTTTATCACCTGCAGCAACATGTTTACCATGAACCGACTGAGTATACATTTTCCCGGGCCGAACAACACTCATTTCAAATTTTTCTTCAAAAGCAGGATCATCGTGACAGTTTCCGCAAGTTTCCGCTAAATTTTTTGGACTAACAGGACTTTGAGGATCTGTTACTTTTACAATTTCATGTGATCCGTGGCAACTTGAACAGTTTGCTGCATCGGTAATGCCTTCAGCAAGTTTAAGTCCATGAATGCTTTTAGAATGTTCCTCAAAAATAGTTTTATGGCAAGTTTCACATGATGTTTGCCTTGCTAAATCGGCATCGTCTTCATGATCCTCTAAATTTGCAGCCGCAAAAGTGTGACAATCTGCACAGGCAACTTTAGTATGCACAGACTTCGCTAACTTTGTGGAAAGATCTTCAACATCATCATGGCAATCTGCACAAGCTGAATTGCTTACAAAAACTTTTTTATGAAATCCTTCAGCATTCTTGCCTGATTTATGACAATCTGTACAATAGAATTTTGTTTTCTCTGAAATGGTTTTTATTGGAGTTACATAATGGTAAGAATGACAAGTGATGCAATCTGGAATTCTTTTATCGCTGCCTTGTTCTTTTAATCTATGATGAATATCTGTACTAGTTTGTTCAGAAATTGTTTTATGGCATTTGGCACAATCAACTTTATAAATATTTTTGCCTTCCTTATGTGGAATGTTTTCTGGATCAAAGTTGGAGTGACATTCTATACATTTAACTTTGCTATGAGCAGATATGGCAAATTTATTTTCATTTACAAAAAAGGAAACTTCTTTATCATTTCTGAAACCAGTAAGGGATTCATCATTGTGGCAATCAAAGCAATCTGAATTATCTTGAGCAAAAAGAATTGATGAAGAAATAAGCATCAATAAAAAAAAGAATTGTTTCATAATCCAACATTAAATAGTGATTAAAAAAAAATAATTTAGAATTTACTTAAAAGAGTAGAATATCTTATTCTAAGATATTAAGAAATTACTACTTTGTCAAATCTGAAAATCAAATAAAATAAACAATTATTTATCTCTAAGAATACATTATTATTTATAAAGAAAAATCATTGAATAAATAATCATTACAATTATGATTAATCCTATAGTTAATGCGGTAAATCCAAATATTTTTGCTGCTTTAACTAACCATGCAGGTGGGGGATCAACCATTCTTTCATCAAGTTCAGAAGTTCCTATTAAGGCATTGTATTGTCTTGGTCGGTCTTCCTTTAATTCTTCTAAAGACATACTGCCCGTAAAAATTGTTAAGTCAATAGGGAATTTATCAGGTCTGAAATGTGTGTTAAAGAAGTGAACTGTAAAAATGAAACCAACGGCCAAAAGTGCTTCATCACTATGTATTATTGTAGCAATATTAATAAACCAACCAGGTAAGCCAAGGCTTGTAAAAAACTCTGGGAACCATAATATTAGTCCGCTAAATCCAATAACGGCAACGCCCCAAAAACTGCGAAGTAATCAAATTTTTCCCAATATGTCCATCTTCCATATTCAGGTCTTGGACCCTTGCCCACAAACCACTTTATTGTTTCAATAAATTCTTTTATATCTCTTTTATTGAACATCATTGAGTTTTCACCCGAAAATAAGTGCCTTGCTGATTTTTCCTTTCGTTTTTTAAACAAAAAGTAAATGTGCATTCCGAAGTATATAAATGTAATTATTGCACCTACTCTATGAATAAATCCAGTAACTTTATAGCCACCCAACAAAGCAGAAAATGTTTGAAAATACCAACGTCCGAAAACTTAATAATCATACCAGTTGCGGCCAAGGAAATAAAGCTGATAATAATTAAAAGGTGAGTGAATCGTAAGAAAGGAGCAAAACGTTGATATTGTTTTGCCTCTCCATTTTTAGTTGTGTTTTCATTTATATTCAAATTAAATTTCTCTCTTTTTTTTTTGAAAGCCCTATGGTAAAAATTAGTCTTCTTTTTCTTTTTTCATCATTTTTTTTTTTTTTCACGAAGTGCTCGTGGAAACCAAAGCAGCGTATGTAAACCAAGAACGTAAATGTACCAACTAATAAAATTGTCATTGCCCAAAAAGTGTAAAATAGATACGGATACTTTTCAGAATCATGATGTGTAGCATGTGTGAAATACCCAACAAATTTATGATTTGAATTTGGATGACAAGTTCTACAAGTTTCAACAACATTTTTTCTACTTAAGGTTGAATTTGGATCCTCTGGTTTTAGAATATTGTGCGAACCATGACAATCATAACATTTTGCTGCGCCGGCTTCTCCCAGTCTTGAAACTTTACCATGAAGTGTTTCAAAATAAGTTTTTGTAACTTCTTCATGACAAGTTCCACACTGCTCAATTATTCCTTGCCTAAAATCACTTCTTTCAACTCTCTCGATTGAATGAGATTTATGGCAATCATAACAAGTTGGTAATTTTTTATCCGTTTTAGTTATATCAGGACTATGAACACTTTTTTGAAATTTTTCATAAATTCCATAATGGCATTTTGCACAAGTTTTTGCAATATTTTTAGGATTGATTGATGAAAGCGAATCCGTAATTGGCAATTCTAAATGACTGGTATGGCAATCAACACAGACTGCTGTAACAATTAAACCACTTTCTGTTAAACCTTTTCCATGTATACTCATGTTATAGCTTTTTACAATATCGTGTTCCTTTCCTTTATATCTTAGAGCTGCTTTATTTCCCTCGCCGTGACAATCTGCACACAAACTTGGGATATTTTTTCTAAATGTTTTGGAAGTTACATCTGATTTTAATTTGACATCGTGTTTGCCATGACAATCTGAACAATATGGAGCGTCTTTATTTTTTCAGCATATAATTTACCATGGTAACTTTTTGGTAATCAGAAACTTGTTCTGCATGACATGATGCACAATCAACAGGACCACTGTCTAAACATATTGGATTATTGGATATATTGATATTTGTATGGCATTTTATACAAGAGTTATCTTTATGTGCAGAACTTTTAAAAGCCTCATAATCAACAAAAGAGAAATCTTTTTACCATTTACAGTTTTGGTCAAATTCTCATTTAAATGGCATGTCATACAATAATTATCAGTATATTTTTCTTCATATACTACTCTTCTAATTATGTGAGGTTGATGACAATCAATACATGCTGGAATTTTATGTGGCTCTTGCTCCCACAATTTTCCTTCAATAACTTTAACGTGCACAGCTTCAATTTGGGCATGACATTGACTACATGTTGATGCAATGTTATTTCTATTGATTGATGAATTTGGATCTTGGTGAGGAAGAATGTTATGAGAGGTATGGCAGTCGTTGCAAACCGCAGTAACAATTAATCCTCTCTTGAATAATCCATCTCCATGAATAGATTCGGAATAATTTTCCAGAACATGTCTTTGATTAATATCTTTAATTTCTGAAACTTTGGTTCCGTCTTTATGACAGTTTCCACAAAGTTGTGGAACGTTCATTTTATAAGTTTTAGATTTTGGATTTTCGCTACTTAATATATTATGTTGGTTATGACATGTTATACAATTTGGAGCTAAATTTTTTCCTTTGGCTAGCGCTATTCCATGCAAACTTTTTTCATAAATATCAACAACTTGATTATGACATTGTGCACATACGTTATGAAGTTCTTTCTCTGAAAGATCTGCAGTTTTAATTTTATGTGCTGATCCTCCGTGACAACCTTCACAGCTCAATGATTCGTTGCCTTCTTTATATTTTTCGAAATGGATACTTTGTGTATAACTTTTTACTGAAGATTGAGTGTGACAAGTTAAACATAAATTTGGACCCATTTCTCTTAGGCTTGATGCGTCTTTAATCTCGTGCTTTGTATGGCAAGCAAAACACTGAACTTCTTTTATCCCATGAATACTCTCTGAAAATTCATTAGTATCATGGCAATCTGAACATTCAACTTTTGCAATATTCTCGCCGGATTTGTGCGGAATGTTTTCCGGATCAAAATTTGCATGACAATCTACGCATTCTAAATCAGCGTGAACAGAGCCATTAAAAGAGGCCTGATCTACAAATAAAGATAGAGTATTATTTTTTTTGAAAAGCTAAGGTTTTATCTGAATGGCAGTCTAAACATTTATCAGTTGACTGAGCATTGATAAAATGTGTTGCAACCAAAAAAAAAAATATATAATTTTTCATAATTATGACCGACTCTACTAAAAAATTAACAAGTAAACTTTATAAAAGATTATCTCGTCTTTTTATAAGTTATTCAGAAATTTGCTATTTGTCAAATAATAAAATGAATTTAAGATAAGATTTTAATTGTGAGAAAATAATTGTAATAGAGGAGGGAATAAAAAAACCTTCAAGGTGATAACCTTGAAGGTTAGATATTGCTGAATAATGGTAAAAAGCTAAATATGATTATTTATGCCGCAAAAAAACGGTTAACAATTCTATCATAATTATGATCATCAAGTCCGGCTATTTCACCTTTGAATAGTGAATCTTTATCATCTTTTCTTAATTCTTTTATATCTTCCAAATATTTTTCAATATCTTCTTGGTAAAAAGAAACCGCTGCATTTCCTATATGTAGATCTTTAATTTCGTTATCTAAATTATCAGCATCAATTGTGCAGATCCAATTATTTTCATATGGTGAAATTTCCAAAGAATCCAAATTGTCTTTTAGATGGTCATTGATTTTTGTTACGCTTCCAGTAATTGGTGAGCTAAAAGAAATTTTTCTGTTTCCCTGCTTAATGCTAAACAATGGTTGGTGAGCATTAATTTTCATGCCTAAATTTGGTAAATTAATATCATCAATTTCGCCTATTAATTTATTTGCAAAATCATCAATCCCAATTCTTGCATTACCATCTTCATCAAGGGCAACCCAGCAATGGCCTTTTGAAATAAATACGCCACCTGGAATAGCAAACTCTCCAGAATTGAAATATTCCTCTCCACTTAAGTGTGAAATGTGAACTTTTGGACGCAATTGTTTTTTGATTCTATCTTGTCTCTTTAACAAAGATTTTTTAGTGAATTCTAATAGTTCATCTTCGGTGAAAGGTTTTTGTACATAATCCATTGCGCCGAATTTCATTACTTCAACTGCAGTTTCAACGGTGGCATAACCGGTAATTATAATTACATCGATGTCTGGTCTAAGATGTTTAACACCTTTTGCAACATCAACGCCATCCATTGTAGGCATTTTTAAATCGGTAAAAACAAAATCATAATGATTTGACTGAATTAAGTGAAGAGCTTCTTGTCCCGTATTTACAGTATCAACTGAGTATCCATCAAGAACAAGAATTTTTCTAAAACTTTCTAGAATAATATCTTCATCATCTACGCAAAGTATTTTTGCTTTAGGATTATCAACTTCTGCCCGCTTCAATGATTTTGCTTCTTTAGAAACATCTAGATTTAAACTAACTTCTAAGGCTTTTTCTCTTTCTGCAATTACTTTCTTTTCCTGAACTCTTTTAATAATAAAGCGAATTAAAATGTCTGCAATGACGAATATTATTACCGCTAAAATGAAGAGTGCCATTTTTATCTCCTAGTTTTTATATAATTAATTTTAAAAATCTGAGCTGCATGGAGTCAGATTAGTTTTATCATTTTCAATATCAGTTGGTATTATTCTGTAAATCCATCCTTGAAAGTATGGATCTTTTTCAAGCAAATTATTTGTTTCAAAAAGTTGATTATTTATTTCAATTATTTTTCCACTTGCGGGTGAAAGAAGTTGATGAACAAGTTCGTTATTATCTGTTAATTTTGCACAAACACCACCCTGATAAATGGCTTCATCAACTTTCATTAAATCTAAAGATTGTATTGAATTAATTGATTTTAAATATAAATCTGTCAGTCCAATTTTTATTGTTCCTTCCGATGAATTGTTTAACCAACTATCAAAACCGAGTCGGTAATATTTTGGCGGACATGGAACGTATGAAATTAATTCATCCATTGAACGAGCTTTAAGACTATACTTATTCTTGAAAATCTTATTGTATTCTAACCCGCGTGCAACAATACTAACCAATTCATCAAGTGTAAATGGTTTGGGAATAAAACCAATTGCTCCTTCGTATAAAGCTTTTACAGCATTTTCCAAGGTTGAAAATCCGGTAGTAATTATAACTGGGGTGGCAATTTTTTTTTGCCTTAGAATTTCTAATAGTTGAAAACCATCTTTACCCGGCATCATTATATCGCTTATGATTAGCTTGTAGGTATTGGTTTCTAATTTTAATAAAGCTTCGTCAACATCAAGACAAGCATCTGACGAAAAATTATCAAGACTTACAATTTTTTGAATTGCATCAAGAATTACTTTCTCGTCATCTATTATTAGTATGTCTGTTTTATTTTCCATAGTTAAACCGGCAAATCAATTTTAAATGTTGTTCCTTTTCCTAAAGTGCTATCAACAGAAATTTTTCCGTTATGATTATCAACAATTCCCCAAATAACAGAAAGACCAAGCCCGGTTCCTTTTTGTCCCTTTGTAGAAAAGAATGGATCAAAAATTTTCTCCAGATCATTATTATCAATTCCAGATCCAGTATCGGAGATTATTATTTCAACAAAATTTTTCTCACCGCTTTGATCAACAACATCCCATTGCTGCCAGTTACATCCAAATCTTGTGCAGCCTTTTAAAACTCCTTGTTCCGGAATAATTATTTTATAAGCTGGCGCATTGCAATCGGGTGTCAATTCATTTTCATCTACTAGAGAAATATTGCATTGAGGACATGATAATTTTATAATTTCATTTTTCTTAAATTGAATTCCGTAATGGTGATTATGATTTCCATAAATTGGATCAAGATGAATAAAGCCTTCATTATTACCGGAATTTGCTTTTATTTTTATTGAAGGTCTTCCGTTAATTTTATGCTCTTCATCCATTAAATCATGACCTTTAGGGCAAGTGGCTTTTCTAACTTGTGCAATTCCATATGGCGAAAGTTTTATTTGATCTGTTTTAATTGATATTGTCCCGCCTTTACTGCCTATTGCATCTATTGAGTTAACAACCAAGTTTAGAATAACTTGTTGAATCTGGTTTGAATCCCCAGAAATTTGAGTAATGTTTTTATTAAATTCTTTGTGAAGCTCAACATGATTTATTTTTAGTTGATTAGAAACAATGGTAAGTGCATTTTCAATTACTTCATTAATTTCTACCTTGCCGCGTTTGGGTGTTGATTGTCTTGCAAAATCTAAAAGTCCTTTTACTATTTCTCTACTTCTTTTAGTCTCCCTAACAATCACTTCTAAATCGGCTTTCATTTCGGGATTATCTTTAGCACGCTTTAGTAAAAAGCTACTATATGTTAATACACCGGTTAAAGGATTATTAATTTCATGTGCAACACCGGCTGCTAATTTTCCCATTGAAGCCATTTTATCCGATTGGAAAAGTTGCATTCTCATCTCAGCAATTTTTTTTGTCATATTATCAAAAGAATTTGCTAGTACGCCAAGTTCATCTTTTCTTGTTGATGAAATTCTATAATTTAAATTTCCAACCGCAACATAATTTGTTGCCTTAACTAGGTTTCTAATCGGTTTTTGAATTAGATGTTTTACTAATAGCCGAATTATAATTGCAATAAGCAAGGTTGCTATTAAAGCATAAATCAGCATGCTCATGGAACTTTTTCTTGCAGTTTCATCAATGTCTTTTAGAGAAACGGAAATATCTAAAACTCCTAAAACAGTTTTGTCTTTTGCATGGGCGTGGCAATCAGCCTGCCAACAAGAAATTTCATTATAAATTGGATTAATAATTCCTAATGCTCTTGCAGAATCGGGATTAACTCTAAAAATTCTGGTTCTTTCTTTTATTGTCAGCTTTTGAAGAGGTTGATTTTCTGCATGACACACATAACAGCTTTCAGCATTTTTATCAACCATATCTCCAATTTCATTTTCTAAATTTGAATATATAATTTCACCTTCTTTGTTAAGCACTCTAACATTTCGTATGCTGGTTTCTTTACCAATCTCATTTATAATATTATGAAGATGTTCTCTGCGGTTTGCCAGCATATCAAAGCGTGTACTTTGTCTTATAGTTTCACTAAGTTGATTTGCATGGCGTTCTACTTCGGCAGTTAATATATCAGACTGAAACTTAATGCTGAAATAAGCAAAGACTGCGAGTATTAGAATTACTAATATCGAAACCGCAATCATCAGTTTTACGCCAATTTTATTGAATAATAGCATATTTATTTTACCTTTTCTCCGGGTACTTCATTGGGGAAACTATAATCATCGTGGCAATCTGCACAAGATGGTTTAGCCAAATAATTATTTTTTGCATGACAGTCTGTGCATTCAAATTCCGAGTGAGTTTCATCTAATTTTACTCCGGTTATTTGATGATCAAATAATCCATCATCATTCTTATGACAATAAATACAATCTTTTTTCAAACCGGTAAATTTGTTTTTTACTTTATGGCAGTTGCTGCAGTCATTTGTTGCATGGAAACCTGTTAAAGCAAACCCTGTTTTTGCAAAGTGATCAAAAGGTTTTGTTAATTCATTTTTATGGCACTTGCTACAATTGTTTTCTGTATCGTGGCAGCTAGAGCATCTTGCATGTTCATCTTCATTGGCTTTTGAAGAAACGAAATTAGGTTTTTGATTATGACAGTTTGCGCAACTTTCTTGTGTATGACAATCAGTGCATTCAAGACCGAATAGAGATGTATGATCATTGTGGAAATATGTTACAAGCTTTCCTTCCTCAGTGTTAGTCTCATATACTATTTTTGTTGGTATTGTAATTTTTGGATGAACATTTTCCATGCTTGGCTTTGAGACCAATTTTGATTTTTTTGTTGTATTGAGAGCATGGCAACTTTCGCATTCTGTTTTTTCTTCCCAAGTTTTATGGCATCCCATACATTGTCTATGGTATGCAGCTTTTAGATCAGGCACACTAATATCAGCTCTGCTTCTCTCCGTATTATGACAAGTGATACATTTAACAATTTTGCCTGGAGGATTAAAATGGTGACAAGTAGAGCAACCACCAGCCATAAGCGACATTTCAGCATGAAGTTTATGCGTAAAATGAACTGGTTGGTATAAATCTTTCTCACTCTTTATTTCATTAAGAACTATATTATCAGGTCCTTCTTCCGGTGAATGACGAACAGACTCAATTTTATTTCTTGGACAAAGAACCAAACATGGATTTGCTTTTGTGGGAGTATCACAAATATGACACTTTTTACAATCCAAATTCATTTGAGAATGAGTTTTTAGATTTTCAATCTGTGCGAATAATTGAAAGCTAAAAATAAAACTTATTAGTACGGCTAATTTGAATAATCTCATTTTAAAACCCCGCGAATTGCATATTTAGTATTAGCATAAGCTTTTGAAACTGGAATACTTATTACAGGAAATATTATTACGAAAAGTCTGTAGAGTAAAATTTCGATTGCAACAAATCCCAGTGTAACAAATATTTCTCCAACAGAGGGAAAGTAGGCTTCTATTGCATAAGGTGGATTATAAGCAGTAACAAAATTGTTAAACCTATTCATCAACACACCGAAAATAACCAGCATAGATGCTATGAATAAACCGGTCGGTGATTTTCTAACATCAGCTGATAAGAACATTCTTAAAGGAACAACAACACCAACAATAATTTCAATACCGAATAATATGCTAATGGAATTGAATTCAGTTAGATAAACGAAAGTTTCTCTGATAACAATATCGCCAAGCTTTCCGAGCAAGTAAATTCCCAATAGTGGTGCAATAAATCTAGATAGACTTGATAGTACTTCTGTTTCCGGTTTCAATCCAAATGACCTTGATGCGCTTAATGATTCTGCAATTACCATCGGAAAGCCGACTGATATTGCACTTAATAAAAAAAGTAAAGGTAAAATTGGAGTTTGCCAGAGTGGATGCATTTTTGGTCCGGCAATGATCATTAATGTTCCCAAAGAAGATTGATGTAAGCAAGAAAGTACAACTCCTGCTATAATGAAGACAAACATTGTTTTATCAAGACCTCTATCTAATGCTCTCAATAATTTATCGATTACTCCATTAAGCTTACTTAATATGCCAGGGAGATTTACTTTTCCCATAAATCTTTCAGTAACAATTGGTAAAAACTCTATATAAAGAACACTTACATACAGCATTACACAAATACCAACTTCAAACAAAGCTGAGTTGCCATTCCACATAATTAAAGGATGCCAAATGTAATACCATCTTCCTATATCAACAGAAACACTTAATGCAACAAATGTATAGCCAAGCATTGCCGTTAATAATGCTGGTCTGATAATCGTCTCATATTTATCTCGATGCATAATGTGACCTAATGCAGCCGTAGTAAAACCTCCAGCTGCTAGAGCAACACCGGCAGCAACATCAAGTCCAATCCAGATTCCCCAAGGGAACTGATCATTTAAATTTGTTACAGCTCCAAGTCCAAATAAAAATCTGCCCATTAAAAATGTAATTCCCGTTAAGGCAATTAGTGAAAGGGCTATGGTACCGGGTGTAAAAAACTTTTTATTTATAGGAGTTGGTTTATGATGATTCATTATTTATTCTCCTTTTTAGAATCTCTATCTTTTGATAACCACATTATTCCGCCTAGCAATGCATATACTGCAACGGGAGGAACAAAATAAGCGAACAATCCATGTTGTATTGATTCAGAAACGCCGGGAGCTGTATTATTGCCTAATTTTGGGAATACATTATCAGTCGTGAAATCTTTTGGTCCTAAATACAACCATGCAGTTCCTCCAACTTCGTGCTCACCAAAAATATGATTATGGTATTTCTCAGGATTATTTTTAATTCTTTTTCTGGCTTCAAGAATTAAATCTTCACGTTTGCCGTATGTTAAAGCTTCAACGGGACAAATCTCAACGCAAGCCGGAAGTTTGCCTTCTTTAGTTCTATCAAAACAAAAATCACATTTAGTGATTTTAGGATTTAGGGCTTTGTCATATTCAAATGATGGAACTTGAAATGGACATGCAACCATGCAATAGCGGCAGCCAATACATTTATCAGTATCCCAAATTACAGAACCATTTTCTTGTTTTGAAAATGCACCAACAATACATGCAGATACACAAGCAGGGTGATCACAATGCATGCATTGTAATTTGGCAGTAATTGGATTATCATCTTCAAAATATTTATTTACGACAGTTAAATTTTGTGCAGATGGTCTTCTATCTTTGTTAAAAGTATCATCATGCTGGTAAGTGTCAAAATCCTTCTGCTCAATATCATGAGCGCCTTGGCAAGCCCATTCACATTTTCTACAGCCGATGCAAACGGTAGTATCAACCAAAACTCCCATTCTTTCATCGCTTAAAATATTTGTTGGACCAGCTTTCAATTTTTTTGGAGTAACCGCTGAAAGTGCTGTTCCGCTTGCCCCAATTGCTGCAATCGTCTTTAAAAAATCTCTTCTGTTCTGTGACATGTGTTGAACCTTAATTTATTTTTTATAGAGTGACTTTATTTTCTTTCCCACTTTTCAAATTACCTTTTAGGTGTTTTTCAAGTATATCTTCAATTGTTCCATTTACCCAAGAAATAATTTCGATCTTGCTCTCAACTATTTTTTCAAAACTAAGCTCAGTTATTCCATCGCATATAATTAAATCCGGCTTTAATCCGATTATTATATTCATTCTTTCTAAATTGCTGTGGACAATAAGTTTTATAGTCTCTCGTTTTATTATTTTATCTTTTTCCACACTTATTAGTTGCAAACTTTCTGCATACTCAAAACGAGGGGAAATTCTATTGCCAAAATTTGGAATTGCTATTAACATCATCTTAAAAAATATTGTTTAGTATGTTAAGTCAAATAACGGACCAATATTTTTTATATAAATTTTAAATTGAATGTAATTTTGTTAAATGAAAATTTTGTGAACTTGAGGAGTGTAAGTTTCTAACAATCTCAATTTTTGACTTCTAATCAAAGTATTTGTACTTTAATTTGAGTTAAAGCGAAAGGAGAAGATGATTTTATTATTAAGAAGACAATTTATTAGTTGCAATGTTGCAAATGATGTAGTGTTTCAAACGTTGCAACCGCGCAACATTGAAATGCAACATGTTGCAAAAATGAAACATTAAATTTAAACTAAACCATACTTTTTCATTTTACGCCATAATGTTGATCGGTGTAATTTTAATTCATCTGCAACTTTGGCCTTGTTCCAATCATGCTTTTGAAGTACTTCCATAATTGTATGGCATTCAGTTTTTTGTAGAGGTTCTTGTGGAGAAATATTGTTACCGGTATTCTCTTCAGCATTATTAAGTTCTGGAGGTAAATGTTCTAATTGTATTTGTTCGTTCTGGCACATAACCATAGTATGTTCAATAATATTTTCCAGTTCCCTTATATTTCCCGGGAAATTATGTTTCATTAAAACATTTAGAACCTCATTTGAAATGCTCAGAATATTTTTCCCCATTTTGTGGTTAAACTTTTCAATAAATCTATTAATAAGCAGAGGAATATCATCACGTCTTTCTTTTAGGGAAGGTAGTTCAATCTTCATGATGTTCAGTCGGAAATACAAATCATCTCTAAATTTGTTTTCTTTTATTAAATCCGAAAGAGAAATTTTTGTTGCCGATATAACGCGAACATCTGATTTTATTGGTGCAACCGAACCAAGTGGTTCAAATTCTTTTTCTTGTAGAACCCTCAAAAGTTTTACTTGAGTTGCAGGTGAAAGGCTTTCAACTTCATCTAAAAAAATAGTCCCACCTTTTGCCAAAGCAAATCTTCCGGGTTTATTTTTTTTAGCATCTGTAAAAGCTCCTTTAACGTAACCAAATAATTCCGATTCCAATAAATTATCTGGTAAAGCTCCGCAGTTTATTGCAACAAAAGGTTTATTTTTTCTAAAGCTTAAATTATGAATAGCGCGTGCAAAAAGCTCTTTACCTGAGCCACTCGGTCCTTGAATTAAAACAGTACTTTCGCTTTCTGCAATATTCGGAAGGAGGGAAAAAATTTGCATTATTTTATGATTTTTTGAAACAATATCTTCAAATGTATAGCTTTGTCTAATTTCTTTCCTTAATGCTTCTATTGTAGAAAGATCTCTAAAGGTTTCAACTCCGCCAATAACTTCGCCATCTTCATTGCGCAACGCAGATGCATTAACGCTTACAGGTAACTGCTTTCCGTCTGGGCGTAAAATATTTACTTGTAAATTTATGCTGTCCTTTCCATCAATAAGCGAATCTCTAATCGGGCATTGTTTTTCGCAAATATTTGTCCTTAAAACTTCAAAACAAAACTTTCCTATTGCTTTCTCTCGCTCAATTCCGGTAATTTTTTCGGCCGCATTATTAAAGTATGTAATTATTAATTCTTTATTAACCGTAAAAACACCTTCAACAATGCTATCAAGAATTGCACGTGTGTGAATTGAATTTGGCGGTTCCGAGTGCGCTATTTTAGTTTTTGTCATCATTTATAGAAATTCCTGGCTTAAATATAGCTAAATATTATAATAAGACAAAGATGACTTCTAAAAATCCAAAATGGTTTATTCACTTCTTATCACTTTATTTGGTTATAATAATTTCGTAATTTCAAAATCACATTAATTTAATATATGCGAAAGTAAAATGAGCGAAATAAAAAATCTTGATAACATAAGAGAAAATATTAATAGTGTTGATTCTGAATTGCTAAAGCTTCTTGCAAAAAGAAGGCAGCTAAGCAAGGATGTTGTTAATTCTAAAATTGCTTCAGATCAACCAATTAGAGATACTGACAGGGAAACCGAATTATTATCCAGAATTATTAATGCTGGGAAAGAATTTGGTTTGGATTCTCACTACATATCAAAAATATTTTACGATATAATTGATGATTCTGTTCACTTGCAGCAGAATCATTTTCAAACATCAATTTTTGATAATGGAACTGATGTGATTAGAATTGCTATACAAGGTATTGAGGGCTCATACAGTTCAATGGCTGCTAAGAAATTTTTTGCTCAGTTTAACAAAGAAATCATTTTTATAAGCAAAGAAAGATTTGATGAAGTTGCCACGGAAGTTGAAGAGGGAAGAGCTGATTTTGCAATGCTCCCAATTGAAAATACAACTTCCGGTGGAATTAATGAAGTGTACGATTTACTTCTACACACTACACTATCAATAATCGGTGAAGAGAAATTCAGAGTGAAACATTGTTTAGTCGGCTCTGAAAAAACTACTCTTGGAAAGCTTGAAATAATTTTTGCTCATTACCAAGCTGCTGCGCAATGCAATAAATTTCTCGCAACATTACCGAATGTAAAAATTCAATACTTTGCTGATACTGCACTTTCTGTTAAAGAAATTAAAGAAAAGGGGAAAGTTGAATATGGAGCGATTGCAAGTGAGGAAGCTGCAAAATTTTTCAACTTAAAAATCATTCAAACAGAAATTGCTAATCAACCCGAAAATTATACGCGCTTTTTAGTTTGCTCAAGGAAAACTCAAATTGTTGATTCAAGAATTCCTGCTAAAACTTCGCTTGTTATGGCAACGGCTCACACAGCCGGTTCTTTGTTAAATGCCCTTGCTGTTTTTAGTAAGTATAATATTAATATTGAAAAATTGGAATCACGCCCAATTGTTGGAAATCCATGGGAAGAAATGTTTTACTTAGATTTTGAAGGAAACATTAATAGTGAAAAAGTAAAATTACTTTTAGATGATCTTGGAATACATACAAGATTTTTAAAAGTTTTAGGATGTTACCCAACTAAAGAAGTTTCTAAAGCAGCTTTAGATTTTCTTGCAACAGCAGCAAACAAAAAAAGAAGTTGAAAAAACTATTGAGCCTGTTAAAGAGGTTGAGAAACCTAAAAAAGTTTCAAAACCCAAAAGTTATAAACTTGCAAGCAGGGATTATAAAGCTGAAGACACAATAATAAAAGTAAATGATATTTTAATTGGCGGAAACAATTTTATTGTTATTGGTGGACCTTGCTCTGTTGAATCTCACGAACAAATTTTTCAGTGTGCACAATTTGCTAAAGAAAATGGAACCCAAATTTTACGCGGCGGATGTTTTAAGCCAAGGACTTCTCCTTACAGTTTTCAAGGAATGGGTTTTGACGGATTAAATGAATTGAAAAGTGCCGGCAAAAAATATGAAATGCCAATTATAACAGAAGTTCTTTCATCTGAACAAGTTGCTGAAGTTGCTCTAAATTCTGATATTGTACAAATTGGTGCACGCAATATGCAGAATTTTTCTTTGCTAAAAGAAGTTGGCAGAATTCATAGACCAGTTATGCTTAAACGTGGAATGATGTCCTCATTGGATGAATTGCTAAATGCTGCAGAATATATTTTAGCACACGGAAACCGTCAGGTAATTCTTTGTGAAAGGGGAATTAGAACTTTTGAAACTGCAACCCGAAACACTTTGGATTTAAGCGCGATTCCATTTCTAAAAGAGTTAACACATTTGCCAATAATTGTTGATCCATCACATGCGATTGGTGTTAGAGATAAAGTTGCGCCATTGGCAAAAGCAGCAAAAGTAGTTGGCGCGCACGGTGTAATGATTGAATTCCATCCAGATCCGGATAAAGCATTGAGCGATGGAGAACAATCTCTTACTTTTGAGCAATATGGTGAACTGATGAAAGATTTGCACGCATTGTAATAAATTAGGCATTAATCATTATCATCTAGAATAAATATATCATTCACTGCTTTATTGCAAACTTTGGAAATCTTCAGTGCCAAAATTGTTGATGGGACATATCTATTCGTTTCAATAGAGTTAATAGTTTGTCTTGAAACTCCAATTTTTTTAGCCAATTCATCTTGAGTTATATCTAAGATAGCTCTTTCAATTTTTAATTTATTTTTCATTTGTGCGCTTTTTTTAATACTTCAAAATATAAAACCTGGACAATTAGAAGCATCCATAAAATTGTAAAATCCCCAATTTCCTTTAAAGTTGCATTGGCAGATTGAAAAGTAATATCAAATAAATAATTTATAAAAGGGAGCATTAAAGAGTATCCAACAGCAGCAATAAAAGCAAATGTATATGATTGCATTCTTAATTTTATCACCAACTCATCTTCAAGTAATTCCTTTGAAATTGAAATAATAAGTAAACCAATTAATATCCCAAATTTCGAGATTATTTTTACCTCCGGTTGATTTAATGAAAATCCATTAATAAAAATTGAAATAAATGAAATGATTAGAATTGCAATTCCAATTTTTTTATAATGATTCGGCAGTTGGTATTTATTCAATTTTTCAAAACCTTTGGCTTCACATTCTATTATTGATTTTAGATTCATTGTTTCCCTTTCTTATTTAGTGTAATATAAATTTTACTAATAGACAAATTTATTTTGCTATATGACAAACATACTTTACATATTTTTAAAAAGCAAGTAAAAAAATATAAAAAAATGGAATGCTCAAAATTGTTTAAGAGGTTGGAAAGACAGATATAAAGTTAGGAATTCCAAAAACATTTATTTTAGAACTAAACAATATTGTTAAATAATTTATTTCAAAGACGAAAAACTAAAATAAAATACAAACTGGATTTGGTGCCTCAATCTCTGATGAATATTTTAACAAGCCAGTTTTTTTATCTCGTTTAAATGATACAATATTATTTGTCTTCTGATTTGCAACAAGTAAATATTCTTCGTCTGGAGATAACGAAAAGTTACGAGGCCAGCTTCCTCCGCATGGATTAATATTTACAAGTCTCAATGATCCGTCTAAATCATTAACATTAAAAATAGCTATACTATTATGTCCGCGGTTTGATGCATATACAAACTTTCCATCTGATGAAATATGTATATCGGCACAAAAACTAGGCTCATTATAGCCATTGGGTAAAGTTGAGATGGAACTGAACTTTTTATATTTATTCTCAACAGATTTTTCCACTAATGTGATTGTGCTATTTAATTCGTTTATTACATAAATCCATTTATTGTTTGGGTGAAAAGCTAAGTGTCGTGGTCCAGCCCCTGGATCCATGCTTAATTTCTGTGGTTCTGAAGGAATTAATTTTTGCTCTAGTGTATCCAAATATGAAAACCAGAGTTCGTTGGTTCCAAGGTCAATAGAAATAATATTATTATCAAGAGGATTGAACCAAGCTGAATGTGCATGTGGAGCTTGCTGACGTTCTGTTGAGCCCTTTCCAGTATGCTGTTCCACGTCAAGTAAACTAGATAATTCACCATTCTTATTTAGTCTCAACAAGCCAACATTACCGCCAGTATAATTGGCTGCTAAAACAAAACCGTCTTTATTCACTGATACAAAACAAGGATGCGCTCCGCCGGAAGAACTACTGCTAATAGGTTGAAGACTATCTCCTGCAATTAAAAAAGAAACAATTTCACCTGTGCTATTACGATCTACTTCACTAACAGCCAATAGATATTTTTGATCACTACTCTTTGCCAAAAAAGATGGATTGTTAGACTTTGCGGCTAAACCAATTTTTTTTAATATACCATCTTTCTGCAACAGACACTTGTAAATACCTTGACTCACTGAATCTGTATAAGTACCTACATAGAATGCATTACTACTACTTTTTTTCATTATCTCTTTCTGATTTGTTTGACAACCTAATACAAATACGAGTACAAAAATTAAAAGATTAATTTTTATTGCAAAATTATCCATTACTTTATGCATAATGTTAATCCTACTTTAATACAATATTTAATTTGTTGATAATTTATCTTAATAATAAATGAGTAAGTGTTTAATTAAAAATAGTACTTACCCTGGATCATTAAAAGGAAATAACTTGCATTTGTATTTGTAAAGGTCAATCCGTAATCTAAATTGGCAAGAAGACCAATATTCCGACTCAGATTAATTCCGCTTGATATTGAAAAAAGTAATCCAACATTTAGCGTATTAATATCATCAAACGATCTATCATTTAATAGAATCAAACCTAAACCTTCTTCAACATTTATTTGCGGGTTTAATAATTGAGAAAATATGCCAGAAAAACCAACTGAATGCATATATGAATAATATTTTATATTATTGTCGCCGGGTAGAAATTTTTCAACCTTTTGAGCAAAAGTATAACTGATTTGAAATTTATCGAATGGTTTTAAGGTATAAATTGTTTCTAAAAATATTTTTCCCCCAAAAGTTGTTTGAGAAGGAAAATTACCCATCAGTGATCCGAACCCAATTCCACCACCAACAGCAAAATTATTGCTTTGGCCAAATGAAAATGGACAGAATGCAAAAAATTAAAATTATAGTAATATATGTTTTAATTGATGTATACATTAGAATTAAATTCTAAATTTCTCTATCGGCAAACATTCTAAAATCTTTACCGGTTGGATTTTGAAAAATGCTCAATTCAAATTCTGATATTACGGCAAAGATATGATCGAAAATATCTGCTTGAATTTGCTCATATTTTACCCAATCTGTTGTTTTTGCAAATACATAAATCTCAATTGGAATTCCGCTAGGTCCGGGAGTTAATTGTCTTACTAAAAAGGTAAAATCATTACTGATATCTTCTCTAGTTTTTAGGTAAGCTTTAAGGTATTCTCGGAATGTACCAATGTTTGTTAACCTTCGTCCATTAATCACTTCAGAGGAATCAATATTTTGAGTTTTATTAAACTCAGCAATTTCAACTTCCTTTTCTTCAATATATTTTTTTATTATTTGAAATCTTTTAAATTTTTGAAGCATTTTTTCATCACAAAATTTTACACTTGCCAAATCAATGTGTAAAGCTCTTTTAATTCTTCTTCCACCGGCTTGCTGCATTCCCCGCCAGTTTTTAAAAGAGTCTTCCAACAATCTATGAGTTGGAAAGACAACAATAGTCTTATCAAAATTTTGGACTTTTATTGTGTGTAGTGCCACATCTAAAACATCTCCATCAACATTAAATTTTGGAACTTCAATCCAATCCCCAACTCTTACTAAATCATAAGCAGAAATGTGAATGCTTGCAACGAAAGATAGAATGGTATCTTTAAATATTAACATTAAAATTGCAGTAAATGCCCCAACACCAGTTAATACTGTCCAAGGTTGCTGTCCGGTTAATAGTCCAAGAATTGCAATACCGCCTAAAATAAAAATTACAATTTTTGCAATTTGTAAATAACCTTTAATCGGTCTGCGTTCGTAACTGCTGGATTTTTCATAAAGTTCGTTTGCAGCATTTATAATGGATGCAACTAACAACAATAAAAGAAACACAATTGCGGCTTGAGTAAATCTGTTTAAGAATTCACTTATAAATGGAAAGAGATAAATGAATTGAGTAATAACAACTAATGGAGCAATGTAAGAAATTCTTTTTAGAACAGATTCATTAATTAAAATATCATCAATTTCAGTTTTTGTTTTTTTTATGATTTTATTTACGGCTGTAATTAATATTTTTTTAGTAATCCAATATGCTGCAAAAGCCAAAAGTAAAACACCAATAATTTCGGCAATTGCTAATATGTTTGGATAATCATTAAACCAATTTTTTATTTCATTCATATTAAATTTTAATATTTATTTTGCAAATTCAATTAAGGATTTTCCGGTTAAGCGATTAAGAAGCCATTCTTTTTTTAGTTCAGCACCAATGCTTTTGTAAAAATCAATTGCCGGTTTGTTCCAATCCAACACTGACCATTCAAACCTACCACAATTTCTTTCAAGGGCTAATTTTGCTAAATACTTTAACATGATTTTACCGAATCCATTCCTTCTATATTCAGGAAGCACAAATAAATCTTCTAAATACAATCCTTTTTTTGCAAGAAATGTAGAATAATTGTGAAAGAAAAGTGCAAATGCAACTGGAGTTTCCCCTAAATAACCGAGTATAACTTCAGCATTGCTATTTTTAGCAAAAATTGTTTTTTTCAATTCTTCTTCTGTGGCAACAACTTCGTGACTGAGTTTTTCATAATCAGCAAGTTTTTTTATAAACTCTAAAACTATTGATGTATCATCTGAAGTAGCAAATTTGATTTTTAGTTCGGACATTTTTTTATTGAGTTGAGTTAACAAATATTAATGCGAGTCTGAAAAGTACAAAAAATAATCAATAATCTTCTTTATATATCTGCATATTTTCTTAATTATATTTACGCTTCATTTAATAGGAAAGTATTTTTGGATAAGTCTGAAATAAAAGCATACATTGCTTGGTTTTTAATATGCATTGTTTGGGGAACCACTTTCCTAGCTATAAGAATCGGCGTTGAATCATTGCCCCCAATGTTGTTTGCTGGGATTAGATGGATAATTGCGGGGCCAATATTATTTTTATTTTTAATAGTCTTCGGGGTTAAACTCCCTCCCAAAAGTGAATTAAAACACTTAATGCTGATTGGTGTGATGCTTATTGGATTGGCAAATGGTTTTTTAGTTTACGCAGAGCAATGGATTCCAAGTGGTTTAGCAAGTTTATTAATTACAACTATGCCGTTTTGGATTGTTGGAATGGAATCATTTTTACCAAGTGGACCAAAGTTCAATAAAATTTTCTTTGTTGGACTAGTAATTGGTTTTATTGGAGTTGCAACAATATTTATAAATGATTTTGAAAATTTATTTGAACCTAATTACATGTTTGGAATATTATGCATACTTGCATCAATATTGGTTTGGGCAAGTGGCAGTGTTTACGCAAAACACAAAAGATTTGAATCGAACCCGATTATGCGCGCTTCTATTCAAATGATTACTGCGGGAATTCTGCAACTATTAATTGGATTTCTTCTTGGGGAGCATACAAAATTTTCGCCTTCTACAAACGGATATCTTGCAATTGGGTATTTAGCAGTTTTCGGCTCACTTTTAGGATACGTTTCTTATATTTATGCAATTTCAATATTACCTGTTGCGTTTGTATCCACATACACTTATATCAATCCGGTTATTGCATTATTCTTGGGATGGTATTTTTTAGATGAAAAAATTGGGCTGCCAATAATTATTGGAACGATAATAATTTTTATCGGGGTTGGTTTAGTTCAATATTCAAATAGAAGGGATTACAAAAATAGACAGAGAATTCCCTCGCAATTAAGCTCACTAAAAAATTAAGTTTTAAACTTATAACTAACCAAACCAGTATTCAGGTGCATCTGAAAATGGATTTCTCTGGGAAACTAATGATTTTGCCCTAATAAAATTGCTGGTGTAAGAGAGTTTTGGTTCTTCAAGAGGAGATATTTTTGCGATTGGAACTTCCGATTTGGTAATAATTATTTCATCCCCTCGAACAACTAAATCCATCAACTTTGGCAAATTCTTTTGCACTGAGTTAATATTTAGTTTTTGTTGTTGTAACATTGTAGATCCTCATGTAACCTAATGTTAGTGAAAATATATAAAGGTTTACATGAGATAATATATAGTAAGTTTTGAAAAAATCAAGGATAAAATTAGTATATTATCTAAAAAGTCCCTTAATTTTCAAAATTAACCGAAAAAATGTATTAAAAATTCCATTTTATTCTTAAATAATAAAATTGTCCGTATTCGCCCCACTCTGTGTAATTACCACCTAAGAAAAATTGACCAGAAATAAGAATATAAACATCTTGTGAAATTGAGATATCTGCAGAAGGATTTACAAAAAAGGAACCATCAGAGGATTTAAAATTAGAGCTGCTGGAAGCATTGAATAAAGGAGTAATTGGATATTGCAAACTTGTGAATATTGAATATCTTGCTGGAGATAAATTTTTTGCTGAATATTCTAAATTAAATAGATTATTTATTGAATTTACTTTACCAACTATTCCATTGCTATTGTATAAGAATTCGCACATTAAAAATAGACTATTTGAAAAAGTATAATTTGTACCAATGGATGAGAGAAAAATATCGTTAAATTTATTTCTGCTGTTAAAGTATGTAGCTTCTCCGGTAAAACCGGCACCCAGAATATCGCCTGACCAACCTCCGCCAAATATATAATCATCTTCTGTTAAACCAGCCAATGTTTGAAAATCATAATCCCATTGATTGAATTTATAAATAGCTGCAAAAGTAAGTTGTTTGGCTTTATTTGCTTTAGTAATTAACTGAATTGATGAGGCGTAATCCAGATGATATTGAATTCTAATTGCATCACTTCCAGGTTTTTCCAAATAATCAAAATTTAAGAATGAGGAAGAATTAAAAATATCATTTGGAGTCCAAACGGAATTTATACCAAGATTAACTCTCTGTCTTCCAATTTGCAATTCAAAATTATTTGCAGAATAGAATAAATTTAATCTATCAATATTGCTATAAAGAATAGCTGATTTATTTGAAGTTACTTCAGTGGTTAAATTTAAAATTCCATCATCATAAATGGCAGACTCATTATAATTTGGAACCATTGAAACAAACTCTCCATAATCAAAAATATTTCTCATTCCCAAATTAAAAGTTAAATTTGAAGATGGATAATAAGTAAAATTAAATCTGTTAGTAATTGAATTCGAAAACATCCAAAAGTCTGTTAGCTTGGGTGCCCAAACGGTTTGCATATTTTGCAAATAGCCGTTTACTTCAATTTGTGATTGAGAAAAGGAAAATGATGAAAAAATAAGGATGATTAAAAAAATTATTTTTTTCATAATATTATTTTACAATGTCATCTTTAACTACTTTGCCGTCTTCTAATGTAATTAGTCTTCTTGCTCTTTTAATAACTCTCGAATCATGTGTGGAAAAAATAAAAGTTGTATTTTCCACCTCATTAAGTTTTAGCATAATATCCAATAAATTACTTGTTGATTTTGAATCAAGATTAGCAGTTGGCTCATCTGCAAGAATAAATTTTGGTTTTGAAGCTAAAGCTCTTGCAACCGCTACTCTCTGCTGTTGCCCGCCAGAAAGCTTCCCTGGTCTATTATTTAATTTATCTTTCAATCCAATTTGATCAAATAATTGTAATACTCTGCTTTCTCTATTCTCTTTTGAAATTCCTTGCAGCTGCATGATAAATTCAACATTTTCTTTTGCGGTTAAAACTGGAACTAAATTATAAGCTTGGAAAACAAAACCAATGTTTCTCAATCTGAAATCTATTATTTCTCTTGAATTTAATTTTGTAATATTTGTCCCGTTTATAAAAACTTCACCGCTTGTTGGAGTATCTAATCCGCCAATTAAATTAAGCAAGGTTGTTTTACCACAACCGGATGGACCTATTATAGCTGTGAATTCTCCTTCTTCAAATTCTAAGGAGACATTGTTAACTGCATGGACCGGAATTGTTTCCACATCATAAATTTTGTTTAATTCTTTTGTTTTTATAATACTCATTTTAATTCCCTATAAGTTTCATTTTAATTTTTCATTGCCTTTAAGACATCAAATTTTAAGATAAATATTAGCGGATAAGTAATTGCAACCATGACTATTAGAATTACAGAAAGTGTTTGATAAATAAAAATTTCTGAATTGAGTACAAAAGGCAATATTGGTTCTGCACCAACTTTTTCCATAGCAAGTGCAAATTCACCCGAGAGTTTAATGGGATTCTGTGAAAGATAAAGCAGAACCGGATAAGAAATGAGAATTCCTAAAACAATTGCGCCGCAACCAATAAATAAAGTCTCAAAGAAAACAACTATTAATAATTTTGATTTTCTCATTCCAATTGAAACCATAATTGCAAATTCTTTTCTTCTTTCCATCGTCATCATCATAATGGTTCCGAATACTCCAAATCCAATTACTATATATAAAACGGCTAACATAATTATGCTTCCAATATTTTTGGTGTCAACAAATTGAAGCAATTCCTTATTCATTTCTGCCCAAGTCATTACTGCATAATTTTTATTCAAGCTGTTATTTATTTCATCTTTGGTTTTATCAATTAATTCCGGATCGTTTAACATAAGTGAGATTGATGTCAACCGGTTTTCTGAGGCATAAAAATATTGGCATTCTTGAAAAGGTAATAAACCTAATTGTTTGTTTAACTGGGGAATTGGTAAATGTAAAATTCCTTTTATGTTATACTTTGCAGCAGCAGTTATTCCATGATAACCTTGGCCAAGTAGAACAAGAGAATCACCAACATCAACTTTCATGAAGCTGGCTAACTCGTCACCAATTACTATTGAATTATCTTTCTCTGAAATAAAATGCCCCTTAATTATTTTTTTAGAATAATTATTTAATTGATCCTCGAGCTCCGGAATTGTGCCTATCACCATTGTGCCTTTAGTCTGTAAGCCGGAAGAAGCTAATGCAAATGATTCTAATCTTGGAAGAAAGGAACTAATATTTTTATTTTTTTCTAATAAATTTTGAATCTTAGAAGTTTGCTCAAAAGTCTCATCTATTGTTTTATCTTCCCAATATCCCTTCTTTTGAATCTGTAAATAACCCGATGAAAATTTTACTGCATTGCTTATCATATTTCCAAAGGTTCCTTTCTGTAGTGAACGCGAAAAGAGAGAAAGAAAAATCGCAATTGTTATTGAAGACATGGTAAGAACAGTTCTTTTTTTATTCCTCCAAATATTTCTCCATGCCATTTTTATTAAAGTATTCATTCGCTATACATCTTGTCGAATTGCCTCAGATGGTTTTAACTTTAGCGCTTTTCTTGCAGGAAATATTGAAGCAAACATTGCTGTAAGAATTACTAGTGAAGCAATGAAGAAATAGAAAAAAATACCAAGTTCAGGTCTAATAAATGAACTATAACCAATTGAGTTTAAACCTTCTGCAACAGATGATAAATTAATACCGGTAAAATTTGTAATTGAAATAATAATCCAGCTAATAAATAATCCCAGAACTCCTCCGGTTAAGGAGAGGAAAATAGTTTCAAGCATTATCATGAGAAATACTTTTGCTTTACTCATACCAATTGCCATTAACATTCCAATTTCTCTTACTCGTTCCATGATTGCCATCAGCATAGTATTTATAATACCAAAACTTAAAGCAACAAGAATAATTACAACAAATATCATTGTAAACTGAACTGTCATTTCATTCAGCATTTTTAATATCGGATTAATTTCATTCCATGTCCGTACAACTAAATTTCCATTTTTAATTTCACTTCTAAAAAGATTTTTTATTTTTGCTGCAACACTATCAGTAAAATCATTGTGAGTTAAAAGGACAGCAATTTCTGATGTTTGATTTTCGTCGAACGAAATCAGATTAGCCAAATCATTACCCAAAACAAAAACGTTTGCCTGATCAAACATTGTGTCAAATGTTTTAAAAATTCCAACTACTTTAAAAGCTCCGTAAGTAATATTCCCGTTTACATCTTGAATTGTAATTACAACTTTTGATTTTACTTTCACTTTTAATTTTTCAGCTAATTTACTTCCAATTACAATCGGATATTTTAATTTTGTGTCAAAATAACTTCCATCAATTAATTTGGTATAAAGATCAGAAATACTTTTTTCACCAGTAGTATCAATTCCATTTATTGTAACACCAGTACCGGAGTTTGCAGAACTAATCATTGCCATACTTTTAATTCGGGAGGTTACTGCTTTAACATTTGGTATTGATTTAATTTCATTAATTTTTTTCAATTGGAGATTGGATAGTATAAATAATTTCATCATTAATTAAATATTTTGGATTGTGTATTTGAATGTTTGAAATTTCTGTTTTTATTGAAGAGCCTATTTGATCTTGAACCATGCCATTTGAAAATGCCAAATAAAATAATCCACCGATTAAACCAATAGTTATTGATAAAATTACTATTAGACTTCTTAATTTATTTCGCCAAACGTTTTTCCATGCAATAGCAAATAACATAATTTTCTTAGCTCCTCATTGCCTTTAAAACATTAAACTTTAAAATTACGGAAAGTGGATAAATGACTGCCAGGACGGAAATAAGAATTACTGATATGGTTTGATTTATGAAAATACCAGATTTAATTGAAAAGGGAGAATTGGTTCTGCTCCAAATAATTCCATTGATGCAGCTAATTCCCCGGTTAATGGAATGGGATTATTATGCAGATATAGCAAAAATGGATAGCTTAAAACTATTCCAATTAATATTGAAACCATACCGATTAAAATAGTTTCCAAAGCCACAAGTTGAAGCAGCTTATATTTTTGCATCCCGACAGAAATCATTATAGCAAATTCTTTTCTTCGCTCCATCGTCATCATCATTACAGTGCCGAAAACACCAAATCCAATAACTATGTAAAGAATTGCAAGCATAATTATTCCGCCAACATTGTCACTTTCAATGGCTTGAACCATTTCCTTATTCATTTCTTGCCAAGCCATTATTTCATATTTATTTTTTAATTCATTATTGAGGTCATTAATTGTTTCATCAAGTGATTCGGGATCGTTCAACATTAAGGAAATAGAAGTTAAGCGATTATCAACTGCATAAAAATATTGACTCAGCTTTAATGGCATTATCACTAATTGATTATTGAGTTGTGGAATTGGAAATTAATAATTCCCTTAATTTGGTATTTTGCAGCTGCTGTTATTCCATGATAACCTTGTCCGAGCAAGACTAATGAATCACCTACATCAACATTTAAATATTCAGCAAGTTTTTCAGAAACAAGTATGGCTTCATCGTTTTCGGATAAATAATTACCTTTAATAATTTTTTCTGAATATTTATTTAGTTTATTTTCAATTTGTGGATTTGTCCCAATTACAATGGCACCTTTTGTATGTTTCCCTGAAGAAGCTAAAGCAAATGATTCTAACCTTGGAATAACAAAACTAATGTTTGTGTTATTTTTTAATAATGAATCAAGTTGAGGTGAATCTTCGAATGTCTCATTGATTGATTTCTTTTCCCAATAACCTTTTGCATGAATTTGAATATACCCTGTTGATAGTTTTACAGCATTGGATATCATATTTGAATATGAGCCAACCTGCATTGATCTTGTAAACAATGATAAAAATACTGCAAGAAAAATTGAAAACATTGTGAGAAAAGTACGTTTTTTATTTCGCCAAATATTTCTCCAAGCCATTTTTAGAAGAGTTTTCATAAATCTATTTTTATTTAATTTCTAGCGTACTTTTTTCATATTCTGTTGTGAAAAGAAATTATCAGGAATATCTTTATCAAACACCATTTCGACCATTTTTAATATTGTTTGGTTTCCCGGTTTATCAACTGGCATCATTACCATCTTAGAGGGAAGTTTTCTATCCCCAAGCTGCTCAACTTCAGAAGCTATTTGTTTATTTATTAACTCTTCCGATTCATCATAATACTCAGCTTTTAATTGGTAATATTCCTTTTTGGAAATCCAAGTTATTATTTTTCCCCATACAACAGCCGCTTCCGGCTTAGGAATAAGTTCAATTTTATAACAGTCAAAACCACCAACTGTATCTGATCCAATAATTGTATGTGTATAATCCTTTACAATTGAAGACTCTTTCAGCAGATCATCGTTGTTAAAATCTGATCCCATCCAAGATTGAGACATCATTGAAGGCGGAATTTTTATCATTTT
This sequence comes from Ignavibacteriales bacterium, assembly GCA_020635285.1. Lineage (GTDB taxonomy): Bacteria > Bacteroidota > Ignavibacteria > Ignavibacteriales > Melioribacteraceae. Next base: position 147,016 of record JACKAB010000006.1, on the reverse strand, counting down.
ATTTATTGATGGAACCCAATTCCACATTTCATTATGTCGTTTCATAAAAACTTGTCCCTTTTCTCTTGCCGGTGCGATTATTAGAATCATGTAATAATCCAAACCTTTAGACCAAATTTTCATTGTTACATCTCTTGTCCAATCTGGTCTTACAAGAGTCATGGTGTTTGTGCCTTGGGATGTTTTCCCTATAGCTAAATCATTAGCTTTTTGCACAATTTCTTTTGCGTCTTGTGCAAATAAAATTGATGAAGTAAAAAGTAAAATTATTGTAAAATTTATTTTTTTCATTTCAGTTCTCTTTAATTGACTAACCGTTCAGTCAAAAATAATAAAAAATATATATTCTGTCAAATATTTTTTTCATACCACTTGATAAATAGAAATCTATGAATTACATTTATGATTAAACATTGGGTCAATTAAAAATGCCAAGAACTGAAGAACAATTCAGTGAAATGAGAGAAAAGACAAAGCAAAAAATTTTAGAAAATGCACTGTTGCTTTTTGCTGAAAAAGGTTTTAAAGGAACCTCAATTAATGATATTGCTAAATCAGCCGGAATTTCAAAGGGCTTAGCATATAATTATTTTAAAAGTAAGTATGATTTAATGATTTCAGTGCTTAAGCTTATAGAAGAGGAGTTCTCGCGATTATTGATTGCATTAAATAATGAGAATGATCCTTATAAAAAATTGACTCTAATGATAACTTTGACAATAGAAATGCTTCAGAGAGACGAAAAATTTTGGTCACTTTATATGAATTTTGCATTTCAATCCGAGGTGAAAGAAGAAGCTCAAAATTTAATGGGAGATTCTTTAAAAATCTTATTTAATTTAATAGAAAAGATTTTCGTTGAGGTTGGAGTTAAGAATCCGGTTGAAGAAAGTAAAATATTGGGTGCAATTCTCGATGGTATAAGTTTTCACTATATAATTGAAAAAGAAAAGTACCCTATTGACAAGGTTAAAACATATCTTTTACAAAAGTATAGTAAAAGTGAATTAAGTAAATCAATTCTTCAAGAATAGTTTATTTCTTCAAAACGCAAATATTTTAAGCAATATTCGCAGATAATTTGAAAAAGGGGAGATAACCTCACTCAAAAATAGTTGCCTTCCAAAAAAGTTATTTCCAGAGATTTTGCAAAAACTAAAATTTATTTTTTGTCCTTTTTAAGAGTACTTATCTTTAATGGAACGTATGCAGGACAAAATCCCATAAGACTTGTTGCAACCATAACTAATCCAATTAAGCCAAGCCAAAGTGAGCTGAAAAAACTAACAACGATTAAAATTATACCAACAACTAAACGAATATTTTTATCTTGGCTTCCCATATTTTTTTCCATGATCTGCTCCTTTCGAATTTAATTGGAAAAATACACTATCAACAGCGATTCAATCTATTAATTCTAGCATTTTTTTTTCGATTATACAAACAATAAAAATATTTGAAGGATTATAGCAGTGGCTGAAAAAAAGAATGTAATAGACCATAAGGAAATTAAAAATACTTTCTCAAGTTTATTTAAGAATGTTTATGATTTAATTACAGATTTAAAATTGAGCAGCTCAGAAGAAATTTTAAACGGGAGTATTGCTGAAGCTCAAAAATTATTATCAAAAATAATTCCTTATCAAACATTTTACGAAAAATTAAAGGTTGCCAAATTAGCTTTTGATGAAATTGAAGGTGGTCCTGAAAATACGAAAGTATTAGAATTAGATGATTTTGAAACTCTTGACCAAGAAGCAATAGATGTTGAACTTAATGAAAATGTTGAAAAGAAAAGTTCCGAAATGCCTCAATCAAGTTTTAGAATACCAATTCTAAAAGCATTAATATTTTTAGGCGGAAGTTCTGAAGAAGTTGAGGTAATTGAATTTGTTAAGAAAGATTTGAAAAATAAATTAACCAAAGAAGATTTTGAGATACCGCAAGGTGAAGATAAGGAAAAATGGTTGAGCAATGTTTATTTTGAAACTGCTCAAATGATGGATGAAGGTTTATTAAGTAATGAAGCTTCAAAAAATAAATGGGAAATTGCTCAAAAAGGAATTGATTATTTAGGAAAATATGCGAAGTGAAAAACTATAAAATCCCCTCAAAAGAGGGGATTTTTTTAACATTACTTAAAACCTACCAACAAAACTTTTCCACCAAGTTTAACAAATGTAAAACCAATATTTAATTTTTGATCTCCACTTTTAAAACTTACATCTAAAACAGCACCATTCTGCCCATCAATTTTAGTTGGGGTATATTTTGTATATTCGTAAGAATCACTTAAATCAATATAGGCTTTAATTTTTTTGCACTGTCTTTTTACAGCTTTTATTTCTGAATTCTCTGAAGGATTAAAGGCTCTTTTTTTTCCTTTAATTCATCATTAAGCATTAAACTGCAAGCTTTTGTATAATTTTCTTTAACACTAGCGTCAAATACAGAAGATAATGCAGCCTTTAAATCAGCTTCGGTAATATCTGCTTGCGCAAATATGATATTCATTCCCCCAAAAAGTAAAATCAAACTTGCCAACATTTTATAGTTTTTCATTATTTCTCCATTTAAGCTTATTAATGTTACAACTTGTAAAATAAATAGTTTCCTAAAAAGTGAAGTGTTTTATTGTTTCACCTTTGGCTCCAATTTCTGTCATTGCTTCTATTCCAATTTGTAAATGCAGATCAACAAATTTTTGAGTGACAAATAAATCAGATTCTTCAGTTTTTACTCCTTCCGGCACCATTGGTAAATCGGAAACCAACAATAAAGCTCCGCGTGAAATTTGATTTGTATAACCGGAAATAAAAATTGTTGCAGTTTCCATATCAATTCCAATTGTTCCAATTTTTTTTAAGTATTCTTTAAAGTTATCATCCCACTCCCAAAGTCTTCTGTTAGATGTATAAACAACACCGGTTCTATATTCCATGTTATGCGCAACTACTTTATCGGAAACAAATTTGTGAAGTTTAAAAGAGGGTAGCGCTGGAACCTCGGGAGGCATGTAATCATTGCTGGTTCCTTCGCCTCTAATTGCTGCGGTTGGAAGAATAAAATGTCCTAGTTCAGTTGAATGTTTCAATCCACCACACTTACCTAAAAATAAAATTCCTTCAGGTTGTTTTGCCAAAAGCAAATCCATAATAGTGGCTGCATTTGCAGAACCCATTCCAAAGTTTATTATTGATAAACCAGCATTATTAGTTGCTGATTGCATTGGTTTTCCAATTCCGTTTACATTGCAGTTAAACTGCTCTGCAAATTTTGTAACGTAATTATTAAAATTAGTTAATAAAAAATAATTCCCAAATTCTTCTAAGGAAGTTCCAGTATAGCGCGGGAGCCAATTTTTTGCTATTTCAATTTTAGTTTTCATAATGCTCAAAATTTATTTTTTTCAGTTTTTTTGATAATTAAATTTATAAAATGTGCAAATATCAATCCTATAATTACACCAATTATTGCCCCAGCCAAAATATCAGAAGGATAATGTACGCCAATATATGGGCGAGAAAGAGCAACTAAACTGGCAGTAATAAATAAAAACCATTTAAGTTTGGGATATAATTTATAGAAAAATGTTGCTACCGCAAAATTATTTACAGCATGTGAAGATGGAAAAGAATAACTGTGTAAAACTTTTCCCAACACATTGATATTATCCAAAGCGTTGCATGGCCTTATTCTCTGAAAATAATTTTTAAGTAAATTGCTGCTAAGCTGATCTGAAATTAAGACTAAAAAATTAAGGCAACTGCCGCTATTTTACCTTTTTACCGCCATTAAATACTAAGATACCCAACAAAATTGCATATGCGATAAACCAATTCGGAACAGAGGTAATAAATGGAAAAAATTTGTCGAATATAGGGTTGGAAATTGTCTGATTAATGAAATGAAAAATTACTAAATCTATTGAATATAAAAATTCTGTCATAAAATGAGATCAAATATTGTGTAAATGTGATTAATATCAAATTAGTAAAATCTTTCACTTAATATAATAAATTGTAAGACGATAGTATTCTAAAAATAAATCATAAATTAAATATTTTCTAAATGGGTCAGGCACTAAAAATAATTCAATTTGATACAGAAGAAACAAATGAAAAAAATGAGTTGGAAAAAAGAAAAGTAAAACCAACAAAAAAGAATTCATTGTTTGTAAAATATGCTGCAATTGTTACAGCAGTTCTGGGAATAGTTTTATTTTTGACTTCACTAATTCTCACAAACTCTATTAACCTCAATGATATAAAGATTTGGATCTTAGTCTCTGGGATTTCAGTTATTCTAATAGTTGCTTTTTTTTAACAAGTTTTTTAAAATCAAAAGAAAATTTAGTTGGATCAAGAAAAAATAAAAAGCAAAATATTGATGATGTAAATGAACCAAATAATCTTTATGAAGATTTTTTTGATAACTCAATTGTACCTTTTTTTTTCAAATTACATTAGATGGCAAAATTAAATATTCAAATCCAGCCCTAAATGAAATTTTAGGAATTATTTCTGAAACAGACTTGGAGAATTATAACTTCTTTGCAAATTTTTTAAAAAAATGAAAAAATAAAATCGCACATCCTTAAAAAAATTGAGGGCAAGGGAAGAATTGAAAATTATAGATTGAACATTTTTTGGTAAAGATGGAAGCGAAGAAATCTATCTAATGGATTGCAAATTAAATGCTGCGGATGAAGAAAATTTAACATTATTAGGATCAATAAAAAATATAACTTTACATAGTAATAAAGAAAAACAGTTACAAAAAAAACCTTTGATTCTGAATCCAATGCGAATAACAGAGATAAAAAACAACCTAATTTAATTTCAAAATTAGGTCACGAGCTGCGAACCCCAATGAATTCAGTACTTGGATTCCTCACTCTAATTGAAAATGGATTATTTGAAACGGAAGAGGAGTTAAAGACCTTTTCTAGAAGTGCAAAACTTTCTGCTGAATCTCTGTTAAATTTACTAAATGATATTGTTGAATTCTCAAAAATTGAGGATGACTCAATTGATGTGATCAAATCAGACTTTAACATTAGAACAGAAATTGAAAAAATAGTTTTAACAATTGACGCGCACATAAAAGAAAAAGAATTAAAATTTGAATACAGTATTAGCGATGAAGTGCCTGAAATAATAAATTCAGATTCGTTTAAATACAACCAGATTTTAACAAATCTACTCACTAATGCAATTACTTCAACTAGTTCTGGCAATATTAAGCTTTTGGTAAGTACAAAGAAAATTGCTAAAAATAGAATGGAAATTGTAACTTCAGTTGAAGATACGAGCAATGGAATTGAACAACAACAACTTAATGAACTTATGAATAACAATTTCGTAAGTGGAACAAATAAATCAAAAGTTACAACAAGCGTTCTTCATATTTTAATTTGCAAGAAATTATTAAACCTTTTAGGTGGTACTTTCGAAGCAAAATCAGTTCTTGGAAAAGGAAGTAAGTTTAATTTTAGTATTTTCACTAGTGATAAAAATGAAGGAGTAGAAGAGCAAGTTGAAGTTGAAATTGAAGACTCCAAAATAGAAACAGACATAAATGAAAAAGTAAGTGATAAAAGACCAAGGTTATTACTTGTTGAAGACAATCCAATTAGCCAAAAAGTAGAAAAAAAATTATTAGAAGACGCCGGCTATAGTGTTGATTGTGTTGATAATGGATTGGATGCAATTGAAAAGGTAAAAGAAGGCAAATACAATTTAGTGCTTATGGATATTGAACTGAAAGAACTTAACGGCTTAGAAACCACAAAAATAATTAGAGAATTATCGGAAGATGTAAATAAAATTCCTATTGTTGCAGTTACTGCACAATCAAGTATGAAAGATAGGGAAGTTTGCCTATTAGCAGGAATGAATGATTATATTTCTAAACCAATCAATATAACTTTTCTTAAAATGACAATTGATCAATGGCTAAAAGAGTCGCGAGCCAAATAAAATTACCAGGCACATAATAAGTGCCCGGCAGCTATAAACTAAATTGCTTCCAAAGATTTTTTAATAATCTTCACTGCATCCAAAATTTGTTTTTCTGTTATAACCAAAGGTGGCGCAAATCTAATAATATGTTGATGAGTTGGTTTTGCAAGTAAACCATTCTCCTTCATTTTTACACACACATCCCAGGCTTCTTTTCCGTTTTTAGGTTTGATAACAATGGCGTTTAATAAACCTTTACCACGGATAAGCTCAATCATATCAGATTTTATTTTGGCTAATTCACTTCTAAATAATTTACCCAATTTTTCTGCGCGTTGAGCAAGTTTCTCATCTTTGACGACTTGTAAAGCAGCAACAGCAACTTGGCAGGCAAGAGGATTTCCACCAAAAGTAGAACCATGCTCACCTGGTTTAATCACAAGCATTATTTCGTCATTGGCTAAAACTGCTGAAACCGGCAAAACACCACCAGATAACGCTTTGCCAAGTATTAAAATATCAGGTTTAACTTTTTCATGATCGCAAGCTAAAAGTTTTCCAGTTCGTGCAATTCCCGTTTGAACTTCATCGGCAATAAATAAAACATTTTTAGCTTTACACATATCATAAGCTTTTTTCAAATAACCTTCATCAGGAACAAAAACTCCGGCTTCGCCTTGAATTGGTTCAACTAAAAATCCAGCAACATTTGGGTCTTGCAAAGCTTTTTCTAAGGCTGATAAATCATTATAAGGGATAACCTCAAAGCCAGGTGTGTAAGGACCAAAACCCTTAAAAGAATCTGGATCAGTCGACATTGAAATTATTGTAATCGTTCTACCATGAAAGTTACCTTCGCAGACTATTATTTTTGCTTTATTTTCAGGAATTCCTTTTTTATCATAAGCCCAGCGGCGACATAATTTTATAGCTGTTTCATCTGCTTCAGCACCCGAGTTCATCGGTAAGACTTTATCATAACCAAAATATTTTGTTACATATTTCTCATAAGGTGCAAGAGCATTATTATGAAATGCGCGTGAAGTTAAGGTTAATTTCTTTGATTGATCATTTAATGCTTTTATAATTTTTGGGTGGCAATGACCTTGATTTACGGCTGAGTAGGCTGAAAGAAAATCAAAATATTTTTTCCCTTCAACATCCCAAAGAAAAACTCCTTTCCCTTTTTCAAGTACGACCGGAAGCGGATGATAATTATGCGCCCCGAATTTATCTTCCATTTTTATATAATCGTTAGATTTCATAAAGTCTCCATAGTTGAATTATTCACTGGGTAAAATTATCAAATTTATGCGAGATTATAACAGAAATATTCATAATTCTATAACAAAAATAATCGTAGAAATATTATCTTTAAGTTCAAATTTAAAAAACTTGGAATTTTCTAAATGAAAATCATAACAACCTCTTTTTCACTTAATACTAAAGGTTTTAATGACATAATTGATATTACTAAGTTGGTGCAACATAAAATCACTGAAAGTGAATTTATAGAGGGTAATGTGTTAGTTTTTGTGCCAGGCGCAACTGCCGGAATTACCACAATTGAATATGAACCAGGTTTGTTAAAAGATTATCCGGAGTTTATGGAGAAAATTATTCCCTCAAATCGCGATTATTATCATGATATGACTTGGCATGATGGGAATGGTTTTTCTCACGTTAGAGCCGCAATACAAGGCGCTTCTTTTCAAGTTCCCTTTTCTGATAGACGATTATTATTGGGTACTTGGCAGCAAATAATCTTAATAGATTTTGATAATAAAAGTAGAACCCGAAAGGTTATTACACAAATAATTGGAAGTTAAAAATGAAAAATACACTGATTATTTGTTTTTCTTTTTCTTTGCAGCAATATTTTATTTGCACAATATCAAGAACCTAAAAAGTTAGATGTTGATTTCGATTTTGGAATAATTGCCGAAATCGGTTTTTATATTTAGAGAAAACTATTGATTCAACACCACTGGAAAGCAGTTCAATCAGAGAAATTGAAACTAAAAATATTACTTCGGATTCTCCTTTTTCGTTTTATCTTTCAGGAAGAATTAATTATTCGAAATATTTAGGTCTTGAAATTCGTCCGGGAATAATTTTTGGTGGGGATGAGTATACTGGATTTGAACTTGGTATTCTTTTTAAGATATAAATTTTGGCAAGATAAAATGTTTTTGCAGCCGGCGGAGTTAATTTTCATTTTAATGGTGGTTCGGGTCACGGTACTTTTTTTTGCAACAGATGAAACTTTTATGTTTTATGGATTGAATCTTGGAATAAATTTGAATAAATCATTTGCGTTTATTGCGAGTTTTTACATTCTGCCACAAAAGAAATTTTTATATCAAGAATATAATTGGGATGCATTTAATTATTATGATTACACACTTAAAAAGTGTTTTAAAATTAGGATTTGATTTTACATTCTAATTTCCAGAATTCTATGTTTAAAATTAAATAAAATATTATATGGTCATAAATGAAAACTAAAACAGTAACAGTATTCGGCAGTTCAATGCCAAAACCCGGCGAAGAAGAATATGAAAACGCCTACCTAATTGGAAAATTATTAGCACAAAAAGGATTTAACGTTTGCACTGGCGGCGCCCAAGGAATTATGGACGCAGTTTCTAAAGGTGCTGTTGAAGAGGAAAGAAGCAATTGGAATTACTGTCGCAATGTTCAATGCAGTTTCCAGCAAACACTTAACTAAAGAAATTAAATGTGATACACTTTTCCAAAGAATAGATAATTTACTTGAACGTGGAGATGGATTTATAATTCTGCCCGGCGGTACCGGAACACTTTTAGAAATTTCAATTGTTTGGGAATTAATTAACAAAAATATTATTGATAAAAACCAATCGCGACTCTTGGAAATCTTTGGAATACAATTGTTAATGCTATGGATGAAAGATTATTAATCGAGAAAAAAAGAACAGGACTAATAAAATGTTTTGACACAGTTGAAGATACGGTTAGTTTTATCGAAGCTGAATTATTAAAAAATAGGAACTAGAAATGAACAAAATTGTTTTTTGAACAGGAAGTTTACACTTATCAGATTGATTATGTTGGTCACCTAAGCAATATAGTTTATATTGAATGGATGGAAATTGGAAGAACAAAATTATTAGAATTTATTGGACTCACATTTGATAAAATGGAAAAAATTAATATTGCCCCAATTTTAGCTAATACAGAAATTAGGTATAAAAAATCCTTATACCTTGCAGAAAAAATTACTATTGAAGTTTGGATATCAGAATTAAAAAATGCTTCTGCAATTATGAGTTTTAATTTTTATAACAGCAAAAACGAATTAGCGGCAATTGGAAAACAAACCGGTTTATTTATAAACTTAACTACAAAAAAACCACATAGATTAGGACCAGAACAAAGAACGGCTTTTGAAAAAGTTTTGATTGAAGAGTAAATAAAAAAACCTCCAAAGCTTAAAACTCCTTGGAGGTTTTTTAAAATTGATGTTATTAACTTTATTTATTCTGTTTAGGAATTTCCGGAATAGTGCCATTTGATAGTCTTTGATATTGATCAATCAGCCTATCAATTGTTGGATCGGTTGGAACTGCAGTTTTAAGTCTTTTTAGTAATTCCAAAAATTTATCATACTCGCCTAAATTATCATAAACTTGTTTTAAAATTAAATATGGATTATAATCACCAGTAGGTCTAAATCCATTTGTTTCCAAGTCATTCATAGCTTCTTTTTCAATTTCGCGAGCATATTTTTTTCATACTTTACTTTTGCACCAGCAGTGTAATATAAATTTGCTACATCATTTAATAATCTATAGTCAACAGGTATAATTTTGTGTGGAATTTTCTCATCCATTTTATCTAAAACTTGAATAACTTTTTCATTATCTTTTTTAGAATAAAGCTCAAATAAAGCAAGTCTGATATAAGCATTACGATAGTTTAAAGTCAGCCGTTGATGGTTTTCATCCATAAAAATTGTACTGTCGTTTAATCCTCTAAATTTAAATCCTGGTTGATAGTCTTTGCTGAAACCTTCCGGTTCATCCATTAATTGTTTCCACATTATTTCTTCATCAATAGCGTTATAGTAATCTTTACTTGTTTTTGGGGTAATTTTAAAAGACAAGCCTTCCATTGTTAAATAATCATTCAACCCAATTTTACTATTATCAGGAGTTGTAACTGCAAAATAAATTGGTCTGTCATTCATATTAGCTCTTACAATATCCATTGCCACAATGTCCTGTGCCCTTACTGCCTGTACACTTCCAAAGTTTACAGTCGGTTTCATTTGCCAAGAGATCATTCCTTCATTAATAATAGAAGTATCTGTAATTCCAAACTCTTCATAAGTTTTTTTGTCTATTGGGACAGTTATATTTCTTGTTTTCCATTGGCTTGGAGCAATTGCTTCAATTTGTGCATCCGTTAAGTTCATTTTTATTTTAGGTGCACCATGCGGTTCTGTATTTTTTAATTGCTTGATATACCATGGTGTATTCAACAGACTGAGATTGGCAATCCGCACATCTCTTCTTACACCCTCAACATCCTGCAAATACCATAATGGAAAAGTATCGTTATCGCCATTTGTAAATATTATTGAATTTGGTCCGGCACTTTGAAGTAAGTTATATGAGTAATCCCAAGGAACAAAATTTCTCGATCTATCATTTTCAAAATAATTTGAACTTAACATTTTTACGGGTATTAAAATTGTTAATAACAATACTATTGCTGAGTAAGCTGGTTTAATCATACTAGAATTTTTAAGAGAAGTTTTTATCAAATCTAAAATTCCTCTTACACCCAAAGCAATCCAAATTGAAAAAACAAAAAATGCTCCGACATAAAAATAATCTCTTTCCCGAGGCTGCGGCTGCTGTTGATTTTGATAAAACGCAGTAAGATAGCCGAGGAAAATAAACATAATGAGAAAAACGGTCGCCATTTTCCAATCCCGCTTATAATGATAATAAATACCAAACATTGCTATAATAAACGGAATTGCCCATAATTGGGAAACATTAACTCCTGCATCTTGAATTGTTGAGTCTCTTCCAACATAGTTCCACAATAAATATCTGTTAAACATGTGGTTCATTTGATATGACCAGAAAAAGTCTAAATCACTTGTATAATTCTGATAAACTTCTGTTTGATGCGGTTCTCTCGTGAATCTTCTTTTAAACATTGGCTGATCGCCATATTGTTCTCTATTCATGTAACTAACAAATTCTGGGAACGTTTTAGGACTGTTAAGATTAATTGGAGTATCTTGGTTTGATCTGATAATTATCATTGTATAGAATGAAAAACCCACAATTGCTAAAAGTAGGCTCTTGAAAATTAAATGTAGTGTCTGTTTATCATTTTTTGAAGACCAGTAAATTAAATAACCTAAAACCCCGAGAATTACAATAAATACAACTGTGCTCTGAGTAAGATCATTGCCGCCAACTATTGAGAGAAATTTGATTATGAATTTTACAATTCCGGGATATGTAACAAATAGAGCAATACCACCAACAACAATTGGAATATAAAAAGAATCTCTACGGAATATTTTTTTATAAAAAATTCCCATGATAATTACACTAGTAAATATTGCAATCCATAAAAATTTAGAATCAAAAGCACCACTCTCTTCAGGTGTTGGCTGATTTGTTGGCGCTGACGCCCAAAGTGCTGCCGCTATAATTAAAATTACAACTGAGTGTCCAAGAAAAATGTAGGCAGTTTGCTTAAAGTGTTCTTCATCCTGTAAATATTTTCTGGTATAAATTACAAGAACTATTGGAACCATTGCCAGTACCGACATTAAGTGAACACCGGTTGAAAGTCCGACGAGATAAGCAATTAGTAACAGATATTTTTCGTTATCGGTATTATCAGCTTTTGCATGCCAAACAACCATTAACCAAGTTACAATTGCGATAAAAAAGGTAGCAGTTGCATAAACTTCAGCTTCCATTGAGTTAAACCAAAAAGTATCGCTAAAGGCTAATGATAAAGCTCCAATTGCTGCAGCAAGATAAGTAGCTATAGATTCAAACATGCTTTCGTTATCATTTTTTTTGTAAATCTCAATTAATTTTACTGCTGTTAAATAAAGGAATAAAACTGTAAAAGAACTTGCAATAACTGAAATTGTGTTTACTCTAAGGGCAATGTTTTCTGCAAAGGGAATCATTGAAAACAATCTGCCAAGTATAAGAAAGAAAGGCGTTCCGGGTGGATGAGGAACTTGCAATAAATCAGCTGATGCAATAAACTCGCCGCAATCCCAAAATGAAACTGATGGTTGAACGGTTGAGAAATAAACAACTGCAGTTATTAAAAAAACTAAAAATCCAATTAACTTGCGAATAATATCTTTATTCATTAATTCCTCTTGTAAATTATTACTTTTTAAAAAATTGGTTGATATCTATCTTTTCTCTATTAACATAATATTTTGTGTAAAGATTTTTAAGCTTCTCAAAGGATAATTTGTCTAAATCTTCATCATCTTTATGACGCTTAGAAAACATTTTATAATCTTTTAATTCTTCAGATGTAAATTTATTTTCGTAACGTTTTAATGTTTCAATGTACTTTTTTTGATCTGTGCTTCGCATAAATTATTAAAAATCCCAGAAGTAAATCATGAAAAAAAATCAAATTACAAAAGACAACATTCAAATAAATAACAAATAAAAAAAAGAAAAATTCAAAACAGAAGAAGTTAACTCAGCCAAGTAATTTTGAATTTATTTAAAACAGATTCCCTTAATTGGGGATCAATTTTTTCATTTGAATTTGTTTGTACCTAAAGTTTTGCAATTTGTTATTTGAAATTTGCATTTTATTTTTTGTTTGTGTTTTGCTATTTGTGTTTTCTTTTTTTTACAATCTTAAAAGATATAAATAAATTAACTCCAATTCAGGCTAAATTTTAGTTTTTAGTGCAGGGTAAAAATCTGTTACTTTATTCAAAAAATGTTCGGCTGATTTATCCCAATTAAATTCTTTTGACCAGTTATACGCATTTTCAGAAATTTTATTCAATTCATTTTTATTTTTGAATAAATACTTAATTTTTTCTGCAAGTTGGTTCGAATCACCAAGCTTAACTAAAAAACCGGTTTCATTATTTTTTATTGAGTCTCTTAGGCCGTGAACGTCTGAGCCAATTGCTGGAGTTTTCATTGCATTAGCTTCAATCACGGTAATTCCCCAGCCTTCTTTTTCCGGCATGGTTGCAAAAAGCCATGCTTTTCCAAGTAATTCTGCTTTTTCTTCTTCCGTTAAAAAACCTAAAAATTGAACATAGTTATCTAACTTTAACTTATTTACATAATTTTTCAGATTATCTAATTGATCTCCTTTTCCGCCAATTATCAACTTTATGTCGGGAAATTCCTTTATCAATTTTGGTATTGCATCAATAACTTGATTTATATTTTTATATTTCTTTATTCTTCCCACATAAACCAAAAGGGGAGTAGGATTTTTTTTAATTTCAATTTTACTAAAAAGAGTATGCTCAATTGCATTATGTAAAATGGATGTTAAATTTTTGTTAAAGCCTAATTCTACCAGCTCGTTTCGTGTACTTTCAGAAACTGTAAAAATAGCGGTATCTTTATAAAATCTTGGGATTTGTTTTTCTTTTTTAATAATGTAACGTGCCAGCGGAAAAGGAATTTCTTTATATAATGAATTCCCATGAACGTGATGTAAAATTCCAACGATTGGTTTTTTAATGTAAGTTGGAGTATTGAGTGGAATTTTAGAAATATCGTCAACAACTAAATCGTAATAATTTTTTTCTAATTGTTCTTTATAGAATCTCTTAAATTGGCGGTTGAACAAGAATTTATTGCCAATTCGTAATATTTTAATTCCATCAATAATTTCTTCTCGCGGTGCATTATCAAAATGATGTGCAACTAATGTAACCTTATGACCCTTAGCAGCAATTCGTTTAAATATTTCTTGAAAGTGAATTTCTGCACCACCCATTTCCGGATTTTTAATGCAGCGCCAATTTATTGCTAAAATATTCAAAATAGATTATTTAACCCAGGGGAAAATTATTTTTTAGATTGATGATTTATTTTCTTAAAATGAATGAGTAATTATACAAAAGTTTTAAAGCATTGTTTCTATTTTTACTCCATGAACTTTATATTGTGTCTTGCTTATGAATATTTGAGCTAGAATTTATAAAAATGACAAAATTACCTAAAAATAAAAAATTTATCGATTTCTCTGATTACGCCAGACCTTTGGCAGAAAAATTAGTTAAAATATTATTGCCCACAAAAGTTGGAGCTTATACTTTAACTTTCTTATTTATGTTTGTTGGTTTAATTGCATCCTATTTAATTTACAATGATAAATATTTAATAATTGCAGCATTTTTATTATTAATAAAAAGTCTCCTTGACGCAGCTGATGGTGAAATTGCCCGTCAGCGGAATGAACCTTCAATGGTTGGGCGATATTTAGATTCCGTTTTTGATTTTTTATTAAACGTAATTATATTTTTTTCTATTGCTTCAGTATTTAAAACTAATATTAGGATAGTTCTGGTTGCGATTCTGCTTTATCATTTACAAGGCAGTATTTATAATTATTATTATTTATTAAAACGGTACCAAGTAAACGGAGATAAAACAAGCAGACTTTTTGAGTGGGAAACTCCAAAACCATTTGTGCGTGACAATAAAACTTTACTGAAAATATTACATAAACTTTATCTAATAATTTATGTTTGGCAAGATTATTTAATATATAAAATAGACTCAAACGCAATTCATTCAAAGGAATTGCCCTCTTGGTTTTTAAGTTCGGTTTCTTTTCTTGGATTGGGATTTCAACTATTGGTTATTGCAGTATTTTTAATTTTGGAATTCAAGAACACATATTTTATTGGTTTATTTTTCCACACACAATTTTTGCAATAATTGTTGTCTTCATTAGAAAGATATTTGTCAAATAAATTTATTTAAGTCTTTTCTCAGCTTTAATTGAATAAACTATTGGCAAAATATTCTTGAATTTTTCAAATATAAATTTTCCTTTTTCCATTTCGATCATATTAGGAAAACAGTTATATGGTGAATAACAAAATTCATTGAATGATTTTATTTCCATCCCTTCGTTTATCAATGAATTTATTACGTCGGAGATTGAATGATTCCAGCCGTATTCAACCATTTCAATTTTAGCATTATTATCCGCATAAGTACCGCTTATTGTTTCTTCAATTGGTTCATCAGTATGAAAATAGGGATATTTAATTTTTTCAAAGTTGTTATCAAGCATCCAAATAAAAGGATGAAATTCTGCAATAATAAATTCGCCTTCTGGTTTTAGGAAATGCGAGACAATATTTGCCCACTTCTTAATATCCGGCAGCCATCCAATAGTTCCGTAAGAAGTGAAAATAATATCAAATTTTTCATCTA
Source organism: Ignavibacteriales bacterium (assembly GCA_020635285.1). Lineage (GTDB taxonomy): Bacteria > Bacteroidota > Ignavibacteria > Ignavibacteriales > Melioribacteraceae. Next base: position 131,574 of record JACKAB010000006.1, on the reverse strand, counting down.
ATTTTTCTTTTAAGTCATAAATATTGCTGCAGATAAAATTGGCTTGTAGATTTAAATCCTTGCTTAATTGTTTGGCTTTTGTAATTGCTTCTTCAGAAAAATCAACTCCTGTTACACTTGCACCAAGGTTTGCTAAAGATAGAGTATCTTGCCCAAAATGGCATTGAAGATGTAAAATATTTTTACCGGAAATATTACCAAGTTCATTTAACTCAATAGAATTAAGCGAAATTTTAGTTTTCTTAAATTCATCATTTGCATAAAATTTGGAATTAAAATTTATGTCAACCCTTTTATTCCATAATTTTTTATTAGCATCAAAATATTGTTCATAATTTTTCATATAATTCAATCTTTTTACTTGTCGTATTTCGCTTTCAAACTTCCTTTATACAACTTGTAATTATAAAATTTAGTTTCTAAAGCGCCATTAAATAATTGAATTCTTTTAGAAGTTCTTAGTCCAATACTTTTAAGAGCTTGAAGGTTTGCGGATAAAATCCATGCGTCAAATCCGGCAAAAATTATTTTTAAAGTATCCCCAAATTCTTTATAAAACTCATTAATGTTTTCTTGTTTAATTCTTTCATCATAAGGCGGATTTGTAATTATTATCCCACTTTCAAGATTGTGTGCAAAATTTTTGAAATCACCGACTTTAAGTTCAATATTCTCAAAAACATTTGCCGCTTTTGCATTATGTTCTGCAAGTTCAATAGAATTAGGACTTAAATCATTCCCAATGATTTTATGAGTGATTTTTTTCTGTTTAGAAATTAATTCACCTTTAACTTTTGCAAATAAATTTTTATCAAAAGTTTTCCAATTCATAAATCCAAAATGTTCTCTGTTTAAGTTTGGAGGAATATTCCTTGACATCAAAGCTGCTTCAATTAAAAGAGTTCCGGATCCGCACATTGGATCTACAAAATTAGATTCTAAATCCCACTCTGATAAATATATCATTCCAGCGGCTAAAACTTCATTAAGTGGAGCAATACCACCTTTTATTCTGTAACCTCTTCTGTGAAGTGAATCGCCTGAACTATCTAATAATATTGAACAATTGTCTTTTTCAATATGAACGTTTAAACGAAATGTTGGATTATCCAATTCAACATTTGGGCGTGTACCTTTTTATCTCTTATTTGATCTACAATTGCATCTTTAACTTTTAAGGCTGCATATTTGGAGTGTTTAAAAAATTCGGAATTTACCACTCCATCAATAGCAATAGTATCACTTGGTGTTATAAGAGAATTCCAATCAAACTCTTTTGGTTTTATTATAAAGCTGTTCCGGAGTTCTTGCCGTAAAATAATGAAGTGGTTTAAGAATTCTTAAACAAGTTTTTAAAGACAAATTCGCTTTATATAAAAGTTCGTCGTCACAAATAAATTCAACAGCTCTTTTTTATGTAGTTCAAATTTGGTTACACCAAGATTTTTTAATTTCTTTAGCTAATACTTCTTCTAAACCAAATGAAGATTTTTTTGCGATGTATTTTGTTTGTGTATTCTTTGTATTCATATTACCAAATATATTTGAATGAAAAATAAATAAGAAAAGGACCAATTAAAAATTGATGAATATGAGGAAAATAATTTTTGGGTCACAAAATCTGTGACCCAAAATTTAGGCTTCTATTTTTGAACCTAATACTTTAAGAAATTGTCTCATCCAAGCAGGATGCGCAGGCCATGCAGGAGCTGTAACTAAATTTCCATCTGTAATAGCATTATCGGCGGCGGGGCTTACTTCTCCAAAATTAGCCCCTGCTATTTTACATTCGGGACCAACAGCTGGATATGAAATCATGTTTTTCCCCGTTAATAAGTTTGCTGCAGCAAGAATTTGTGGGCCATGACAAATTGCTGCAATTGGTTTATTTGTATCCATAAAATGTTTTGCAATTGACAGAACTTTGGAATTTAGACGTAAATACTCAGGTGCTCTGCCTCCCGGGATAACCAAAGCATCATAATCTTCAGCTTTAACCAGATCAAAATCCGTATTAATGGCAAATCTGTGTCCGGTAAGTTCAATATAAGTTTGGTCTCCAATAAAATCGTGTACAGCGGTTTTTACAGTATCGCCAGCTTTTTTATTCGGACAAATTGTATGAACTATGTGACCTACCATCGTTAAAATTTGGAATGGGACCATAGCTTCATAATCTTCAACAAAATCTCCAACGAGCATAAGAATTTTTTTGCTGCCATTTTGACCTCCAATTTGTGAAAGAAATTTGAAATGAAATACTAAACTTTAATGGTTTAATTATTTTTTGAATTTTTAATAATATTAAATAAAAATTAAAAAGCCCTCATTAAAATCGAAGATTTCAATGAAGGATTTTATAACCTCCCCTCACGTTACGTGAGTTGGATTCATAAAAGGAAGTCAGCTAAACCTTCCTAGATGATTCACTTCTCTTACTTTGTTTTTTCGGTTTTAAGTTAAACCCTTTTTTAAAGATGTTAAGTTCCTCACCTATCTAAACGTATAAATAAAATTTATGAATATCAACTATTTTTTATTTGACAAATTTAAAATTTTATTTAAGTCTTCTGTACTAACATTTAAAAGTTGTGGTTTTATTAACCGAGCAGTTAGTTTTACCCAATTATCATTCATATTAAAAACTTCTTTAAACAATGGGAGCGACTCCTCAACCTTTCCCATGTTGGCCAGAGTAACTGCGTGCCAATATTTCATTTCCTCATTTTCCGGAAACATTGTTTCTGCTGCTGAATATTCTTTCATGGCTAAATCCATATCGTTATGCTCAATTGCCAGGTCACCTTTATTCATATGTTCATAAGCTGAATGCACATTATACACTCTTCTAATTTCCTTTAATGGATTTTCGTGATCATCAATTCGTATATCAACAATTCTGTCTTCCCAAATATTTCCTGTTGGTTTGGCTTTTACTACAAGGATGGCCGCAGATTGTTTGCCTCGAATATCACCGCCAACATCTTGCGCTGCATCCAAAGCTTCCAATAATCTATCGGCTAGATTACCTTTTGAGTTTTCGAAAGTGTTAGACATTGCGCCCCAAACTTTATCATTTAACATCATATTTGCTTGTACTGAATAATTATTGCCGACAATTTGCCCCGCATCATCAATACATTTTTTGCCTGTATAAGCTGCTGCATTTCCTTTTGAATCTAAAATTGCGAGCTGTCTAAAATCTCTTCCTTCATCCGATTCTATTAATAGATCAAGGACTTGCTGAGCTGATAAACCTTGCTTAAGTAAAATTAAACCACGGGGCCCAAAAGACGGATTTACAAATGATTGAGTAGCAATTACTCCAACTCCGGCTTCTCCCCAAGAAACAATAGTTCCAACTGCAAACCAATGAGATTGAACAGCAACTCCCATTTCTCCAGTAACTGTGTCGCGGGCAACAATAGAATAAGTATGCGCAAATGGTTCAGTACCAAAAAATTTTTGTGCGCTGATAGTTTGTGAAAATAAAAATATCAACAACAGTGAAAATACTTTTTTCATAATATCCTCTAATTAATATTTGGAATACTTTTTTCTCTTAGAATTAAACTGATTAAAATTTCCCCGTCTGCTGGGATTGGAGAATTAACCTCTGAAAAGACCAGCAAATTTTTTTCTTTCGTCAATGTAAAAAGGGGGAATACTAATTGCGACTCGTATTTTTTTAAATAGTCAGAATAACTAAACTCATTTGTGATTTTTGTAGTCTTTACGGATAATGTAGCTTCGTATTTTTCAATTTCAGGATAAGTTAATTCCTCTGAGGAGAAAATATTAGAACGCAGATCTTTAGAAATATCCTGCTTGTGTTTTGGTGCTGTATATATTTGATAAACATTAGAGCTATCAAAAACTTTAGCAAAGTGAATTGCAGCGAGTGAATTTATTCCCTTATTGGGAGTAAGCGCTAAAAATTTTCCAATTCCATCTAAAACTAAACTTTCATGGGTGTTTTCTGAAACAATACTTCCAAAACATGTATTATATCCAGCTTGACGAGCTGATGTTACTTTATCCCAGTTGTTATCAACCAGTAAAGCGTTAAGATCATATTTTTTTAGAGCCTTATAAATTTCAAGACTGAATTTACTTATCCCTGCAATTAAAACTCCTTGAGGTTTAAGGTCAGCTAGTTTTAAAATTCTTGCTAGTGGAATAGCGCTTAATCCATAAATCAAAATTGTTGCAATAATTACGAGAAAAATAATAGGGACTAATATTTTTGCTTCTTCAAAACCTTTTTGTGTAAGTTCCAAAGCAAAGATTGAAATAACAGCTGCAGCAACTATTCCGCGTGGAGCCATCCAAGATAAATATAATTTTTCTTTCCAATTTAATTTGGAACCAATTGTTGATAAAAAAATTGTTACAGGACGAATAACAAGAATGAGAGATGCAACAAATAATATTGCGCCCATGTTAATTAGCTGAATTTGTTCAATTTTTAATCGAGCGGCCAATACTATAAATAAAGTGGATAAAAGTAAGACACCTAGATTTTCTTTGAACTCAATAATGTGCTCAATTACAACTTGTTTTTGATTTGCTAAAACTATTCCCATTAAAGTTACAGCAAATAATCCGCTTTCGTGCTGCACTGAGTTTGATGCTGCAAAGACTAAAATTATTGTTGCTAAGGCAACCGGATTTTGAAGATAATCCGGAACGTAATCTTTTTTTAATACATAAACCAAAAGGTACGCGCCAACAATGCCAATAACACAACTAATTAAAATGGTTTTGAAAATTACAAATACTGCTGTAAATGTTGCTTCCGTTACACCAGTAGCAATAATGGTTTCAAAAACTAAAAGTGCTAAGAGAGCACCAATAGGATCATTTACAATTCCTTCCCATTTAAGTATTGAATTTATGTTTCCTTTTGGTTTTACGAGTCTTAATAGGGGGATAATTACAGTTGGACCTGTAACAACTAAAACAGCTCCTAATAAAAGTGAAAGTTCTATTGATAAATTTATAAAATAATGAGCGGCAAATGCAGATAATGACCAAGTAACTAAAGTGCCAATTGTTATTAAATTTCGCACGACTCCAAATACCGATTTTAGCTCGTTAATCTTTAAACTCAGTCCACCTTCAAATAATATTATTGCAACGGAAATTGAAACAAAAGGGAATAGTAATTGACCAAAAAAATAATCCGGATCGAGCATTCCGGTTACAGGTCCGGCAATAAAACCAAACACAAGTAATAATAAAATTGATGGAATTCTGAATGACCATGAAAGCCATTGGGCTAAAATGCCAAAAACAATAATTGCTGCAAGTCCTACTAATAAATGTTCCGACAAAATAAATCTCTTTTATTTGTGAATATAGGTTAATTAGATCTTTATAATGATAATTATAAAAATAATAGTTAAAAAATTTACTTTACCGGCTTCCTGCTTACCGGCATTGTCATACAACGGCAACCACCGCCACCTCTTGCTAATTCAGCGCCTTCAATTGTAATTACATATTTTTTATATTCTGTTAATTTAACTTTATTACTTAAAATATCTTTAGCTTTTAAAACTTCAAAACCTTTTTTGTTTATTGCATCAATTGTGTATTCGTTTCGTCCATAGCCTATTATTTTACCCGGGGCATGTGCAAAAAAGTTTGCGCCGCTATGCCACTGCTCCCGCTCCTGCGTCCAAGCGTCACTATTGCCGCCACAATAAATTGGTTCTAAATCCATTCCTAATTTTGAAAGAGATTCGATTAAACTCAACTCTTCATTTATACTTTTAACTTTACCGTTATCAATCGAAATCTGAACTGCTTCATAAGCATGATTGTTAAGTATAACTGGAGAATAGATCAGACACTTATTTGTATCTAGCAAAGTAAAAACCATATCCAAATGAATAAATGATTCAGGCTTACGTGGTAAAACTTGAGCAATAATATTTACCTTACGTTTTGTCTGCTTAAAGTATTCTATTAAAAAATCAATTCCTTGTGGAGTAGTTCGTTCGCCAATACCTACTAAAATAATATCTTCCCTTGCAATTAAAATATCCCCTCCTTCAATAGTAATTTTGGGAGCACTTAGATCTAAGTTAGGATTTAACGTTTTGGTCTGAAATAATTTTGAAGAATTAAAAATTGATTCCATTATTAATGCTTCGCGTTCTCTCACCTGGTTTGCCAATTTACCAATTAAAACTTTATTATTAATGGAAACAGAAGCATCCCTTGTAAAGAAAAAATTATGCAGAGGCTGAAGTTCATATCTTTCGTCGCTTAAATATTTTGTTAAGTTTACTTCAATTAATGGAACTCCCTCAATCAATTGCTTTGCTAAATCATTGGGAGTTTGTTCAAGAAGATAATCAATAATTTCCGGCACATTTTCCTTTTCGCAGATTTTTGTAATTAAAGTTCTTTTTGATTCTTGATCGCTCAATACCGTTTTTAATAAATCACTTACTTCAAATACTGTTGCTACTTTTTTTAGAACCTTTTTAAATTGAATATATTCTTTAGAAGCAACAGAAAGATTTAATATGTCACTATAAAGCGCACGTTCAGCATTCTGAGGCGTCATGTTCTCAACTTCTTTGCCTTGAGTGTGAACAATTACTCCTTCCAATTCTCCAATTTCAGAACTAACATTAATTTTCATTTTTATCCCTTTATTTAAGATAATTATTTGGGAACTACCCAAATATTATTTTCTTGCTCTAATTTTACATCATCAAAATAAACTGCTCGTCCAACTCCGCCTGGTCTAAAATCGGTCACAATATCAACATGTTGAGCTGATTTATTCATTATTCCTTTTTTAAGATAATCATCAAGCGTAATTGAATTATTAGTTTTATAAGTATTTGGGTAACTTGCGCCTATTGCTATGTGCAAAGTTCCTCCAACTTTTTCAACAAATAATGGATGCTTTAAAACTTTTTCAATTCCGTTGTTCATTCCAAGCGCGACTTCGCCAAGTCTATGCGAACCTTCATCTGTTTCAATGATTTTGGCTAAAAATTCATTCCCTTGTTTTGCAGAATATTTGGTGATATTTCCATTTTCAAATTTTAGATAAATTCCTTGAATTAATCCGCCGCCTTGAAAGACTGGAAGATCAACAAAAATTTCTCCTTCAGCTGTATTTGCATCTGGACTTGTAAAAACTTCTCCATCGGGAAAATTTCTTTTACCCGTGCATTTAATAATATTGTGATCTGATATGTTCATCTTAAGTTCTAAAATATTTTTGGTTTCAGGATGCTCGGTCTGAATTCTTATTGATTTACTTCTATCCATTAATTGGTAAATATCTTCCTCAATATCATCGAGAAGTTGTGGATTAACCGTTGAAGCATTAACAATAACTTTTGTATATTGTTCCAAAGTCATATCTTCCATTTGAGCAAAAGCTTCAGTAGGGAATAAAGTTAAAACCCAAGGTTTATTCAATCGGATATTTTTAATTGGCTCATCTGCGCGCATAACTGCTTGAGCAAGTTCTTCATTTTGCCCATTGAAAAATTCTGGATTTTCAGTCCCTAAAATTTCAATGAATTTGGTCATGAAATTATAGCGATCCGTTTGCCAACTTGGAACTTTATTAATTTGCTCAAGCGTTCCATATTTTGCAATGGAAGCTCCCCAAACTTTTCCTCTATCATTATCTGGGGGAGTTAAATTAATATCTGCAATTGCACCAGCTTTGAATATTTTATCTTGTATTACAGAAATTAGCGGCCAGCAAACTTTTTCTCCTTTAACCATTACAATATCATCTTTGGTTAAACCTCCGAGCGAATATTCAATTAAATAATCAGCCCAAGTTTCTAAATCTTTTGCGAGATTAAATTCTTCATTCTTATTCCTAATTTTATTTACAATACTACAAAAATATTAAATAATAAAATTCTAGGAATATTTATCTTGATTAAATAGTTATTCCTATTTAGATTTAGTCTTAATAAAATAAAAGTTTTATAAACATAAACTGTAGGTGCTATGAAAAATATATATATATTATTTCTCTCATTTCTTTTCTTATTAAATATAAATTTATTTTCTCAAGATGATTTTTTTATTTCCACCAGCAAAATTGGTGGTTATGGAGAAGTACATTATAATTATGAAAAACCGGAAAATGGAAAAAGTAAAAATGTATTAGATTTTCACAGATTTGTACTTTTTTATTCTCACGCATGGAATGAAAAATGGTCTCTTAAAGCTGAGGTTGAACTTGAACATAATTTAGTTGTTGCAGATGATGGCGAACTTGAATTAGAGCAAGCTTATGTAAATTATCATTATGCAAATTGGCTTGGTTTTAAAGCCGGAGTAATTTTAGTAAGCAGCGGATTGATAAATGAATTTCATGAGCCACCTTTATTTTTAAGTGTTGAACGTCCAGACTATCATAATAAAATTATTCCTACAACTTGGTTTGGTAATGGAATCTCTGTTTATGGAAATTATTCCGGCTTCAATTATTCATTGAATATTATGGAGGGTTTACTGGCAGATAAATTTTCAGCATCCTCGGGTATTAGAAATGGCAGACAAAAAGGGTTTAAGTCAAATGCCGATAATTTACTATATAATTTTAGTTTAGATTATACGAAAATATCCGGACTCAAACTTGGAGCTTCACTTGTTTATAATAATTCAACCGGAGAAATTGAAAATAACGCAGTTACTTTGTTAGAGGGTCATTTTAGCTATCAGAAAAATGGATTAGTATTGCTTGGAGAATTTGCAAATATTAACTACAGTAATGGTGAAATTAAAAAATCAAATGGATTTTATTTTGATTTAGGATATGATATTGGAAGGTTATTTGAAATTCCAACTCAAGTTATTCCATTTGGAAGATTTACAAATTATAACACAGCAGCAGAAGTTGAATCGGTATCATTAAATGATAATGATTTTAAAACTTCTAAATGGATGTTTGGCTTAGCCGTAAAACCAATTGATGAAGTTGTAATTAAAATAGATTATAGTCAGCGAACATTTGGCAGTAATGATGAAAAAACAGATTTAATAAATGCCGGTCTTGGCTATATGTTTTAGGCAAATATGAATTTAAAAAAAATGATTATCATAAATTTTGCTTTAGTTGCGGTTTTAATTGCAGGTGAATTGAAAGATAAAACAGATGCACACTTGCGGAAATTTTTTGGAGAGGAATGTGTTATTGATTCAAAAAAATATATCATTCCTCAAGAATTAAAAAGTAAAATTGAAAATTTGACCCAGCAAAGGTTTTATACAGATTTTGTCTTCTTATACTTTGTTAAAAATAATGATAAAATAAATTCCTATGCAATTTTGGATAATGTTATTGGAAAAGTTCAGCCAATAACATTCTTAGTGATTTATGATTCTAACTTTGCAATTTCTGATTTCCAAATAATTAAATACAGAGAAGAGCACGGCGGAGAAGTTCAAAACGAAAGTTGGAGAAATCAATTTATTGGAAAACGCGCAAACTCAGAATTCACAATAAATGAAAATATTGATGGGATTACCGGTGCAACAATTTCTGTAAAATCTTTAATTAAGGGAATAAACAAAACTTCCCTTTTAATTAGAAGTATTGTTGGCAATGAATAAAATTAAATTGTACCAATTGGAAAATAGTCTGAAAAGATTTATTGCAATGTTTGTAATTGTTCTTACAATTGGTGTTTCGCTTGGTTTGTACTATTTATATTATACAACATCGTACTCAAAAAATAAAATTGAACAAAGGTATGGGGAAACTAAAGAAATAGTTGAAGAAGATTTTGGAATTCAAGAAAATAGGGGAAAATCATTTTCAGAAATTTTGATGACAGTTCATAATCATATAATTGGATTCTCAATTTTCTTTTTCATTATTGGAATTCTTTTTTATTTTAATTCAGTCATTTCTGGAAATTTAAAGAACATAATTTTATTTGAACCAATGTTTTCAATAGCAATTTCTTTTGGCTCTATTTTAGGAATGAAATTAGTCTCCAATTATTTAATTTATTTAGTAATTGTTTCTGCAAGTTTAATGTATTTTTCTTTTTATTTTATGGTCTCAATAATTCTATACGAGCTTTTATTTAAGGAAAATTCTTAATTATCACATTTTATTTATCTTAGCAAATTTTTATCTTGAAATTAAGACAAACAATATAAATTTAAAAAAATGGTATTAGAGTTAAGTAAAATAATCCCTTTCTTTAGCAGCGCTTCTGAAGAAATAAATTCGGAATTTGCTAAAAATTGCATGGCACAATCATTTAAAAAAGGTGTGGTATTAAGCATGGAGGGTGATTCGGTTACTTATTTCCCAATCTTAAAATCCGGAACAATTAGAGTTTACAAAGTTGGAAGTTCTGGCCAAGAAATCACACTTTATAGAATAAATCCGGGGGAAAGCTGCATTCTTACAATCTCCTGTTTATTGGCAAAAAATAATTTCCCTGCAATTGCAGCTGTTGAAAAAGACTGTGAAGTTTTGCTAATAACTGCAACGACTCTGCGCGAGTGGATTAAAAAATATGATGTTTGGGCAGAATATATTTATAATTATTTATCAAAAGTTTTAATGAATGTCCTTAAAATTATTGAAAATATTTCCTTTAAAAAAATGGACGTAAGGATTATTGAGTACCTTATTGAAAATTTTAAAAAGAAAGGTAAGATTCTACAATTAACACACCAACAAATTGCTCATGATATTGGAACTGCAAGAGAAGTTGTAAGTAGAACGCTTAAAGATTTAGAAGCGCAAAAGAACATCTCACAATCACGTGGTAAAATTATTATTGAGAGTCCCAAAGAGCTCGGAAAGAAGCTAATCTACCTTCAGTAAATTTTATTAAAATATTTTTTATTTATGTGATTTTATCACATACAAATAAGATAGATAGTCTTATGTTTCTATAAACAATGTTTAGTCAATAATTAGAAATTAAAACATATGAAAATTTCCGAATATATAATTCTATTTAGCACAGTTTTGCTGTTATTATCTTGTGAAGAAAACATTATTACAGAATGCGAAGAGGCCCAAAATACTGCTTCATTAACAACCTTTAATAGTATCCAAATAAATGTATTTGATCAAAGTTGTGCATTCTCAGGTTGTCATGCAGGCTCAAATCCGCAAGCCAATCTTTTGCTTACTTCTGGTAATAGTTATTCAAAATTAGTAAATGTCACAAGTATACTAAATCCAAGTTTCAAATTAGTTCAGCCTGGAAATAGTGAGAATAGTTTTTTAATTAAAATGTTAAAACATACTGGCGAAAGTACATCTCAAATGCCGCCTGCGGGTAAACTTAGTGAAGGCAAAATAGATTCAATTGCTGCGTGGATTAACAGAGGTGCCATCAATAACTAAGGAGAACGGTTATGAATAAAAAAATTTCATTCAAAATAATATTACTTCTCTCTATTAGTATTAGCATTTTTGCCAAAGAATATCATGTTAAAAAATCTGATAAAAACATTATTAAGTTTATTTCCGATGCACCAATTGAAGATTTTGAGGGAGTTACAGATAATATTGACGGTTATTTGTTTTATGAAAAAGATCTTACAAATGAAAGTCAGCTTTATTTCGAAGTTGACCTAAGAACGTTGGATACCGGAATAGGTCTAAGAAATAGACATATGAGAGAAAATTATTTGGAAACCGAACAATATCCAATGGCGGCTTATACTGGAAAAATTACAAAGGCAGAAAAATTAGAAGAAAATCAATTTGAAGTACAAGTAAGCTGGGAGATGAACATTCATGGGATTTCTATTCCGCAAATAATTGAAGGAAGAATAATAATAAATGATTGGGGGATTAGAGTAATTACAAATTTTATTGTAAAACTTTCAGATCACAAAATAGAAATCCCAAGTTTGATGTTTATGAAAATAGATGAAAACATGGATCTGCAATTAGATTTTAATCTTGAAGAAGCTAAGTAAATTGGAGTTTAAATGAAAATTAAGTGTTTAAAAATTGTGCTGATAATATCTTTTATTTTTTTCTCAAATATTATTGCACAACAAAATAAAATTAGTTGGAAAAAAAGTGATGAAGTTCAAAAATCTAAATTACATCTGTTTCATTCAACACACTCAATAAATTTACCAACAACAGAAACACATCAAAAAGGAGATTTAGAGTTTGAAATCTCGCACAGATTTATTCCAACCGTAAGTGATGGAATTGATGCCCTCTATGGTTTTGATGGTCCGGCAAATATTAAATTTTCTTTGGGTTATGCGGTTACAGAAAATATTATTGCCACTATTGCACGCACAAATGTTGATGATAATTTATTGATAAAAGGAAAATATCAATTCTTCCAATTTGATAATTCTTCGCTGCCATTTCAAGTAGCATTTGAAGGCGGTATTGCATGGAATAGTGATCCAATAGGAAGGGCTGCGTCGGATAATATGAATTTTCAATATTATGGTCAATTAATTTTTAATACATTAATTAATAAAAAGCTTGGAATCGGTTTAGTTCCTTCATACATCTATAACAGTCATATCTATTGCCCAGAAAAGGAATACTCATTTACATTTGGAACAAATCTTCAATACTATATATCCAGTTTAGTTAGTGTTTTAGCTGAATGGAACCCTACTGTTTCCGGATTTAGGAATAAATATAATTCACTTAGTTTCGGAGTTGAACTAGAAACCGGAGGGCATTTCTTCAAAATAATTCTATCAAATAATGCAACATTAAATCCAACACAATTTTTAAGCGGTGCCGATTTACCAATCACAACTAAAAATTGGCGAATTGGTTTTAACATAACAAGACTATTAAATATATAAAGAAAGGAGAAATAGATGAAAAAGAATATGGGTAGCTTAGACAAAAATATCAGGCTCTTTATGGGCGTTGTCATTATTTCGATTGGTTATTTAAATCAATCTTGGTGGGGTACAATTGGACTTGTTTTTATTCTAACAGCGCTAATTTCTTGGTGTCCGGCTTACGTACCCTTTAAGTTTTCAACAATAAAAAATAATAATAAAAAATAAATTGAGGGGCATATGAAAAAAGGAATAATATTTTTTGCTCTTTATTTTTTGTTTCAAGTTTTATGATTGAAGCAAGAGATTTTAGAGTCGGTCAAGTTCCCAATGGAAGTAAATTTAGCTGTAACACATGCCATACAAGCGGGGGCGGAACTCCGCGTAATGATTTTGGATTGCAAATTCAAAAGACATTTTTAGTTAATGAGAGCGGACAATTTAATGTCAATTGGGGACCATTACTTGCAAGTTTAGATTCTGATAATGATGGAGTAACCAATGGTCAAGAATTGCTTGACCCCTACGGGCAATGGGCTGAAGGAGATGCGAGCCCAGGGAGTTCTGATTTTGTGACCTCAGCTGGATTAAGTAATTCAAATCCGCTTTCTATTTTAACAATTAATTTTTCTGGAATGACTCCTCATGTTGGACAAATGCTTTACCTAAAAGTTTATGATAAAACCGATATGAAAGAAGTTGGTAGAACATCAATAACTGTTAGTGAGTCATTTACAATAAATATGGATGTGATTTTAACCGGACATAATTATAATATCGATTTTTTTGCTGATCATAATGGAAATGGACTATATGATTCAGCTCCAATTGATCATACTTGGAGATTGGAATTAAATAATGCACAAGGCAGCGATGTTATTGACTTTACTCACAATACTAATTTTGTGGAACTTGATTGGGATTATTTATTAACTGTTAATTTTGTTGCCATGACTCCGCACATTGGTCAACTTTTAGAATTAAGAGTTGAAGATGATTTAACATCCGAAGAAGTAGTTAGAAAACGAATTGAATTTATTCCATCCGCTGATTTTTCAGTCGAACTTCCAGGTATAAAAATGAGTAAAGAATACAAAGTAGAAATGTATGCCGACTTAAATAAAAACGGGACTTACGATGCACCCCCAATAGATCATGCTTGGGAAATTAAATTTACAAATACAACCGGCGATGTCGCCACTGAGTTTACACATAACACAGATTTTAAAGATGTTGGTTGGAAATATCAATACACATTAAATTTAATTAACATGACACCTCATATTGGACAGCAAATGTATATTAGAGTTGTGCGTAGTGATAATAGTGAAGAAGCTGGGCGAAAATCAGTAGTAATTCCCGGAGCCGAATTCTCAATTAGTATTCCGCAGATTGAGATTGATCATGATTATAATGTTGATTTTTTTTCTGATCATAATGGAAATGGAACCTATGACGCACCTCCAACAGATCATGCATGGAGAATGACTTTTAATAGTTCAACCGGAAATTTTGTTCAGAACTTTATTCATAATACTAATTTTGTTGATATTCAATGGAATGATGTTACGGCAGTTGAGGATGAAATTTTTGCTGAAGTCCCAAATGAATATTTGCTTTCACAGAATTATCCAAATCCATTTAATCCGGAGACAAGAATTAAATTTTCTTTATCAGATGCCTCTTTTGTAAATATAAAAGTGTTGATGATATAATTGGAAGGAAGTTGCAACGATAGTAAAATCAAAATATGCCTTCTGGAGTTCATGAAATTCCATTTAATGCAAGTGGATTAGAAAGATGGAGTTTATGTTTATAGAATTTCTGCAAATGATTTTGTTGATACAAAAAAGATGATGCTTTTGAAATAAAGATGTGAGATATGTGAATCAAGAACAAAAAGTCCCAGCAAAATTGTTGGGACTTTTTTTTGATTTGTTTTATAAAAAGTTATTGATCAATCCAATTCTTAATTGAGTCTTCAACCATTTGTGGATTGGGGAGCCGAATGTCAAGAATTTTTTTATTTTCTAAACAAGTTTCTGCGGAGAGATATTTATAAACATCATTTTCAAATACATCGCTGAAGTCTTTGTAATCAGTCAATTTTAATTCGTTTAATTTTTTTATTTTCATCGGTCGCAAATTTTACAATTTTACCTAAAATATTATGCGCTTCTCTAAATGAGATTCCTTTTTTACAAGATAATCAGCCAAGTCAGTTGCAAGCATAAAACTGCCGTCAATTTCTTTTATAAATCTTTCTTTTTTTAACTTTAAAACTTTTTACCATTTCACTCATTAAATTAACTGAATCAAAAATGTAAAAAATGAATCGAACATTCCTTCTTTATCTTCTTGTAAATCTCTGTTATAACTCAGTGGAAGTGATTTTATAGTTGTTAATAAAGCTAAATAATGACCAAAGGTTCTGCCGTTTTTCCCTCTAATTAATTCAGCTAAATCTGGATTTTGCTTTTGCGGCATAAGTGAAGAGCCGGTTGTGAATTCATCTCCAAGTTTAATAAAGTTCCATTCGTATGAAGTCCACAAAATTATTTCTTCGCTTAATCTGCTTAAGTGCAGCATTCCTAGATTGCAAGTGTGAAGAAAATCCAGAATAAAATCACGATTGGAAACTGAGTCGAGAGCATTTTTAGAAACTGCTGAAAAGCCTAATTCTATTGATGTAAACTCTCTATCCAATTCAATTGTAGAACCGGCTAGAGCGCCGGAACCCAGAATACATTCATCAGCTTGATTAATCGTAAAGTTTAATCTTTGTTTATCGCGTTCAAGCATTTCTACATAAGCCAACATGTGAAAAGCAAAAGAAATTGGCTGGGCTCTTTGAAGATGTGTATAACCAGGCATCAAAGTATTTACATTTTCTTTTGCCTGGTTAATTAAATTTTTTTGAAAATTTGTAATTGCAGTAATTAATTCGGTTGCAGAATTTTTCACCCAAAGTCTTACATCTGTCGCAACTTGGTCATTTCTACTTCTTCCGGTGTGGAGTTTTTTACCGACTTCACCAATATGATTAGTTAACTCTTCTTCGATTGCAGAATGAATATCTTCGAATTTATTTTCATTAGGTTTCCAAGTTCCATCTTTATACTTAAAGAAAATTATATCCAAACCTTTTTGAATTTTCTCTTTTTCATCTTGAGTAAGTATGCCTATTTTATTCAGCATTTTTGCATGCGCTTTACTTACTTTTATATCCCACTCAATCAAATTAATATCAAAGGAAAGGGAAGAGGAAAACTCTAGAGCTTTATCATCAAATTTTTTATTAAACCTTGAGCCCCACAACATTAAAGGACCCGTTTCGTATTAGTATTCTTTATCATAGTAAACATTCTTTAGAATTTAAGATTGATTACTTTTTAACACTTTCACCAACTTTACTTTTTACCCAACCGGTTTTATTCACAGTATATCTTGTAATAACTTGATGTGGTAAACTTGTAATATTTATAAAACCTTCTGCATCTTTGTGATTGAACGCATCTTCTTCAGTATAAGTAGCAAGTTCTTGACTGTAAAGACTATTTTCTGATTCTCTTGATAAAACTTTAATAGTTCCTTTGTACAATTCCAAAGTAATTTCTCCGCTAACTCTTTCCTGAACTTTGTCAAAGAAAGCGGTAAGTGCTTCAAATAAAGGGGTAAACCAGAATCCATCATAAATTAAATTTGCATACGTGTTAGAAACATTTTGTTTATATCTGAATGTGTCTTTATCCAAAGTAAGTTTTTCTAATTGCTTAAGAGCCGCAAAAAGTAATTGAGCTCCGGGTGCTTCATAAACTTCTCTTGATTTTATTCCTACAACTCTATTTTCAATTATATCTAATCTGCCGATTCCATGTTTTCCACCAAGATCGTTAAGTGTACTAACCAATTGAGCGCCGGGCATTTCTACGCCATCTAACTTTATTGGAATACCTTTATTAAAAGTTAGTTTAATTATTTCAGATTCTTGTGGTGCATTTTTTGGATTGGTTGTAATTTGATATGCATCCTCTGGTGGTGCAACTTTTGTGTCTTCCAATACTCCACACTCTGTCGCAATACCCCAAATGTTTTCATCAATGGAATAAGGCTTTTCTAAGTTTACAGAAATTGGAATATTATTTTCTTTTGCATACATAATTTCTTCTTCTCTACTCTTGAATTCCCAATCTCTTAAAGGAGCTAAAATTTGCAAATTTGGATCAAGAGTTTTCATCCCAACTTCAAATCTTACTTGATCATTTCCTTTTCCGGTGCAGCCGTGTGCAACCATATTCGCACCTTCTTTCTGTGCAATTTCGACCATCAGCTTAGCTAACAAAGGTCTGCCAATTGCTGTTGCCAGCGGATATTCTCCTTCATAAAGAGCGCCGCCTTTTAAAGCCTTCCAAGCATAATCTTCTATAAATTCTTTTTGCAAATTTACAACATATGCTTTTGATGCCCCAGTGCTTAGTGCTTTTTCTTCAATATTTACTATTTCTTTTTTTTGACCCAAGTTACCAGTAACAGTTATAATTTCGGCATTATATTTTTTACTTAACCATTTTACCATTACACTTGTGTCTAAGCCACCGGAGTAAGCTACAACAATCTTATTAGTCTGCATTTTTTGTTAACCTCATTTTTTGTAATTATCTGTTATTAAATCTTTAAGAATATCCAATATTTTTTCAATGTTAGAAACTTTATTTGGGATAATTAGAACGGTATCATCACCGCCAATTGTTCCGAGAATTTCTTCTCTGTTTAATCTATCAATATAGTGTGCTACGCCTTGCGCCCGTCCGGCAAGGGTTCTAAGCACTATCATAGATTCGTTTTGTGCGATGTTTAAAATTTCTAAACCGACTAGTTTGGCAATTTCCTTTCCGTAATCTGTGCTGCTTAGTGTGTATTGAACACCAAGATTTGTAAAAGTTCTTATAACACCTAAATCTGCAAAGTCTCTGCTTAACGTCGCTTGAGTAATAGTTACTCCTTCATTACCAAGAAGTTTTAGAATTTGTTCTTGATTTGAAATAATCCTATCAGATAGAATTCTTTTAATTTTGTTTTGTCTTACTAATTTTGATGACATAATTCTTCACTTTGTTTAGTTATTAAATTTTCAATTAATAATACACTTTTAAATGTATTTATAAATTGAGAAATATGTAACTCCTCAACAATAAGAGGAGGAAGAATTCTTAATACATTATTTCCGGCAGTTCCAACTACAACTTTATTTTCAAGCAATTTACTTGCAAGATTTTTAACATCAATTGATTCAATAAATTCTATTCCAATCATTAAACCTTTTGCTCTAACTTCTTTAATAATTGATAAATTTTCGCTTTTTATTTTCTCAACAAAAAGTTTTCCCACTGTATTTACATTATCTAAAAGTTCTGGTGTAATTAATTCAACAACTTTATTTGCAACAGAAATTGAAACTGGATTTCCGCCAAATGTTGAACCATGACTGCCCGGAGTTATTGCCTCAGCAACTTTATCAGAACAAATTACAGCCCCAAGAGGCAATCCATTTGCAATACCTTTTGCCATTGTTACAATATCTGGAATTATTGAACTATGCTGATATGCAAAATATTTTCCAGTTCTGCCATTGCCGGTTTGAATTTCATCCATGATCATTAAAAGATTGTTTTCATCGCAAACTTTTCTTACTTCTTGCAAATAATTTTCACTTGGAATTACAATTCCGTTTTCGCCTTGTATTGGTTCAAGCATTACTGCAATAGTGTTTTCATCAATTGCATTTTTAATGGCATCAATGTTATTATAATCAACATTAACAAAACCTGGAGTAAGTGGATAAAAACCTTCCCAAAGTTTTTCTTGTGCGGAGGCAGATAAACTTCCATACGTTCTACCGTGAAATCCGCCATTCGTAGTGATAATATTCGACTTACCCTTGCCAAATTTTCTTGCAAATTTTATTGCAGCTTCATTCGCTTCTGTTCCAGTATTGCAAAAAAAGACCTTATCTAATCCAGATTTTTCGCAAAGTTTTTTGGCCAAATTTTCTTGAGGAGTTGAAGTAAACAAATTAGAAACATGCCATAAGTTATCAATCTGAGTTACGGCAGCATTGATTAACTTTTTATTTTTGTGACCAAGTCCAGTAACGGCAATACCGCAAAGAAAATCCAAATATTTGTTGCCTGATTTATCAAAAAGGTAAACTCCCTCACCTTTAACAAATTCAACTTCATTCCTTTTGTAAGTATTTACTTGATACGATTTGTTTTCATTGTTAGTTGACAATCCAAGTTCCTCTTAAATTATTATCAGTCATTTCATTACCAATCCAAATATTTTTAATGCCGCTTGCAAGTAAATTTAGGCAAGCATTTATTTTTGGAATCATTCCGTTGTTAATTTCGCCAGAATCCATACCTTCTTTTAGTTGAGTTGTTGATAAAGAATTTTGGAATTCATTATTTAATTTTACGCCCTGCACATCAGATATAAAAAATACTGAATCAGCTTTTAAGGCTTTGGCAAGAGCGCCAGCAAATAAATCTGCATTTACATTCATTAGGTTTCCATCTTTATCTCTGCAAAGACTTGAAAATACTGGTACAATATTGTCGTTCAATAAATCAAATAGCCATTTTTTGTCAGATATCGAAATTGGATTTCCGACAAAACCAAGTTTGTCGTTTACATATTCAGCAACAAACGAATCCATATCAATTCCGTTTAGGCCGATTGCTTTTATTCCGTTTTTATGCAGATATGCATTAATTCTTCCATTGATTAATCCGCCTTGCACGGCTGCGGTAATTTCCATTGTCTCTTTACAAGTGACTCTTTGTCCCTCAAAAAATTCTGATTTAATTCCCATTTTTTCTGCCCATTGGGTAATTAAATTTCCACCGCCGTGTATTAAAATGACTGATGTATATTTTGCTTGGAGACTCTTAATTAAGTTTACTCCAGCAAAATTATTTGTAAATTCTTCTAAAGATTTGCCACTGATTTTTAAGATTGCTATGCTCATAATATTTCTCTTAAGTTCTGTAATGTGCGTTAATTTTAATGTACTGTTCGGAGTAGTCGCAGGTCCACCAAGTTGTGCTGGCATTGCCGTAATCCAAATCTAGTGTGATATTTATATTTTTTTCTGCTAAAAGTTTTGCAGCTTCTTTTTCAACATCATTTATTTTATAATTGGGTTGAAAAACCGCAAGATCATCAAAATACAAAGTTACCTTTTCTGGCAAAATATCTGCGCCAGAGCTACTTGCAGCTGAAATTATTCTTCCCCAATTTGGGTCGCCGCCATTTAATGCTGTTTTAACTAGTGGAGAATTAGCGATTGCTTTTGCAATTGTATTTGCATCTTTTTCTGTTGGTGCATTTTTAATGTTTATTGTTACAAATTTTGTTGCACCTTCACCATCTGCAACAATAGATTTTGCCATTTTGATTGAAAGATCTTTTAGTGCTAAAGTAAAAATTTGATAATCATTAGAATCTTTTTCAACTTCAACATTGCTCATTCCGTTTGCCAACATTAAAACCATATCATTTGTGCTTGTTTCGCCATCTACTGAAATTTTATTATATGAATCATTAACGGATTCTGATAAAGCTGATTGCAAAACTTCCTTTTCAATTTTTGCATCAGTTGTAACAAAGCCCAGCATTGTAGCCATATTCGGCATAATCATTCCGCTGCCTTTTGCAATTCCACCAATTGTAATTTCACCATTACTCAGTTGAACTTTTACAGCAAAATGTTTTGAAACTAAATCAGTTGTCATAATTGCTTCAGCGGCTAAGATCCCGCCTTCATCATTCAAATTATTTTTTAAAGTATCTAAAGAATTAATAATTGCTGAAACATTTAATCGCTCTCCAATTACTCCTGTAGAGCTAATTAAAACCTCATTTGAATTTATTTTTAAAACTTCAGCACATTTTTTCTGAACTTCCAAAGCATCGAGATGTCCTTCAAAACCTGTACATGCATTAGCATTGCCTGAATTACAAATTATTGCTTTCGCTTTTCCGTTTTGTTTTGTTATATTTTCACAAATTGTAACTGGAGCCGCTTTTGCTTTATTCAAGGTATAAACTCCCGCGGCTTCTGCCGGAACTTTGGAGTAAATCAATGCTAAATCTTTATTCTTCTTTTTTATTCCACAATGAATTCCAGTTGCCTGAAAACCTTTTGCAGATGTCACGGATCCATTTTCAAGATATGTAAATTTATTTTCCACTTCGGTAATTGTTTGATTATGCATTTGTCAATTGTTCCTTATTACTCTTAATTCCTAAAGACTCATCCCAACCATAGAGTTTGTTCATATTTTGCATTGCTTGCCCTGAAGCACCTTTAATTAAATTATCAATTGCTGCAGTTACAATAATTTTATTTTTGGCACAAGTAACATTTAAATCACAGTAGTTTGTTCCAATAACCCATTTTAATTCAGGAGGAGTTTGTCTTAATCTTATAAAGCTTTTTTCATTATAGGATTTAGAAAATAATTCATCAACATCATCTTGCTGAAAAGCCTTATCAGTATGGATAATTGTTGTTGAATAAATCCCGCTAAAAACCGGCAGTAAATGAGTTGTTAAAGAATATTCAACCTTACTATTATACTTTTTTAACTCTTGCTCTATTTCAACTTCATGTCTGTGTGAGCCAACATTGTAAGCCTTTACACTGTTATAATTTTCGGTAAACAATAAATCGGTAGAAGCTTTTTTACCTGCTCCACTCAAGCCAGAATATGAAACCGTTGAAATACTCTGAATATTTTCACCCAAATATTTAACAATAGGAATTGATGAAAGCAAAGCTGCGGTTGGGTAACAGCCAGGGTTTGCAATTAAATTGGTTTGATTGTAATTTTCAGCAATTTCTGCCAAACCATAAATTTTAGAATTCAGATATTCTGGTGAGGTATGGACTAATCCATAAGTTTTTTTAAATGAGTCTGCATTGTCTAGTCTAAAATCTGCTCCGAGATCAATAACTTTTTTATTTGCTTTGAGCAGCATTGGTGCGTACTTAAATGATTCTCCGTGAGGTAATGCAAAGAAATAAACATCGTGAGATAAATCTAAAGTTGTTACACTTTTAATAGTTTGGTTTTCAACTTCGCCAACTAAATCTGGAAAGACATTGTGAATTGATTGTCCAGCGCTATTATTGGCGTAAATGTAAAACTCACTCACATTTGGGTGTTCATTACAAAATTTTACAATATATTTACCGGTATAACCAGAGCCACCGATGATTCCAACAGAAATCATTTTTAACCTTTTTTGAAATTTGGATTATTTTATTAATAATTTAAAATTGCGATATGTATAAAGTTTACCCCAAAAAGGGGCGAGGTGGTGTTGGGCGTAAGTTTTCTTTGGTTAGAAGAAAATTTGCTGATGTGATATAATTAATTTTAAAATTCATGTAAGAAATATAAGAATGTGTCAATATATTTGTCAAGAATAAATAGTGTAAAAATCCAGTAACATGTTCCTATATGAAGATATTATGCAAAAATATGGAACAATATCCAATATTTCATTATCCCCATTTCTTTTTCTTAATAAAGTTTACTGATTGGGTAATTAATTCTTTTAACACTTTTAAATTTACATCTTCTTCATTTTTGATATAAAGACAAGATTTACCAGTTTTAAATTTTCCAAGTTTATTCATTAATTCATCATATCTGCTAAATCCTGACATTATATAAATAGTAACAGCTTGTTTCCTTGGAGAAAAGCCGACTAGCATCCAATCACCTTCTTGTCCACTAGCATATTTATAATGGTATGTTCCAAAGCCAACAATACTTGTTCCCCACATTTTGGGCTCTTCTTTTGTTATTTTTCTCATCAAGTCAAGTATCTTAAAAGAGAGTTCTCTTTTCTTTTCATCAACTACGGAATTAAGAAATTTCTCTACACTTGCATCATTAAGTTTTGTTTTTAGTTCTGCCATTTTGTTTGCTTTCCTCAGAATAATTGCATTAACTTATAAGATTGATGAGAAAATTTCAAGTTTTTATTAGTGGATTTATCATTAATGGTAGAGCTGGAAAACTTGTCCCGAGAAGCAAATGTTCCTTTCTACTAATTTGTATGTTACCAGCTTATTTTAAAATCTTCAGAATTTCCAATTTTATTTTTGGAATTCCTTAACTTATTTTCAAAAATAATAATTTTGAAAAACTTTTTTCGTCTAAATATTTTTTAGTCTTAATTGGAATTGGTTAAGTAAAAAGTTCTTCAAGAAAAAATAAATTATTAAATTAGAGCGGAATAATTATAATAATATCAAAATATGAACGGAGAATAAAAAAGCAATGGCATATAATTTATTAAAAGGTAAAAAGGGAATTATTTTTGGAGCACTAAATGAAAGTTCAATAGGATGGAAAGTAGCTGAACGTGCTTATGAAGAGGGGGCAGAAATTATTTTAACAAATGCTCCATTTGCTCTTAGAATGGGCGAAATAGATAAACTTGCTAAAAAACTTAATTCAATAGTTGTTTCTTGCGATGTTACAAGTTTGGATGATATTGAAAAATTAATTAAAAAGTCCATGGAGCATTTCGGTGGAAAGTTTGACTTTTTACTTCATTCAATTGGAATGTCTCCAAACGTTAGAAAAGATATTCCATATGATAATATTAACTATGCTAACTTTTTAAAGACTTTAGATGTCTCAGCTTTATCATTACATAAAATTTTACAAACATGCCGCAATTATGATGCAATAAATGAATGGGGTTCAGTTGTAGCCTTATCATATATTGCTGCACAGCGTACACTTGACTTGTACAATGACATGGCTGATGCTAAAGCTATTCTAGAATCTATTGCACGTAGTTTTGGATATATTTATGGAAGAGAAAAATTTATTAGAATAAATACAATTTCTCAATCTCCAACCAGAACAACAGCAGGAAGTAGAATTGATGCATTTGATTCGCTATTTGATTTTACCGATAGAATGTCACCCTTGGGTAATGCCTCTGCCAATGAATGCGCAGACTATTGTGTAACTTTATTCTCTGATCTAACAAAAAAAGTTACTATGCAGAATTTATTTCACGACGGTGGATTTTCTAGTATGGGTATGAGTCAGAATGCTAAACGCCAATATGAAAAGAGCTTTGAAGAACCTACCGAGAAGAGTGAAAAATAATAAAAGATAATCCATGAATAAAACGACTTACATATTGGTGCAGATTTAATTGGTATACTTATTTGCAATTAGTAAATGATTTTTATTTTAAGTCAAAAGATATTTGTCAGAATCTAAAATTTAAATTTGATTTAAGAATAAGAAATTTTTTTTGTTTCTTCGGATTTTCTGTTAAATGTTCTTAACATTATAAAATTTGTTACATGCATTCCCCCTTTGCGAAAGAGGAGGACCGTGCTTGCCCGCCAGTCTTTTGGTGCGGGTAGTGATCAAAAAATTATTTATAATTCAAATTAGGTGCTAACCATTTTTCAATTTCGGCAAATGACATGTTTTTTCTGTTTGCGTAATCTTCAACTTGGTCTTTACTAATTTTACCAACATTAAAATATTTGGAATTTGCATTTGCGAAATAGATTCCGCAAACCGAGGCAGGCGGATCCATTGCTAAACTTTCTGTTAAAGAAATTCCTGTGTTCTTTGTGCATTGAGCAATTTAAATAATTGTATTTTTTCAGTATGGTCCGGCTGAGCAGGATAGCCTGGAGCGGGACGAATACCTTTATATTTCTCTGAAATTAATTCTTCACTATTTAATTTTTCATCTGAGGAATATCCCCAAATTTCTTTTCGGATTTTCTCATGAAGCAGTTCAGTAAAAGCTTCGGCTAACCTATCAGCAAGCGCTTTCACCATTATTGCATTATAATCATCGTGGTCATCCTCATACTTCTTTACCAGTTCTTTACTACCAATTCCAGTTGTGCAAGCAAAAGTTCCAATGTAATCTTTACTCCAGCTGCTTTTGAGCAATATAATCGGCTAACGCCAAGTTTAATGATTTGTTTTCTTGTTGTCTTAAAGTGTGAAAAACAGTTATTACATTTTCTCGATCCTCATTTTCATAAATCTCAACATCGTCATCTAAACTATTTGCCGGAAAGTCCATAAACAGCATTCGCAGTTAATAATTTTTCATTTACAATTTTATGCAGTAAAGATTGGGCATCATTAAATAATTTTTTGCTTCAACTCCGTATTTATCATTTTCAAATATTGCTGGATATTTTCCTTTCATTTCCCAAGCAATAAAGAATGGTGTCCAATCAATATATTTTGCAATCTCTTCTAACGAATAATTGTTAAATGTGTTTACTCCAATAAAATTAGGTTTTTGATAGATTGTGAATCCCAATCAATAGTAAATTTATTTTTTCTTGCTTCATCTAGTGAAATAAAATCTTTTGCTGAATATTTCTTTTTATGATTTTCTCGCATCTTATTATATTCAATTGAGATATCATTCATAAATTCTTTTTACTAGAATCACTTAACAATTTACCCGCAACTGCAACAGCTTTTGATGCATCATGAACATGCACCACTGCCTCAGAATAATTCTCGTCAATCTTTACAGCAGTATGAACTTTAGAAGTTGTTGCACCGCCGATTAAAAGTGGAATGGTAAACTTTTTTCTTTCCATTTCTTTTGCAACGTGCACCATTTCTTCAAGAGAGGGAGTAATCAATCCGCTTAGACCAATCAAATCAACATTCTGATCTTTCGCTGTGCTCAATATTTTTTCAGAAGGGACCATAACGCCAAGATCAATAATATCATAGTTGTTGCAACTTAACACAACCCCAACAATATTTTTACCTATATCATGCACATCACCTTTAACTGTGGCCAATAATATTTTCCCGGCTTTTTTTACTTCGCCACCGGCTTTTTGTTCAGCTTCTATATAAGGTGTGAGAATTGCAACGGCCTTTTTCATAACTCGCGCACTTTTTACAACTTGAGGTAAAAACATTTTTCCTGAACCAAAAAGATCACCGACTTTATTCATGCCGTCCATTAAAGGACCTTCTATGATTTCAATGGAGGATGAATACTCATTTCTAATTTCTTCAATATCTTCAAAAATAAATGCATCTATTCCGCGGACCAGCGAATGGATTAATCTTTCTAACACTGGTTTTGAACGCCATTCTTCTGCCTTAACTTCCTTTTTCCCTTTGCTCTGAATTGTTTCAGCAAAGACGGTTAAAATTTCTGTCGCATCCTTTCTTCGGTTTAGAATTACATCTTCAACCTTTTCTAAAAGTTCTTTAGGGATTTCTTCATAAATCCCTAACTGGCCGGCATTAACAATCCCCATATCCATTCCTGCCTTTATTGCATGATATAGGAAAGCAGAGTGCATGGCTTCTCTAACTGTATCATTTCCACGGAATGAAAAAGAAACATTGCTTACGCCTCCAGAAACTTTTGCATTAGGCAGATTTTCTTTTATCCATTTTGTAGCATTAATAAAATCAACAGCATAATTATTATGTTCTTCAATACCTGTTGCAATTGCAAAAATGTTAGGATCAAAAATTATATCTTCTGATGGAAAACCAACTTCTTCTGTTAAAATTTTATAAGCACGTTCGCAAATTTCAATTTTTCGTTCAAAAGTATCAGCTTGACCTTTTTCATCAAAAGCCATTACTATTGCAGCGGCACCGTAGTTTAATACTTTTTTCGCATGATCTTTAAAAACTTCTTCGCCTTCTTTCATGCTAATAGAATTAACAATCCCTTTGCCTTGTAAACATTTTAATCCAGCTTCAATAACTGTCCATTTAGAAGAATCTAGCATAATTGGCACTTTAGCAATATCGGGTTCTGATGCAATTAAATTTAAAAATTTAGTAATTGCTTTTTCAGCATCAATCATTGCATCATCCATATTGATGTCAATTATTTGTGCGCCATTATCAACTTGCTCTCGTGCTACTGACAAAGCTTCAGAAAAATTATCTTCTTTAATAAGGCGAGCAAACTTTTTTGAACCCATAACATTTGTTCGTTCACCAATATTTGTAAAATTTGAATCGGACCTTAATACCAATGGTTCTAATCCGCTTAAAGAGAGAAGATTACTTTTCTCTTTTGGAATTCTTGGCTTGAAAAGTTTACTAATTTCTGCAAATGCTTTGATATGTTCTGGGGTTGTTCCGCAGCAGCCGCCAACAATATTGAACGTTCCATTTTTAGCATACTCAGAAAGTACATTAAACATTTGTTCGGGAGTTTCATCATAAGCCCCAAATTCATTGGGTAAACCAGCATTTGGATATATACTTACAAAACAGCTTGCCAAGTTAGAAATATCTTCAATGAATGGGCGCATTTGTGAAGGCCCAAGTGAGCAATTTAAACCAACGCTTAATAAATTTGGAGTATGAGAAATAGAATGCCAGAAGGCCTCAAAAGTTTGTCCGGAAAGTGTTCTGCCGCTTTGGTCAACTATGGTTCCGGAAATCATTATTGGAAGTGAAATATTTTTCTCGCTAAAATATTGCTGGATTGCAAAGAGTGCAGACTTAGCATTTAGAGTATCAGTAATTGTTTCAATCAATAATATATCTGCACCGCCATCAACTAAACCGCGCACTTGTTCATAATAGGAGTTTTTCATTTCATCAAAAGTTAAAGCTCTAGCTCCAGGATCTTCAACTTTTGAGGACATGGAAAGAGTTTTATTTGTTGGTCCAAGCGCCCCTGCAACAAATCTTGGTTTGGAAGGATTGCGAGTTGTAAAATCTTTAGCGGCTTCTCTTGCAATTTTTGCTGACTGAAAATTTAATTCGTAAACAGAATTTTCCAATCCATAATCAGCTTGAGAAATAGAAGTTGCACTAAAAGTATTGGTCTCAATAAGATCAGCGCCTGCTTCTAAATATGCTTTATGAATATTTTTAATAATTTCAGGTTGAGTTAGTGAGAGTAAATCATTATTCCCTCTCAACGGAAGTTTATGATTTTAAATTGTTCTGCACGGAAATCATCTTCAGTTAGATTATGTCTCTGGATTAAACTTCCCATTGCGCCATCTAAGATCAAGATTCTTTCTTTCAAAATTTTATTTAGTAATTCGAAATCCATTAGTCCTATTCTTTCTTTTTAGTAATCGATAATTTGAGAATATAATTTAATGAATTTTTATAACTTTACACTTCAATAAAACAAATGAAATATGAGGAAGATATGATAGTAGTAACTGGTGGAGCCGGATTTATAGGTAGTGCAATTGTATGGAGATTAAATCAACTTGGAGTTGACAATATAGTTATTGTTGATGCACTTGGCGTTAATGAAAAATGGAAAAATCTAGTTGGATTAAAATATGCTGATATTTTTCACAAAGATGAATTTCTACAATTAGTAACTGATGACACAGTTCCATTTCAAGTTGAAGCCATTTTACATTTAGGTGCTTGTTCTTCAACAACTGAAAAGGATGCTGATTATTTACTCTACAATAATTTTAAATATTCACAAACACTTTGTACTTACAGTTTGGAAAAAGACGCAAGATTCATTTATGCTTCCAGTGCAGCCACATATGGAGATGGAGCAAATGGATATTTGGATGACGAGGCAAATTTAGATTTGTTAAAGCCATTAAATATGTATGGCTACTCAAAACATATGTTTGATCTTTGGGCAAAGAGAGAAGAGATTTTAGATGAGATTGTTGGGATAAAATACTTTAACGTTTTTGGTCCAAATGAATATCACAAAGCTGATATGCGAAGTGTTGTGCATAAAGCTTATGGCCAAATCAAACAAACTGGTAAAGTGAAGCTTTTCAAATCTTACGATAAAAATTATGAAGATGGAAAACAGATGCGTGATTTTATTTATGTAAAAGATGCTGTTGATATGACACTTCATTTTTTAGATAATACTAATAAAAATGGGTTATATAACGTGGGAACCGGAAAAGCAAGGACTTGGGTGGATTTTAGTCAACTCAATATTTAAAGCAATGGATTTAAAACCCAATATTGAATTCATTGAAATGCCAGAAGAATTAAAAGGAAAATATCAATATTTTACTGAAGCAAATAATAGTAAGATTAAAAAAGCTGGGTACAAAAAATAAAATTACTTCACTCGAAGATGGTGTTGGTGATTATGTAAAGAACTACTTAATAAAAAATAAAACTTTAGCAAATTAAAAAATAAAATATAAAAGTTAAAAGTCATTTAGATGCAAAACTCAAATCTAAAATTTAAAGAAGAATTTAAAAAGAGACTTTATAAATTAACTTTAGAGTTAATAAAATTTATTGAATCTCTTGATTCGAGTTTAGTTTCAAAACGAATGGCTGATCAATTATTAAGAATTGGTACAAGTGTAATTGCTAACTATGTTGAAGGTCTTGCTGGAAGTAGTAAAAGAGATTTTGCTAAATTCATTAATATTGCTTTAAAATCTTCAAATGAATCAAAGCTATGGCTATCATTACTAAAGGATAGCAACAAATCAAATGTTGATGAGACAAATATGTTAATTAAAGAATTTGATGAGATTTCTAAAATATTGGCCTCTAGCTTAATTACAATTAGAAAATCATTAAAATGATTTTTAACTTTTATTTATAAACTTTTTACTGAATATGAAATTAGCAACCTTATGTTATGTTATTAAAGACGACAAAACTTTAATGCTTTATCGCAATAAAAAAGGAAAATGATTATCATGAAGGGAAATGGAACGGACTTGGTGGAAAATTAGAACAAGGTGAAACTCCCGAAGAATGTGCTGTTAGAGAAGTTTTTGAGGAATCTGGATTAAAGGTAAGTGACCCTCAAATGAAAGGACTTATTACTTTTCCCATGTTTGATGGAATTGACGATTGGTATGTATGGCTTTTTGTCTTTAAAAAATTCGAAGGAAATCTAATTGATTCACCGGAAGGTCATCTTGAGTGGATTGAAAATAATAAATTAACAGATTTAAATTTATGGGATGGAGATAAAATCTTCATCCCATGGTTATTTGAAGATAAATGTTTTAGTGCCAAATTTATTTATGAAAATGGAGAATACATTTCACATACTGTCACTTTTCACTCTTAAAATTCTTTTCAATAAATTTACTAATCTTATTACTTACAAACATTGGGTTTTCAAGCGGGGTCATATGTCCGGCTTTTGGCACAATATGAAATTTTGATTTCTTAATTTTATTTGCTAAATCTTTCATCACTTTTGGTGGAGTTAGCGCATCTTCTTTACCGACTAAAACCAAGGTTGGCATTTTAATTTGTTTTAAAGATAAAGTTGTATCTCTGCGGCTAAGCATTGCCAGCAGTGATCCCTTTACTCCAATTGGATTTTGCTTTTTTGTTATTGCAAAGATTTTATTATACAATTCGGGTAAATTATTTGGAGTATCTTTGTGAAAACATTTTGGAACAAAGTCACTCACAAATGCTTCAACACCTTCTGTATTTATTTTATTTATAGCATTTGAGCGTATAATTTTTCCATCATTATTATCACCTTCAGATCTGGTATCACAAAGAATCAATCCAGCAAATCTTTCTGGTTCTAGTTCAACGGCACGCAAGGAAATATAACCACCCATTGAAAGTCCACATAATATTGGTTGGTTAATTTTTAAGCCATCCAATACAGAATATAAATCCCAAACAAAAGCTTCCATTGTAAACTGCCCATCTCCAACGTAACTTTGCCCTAACCCTCTTATATCATAAGTAACGCAAAAATAGTTTTCTTTTAAAGCTTCAACTTGATAATCCCACATTGTGTGATCATAAGGAAAGCCGTGAACAAAAATTATTGCTTTGTTTTTTTTATCACCTTCTGTAAATACTTTTAATCCATTAATATTGTATTCCATTTCAACCCCATTATTTTGATTAACATAAAATTAATGATTTTTGAGCAAAGAAAAGTAGTTTTACCATTGGTAAGGTATGAAAAACGAGAGAAAAGTTATTTTATCGCTTGATTTTATTAAGATAAATAAGTATGATAATATCATTAATTGTCATTTTATTGTCTAAAAAATAGGAGGATAAAATGGTTTACGAAAGTCTTATCGCAATTGTGGAAAGTCATTTAGATGACTTAGCAAATACTTGGGTTCAGGAGGTTAAAAAATCTGAATACCTAAGTACATATCAAAAATTATCTGACAAGGAACTGCATTCGCGCGGACATATTTTATTTTCGAATCTGCTAAATTGGCTTTTAAATGGTGCATCCAATGACGACGCAGCTGTTTACTTTAAGCAAATTGGAGAGGGGAGAATTAAAGAAGGTATGCCTTTGACTGAAGTTTACTATGCGCTGTATCTTGAGAAAAAAGTGTTATGGAGCTTTGTTGCTTGGAAAGATGAAGTAACCGGAAGACTAAAAGCCATTGATGCGATTGAGTTCATGACAGTAATCAACAACTACTTTGATTTGGGTGATTTTTATATAATCAAGGGTTATAATGAACAGCTTTATTTGCAATTGTTAGAAAGCGGTAAGTTTAACAAAGACGAATTAGAAAATATGTTTGCCGGAGGTGCATTATATCAAGAAAGTATTAAGAAAATTAGAGAAAAAATGTACGGAGAAGGATTAAGTATTGGTTTAATTCGATAAAAATTAAATAGCTAAACGTATTAAAATTATTGGAGGCAAAATGGCAGTAGGAAATTTATCTCAAATTGTAGATGAACAAATTGATGATCTAAAAAAAGAATGGTTAGCTGAAGTTAGGAAATCTGATTATTTAACAACTTACAAATCTGTTAATGACGAAGAAACCATAAAAAGAGGAGAGGCAGTTTACGTTCATTTAAGTGATTGGTTAAAAGGCACTCCAGGAAAACAAAGTGCAGAAGAGTATTTTGAATTGGTTGGCGCTAATAGGTTTGATGAAAGATTTCCTCTAACCGAGGTTCACTTTGCTGTTTATCTATTGAAAAAAATATTTTGGAGTAAAATAGATTGGCGGGATAAAGTAACGGGTAGTTTTACAACTTCTAACGCCACAAAAATAATGAATGTTTTTAATGATTATTTTGATCTTGCAAGTTTTAACGTTACCAAAGGTTATTTTAACCAAATGTTAAAAAGTATTAAAGATGATAAAATGATATCCAAAGAAGATCTAAAAACTCTGCTCACAAAAGGTAAATTAGATCCTGAAAAACTAGAAGATGATGAATTTATTTGGCGACCTGTTTAATTTCAAAAAACTTGAATTGAGTTAAATTAACTTTTCAAAAACCCAGCTTTTTTTTATGTTGGGTTTTTTATTAAATAGGTAATAATGGTTAAGGTAATTTCAGATATTACAGCAATAATAATAGCCGGAGGAAATAGTTTTAGAATAGGTGAAGATAAAGCTATGCTTACTTTAAATGGTATTACAATTATTGAGCGTACCTTTAATTTACTTCAAAATATTTTTAGCAAAACAATAATTATCTCAAACAATACTCATAATTATAAATTCTTAACCAAGAAAATATATAAAGATATATTTCCCGGACTTGGTCCACTATCTGGAATCCACTCCGGTTTAAAGCATTCCCAAACAAATATAAATTTTATCATTTCATGCGATCTGCCTCTTATTAATAGTCAAACTATTAACTTTATTATATCTAAAAATTCAGAAAGTGATATTATTTTACCCAAGACTGAATCAATAATTCACTCACTTTGCGGAATTTATAAAAAATCTTGTTTGGAGACTGCTGAAAAATTATTGCAAAATGCAAATACTAAAATCAATGAAAGAAATAGTAAAACTAAAGTTAAACTATTTGATTTAATAAATTCTGTTAGAACTGATTATATTGAACTCTCTAGGGAAAAGTTTTATGAGAAGGATGTAATGTTTAACATGAACACTCTTAATGATTATGAGTATTTGAAAGCTCGAATGAATAATCAATAATTAAATTTAATATGAATTTTAATTTTAATAGCCTTCACCATAAATCACTTGAAAAACTAACATTAGTTATTTTACTAATTGGCTTATTTGTTATTGCAATTTACTTCTTTGTTTTCAAAATTGATTGGATTGGAGTTTATTCAAATCAAAATATTGATAATTATAAAAACCTATCGGTTTTGACTGAAACTTGCGTTCAATGTCATGGAGAAGTAAAAGGTTTTTCACCTTTTCACAATCCACAAAAAATAGGATGTGCTTCTTGCCATCTTGGAAATAAATTAGCAAAGAATAAAAATGAAGCCCATACGGGAATGGTTTTAATTCCCGGCAATTCAATTAATTCTAAACAGACATGCGGTCAAACAAGTTGTCATCCTGGAATCTCCGAAAGAATCGATAGTTCATTAATGTCAACTATGAGTGGAGTTATTAGTGTTGATAAATTTGCATTTGAAGAAATTAACTCCCCAACCGGAAAATTTCACATAGAAAAAATAGGACGCTCTGCCTCAGATACTCATTTAAGAAATTTATGTGCATCATGCCATTTAGGAAACGAGAAAAAAGAGTTTGGTCCAATAACTGAGTTAGCCAGAGGTGGAGGTTGCAATGCTTGTCATCTCAATTATAGTATGGAAGCAAAAAATGAACTTCGAAACTATCAATCTCTCAAAATTGAAAAGCCCGATTCTGCCTTACTTAAATTCCATCCATCACTATCTTTAAATATCACTAATGATCATTGCTTTGGATGCCATAGCAGATCCGGCAGAATATCAACTAGTTATGAAGGGTGGCATGAAACAAGCCTTTCCATTGAAGAAGTAAAGAATAATTCTAAATTTAGATTGCTGCAGGGTGGAAGAATATTTGAAAAAATTACTCCCGATGTTCATTTTGAAGCCGGTTTAGTTTGTGTCGACTGCCACATCTCATACGAAGTGATGGGTGATGGAAAATTTTACCAACACAAAGAAGAGCAAATTTTAGTAAAATGTGAAGATTGCCATTCGTTGGAAAAGTTAGAATACATGACTTTATCAGAGTTTGATTTTGAATCAAAAAAAATAGCAGAAATAAATTCAATTACAGATGAAAAAAGAAAATTTATCAAAGTAAAAAAATCAAATACTCCGTTAGTTAACACTTATATGGAATATGGAAGAGATCCAAAACTCATTGGTAAACAAAGTAAAAAAGTTTATGATTTAAATTCCCCTAAGTTTGAATGCCTGGGTACAAAATCTCATAGTTCACTTTCATGTAATAGCTGCCATACCGCTTGGGCTCCTCAATGTATTGGCTGTCATACTGATTATCAACCAGGAACTGAGGGGTTTGACCTTTTAGTAAATAAAAATACCGATTCAACGTGGGTGGAGTATCATGGGGAATATTTTGCTGAACTTCCTACTCTGGGTATTAGAGAAGAACATACAAATGGACGATCAGAAAGAGTAGTAGATACTTTTATTCCGGGAATGATAATGAGTTTAGATAAGAGTAAGTATATAATAAAGACTTCTGAGATTATATTTAAAAGATTATTTGCTCCAGCGGTGGCTCATACAATTAAAAAAGAAAGTAGAAGTTGTGAATCTTGTCATAATAGCTCTTTGGCGCTCGGTTATGGAAGAGGAAAATTAGAATATATAATTAATAATAAAATTGGCAGATGGCTTTTTGAACCAAAGTTCGGAAAAGTTAAATATGATAATTTGCCAGAAGATGCCTGGATCGGATATATGCAAACAAGAACAAAAAATATGGCAACGAGAGAAAATATTCGGCCTTTTAACGTTGATGAGCAAAAAAAAATATTAACCATTGGAGCTTGTTTAACTTTTCACGATTCCAATTCTAAAATTATGAAATCTTCACTAAATGATTATAATTCACAACTTCTGAAATTATCCAGTCAATGTATTCTGCCAATTTGGGACTAATATTTCCTAGAATTGATTAAAACAATTCCCGACCTTTAACTGCTTCTATCAAAATATAGAAAAAATAATTTCATTTCCCAGATTTAAGAAGAAAATCATATCAAAATATACGTTTCATGCCATAAATCAAATAATGTAATTGGCAGCATTCTTGATAGTGTCTCATCTAATGTTTTATAGCATAAAATAAATTTTATTTTTATTCAATTTAGGTTACTTATGAAAAAAATTATTGGCTCACTTGGAGTATTAGTTTTAGTAATTGTTGTGGCAATTGGCACTTTAACAACCCACAATGTTTCAGAAAATACTCTTGATAAGCTAAGAGAAAAATATCCTGAAAAACACATTCCATCTGTTGATCATTCAAAATTTCCTCAACTTCAGAAAAAATTTAGCTCCCCCAGGGAAGTTACTGCAGAATGTATTGCTTGTCATAATAAGAGTGCAGAACAAGTTATGCATTCAAATCACTGGAATTGGGAAAGGGAAGAATATATTGAAGGTCGTGGTATAGTTTCAATCGGCAAAAAAAATGCAATGAATAATTTTTGCATTGGTACTCAAGGCAATGAAAAAAGCTGTGCTAAATGTCATATTGGTTATGGCATGGATGAAAAAGGCCTTAGTTTTACAGATGCAAACAATATAGATTGCCTTGTGTGTCATGATAACACAGAAACTTATGCCAAAGCTTCTAATCAAGGCGGCGCACCGGTAATGACCTTGGACTTTAATAAAATTGCAGAAAATGTAGGACCACCTAAACGAACAAATTGTGGCGTTTGTCACTTCTTTGGAGGTGGTGGAGATAATGTTAAACATGGCGATTTGAGTAGTTTAATGTTTTATCCAACTAATGAAATTGATGTTCATATGGATGCTGATGGAGTTGATTTACAATGTGTTGATTGCCACACAACAGAACAGCACACAATTGCCGGAAAAATGTATTCACTTTCTTCAATGAACCACAACAGAGCTTTTTGTGAAGATTGCCATACTTCAACTCCGCACTCAAAAGAAATCTTAAATGAGCATACTTTAAAAGTAGCGTGTCAAACTTGCCATATCCCAATTTATGCTAAAGAGAAATCAACAAAAATGTTTTGGGATTGGTCAAAAGCTGGTAAGTTAAAAAATGGTGAGCCTTATTCAGAAGAAGATAGTCTTGGCAATCATACTTATCTTTCAATAAAAGGAAGTTTTGTTTGGGAAAGAGATATAAAGCCGGAATATCAATGGTTTAATGGAACGGCATCTCACTATTTAGAAGGAGATATTATTTCTGATACAACAAAACCATTGGTTATGAATCAATTAAACGGTTCTTATTCAGATTCAGAATCCAAAATAATTCCTGTAAAAGTGCATAGAGCAATTCAACCTTATGATCCAATTAATAAGATTTTAATACAACCAAAATTATATTCAGATAACAAAGG
The DNA here is from genome assembly GCA_020635285.1 of Ignavibacteriales bacterium. GTDB lineage: Bacteria > Bacteroidota > Ignavibacteria > Ignavibacteriales > Melioribacteraceae. Next base: position 95,398 of record JACKAB010000006.1, on the reverse strand, counting down.
TGAAGGTGCTTTTTGGGTTGATTTTGATTGGGAAACAGCTAGTACAGAAGGGATGAAAGATGCTGGTTTACCTTTTAGCGGCAAAGTTGATTTCATTGAGACTGAAATGAATTGGCCTATAAATCATCAAGTTTCAACTTCAAAAAGCTCAGTTCAATGTGCAGAATGCCACACAAGAGAAAATAGCAGATTGGCTCAACTTAATGATTTTTATATGCCCGGAAGAGATTACTCAAAAGTAATTGATCTTATTGGAATCTGGAATATAATTTTGGCATTATTTGGAATCTTAATTCACGGAACGTTTAGATTTATTGCTGCTAAAAAATTAAAAAATGGAGTTAATGAATAATGACAAAGAAAGTTTATGTATATAGATCATTTGAAAGATTTTGGCATTGGCTGCAAGCAATATTAATAATATTTCTTGCTTTCAGCGGTTTCGAAATTCACGGATTATATAAGTTTTTTGGATTTGAAGAAGCTGTTTTATACCATAATATTGCGGCTTATCTTTTTATAATACTAATTGTATTTGCAATATTTTGGCATTTTACAACTGGTGAATGGCGCCAATACATTCCAACGTATAAAAATTTATCCAAGCAGATGCAGTATTATCTTTGGGGAATGTTTAAAAATGAACCTCATCCTACAAAGAAGACTGTGCTCAGAAAATTAAATCCAATGCAAAAGTTAACTTACTTTGGTTTAAAAGTTTTGGTAATTCCGGTAATGGTTACTTCTGGATTGCTGTATATGCTTTTTCGTTATCCGCAAGGTAATGAAATTCAATATTTAAATATTGCTTCGCTGGAGATTATTGCATTAGTTCATACTATTGCAGCATTCTTTTTAATTTCATTTGTAATAGTTCACCTTTATTTAATAACAACTGGTGAAACATTGACCTCAAACCTAAAAGCAATGTTAACGGGTTATGAAGAATTAGAAGATGATGATGAAAGCGAAACTAAAAAATTAGAGGAGAATAAATAATGCAAACAAAGTATATGAATCCTTACCTAGCTGGATTTTTACTTGGATTACTTTTGGTAGCGACGGTTTATATTACCGGAAGAGGTTTGGGTGCGAGTGGTGCAATAAAAAGTATTACTGTTGAAGCTGTTACTTCTGTTGCACCAGAACATGCTGCTGATACTAAATTTTTTCAAGAATATACAGATGCTCATGCAGGTAGTGCCTTAAAATCTTGGCTAGTTTTTGAAGTTGTTGGAGTTTTAATTGGCGCATTTATATCTGGATTAGTTTCTGATAGATTAAATTTTACATTGGAGCATGGACCTAAAATCAAATCCGGAGTTAGAATTTTTGGAGCAATGACAGGCGGTTTACTCTTTGGATTTGGAGCGCAATTAGGCAGAGGTTGCACAAGTGGTGCTGCTTTAAGCGGTATGGCAGTTTTATCTACCGGCGGAATTTTAACTATGGTTGCCATTTTCGGCGGCGCGTATGCTTTTGCTTACTTTTTTAGAAAACTTTGGTTATAAGGAGATTATAAAATGGGACCATTAGTTCCGGATATTATTAGTAACGATTTAAATTTTATTATTGCGCTTGTTATTGGAGTTTTGTTTGGAGCAATTCTTGAGCAAGCTGGATTTTCAACATCTAAGAAATTAGTTGGATTGTTTTATGGATATGATTTCACAGTTCTAAGAGTGTTTTTTACAGCTGGATTGGTTGGAATGTTTGGAATCATTATGCTTGACCATTTTGGTTATTTAGATGTAAATCTAATATATATCAATCCTCTTTTTGTCGGGCCGGCAATTGTTGGCGGATTGATTATGGGATTAGGTTTCGTTATTGGCGGATTCTGTCCGGGAACTAGCGTTTGTGCGGCTGCTATTGGAAAGATTGATGCAATGTATTTTATACTTGGGTCTGTTATTGGTATTCTATTGTTTGCAGAAGGTTATCCACTTTGGGAAGAATTCTATATGTCCGGCAATTATGGTGGAGTTAGAATTTTTAATACTTTTGGAATGACACAATCACTTTTTGCATTTCTCTTAACTTCTGTGGCTTTATTGGCATTTTGGGCAACATCTATTATTGAAAATAAAATAAATAAAATTAAAAAACCGGCAGTGCGTTTAACACCTTATTATATTGGCTTAGCTGTAGTTGGAGTTTTTATTGCAGTATCAGCTTTTATGTTCCCGCCCAAGAAATCAGGACTTTTAGAAAAAGTTGAAAATATAGAATTTGTTAATTCATACCCAATTAAAGAAATGGTTTCTGATGAACTGGCATATAGAATTATGGAGAATGATAAGCGTCTTCAAATTTTTGATTTTAGAAAATATGATGAATACAAAGAAATGAGTTTACCAAATTCAATTTCATTTTCAATAGATAATTTTTTTGAAAAGGAACCAAACAAGCTATTAAGTATAAGACATAAAACAAATGTGTTTATTGCAAATGATGAGATGACAGAAAGAAAAATAGCAATAATTGCAAAGGAACTGGGGTACAGCAATATTGAAATTTTAAAAGGTGGGATTAACGAATTTAAGTCAGAAATCATAAATTATACGGATGATAAATCACCTACTAATAGGGTTGAAGAAACTACTTTTAAATTCAGAAAAAGAGCCTCAAGTGTAATTCCTGAAATGATTAAGAATAATAAACCGGTTGGAAAAGTTGTTAAGAAACAAAAACGTGTTGTTGGCGGTTGTTAATATCTTTTTTATAGCTTCAGAGAAAAGAATCTCTGAAGCTATTTGACTTTGTAACGATAATATTTTCCTCATTTATATATAGATTTTAACGAAATTACTTTCTGTTTTAATCAGACAATCCCTATTCTATTTCCCATATTTTGAAAAATACAAATTGTCCTTTCCAAATTTTAAGAGATTTAAGACTAAAATCTATTATCCATTTGAAAACCTCATCGTGTAATTTGGTAATGATTTACCATTTAGAATTATACTCTTTAATAAGAAATCTTTTGATTTTATGATATTTTCAAAGATTTTACCATCTTGGAAAAATTAAAAACTGAATAATATTATGTGCTTTGCAATATTCGCAAGGTGATATTTACAATTGGCAAGAAAGTTGATATTTCTGGGTATCAACTAATTTAAGTGTATGATGGAAATAACTTTAGATACAAAAACTCCAATTTATCCAATAAGAACTGCTGCCCAACTTTTAGGTATTTCAGTCCCAACTTTAAGGATGTATGAGAAAGAAGGCCTGATAATTCCACATAAAACAGATGGGAACCAGCGAATCTATTCAGAGGATGATTTGGAAAGATTGAGATGTATACGTAGAGCAATAAATGAATCAAAAATCAGTATAAATGGCATTAAAACAATTTACTCTTTAATCCCCTGTTGGGAGGTTGTTAAGTGTTCTGAAGAAGATAGGAAAATTTGTAATGCATTCCAAAGTCATGCCCAGCCTTGCTGGACTTTTAATCATCCAAATACAACTTGTGAAAACAGAGACTGCAGAGATTGTGAAGTCTATACTGAGTATTCACAATGCGGTTCAATTAAAGATTTAATAAAGAAAATATCAGGAATTGCTACATGAATTCATTATCAAGAAGAAGATTTCTAAAAATTACTGGTGCTACTTTTGGAGCTGCCGTTGCAGTTTCTTCACTAAGTGAAGTAGTAAAGGGCGCTGAAAAAGTAGAAGTAAAAACTGGAAAGAAAGTTAAGGGGATACAAAAAATTCCAACTTACTGTGATATTTGCTTTTGGAAATGTGGAGCCATTGCTTACTTAAAAGATGGAGAATTATGGAAAATTGAAGGAAATCCAGATGATCCATTAAGTGAAGGAAGACTTTGTCCAAGAGGAACAGGTGGAATTGGAGCACATTTTGATGATTCAAGATTAAAAGCACCATTAATTAGAAAAGGTCCCAGAGGCTCAGAAGAATTTGTTCAAGTTACTTGGGATGAAGCTTTAAATTACATTGCAGAAAAAATGAAAAAAATAAAATCTGACTTTGGACCTGAAGCTATGGTTTTATTTAGTCATGGAGTTGGTGGAAATTTCTTAAAACATTTAATGCATGCTTATGGAACTCCGAACGATACTGCTCCTTCTTTTGCCCAATGCCGTGGACCAAGAGAAGTTGGTTTTGAACTGACTTTTGGTGATGTAATCGGCTCACCCGAAAGAACTGATTTAAGAAATTCCAAATGTATTGTACTTATCGGTTCTCATCTTGGTGAAAATATGCATAATACACAAGTTCAAGAATTCTCTGAAGCAATTGAAAAAGGTGCAACAATAATTACAGTTGATCCAAGATTCTCAGTAGCTGCAGGCAAAGCAAAATATTATCTGCCAATTAAACCTGGGACAGATATGGCTCTTCTTCTTGCCTGGATGAATGTTTTGGTAACCGAAGAATTATATAATAAAAAATTTATTGAAAAGTACGCTTACGGTTTTGAGCAGTTCCAGTATGAAATTGCACAATACACACCCGAGTGGGCTTACATAGAAACAACAATAGATCCGGAAGTTATTAGAGAAACAGCCAGGGAAATGGCAAGATATATGCCGGCAACTTTAATCCACCCGGGAAGACATACTTCTTGGTATGGAGACGATGCACAGAGAAGCCGTGCAATTGCGTTGCTAAATGCCTTAATGGGCAACTGGGGAAAGAAAGGCGGTTTCTATAATCCTACTTCAGTTAATATCCCAAAATATCCTTATCCAGCATATCCAAAATCTGAAAAAGGTGCGGCTGATAATCCAAATCATAAATATCCTTTTGCAGAAGGGGAGAAACTTTCAACCGGATTAAGAGAGGCCACCCTAACCGAAAAACCATATCCAATAAAAGGCTGGTTTGTTTATGGCACAAATCTAACACAAGCTCTGCCAAATACTCAAGAGACAATTAATGCAATTCAAAAATTAGATTTAATGGTTGTGTGCGATGTTGTTCCAAGTGAAATTGCGGGTTATGCAGATGTTGTTCTACCAGAATCAGTATATGTTGAAAGATATGATGATTTGAATAATCCTTTGTTCAGAGAAGGATTTGTTTCATTAAGACAACCGGTTGTTGATTCTCCCAATGATCAAAAACCAAATTGGTGGATTGCAAAAAAACTTGCTGATAAATTGGGATTGCAAGAATATTTCCCATGGAAAGATGTTGAAGAATATTTAGATACAAGACTAAGGTCAGCTGGACTTAGTTTACCTCAATTGAAAGAGAAGGGAGTTATTAGAGCGCCAAAAGGTAAAATCTATTTTGATGAAGATGAAGAGATAGAATTTTATACATCAACGGGCAAAGTTGAGTTTTATTCTCACAAATTAAAGGATGCCGGCTTCGATCCAATTCCTAAGTACACAAAACCGGAAGAACCTCCGGCAGGTTATTTTAGATTATTATTTGGCAGATCACCTGTTCACACATTTAGCAAAACTCAATCAAACAGATTTCTTTCAGGTTTAATGGATGAAAATGAAGTTTGGTTAAATTATGATATTGCAAAAAGAATGGGCATAAAAAATGGTGATTATATTAAACTTAAAAATCAAGATGGGATTGTTAGTAACAAAGTAAAAGTTAAAGCAACAGAAAGAATTAGAACGGATTGTGTTTATATGGTTCATGGTTTTGGTCAACGATCAAAAATGTATAGGCAAACATTTAACAAAGGTGCTAGCGATTCTCAACTTATTACAAAATATAAAATGGACCCTTTAATGGGTGGTACAGGTATGAATGTAAATTTTGTAACAATTGATTGGGAGGCATAAATGGCTAGATATGGAATGGTGATAGATACCAAAAAATGTGTTGGCTGCCAGGATTGCGTTATTGCCTGCGAAGCAGAAAATAATGTTCCAGAAGGATTTTGCAGAGATTGGATAACAACCGAGTCTTCAGGAAAATTTCCCACAATTGAAATGGAAATAAGAACAGAAAGATGTAATCATTGCACAGATGCACCTTGCGTTTCATGTTGTCCAACTGGAGCTAGTCATTACCATGATGTTGGAGGAGTGGTATTAGTTACTCACGGGGAATGTATTGGCTGTAAGGCTTGTATTGCCTCATGTCCTTATGATGCAAGATATGTTCACCCGGAAGGTTATGTTGATAAATGTACTTTTTGTATCCATAGAGTTGAAAATGGAAAAGATCCCGCTTGCGTTTCTGTCTGTCCCACTCATTGTATGTATTTTGGTGATTTGGATGACCCAAGTAGTAAAGTAAGTCAATTATTAAAATCAAGAAAGAATCACTCGTTAATTCCAGAAGCTGGAACTAAACCAAACATTTATTATTTAACATAGGAGATTAAGGTGCAAGAAATTACAACAACTCGTCATAATCATCTTATTGATCCAACGCTTCACGTTTGGGGATGGGAAATTCCGATTTATCTTTTTCTTGGTGGAATGGTTGCTGGTATGATGTTAATATCGGGGTATTTTTTATTTAAAGGCAGACACAAAGAAACAAACTGTTCATGTTACTATCTGCCTTATATGAGTATGGTTCTTTTATCATTAGGTATGCTAGCTCTATTTTTAGATCTGGAACATAAACTTTATGTTTGGAGATTGTATACTACATTCCAAATCACATCTGCTATGTCTTGGGGTTCATGGATTCTAGTTTTAGTGTATCCCATTCTGATGATCAATATACTGTTAAGACCACCAAAAATTTTAGAAGATAAATTACCAATTATTATAGAGTGGAAAAATAAATTACACGCAAATCCAATTTGGATAAAAAACATTGGAGTAATAAGCATGTTTTTTGGAGCTGGAATTGGTTTATATACCGGAGTTCTTTTAAGTTCGCTTGGTGCCCGTCCACTTTGGAGTTCATCAATATTATGGCTTTTATTTTTGGTTTCTGGTTTATCTGGTGCCGCAGCATTTGTTCATGTAATTGCAAAGAATGTTTATGAAAGAGAGTTATTGGCCAAAGCTGACAATGCCTTTTTAATAATTGAGTTATTTGTAATTGCTCTTTTTATTATTGGATTAAAAACTGCTACTCAAGTACAGTCAAATGCAGCAGATATGCTGTTAAATGGAGAATTCGCTTCAAGTTTCTGGGTATTTGTAATTGGTATAGGGATTGTGATTCCGCTAATTATTCAACTGCTCGCTGTTAATCATAAAATTCATCACACACCTATCGCACCATTGATGGTAATATTAGGAGGATTAATTTTACGTTTTATAATTGTGGCTGCAGGACAATATAGTCATTGGTTTGCACTTAATTAATTTTCGGAGAAAAATATATGTTAAAAATCAAAGATTGGTTTTCTCATCATCATGAAGATAATGCGATGGAAGGCCATAAAACCCAAAAACATTATACCAATCCTTATCTTATTGGATTATTACTTGGATTAGTATTGCTATCTGCATTTGTAATAATGGGAAGGGGATTGGGAGCTTCTGGAGTTCTTTCAACAACAGTTGCTGTAGCGGTTGATAAAGTAGCACCGGCTCACGCGCAATCTAATGAATTCTATAAAGGTTATTTAGGTGATGGAACTAAAAATCCGTTTAAGGATTGGTTAACATTCAGCATTTTAGGTGCTGTTATTGGAGGTTTTATTTCTGGAGCAATTTCAGGAAGAAATAAGATTATGGTTGAAAAAGGACCAAGATTCTCAAACGGTAAGCGATTTTTATTTGCATTTATTGGCGGCTCGCTAATGGGCTATGGAGCTAAAATGGCTAGAGGCTGCACCAGCGGTCAAGCATTAACTGGTGGATCATTATTAAGTGTTGGCGGTTGGGCATTTATGATAATGGTTTTTGTAGGCGCCTATGGAATGGCATATTTTGTAAGGAGACAATGGACATGACAGCACCCTTCTTTAAATTCGGTTACTTCAATGATGAAGTAAGTTTAATAGTAGCGTTTGTAATTGGAATATTTTTTGGATTAGTATTGGAGAAAGGCGGATTTGGTTCTGCAAGAATGCTGGCTGCTCAGTTTTATTTTACTGATATGCGCGTATTTAAAGTTATGTTTACAGCAATTGTTACAGCAATGATTGGACTATTTTATTTTTCATGGATTGGATTTTTAGATTTATCTTTGGTTTATTATGGTGAAACTTTTTTGCTTCCGCAATTATTGGGAGGATTAATCTTAGGTGTTGGATTTGTTATCGGCGGATATTGCCCCGGTACATCTGCGGTTGCAATAAGCACTGGTAGAATTGATGCAATATTTTATGCATTAGGTGGAATGTTTGGAATATTCGTCTTCGGAGAAATGTTCCCTTATATAACTGACTTTTTCTATTCAACACCAATGGGACAAATTAATTTACCGGATTTATTAGGCATTAATTATGGAATAATAATGCTGTTAGTCATTCTAATGGCAATTGGTGGATTTACCGCCGCTGAGTGGGCTGAAAAGTTAATGGCTGAAAAACAATCTAAAGCAAGAGGTTAAAATGTTATTAAAAAATTTTGCTGAATTACCGGCCAGAAAAAGAATTGGTATTGTAGCAATAATACTCGGAATTGTATCAATATTTGCATCTAACCCTTTTAGTAATGTAAATACAAAAGTGAATATCAAGGAATTATCATTAGTCTCTGCTGATGAAATTAGTGAGGTAAATGTTGAGGAATTATCGGACTGGCTAATTAAAGGGAAATATGATTATCGTTTGATAGATTTAAGGAAAGATGAAGAATATAAAAAGTATCACATTCCAACATCTGAAAATGTTACTGTCGCTCGATTACTCAAATCCGATTTAGCAAGAAATGAAAAAATAATTCTTTATTCTGATAACGATATAACTTCCGCACAAGGCTGGTTTATTTTAAAATCAAATAATTATAAAGGTGTTTATGTAATAAAAGGTGGCATTGAATCATGGCAAAAGGAAATACTTTTCCCTTCATGCACCTGTGATGAAAATCCGACAATTGAACAAAAGCATAAACATGATAAATTAGCTGAGGTTGCAAAATATTTTGGAGGTGAATTACGAACCGAAGGAATTATTGCAGCTAACAATAAAATGGAAATGCCAAGTATTGAAGCACCGGCCACTATTGAACTTAAGAAACCAAAGGGAAAAAGAAAAAGAGAAGGTTGTTAAAAATGATTATTGATTAAAAGTGAGAAGAATAAATTTCTTCTCACTTTTTCGTTTTTAAAGAGATATGAATTTTATATTGAGTTCTCTATTTTTAGTGAACTACAAATCCTAATATAAAAGCAAAGAATTTCTTGAAGAAAAATTTAAAAAATAACATTCTCAATAAACTAATTTATATTGCCGGCTTTCTAATTGTTGGTTACTCTTTTTTTATTTATCTATTTGCTTCTGACTATACTTATGCCGCCGCACCTTCCAAAGAAAATGTTGTTGTATATATTTCAATTAGAATTTTTACAGGAATAGTATACACATTAGCTGTTATTCTAATTTTAAGAAAACAAATATCAATCAGAAAAATTTTGATTTTATTTTTTCTGTTGGATTAATCTCACGAATAATTTTAATTCCAACTGAGCCTATTTTAGAAGATGATTTTAATAGATATTTATGGGATGGTGCTGTAACAGCGAATGGATTTAATCCTTACGAATACTCACCTAAATTGTTTTTAAAGAAGGATTCGATTTCAAATTCCGCTCCTCAAACATTAATTATACTTGCTGATAAATATCAAGATATAGTTGAACAAATAAATTTTCCACATATTAGAACAATTTATCCTCCCGTTGCTCAGGCAGTATTTGCAGTTGCTTATTTTGTAAAGCCATTTAGCATACCAATTTGGAAAACCCTTTTGCTTCTCTTGGATTTGCTCGTATTTTATCTTCTTTTAAAAGTATTGAAAGAATTAAAACTAAATTCTGTACTAGTGGTTATTTATTGGTGGAACCCAATTTTAATTCATGAAATATTTAATGCGGCTCATATGGATTTATTAATATTTCCATTTGTTATTGGTGCAATTTTATTTTACTTAAAAGAAAAATATATTTATTCAGCTATTCTTTTTTGCATTTGCTGTGGGTGTAAAAAATTTGGCCGATTATATTTATTCCATTTGTATTGAAAAAAGCATTGCAAAATAAAAAAGTCTTTATTTTCGCTTCAGTAATTGCTAGCACCATTATTTTATTAAATATTTATCCAATCATTATAACCAAATTTGATAATTCACTTGGCTTTGTAACATACAGTAAAAACTGGACAAACAATGAATCGGTATTTCAGCTGATTAATATATTGGTCAAACAGATTATTTATAATTTCAAAATAGATTATCAAAATAGTTTGCGTGTGACACGATGGGTTGTATTTTTTATTTTTTCAGTACTAATAATATTTCAAGTTTCTAGGAAAGAAAAAAGTGATTCTGATTTACTAAAAAAACTTTATTATTTAGTAGCAATCATGTATTTAATAAGTCCAACGCAGTTTCCATGGTATTATACCTGGGTTTTGCCGTTGTTAGTTTTATCACCAAGATTATCTTTTACTGCTTATGCAATTTTGCTGCCATTATACCAACTTAAATATTTTTGGGATTATTTAGTCTGGATTGAGCACATTCCAATTATAATTTTATTTATAATTGAAATGGCTTATCCTAAATTTGCCGACTACTTACAAGAAAAAATTAATTGATTAATGCTTAATCGGAAAGTTTTTGTTTATTTAGATCGCTCCATTTATCAAGGGCAACAATTAGTTCTCCCATAATTTTAGTCACAAATTCCTGCTTATCTGCTTCAAAGTTGCTCAAAATATTTTGGTGAAGTTCAATATGCTGCTGAGTTAATTGATTTATAAATTTCTTGCTTTCTTGGGTAATATCAACCAAATGATTTCGTTTATCGTTATTATCGATTCTTCTGACGATATAATTTTTCTTCTCTAAACTCGTTAGAATATGTGTGACTCTTCCTGCGCTAATCTCCAATTCTTCAATCATTTCTTTTATAGAAACTGTTGGCTTTTTTGCAAACATTCTTAAACATTTTAATTCAGTTGGAGTAAGATTAAATAAAGCCGCAAAGCTGCTTTCTTTTTTACTGCAGGCTCTTGAGAGACGGCACGTTAATTCAGCCATTTCTATTGCTTGGGTTTTTGATACTTTCATGATTCCTTCAATTTAGTTTTATTTTATACTCTAAAGTAAAATATTATTATATAATTATCAAATATTTGTTTTTATAAAATATTCACTAAACTTGGTTTAAGAAAAATTTTACTGTTATTTTTCATAATTGAATTAAAATAATATGGAACAAAAAAAATGAAAATATTGGTTACCGGTGGCGCTGGATATATTGGTTCTCATTTTGTAAAAATACTTAATGATAAAAATATTAATGTTGTTGTTTTAGATAATTTATCTCGCGGACATCGAGAAGCAGTTCCACAAAATGTTACTCTGGAAGTAGTTGATTTACTAGATTATGAAAAACTTAATGTCACATTAAAAAATTATAATTTTGATGCTGTAGTACATTTCGCAGCATTTGCTTATGTCGGTGAATCTGTTGAAAATCCAGTTCTGTATTATCAAAATAATGTTGTGGGAAGTTTTAATTTATTAAAAGCTTGTGTTGAGAATAATATTAAAAAGTTTGTTTTTTCATCAACATGCTCACTTTACGGAAATCCTGAAACCGTTCCAATTTCAGAAAGTCAAAAAACAAATCCAATCAATCCATATGCCCAAACAAAATTAATAATAGAAAATATGCTAAGTGATTTTGATAAGGCTTATGGATTAAAATATGTTGTGTTAAGATATTTCAATGCTGCGGGTGATGATTTTACTGGCTCTATTGGTGAAAGTCATGAGCCAGAACCACACTTAATTCCAATTGTAATTAACACAGCTCTCGGTAGTAGAGAAAAAGTTTTAATCTTTGGAAATGATTATAAGACTAAAGATGGAACATGTGTTCGCGATTATATTCACATAAATGATTTAGGCGATGCTCATTTAAGAGCTTTGGAATATCTCAATAAAAATGGCGAAAGTGATATTTTTAATTTAGGAACTGGTGACGGGTATTCTGTAAACGAAATTATTGAAACTGCAGAAAAAATTACGAACTTAAAAATAAAGAAAGAGATTGCACCAAGAAGAGAAGGTGATCCGGCAACACTTGTGGCTGATAATCAAAAAGCAAAAACAAAATTAGGCTGGACCCCTAAACATAATTTGGAAGAAATAATTTCTTCTGCTTATAATTGGCATAAAAACAAAAGGTTTTAATTAATGATTAAAAAAGTTGACACACCTTTCAGAGACCTATTTATTATTGAACCAGATATTTTTAAAGATGCTAGAGGATTTTTTTACGAATCTTTTTCTGAAAAAAAATATTTAGATCTGGGAATAGAATTTAAATTTGTTCAAGATAATATTTCGTATTCATCAGCAAATACTTTACGTGGATTACATTATCAAATTGGAGAATTTTCCCAAGGTAAATTATGCCAAGTTTTAGATGGAAAAGTTTTAGATGTTGCAGTTGATATTAGGTTTGGATCGCCCACATTTGGACAGAGTTTTGGTGTAGAATTATCTTCAGAGAACAAAAGGCAATTATGGATTCCACCGGGATTTGCACATGGTTTTTCAGTTTTATCGAAAACCGCTTTATTCAGTTATAAATGCACAAACTATTACAGTAAAGAAAACGAGCGTTGCATTATTTATAATGATGCAGACTTAAATATAAACTGGGGAGTAAAAAATCCGATAATTTCTGATAAAGATTTACTCGGAGTTAATTTAAAAAATATCGATAAAGATTTTACTTATTAAATATTAGGGAATTTATTATATGAAAATAGCAGTAATTGGAACTGGTTATGTTGGTTTAGTATCTGGAACATGTTTTGCCGAAATGGGTAATGATGTTGTTTGTGTTGATAATAATCAAGAGAAATTAACAAAACTTAGAAATGCGGAAGTCCCAATTTATGAACCCGGTCTTGATTTGCTTTTTTACAGAAATATTGCGAAAAACAGATTACATTTTACTGATGATTTGAAAAACGCAGTCGTAGACTCAGAAATAATTTTACTTTGCTTACCAACACCGCAAGGTGAAGATGGTTCCGCAGATCTAAAATATGTGTTTGGAATAGCAGAAGATATTGCTAAAATTTTGAATGATAATCCTGGTCATGAATTTAAAATTATTGCCAACAAAAGTACAGTGCCTGTTGGAACATGTGCGGCAATTACCGAGATTTTAAATAAAAATAATGTAAAAGATTTTGAAGTTGTTTCTAATCCAGAATTTTTGCGTGAAGGTTATGCAGTTGATGATTTTATGAAGCCTGATAGAATTGTAATTGGTGCCTCCTCAGAATTTGCGATGACAAAAATGAAATCAATTTATTATCCTTTCGTGTTAAAAGGAAGTTTAGTTATTGAGATGAATCCTGAAAGTTCTGAAGTAACAAAATATGCTGCAAATTCTTACTTAGCTATGCGTATCACTTTTATGAATGAACTTGCAAACTTTTGTGAAGTTGTTGGTGCCAACGTTGACTTAGTAAGAAAAGGAATGGGTTCCGATACTAGAATTGGGAAAAGATTTTTATATGCTGGTATTGGTTACGGTGGTTCTTGTTTCCCTAAAGATGTTAATGCATTAATTAAAACATCAAAAGAATACGGCTCTGAAATGAGATTACTAACTATGGTTGACCAAGTTAATAAAGATCAAAAATTAGTTTTAGTTAAGAAGTTGCTAAAACATTTTAATAATAATATTGAGGGATTAAAATTTGCAGTTTGGGGATTGGCATTTAAACCAAACACAGATGATATGCGTGAAGCTCCTTCTGTTGTGATTATTGAGGAGTTATTAAAACTTGGAGCCAAAGTTTCTGCTTACGATCCGGAAGCAATGAAAAATGCGAAATTTTATTTACAAGATAGAGTTGAGTATGCTCAAGACCAATATAAAGCCGTTGAGGGTGCAAATGCTTTATTAGTTTTAACTGAATGGAACGAGTTTAATAATCCAGATTTAGAACAAGTAAAAGAATTATTAGTTAAGCCAATCATTTTTGACGGAAGAAATGTTTTTAATAGAAGAAAAACTAAAGAATTAGGTTTTACTCATTACAGTATAGGTAAAACTCCAATTATACAGTAATTACATGGAAAATAAAAAACTCCGAGCTTATCAAAACTTCGGAGTTTTTTATATCACAATTCAATTATAGATCTAAAAATATTTATAAATTATTTTTATTGGCCCAAAATTTTCTCATAATATTGTATGTATTGGGGCACAATTAATTTTTTTTCAAAAATTTCAACAGAACGCTTTCTTGAATTTTTAGAAAATGAATTAAACTTCTTTTTATTGGTTAACAGTTCCAATGCATATTTTGCCATTCTATCAACATCGGCAAACTCCGCAATATATCCCGTTTTATTATGAACAATTAATTCAGGAATTCCACCAACGCTAGAACTAATTACAGGAACACCGCAAGCCATAGCCTCAAGAGCTGCAAGTCCAAAACTTTCTGATTGGGAGGGGAGAAGGAAAATATCAGCAACACTTAATAAATTTTCCAATCCATCCTGCTTTCCTAAAAATAAAACATCTTTTTCTAATTTTAATTCTCGAGCTAATCTTTCACATTCAGATCTATCTGGACCATCACCAATAAGGATAAGCTTAGTTGGGATTACTTTATTAACTTTCTGAAGTATTCTAATTGTATCCGCAACTCTTTTTACCGGTCTAAAATTAGATGTATGAATTAATATTTTTTCTCCATTAGGAGCAACATGATCTTTAAATTGTTTATTGCAAACTGGTTTAAATAATTCAGTGTCAATAAAGTTATGGATTACTTCAATCTCTTTATCGATATAATAATTAGTAATTGTTTTCTCTTTTAGAAATCTAGAAACAGCGGTAACTCCGTCACTCTCTTCAATACTTAATTTGACTAAAGGCAAGAATGAAGGCTCCAATCCGACCAAAGTAATATCCGTACCGTGCAGTGTAGTAATAACTTTTATATCCGATCCATTTTTCTTAAGTATTTGTTTTGCCAAATACGCGCTAGTTGCATGGGGAATTGCATAATGCACATGTAATAAATCAAGTTGTTCATATTCTATAACTTCAAGCATTTTACTAGTTAACGCTAAACTGTAAAGTTGATGTTCAAAAAGCGGGTAATTACTTACTTCAACTTCATGGTAGAATATATTTTCTACAAACTGAGTTAATCGATGCGGCAAAGCGTAACTTATAAAATGTACTTCATGACCAAGCACAGCTAATTCCTTGCCAAGTTCAGTTGCTACAACTCCGCTGCCTCCGTATGTCGGGTAACAGGTAATTCCAATTTTCATATTATCTTCTATTTCTAAAAATATTGTTTAGTTTTTAATGATGATATTTATATTTGCTAACTAATTTTATAAATCAATGTTATGAAAATACAAATTTATTCCTATTTATTTTATTATAACTATATTTGAAAACATATTATTAATTTTTGCAATTTTGAAAATGATTAAAAAAAGAATTTTACTTATTGGCTCTAATGGAATGTTAGGGCAATGTGTAGTTGAAAATTTAAGAAATAGAAATGATATTGAACTAACTCTTGCTTCTGCAGAAGATACTTCTTTCTTTGATAATATTAGTTATTCTAAACTTGATATATCGAATAAAAAAGAAGTAAAAAAAATAGTTTTGGATTTTTATCCTGACTATATAATTAATGTTGCAGCCTATACTAATGTTGATAAATGCGAATCAGAAAAAGAACTTGCTTGGAATATTAATGTAAATGGTGTAGAATACCTTGCAAAATATTCAGTTCCTAGCAACGCTCACTTAATTCATATTTCAACCGATTATGTTTTTGATGGTTTGGCCGGCCCATACTCTGAAAACGATTTACCAAACCCGATAAGCTATTACGGAAGAAGTAAATTAGCCGGTGAAAATGTTATCAAAAAGTTTGATATTAAAAGTACCATTCTTAGAACAAATGTTTTATTTGGACCAACCAAATTTGGCCGCCCGGATTTTGTGAAATGGGTGTTTAATTCATTAAGCGAAAATAAAAATATTAGAATTGTAACTGACCAAATCAATAACCCAACTTATATTGAAGATTTAGCTCAAGCAATCATAACAATTTGTGATAGTGAAAAAACCGGATTGTTTAATATTGGTGGGGCTGAACTGCTTAACCGTTTTGAATTTACTAAAGAAATAGCTGAGTATTTTAATTTGGATTTTAATTTGGTTGAACCAATAATCACGGCTGATTTAAATCAACCCGCACCCCGTCCGCTAAATTCAGGCCTAATAAACCTTAAGGCAGAAACCGAAATTAATTATAAACCAAGAAGTTTAAAAGAATGCTTTGGTTTAATAAAACAGTTCTGGGAAAATAATCCTTCGTAGAGTATGAGTATAGTTGATAATTATGATGGATTTATTTTTGACTTAGATGGGACTATTTATCTTGATGATAAAATAATTCCCAATGCTGACAAAGTGGTAAACAAACTTAAAGCAATTAATAAAAAAAAAGTTTTTGTTTCTAACAAAACAACAGGCAGTATTGCCGATTATCATAAATTGTTGAATTCAAACGGTTTAAAAGTCAGTAAAGAACAAATTTTAAGTTCAACAATTATTATAAAAAAATACCTGTCAAAAAATTTCAATAAAAAAAAATATTATGCTATTGCCGAAAAAAAATTCATTAAAGAAATTAACTCCGGCGGAAATATTTTTTGTGATGACCCAGAAAAAATAGATATAGTTATTGTTACATTAGATAGAACTTTAAACTATTCTAAATTAGAAATTGCCGCAAACGCCTTAGATAATGGAGCCAAATTTTTTGCTGCTAATATTGATAGCACATGTCCAGTTGAAGCTGGCGAAATCCTCGATGCAGGTTCTACAATTTCCGCTTTAGAAAAACGAACGAAAGTAAAACTACAAAAACATTTTGGCAAACCTTCAAAATATATGTTTGAAGAGACCATGGAACTCTTAAAATTGCCTCCGGAAAAATGTTTAATAATTGGAGATAGGCTTGAAACTGATATTGCAATGGCAAATAAGTTTGGTATCGATTCTGCTCTAGTATTGACAGGCGTTTCTAAAGACATAAAAAATTTCGGAAAACATAAACCAACCTACATAATTAATTCAGTTTTCGATTTAATCTAATTTTTTATTTTAATGTTTTGCTATACCAGAAAAATATATTATTTTTGTAATGAGCATATGCTCATAACTAATATGGCACGACCAAAAAAAAATAGAATAACAAATTGTCAACCGGGAGCTTTCTTTTTTAAGCCAAGAGGAATTCCTTTAAGGGATCTGGAAAGTACAATTCTTGCAAAAGATGAATTGGAATCAATACGATTAGCAGATTTATTATCATTATCCCATGAAGAAGCTGCAGCACAAATGAAAATCTCTCGAGCAACTTTTGGTAGAATAGTAAAATCTGCGAGAAATAAAATTGCCCAATCTATTCTAAAGGGAATGGCAATAGAAATTACTAGTTGAAATTATTTAAAAATCATAATTTAATTTAACAGGAGAAAAAATGAAAATTGCAGTAGCAACAGATGATTTCAAAACCGTAACCGGACACGTTGGTAGATGTAATGGATTTTTAATATATGAAGTTGAAAATGGTGAAATATTAAACCAAGAAAACCGTGAAAATAATTTTACTAACCATAAAAAAGAAAATCATAATTCTCATAATCATTCGCATGAGCATGGTCATAGTCATTCTGATTTAGTTGATGGATTAACGGATTGTTCACATCTAATTTGTACTTCAGCGGGATGGCGATTACAAGATGACTTTAAAAATGCAAACAAAGAATTGGTTTTTACAAATGAGGAGATAGCTGAAGAAGCTGCTAAAAAATTTTCATTAGGAACCCTTGAAGTAAATGGAGAAGGAGCATGCCATTCTCACTAAATTATGCTTAGTTTAACAATTGATCACATTAAAAAGGTAAAAATTATTTTTTTTGATTTGCGAAAATTATAAAATCCATTATTTTTATAAATAAGATATTATGTTTTAATTAAAGAAAGGGAAAGAATGACACCAAAAAAATATCTCATAATCTTCATATTTTTAGCCTTTTTAATTGGCTGCTCTGATGATAGCAATCCGACGGAACCTGAAAACAAAACCGCAAGAGAGCTGAATATAAAGGAGATAACGGTTCCAGCTGCAATGAAACAATCAAATGATGTGCATGCCCAGGTTGCAAATGCATACATTAACTTAGCGAATGCATTTAGAGGATACAGTGTGTTTTATACGCCACCAGCGGGTGCGAAAAATTTAAGTAAAACCAACGAAGATTGGGCACGTACTTGGGAATTGGATGGGCTTTCCGTTACCATGAATTATTATGAAACCGGTACTAACTTTGGCTGGAATATTATTCTAAATGGCACTGATGGTGAAACTACTTATAATAATTGGTTATTCATGGAGGCTCAGGAAACAATTGGCGCTAGTAATGGTCATTTGAAAATTTACAAAGATGGATCAAGTGAATTAGAAACTGAGTGGAATTACTCAACAAACAGCACAGGTATATATTCATTTGATTTGTTTATGTATAGTGATGAAAATCCTGAAAAACTTTCGATTACATCTCTTCCGGATGATTCTGGCGAGTTAACATTTTACAAAACATTTAATGGAAGTTTTGTTCCCGAATCTAAAGTAGTTTGGACAGCTGCCGGTGCGGGGGAATGGTGGGAATATGATTTAGATGGAAACGTTAAGGATAATGGTACTTTCTAATATTTGTCCACTTTATTTTATATTTTTGTGGATTATTAATTACAAAAGAGTGAATTGATGATCCACAAAAAATATATTTTTATTATACTTCTTTTCGCTGCTTCAAATATTTCCGCGCAATTTCAATCTGGTAAACACACTGCAGGACCATCAGTTGGTTTTTCATTTTTAGGATCTACTATTCAACTTGGTATAAATCACGAGTATGGTTTTACTTTAAGAGAACTTGGAATAGAAAACGATGCAAAAATTGGGATTGGCGGTATTTTTAGATATTGGAGTTACTCAGAGGTTTTTCCTTTAGTTGAGTGGAGTTATTCTAATATTCTAATTGGTGCGCAAGCTAATTATCACTTTATGCTAAAGGATCCAAACTTTGATCCATGGGCAGGAATAATATTAGCTTATGATTTTGGAACAGTCAACGGATCTTTTCTAACGTCAAATATAAGGATCAATGATCCAAGCAATGGCGGGCTTTGGTTTGGAGCTCAAGCGGGATTAAGATTTTGGATAAATAATCAGATGGCTTTAAGTTTACGTTTAGGATTTGGCACTTTAAGTTATGGCGCTTTAGATATTGGTTTAGATTATGCTTTTAATTGAAAAATTGGGAAGTAGAACGGTAACCTGCAATGTAGGTTTTTGCAAGCCACCGTTCTTTTGATAATTTGTTAAATATTAATTTGCAAAATCTGCAAGTCTCATTCCGTTAAATTCAAGGTTTAAATTAACAACTTGAAATGGTTCCACAATTACATCAGCCTTTTGTTGTCTTGCCATACAGCAATTATAAAATAATCCACAAAGTCTCTGAACACGTTCACTATCGTCAAATCTTGCTCTTTGTTTAACCGCAAATATTGCTTTGTCGGTTTGAATCTTGGAGAGTGACAGAGCAGCAATAATTCTCTCTTCTTCAGTTTCTCCGCTTTTTAGCATTTTTAGTAATGGATTAATCGCTCTTTCTGATTTAAGCTCGCCCAAGAAGTATGCGCAGCTAATTTGTAAACCGGTATTTTCTGTATTTATTCCAACCAATAAATTATCTTCTATTTGAGTTAACTTATCTTTCGAAAAACCAAATGAAGTTGATGCGAGCAGAACAGATAATAAAAGAACAAAAAGTTTACTTATATTTTTCATGACTTCCCCCGTTGTGATTTGTTTGTTGTTACTGATTTCACTAGTTATGACGAAGCAAGCAAAGAAAAGTTATAAGAGAGAAATTTTTTTACCCTAAAAGAAATCTCGTTAATAATTATTAAGAGAGAAAAAGAGAGGAATAAAAGAGGGCACGTATCCCCCAGATAGTGCCACTCTTAGCTAACAAACCCAAATCAATGCTGAATTAAGTTTGTTATTTTATTTTAAATCTATTAATCCAATTTTGCTTTTCTGAATCTCAGCGAATTACTTACTACACTAACAGAACTTAAAGACATTGCTAGAGCTGCAAACATAGGATTTAACAATCCAAACGCAGCAAGTGGAATACCGATTGTGTTATAAATAAATGCCCAGAATAAATTTTGTTTTATTGTTCTAATTGTCTTATGAGATAAGTTGATTGCTTTATAAATATCTTTTAATGAACCTTTCATTAATGTTATTGATGCGGATTCGATTGCAACATCAGTTCCGGTTCCAATTGCAATGCCAATGTTTGCCAAAGCCAATGCAGGTGCATCATTAATTCCATCGCCAACCATTGCAACAATTTCATTTTTATCTTTATATTTTTGAATAAGATCAACTTTATCTTTAGGAAGCATCTCATAATAAAAGTCAGTAATTCCAATTTTATTTGCAATTGATTCAGCGGTGTTTTTGTTGTCGCCTGTCGCCAAACTCAAACTAATTTGCATTGATTTTAATTTTTCAACTGCCTCTATTGAGTCTGATTTTATTGGGTCATCAATAACTAATAAGCCTTTTATTTTTTCATTAACAGAAGTAAATATTATAGTTTTTGCTTCACCAAAAACTGCATTGTGATCATTTATAATTTCACCAACTTTAATTCCAAACTCAGTCATTAATCTTTCATTTCCAATTAACACATTGTCGTTTTTGTAAAGAGCAGCTATTCCCATTCCAGGATAGTTAGTAAATGATGCTACTTTTGCATTAGTATACTCTTTTAATTTAATACTTTTTACAATTGCTTCTGCAAGCGGGTGTTCAGAATGCTTTTCAACATTCATTACAATTTCAAGAAGTTCGTCTTTTTCTACATCAATGTTAATTACACTAATGAGTTTGGGATTTCCTTCTGTTATTGTGCCGGTTTTATCAAAAATAATTCTGTTAACTTTATTTAGTATTTCTAGACTCTCCGCATTTTTAATTAAAATTCCATTCTTTGCTCCAACGCCAGTTCCAACCATAATGGCAGTTGGCGTGGCTAAACCTAATGCACATGGACATGCAATAATTAGAACTGCAATAAAATGAATTAGTGCTTGCGAAAAATCACCGGTTGTAATCAGCCAAATTAGAAAAGTAAATATTGCAATTCCTATAACAACAGGAACAAACACGCCGGCTATTTTATCGGCAAGTTTTTGTATTGGTGCTTTGCTGCCCTGAGCTTCTTCCACTAGTTTTATTATTTGTCCTAGAACAGATTCCTTGTTAACAGCTGTAACTTTAAATCTGAACGAACCATTTTTATTTATTGTTCCGCCAATAACTTTTGCGCCAATACTTTTTTCAATTGGCAGACTTTCGCCGGATATCATTGATTCATCAATAGTCGAATAACCTTCAATAATTTCTCCATCAGCCGGTATTTTATTGCCTGGTTTTATGATTACAATATCGCCCAAACCCAATTCATCAATATTTATTTCAATTTCACTTCCATTTTTTAATACTAAAGTGGTTTTTGGTTTTAATCCAATCAACTCTTTTATAGAATCGCGGGTTTTGTTTTTTGCATGGCTTTCAAGCAATCGTCCTAGTAAAATTAGAGTTACAATTACTCCGGCAGTTTCAAAGTAAACATGCGGCATAATTCCGGGTTTTAAAAGAAATTCAGGAAAAAGTGTAATGATAAGACTATACAGATATGCTGAACCTGTGCCTATTGCAACCAGAGTGTTCATTTCGGCAGAGAAGTGTTTTAGGTTTGTCCACGCTATTATAAAAAATCTTTTTGCTGAGATGAACATAATTGGAGTTGTTATAATCAACAATATTTTTTGAGTCTGCTCAATATCAAAATTCCAAATGGATTTAAACCAACCAACCTCCATATCTGATAACATACTTATAACGAACAAAGGTATGGTTAAAGTAAGTGCGAACAAAAAATCTCTTTTTAATTCTTCATAGTTTTTGTTCGGACTATCATCACCGGCATTATTTACTTCCTTACTTTTGTTTTCTGCCAAATTTAATTTATAACCATAATCTTCAATTATCTTTGCAACTTCTTGCAGGTTTACTTTGCTATCTGCGACAAAAGATACTTTCTCAGAGGCAAAATTTACTGCAACGTTTTCAACACCTGGAAATTTATTCATTACCTTTTCTACACGCGCTACACAACTTGCACATGTCATTCCCTCAACCGGTAAATTATATTTTGTTTTCACTTCTGCTTTCCCTTCCTTGAAAATCTTATGAGGAATAAAAAATTATTCCTAAAAATAATTACAAGTAACTATTTTACTACTTTATATCCTTCTTCTTCAATTGCGGCAACTAAACCATTTTCATCAATTTGAGTTTCATCATATGTAACTTCGGCCTTGCCAATTGTAACACTAACATCTTCCAGATTAAAACTCCTTAATGCATTTTTAACTGCCATTACACAATGCTGGCAAGTCATACCTTCTATTTGAAATTTTGTTGTGGTCATTATTTTTACTCCTTATATTATTTTTACGGTTTAAAAGTAGAGAATGGAACACACCATTGCGTTACAAAATAATTTAAAATGTTTACAAAATTTTTAGATGATTTACTTAATCTGATCGATTGGGTTTCTTTTTATGGAAGTATTATTCTTGAAGTTACTCGCGTTCATTCCAGTAACCTTTTTAAATTGTGATGAGAGATGATTAACTGAGTTATAACCAAGTTTATATGCTATTTGGCTAAGAGTCAAATCTCCATATTTTAATAACTCTTTTGCTTTTTCAATTTTTTGCAAAATATAATAATGCTCAATTGTAATGTTTTCGGTTGAAGAAAAAAGGTTGCTTAAATATGAATAATCTTTTGTGAAATTATTTTCAATAAGTTTTGAGAGGTTAAGATCTAAATCTTTTTCTGAATGATGAACATATTCAACAATTACTTTTTTTATATCTTCAACAATTTTTGCAGTTTTATTTTCAATTAACTCAAAACCATTGTTTTCCAAAATATTCTTAGTCGTTTTTATTTTATGCTCAGATGGATTTTCCTTAATTGTAACTTCTCCGAGTGAAATCTCAGTAACAGTGAAACCAATTTTGGTTAATTCTTCATTAACTACTTTAATGCATCTGTTACAAACCATATTTTTAATGAATAATTTCATGTAGCAAAATAATACTAATTAATTTGATTGATTATAAAAGATAAAATATAAGTAAAAAATTAGTCATGATTTTTTGTAATGAAGAAATAAATAAAACTATTTGTAAGAAACGGAGTTTATAATTTGAGAAATGATTATGACAGCTTATTAGCAAGAGGAAATGAAAAATAAAACTTACTGCCTTTATTGACTTCGCTTTCTACCCAAATTGAACCATTATTTTTTTCAATAATTTCTTTGCATAAAATTAAGCCCAATCCTGATCCTTTTTCATTTGCCGTTCCGTTTTTTGTGTAGTGAACGTCAAGCTTAAATAAATTTTTAGAGTCATTTTCAGAAATACCAACCCCATTATCAGAAATGCAAATTTCGGCTTTGCCTTGGTTCTCAACCGCAGTAATTTCAACAATTCCATTTTCATGCGTAAATTTTATACTATTCGAAATTAAGTTTCGTAATACAAGTTTCAGCATATTTTCATCGGCAGAAACTAAAATTGTTGGGTTAACATTATTTACCAATTTTATATTTTTCTTTTGGGCAGATAAATTTAGCAACGAAATAATACCATCTACTCTTTTAGAAAGTTCAATATTTTCTGTATCTAATTCGAAATTTCCGGCTTGAAGCTCTGCCCAATGAAGTAAATCGTTTAATAAATTATATTGATTTTTTAGTGATGAATTTAAAATTATGATATTGTTTTTCAGTTCATCTTGTTCAAGCGATTCAAATTCATCTGCAAGTAATTGGGATAAACCTAAAGTGGATTGATAAGGTCCACGCATATCGTGGGCAATAATTGATAGAAACTTATCTTTAGTTTTGTTTACTTCTATTAATTTAGAGTTTAATTTATTCAGTTCTTCATTTGCCTTTTTTTTATTTTTTGAACTTTTACTTAATAGAAATAATATAATTGCTCCAAAAATAACAGTTAGCAGTAAAATAAAAATATATATGTTTTGATTAAGTAATTTTTGTTCTTGCTCTTTTTTTAATTTTTCGAGTTTATAATTAAGTTCAACATTTGCCAGCTTTTTAATTTTTTCATTATTCTTTAAATCAAGGTAAGCTGTTCTGTAATTGTTTAAATATTTATAAGCATTTTTAAAATCATTCTTTTGTTCATAACTTTCAAAAAGTGTTTGCAAGGCTAGTAATTTGTTTTCTAAGGAATTTATTTCTTCAGCATGTTTAAGGGCAATATTAGCATGGTTTATTGCATTATCAAATTGTTGAATAAGTTTATAAACTTCAGCAAGTCCGTTTTCTACATTAGCAAGTCCGTTTTTTTCATTTTGGAAATAATAGATTGCTAATGCAGAATCATAATAGCTTATTGCTATTGGATATTTTGATAATTTTTTATAAACCGAAGCAATATTTTGATGTGAGTTGGCTACTGATTTGTAATTTCCCAATTCTTTATTTATTTCTAAACTTTCAAAAAAAGTTTCTAAAGCTTCTTCAGTTTTGTTTTGGACTATTTGAATTTTGCCAATGTTTGCTTTAATAATTCCTATTGACCGTTTATTATTTGTGGCTGTTCTTACTTTAAGTGCTTTGTTTAAATAATCAAGAGCCGCTTCATAATTTTCCAGAGCAATGTTTACAAGAGCAATATTATTGTAGGAAGTTGCAGTTTTAACTGGATCACCAATTTCTTCTCTTCTTTTAAGGGCTTCTAAATGGTATTCAATGGATTTTAGATAATCGGCTTCATAATAGTAAAGAACGCCAAGTACATTTAATGATGTAGCAATTCCTGCTTTATCATTTATTTTACGTCTAATTTCTAAAGCTTTATTTGTGTATTCGGCTGCCTTATTATTATTTAGATTAATGTAGGCATAACCCAAACTTCCGTAACAGCCGGCTAGACCGATATCGTCGCTAATCTCCTTTGCTTCAGAAATTCCCTTTTCAGCAAATACAATTGCCTGCTGAGTATTTATATTTTGATAAATATCAGAAAGCTCATTAAGTATTTTTACTTTTTCTTTCCCATTAACATAGTTAAGCTTACTCAGTAAACTATCAGCAGTTTGTTGCTGACCATTTAAGAAAAAGAAGCGCAAATTGATAGCGATATAAATAAGAATATTTTTCTAAATAAAATCATAAATCTATAATCGGAAAAAGAAATGATTTTTAAATACAAGAATGTCTTAAATATTTTTCTCTGGTATTTTGTTAAAATAAAGATTTTTTTAGGAAAATTTTTCATTCCATAATTGTTCTGAAAGAGATCTAACTTTTATAGTTTTTGGAGATTTATAAAAAAAAAGTTGAGTTGAATAAAAAAATGGCCGTTAAACCCTGATAAAAATTTTTAATAGCTTTAAAAACATAAAGGATTTCTAAGTTATTGTTTTACAATATTTTAGAGAGCTGGTGATAGGGCTCGAAAACGTAACTTGCCAATTACAAATTATTCCAGTCGAATTAATTATTTTCAATAATAACTGAAAATTAAATCATTCCTAAAATTGTCAAGTAGTAGGACTAACGATGACGTTGTATTCTACAATTTATTTGTTATTTCCAATCTTTCCCAATGAAGTAAAATTTTATATTTAAAAACTTGCTAACTTTTATTTTCGGGCAGATCTTACTATCGTAATATTTTAATACATACTCATGAAGGTCAGATTAAACTGCAATATCGGAATTTTTATGCCCTCAAAGTTAAAGACTACAAATTTACTTCTTTCAAAAGAATAATTCAGTGAATCTAATTTTAGGAAGTTGCAAATAATTGCATCTTCCTTTTTTTATATTTTGATGGGGATATATTCAACTTAATTATTTTGTACAACTTTATTTCCTTTCCAAATAATAATTGTAAATATTATCCAAGCTACGGATCGGAAAGTCATCGCTCCAATACTGTGCATAGAAATTCCATCTTTAAAAATTGTTAGTAAAGATATTAGTACAAGAATGTGAAGGATTGTGATAATTTTTGAATAGAGAAGAGCATTCTTATTACGCTGCCAAATAAAAATTCCCGCAATTACAGAGACTGCTCCCATAATAACATTATAACTTACAAGAGATAGATAATATGTATAACCAGGATCAAAAAATCCTCCAATTACTCTTAATCCAGTTATAACGGCCATAATGCCAATCGCCATAGCAAGTAATGCCACAATTTTAATTGTTGTCTTCATTTAAAATCCTTTGATAAATTCTGATTTCAAAAACTGTATTTAATTTTTCCATAAAGCATATCGTTGTTATTGTATTGACCAAATTGTCCTTCAGTGCCGGTAAAAATATTGGCTCCAATTTGCAGATTGATTGTGTCTGAATAATCATATAAAACTCTCGGACGTATTAGAGCATCGTCATACTCAAAATCATAATATGAAAATAGCTCGAACTCCAAAGTTTCATTTAGGATTGAATATCGCGCAAGAAAAGTCATCATATTATTATATTGATCTTTAAACATTACATTAGATTGAATGGTCTCTTCATAATCCATAACAGCTTTTTGAATAAACTGGAGGCTAAAATTAATATCCAATAAATTAAAATCTGTGCCAAGCATATAGTGAATATAGTCCTTTTCAACAGTTCCATTATTTACTGTAAGATCGGAAGTATTAAAATATTTCCCAAAGTAATAAGCACCTTCACCCCTAAAAACAAAGGGCCCGAGAGTTGTGCTAAAACTTCCCCCAATAAGTGATATCCTTTTATGTTCAGGCGTAATAAATAAATTTCTGCCGGAACTATTTGTAACAATTGAACTAAAAACTGTCGGATCATCATCCCACATGTACCCGCCCATAATTTCAAAATCAATTGCTTCAGTTAATGCAGAATACTTCAAAAACAATTCGCTATTTTCCAACGATGGTTTTACATCTTGTTTTGAGTAGTCAAATGTTGGTGTCATTGCAAAGCTCATTGAGGGCGACCAAATAGAAGTGGAATTGGGTAAATTAGTTGGAGTAAAAACCGGAAGCCAGACCAACTCAAGTGTATTTCCTCCCATATAATAATTTAGCTTTGCACCAGTTACTCCAATTCTGATTTCATCAAACTCCGGTAACAAAAATTCGTATAAATCTTTGGGAGACAAAATATCGGTGATAAAAACACCATCGGCTTTTCCCCAAACTATTTGCTGTTTTCCAACTCGGATATCGAAACTATCAAAGTACAAATCTAGGTAGGCTTCTCTAAGATTAAAAGAAATGCTATCAGAGTCGTTATGATAAATTATTGGATTCACTTTAAATGAAGAACCGCTCATATTTTTTTCGATGTTAAGATTAAATGTGTTTTGTAAAATCACAAAATCATTTGAGCCATTGCCGGCAAGCATTCCAGAGTAGTTTCTAACATAGCCGGTAAAATCAACGTTTTGCGCAAACGTAATCTGTGTTAGGCATAATAGAATTGCAATTATTTTATTTTTCATTTTTTGTTCCTTAATTCTTTTTTGTCAATCAAAGATTTCGTTGTCATTTTACATGGCTTAATAAATTCAATTTTGTTATGCTGAATTCATTTCAGCATCTATCATTATGCGAAATTACAAAGCCTTAGATTCCGAAATAAATTCGGAATGACAACACATTCCCAGTCTTCAATTCTGGCTATTGCTTTTATATTCCACGAGTCATAATTCTTTCGGTAAATTTGTCATCATTAATTCCGGTATTGATTTTCACATTTTTTAATATCATAATTGTTTTGTGATCTTTTTGTTCGTTCTTCATTTCAGTATTTGTGATAATCCAAAATCCGTTGATGTCTTCATACTTATTGACTTTTAATATTTTTAACAATTCTTCATCTTCATCATAAAATTCTTTCTTTAATCCAATCCATTTGTCTTTAATAATCCAGGTAATAGTTTTTGAATACATGTAATCTTTATCTTTTGGAATACTTTCAACAACGTAGCAATCCTCTCCATTAAGTTTTTCCTCACGCAAAAGTTTGTGAACATCTTGATCTGGCTGGCGATCGCCAAGGTCATCGTAAGTAAAATCAGAGCCCATAAAATAATCGCTCTTGCTATCGCTGGAAATTCTTTTTGTTTTTTTCAATGCAGGTAAGTAAATCCATTGATCGTCATCCTTGCCTGCTTCATCATAACTCCAACTCATAAAAGATGTATTTTTAACATCTGCCGGTGAAACAAAGAACATTATTTTCTTTTCTAAATCTCCAAAATCTTTTGAGAATTGCTTAATTTCTCTAACTCTATTCTCATTTGATGAATTTGTAAGAGTCATTGTTAAATCGGCAGTCATATCATCTCCAACAGCTCTGTTGTAAACATTTTCAATAATTTTCAATCCAGTTAATTGTTGCGAAAAAACTGAATTATTTAGAAGCGAAAAAAACGCTAATAAAATCAAAGATATTTTTAATGTTTTCATTTTATTTCTCCTTTTTATTTTTGAAATAAATATTAGTTTTATTCAATAGAATTAGCATTATTGTAATGGTACCAATAAAACTTATAAACATATTTAATGAAACAAGCGCTCCCAATTCTCTGTTTGGCGGAAAGACTGAAAATAGCAGAACCATAAACCCCGCAATAACCACAACTGCATTAAATAATATTGCTCTACCAGAATGGGCCATAGTTTTTTGAGCAGTTAAGAGTTTATCACCAGATTGTGAATTTATTTTGTATTGTTCAATAAAATGCACCGCATAATCAATCCCAATTCCTATTGCAATGCTGGAAAGTAATGCCGTTGTTGTATTTAAAGCAATGTCAGCCCAGCCCATAACACCAAAGCCAATAATGGCGGTTATTATAATTGGAACAGAACCAATTACTCCGATCCAAATATTTTTGAACATCATTCCTAGAAGAAGAATTACAATTATAAGGGATAGTACTAAACTCATTATTTGACCTTCTAATATTAGATCTGTAAACACTAATCCTTTATAACCTGAACCGGCATATTTCATTTCGATTCCAAGTTTTTTAAAATCATCTTGAAATTTTTCTATTTCTGCAATTGCTGCATTTATCGTTTTTGAGTTATCACTTTTTAGCTGAAAATTTACATTAAGTTTATTGTAGTTATAATCAACAACCTTCCATAAATTCTCAGGGTCACCAGACATTTCATAAAGAAGTAAATATTGAGCAATTAAATTCTGGTCATTTGGAATATTATTAAACTTTTCATTATCGGCGTGCATAACCTTATTCATACGGTTAATATAATCGGTTAATGAAAATGAGTTGCCAACAAGATGAAGCGAATCAACAACATCATTTTGCATTTTATTAACCAATTTTAAAACTGCAGGGTTTTTGAAAGCATCCTTTTCTTTACTGTCTAAAATTAAATTTACTGTTGATGTTCCACCGAAATGTTCATTAATGAACGCATCGGTAAGAACTATTTCACTATCTCTTTCAAACTTATCTAAGAAGCTGGAGTTAATCCAAACCTTGCCAATGCCAACTATTGAAACAACTACAATTATTATTGTTGCAAATATTGTAACACTTTTGTATTTCAATATTTTTATTGTTGATTTAAATGCAAAATGATGATCGTTACCTTTTTCTTCTTTTACTTTAGGTTTAGGTAGTTTAAAAATCATTACGCCGGCTGGAATTAATATTAATGAGAAAACCATTGCTACCATTACACCAAAAGCAGTAAATAAACCAAAATATTTTATTGGATAAACTTGAGAAGTTAATAGTGAGATAAATCCGACTGCAGTTGTTACCGATGTCATTACAACTGGTTTCCACATTTTGGCAAGCATATCAGAGACTGCTTCTTTCTTTGTGGCTTCTGGATTTTTATTAATATAGAGCTGTAAATGACTGAACAGATGAATACCATCGGCCACCCCAATTGCAATTAACATAACGGGAATCATTGTGGAAACTGCATAGATTGGAATATTGAGCAAGGCCATTAAACCAAATGCCCAAACGGTACTGAATAATACAACCAGTAATGTTAGGATTGTACTTTGAACATTTCTAAGAGTTAAATAAAGCACTGCAATAATTACAAGCAAAACAATTGGAACCATTTTTTTCATATCGGCAGGTCCAAGCAGCGCCATTGTACCTTCAACAATTGGTCTTCCGGCCACATATATTTTTACGTTTTCAGTTTCGGCTTGTTTTGCAATTGTAAGAATTTCCTCGTAAAATTCTTGAGAAAAAACATTATCATTTATTGCAGCAATTATAACGGAAACAGTTTCATCTTCAGAAACTAATCTGCCAAAAACCATTTCATTTGTTTTTACTTTTTCTCTTAACTCATTAAGATCTTCAGCAGAGGTGGGAGTTTTTTTATAAAACGCCTTAACATCCATCCCGTCTTCAGTGCCAATAATATTATCTGCCGTATAGAGTGAAGTTACATCAGCCTTTTCAATTTGTGGTAATTTTTGGAATGTCTTTGTAAGCTCTATAATTATGTTAAGAGTTTCTTCGTTATAAATATTATTTTTATTTTCAACGGCTACAATAATTCCGTCTTTTATATTAAACCATTCTTCAGCTTGGTCGCTGTAAACAAATGCCGGATGGTCTTGCGGCATATATTCATCAAGGTCGGTTTCCATTCTTGAGTTTTCAATCATTTTAGAAAAGAAAACGGCTGAAATAATTAGTATTACTAATAAAATCCAATAAGGATACTTTAATGTTTGCTTTAATATTTTTTCCATTTGCCATACACTCCTAGTTAATGCTAACTAACTTATGTTTTAAAAAACTTTTTCCTTTTTTTGTAAGAATGCCACCTAAAAGGATTTCAAAGACTTCTCTAAATTTTAAATCTGTTTTTTGGTTTTCTATAAAATTATTCTGCTCATAATAAATTGTGCTAATGGAACCAAAAAAAATGTTGATTAATATTTGCGGATCAAAATCATTAATAATTTTTCTCTGCTGAGCTTTTGCAATGAGTAATGTTAGCAAGGGAATAATTTTATTACTTTTGAAATAATTTATTTTTAATGAAACTTCCGGATAATTTTTTTTTAACTCAGCCATAACTTTATTATTAAATAAAGGGACTCTCTTTTCAACAAGTTGCGACATTTTTTCAAATTTATCGAAGAATGAATTTCTTTCCTGGATAATTTGTATCACATCTATGTAAGCATTTCTGAGCATATTTAAATAATATTTTTCAATAAAGATTTTTTTGTTTCCTAAATATTTATAGAACGTCTTTTTGCTAATTGATGCCGAGAAGCAAAGTTGAGAAATATTCAGGTTAGATATTCCATTTTCGCTTATCAATTTTTCTGCTAAGTTATTAATTTCGTTTATTTTTTCTTTTGATAACATTATAACTATCTAATTAATTTAATTTGCACATTTTTAGTTAAATATCAACTTTTCTAAATTTTTGATAATTTTATTCCCACTTTCAATGAGCGAATAACTAAAATTACCAAGTTTCCATTCTAGAACCGACATTCTTATGGTGCCTATTATAATCTTTGAAAGTTCAGTTGAATCCACCTCTTTGATTTTATTATCACTCTTAGCCGATTCTATTATATCAACTATTAACATTTTTCTATGTTTTAGAATTTTTAATAATTTCTCTTTCAGAATATTGCTCTGGGTAAATATTTCTTCTGCAAATATTACTGAAGTCATTTGCTTGTTTTTTTCCAAAAAGCTAAAATGAAATTTTATAAACTCATTTAATTTTTCTAAAGGGGAATCTTTTTTATTTACACTCTTAATAAGTTCTTGATCAAAATCGCTTATGCGGCTTAAAATCCCTAAAATTATGTCTTCTTTATTTAGAAAATGCCTATAGATTGCTGGTTCGCTAATCTTAACACGATTTGCTAATTCTCTAATTGATAAAGCTTCATATCCACGCTCATGAATAATATTTAACGCTTCATCAATAATAGTTTTTTGTCTTTCTTCTGTGGTTAATCTTGCCATAATATCTTCTCTCACAAATGTTTGTTAACGATCACTAACAAATATACGGCAAGATTTTCAGTTTGTCAAGTAGTATTTTTATATTGAGGAAAAATTATACGAATTTTAGTCATAATTTTGGTTACATGAACTTTCATTTTTAACAAATGTTGTTTTATCTTGTAAATCAAAAATAAGATTCTCTTAGTTTTCAATATTATGAATGATATAAAAAACAAAGTAACATTAAGATCAATTCCACTCTTTTCTGAACTGAGCATAGAACAATTACGTAAACTCACATCAATTAGCGAAATAAAAAAAATTAGCTCTCATTCAATTATTTTTATGGAAGGAGATTTTTATAAAGGTTTTTATGTTCAGTTAAAAGGTTCAATAAAAATTTATAAAACTTCTGTAGATGGAAAAGAAGCAGTTGTACACATAATAAAACCCTTTAATGTTTTTGCAGATATTCCTCTCTTTGAAGGAAATGATTACCCTGTTAGTGCCCAGACTCTTGAAGAATCGATTGTTTTGTTTGTTCCCAAAGAGGGATTTATCAATTTAATAAAAACCGAACCCGATATATCATTAAAAATGCTTGCCGGTTTTGCCAAAAGGTTAAAATCTCTTATTTCTCAAGTTGAAGATTTAACAACAAAAGAAGTGAAAAATAGATTAGCAAAATATCTAATAAAAGAAATTCAGAATAATAAAACTGAAAACCTACCCGAACCATATTTTAAACTTGCCATTCCAAAATCTACGCTTGCGTCTTACCTTGGAACAATTACTGAAACTTTATCTAGAACATTTAAGAAATTCCAGGATCAGGAAGTAATAAGAGTACAAGGTAAATCAATATTTGTAACAAATTATCTAAAACTTAAAAAACTTGCGCAAAATTGCGAATAAAATATACTGCAGAAAATAATTTATAAAAGACACTAAATCTGACTTAAGTCAAGGTAATCCTAATTGATTGTTCTTAGTTTTCAATTGTAACTTTCAACAATAAAAAAGGATACACAATGACATATACTGAGCTAGACATTCGTCCAGTGCCACCAAGAGAAAAGCATCCAACAATTTTTGCCACATTTGATAAATTAACAGCCGGGGGGACTTTTCAGTTAATTAATGATCATGATCCAATGCCTCTTTATTATCAATTTAATGCAGAAAGACCAAATAAGTTTAACTGGGAATATGTTGAGAAAGGTCCAGAGGTTTGGCGAGTAAATATTTCTAAATTATAATAATTTACACGTGATTACTAAAGACACTAAAATATCAAAAATGTTAAATGCCTATCCGCAAACTCTTGAAGTTCTTTTAGAAGCCAGTCCGCATTTTAATAAACTAAACAATAAAATTCTTAGAAAAACTTTAGCAACAAGAGTAAATGTTGAACAAGCCGCAAAAATAGCAGATGTAAAGTTGGAGGCATTACTAATAAAACTAAATAAATCTATAAATATTGATATAGATAAAATGGAAACGCAAATGAATATTGAAACAGAAAAAACAATTATAAATGATAAACCGGAAATATTGTTAAATATTGATAAAGAAAAAATTAAAAAGCTGGATGTTAGACCAATAATTGATTCGGGCAAAGATCCGTTTTTGGATATAATGAGTTATATAAAAGACCTAAATGATGATGAAATATTTTTTCTTATCAATTCTTTTGAACCAATTCCGCTTTACTCAGTTTTGAGCAAAAAGGGATTCGACCATTTCACTGAAAAAAAAGAAAATGTTTTTGAAATTTACTTTTTCAAATCGGATCATGTAAAAAATACCAGTCTGCACTCCGAAGAAAATAATATTGATAATCAAGAGAATGAATTATCTAACGTAATAGAAATAGATGTAAGAGAACTTGAACCTCCTGAACCAATGGGTATAATTTTAGAAGCACTTTCTCAAGTTGATGCCAAAACACTTTTGTTAGTCCATCATCATCGCGAGCCAATGATGCTTTATCCTAAACTTGGAGAAAGAGGTTACCAAGCTGTTACAAACAAAATTGAAGAAAATTATTATAAAGTAATTATTACAAAAATGGATTAAGCGGGGATGAATCAGCCAAATTCAATAACATCAGTTTATGCACCGCCTTTTAAAATAGTTGCTAAGTATTTTATTACAGCAATTATTTCCTTTGTGCTGCTTAATCTGTTGCTTTTGAGTAATTATACGCAATTTTCCGGCTTTCATTTTCGACCAATAATAATGGCATTAACACACGTTGCAACCTTGGGTTGGATTACAATGATTATATTTGGTGCATTATTTCAGCTCATACCTGTCGTGTTGGAAGTTAAATTGTATTCTGAAAAACTTGCCGAAATTCAATTCTGGATTTTTTCAATTGGAATTATTGGTTTCGTTTACAGCATCTTAAATTTTGGGTCAGGAGAAATCATTATAATTTCAGCAGCAATTTTAAATCTTGCAATGCTGATATTTTCTTATAATTCGATTGCTACGTTATTAAAAGTTAATAAGTGGAATCTAACCGGATTTTATTTGGCTTCTGCTATTTTCTATTTTTTTGTAACAGCTATTGCTGGCTTGTTAATGGCTGTAAATTTAGTCTTTCCGTTTGTTAAAATAAATCATCTTAACTATTTGAATTTGCATGTGCACATAGCATTTATTGGCTGGGTTACAATGGTCATTATGGGAGTTTCATTTAAGCTTATTCCAATGTTTACTCTTTCTCATGGTTATTCTCTTACTAGTGGTAAGTGGGCACTTGTTATTATAAATATTGGCTTACTCGGTTTATCAACGGTAATGCATTATCAGAATACAATTACATTATTTTATTTGTTTTCTATATTAATTGCAATTGGCATATACATTTTTCTTTTTCAAATATCTATAATATTTAAAAATAGATTGCGCAAAAAATTTGATATTGGAATAAAATTTTCAATAACCGCATATTTAATGTTAGCTGTTGTAACATTACTTGGCCTGCTCATTTCTTTTATAGATTATGAAAAAATTAATAACCTTAGTTTAATTTATGGCTACTTAATTGTATTTGGTTTTGTTTCGTTCCTAATAGTCGGACAAATGTATAAAATTGTCCCATTCCTAGTTTGGTATCATAAATACAGCAGTAAAGTTGGTTTTGAAAAAGTTCCTCTGCTTAAAGAAATGTTTAATGAAAATTATGCACACATTGGATTTTATTTAATGTTAACAGCATTGATCGGTTCTATTTCATCACTAGCATTTAATTTAAGCATGGGAGTGATGTTTTCATTCTCAATCATGTTTTTAAGTTCACTAATTTTTTTGTTCAATATGATTACAATTTTTAGGAAGTAAATTTTATGAACTCTAACGAGCAAATACTGCAAGTATTGAAAGATGTCATTGACCCGGAAATAGGAATAAACATTGTTGATTTAGGTTTAGTATATAACATCAAAGAGACAGAAAATAATATTACTGTAACTATGACATTAACAACTCCCGGATGCCCAATGCACAATAGTATCACTC
The DNA here is from genome assembly GCA_020635285.1 of Ignavibacteriales bacterium. Lineage (GTDB taxonomy): Bacteria > Bacteroidota > Ignavibacteria > Ignavibacteriales > Melioribacteraceae. Next base: position 59,518 of record JACKAB010000006.1, on the reverse strand, counting down.
AATGGGTTGAAAATGCAGTAAAGCAATTTGCTCCTTCCAAAACTGCAGTTGTTAATCTTGTTTGGGAACCTAAATGGTTGCCGGACCGAATGACTAACGAAGCTAAAAAACAATTAGGAGTGTGAGAAGAAGAATATGTTTACAACAGTAAGATATTTTGTAAAAACCAGTATTGCATTTTTGGCGCTTGGTATTTTAACCGGACTTTATATGTCTTACACAAAATACATAGCAAAAACCGGTTACAGTGCTGAACTTCTTTCTGCCCACACGCATATAATTCTAGTTGGCTCTGTGATGATGATGATAATGGGGGTGGCACTTTGGTTTTTTCCGAGAGCTGAAAAAACAGATAAAAAATACAATCCCGACTTAATATTAGTATTCTATTGGATTATAACGTTATCAACTGCGTTGAGATTTATTTTTCAAGCAATTAAAGGGTTGGCTTGGACAGATTCACTTGACATTTTGATTACAATTACATCGACCTTTCAAGTAGTAGGAATGCTATTATTTTTTTATTCAATCTGGGGAAGAATAAGAGCTGTTGGCAGTCAGTATCGTGAAGCGAAGGGCGAAAAATTTTAATGGGATATTTTATAAATGATGATTGCATTAATTGCGGAGCATGTTTAATTGAATGTCCCACTGAAACAATTTATGAACCTGGAGTAAATATAGGAAATCATGGGAAGTATTTTGTTCCGCTTTCTATGGATCATTTTTTTATCATATCAGACAATTGCGATGAATGTGCCTTATTTAGTAAAGTCAGATGCATTGCTGTTTGTCCAACAGATGCTATCAAACATATTTTTATAAAAGGAGTCTAAAATGATTGAAAATAAAGCTGAATCACTTGTTAATCAAATTGATTACCAAAACAGCTCAATTGTTAGTAAACAAATAATAAAAAAGAAAAATGGTAATGTAACTTTATTCGCTTTTGATAAAGGCGAATCATTAACCGAACACACATCTCCTTATGAAGCTCTAGTATTTGTAGTGGATGGGGAAATGGAAATTAAGATTGGCGGCGCTCCATATCATGTTAAAGCCGGAGAGATAATTTTGCTTCCACAAAGTATTCCTCATGGTTTAATTGCTTTAGAAAAATCAAAAATGCTTCTAACTATGATTAAGGAAGTTTAAAAATGTGTAAAGCAAAAATACAAATTAAGTGCTTTAGGAGAATCAATGCTCCCTCTAAGTATTAGTACCGTAAATCAAATTAATGACTTGACAACTGAAAGTTATTTGGCTATTTTAAATCAGAATAATAGTTCTGAATATAAAAATCATCAACAGATTTTAATGATGAAAGTAATGATATTTAACAAAAGCACCGAATATAGTATAAAGGTTTTACATTATCTAAGCGAATCTAAATTCAATTCATTTGTAAATGCAAGGGATATATCATTAGCAGTAGATCTGCCGAAAGAATTTATTTCAAAAATTTTACAAAGTCTAACCCATAACGGTATTATTGTTTCGCAGAAGGGAAAAGACGGGGGATTCAAATTAGCAAAACCTGGTTGCCAAATTGGTTTAGTTGAATTAATAAAAATATTTGAAGATGAGTCTTTTTTCTCCAATTGGATTATCGGGTTCATGAAAGATTGTAATGGATGTAAGTGTCCAATGCATAATACTTGGGACACTTTAAAATTGGAAATTGTCAATTCTTACATCTCGGATATAAAAATAAAAAATAGTTTTTACTCCTAACTTAAATTTTCAAACAAAATAAAAAGGATATAGATATGAAATTAATTAAGGCTTTAATACTGGCATCATTACTTTTATTAGCAAGCTGTGGAGAAAGTAAAGAAAAAGCACCTGAATCTTCAAACGATTCGGCAAAAGAAAAATTAGCTCAAAAATTTGGACTCACTTTATTTGAACTGGAAAATGGAGTTGGTCCTATTAAAGAGAAATTGGATCTTAGTCCATTGGATATTGAAATGGCAAGCAGGGGACAAAAATTATTTGAAGAAAAATGTGCTTCTTGCCATAAACTGGATGAACGTTTTACCGGTCCAGCACAAAGAGATGTTATTGAAAGAAGAACTCCCGAATATATTATGAATATGATTCTAAATCCGGAAGAAATGATCGCAAAACATCCTGAAGTAAAAAAAATGTTGGCTATGTATATGACAAGTATGACATATCAGAATGTTTCTAAAGAGCAAGCGAGAGAAATTTTAGAATATTTTAGAAAAGTTGATAAAGAAAAATAGTCCCTCACAAATTAACATAGGAGTATAGTTAGATGATTAAAAATAAAATATTTACTCTGCTGATAAGCGGATTTATATTAGGATTAGTTTTTACCGGATGTTCTAATCAACAAGAAGCCGGTGGAACAGATGAGGCTGCGAAAAGAGTATATGTCGCACCTGGTCAATACGATGAATTCTATACTTTTATGTCAGGCGGTTTTAGCGGACAGGTTACAGTATATGGAATTCCTTCTGGGCGATTATTCAAAATTATTCCTGTATTTTCTCAGGATGCTGAAACAGCTTATGGCTATTCTGAAGAAACAAAAGCAATGCTTAATACTTCATACGGCTTTATTCCATGGGGAGATGCGCATCATCCAGAGCTTTCTGAAACAGATGGAGTTCACGATGGTAAATGGCTTTTCATAAATGAAAATAATACCCCTCGTGTTGCTAGAATTGATTTAACTGAATTTGAAACAGCCGAAATTCTCGAACTTCCAAATTCGGCTGGTAATCACGGTTCTCCATTTATTACAGAAAATAATGAATATGTAGTAGCTTCAACTCGTTTTAGTGTACCAATTCCACAAAAAGATGTTCCAATAAAATCATATAAGGAAAATTTTAATGGCACAATAAGCTTTATTAAAGTTGATAAAACATCTGGAGAAATGAGTATTGGATTTCAAATATTAGTTCCCGGATTTAATTATGATCTTGCGCATGCTGGTAAAGGTCCATCTCATGATTGGGCATTTTTTACTTGCTACAATAGTGAGCAGGCAAATTCCTTATTAGAAATAAATGCTTCCAGAAATGATAAAGATTTTATTGCCGCAGTCAATTGGAAACTTGCTGAAAAGTACGTTAGTGAAGGTAAGGCAAAAAAAGTAGCTGCAAATTATGCTCATAACCACATGGATGAAAAGACTCAAACGGCAGTAAGTGTAATGAATAAAGAAGTTTTAGTACTTGACCCAAAAGATGCGCCGGGAATGATCTATTATATTCCTACTCCTAAATCTCCACACGGTGTTGATGTTGATCCAACCGGACAATATATTGTTGGCGGCGGAAAACTTTCAACAGTATTACCCGTTCATTCATTTGATAAAATGATTAAGGCAATTGAAAATAAAGAGTTTGACGGTGATGTTGATGGAATTCCAATATTAAAATATGATGCAGTAATTGCCGGCGAAGTTAAAGAACCAGGCTTAGGACCATTGCACACAGAGTTTGATGATAAAGGCTTTGCATATACTACTGCTTTTATTTCATCTGAAATTGTAAAATGGAAGATTGGAACTTGGGAAGTAGTTGATAGAGTTCAAACATATTATTCACCTGGTCACTTAAATGTTCCTGGTGGCGATACAAAAAAACCTTGGGGTAAATATGTTATTTCGCTTAACAAAATTACAAAGGATAGATATTTACCAACCGGTCCGGCTTTATGTCAATCAGCTCAGCTCTTTGATATATCCGGTGATAAAATGAAACTGCTTCTTGATTTTCCAACTATTGGAGAACCGCATTATGCACAAAGTATTCCTGCAGAAATGTTAATGAAAAATTCAAAGAAAATTTACAAATTGGAAGATAATGAACACCCTTATGCTGCAAAAGGTGTAAAAGAAACAAAGGTTGAGCGTAAGGGCAATGAATTTCACGTTACAATTGGTGCAAGCAGAAGTCATTTTACTCCCGATAATATTGAGGGCGCCAAAGTTGGTGACAAAGTTTACTTCCATGTTACAAATTTTGAACAAGATTGGGATATTCCTCATGGCTTTGCAGTTATGGGTAACAGGAATTCTGAATTACTTATAATGCCGGGACAAACAAGAACTATTCTTTGGGAGCCACAGAAAGTTGGTGTATACCCATTCTATTGTACAGATTTCTGCTCAGCTTTACATCAAGAGATGCAAGGTTATATCAGAGTTTCTGCGCAAAACTCTAATCCGGAAATTAAATATACATTAGGAGAATAATTTTATACATCCGTTCTGTTTAAAAACAGAACGGATGCATTCTTATTTGGAAATAAAATGAAAAAACAATCACGTATTCTACTCGCTATTGCTTCAATTTCACTGATACTGGTCTTCTTTTTTCCAATTTGGAGAATTTACCTTGATGCTCCTCAATATCCGGAAGGACTAGGTTTGAATATCTGGGTTAATAAGGTAACTGGATTAAACTCGAATGATCTGGAAACAATCAACGGCTTGAATCATTATATCGGAATGGAAAAAATTTTACCGGATGCAATTCCAGAACTTTCAATAATGCCTTGGATAATTATTGCGCTTATCGGCTGGGGTTTATTTGCTTCAATAATAAATAAAAAATGGGCCGTTTATGTTTGGCTTTGTACATTTATAATTGTTGGCGCCGTTGGTTTATATGATTTCTATCAATGGGAATATACATATGGACACAATTTAAATCCTGATGCCCCAATAAAAATACCGGGTATGTCATATCAGCCTCCATTGATAGGGCAAAAACAATTGTTAAATATTAATGCTTTGTCTATTCCTTTCGTAGGTACATATGTAATTTTATTTTCTGTTTTAATTTCGTTTTTTGTTTTGATTAAAAAAAAAACGGTAGGGAAAAATTAAATGACCAAAATCTTTTATTTCATTTTTGCTTTTATCATTTTTTACGGTTGCAGCCCAGAGCCTGAACCAATAAAATACGGCATAGACAATTGTGAACATTGCAGAATGTTAATTTCAGATCATAATTATGGTGCGGAACTAATTACTAAAAAAGGTAAAATATTTAAATATGATTCCATAGAATGCCTCGCTGCAAATCAAAAAAAAAAACATAGCAAAGAAGATATCCATTCCTGTGGGTTGTAAATTTTTATCCTCCAAATGAACTGCTGAATATTAAAGATTCTTTCTTTCTGCTTAGCGAAAATCTTAAAAGCCCAATGGGACTTTATTTAAGTGCATACAAGGACAAAGTAAGTTTAGATGAAGTAATAAAAAATATGGTGGTAAACAAATTAACTGGGAAGATCTTGTAGATTATGTCAATAAGAAATGGAACTAAATTTTTATTATTATTTATTTTTTTTAGTACTTTCAACAATAATTTTGTAAAACTTTTAACGTTGGAAAAGATAAAAAATATTCATCAGTAAAAACTGCAATAAGTTCTGCCTCTTCTGGTGATACACTTTTAATTCAAACTGGTATTTACACAGAGGGAAATATTATAATCGATAAACCACTCACTATTATTGGCTTAAACCAACCTATTATTGATGGTCAAAACAAATTTGAAAATATAACTGTTACAAGCAGCGATGTTTTAATCTCTGGACTGAAGTTGATAAACTCCGGCGTTAGTTTTATTGATGACAATGCTGCAATAAAATTAGAAGAAGTTAAAAATTGCACAGTCATAAATAATGAATTTGATCAAAACTTCTTTGCAATTTATTTGGCAAAATCTTCTGATTGTAAGATTTTTAATAATAAAATTTATGCGACTAAAAAATCAGAAGCATCTTCAGGTAATGGGATTCATTTATGGTATTGTAAAAACATTACTATTGAGAATAATTTTGTCAATGGTCACCGGGATGGAATTTATTTGGAGTTTGCTCGTACATGCCATATAAATAAAAATCTAAGTGAGAACAACCTTCGTTACGGATTACACTTTATGTTTTCTGATAGCTGCAGTTATACCTCTAATACTTTTAAGCATAATGGTGCCGGAGTTGCTGTAATGTATACCAAATATGTGGAGATGACAAATAACCGATTTGAAAATAATTGGGGCAGCGCTTCTTATGGTATTCTATTAAAAGATATCACTGATAGTAAAATTACAAATAACTACTTTTATAGAAACTCAAGTGGAATTTATATTGAAGGCTCGAATAGAATAACTGTTTATAAAAATGAATTTATGGAAAATGGTTGGGCAATTCGTTTGATGGCTAACTCAATGGATAATACTTTTACTCAAAATAATTTTATTGGTAATTCTTTTGATATAGCAACAAACAGCACTCAAAGTTATAATGAGTTTAATAATAATTTCTGGTCAGAATACCAAGGTTACGATATTGATAAAAACGGCATCGGTGATATTCCTTATCGTCCGGTAAAATTATTTTCACTAATAGTTGAAAAAAACCGGCCAACATTAATTTTATTGCGCAGTTTATTTGTTGATATTTTAGATGCCGCAGAAAGAATATTCCCGGTTCTAACACCGGAAACACTGATTGATAATTCACCATCGATGAAAAGAATTTTATGATTGAAATAATAAAATTGAATAAATCATACGGCTCATTAGCAGTATTGAAGGAATTAGATTTAATAATTGAGCATGGGAAAATTACGTATTTGGTTGGACCAAATGGTTCCGGCAAAACTACATTAATTAAATCAATACTCGGTTTGATAAAAAAGTACGATGGTAATATAAAAATTGATGGTACTCAAATAAACGGAGATTGTGAATACAGAAATGAAATAGGTTATATGCCTCAAAGTCCTAGTTTTCCGGAAAATCTAACGGTGAAAAATATTTTTGATATGGTAAAAGATTTAAGAAATACTGCTAAAAATTTGGATGAAGAACTTATATCCAAATTTAATCTTGAAAAAGAAATGAGCAAAAGGTTAAAAAATCTTTCCGGTGGAACACTTCAAAAAGTTAATGCTTCACTTGCCTTTTTGTTCAATCCCAAAATATTAATAATTGATGAACCTACTGCCGGACTTGACCCGGTTGCGAGCGGAATATTAAAAGATAAAATTCTAAAAGAAAATCAAAACGGAAAAACTATTCTTTTCACTTCTCATATAATTAGCGAACTGGAGGACCTTGCACAAAATATTGCTTTTATCCTTGAAGGTAAACTTTGGTTTAACGGCACGCTAGAAAATTTAATTAACTTAACTGGTGAAAAAAATCTCGAAAGGTCTGTTGCCTCAGTTATGTTAGGAAAAGTTGTATGAACAGAATTCTAAAAATTGTTAAATACCAAATTAAAGATAACATTAGAAGCAAATGGTTAATTGGTTTTTCACTTTTCTTCTTAATTATTTCATACTGGCTAATCTCTTTCACCGGTGATTCATCCAAAGTTATTTTAAGTTTGCTCAATATTGTATTAATCGTTATTCCTCTTATAAGTATTGTCTTTGGAACAATTTACATTTATAATAATAAAAATTATATTACCTTTATGTTAAGTCAGCCGATTAACAGAAGTTCACTTTACAGCGGATTGTATTTTGGTTTGGTTGTTCCTTTATTAATCAGTTTTTTGTTTGGTATTGGTTTGCCGGTAATTTTTAACCTTGGAATTTTTTCTGAATCATGGATTGCTTTATCAATGGTTTTTATTAGCGGTGTTTTTCAAATATTAATATTTACGGCATTAGCTTTTTTGATAGCCACATTAAACGACGACAAACTAAAGGGTTTGGGAATATCAATTTTTGTCTGGTTATTTTTTACAGTCATTTACGATGGACTAATTTTATTTTTACTCCAAGTTTTTCAAGATTACCCGATTGAAAAACTGGCGCTTGGCTTAACGTTGGTAAACCCAATAGACATTGGCAGAATTCTTACTGTATTAAAATTTGATATCTCCGCACTTATGGGTTACACCGGAGCAATCTTTGAAAATTTCTTTGGTAAAAATATTGGAATCGCAATTTCATTTTTGGTTTTATTATTCTGGTTTGTTCTTCCATTTGGGTTTGGGCTTAAAATATTTTCTAACAAAGATATTTAATTATCAAAATCTTTGAGCAGAAATCCAAAATTAATAACCTATACTGCTTATAACTCTGCTTTCCGTCTTGAAAGAAATTCCTTGTTGAGATGATGTTGAAATCATAACAGCTTCAATGAAGGGTTTTACAACTTGTTTATCGGCAGCCCACATTATAACAAATTTTGCTGCAGTGCCTCCGGTTATATCTGTTTCCTTTATAATAAATTGTTTCGTTTGTAAAGGATTTAGAATAATTTTTTCATTAATAAACTCTGAAACTAATTTTCCATTTGTATCGTAATAATCTATTTTTAATAAGGTAATCTTAGAATTAATATCAGTATTGTGAATACTTAATGTTGCCGTTAGGTGAAAAGTTCTATCATTTTGGTGATATACACTTGAGTAAATTGGCACAAATAATAGTTCTCCAAATGTGTTATTCAAGTCGTAACTGCCCCAATTATATTTTTCAGAGGGCATAATACTATTTTCTGAAATATTATTATTGTTCTCTGTGTTTATTTCCTCCTGTTTACAACCTATAACAAAAAACATGGACGCAATTATTAAATAAATATATCTCATATTGGACCTCATATTTATCGCTCTCATTTTCATAATTATTTTGCAAAAATTGTTTTTATCGTAAGCATTAATTTCAATTATAAAATATAGCAAATTCTAAAATCATTAAATAAATGAAATATTTATCCCATCATTGATGGGCGTTACATACATAGTAAGCTTTTGGTTATTACCACAAATAACATAATCGATAAGGTAAATGAAATATAGCCGAGAATAGAATTAAGGTTTTGCTTGGGTAGATTACTATATCTCAATGCTGAAGATTATAGGTTAAATAAAAATATCGCAAATCAAAAAAACCAAAATTAAACCGAAAAAAATAAGGTTTTGAAGATGAACATGATTTTATCTAATAGAATAAAAACTGATTCTTTTTATCTCTATGCTGAAGTTTTACAGCAGAGTTGTGAATAGGTTAAAAGTATTTTCCTTAAAATGTGATGTAATATTCAACACCGCAATGTTGAATATATTTACACTTCCTTCTTGGCTATCTGATTAACAATTCGACACTACCAGCGTAACTCTTTGTTTTACAATAACATAAAAAGAATATTAAAAAAATAGAAATGTTGGTATGCTATTTGAATTTCTTCTGGCAACAATTAAAAGTAAAAAGGAGTGTATCATGCTTACATTTATCATAGGTGTTGCCATAGTTTTTATTGCAGTTGATTTATTTGTTCGATTTATCGTCGAGCCATTGATTTCGGGGAAGCATAAGAAAGTATCAAAATCGTCTAAGTCGAAATTAGATCCGACATTTAGACTTGCAACGGAAACAATGTATGACGGCGGAAAGCCACATAAGCCTGAGGCATCAAAGAATGCTGTAGATAATAAAAATAATTCAAAAGATTAAGTGAAATCTTATATCAATTAAAATTGTAATAACTTATTTAAAGGATCCATTATGGTTGCGATTTTGTTCTGGCAGTGTTTTTATCTGTTCTTTGTATTGATTTTGTTGTATTAAGAGTACAGGGAGATATCATCCTGCATTTGAGCCCTCTTTATCTCAGTATGAATTCCCGAGTTATGATGGAAATGTAATTACTATTCCATCAAATCTATTTTTTTCAAAAGGACACACTTGGCTGAAGAAGAAAAAGGATGGATTACTGGAAATCGGTATTGATCCATTTGGAACGACGGCACTCGGAATATTATCTATTCAAAAATGTGCTGAAGCGGGTGAAGTGATAAAACGCGGGAGTTTGATTTTCGAAGGATCTTACGGAAATAAAACTGTAAAATTCCTTTCTCCAGTTAATGGTATTGTAAAATCTATTAACGCCGATGTTATTGGTAAGAAAATCACTAATCCGTATAAAGATTGGGGCGTTCAGATTATTTCGAAGGATTCACCAGAAAATGGCGATTTCTTTTTACCGGGAGTGAGGCATTAAACTGGATGAAGAACGAATTCATCAAATTAAAAGGTTTTATAACTGACCATTCACCAAAAGTAGAATTGGCCGGAGAAACAATGTACGATGGAGGATTATTATCCAATGATGCTGTTGCTTTGTTAGTTGATAAAAGTGTAAATGATTTTGAAAAAGAATTTCTCTCATTATAATAATTGGAAAAAAAATGTTAAACGAAAATGGGATTCTATTTGATGTAACTCTTTGTGTGGGCTGTGGTGCCTGTTATGACATGTGCAAAGAGGTTAATAATTTACCTGAAACAAATGATGATTATTTAAAAGATCATCTCTCTGGTAACACTTTTACGGTTGTTGAACAGTATGAAGAAATGTATGCGAGAAAACTCTGTATGCATTGTAATGATCCAGCTTGCATATCCGTATGTCTGGTAGGAGCAATTACAAAGAGTTCAACGGGTGCAGTAGTCTATGATGCCGATAAATGTATTGGATGCAGATATTGTATGCAGGCTTGTCCGCACAGTATTCCCCGTTATGAATGGGGGACAACTAAGCCGCGCATACGCAAATGCAATTTGTGTGATGACAGGGTTAAAGCCGGAAAATTACCTGCTTGTGCAGAAGTCTGTCCGACAGAGGCGACATTGTACGGTAAAATGGATCAGCTTATTGAAGTTGCCAAGAACAGACTTAAAAATAATCCCGACAAATATTATCAGCATATCTACGGACTTGAAGAAGCCGGAGGCGGGCATGTTCTTATTATATCTCCTGTACCTTTCGAGCAATTGGGATATGTTTCTAAACTGCCAAATGAACCAATGCCTGAATTAACATTGAATGCGATGGAAAAAATTCCTTCTGTAGCAATTGGCGGAGGAATATTCTTAAGCGCAATGTTTTGGCTTACAAAAAGAAAAAATGAAATAGCGAAAGAAAAAAATCTACTAAAGGGTAATAAAGAAAATGAAATTAAATGATATGAAGATACATGAAATTATAAAACCTACTTTTTGGAAAGTGGTTTCCGTCATAATAGTAACAATGGGTTTGGTTTCAACTTATTCCAGATTTTCTCTTGGATTGGGATCAACAACTAATTTGCATGATTCGGTGCCTTGGGGTTTGTGGATAGGATTTGATTTTATTGGTGTAGGACTAGCCGCTGCCGGATTTACAATTGCTGCCACAGTTCACATCTTTCATATTCATAAATACGAACCTCTGGTAAGACCTGCAATTCTAACCGCCTTTCTTGGATATTCGGTAGTTGTCTGTCTGCTCGTAGTTGACCTGGGAAGACCTGAAAATTTCTGGCATCCGCTCGTAATGTGGAATGTTCATTCCGTTATGTTTGAAATTACATGGTGCTTAATTTGCTATACCACAGTACTTCTTTTAGAGTTTGCCCCTGTTGTATTGGAGAAGTTTAAAATAAAGGCACCTCTTAAAATTTTGAAAATGATCTCTATACCTGTTGTAATAGCAGGAGTAATATTTTCTACTCTGCATCAATCGTCTTTTGGTTCATTGTATTTAATCGTACCAGGAAAATTGCATCCGTTATGGTATTCCTCATTATTACCTGTGCATTTTTATATCTCATGTATTGCCGCAGGTTTATCAATGATAATCTTTGAATCATATTTGATTGCAAGAGCTTTTCCCACAGAAGATGGTTTTAATCATACCGGATTAAAAATGGATATTTTATCAGGAGCTTCGTTTGCAGTTTTAATAGCTTTAATATTAGGATTCCTATTAAAGATTTATGATTTTGCTGAGAATGGCAAATTCCCTTTATTAACGGTCCCATCAACTGAAACATATCTTTTCTTTTTGGAAATATTAATCGGAACTCTTGTGCCAATATTTTTACTTAGCTATAAAAAATTAATAGAAGATAAAAAATGGATATACTTAACTTCGGTTTGTGTAATTTCCGGTCTGGTACTGAATAGATTAAACGTTAGTATTACAGGATTAGCTGCTTATTCAGGAGTAAATTATTTTCCGTCATTTGATGAAATTAGTATTACAATGATGCTTGTTGTACTTGCAATATTTGCTTTTAGAGTTATAGCTAAAAACTTTGCTGTTTTTGTGAGTGATGAATCCGAAAACTTAGTTAATGAAAAAGAAGTAGCCACAACAAAACAAATAATTTTAAGTGAAAGATATGAGTAATGAAATTGAGTTAAAGCGTAACAAATATGAAATGCTCAAGTGCGTCTGGATGACTTCCGGGGTAATAGATTATAAATTATGCGATAATAATTTTGATTGTGAAAACTGTCCGTTTGATAAAGTTATCAGAAATCTATCTAATGAAAAAGAATCTCAGGTTAACGGAATAGTAAATGATGCAAATACAATTTTTAACAAATTACAGAACATTAAGTATGATAATAATATTATATACTTAAAAATAATCTTATTGCTAAGGAGATATGTGCCAATACGTTTTATCTTGGCATTAATCCTATTTTGGTTAACCTTCTTGACAATGTAAACTCAATGACGATTGATGATTGCAGAAAAAATATATCTGTAGGAGAGCAAATAATTCAAATTAACGGAGATTGGGGAAGTGTTAGTATTTCTTCACCAATAAATTTTTTATTATATAATAAGGTTGGCGATCCAAAAGATAATCCGTTAAAGACTGAATGGTTTGCAATAATGGGTGCTGTTCATCAGGACTTATTAAGTTCCAAAATACATCAAAAAGAATGGGCTAAGATGCATGCAAAAGCTATTGGCGCTATTACGGAAGTTAAAACACAATTACCAATAGTCGGGGAAACAATGATGGATGGAGGATCGCAAATTAAGTTTCTTCATCAGCTTGTTGGTAATAAAAAGTATATCGATATTCTAAATTCTTTATGCATATAAAAGTATTTGTTTTAATCTTTGTTATCATTTGTTTTCACAAAAAGCCAAATATTTTTCCACCTTCCAATACACATTAGTATTTATTATAGTATTGCAGAACATTAAACAGATTGGATGTAATTAAAGTATTGGCTAATTTTGTAATGGCAGATTTGAAGTTTATATGAAACCAAAAGTTATTAATACACTGAGCGTTCGGCTTATCATTTCTCTTTCGTCTATTCTGATCATCCTTCTTTCAGTTTATACTTACTTTATTTTAAATCGTCTCAATAATTATCTAACCGAATCAAGATATCAAACCTCATATAATATAAGCGAGATAATTAAAAAATCTACACGTTATGGTATGCTTTTAAACCGACCTGAAGATGTTCACTCTATAATCAATACGCTTCGCTCTTTAAAGGGAGTTGAAGAAATTCGCATCTACAACAAACAGGGTACAATTAGTTATTCAACCAACCCTGCTGAAATCAATAATAAGGTTAATTTATCTGCAGAGGCATGTATTGGTTGTCATAATAGTTCTGTTCCGCTGCAAAGTTTAACAAACCATGATAGAATTCGAGTATATAAAAATGTAGAAGATAAACGCGTGCTTGGTCTTATAAATCCAATTATGAATGAACCTGACTGCTCAAATGCAGCTTGTCATGCTCATCCCCAAAATGTTAATATTCTTGGTGTGCTGGATGTTGGTGTTTCTTTGGAAGGACTTGATGCGATAATTCAAAAAAGCACAACTAATGTAATTTTTGCTTCAATATTTCTTGTAATCGTTATTTCACTATTTTCAGGATTATTTATAACAGTTTTAGTTAACAAACCAATTAAAATAATAAGGAAAGGCCTCGAAGCTGTTGGAAATGGAAATTTAGATTATAAAATCCAAATACATGCTAAAAATGAATTGGGCCAAGTGGCTCGGCGATTTAACGAGATGTCAACAAATCTTGCTGAGGCTTATAAAGAAATAAAAAATTGGTCAGAAACTTTGAATGATAAAGTAAATGAGAAGACGAAGGAACTTAAAAATATTTATAACCAGGTTCATCAAATTGAAAAGCTTGCTTCACTCGGGAAACTATCGGCAACTGTTGCTCATGAGCTGAACAATCCGCTTGCCGGAATCTTGACATTTAGCAAATTGATAACAAAAAAATTACAAACAGTTCAAAAAGATAATGAATACGAAAGCATATTTGAATATTTAGAATTAATTTCAAAAGAATCTGCACGCTGCGGACAAATTGTAAAAGACTTACTGATTTTTTCTCACTCCGAACATGATAAATTTTCAAAGGAAAACCTTCTGGAAATAATTGACTGCAGTGTAACTTTAATTCGTCATCATCTGGAAATTAGCGGTATTACTTTAATTAAAGATTATGCTGATGAGCCGATTGAGATTTTCTGCAATGCAAATAAAATTCAGCAAGCGTTAATGTCGCTTCTGATTAATTCAATTGAAGCAATGAGCAGTAATAAAGGAAAAATTACAATTAAGATTAATAACGAAAACAATAATGTTGTTATTAGGATAATAGACGAAGGTAACGGAATTGATGAAAAAGATTTGCCGCATATCTTTGAACCGTTTTATTCAACAAAAGAAGAGTCCGGAGGTACCGGACTTGGGCTTGCGGTTGTCTACGGTATTATAGCTAATCATAATGGAAAAATATCAGTAGAAAAGACTTCAAATTTAGGTACTACATTTAAAGTGATATTGCCGCAAAACGAACAACTTGCTTAGTGGGATAATTTATGGATCAGAAGGAAAAAATATTAATAGTAGATGATGAAAAAATTGTACGCGAATCTTTTTATCATTGGTTTATTGAAGATAATTATATTGTTGATACTGCCGAAGATGGTGAAACTGCTTTAATTAAATATGCAAAAGAAAAGTATGACCTTCTTCTTGTTGATATGAAAATGCCAGGTATGAGCGGTTTGGATTTGTTATCAAAAATTAAAGCAATTGATAAAGATGCCATTATTATTCTCATCACTGCATTTTCTTCAGTGCCGACTGCAATTACAGCCTTGAAAAACGGTGCCTATGATTATGTTACAAAACCAGTTGATCCTGATGAACTTGCACATCTTGTTAAAAGAGCGCTGGAACAGCGTGCTCTTAAGATTGAAAACGTTCAGTTAAAAGAAAATATTGATGAAATTATCAAACCGGATAATCTTATAGGTGAAAGCTTTCAGATAAAGAAAATTTATGAATTAGTACATTCTGTTTCCAGCACGGATACTACGGTTATGATAAGAGGGGAGAGCGGTACCGGAAAAGAATTAGTTGCTAAAGCCATTCACATAAACAGCAGAAGAAAATATTCTCCCATCATCACTGTGAACTGCGGTGCCTTGGCAGAATCACTTCTTGAAAGTGAATTGTTCGGGCACGAAAAGGGTGCATTTACCGGTGCTCAATTCAGAAGAAAAGGAAAATTTGAAATGGCCGATGGCGGAACGATTTTTCTTGATGAAATCGGCTCGATTTCCCTTATGATGCAAGTTGAATTGTTAAGAGTAATAGAGACAAAACAGTTTAACCGGGTCGGCGGAAATGAATTAATAAAAAGTAATTTTAGAGTTATTACCGCAACTAACGAATCTCTCGAAGATCTTGTTAAAGCAGGTAAGTTTAGAGAAGATTTATATTATAGATTAAATGTTTTTAATATTCTTATTCCACCCTTGCGTGAAAGAAGGGATGATATTCCACTCCTTGTAAATTTCTTTATCAAAAAATTTTCATGTGCAATGAATAAAAAGATAAAGAACATTTCCAAAGAAGCTATGGATTTTCTAATGAATTATCAATGGCCAGGAAATGTACGCGAATTGGAAAATGCAATTGAAAGAGCTATGGTGGTTGGAAAATCCGATTCTATTACTGTTGATGATCTCCCATTCCATGTTTCAAGGAATAATCTCGAATTGCCAGGTGATGAGAAAAGTCTCGCTTCAATTGAAAAGAAATACATCAACAGGATCTTAAATGAGAACGATTGGAATATTTCTAAAACTGCCAAAATTCTTGAGATCGATAGAGTTACGCTTTACAATAAGATAAATAAGCATAATCTCCGCAAAGCAGAGTAGCAATGGATATCTTTATTGCACCGGTTAAATTTTACAGCAATTTATTGCTGCAAAATCTTATTAAAGAATTATCTAAAAGATTTTCTTCCAGCATTCATGTTGTTGATATTAAATTAAACATGGATGATTTCTTTTCTATAGACCGAAAACAATATTTCTCTACTCAGATTATTGCCGAAATGATAAATCTTACGGATCAATATGATGGTAAAATAATCTTATTAACGGATGTGGATATTTTTGTCCCTGCTTTAACATTTATTTTTGGTGAAGCTCAGCTTAACGGAAAACACTCTATTCTTTCTGTTTGCCGTTTGCATGAAATCTTTTATTCTGGCATTGCAAACGAAAGCCTTTTATTAGAACGTACAATTAAAGAAACACTTCACGAACTTGGGCATAATTACGGTTTACGTCATTGCATTGATTGGGACTGCGTAATGCACGCTTCCCACGGAATTGAAGAAGTTGATATCAAGGGAATCACTTACTGTAACAAATGCAGGACTAAAGTTGAAGGTTATAAATAATGTCTTTATTTATTACTTTTATGGAGTTTGATAAACGTATGATAAAATTGGGTTCTGTAAACCATTCTATTTAATTTGATCAAAGTGATACACCATTTATTCTTTATAGATAACCTCCAACAATAACTGTTTATACAAATTGATGCCATTTGCAATTTTAACTACCCTAAGCGATAATTCAAACTATTTAAAATAAAAAAGCCTTGTAAATTATTGTTTTACAAGGCTTTAGCATGAGCTGGTGATGGGACTCGAACCCGCAACCTGCTGATTACAAAGTATCTTTCAATCCCCATATCTACTTATATAACAACAACTTAAAGATGGGTGGCATAGTAAATGGCATAGTATTGTTTTTTATTATAAATTATTTTCAAAAAACTTGACAATGTCATAATATAATCGGATATTCAAGTGTGATTATAAATAACTTGTTGTAATCATTATTCTTCAATCGAGTCAATAATTTTAACAAACTAACTGGTTAATATTTTTCTCTCGATCTCTTCCATAAATTTTTATCATTACTTTCATTATGTCTTATCAATTAAGGAGAACAAATACCAACAGTGTGACCAGCACTATATCTGGGATTAATCCATACACAAACAGTGGAGATCAGAATATGATACAAACACAATTTTATGAGAATAAGGATTTTTATTTATCTGCATTCTTAATGGCCTCGGGGCTCGATTTGGTTGAGCATCGTCGACAAGGGCCAATTTCGGTCTTTAGATTTATTAAAAATAGTAAACTAATAAATCTTGTAGACCAATATTATACTGATAGTGGAGAGGTTAAACCAATGCGCTACAGTACATACATCCGCACTCTGAAAAGTATTTTACACAATGCTTTATCAGAATCGAAATCAGAGAACAATTATGTCAAACAAAATCAAAAAGGAAATTTATCAAGAGGTTAACGATAGCCTAAATATCGTAGACGTTGCTGTCAGACTTGGAGCAACAAACTTAACAAAGAGAGGTAATTCATTAGTAGGAAATTGCCCAACAAAGCACCCATCTAAAAGTGGAACTCCATTTAATCTAGATTACACCAGAAATCAGTTTAATTGCTTTGGCTGTAAAGAAGTCAAAGGAATTGGATCCATTCATCTAGTATATAAGGTTACTGGGATGACTATTCCAGAATCTATTAAATGGTTAGTAAAAGAGTTCAATCTAAATATTGATCCTAATCAGACCCTAAACATCCCCAAACAAACCCTTAAGGAAAAGCAAGAGCAAGATGAGCTAATCACACGCAGCTTTTTACTAAATGAAATTGTAGAAAGAGGTAAAGAACTACTATATAAAGAGGAAGGGAAAGAAGCTCTGGACTATTTAGTAAATCAACGTAAATATGACCCAGAAGTTCTAAAGAATAGCGACTGGTTTTATTTACCGGAAGATTATGATGTGAAGAAAATGTTAATAGATAGTGATGAAGATAAAAGAAAAGTTGTGTCAAAATTAAAATTACAAGGCCATTTTGGTGATAATTTTAGATTAGCTTTTCCCTACCGTAATGCTGAAGGATTGATTACCGGATTTCTGAAAAGAGCAACCAGTCCAAAAGGGACAACAATTACTACTTACGATAAAAAGGTTCATGATAATGTTCGTTGGGATAGTACGCCCGGATTAAAGAAAGATGATTTATTTGGGATTGATAAGGTCGATAAAAAGGAAGATACACTTATTGTTGTTGAAGGATACCCCGATGTATTATACCTCCAAGCTCTTGGGGTTAACAATGTTGTTGCCGTTGGACAAGGTATGTTGGGTAAAAGACACCTTAATGAATTAAAAATAAGAAAAATTAAACACTTAATAATTGTATTTGATAATGATGGAGTTGGCCCTAGTAATACAAGGGAAGCTATTAAGTTAATATTGAAGCATACTTCAATTGTTCCATTTGTAGTTAATCCTAAAAAGTTTGGGATGCACAAAGACCCGGATGAATATCTTAAAGCTAATGGTCTAGATGATCTGATGCAGAAATTTCAAGAAACAGATGATGGGGTTTTTTGGGTTATAAATGAGCTGATCAGTGGAGCATCTGTCAGCAATGCACTATCTAAAAGAAAAGCAAAAGAAGAGGTTCTGGATTTTCTATCAATAGTAAATAATGATGTTACAATCTCAGAAATATTGCCGCTGCTTAAAAAGTCATTTGGAGAAGATGTGGGTTCATTAAGAAAACAATTAAAAGCATTAGAGAAAGATTATACAGATGAGTTAGAGGATCATATTACTAATGATCCAGTTGTACCAATGTACGATATGACCAGTGATGCTTATGGTTATTATGATGCTGAGGAAGATGTCCCAAAACTTGGTATTGAGAGGAATAAAATTATAGAGCTGCTTAAAGATCATGGAATAAAACCTCCGCAAAACTTTCCACACTTTAGAGTTAAGTTTATGCCGCAAGATCTTGGGGGTAAGTTTGATATTTACAACAGAAAATTTAACCTTTTTACACCGACAGAATTTATGTTCTATGAAAAAAATGATGAAAAGATTGAACTCGAAGTTGCTTGCCCAAGAACATTTTACCTTTTAAGGAATGTTATACCCGTTGAAAATGAAAGAGAGCATTTTATTAATTGGTTAAGTTATGTTTTCACAACAAGACAAAAAGTAGATACCACTTGGTTGTTCCAAGGATTACCGGGCGCTGGTAAAAACTTATTCTTTGATAAGATTATAAAACCATTATTTGGGGAAAAGCAGACCATAGTAGTTGATGACGATAGACTGCAAAGCGATTTTAATGGTTATATGAGTAACAAGTTGTTTGTAGCTTTTAATGAAGTTGCTAATGATGAAACAAAGACGAAGAGAAGTGTTAAATCTAAATTAAAATCCTTAATCTCTGAACATAATATGATTATTAATGAAAAATTTTTAAGGGCCTATGAAGCCACAAATGATGCCAATATGTTCTTTTTTAGTAATGAAGCACTACCAATGCTAATAGAAAAGTATGACAGAAGATTTAATGTCATAGAAACCGGTGATGCTCTAAATATCAAACCAACATTTAATCGTAACCCAGAAGACTTTATAAAATCACTTGGAAATGAGTTACCAAAATTTGCTCAGTACTTATATAATTATAAGAGTGATAAACATAAAGTTAAAATTGTATTAGAGAATGAAGCGAAGGCTACAATTAAAGAGTTAAGTATGAACAGATTTGAATTGTTTGCCGATAAGCTTAAAACTAATGATTGGGAATGGTTTGATATAAATTACCCAGAAAAAGGTAATGACTTTTTAGGTAAGGATAATAGAAGAGGATTGATGACTGAAGATATGTTAAAAGCTAAAAAAGTTGAGAGAGAAATTCTACTTGGAACTTTTAATAGACTATTTGATGGTTTGACATCTAAGACGAAATTTACACAACAGATGAAGCTCCGCAGAATCAATGTTGATAGGAAGCAGTATAGTGATGGAAGAGATGATGAATACTTCTACGAGTGGAAATAAACCAAAGTACGTTAAGTACGTGAAATCAGCTACTTTCAAGCCCCTTCTTTTATTTAGTTGGGGCTTTTTTGTTGATTACGCCGTTGTTCACGAAGTTATTAGACTATAGCATCTACCAAACTACGTGAAATCACGTACTTTCAAAAACCAAAGTGCGTGAAATAAAATTCGAAAACAAGTCATAATCGAACTATTTACTACTATTCACTTACTTCACGTACTTTTTTTAGTACTTCTACCGGGAAAAAAATATTATAATTTATTTCTATATAGGTTTTAGACCTCTGAAAAGTAAGTGAAGTGCGTGAAGGAAATAAAATGGGCTCTTTGGGTGTTTAGGAACTAAGAACAATGCTAATATATCACCTAATTGACCCTAACTAACCTTTTCTTACTTTACGTAGTTTTATAGAAAAGTTTTTAAAAAGATGTGGAAACAACTTCATACCAACAAACCGCCCCTAAAAAATAACTTATTAACCAGCTAATAAACAATCCCTAACTAAATAAAGTTACGAAGTTACGAAATATTGGAAATAGTAGTTAATGAGACTTTAAATTTAATATTTACCCCTAAGCTTTTGACAGTTGTAAATTTTTACGTTCACAAAAGAGATTTTTCGAATCCAGCTTAGGGGGATGCTACCTAGCTTCATTACCCATAAATTCAGACGTAAGACCCTAGAAGCTCTCAGAGTTAAAACACTTAGTCTTTTTAACGAGCCGTCGTGGGATTTCTCCGATAGCATATTTAAATATATGATTTTTTAACAAATTAAAATAATTTTACCCTATAATGGAATGCAGTTGGCATTTTATTTAGAAGGTGCAATCTGTAACGACATGACGACATCACCATATTGGCAATTAGCAAAGGATTGGCAGATGCAGAAGATGGGTTACACTTATTCACAAGCACATATAATTTGGGAGCAGCTGAAGCCGATTATCATTGAGTTAACGAAGGATAAAGCTATTGAATTAAAAGCAAGAATTGAAAAGGCCAATGATATTAACCGCTCTGACCAGCAAACATTATTTTGAAGGGCCAGTTTGGTTAAGTAGAGGCTGCACAAAAGTAACAATGTAACTTAGTAATTTTGCAACGACTCATATTTAACCTCTAACTAACCCTTAGTTTAAAAGTTACAATGTTATGAAGTTACGAAATATTGGAAATAGTAGTTAATGTGACTTTTAAATTTAATACAACCCCTAAGCTTTTGACAGTTGTAAATTTTTACGTTCACAAAAGAGATTTTTCGAATCCAGCTTAGGGGATGCTACCTAGCTTCATTACCCATAAATTCAGACGTAAGACCCTAGAAGCTCTCAGAGTTAAAACACTTAGTCTTTTTAACGAGCCGTCGTGGGATTTCTCCGATAGCATATTTAAATATATGATTTTTTAACAAATTAAAATAATTTTTATTATTTTAAATATACACTTTTTAGAGAGTATATAATTGAAAATATTATTTAATAAGTTTGCAATCCTTCATTTAAAAGACATTAAAAAAAAAGAAATTATTTACTTACCTATTATCTACGAGAATGTAGACGCTAAAATATTTATACTTATTTGAATTTTCAATTAACCGATACTGAAGACAAATTTATTAACATTGTTAAACAGCAATTGAGAATTGATGACTCTGAAGTTGACCTTTTAAAAAAGAGTTCTTAAATTTTAAAACAATTCAACTAAAATTGATTTTTATTTAGTAGATACTTTCACAATTAATCAAATAATTTTTTATATAGCGGTGAATATAAGAAATTTAAAAGTATTAGTATTCACGCAGCCAGACTCATTTAGTAGAAGAGAAAAGTCAAAAAATAGATTTTATAAGCGATGGGTATTAAGAAATTTAGAACTAATTTCAGAAGATTTATTAGATGACTTCGAAAAAGATCTCCCGAGGATATACCCAATAAAAAGAACAATATTTAATCAAGTATATATTGAGAAATTGAATAATAGTATGGTTAGTATACTAAATAAAAATTGACCATAAATTCTCCATATGTGAAAAATAAAAATATCTTTCTTAAAAATATTGAATTGCTTCAAGTACTAGCTTATATATTAGAACTGTTCTGCCTCGACCCCTTAGCAACCCAGCCCGAGGTTCATCCCGCATAACCCAAAGCACCATTTGGAAGTTTAATAAATCAAAAAAGCAGGCTACATGCTGATATCATCCTAAGTAAATTGTAACTTTATAATAGTATATATTTAACTCCCTAACTAACCCCAAATGAAAAAGTTACTAAGTTACGAAGTTACTAATGTCTAGTGGATTTCATAAATAATTTTTTAATAATGTATTTTGGAAATTTTATATTTTTCGATAAGAATATTTTCAAAAGGTATATCTGATGGCTAAAAGAACTCTCAATATTGAATTTCGAACAAATGATTCGCCACCATTAAATCCGCAGTTTCCGATTGGTCAGTATGATCATCCATTTACATTAAATCCAACTATTGGCTGCTTTTTTGGCTGCAAGTATTGTTACTCTCCCATCTTTACTGCAAAAGTAAAAAATCAGAAACGAAAAAAGTTTTTTGAGAATGTAGCCGTTCAATTTAATATGGCTGAACGATTGGATAAACATCTTGAAAACCTTAAAGAAATCCCACAGCATTTAAAAAGAGTGCAGATAAATGAAAGCAACGAATACTATTTACCGCAAGTAATTAATGAATTAAAAAAACAATATAATCGTGATGTCATGTTAGAAATACTAAAAGTGTTTGAAAAACACTGGGATAATGGAAATAAATGGATGCTGCACATTTTATCCAAAAGTCATCTAATTCTAAATCATTTAGATCAACTTAAAAATATGAAGCATATGGTTCAGATTGAAATTAGTATTAGCAGCATTGATGAAAAGCTAATAAGAGATTTAGAATTTTATACCCCCACAATAAAGAAAAGAATGGAAACAATTAATAAATTGGCAACGAATGATATTTTTGTAAGGACAATGGCTATGCCTTTTTGGGGTGATTATAAGGAAGTTGAAGCAATTAAGAAACTTTCATTTAACAATGGAGCAAGAGGATTTAAGAACAAAAGATTAAATTACTTTGATTGGCAGCAACTGCAAGCCTTAGACTATAACGATCTAATAAACGACAAAGTTTCACGCGTGCAAGGAAGACCAGATAACATGTTTGAAGATTTAAACGAAAAAAGTGGTGAGACATTACTTTTCAAAGGTAAACCTAAGATCGTAAATGTCAGTTTCCCCCATGTTAGAAAGTGGTCTACGCCCACAATATTGGATGAAAAACTAAGTTTGCAAGATCAAAAAATTATCGACTGCGGTTACTCCCAATTAAATAAAGTCAAATGGGCGTATATAAAGTAACATCGTAACTTCGTTACCATCTTCAAATTAGTAGGTAAAAGTAAAAAGTTACAATGTTACGAAGTTACGAAGATTGGCATTTACTTAACCAAACCCACCCTAGGTTCATCCCGCATAACCCAAAGCATCTTTTGGAAGTTTCAGAAATTTCAAAAAGCGGCCTACATATGCTGTAATAATAACTCCAGCTTAACCAAACAAGCCCAGTAAAAAAGTTTAAAACCCGAATCACCGAAATGAGGCTCCCTACCATACCTGGGTAGCTAAATGTGAGTCATCGAATAAACCAAAATATTTTCTAATACATAAGCTGGTACAGACTAAAGATTTGCTGAAATAATTTCGGAAACTAAATTTTTTTTCTGCTATTTTTGAAAGCAAAAATCTAAGGTTAAAAGTAAGACTCATTGAGAATTCTGTTAAATAAATACTAACTTTGTCCATAAACTTTTGAAGACATACAATTTTAGTATATACAAACATTATATCATAACATATGTTATTATAGGTTATAAATATCTAATTAATAATAAATTTACCATAATTGTCTTTATAAAGTTTTTTTAATGATTCTTCATTGAGACCTAACCCACTCAGTGGCCAATGATAATTGAATAATTCAATTTCATAAAAATGCTCATCAAGAGATTCTAAAATTCTGAAGGTGACTTCATACATACTTTTCTCAAATCCCATATCTGTACCATAAAATAACTTGTTGTTGTGCATTTCAAAGAATGATTTTGTGTAACGAGGAATTGGAGCATTCTCTGCATACCTTGCAGAAATATCTGCAAATAAATTTGAATACTTATCCAATAACTTCCCCAAGTTTTCTAAATCATGACTTTGATTTGCAAGATGGCAAGCAATAAAAATCGTATTTGGATGGTTTGTAACTGCATTCTCAAGAGTACGTAAAACTTCTTTGAGATTTAAGCCTTCTTGTTTATCAAGTCTCCAATCTAAGGCATTCATCAAACCATCATTTGTGGAATCCATTCTTTCATAAAACCATTGCGGTTCGCCAACATGAATATTGATTGGCATTTTTAATTCAGCACATTTTTCTAAAAGAGGATCTAACCTTTTATCATCTATATGAATGCCCGGTGCTGGTGGTTTGCAGTACATTAATCCTATCCCTTTATCTCCAAGTTCTCCAACTCCTTTGGCCCCCATTTTATAACATCTTTCTAGCTCTTCAACAGCTTCTTTCCCATAATTTGGTTTATCAATATTTGTGTAATCAAATCCGCACCACAATTCAAATCTATTTTTATAGTCCGAGTAAAAGTTAATTAATGAATCAAACTCAGAACCATGAGCTTTCGTTAGTAGAATTGTTTTTTCAATTCCCGCCTCATCCATATTCATTACCCAGGTTTTAAGCTCTGCTTTTGTCTTAGCATATGGATGTGAATGCATATCAATAATTGGATATTTAGATTTGGTTATTTTTGAGATAGGAATATTATAAATACTTTTAGGCCTATAATTTTTTAATAATATTTCCTTACCAGTCGTTTGAGCAACACTATTAATTTGCCAAATCAATATTGCGAGTATAAAAATCCTAAATTGAATTTTCATTTTATTATCCTACTATAATTAATTTAATTCCTAGATTTTCAATTGCCTGTTTTTCATCAGCGGGGATATTTTTATCTGTTACTATTGTATGGATTTTTGATAAAGGAGCAATACTTGCAAAACTTCTATGTTTAAATTTACTAGAATCAGTAACCACAATAACTTCACGTGAATTATCAATCATAACATTATTTAAATGAGCTTCTTCAAAATTAGGTGTGGAAATCCCATAATTTGAATCTATTCCATCAACTCCAATAAATACTTTGTCGCAATAATAATTCTTCAGAATTTCTTCAGCAGAGGATCCAACTAACGAAAGTGAGTTTCTTCTTAATGAGCCCCCAGGAACTATTACTCTTACATTTGGTGTATCTACCATTTGTCCAGCAATATGTAATGAATTAGTTATTACTGTTAAATTGTTAAATTTATCTAGATTTTTTGCAACTTCTAATGTCGTAGTGCCAGAATCTAAAATGATAGTTTCTCCATCTTTAACAAGTTCAGCTGCCTTTTTCCCAATTGCCTGCTTTTCAAGGGAGTGTTTCATTGATTTCACATTTAAATTATAATCAATCCCAACCCTTTGTAATTTCATGGCTCCGCCACGTGCACGCACTAGAAGATTTTTTTTTTCAAGTTGGTCTAAATCATTACGAATTGTTACCTTGCTTACGTGATGTAATTCGCTAAGTTCCTTAACTCTAACAGTTCCTTCAAACTCAATTTTTTCTAATATTTTAGATCGTCTCTGGCTAGTTTCATCTTTATTTAGGTTTTTTTGATACTCCATCAGCTTTCGTAACCTTATTATTTTTGAATAATGGTAAACATAATTATTTTGATCTAAAAATCAAAGTATTAGTATTTATTTGTAAATACGGTCGATATTTAACTTTTGATGATGAATTCCAAATAATAAAGCCTTATTAATATAGAATATCAAGTTTCCTTTGAGTTTTATTGTGAAAAAATTGTTTAATTATGATTTATAAAAAAGGGTAAGTAATTGAAAGAAAATATTAAAATAAGTAAACGAAAGTGCTTGACAAGTAAAAACAAAATAGCTATCTTTTGAAAAATAATTTAATAAGAACTTGGATTGCAAATGAAAAATTCAATCTTTGGTATTCAAAAGGATATTCTAAATAATAGAGGTGCTTTTTATACCGCTTCAGAAATAAATGGACAACCAGACTTATGGTTAAAAACTTGGGAGTATGCAGAAGAAAGAAAATCTGAGATTATTGAATTTTTAGATCCAGTATTTCATCAAAAAGATTTACAAATTATCTTAACCGGAG
Source organism: Ignavibacteriales bacterium (assembly GCA_020635285.1). Lineage (GTDB taxonomy): Bacteria > Bacteroidota > Ignavibacteria > Ignavibacteriales > Melioribacteraceae. The sequence goes on along the minus strand of JACKAB010000006.1, from coordinate 33,177 downwards.
CTGGAACCTCTGCTTTTGTCGGAGAAGTATTAGAAGGACCATTTCAAAAACATCTCAAGCATCCGACAAGAGCTGTACCTACTACAAATTTAGTGACTCATCCGGAATTATATTTTTTTAAAGAAAAACCAACCCTTTTAATTTCATTTGCCAGATCTGGAAACAGTCCTGAAAGCTGTAAAGTAGTTGATCTAGCAAAAGAATACTGCATTGAGATATATAATCTTATTGTAACGTGTAATTCCAGTGGAAAACTTGCAACTGAATCCAAAGGTAAAAATGACTTTGTGTTTATTCTTCCCCCAGAATCTGATGATAAAAGTCTGGCAATGACAGGAAGTTTTTCATCTATGCTTTTGAGCGGCCTTTTAATCAGTAGGATTCATGATATATTTAAGTTGAGTGATCAAAGGATGAAGCTTTATAAATACGGGAAAAGAATAATTGATAACTATTCTTTAGAACTAAAAAAAGTTGCTTCCTTAAATTTTACAAGAGCGGTATTCTTAGGTTCTGGATTATTTACAGGAATCGCACGTGAGTCTCATTTAAAACTTCAAGAATTGTCAGACGGTAAAGTAATCTGCAAACACGATTCTTTCCTTGGATTTAGACACGGACCAAAGGCTGTAGTTAATGAAAGTACCTTAGTAACATATTTGTTTTCAAATAATAGTTACTCACAAAAATATGAACTGGATCTGGTTGAAAGTGTTAATAAAGGTAGAAGTGGTATTTTTCGAATAGGCTTCATGGAACACGATATTTCTAATGTAGATGTTGATCTTAAAATTATTTTATCTGATCAGAATGATTCAATTTCGGAAGAATTTTTGACTATTCTTTCAATACTCCCAGCTCAAATTTTAGGTTTTTTTAAATCGCTTGAATTGGGATTAAAACCTGACAATCCATCTGAATCGGGTGTCATAACAAGAGTTGTGCAGGGTGTCAAGCTCTATAACTATGAAAATATTCAAACAACCAGTTAATTATGATTATTAGCAAATTACTAAATAAATTGAATGCTGGAAAGAAAATTGGAATTACATCCGTATGTTCAGCCAACAAATTTGTGATTGAAGCTGCTATGAAACATGCCAAAAAGAATAAATACAATTTATTAATTGAATCAACTTCAAATCAAGTCGATCAATTTGGCGGATATACAACCATGACCCCTAATGCTTTTGTATCCTATGTCTATACTATTGCTAATAAAATTGAATTTCCATTGGATAATTTAATTTTAGGGGGAGACCATTTAGGTCCAAATGTTTGGCGAAATATTGATTCTTATAAAGCAATGAAAAATGCGGAAGATCAAATAGCAGCTTATGTCTCAGCGGGGTATACAAAAATTCATTTAGACACAAGTTTTGTTTTAGCAGATGATGAGAATAATAATGGAAGATTATCTGCAAAAACGATTACCGAAAGAGCAGCTAGGTTGTGCATGGTTGCAGAAAAAGTTTTCAAAGAGAATTCTAATACTATTTCGAAACCAATTTATGTTATTGGAACAGACGTTCCAATTCCTGGCGGCGCAATTGACAATGAAGAGGAAATAAAATTAACTACTCCCGAAGAATTAGAAGAAACAATTGAGTTAAGCAGAAAAGCTTTTTATACACAAGGATTAGAAGAGGCTTGGGATAGAGTTATTGCAGTAGTAGTGCAGCCAGGTGTTGAATTCTCAGATTCCAAAGTGCTTCCTTATTCAAGCGAGAAAAATATAGGCTTAAAAAAGAAGATTGAATCTTATAAAAATATATACTTTGAAGCTCACTCTACAGATTACCAAAAAAATGATGATTTAATAAAAATGGTAGAAGATCATTTTGCAATATTAAAAGTAGGGCCTTGGTTAACCTTTGCAATGAGAGAAGCTTTATTTTCTTTGAATCTTATTGAAAATCAGATCTTTAAGAATAAAAATAGTGTAGAAGTTTCAAATTTAGATAAAGTTCTTGAAGTGGAAATGAACAAAAATCCAAATTATTGGAAGGGGCATTACAAGGGAACAAAAGATGAAATTGAATTAGCAAAAATATATAGCTATAGCGATAGAATCAGATACTACTGGTCAAATAAAAATGTTGATGCATCGGTTGAAAAAATGTTGAGTAATTTGGAAAGGGTTAATATTTCAGAATCTTTAATAAGCCAGTTTCTTCCCAACCAATATAAAGAGCTAAGGGAAGGCTTAATTGAAAATAATCCGCGCGATTTTGTGCAAAGCAAAATAACAGAAGTTTTAGCCGTTTATCAAAGTGCAACTGGAGGAAATATTGAAAAATAAACACTGGCTGATTTATGCAATTGTTACAACCCTGTTTTGGGGGTTGTGGGGCGCATTGATAGAAATTCCGGAGAAAGCCGGTTTCCCAGCTACCTTGGGTTATTGCGTTTGGGCTCTTACAATGCTGGTGCCAGCTTATGTTGTTCTAAAAAAAGTTGACTTTAAAATTGAGAAAGATAAAAAATCAATTATGCTTGGTTTAATTATTGGATTTACCGGAGCTGGAGGACAAGTTATTCTGTTTCAAGCATTAAGAACAGGCCCGGCTTATTTAGTATTCCCGTTTATCTCACTTTCTCCTGTTATAACTATTTTTTTATCGCTATTATTTTTAAAAGAAAAAGCAAGCAAAAGGAGTTGGATCGGAATTATTTTTGCATTGATTGCAATTCCACTTTTATCATATTCTTCAGGTGATGATGCTAATTCTAGCGGAATTTTATGGGTTATACTTTCCTTGCTTGTTTTTCTTGCATGGGGATTTCAGGCTTTCGTTATGAAGTTTGCTAATGAATCAATGAAAGCTGAAAGTATATTTTTCTATATGACGCTGACCGGTATCATTTTAATTCCATTTGCATTGTTAATGACTGATTTTAGCCAAGAAATTAATTGGGGATGGGATGGACCATATTTAACATTTGTTATACAATTGTTAAATTCGATAGGTGCTTTAACTTTAGTCTTTGCATTCAGATACGGTAAGGCTATTGTTGTAAGTCCATTAGTGAACGCCGTCGCCCCAATAATTACCGTGGTTTTATCATTGATAATTTACCAAGTATTTCCGCATTTTATAATTGTAACGGGAATTGTTTTTGCTATTGTCTCAATCTTTTTATTAGCAATGGAAGAAGATGAGGAACCACAACAAGCTGTAGGTGAAAATTAAAATGAATAAAGATTTTGACGTTATTGTAATTGGAGAATTAAATGTAGATTTGATACTAAATCAAATTGATTCTTTTCCTGAGATTGGGAAAGAAAAGTTAGCAGATAAGATGGATTTAGTTTTGGGAAGTTCTTCTGCAATTTTTGCAAGTAATTTAAGTTCCCTTGGAGCTAAAGTTAGTTTCATCGGAAAAATTGGGAATGATATATTTGGCAATTTAGTTTTAGATAGTCTAAAAAATAAAAATGTAAATACAGATTTAATAATTATTGATGATGAATTAAAAACCGGTGCCACAGTAGTTCTGAATTTCGATCAAGATAGAGCAATGGTTACGCATTCGGGAGCGATGGAACATCTGTCAATAGAAGATATAAAAATTGAGAAATTAAAAAGAGCAAAACATATTCACGTTTCATCAATATTTCTTCAACCTGAATTAAAAGATAACTTATTTGTTCTTTTTAAATCTGCAAAAGAAAATGGATTAACTACTTCGCTTGATCCCCAATGGGATCCGGCAGAAAAATGGGATTTAGATTTGGAACAGCTGCTTCCTTATGTTGATGTATTTTTACCCAATGAAGTTGAAATAACTAAATTAACTCAGACAAATAAAGTTGATGAATCAATAAACAAAATTAAAAATTTTGCAAATTCTATTATAGTTAAAGAAGGAAACAAAGGATCAGTTTCTTATTCTAAAAATATAAAATTGGAAGTTGCCGCCTACTTAAATGATAATGTTATTGATGCAATTGGTGCAGGGGATAGTTTTGATGCTGGATTTATTTTTAAATATGTATCGGGGGAAAGTATTGAGAATTGTCAGAAATTTGGCAACCTGACCGGTGCAATTAATACGACATCAGCAGGAGGCACTTCTGCTTTCAAAAATTACACTCAAATTGTTGAATTAGGTAAAAATAAATTCGGGTTCGAAGAATAAACAATATGAATCTTAAAGAAAAATATATTGAGCTCAGGAAAAACAATTCAGCAATAATAGCTGCCAACTTCTATAATCTTGAAACATTAAAAGGATTATTAATTGCAGCTAATGAGCAAAACAGCTCAGTCATTCTTCAATTATCTAAAAGTTCAATTGATTATATGGGGTTAAAAACCTCGGTGGCAATGGCGAAAGCAGCACTTGAAGAATATAATGTTCAAGGTTGGCTTCATTTAGATCACGGAAATAGTTATGAATTAGTAAGAAATTGTTTGGATGCCGGTTTTGATTCTGTAATGATAGATGGAAGTGAACTATCATTTGATGAGAATGTTGTTTTGACATGCAGAGTAGTTGAAGCAGCAAAAAAATATAATGTACCCGTAGAAGCAGAACTTGGCTTTATTGCAAAACTTGGACAGGATCATGATAAAGGTGATAAATTTACAAAAACTGAAGAAGCAAGATTATTTGTTGAACAAACAAAGGTTGATGCATTGGCAATTGCTATTGGAACCGCACATGGGTTTTATAAGGAGACGCCAAAATTAGATTTTGGAAGATTAAAAGAAATAAAAAGTGTGCTTCCTAATACTGCTTTGGTCTTACACGGTTCTTCAGGAATTCCTCATGAAGATATAGAGAGAGCAATTGCCCTAGGAATTTCCAAAATTAATGTTGCAACTGAATTCAAAGATATTTTTATGAAGTCCTTGAAGGAAATTCTTAACTCGACTGATAATATTGATATTAGGCAAACCTTTCCAGGAGCTATAAGAAAGGTTACTGAACTTGCAAAAACAAAATTAAATTTAACCAAACAAAAAGAATTATGAAAAAATTATCATTGTATATTGTGATAAATTTGATGATGCTTTCCAGCATTGCTTTTGCGGGAAGTTATATAGTTGCTGAATCGAATGGTGATTTTAATAGCATACAAAGTGCGCTTCAGGCTGCAGTTGCGGGAGATACAATTTTAGTTAGAGAGAAAAGTGAACCTTATTATGAAAAAATTACCTTCCCCAACAATGGTGATCAGACCAATGGATATATTGTTTTAATGAACTATCCAAATGAAAATCCAATAATTGATGGGGCAAATTATCAAGCCGGAAATGATGATCCTCAAGGTTTGGTGAGAATAGTCAATAAAAATTATATTAAGATTATTGGTTTTGAAATTAGAAATATTGTTGTTTCTAATAATTCAATTTTTCCGGCGGGCATTTGGGTTTATGGGTCATCTAGTAATATTGAAATTACAAAAAATAAAATTCATACTATTCAGCAAACTGCAAACAATGCCGGCTCCCATGGTTTGGCTGTCTATGGAACTCATCCAACTAATCCAATAAGCAATATTTTGATTGATGGAAATGAAATTTATAATTGTAAACTTGGTTGGAGTGAATCATTAGTCCTTAACGGCAATGTTGATAATTTTGTTGTTAAAAATAATTCCGTTCATGATAATAATAATATTGCATATGATTTTATTGGACACGAAAAAGTCTGTCCAACTCCGGCTTTAGATCAAGCAAGAAATGGTATTGTATTTAACAACATCGCATATAATATAGATAGTCGTGGAAACCAAGCATATGGAGATGAAGCTAGTGCTGATGGTTTTTATGTTGATGGAGGTAAAGACATTATAATTGAAAGAAACACAGTTTATAATTGCAACATTGGGATTGAAATAGCAAGTGAACATGGTGGGAAATCAACGAGTGGAATAATTGTGAGAAATAATTTAGTAAGAGAAAATATTGTTCTTGGTATTGCATTTGGCGGTTATGATAGTAAAAGAGGTTCTACAGATAATTGTAAAATAATTAATAATACGCTGTACAAAAATAACACGGAAAATTTTGATTGGGGTGCTGAAATATTAGTTCAATATTATTGTGAAAATAATTTGGTTGCTAACAATATTGTTTACTCAAATTCCAATATCCCTATGGTTGATAATTCAACAAAAACCGGTAGTGATAATCTTTTCAGCAATAATCTTTATTATACTGAAGGTACAGCAAAGTGGAATTGGAAATCTAATACTTACACAGATTTTGATTCTTATAAAAGTAATTCTTCTCAAGAAGAAAATTCACTATTTGGAGACCCATTATTAGTAGATCCAACTTTGGACAATCCTGCAATTCAACAAGGATCCAATGCGGTAGACAATGGAAACATATTTAGTGAAAATCTTAATGGTGATTTAGATTATTTTGGAAATAACAGAATTAATAATGATTTTATTGATATTGGTGCAGCTGAATCTAGTGATGTCACCGGTATTGAATCATTTGGTCAAATCATGAAAAATGATTTTGAACTTAAACCTGCATTCCCGAATCCTTTTAATCCAACAACTACAATAAAATTTAAGATTTCTCCGAATAGTTTTAAGCGCTACTTTGAATTAAATATTTATGATATTTTAGGAAGAAATGTGAAAAGTGAAACTTTCAATTCAAACGTTGATGAAATTACATATAAATGGAATGCAGAAAATATGAATAGCGGCGTATACTACGCTGTTGTTAGCTCTGATAATGAATTTATGACAAACAAATTAATTCTGTTAAAATAAATAGGAATGAATTTAATGCTTAAAACCTCTTTAAATATTTTATATTTCACATTATTGATCTCATCATTATTAGTGGCTCAAAATACCTCGACATTAAGTTTTGTTGAAAGTAGTGAGATATTTTCTAATCCAGAAAGAGGATTTTCTGTTTATAGGGGTTCGCCAGTTACCGTAAGTTTAATTAATAATTTAAAACCTTATCACGTTTCTGTTGTTCAGAGGATATATACAATCCCACAATTTATAAATTCACCACTCTCGGATGATTTCTTAAATACTGTTCGTAATGATTTAGATGCAGCAAGAGAGGGCGGAGCGAAACTTGTAATGCGTTTTTCATATACCAATAATCAAAATGGAGCAGATGCACCGCTTAGTATTATTCTTCAGCAAATTGAACAGCTTAAACCAATTCTTCAAGTTAACTCTGATGTAATTGCTTACTTAGAAGCTGGTTTTATTGGAGCTTGGGGTGAGTGGTATTATTCAACCAACAAACTAAATAATACGAATGATAGACGTTCAGTTTTATTTGGATTGCTTGATGCGCTTCCCACAGATAGGGCTGTAGTAGTTAGAACCCCGGAATATAAAAGACAAATATTTAATGATATTAATCCAATAAAACTTGCTGAAGCTTTTAACGGTTCAAATAAGTCAAGAACTGGTGCACACAATGATTGCTTTTTAGCAAGTTCTACAGATTATGGAACGTATGTGGATAATGATATTGAAGGCGATAAAGATTATTTAAATCAAGATAATATGTTTGTTCCGCAAGGTGGTGAGACTTGTAATCCAAGCGCATTCTCAGGATGCAATATTGCTCCTGTTGATTTAGCTAGAATGCATTGGTCAATCTTAAATAGAGATTATCATCCAACCGTTTTAGATGGATGGAAATCAGAAGGATGTTATGATGATGTGCAGAGAAATTTAGGATATAGATTTGTTTTATTGAACGGCGAAATTACCAATGCAGTAAAACCGGGTGGAGAGTTTAATATTAATTTAACAATTGCAAATAGAGGTTATGCCAGTCCTTTCAATCCAAGAAATTTGGAATTTGTTTTGCGTAATAAAGAAACAAAAAAGAAATATAGATTAGTGACTAATGAAGATCCAAGACTATGGTTTTCCGGTGATTCCGTTAATATAGAAATAACAGGGGGAATTTTAGAAAATATGCAGGAAGGGAATTATGAACTTCTTCTTCATTTAGCCGATCCCGAAATTAAATTGCACGATCGTCCTGAATATTCTATTCAATTAGCCAATGAAAATGTTTGGGAAGATTCAACTGGTTATAATTTAATAAATGGAAATGTTGATATAAGCTCAAGTATAAGCGGTGAGAATTATACCGGCAATTCATTTTTTAATCTAATTACAAATAATAATGTGGATACTTCTTCAAGTAAAATTGATGGATTTTTTGATGATTGGAATTCAACACCGAAGTTAAATGTAAATCCGAATAATGAATCCAAAGGGGATGCTGCCAATCCTTCTGCAGATATTATTGATGTTTGGGTAAAAGAAGATGAATCAAATTTATATATTAGTTACAGTTTAGATAGCTCATTTTCCGATCAATATTTTTATCACGTTTTTTTTGATACTGATTCAGATACATCGACCGGATTTCATAGTGGTGAAAGCTATGCTGGCATTGATTTAATGATTGAAAATGATCTGATGTGGAAATATACCGGAGTAAATGGCGAGTGGTCTTGGGCAAGCTCAGGTTCTTTTTATTCTTCAATTGGAGTTGAAGATGATAAAAGAATAGAAATTGCAATCTCTAAAAATATTTTATCAAATCTTGGTGCAACTGAGGGAATTAATTTTATATTGAATGTTAATGATAACAATGATAATATTGTGGATGATTATGCTCCGGATGAATATAAAACAAGGAGTTTTTCTTATAGTTTTTTAATTACCTCTGTAAAGAACGAAGTTGATTTAATTCCAAATAAAATTGAAATAGATGCTTATCCAAATCCATTCAATAATTCTGTAAATATTTCGTTTAGTATGGATCCAAGCAAAATAGAATCAGCAAATATTTTTGATTCATTGGGTAAAGTTGTCCAGTCATATAATTACGATGAAATTAAAAATAAAAAAATTACTTGGGATGGAAAAAATAATTTAGGAAATTCTGTTGTCAGTGGGGTGTATTTTTTTTCACTTAAAACAGAAAAAAATATTAATTCTAAAAAACTAGTTCTGTTAAAGTAAATGCAATCAACAACCAAACAAATAGGAGGCAAGCCATGAAGAAAATACTAACCTTTAGTTTTATTTTCTTTCTTTTTACAACTCTCAGTTTTGCACAAATTGAGATTGATGGAGATATGTTAGATTGGGCAGATATTCCTGCTCTTGATCAAGGCGAAGCAATGGAAGTTCTTGGAGATATTGGTAGTACTGATTATTCCATGTTCGACTTAAAACATCTTTACATAACACATGATTCATCAAACGTTTATGTTCGCATTGATATTGATGATGCAGCAAGTTTTAATGATTTTTATAATTTTGCTAATCCGCCTGTATTTGAATTTTATATGGATACAGAAATAGCCGATACTAATGGTTTTGATTGGGGTTGGTGGAATAATGCTTACAATTATTACATAAATCTTGCTCCAAATTTACATCCTGATTCAACTAATAAAACAGCTGAGTTATATCTTTATACTGGAAATCGATTGCCTACTTATGTAGAAGGTGAATTCGTTTTACTGGCAAATATTCCAATGGCGATTAATGATGATCGAAATTCTCTAGAATTTTCCATTCCACGCGACCAAGTAAATTTTGGCTCTGAATTTAGACCTTGGGTTTATTCTGTTGGTGATTTTCAATGGGATCTGGGTGCAGATCAATTACCGACTGAAGGTGGAGATTATATGTTGAAATATGATTTCTGGTCTGGTGGATCATATTATAATGCACACGCAGCTCAAATCGTGACTCCTATTGAGATTGATGGTGATCTCTTAGATTGGGCATCTATTCCTGCAGCAGACATAAATGAAATTGCCGAAGAACTTGGTGATATGGCAACTGGTCCTGAATTTGACTTAATGGATTTTTATATCACAAGCGATTCAAGTAATGTTTACGTAAGGATTGATATTGATCCATCTGCAACATTTAGCGGAATCTATTCAAATTATACAAATCAATCAGCTTTCCAAATTTTCTTTGATACAAGCATTGGAGATACAACTGGATTAGGTTATGGTGGTTTTTGGAGATTACCTGCTGATTACATGGTCGACCTAAGCGCTGCTTTACATCCTGATAGCCTTTCAAATGAAGTCCCTATTTACAGGTACATTGCGGATTGGGCTGGTGCTTTCGAAGAATTTGGAGAAGTTGAAGGAGCAATGGCAACTTTTGCAAAAAATGATGATGATAATGTTGTTGAAATTTCGATTCCTAGAGCTGCAATAAATGCCGGTACTGATATCAGAACTTGGGTATATGTTGTTGGAGATGAAAATTGGGATAATGAAGAGTATTTTCCAAACTCTGTTCATGAAGGATGGTCTGAAAGTGTACCAGAAATGTATTATGCTTTAGATTATAATTTTGTAACCGGACCAAATGTTATTACACTTAATGATAAATCTATGGTAACATCGGTTGAAAGTACAATCGATTCAAAATTAGTAACTGACGAATTTAGTTTAGTAGGTAACTATCCAAATCCATTTAATCCAAGCACTATAATTGAGTTTACACTAAATAACAAAGCAAGTGTAGATGTTAAGGTATTTGATGTGTTAGGAAGAGAAGTTGCTAGCATAATCAATAATAAAAATTTAACCAGCGGAACTCATCGAGTTAATTGGAATGGAATAGACAAAAGCGGTAATTCTGTTACATCCGGTGTTTATTTCTACCAAATAAGTTCTGGCAAAAACTTTGTAACTAAAAAAATGATGTTACTTAAATAAGTTGCCTCCATTAAGGCGCTTGTGAGTAATTACCGGCGCCTTATATTTTTTGGATAATTAATTATATCATTGGGTAAAAAATGTTATCACAAATAAAAATTAAGAAAAGGAAAGCACTTTTATTTTTTGGATTAGTTTTCATCCTTTATTCTTGTATACCGGATAGACTTCCAACTGAGCCGGTCGAAAATACGAGACCCGAATTTGTTTCAATAGAATTAACTGGCGGATCAAATTTGGTTGTTGGACTTAATTCAGAAATAAAAGCAGTTTTTAATGAAAGTATGAATCTTGAAACATTCCCGGACAACTTTAAAGTAGTAAGCGCGATTGATGAAATTACTGGTGAATTTACGGCTAATGATTCTATAGTAGTATTTAAACCAGCTCAAGCATATTCACCTGCGCAATTATATGAGATTAATATTTCCGGTAAGGTTAGAGATGTGCACGGAAACTCCGTAATTTCTCCAAATGAAGAAGATCAGCCACAGTCATCTTGGTTCTTTACCCAAGGGCAATATTCACAAAATGGATTTCCGCTAATTTTTGTCAGAGATAAATCTGAAAAACAAGTTATACATCGTGTCGGACAACTAAATAAAAGTTTGGGTGAACTATCTGTCCAAGCTACAGTTGAAGACTACCAAACAGCTTCAATTGAATTTTCGCCTAATGGACAATATTTATATATGGTTAATCTAAAAACTGTCGATGGTACCGTAACTATAATTGACCCGCAGAATTTTAGTGTAGTTAAAACAATTGATGTTGGACTAGGGCCTACAAATATTTCATTTGGTACTGATAAAGCTTTTGTTTCCAACACTTCAGGAAAATCTATCACCACAATTGACGTTAATAGCCTTGGGGCAATTTCCACTTACGAATTTTCAGATGGTTTTAAACCGAAAGATTTAGTTTATAGTCCAATTACAAATAAGCTTTATATCTATTCAAGTTCTGCAAAACAAATCAAAGTTGTTGAAGCGAATAATTTTGAATCAAATTATAATCTTGATGAAGTTTTAACAGACAGCAAAGGAGTTGATATTGAAATCACAAATGATGGAAGATACATTTATTTAATTCAAGATAGAACGGATAAAATAATTGTATTCGATGTCCAAACAGATACCGTGGTTAAAACAATAGAAACAGGTAATCCATATATAATTGATGGGGCAATGGGAGAAAAATATTATTTCGCAGCATTTTTTAAAAAAGTTGATAAAGATTTAGTTGGCGGTATAACTAAAATTGATCTTGCATCTAATAGTATTATTTCAACAACAATTTGGGATAAAGAAATTGATCAAATTGGACTGACAAATGCCAATGAATTATTATATGCAGTCATTCCGGTAGATTCAACAGTAAGTTTATTTGAAACGGAAACTGTAAAAGAAATTTCTTCAATAAAAGTAGAAGGAAGCTTAAAATATTTAGCTGTCAGTAAAAATAATTATCAATAAAATTCTTTTTTAATTGTTTGGTTAAACAAAAATTAATTAATGAAAATTGGGTCATCGAAATGAGAAAGATTTTTTATAAAATATTTATTATTGGATTTTTACTTTCTGAGATTCTATTTGCGCAGAACGGCGGTAAAATTGTTGGAACAGTTAAAGACGCTTCAACAAATGATTTATTGCCCGGCGTTAATATAATTATTGAAGAATTGCTCATGGGTGATGCGAGCGATGAAGACGGTTCTTTTTCAATTCTAAATGTTCCACCTGGAGATTATGAAGTAAAAGCAAAAATGCTTGGTTATGGTACTATTGTTCAAAAAGGCGTTAAGGTTGTTTCTAACTTAACTACTAATGTTGAATTTGAACTTTCTGAACAAGCCTTTGAAGTAGATGAAGTAACGGTTGTTGATTTCAAAATTCCTCCGGTTCAAAAAGATTTAACAAATAAAATCCAAGCCAGAACCTCAGAAGAAATTAGTCGGATTCCAATAACCACAGTAAATGATTTACTTACTCAACAAGCTGGAATTGTTAAACAAGTAAGAACAATGCCAATATCTTCACTTCCTGCATTTGGTCAATTTGCTACAATACCTACTGATGGATTACATTTTAGGGGCGGACGTGAAAATGAAACTCTTTATTTGTTTGATGGAATAAATATTGGTGATGCACTTTGGGGTGGATATAACATTTCCCAAATCGGTGAATTAGCAATCAGTTCTATGGAAACTCACTCCGGAACTTTCGGACCTAAATATGGTGAGGCAATGTCTGGTGTGGTAAGTATTTCCAGTCATGATCAGATCTCAAAAACGCCTAAGGTTTCATTTAAAGCATTTACTGATCAACTTGGTATGGAAAGCCAATCGCAAAATTCATATGGTGCTGAGGCATTTATCTCTGCAAGTTTACCTTTCTACGATAAGCTTGGCATTGTTTACGCGCATAGATCATACAGTTCTGACGGTTACATCAACGGTTTTATCTATCCGGAATTTGTTAATAGCGAAGGCGCAGATAAAAGTGGAACACCTGAAAAAGTCCCTATGCAGTATAATGATACTCAGTTTGATCTCGCAAAAATTATTTGGCAGCCTATTACTGAATTGAAAATTACACTCGGCGGTTATTTGGCTAAAGCTAATAATGGAGTTTATGATCATTACTTTAAATACAATCCATATGGCGTTCCAAGAGTCAAATTAGATGATGATTTAGCATATATGAAAGCAAACTATATTATAAGTCAAAATAGTTTTTTGGTTCTTTCACTTTCAAATTATAACAGAGGTTTTATTTCAAGAGTTTATGAAAACCCTGCTTATTATGATATTTTGCCTCAAACCGGAAACGGAGAATTTTCCGTGACCGGCGAAGATTGGGTTTTCTTTAAAACTAACTTTGGCAGAAAGAGTGTTGGACTTGATTATGTCTGGCAGATAAATAAAATACATAATCTTGCTGTAGGTGTTGGTTATGAAGCTCTTCAAACTGATTTGGAAAGAAGGAATCCCGATGGAGGAGTTGCTTTAGAGGAATATAAATATAAGCCAATACAAATGAACGGCTATGTAAATGAGAAAATGGAATTTGATGAGATGGGAATGATTGTTAATTTGGGAGCACGTTTTGACTATGTGGATTCAAAAAGGAAGGTTTTAGTAAATTTAGCAAATCTTACTGATTTGACAGCACCACTTGAAGATGCTAAAGCAGAGTTTTATGTTACACCACGTTTAGGTATAAGTTTTCCTGTTGCTGAAAAAGCTGCTTTAAGATTTGGATACGGTCATTATTATCAATTTCCAAATTACTTTAAAGTCTTTCAGGGCTCTTATTACCTCGCTTCAACAGGAGAATACAGACCAAATCCGCAATTAGAAAATACACCTATTGCATCGAAAGAAGTCTTACCTGAAAAAACTGTTAACTACGAGTTTGGGCTGCAAACTATGTTTAGCCAAAATGTTTCTGCCGATATTACTGGATTTTATAGAAAAACTAGCAATTTAATCGGTGTTTTACTCTCTGAAACTACTGAAGGAAAAAGATTTCAAGAATTAACAAACATAGATTATGCAACTGTAAAAGGAGTTGAATTTTCGGTTAAAAAGCATTTTACAGATAATTTTTCCGCATTTTTTAATTACACATATTCAAATACCCTAGTTAGCACTTCAATTTTATTTAGCCAAGCTACTGATGAGGCACGAACATTTCCTGCAAATTGGGATCAGCCTCATTCATTCCGTGGTAATATATATTTTGAATTTTCAAGCGGTTTTGGCTTTTCACTTTACGGAAGCTACTCCTCGGGTTATCCTTACACACGTTCTCAATTTGATCCGAATGGAGAAAGAAGTCCTTGGATACATGAGCTTGATATTAATTTATTTAAAAATTTCGAACTTTTCGGATTTAAAGAACAAGCCTATATTCAGATTTTGAATTTAACTAATGACAAAAATGTATGGTGGGTTTATGCAGATTCCGGAATTCCTGGAGATGATGCTAGTGAAGCTACATCGCATGATTATACAAATAATCCATCAATGTATGGTCCTGGACGTACTATACAAATTGGATTAAAATTATGGAATTAATGATGAGTATTAAAAATAAGATTATCTATTCCATTTTACTTTTCTGTTTGTTGACAATGCAGATTGATGCGCAAAAAAATCCAATGGAATTCAAAAGATGGAATAAGATGAACATAAACAAAGTTGCAACTACTTTTGATAATGTAGGTATGCTTTGCGATGGCAACAATCAAAATTCAAGTTTGGCAAGGCCACCATCATTTGAATATCCACAAGGAAGTGGATTAAGTTATGGTACAGCAGTTGCAATAGTTGTTGGAGCGCCGGCTGGGCAAGACCCTGAAGTTGTAGGCGGAACTAATCCGGAAGGTTTACCATATCTAGATGGAACGGTAGATGAAGGTCCTGCAGATTTTTGGAATGAAGAACATTTTGCTCCTTATCCTGAATTTGTTAATCCTACTGCCGCAAGTGTGAGCACTGATCCAAACTCTTGGCCTGCAGTTTGGCCAACAGCGTTACCAAACTATTATTTTGTGAACGGAATGAATGATGAAATAATTGAAAATAATTCATTACCTACCGAAACTATTTTATTTGATTCTGCAACAGGCTGGCCAGGTTTTGGGAAAAACGGAGAAAAGATTGCAGACCAAGAAACATTTAGCGTTATGTATGGCTGGGGAGGCACAGATCAACTTGGAGCCGGTAATTCAACAACACGTTGGTTAAGAACTCAATTAGTCATGCGTGGATTAGCTTGGGAAGGAACTCTCTATGAAAATTTCATTGTCTGGGTTTATATTTTAAGAAATCCTACTAGTAAACCTATTACAGATTTAGCTATGGGTATTCATGCCGATTTTTCCTTCTTACCATCATTTTATCCCGGTATTTCATCTGATGATGATAGACACTATTATGATCCAAAACTTCAATTAGCATATGGAACGGATGATAATAGTTATGAAGAAAATCCAAATGGAGGAGGAAGTTTAACTGCAGAGAATATTGCATGGGCAGGAGTTGTATCCTTAAAAATGCCAGGTAAAACCGGAAAGGTAAAAAGTTATGATGCTACACATTTTTGGCAAGGACAAACTACTGCTAGCGGAAGCGGCGGCGATCCCGAAATGTACTATAAATGGAATTTATTAAATCTTAACGACCCTGAAGACAGTGACAACGATGGAATTGATGATGATTTTGATCATAATGGGATTGCTGATAATATTGAAGGTGGACAAGGCTATTACCTTGGTCTTGCCGCAGATGGATTACAAGTTCTTGGATCAGAAAATTTTACACTTAACCCTGGGGAAACTGATACGTTAATATTCGCTACAGTTTTTGGTAAAAGTCAAGATGACATAAAAACGAATGCCTCAAGGGCAATTGCGCTTTATAATAATGATTGGAAAATTGTCAAAGCCCCTCCCGCACCTAAAGTAGAAGCCGTTGCAACTGATCAAAAAGTTACTATTGTTTGGGGAACTGACAGTGAAACTGATCCGGAATTTGAAGGTTACAAAGTATATAGGTCACAAGATAATGGACAGACTTGGGGATCGGAAAGTTTCTTAGATTTTGACGGAGGTACTCATTTCATTCCTTTAGTTCAATACGATAAGATTGATGGAGTGAAAGGTTATTATCAAACTCTTCCGGAGTATGCTTGGTTTTATTTAGGCGAAGATTCTTGGGTTAAATTAAGAGGAGTTGTTGAAAGTGATACAATTAAAGGATTTAATCTTGGTGCGAAGTTGAAAAATTTTCAAGAGGGAGATTCGGTAAATATTTATGTTGATAGAGATGTACTTAACGGAATTGATTATATGTATTATGTTGCAGCTTTTGATTCGGGGAATACTGTAGTTGGACCTTTAGAAAATAGCGCAGCAACAAATATCACTGAATTTAATAATACCGTTTCAGTTAAGCCGGCTTTAGCCTTAGAAAGTAAAACCTTGAATAATATTAGGGTTGTTCCTAATCCATATAAAGTTTCTGAAATTTGGGAAACTGGATTTGACGAGCATAAAATTCAATTTACGGGTTTACCAGAATCAGCATCAATTAGAATAATGAACAGTGCCGGTGAACTTGTTAAAATATTAGAACATAATTCAAATTCGAGTATTGCAGAGTGGAATTTGAAAAACGAATATAATCAGCAAATAGCCCCTGGTGTTTATTTTTATTTTATAAGTTCATCAATTGGGCAGACAACAGGTAAATTTTTTGTAATTCTCTAATTGGGAGTTAATCAAATGTATATGAGAATAATAAATTTAATATCAAAAAGGATAAAGGTTGCAATTTTAATTACAGCAGCATTTTCTTTTTTAACAATTTCACAAAATATAATTGCTCAGGAAGTTGATTATTCTGGAACATCCGCGGCGAACTTTTTAAAGATAGGAGTGGGCGCAAGACCAATGGCAATGGGAGATGCCGCTATATCAACTGTTACAGATCCAACTGCAATGTATTGGAATGTTGCCGCTTTAACTCGAGTTGAGGATGATTTTTCCGTTGCAATTTCTTCAATGGATTGGCTGGTGGAAACAAGAAATTCATACATTTCTTCAGCATTAAGAGTTGAAGGTTTAGGAAGCTTTGGCATTGACATACAATATTTGGATTATGGTAAAGTTGAAGAGACTACAGTTTATGATCAGAATGGTACCGGAAGATTTTTATCCGCAAATGATTTTTCTTTTGGTCTTGGTTATGCACGAAAATTAACCGATAGATTTTCATTTGGAGTAAAGGTAAAATATATTCAAGAAACAATAGCTAATGCTTCAGCAAGCGGTGTTGGTTTTGATGTTGGAGCAGTTTTTAACACTACTTTTTTTGATAATAATTTATGGCTTGCCGCATCACTTGCCAACTTTGGAAGCAAAATGAAGTTCGATGGAAGAGATTTGGCCGTTACCTACAGTGTTCCTGGAAGCCCTAGCGGAAAACAAATACCAGCTGATCTTACTACTATTGAATGGGAAATCCCTCTGTTATTCAGATTTGGAATATCTAATTATTTTGTTAAGAATGAAGATTTATCCGTATTAGTTTCTTATGATGTTCTAGACAGCAGAGATTATGATGTTAGGCATAATCTAGGAACTGAAGTTGGAATAATGAATTCATTTTATTTAAGAGGCGGATACAAAATAAATTATGATGAAGTAACTTATACAATTGGCGCCGGATTAGATTTCAAAAATATTTTAGATTACAATATACAGCTTGATTATCTTTATCTAGATTATGGAGTTTTCAGTTCTCTTAATCAGTTTACAATCAGAATGGGTTTATAATATTCTTATTATAAAATTTACTTGAATTAATGTTTGTAAAAATTTTATGTGGCAATCAAATATGAAAAAGTTTATTAGTCTTTTAATTTTAAACGGATTATTTTCAATAATCTCTGCACAAGAAAATCCAATGAACTTTCAAAGATGGAATATTTTTGATATAAATAAAGTTAGAACGGAATTTAATAATACTGGCTTACTTTGTAATGGAAATCAGCAGTCATCGGCTTTAGCAAGACAACCTTCATTTGAATATCCTGCCGGTAGCGGTTTAAGTTGGGGAACCGGAGTAGGCGTAGCTGTTGGAGCACCTTTAGCACAAGATCCAGGTGTGGTAGGAGGTTATCCAAATCCTGCAAATGATTATTATGCCTTTTGTGATGCAACTTTAGATGAAGGTCCTGCTGCATATTGGGATGAAGAACATTTCTTTCCATATCCACAATTTGTTAATGGCGGGAAAGCCGCAATGAGTCACCAGACAGAAACATGGCCTTCAGTTTGGCCAACGAATTATCCAATATTAAATGATGAAATAAAATTTGATTCCACGACAGGTTGGCCGGGTTTTGGTAAAAATGGTGAACAGCTTGCAGATCAAGAATCATTCAGCGTTGTGGAGGCTTGGGGAGGAACAGATCAATTAACTTCAACCGGCCCAGCTTATCCTAACTTCCTAAAAACACAGATGGTTATTAGAGGTATGGCTTGGGAAGGAACTCTCTATGAAGATTTTATAGTTTGGGTCTATATTATAAGGAATGTTGGCTCAGCTCCTATAGTAGATATGCGTGCGGCTATTCATGCCGATTTTAGTTTTATTCCACAATTTTACCCGGGCATAGGTTATGATGATGACAGACATTATTATTTCCCGAATTTACAATTAGCTGCCGGCACTGATGATAACGGGTATGAAGAAAGTCCTCTAGGAGGAGTAATACCGACAAAAGATATACCTTGGGGCGGAGTAGTTGCACTGAGAATGCCAGGTCCTTCTAAAAAAGTTGAAACTTATGATGCTTATCATTTTTGGCAAGCCGCAACAACTAATAAAGGTAATGGTGCTCGCTCAGATTGGTATTTTAAGTATAATGTTGAAAATTTTAATGATCCCGAAGATAGTGATAAGGATGGAATTGATGATGATTTTGATCATAATGGAGTACCAGACGCCGCAGAAGGCGGGCAAGGTTATTATTTAGGATTGGGCGCAGATGGAATTCAAAATTTAGGTTCGGGAAAATTTACACTTAATGCGGGTGAAGCAGATACTTTAATTTTTGCAACTATTTTTGGAACCAGTGAAAAAGATATTAAATCAAATGCGGAAAGAGCTATTTCTCTTTACCAAAGTAATTGGAAGGTAGTTGAAGCACCTAAAGCCCCTACAGTAGAATCTATTCCCGGCGATAGACAAGTGAAAATTGTTTGGAACAGGAAGAGTGAAGAAGATCCTCAGTTTGAGGGTTACAAAATTTACAGATCTCAAGATGGCGGAATCTCTTGGGGTACAAATACATTTAAAGATTTTGATGGCGGTGTGCATTTTATTCCCCTTGCTCAATTTGATTTAGAAAATGGAGTTAAAGGCAATTATAAAACTCTACCGCAGTATGCCTGGTTTGATTTGGGAGATGATAGTTGGGATCAGTTAAAAGGGGTTGTTGACATAACGGATGATTTTGAATATTTACAAGTAGGCGATAGTGTAAATATCTTCATAGATAATAACGTAATTAATGGAACTAAATATAGATATTATGTTGCAGCTTATGATAGTGGAAACGGAATTGTTGGACCATTAGAAAATAGTTTTAGTAATAATCCTGCTCAAATGAATAATACCGTAGAGGTTGTACCGCAAGCAAAAACAGCAACCGACAATTTGAATGAGGTAAGAGTTGTTCCTAATCCATATAGTGTTGCCGAGCTATGGGAGCAAGGCTTAAATGACCACCAAATTCAGTTTACGAATTTACCTGAATCTGCCACAATAAAAATATTTAACTCAGCAGGAGAATTAATTAAAACGCTCGATCATTTTTCAAATAGTTCGGTTGCACCAAGTATTGAAGTGTGGAACTTAAAGAACGAGTTTAATCAATTAGTTGGGCCCGGAGTTTATTTTTATTATGTAAGGTCAAGCATCGGAGATAAAAGAGGCAAGTTTTTTATTATACTTTAAGCTTTATAATCAATTAAAAGAAGAAAATTTTATGAACAATTTATCAATCCATTTTAAATTATTATTCTTAATATTTTTTTTAACTTTATTTGTCTCTTGCACAAATAAAGATGACTATAAACTTTCCAGTGATGAAATAACTTTTGAAGTAAATGACAGACTTTTTACAAGAATTAATTCTGCTGATAAGAGTTTAGAAATTGGAAAAAGCTTTGAACCATCTGAATTTATTATAATTGGTCAAGATACGTTAAAAGAGTTTCACTTAATTTCATCAGAAAAAATAAATAACGAAGATTTAACTAAACTTGTTGTAACAGGCGAACTAAAAAATGAAAAATATAACATCCTAAAATCTGCTGTATTTACGTTCAATAAATCATTTCCAAAGCTCATCTCAGTAAAAGTAAATTATAAAAATAATGGAAACTCCGATCTAAAAATATCCGAATGGGTAAATAATGCTTATACATTTTCAGTTTCGGATTCTTCGGAAATAGTGTGGTCATTTCAAGGGGCTTCTTATCCCGAAAGGCCGGACTGGGTTCTTAAAGTTCCTAATAATTTTCATCAAGAAAATTTTATGGGTATGAATGCATCTGATTATGGCGGCGGTACTCCAGTGGTTGATATTTGGAATAAAAATATTGGAATTGGAATTGGACTTTTAGAATTAGTCCCAAAATTAGTCTCACTTCCTGTTTCAAGAGATAATAATATTGTTAAGGTAAATGTAAATGATAAAAAAGAAATACTCTTGAAGCCAAATGAATCATTTGTAACGTTTGAAACTTTTATTAGCATGCATAAGAAAGATTATTTTGAAACACTATCAAACTACAGTTCTCTGTTACAGAAAAGGGGATTGAAGTTTAAAGAAATTGATGATGCCGCTTATGAACCCATTTGGTGTGCTTGGGGTTATGAGCGTAATTTCAAGGTGCAAGATGTTTTAAATACCCTTCCAAAAGTAAAAGAACTAGGATTAAAGTGGGCCGTTCTTGATGATGGCTGGCAAACTTCAGAAGGGGATTGGTATTTGAATCCAAAGAAATTTCCAAACGGTGATTCCGATATGATTAATTTTGTTGATAGAATACACCAGCAAGGATTAAAAGCAAAATTGTGGTGGGCACCTCTGGCAGTTGATCCTGAGACTGATTTATTTAAAAATCAAAAGGATTTATTACTCGTAAATAAAGAAGGAAATTACCAAGATATAACTTGGTGGGATAGTTATTATTTATGCCCTGCCTACCAAGGAACCATTGATTACACCAATAATTTGGTTAAGAAATTTATATCTGATTGGGGTTATGATGGACTAAAAATTGATGGTCAGCATTTGAATGCTGCACCCCCTTGCTATAATCCTTTACATAATCATAAATATCCTGAAGAATCTGTTGAGGCGATGCCTAAATTTTATGATGAGATATATAAAACTGTCATAAATATTAATAAACAAGCTGTAGTTGAAATATGTCCTTGCGGAGATTCATACTCATTTTTTATGCTTCCCAATATTAATCAGACTGTAAGCTCAGATCCCATATCTTCCTGGCAAATTAGGACAAAGGGAAAATCAATAAAGGCAATGATGGGAGCACGTGCTCCATACTATGGGGATCACGTTGAGTTAAGTTCAACCAGAGAAGATTTTGCATCAACGGTTGGAATCGGCGGTGTTGTTGGAACTAAGTTTACTTACCCGGTTGGGATTTATATCAATACAGAAAGTGGTGATGTTAGTCTAACTCCTGAGCGAGAAAAGAAATGGAAAAAATGGATTAGTATTTATAACACAAATATGCTTTCAAAAGGTGACTACATTGGAAATTTATATGATATAGGTTTTGACAGACCTGAAACTCATGTAGTTCAAAAAGATGATACCATGTTTTATTCTTTTTATGCAGATACTTTCAATGGAAAGATTGAATTAAGAGGATTAGACAGATCAAAAGAATATTTAGTTTACGACTATGTGAACAATAATGAAATGGGTGAAATTAAAGGTAATGATCCACACTTTAATACTGAGTTCAATGATTATCTTTTGGTTAAAGTGACACCAATTAATTAGGAATTATATCTTTATAGTCAAACATTCATTATTATTTTTACATTAAATAAAGTTTTGATTTAGAAATTTGACAAGTTATTCATAAAAATAGTGCAATTTTATTGTCTTTGTTTCCAAGTTTTAAATTCTACAATAAATAAAATTAGTTAGGAGTAATAATGAAGTCATTCAATAGACGTGATTTTCTTAAAACTGCTGCTCTGACTGGAGTTGGTCTTAGCATGAATCCTGGTTTAAATTTTGCTGAACAAAAAGTTAAATTTCAACGCTCAAAACCAAATGGTAAGGTTAACATTGCATTTATTGGCGTAGGCTTACGCGGCAGAAATCATGTAGAAAATATTGCAAAAAGAAATGACGTTGACATTACAGCAATTTGTGATCTGGATCCAGATGCAATTTCCCAAACGCAGAAAATATTACAGGACCATTCAAGAAAAGAAGCCAATGTTTTTACTGGAGATGAATATGCTTTTATGGATTTACTTGAAAGAGAAGACGTGGACGGGGTAATTATTTCAACTCCTTGGTTATGGCATACAAGGATGGCAGTTGCTGCAATGAGAGCCGGTAAATATCCCGGATTGGAGGTTAGCGCAGCAAATACCTTGGAAGAATGCTGGGATTTAGTTAATACATCAGAAGAAACCGGGGTGCCTTGCATGCTGCTTGAAAATGTATGTTTTGCACGTGAATCTATGGCGGTTCTCAGAATGATTAGGGAAGGAGTCTATGGGGAACTTGTTCATGCTACATGCGGTTATCGCCATGATTTAAGAAACATAAAATTTAATAATGGTAAAAATCCTCCGGGAGAAGGCGTTCTCTTTGGAGAAAAAGCTTATGCCGAAGCCAAATGGAGAACTGAACACTCACTAAAAAGAAATGGTGATATATATCCAACTCATGGTATAGGTCCGGTTGCCGGATGGTTTAATATAAACAGAGGCAACAGATTTGTTTCTTTAACATCTACAGCAACTAAATCAATTGGCTTGCATAATTATATAGTTGATAGTCCTTATGGTGGCAAAGATCATCCAAATGCTAAACTTGAATGGAAGCTTGGTGATATAATCACGACCGTTATAAAAACTGCAAATGATGAATCCATTATAGTTACTCATGATACTAATTTGCCCAGACCATATTCATGGGGTTTTACGTTGCATGCTGCAAAGGGAGTTTGGTGCGGAGAATTCGAAGGTAAGCGGTTTTATATTGAAGGAGAATCTAAACCTCATACATGGACAGAAGGTGATGAATATGATAACCTAATGAAAAAATATGACCATCCTTTGTGGAAAAAAGAAGAAGAAAATAGCAAAGATGCGGGACATGGAGGAATAGATTATTTTACTGACAAAGCATTTGTCGATAGCGTAAAGGAAGGGATTCAACCGCCAATTGATGTTTATGATGCGGCTGCTTGGAGCGCAATAACTCCTTTGTCGGAGGCATCAATTGCAAGCAATAGTTCTCCGCAATTCTTCCCCGATTTCACACGCGGAAGGTGGATAAATAATAAACCAATTTTTGCTTTGTGATTCGTTAAATATATGAATAAAAGCAAACCAACCTTATTAATTCTTGCAGCTGGCTTGGGTTCAAGATATGGCAGTCTTAAACAGATTGATAAGATTGGTCCATCCGGTGAACGAATAATTGATTACTCAGTTTACGATGCAATTAGAGCCGGCTTTGGTGATGTTGTTTATGTTATCAGAAAAAGTTTTGAAGATGAATTTAAGGAAGTAATTATTGACTCGCTTCCTAAGGAAATTGAAACTAGTTATGTATTTCAAGAATTGGACTCAATTGAATCAAGGTACGAAGTCAATTCAAATAGAATAAAACCATGGGGAACCGGACACGCCTTATTAACAGCTTCTACCGCAATTGATGATTCTTTTGCAGTTATTAACGCGGATGATTTTTATGGTTTTAATTCATTTAAACTAGCTTATGAATATTTAACCTCTACAAATGGAAATATTACTGAGCATTCATTGATTGGTTTCAAGCTTACAAATACTTTATCGGATTACGGTTCTGTTTCTCGAGGAGTATGTCAAGTTGATGAGGGAAATTATATAACTTCAATTGTTGAACAGACTGAAATTAAGAAAGAAAATGGTAATATTATTTTCAAAGATGAAAATAGTAATTGGATAAATTTAACCGGTGAAGAAATTATTTCAATGAATATGTTTGCATTTAAGAAAAGCATTTTCAAAAAGTATAAAGAAAGCTTTGACAATTTTATAAAGCAAAATGGGAATGACCTTAAAAAAGAGTTTTATCTCCCTTCGGTTATAGACGAACTTATTAAAAGCGGGGAAGGGAAGGTAAAGGTAGTTGAAACAAATGAACAATGGTTCGGATTAACATACAAGGAAGACAAAATAATAGTTAAGGCTAAAATTAAAGAGTTGGTTAAAAAAGGAAATATCCTACAAAACTATGGTAACTAAAGTAAGCAATACCAAAAATATTCTGAGCAACTTTAAAATCTATGGTGATTTTATAGATGCAAAGCCCTTTGGCAGCGGGCACATTAACGATACTTTACTTGTGCGTTATAAGCAAGCCGGTCAAAAAGTAAAATATATTCTGCGAAAAATAAATAGTTATGTCTTCAAAGAACCAAAGCTGATAGTTGAAAATACTCTTAATGTTACAAATCATATTAGAAACAGATTAACACAAATAAGCGAACCTGACTTAAGCAGAAAAGTATTAACGCTTATTCAAAACAAAAACGGCAGTTATTTTCACGTTGATGAAAAAGGCGATTATTGGAATGTTATTTTCTTTATAAAAGGAGCTTATACGGTTGATAGTGTTATTAATATTGAACAAGCTTACGAAGCCAGCAAGCGCATATGGAAAATTTCAAAAATATCTCTCCGATTTCGATACAGATAAATGTCACATTACGATTAAAAATTTTCACAACTTAGAAAATAGAATCAAAACTTTTGAAGAATCTTTAAAGCATAATCCAAGAAAAAAATAGAATTGAAAATATACCCGATTTAATTTCTCTTGCAAAAAAATATTATTACATCAATGATGAATTTCTAAAATTAGAAGGTAAAAATTACCTATTAGAATTACACACAACGACACAAAAATCAATAATGTTATGCTTCACAAAAAGACCAACAAAGGTCTTTGTGTCATTGATTTAGATACGGTTATGCCTGGAATAATTCTGAATGATTTTGGAGATATGGTAAGAACTTTTACAAGTCCAGCCTTAGAAGATGTAAAAGATTTTTCTAAAGTGAAAATGCGTCTGCCAATATTTGATGCTCTTGTAAAAGGATATTTAACAGAGCTGAATGATTATTTAACTGCAGATGAAATTAACAATTTAGTATTGGGTGCTAAAATTATTGTATTTGAACAAGCAATTAGATTTTTAACGGATTTTATTCTTGGTGATGTTTATTATAAAGTTGAATATGATTTACATAATTTGAACAGAGCTAAAAATCAATTTGCATTATTGGCAAGTATAGAAGAGCAGGCTGACGAGATGGAAAAAATTGTTAAAAAATATTCTAATAAAAATAAAAGTTAATTGAAAAGTAAAAGTTATGCAATTATTAAAAGTTAAATCTGCAAAAAAGATTCATTTAATAATTCTGAATTTTGGAAAGTTATTCCAGTTATAGTAATTGATAATTACCTTTGGATGAAAAATAGTTACAAGCCGAAAGTAGAAGCAAAAGTTTGTTACAATGACCAAAATATGTTTGTTCATTTCAAATCTTATGAAGTTGAAATAACGGCAAAGTATACTGAAATAAATGATCCTGTTCATAAAGATAGCTGTGTTGAGTTTTTTGTTAATTTATTCCCTTGCAAAACAAACAAGTATTTTAACTTTGAGATAAACCCTATTGGAACTATTCACGTTGGCTTTGGTGCGGTAGGTGCGAGATCAAAATTATCTGTTGAAGATATTAGTAAAATTCAGGTTATTTCCTCATTACCTAAACCTATTACAGGTGAATACGGAAATTATTTTTGGGAAATATATTATAAAATTCCAATTTCACTTTTTGAAAAATATTATGAATGCAAGTTTAACTCAGAGAATGCTATAGGTAATTTTTATAAATGCGGCGATGAGACAAAATATGAACATTACGGAGTATGGAATAATATTGATTCGGAGAAACCAAACTTTCATCAGCCAAAATATTTTGGAAATTTAATTTTTATATAACTCAGTTATCATTTTAAGCAAATTGTAAATTTAGTGGAGTAATTGATGAACCTTACTACAATTGATATCATTCTTATAGTCGCTTATCTTATTCTCATAATATTTTCTGGCTCGATAGTAAAAAAATATATTAAAGGCATTGACAATTTTTTAGTCGCAGGCAGATCAATGGGTTTTCATCTCGGTTTACTTTCATTAATGTGCACCGAAATTGGAATGATAACATATGTTTATTATGCTGAGCTTGGTTTCAAAGCCGGATTTGCCGCCTTGATAGTTGCCTTCCCACCAGTTATAGCTTATATATTTTTAGGTAAAACGGGTTTCATAATTAAACCGCTGTTAGAAATGAAAATTAGCACCATCCCGGAATTTTTCTCGCGAAGATTTAGCAAAGGGGTTAGATTTTACATTGGAATAATTATGGCGATTGGAGGAATACTAAACTTTGGCGTTTTCCCGGGAGTTGAAGCAAACTTTATAAATATTGTTACCGGCATTCCCAAAGATTATTTACTTGTGACAATGATTATAATGCTAACCCTAGTTTTAATTTACACGGTTATTGGCGGAATGGTTTCTGTTATTGTAACAAATTATGTTCAATATGTGCTGCTTAGTTTTGGAATGATATTCATTACAATATATGGTTTGGTTCATATTGGATGGGATAATATTGTAGGAGCAGTATCAACGCAAATGGGTGAAAAGGGGATGAATCCTTTTTTCCCAACCGCACTTGAAGGACAATTTGGAATAGGTTTTCTTGTATGGCAAACTCTGTTATGGGTCGCATTGCTTGTTGGCTGGCAGGCTATTTCTATGAGATTATTTTCTTCTAAAGATTCGAAAACCGGACAGAAAATTTATACCTGGTCTGGACTAATGTTCTTATCAAGAGGAATTATGCCAATACTTTGGGGAATAATGGCAATAGCTGTTGTGGGAACTGAGATTAATTCGCTTGAAGCATTACCATTGCTATTAGTTAAATTGGTGCCTTCTGGATTTCTGGGGATTATTTTCGCAGCATTACTTGCGGCCTCAATGTCCACGTATGCAAGCTATTTGCTTTCTTGGAGTTCTGTGGTTTCACAAGATATTATTGGAAGCGCAGTAACTTATCTTACAAAAAAAGAACTTGATTCAAAATCTCAATTATTGGTCAGCAGAATAACAATGGCTGTTGTAATGATTTTTATTATTTGGTGGTCACTGTTTCACGAGATGGAAGGGTTATTGTATTTTTATCTTAATATGACTGGCATGCTTTTCATCCCGGGCGTTTTAATCTGTGTGGCTTTTGGAATTTACTGGAAAAAAGCAAGAACGCTTGGAGCTTATTTAGCAATTACATTTGGTGCAATTTTGCCGATGTTATATTTGATTTGGCCAACTGAGGTTCAAGATTATGCATCAGAAATTGGTTGGGGTGGATTTGTGGTTTCGTTTTTAGGAATGTTGATTGGTTCAGGTATTCAAAATATGGTTCAACCTAAAATTGAAGAGGAGAGAGTCTAATGAATTTATGGGAATATTTTTGGCTAGTAACAATTTTATTTTCAATAGTTTCGTTTACTTATATGTCAATAAAAGTTGTTTACAAAGGCTTTGCAGAAATGAAAGAAATGTTTGTTCAATTGATGAAATAAATGGTGACACTGTAAAAAATGCAGAATTGTTATTTAGGGAAAAGTATAATTAGATAGTAATATTAAATATTGCAATAGGAATACTACATTTGATATCAGAAAGCAAAAGTGAAAATATCTTTGAGCCGAATGTGAGATTGTTATCACTTGATTTTTTTCGTGGCTTCACAATGTTCCTACTCATCGCAGAATATACCGGTTTATTCGGTCACATAGTTGACCCATATTTTGAGGGCTCTTTAATTCAATCAATTAGCACGCAGCTTCATCATCATGAATGGAATGGATTAAAATTTTGGGATTTAGTTCAACCCTTTTTTATGTTCATTGTTGGTGTAGCACTGCCATTCTCATATACTAAAAGATCAAGCCGCGGTGATTCAGAAAGAGAATTGCTAATTCATGCAATTAAGCGCTCATTGTTAATGCTTTTCTTTGGATGGGCTTTATATTGTATTGGTCCAGGGAAAATTACTTTTCGTTTCCAGAACGTTTTAGCTCAACTTTCAGTTGGTTACATAATAGCGTTTCTAATAATTAATCTTTCAATTTGGAAGCAATTATCTATAAGTCTTTTACTATTGGTCATTACAGAAATCATTTATAGAACTTTTTCAATTCCTGGTTTTGACCAGCCTTTTACGCCGGATAAGAATTTCGGAGCTTATTTTGATTTGTTAATCTCCGGCGAGTTATCCGCTGATCATTGGGTTTCGTTTAATGCTATTCCAACTACTTCACATGTTATTTGGGGAGTTTTAGCAGGTAAACTTTTGCTTAGTAATAAAACTCCTTATCAAAAAGTTAAAATACTAGTTATTGCCGGAATAATTGGACTAATGATTGGCTACGGATTAAACCCAATCACTCCAATTATAAAACGTATAAGCACTTCGTCATTTGTTATTGTAAGCGGCGGATGGTGTTTGCTCTCATTGGCATTCTCTTATTGGATTATTGACATATTGAAATTTCAAAGATGGTCTACGATTTTTGCAATCGTAGGTATGAATCCCTTATTCATTTATCTTTTTGCCGAATCAGGCGGAGCAAAGTGGATTTACAATATCGTAAAACCTTTTTCTTTTGGTTTATTATATTGGTTAGATATAATACAAATTAATGTGATTACAAGTTTAATGGTATGGATATTATTGTGGTACATTTGCTATTGGCTCTATATGAGAAAAATCTTTATTAAGATTTAGTGTAAAATACTGAAATAGAAGATTGCTTTATGATCATTTGACCTCTGGCTTTAAAGGCAGTTGTTTTATTTGAGACAACGTATACTTGGTATTTAGAATAAATGAACAGGAGAAATTAAGCGATATTAGATATTGGGCTAAACGAATCTCTTTTCCTTTAGAAGTAACAGTTGAATAGCGACTTAAATAATTATGGAGGTTAAAGATATGTCAAGTAATATTAACCGTAGAAAGTTTATTCAACTTGGCGCAGCGGTTACTGCGGCAATTCCGTTTACAATGAGTATGGGAAGCATTAATAATAATCTTGAATCATCAGAAGAATCTATTCGTATAGGTGTAATTGGAACCGGAAATAGAGGGGAATGGGAGTGTTACATTTTAAAACAAACTCCTGGAATTAAAGTAGTTGCCTGCTGTGATATAATTCCTGCACATTTACAAAATGGTTTAAATGAAGCAGAAATAGGTGCGAAAGGTTATTCTGATTACCGCAAAATGTTAGAACAAAAAGATATCGATGCCGTACTTATTGCTACACCACAACATCTTCACTATCAAATGGCCATTGATGCGATAAATGCTGACAAACATGTAATTTGTGAAAAAACGTTAACACTTAATACTGAAGATGCATTAATTCTTTCAAAAAGAGTGAAGAGTTCTAAAAAGGTTTTCCAGGTTGGTTATCAATGGCAAAGCAGTCTGCTATTTAATAAAATTCATCAAATGGTTCAGGATGGCAAATGTGGAAAAATAACACACATCCGTTGTAATTATAATAGGAATACCGATTGGCGTAGAAAAACTGAGGATCAAAAATTGGAGCGTTTACTCAATTGGAGAATGTACCGTGAGTATTCCGGCGGTCTAATGGCTGAACTATGTTCGCATCATATTAATATTGTAAATTGGATTTTAGATTCTTTGCCTATAAAAATAATGGGAATGGGAGGAATTGATTACTATAGAGACGGAAGAGAAACCTACGACAATGTGAATACAATTTTTGAATATCCTGGAGGCACAAAAGCCTCGTTCCAGGCTATTACAACCAATGCTTTCGAAAGTACCACTATTGTCATTATGGGCACGGAAGGATCAATAGTTATTGAGAAAGAAGAAGGACAAATTGCTCATTACTATTCAGAACCATCAAAAGTAAAAAGTGTTTTGAGCGATGATGAATTACAAAAAATTGATGCAATAAGCAGTGCAACTCGGAAAGCCTGGGCTCGAAATGAACCGATACCGATTACAGTAGAGAATAATACTATAGATGATCTTGAAACGACAAGAGCCATGTTTATAGATTTTGTTGATTGTGTGAAAAATAACAAAACGCCAATATCAAACATAGATAATGGGCGTAATGCAGCAATTGCAGTTGATCTGGCAAATAAAGCTATGGATAATAATCAAGTTGAATATTGGAAAGCTGAATATAATGGGTGAGAATTATTATTAATTATAACTGGATGTGCAAAATTTGAATATCAGAATAAATACTAGCCGGACATTTTTATCAATAATATCTTTTCTATTATTAACAATAGAATTACCGGCAGATGATTTGACTTTAGCAAGAGTCGTAATCCAAGAACCAATCGGAATAGCAAGATCTTTAGAATATGTTGAAATTCAATTACAACTTAATCCAAATATTAAAGGCAGTGACGAATTAAATATTATTGCTGAAGATCATTTGAGTGGTGAAAGAATAGTTTGTCAAATAGCTGAGCAACAAGATTATGAGAATGAGGGTATTTCTATCTTGAATGTAATTTTCCCCATATCAATACAAGCAGATGAAAGAAAAGAATATTTACTTAAAAGAGTAAAATTAAAACCGATTGTAAACACAAATCTTAAAGTTAGTGGTGGAGGATTAAATTTGATCATTGACAATAAATTTTACAGCGCAGATTTGTCAATGATAAATAGTAGCGATGGTAAAAATAAAAATTCAGGGCAGCTTAATGAATTAAAAATAAAAATGGGTTTTGATAAATTATTATTTAGATCCGAGAATAGAATACACTGGGCACCTAATTTTCAGAGGCACGGACTAGAAAATTATAGCACAATAGCTGGTTGGGAAAGTCCTAATTATTATATATTAAATAGTGGATCATACTTAGTTTCTACTGCTAGACAAGATTATGCCGTAAACCATCCTGAAATTCTCTTGACTGCTAATTATTCGTTTTATGAAGGACTGCCATATTTTAAGTTTTTTTCTTCAATGAAGATGGAAAGTGATATCTATCTGGACTTGCTCAGAAATGATGAAATGACTATGGATAGTTTATATACAAATATTGCTTATCAAAATAACCGAGGAGAAATAATTGACTTACCCTTTTCAAAAAGGTATAAAGAACTGGAAAGTAATCCAATACAAAATGATGCACCATGGTTGTGTTTTTATAACGAAAAAGAAGGCTATGCCTTTGGGAGTATCAGAATAAAATATGATATCACCAATGATAGAGGGCTGGAATCACCCACATACCAACCACACACAAAAATTAGCGATGGAGCAAATGGTGGAAAATACTGGAATCGCCGTTTAATAAACGATCATCCGACCTATGTACCTAAAGGAAGTTCTTACATTGAGAAAAATGCATATCTAGTATTTAAAATTGGTAATGAAAATAAATTTAGTGAGATTTTAAATTGGATGAATATTTTAAGAAACCCAGTTAATCTTATTGTTCTTTGCATGTCTTCAAAAGGTTATGGACGAAGTCATTAATTATTTAATAGACAGTTTTACTCATTCTATTTTGTTAAAATAAAAAACTAGTTAATAAGTTTGTTCTTTTTCTTTGCCTTAGAGTCCTCCATTTAGTTTCTCTTCTTTTTCTTTCAATGTCAGTATTTCTTCCAAAGTAAACATCAGCCGGTACTTACTCATACTCTTTGATGCGAGTAACTTAACAAGTGGAATTTACTTTTACACGATTAAGGCTGGCAGTTTTACTTTACCAAAGAAAATGTTGTTGATGAAGTAATAATTAGTAAAATATTATTGAACCAACTAGACCCCGTTTAACAGCGGACTTTTTTTCATTGTAAAGAAGCCTAAATTATATGACCGACGCTACAAAATGGTGGAGGTGCGTGGTTTCGAAAATTCGCGGCGGCAACTATTACTCCAGCAAGCGCAAGCTCATTCCTAACCTCTAAATAACGAATTTCCTCCTATTTTTCTCCATTTATCGGGCATAAGAACTGTGATAATCAATCACATTCAAGGAGTTAATTATGCTAGACACCAACCAAAGAAACAGACACATCTTCCACCTAATCGAATCTGCAATCCATGACTTCTGCAAAGTATTAGGATGCAACTATTCCTCCAACAAAGAAGCAATTTTTGTGAGCCATGAGAATGAAGAGTTGTTTTTTGTCTTTCCAGAATTCAACAAGGGCAATTTCACGATTAACATAAGCTGCTTTGTCTACACAGACCTTCCACTTAGCAAAACAAGCAAATTAAATACTGTCTACAAGGCTGTCGAGATTGCTGAGTACATTTACGAGGCGGATTCATCATTGTGGTTTATAGATGACGCTAGGCTTGTTATGAGCAATGTAATCAGTTCACAATACAGTGATTACGCAATTCTTAAATCCAAACTTCTGCTGGATATGTACATCAACGTTCAGAATGCTAGAACGCTGAAGGGCAAGCTGGAAGCTTTGCTGGCAGAGATGGAGCAAGTCAG